>CAYPFR010000004.1:0-246418 GCA_964410285.1 uncultured Caulobacterales bacterium | reverse complement strand
TCTCCTGCGTCCGCCTTTTGTAAGGCAAGACGTGAGGCAAATCGCGCGAGTTACCCGATGGAAAGTACAGGAAAGAGGAATTTTCCGAGACTTTCCAGAGGCTTACGCAACTTGCTATGTCAAGAAAATGGTGCCCCACACAGTCCAGCGCAGTGTAGAAAAAATACTGCCTTGCGCTTGTCAAATTTGATTTTGTGGCACGTGTTAACCACAGGTAGACCCAAATTCACATATATGCAAATTATATTATATATAACAATGACTTAGAGAAATATGGTGGCGGGCGGGGAGGGATTCGAACCCCCGGTGGAGTTGCCCCCACGCCAGTTTTCAAGACTGGTGCATTCAACCGCTCTGCCACCCGCCCAACGGGTCTGCTTGGTCTGCACGCGCGGATTAGCATATCTATCTGCCTCTGCAAGGGCTTTCACGCCAAAATTTGGATTTTTCCTGCAATTAGCAGACGGGTGGGGGGCCTGCTGTATTAACGCTTTGAGAACCTTGTTATTTTTGTTTCTATTAGCCTTGTTGCCTAACCCCGATTTAAAACTGTTCGTTTAGCTTACCAAATAGTGAAAAGGCTAGGTCTCCGAAAAGAGAGGCCAGCTTGAAAGAGTGGGTAGCGGTTTCGGCCGCCCAGAGAGGATGGTAATGAGTAAATATTTTGCAGCTAAGTTAGCAGGTGTTGCATTCGCGAGTAGCGTTGTCGGTTTGTCCGGCTGCGCGACAAACTCATCAGTTAAATATGTGCAGGGCGCGCCAATTACCTACAAAGCTTCGAAGGGAAGCGTGCAATATGCCGCGACGACGACAGTTTTGCCGCGATCAAGTAGCTTGCCTTCAGGGCAGCCAAGCGTAACTATTCCGTCGCCTTATACCGCCCCGCAGGCTTCGTCCCGCCCAGAACCGTCGACTCAGCCCGCAAAACCGAAGGCTGATAATTTTGACCCTAAAAAGGTTGATCGCGATCTTTACAAACATCAAAAGGTTGGCAAAAAATATAAGGTCATGGGCGAAAGCTACAAGCCTAAGCATGACCCCGGCTATGACAAAAAGGGGCTCGCATCTTGGTATGGTGATAAATATCATGGCAAGCCAACGGCTACCGGCGAGATTTTTGATAAGCATGCCATGACCGCCGCGCATAAAACTCTACCGCTCAACAGCATGCTACACGTGACCAATCTGGAGACGGGCGAAACTCTGATGGTACGCCTTAATGATCGGGGTCCATTCGTGAAAGGCCGGATCATTGATCTCTCCGAAGCCGCCGCGCGCAGGCTTGGCATTATTGACCAAGGCACAGCCCGCGTTCGCGTACGCTACGCAGGGCCAGCCGACCCTATGGCCCCGAATCGCATGGTTGCCGCGCCGCAGCCGCGCACCGCGCCTATGCCATATACGCCGCCGGTAGCCGTGCCCGCGCCGCGCCGCTCTGCCGATGCACCGCAAGGCCAAAGCCCATATCAACCGCTCCGCGATTATGCGCCAAAGGAATATGCACCTGCCGCGCCGGCCCAGCCGATACCGCAGGCAGTGCAGCAGCCCCTCACGCCACAGTATCAAGCGCCGGAATATCAATCGCCGCAGGGTAGCTATCCTGCAGCGCCAATGACGCCGCAAGCGCCTATTCCACTACCAGATGGCCCGCAAGTGGGCGGTGAGGATGATGTGATCACCCTGACTATCAAAGGGCCTATCCATATGGCAAAATCGACCCGTAACGAAGACGCAAAATGGATTCAAGCGGTCCATAAGGACTCTTATACAAAATAGGCAATTTGAGGGCATTTGCCTGCAAAGCCTTTACCTTGCGGCCAAGCTGTGAAAACTAAGACGCGTACCCTTTGGTGCGCGTTTTTGATTCTATCCGGAGCTTGCCGTGCGATTTATTGCAGCCACTTTAGTTTTTGCCTCTATCGGCATCATCCCAGCGCTAGCACAAAGTAACACAGAGTTTGAGACGCCAGCGCCGCATGCTCTTATTATGGATAGTGCCACAGGTCTTATTTTATTTGAGAAAGACGCTCGGCGGCCTGTTGCCCCTGCCTCTATGACAAAAATACTGACGGCGGAAATCGTCTTTGATGCGATCCGCACAGGGAAAATCACGCTCGATACCGAGTTTAAAGTCTCCGAAGAAGCTTGGCGACGCGGCGGCGTGAGTTCTGGCAGTTCAACCATGTTTTTAAAGGTCGGGTCAAAGGTCTCCGTGCGAGATTTATTGCGAGGCGTTATCGTGCAGTCAGGCAATGATGCCTGCATCGTACTTGCCGAAGGTCTCGCGGGCTCCGAGACCGCCTTCGCTGACATCATGACGCAATATGCGCGCAAGGCGGGGTTGAGCAGCGTGACATTTCGCAACGCAACAGGCTGGCCGCATCCCGAACACCGTATTAGTACATATGACCTTGCGCAGCTCGCTCAGCGGTCAATATCGCTTTATCCAGAATTTTACGGCCTTTATAGTGAGCGTAGCTTTACATGGAACAAGATCACGCAATCAAACCGCAATCCATTACTGGGAAAATTCACGGGCGCAGACGGGCTCAAGACTGGCCACACAGAGGTTTCCGGTTACGGCCTCGTTGGTTCAGCAAAGCGAGGCGATACGCGCCGCATAATCGTCCTCAATGGACTTGGCAGCAAATCAGAACGCCGCGAGGTGGCTATTGATTTGATGCAGGCAGCCTTTGACAGCTTCAAAGTTTATAAGCTTTTCAGCGCAGGGGATTCCGTCGCCAAGGTTGATGTATTTATGGGCCAAGCGGATACAGTCGCCGCGGTTATACCTAAGGATGTCTCCGCGGGACTATACAGAGCCGATCGATCTAAATTGAAAACGCAACTACGGTTTAAAACGCTTGCTGCCCCGGTCACAAAGGGGCAAGAAATAGCGCAGCTAATTATCATCGAGCCCGGCAAGACGGAACGCAGCATTCCTCTGATCGCTGGTGAGGACGTGGAGCAGCTCAGCATGTTTGGCCGTGCCCGTCGCGCGCTTTTGATGAAGATAAGAGGCACATAAGCCTCATGTAAATCAAAGGGCATAAGCAGGGCGAAACACAGAGGGTATCATGGCAGTAGGAAAATTTATTACGCTAGAGGGCGGCGAAGGGGCAGGAAAAACCACCCAAGCTAAGCTTCTGGTCTCTGCACTGGGCGCGGCCGGTATAGAGACCGTCCTGACCCGGGAGCCTGGCGGCACCTTTGGCGCAGAGGCTATCCGTAAGCTCGTGCTCGATGGCACTAAAGATCGCTGGTCAGGTCTCACGGAAGTACTTTTGATGTATGCAGCGCGTATGGACCACGTTGAAAAATTAATCCGTCCTGCGCTGGCGCGAGGTGCGTGGGTAATAAGCGATCGCTTTGCCGATAGCAGCCTAGCTTATCAAGGCTATGCACGCGGCGTTGACCCTGAGCGAATAAAAGCCGTGCATGATGCGGTCATGGACGGATTTGAGCCCGACCTGACAATTTTGTTTGATATTGATCCCGTTATCGCCATGAAACGCGTGGAGACGCGGGGGGAGGAGCTATCCCGATTTGACGCGGAGTCCATGAGTTTCCACAACACGCTTCGAGAGGCCTTTTTGGACATAGCAAAATCAAATCCAGAGCGTATATTCACCTTGGACGCCGGAGAGAAACGCGAAGGCGTGCACACGCGCATGATCTATGTTGTTACGCAAAAATTCCCAGAGCTTGCTGGCCGTCTTAGCACCAGTCTTGATAGCGCATAGGCTAAGATGCGAGGCCAAGCCGAAGCAGAAAGCTACCCCGAGGCCGACCGCGCGCCGGGCTGCTTGCATCCGAGGGAAACATATGACTTGCTTGGCCATAAAGAGGCCGAGGCGCAATTTATCAGGGCCAAAAATTCTGGCCGACTTCATCATGCTTGGCTGATAACGGGGCCAAAAGGCGTTGGCAAAGCAACGCTGGCTTATCGCATGATCAGAGAGCAGCTGGGCGGGCAATCGCTTTTAGAGACGAGTCTGAACATTCCAGCGAGCGATCCTGCCGCGCAGCGCATAGAAGCCCAAGGACATGGCAATCTCTTTGTTTTGCGCCGACCCTATAATCAAAAAACTAAAAAGCTGAGATCAGAAATCCCCGTTGACGCCGTGCGCGCGATGAACAGTTTTTTCGAAAGCACAGCAGCCGAAGACACCTTGCCCCGCATTGCGATCGTTGACACTATGGATGAAATGAACAGGAGCGCGGAAAACGCTATCCTTAAAACCCTAGAAGAGCCGCCCGAAAATGCGCTGATCATATTGCTCGCCCATTCACCGGGACGGCTTTTACCAACCATACGCTCGCGCTGCCTGACGCTCGCCTTGCGCCCCGTGGACAATCAGCAAATCAAACCTTGGCTAAGCAGCCGTTTTAATCAGCCAACGGAGATTATAGATGCCGCCGTAGGCCTCTCGCGCGGTGGACCGGGCAAGGCAATCGCGCTCGCGCAAAACGCGGATTTTGTCTTAAAACCTCTGACGCGTTTCCTTGCAAGCCTTGAACGTAATGACCATAGCACGGACCATATATTATCTAATATGCTCGCGGCACGCGACAAAGCCGATGCCCGTGCACTGTTTTGGGATGGGCTGCAAGATGTCCTACAGGCTCAAGCGAGTTTCGCAGTCACAGGGGAGTGGCATAGCGCCTTTAAACCATTGCCCGCCGATAAACCCGCACAGACATGGATGTCGCTGTGGAAGAAAGTTTCAGACTGGCAGCGGATTGAGTCGGGTATAAATATGGATAAAAAGACAGTTATGCTAACCGCCCTGTCAGAAATAAGAGCCGCCTGATGTTTGTTGATAGTCACGTAAATCTTCACGGCGAGCAATATAAGGATGACCTTGACGCTGTGATGCAGCGCGCGGGGGAAGCCAATGTTGAAACGCAGCTCAATATTTGCGGCAAGCTCTCAGATATTAACGCCGTCATCGCCGTCGCCGAAAAATATCCCAATATGTGGGCAAGCGTTGGGACGCACCCACATGACGCCAAAGAGAACCCGGAGATCACAGCCGCAGACATTCTGGCCTTTACGGATCATCCTAAGGTTATCGGTATTGGCGAGACCGGGCTTGATTTTCACTATAATTTTAGCGAGAGAGACGCTCAGCTTTATAATTTTCAAGCCCATATAGACGCCGCCAGAGCTTGCCAATTGCCTTTGATCATTCACTCGCGAAATGCGGATGACGATATGGGCGATATCTTAGAGCGTGAAATGCTAAAGGGCGAATTTCCGGCTCTCCTGCATTGTTTCACTTCGGGTGAGAGGCTCGCGAAACGCGCCATAGAACTTGGCCTTTGGTTTTCCATGTCAGGCATCATAACGTTCAAAAATGCGCATGAAGTCAGAGAGATAGCAAAGATAGTTCCAGCAAATAAACTCATGATTGAGACCGACTGCCCGTATCTCGCCCCAGTGCCGCACCGTGGACGCCGCAATGAACCTGCCTTTGTAAGCCATGTCGCTGAAAAGCTCGCTGATATCCGTGGCTGGAGCTTAGAAGAGACAGCTAAAAACACACGCGAGGCTTTCTACAGCCTGTTTCAGAAAGCCGAGCGCCCATGAATAGGACTGCTAAAACATCCGAGGGTTACGTTTTACGCGCAACTATATTGGGCTGCGGATCTTCTGGCGGGGTTCCGCGCGTTGGAGATGATTGGGGCGTTTGTGATCCTGAAAACCCCAAAAACAGACGCACTCGCAGTTCTATCCTTGTCGAACAATGGAAAGCCACGGCAGACGGGGAAGCTCCGCCAATCGAGGCACGTACGATAATCTTGGTCGACACATCCCCAGACCTGCGCGAGCAATTATTAAAGGCGGAGATAGCGCGCATTGACGCTTTGCTTTACACGCATGATCACGCAGACCAGAGCCATGGTATAGACGATATGCGCGCGATCGCTTATCGCATGAAACAGCGCATCCCCACCTATATGGATGCCCATAGCAAAACCTATCTCTATAAGCGTTTTGATTACTGTTTTGAAATACCGGAGGGCCGGGTTCATCCCGCTATTTTGGAGCTTAAGCCTCTGATTAAATCCGGCGATCAATTCGAAATTAAGGGTGAGGGCGGCACCATCAAGGTCGACGTTCTTGGCCTTAGCCACGGTCCGACACCCTCACTTGGCTTTATCTTTTGCGGTAAACTGGTCTACACGCCCGATGTCTGGGACATTGCGCCAGACGTCATGGATACGATCAAACAGCCCGATGTGTGGATTGTCGACAGTCTGCGGTACGCTGATCATCCTACGCACGCCAATGTCGACAAAACACTCTCATGGCTTGCCCGCACCCGAGCCAAGCGCGGCGTGATGACAAACCTGCATATTGACCTTGATTATGAAACACTACGCGCCGAACTCATGCCAACCCAAGACGTGGCTTATGACGGCATGCAGATTGAGTTGATCTGTTAAAACGCCTCAAATATAGCACAGGGAATAGCGTCATAGCGCCTTACTCAATATATCGATAATTCGCATAATGATTATTATGAGAAATTCGAATATGACTGAATCTTGACATTATAGCCTACGTCTATGCCGCAGACCTTCATCGTCTTTCTGGCATTTGGATTTATAAAATCTGGCTGGCAATCATAGCACACCGCCCTCCACCGTTATTTCCAATGGTTAAGGCGGCTTAACCCCTTATTAACTTCTTATTTAAGCTTAATCTAAACCGCGTCTTTTCACAGAGTTTTTGCGCTTTGCCTTTATCCATTGCCGACTAGAGATGGGAGTCTCTGCTCAATGGGAACGGGATATAGGATCACAAGGTGAGGATAAATACATTAGTCACCCTCGGCGCTTCGGCGGCCTTCGGAATCATGGCCATTGTGCTCGCACGCGGCTGGATTGAAGGTGCAGTTGAGTCCGAGTTCAGCCACAAACGCACGGCGTCGCAGTCTGCACCCGCCCCTGCAATCTCGACTGTCCCTGTCGTTGTGGCTGATATACCGCTTAGCTTTGGCGACACCCTAACCCGCGAAGCTTTGCGTATCGTAGATATGCCGGACGGCGCCGTGCCCGAGGGGGCCTATACAAATTACAAAGACATTTTTGGCAGTGATGATCAACGCACTGTGGTTTTAACCCGTATGGCGTTCAATGAGCCATTACTGGGCTTCAAAATAAGCGGACCGGGCGGGCGCGGGTCCCTCTCCTCTTTAATATCCGAAGGCATGCGCGCAACTGCCATCAGGGTCACTGATGTTGCTGGCGTAGCTGGTTTTGTGCTGCCGGGTGATTATGTCGATGTGATCTACACCCGCGATAAAGAAGATAGCCGCAGCCGGAGCGGCGTGCTTCTGTCGGATGTGATTTTGCAAAATATCCGTGTACTCGGGATCGATCAGGATCTTGATAGTCAAGCTTCAAAGCCAAGCGTTGTAAAGACA
Source organism: uncultured Caulobacterales bacterium (assembly GCA_964410285.1). GTDB lineage: Bacteria > Pseudomonadota > Alphaproteobacteria > Caulobacterales > Maricaulaceae > Fretibacter. Next base: position 238,982 of record CAYPFR010000004.1, on the reverse strand, counting down.
GTTACCGTTGAGGTGAGCAATGAGGATGCCCAGAGGCTGCACCTTGCGATGGACGCTGGTCGCCTCAGCCTCACCTTGCGCCGTATAGGTGAGGAAGACATTGAAAAAGAAAAGCCGATTTCCTCCAAATCGCTAGTGGCCCAGACCGTCAAAGCACCAGTGAACCGCTGGAAAAGTCCGAAACCTGCCGCCAAATTAACCCCGCCGGCCCCTGCCAATGCAATCGCGAATATTACTATAATTCGCGGCGAGGACCGCGATGAAGTTAGCGTGGCTATGGAGGGCGATCCGGCGGCAGTTGCGGACTCCAACTCTGAACTGGCGGGGGGTTAAGATGCGCACCTCATTTATAAAAACACTCCTCATAACTGGCAGCGTTATGTGCGCGGCTGCGGGGCAAACAAGCTATGCGGGCGCATGGGTGGATACGGCCGCTGCAGGTCAGCGCACATCGACAACAGTTACCAAGGACGACTCAATCGTGATGCGCACAGACGAAGCGTTTCAGGAAGTCCGTGTCGCAGATGCTCAAATCGCGGACATCGTTGTGCTGACTGACAAGTCCTTTCAAGTTCTTGGTAAAAAGGCCGGAAAAACAAATGTCATGTTGTATGACAAGCAAAACCGTCTTGTTGATATTGTTGATGTCAAAGTTGGGTTTGATATCCAAGGCTTAAAACGGGCGCTATTTGAAACCTTCCCACGAGAACCGGTAAACGTTCGTTCGCTTGCGGGCGGCGTTTACCTCTCCGGGAATGTCACCAATGGCGACACGGCCGCACAGGTCATGAAGATCGCGCAGGCTTACGCCCCTGACCGAGTTACAAATGGCCTCGCGGTCAAAGATAGCCACCAAGTCATGCTTGAGGTTCGTTTCGTTGAGGCTTCGCGCGATGCGGCAAAAGAACTCGGGATTGGTATCTTGACGCAAAAGGCGGGCGAATTTGCTTTTCAATCTGCCGGCGGTCTTGTGTCCGGCGCTGCGCCTGCCCTTATGGGACAAGCCCTCGGCAGTCATAATAACATTACGCTTGATGCCCGCCTCAGCGCGCTCGAGGAAGACGGCATCATCCGTACGCTGGCCGAACCAAATCTGGTCGCGATGTCAGGCGAGACGGCAAGCTTTCTTGCAGGGGGCGAATTTCCAGTACCTGTGCCGGCCGCCTTTGGGCAACTCGCGATTGAGTATCGCCAATTTGGTGTAGGGCTTTCCTTTACGCCAACCGTTCTTGATGACGGCATTATTAACCTGAAAGTCGCACCAGAAGTCAGCCAGCTTGATACGAATAATTCTGTGCGCATTTCGGGGGTTGAGGTCCCTTCCCTGCGCGTACGCCGAGCAAATACCTCGGTGGAACTGCGGAATGATCAAAGCTTCGCGATTGCGGGGCTTTTGCAAAACACGACAAATAACACAAAGGTTCAAACCCCTTGGATTGGAGATATTCCCGTTATTGGCGCGCTTTTCCGGTCGTCACGATTCCAAAAATCGGAAACCGAGCTTATGATCATTGTTACCCCAAGACTCGTTCAGCCCGTCTCGGATATATCAAAGCTTCGTACTCCGATTGACGGACTGCGTACGCCAAATGACATTGAAGAATTTCTCGGCGGGATGATCGAAGGCCGCCCGATAGCGCGCAGCGAGAAAGGCCTTGATTTAGATAGGTCTCGTCAAGCTTTTGACAAAAATACTGACACAGCTGAGGCTCGCTCTGACAAAAAGGCCGAAAAGGAAAAGGCGGAAAACAAGCTCCTAAACCAAAAAGAGAATTTACCAGCCTCCATGGAGGAGATGAAAGCCATGGGCGGTCTCGCCGCGAAATATGGCTTTGCAATGGAATAGGATGAGATGATGAAACACGCCCTTATTTTTATATTACCGCTGTTCGTAACAGCCTGTGCCGTAACACCGCCGCCGCCACTCGGTGAAGCGATGATCCATAATCAAAACATACAAGCTATTGCGCCTACGGCCGCGCAAAAGGCCAACACATTTATACCTGCGGATATCACGCGGCAAAAATTAGCCCGCGACCGTTATCGCAAGGATGAAGTTGAAGACCTGAATGTGGAACGCACGAACAATTAATGCAGAAAGGCTAGAGAGATGTTGACCTCCAATAACGCTCTATCTCCTATACTTAGAAAATATCTTCGGCACAGCGGCGGCTCTATGGCTGTCTGGGCGGCGGCAGCGGCCCCTGTATTGCTTGGCGGGGCGGCGCTGTCTGTTGACGTCTCGCGGCTTTATAATATGGACCATGAACTTCAAAGCGCCGCAGATGCGCTTGCCCGTGCAAGCGCCGCCGAACTTGACCAGCGCAGCGATAGCTTGGAGCGTAGCGCCCGCGCGCTCAGCAATCTTGTCACCAATCATCAAAAGTTTGGCCAGGGCGGCAAGGCCTCCGTTCGTATTGCCTCTGTGAGATATCTTACAGAACTTCCCGAAAAGGATTATCAGGATGTGCCGCATAGTTTCGTCACCACGGAACCTTCAAAGGCACGTTTTGTTGAGGTTAATGTTGCACCTGAAACTGTTAGCACCATGTTCCCGCAGGGGCTGGTAAAATCTGTCTCATCGGTCACTCTTGCCGCAAAATCTACAGCCGGTTTCAGTCAAGATGTGTGCGGAGTCGCACCCGTCTTTATCTGCAATCCATTTGAGAATAGTGACACCACAATTTATGAAGCCATGGAAACACCGGCCTTCCGCCGACAACAAATAAAGCTAAAAACACAGGGCAAAAACGCAAGCCATTCGCCCGGAAATTTTGGTTATCTTGACCCTTTCCAAGGCAATTCGGGCGCTTCAAAAATCAAAGATGCGATTGCGATTGATAAACCGCCGGTCTGTATGTCCAAATCCGCAGGCGTCAAACTTAGGCCTGGCAACATTAACAGTATGGCGCATGCAGTGAACACACGCTTTGATCTATACGAAGGCACGTTCAAGGGTAAAAGGTCGGATCCTGCTTATGCGCCCGCTGCAAATGTCGTGAAAGGGTATACAGCAACCAAGAATAACGTCTGCAAAATGACACCTAATAATGCCGCTATAGGCATGCCGCGCGACACCTGCTTTGAGAATGAAAACTGCTCGGCCTCAAATGGACGAATGGGGAATGGAAATTGGGACTTCGTCGAATATATGAAGGTCAATCACAACTATATGCCCGCCATAACAATTGAGGGGGTTACCTATCGCCTTGACTATAACCAGCACAAATTTTACCCCTCAACGCCCCCTTCCCGATACGCCCTCTATCGCTGGGAGATAGATAATTACTGTGTGCCCGGCGCACTCACTTACGGTACATCGTCAAAAACACCAGAAGAGGGCCTGCCGCAGTGTCACGCCACCGGCCCGCACAGCGACCCAGATATTGATCGCCGCATTATTCACGTGGCCGTATTAAACTGCGGCGCTATCGAGTCCTCAGGAGAGCCCATGAACGGCCGGACGGGGCCTGTTCCTGTTGAAACATTTGTGAAGGTGTTTTTAACTGAACCCATGGCGAAAGGTTCTGACAATACGCTTTGGGGCGAAGTGGTTGGGCCGGTCGTTAATGGCGAAGACGAAGTCGCACGCGATAGAGTGGCGCTCAGCCGATGAGGAGGTTCAGCGTCAAAAAATGGCTTAAACTTTACCGCACGGATAGTGACGGTTCAGTTCTGACTGAGGCGGCGTTTATATTGCCGTTTCTCTCGGCCCTTGGCCTAGGCGCGGTAGATGCATCTTTCATGCTATTGCAAAATCATAAAATGGAACAGGCACTTGTGAGTGCGGCCAATTTTATGTCCCAGTCACAGACGCCGCTTTCCTTTGAAGGCCAAGCCAAGACATTAGCGGTCACAGGTTCTTTAGACACCGGCGCATCGCCAATTTTGAAGGACTGGAAAACCTCAGACATCACAATTAGTTACCGACTAATTCCTAATGCAAACGCAGATTATCGGGGCGGAGACTATATTCGCGTTATCGAGCTTAATAGCGTCCTGCCGTATCAAGGCTTTGGAATTATCAAATCTATTCGCGGTAGCAACCCCGTGCTCAAGGCCAGCTATCAGCAGCGCCTTACAGGTGAGCTTTCATGAGAGATTTAAAGACATACTTATCCGACCGCTCCGGCGCGACCTCTGTTGAGGCGGCGTTTATTTCTGGCATGATGGTCGCGATGACCGTAACTGTTTTTGAAATCGGGTATGGCTTTCATCAATGGAACACAGCCCAACAGGCCGCGCGTGTTGGCGCGCGCATCGCCGCGATCAGCGCTCCAATTGCCCAAGATTTAAACGAAATGACGGGCCTTGGCGGGGGCGTGGAGGCTGGTGATCCTCTGCCAGATTATTCGCGCCTATGTTCAGGCCTTAACCGGAGTTGTTCCTCGGGCGCCTTCAATGCTCAGGTCATGGACGAGATAGTTTATGGTCCAGACAATGACGGGGTATGCGCAAAGACGGCGCGAGAGCGACGCGGCATGTGCGATTTGTTCCCAAGCGTGAAACCAGAAAACTTTGAAATTGAATATCGCAGCTCGGGCATGGGACGGGCGGGCGAACCCGCATCACCTGCGCCTTTGATTACCGTGACGCTCAAAGATATAGACTATGCCTTACCCGTTATCGGAAGGATTGCGCCAAAAGCCATTAGAAAAATGCCCGCCGTCAAAGTCACGGTGATGGCAGAAGATATGAAATCAGGAAGTTAAGCTCATGAATTTGGCGATGGAAAACATGTGGGAATATTTTGAGAATAGTGAGGACGGTCAGGCATCCCTGATGATACCCGACCCCTCCCCCTTTGGCGACATTCGTCCAAACCCCATGCCCATCGCGCCGACGGCGGAGGCAGAAGCTAAAGGCGCATTTGCGACTGCGGCGGCGGCCGAGCTTTTGGCTCCAAGCGTAACTGATAACGTGATAACAGATACAAATTTTCACGCGCCCATGCCCCCAACCTCAACAATTGACCAGCCTAAATCCCAACAACAGCAAGGTGATCCGATTACGCCTAAAGGCAAAACTCCCCCGCTTGCAACAGACGCAAAATGTTATGCCTTTATGGGCGCAAGCGGCGGGTCGGGAGTCACAACGCTTTGTATTCAAATGGCCTATGAAATTGCCTCACGAGTACAAAAAACCAAGTCTTTACAGCGGCATATGGAACCGAGTGTTTGCTTGATCGATCTGGATTTCGAAACAGGGGCTTGCGCCTCTTATCTGGATGTTCCGCCCTCTTTGGATATAGCTGATATTTGCGGACCTGCGGACCGCATTGACAAGTCGCTCGTTCAGGCACTTATGAGCACACATGAGTGCGGAATTTCAGTTCTATCAACCCCCAATGCACTCGGGGCGAATAGTCTTGCAAATCCCGAGACAGTGTTAGCCCTGCTCGATGCGGCGGTGCAAATGTATGATCATGTCATCCTTGATTTGCCGCGCATTTGGCAGCCGTGGATAGGGGCTGCGATTTCAGGCGCAGATCATTTTGCAATTGTGAGCGAACTCACGGTTCCTTCCCTGCATACGGCGCGCAGCCGCCTCGCAAATATTGAAAAGGTTTTACCGGACGTGACATGCGAAGTTGTCCTGAACAAAGTTGAACGGCGATCATTTAGAAATTCTCTACGCTTGGGGGACGCGGAAAAAGCCCTAAAACGCACAGTTTCCAGCGTGATCTGCACCGATCAAGATACGGCCAGGGAGGCCATCAATTGTGGTCAAGCTATAGGCATCATCCGCCCCGAGGCCCGCTATGTAAAAGACGTAAAAACCCTTTGCGCAAAGTGGGTAAAGCCAGAAGAAAAAACCGGATTTTTTGGTAAAGATCGCCGCAAAAAGAGGGCCTAGGCCATTATTTTTACGCACTGTTAATCTCATCCTTCAACTGCTTTTTAGCGCGGCGTTGATATTTTGGTTTCATGGGACGTTTTTCAAAATTTCTGAGCCATGAACTTGAGCTGCCAGCGCAGCCCGCTGGAGCTTTGGATCAGGGTGCTCTAAACCCCGAAGCCCTGATTGAGCTTGTTCACAATGCTGAACGTGCTGCTACGCAGAAACCGGTTGAGGCAGAAATTAAGTCTCCCGAGCCAGAGCTTGACCCCAAGGCCGCCGCCCGCAAATTATGGCTAGAGACCAAGGTAAGAATACACGCACGCCTCGTTGAGGAAATTGATCTGGCGGCGCTAGACGGACTTGATACGCCAAGCTTGCGTGAACAAGTCCTCAATATCGTGCGCGAAATTGTTATCGAAGAAAAACTCAAGCTGAATGGCTCTGAAATCGCAGATCTTGCATCTGGGATTTTTGACGAGATGACGGGCCTCGGGCCGCTTGAGCCGCTCCTGCAAGACGACAGTGTATCGGATATTCTTATCAACACACATGAGCAAGTTTACGTGGAAAGAGGTGGTGAACTTGAACTTTCCGGCGTTCAATTTGCAAATGAGCCCCACCTCCTTCGGATTATAAATCGGATTGTCGCCACAGTTGGACGGCGAGTCGATGAAAGCCAGCCGCTATGTGATGCACGCTTGCTAGACGGCTCTCGTGTTAATGTTGCAATTGCACCAATTGCTGTTGATGGTCCTCTTGTATCTATCCGCAAATTTTCAAAAACGCCGTTTACCCTTGATCGCCTTATTGGCTTTAACGCGATCCCCGATGCGGTTGCGCAGTTTATCTGGGCAGCTTGCCGGGCGCGCGTGACAATCCTTATATCTGGCGGAACGGGCTCTGGTAAGACAACCCTGCTTAATGCCCTTTCTCAGTCAATCAGTGTCAAAGAACGGTTGATTACCATTGAAGACGCCGCCGAATTACAGCTCCAGCAGCCTCATGTGGCACGTATGGAAACCCGCCCTGCCAACATCGAAGGTAATGGCGAGATAAAGCAAAGAGAGCTTGTGAAAAACGCGCTACGTATGCGTCCTGATCGCGTGATTTTGGGCGAGGTTCGCGGCGAAGAGGCCTTTGACATGCTTCAAGCTATGAATACGGGGCATGAAGGCTCTATGGCAACACTCCATGCAAATACGCCCAGAGATGCGATTACCCGGCTTGAGCAAATGGTTGCAATGGGTGACATGAAAATTACGCCGGAAGCCGTTGCTGGCCAGATCGCAAGTGCGGTCGGGATCATTGTGCAGGCTCAGCGCCTTTCGGATGGACAGCGAAAAATCACAGCCGTGTCCGAGATCACGGGTATGGAAGGCCCGATCATTCAAATGCAGGAACTCTTCAATTACACCCGTACAGGCACCGGCCCCAATAACGAGGTCATTGGTGAATTTCGGTCCACCGGTATTCGGCCTAAATGCCTTGATTTGATCGAAACCCGTAATTTCAACCTGCCCGAAGGTCTATTTGAGCCGCAAGCCCTCCCAACCGGAAAGCAGTATGAGGGCACAGTCCGAGACCGCGTGCTTGGAATAGAAGGCGCATAAATTGGACGGCAATACGACATGGCTATTTTACGCGCTTGTCTTTGCGGCCGCTGTACTCGCCATGCAGTCAATAATCGGTCTTGGTAAACATGCTGCAAAAAAGGTTCGTCTGGCCAATGATCGTATGCGGCGCTTATCTGAAGAAAAAGAAAACTCCGAAGTTCTTGCCACCATTCGAACCCGCCGCGGGCTTTCTCGCGATGGTGACCTTATGGGAGTAGCCATTTGGATAAAAAAGCTGGTGCTACACTCTGGATTACCACTTGGAAAATATGGAATATATTTCGTTATCGCCGGGTTTTCGGTAAGCTTCACTCTATTCGCCTATCTGATAAAACATACAGTGATGTGGGGACTAATCGGCGGCATATTTGGGGCCATCGCGCCGGTTTTCATTTTGAAGATATTGGTTGGGAGACGCCGCAAGAAAGCGGTCATGCAGCTACCGGACGCGCTTGATATTATTGTCCGATCCCTTGCCGCGGGCCACCCCGTACCCGTTGCCATGGGACTGGTTGGCCGCGAAATGCCAGACCCTATCGGTTCGGAATTTGGCGTTGCGAGTGACGAAATTTCATACGGCGCTAGCATTAGCAATGCTGTGCAGCGCCTCGCTGACCGCGTCGGGCATGAGGATTTTGATCTATTTTCCGCCATGATACGATTACAGGAGCGCACAGGCGGAAATCTTGCTGAATTGCTCCGTAAAAGCGCGGAGACAATCCGTGAGCGTCAAAAAATGCGTTTAAAAATCAAAGCCGCCTCTGCTGAAGGGCGAATGTCAGCCATGATTTTGAATATTGCGCCGATCGCCTTGTTTGGTCTCATTAGTGTCAGTGCGCCAGACTTTTACGGGGACGTCAAAGGCAATCCAATCATGACATATGCAACATATGGCATCATCACCTGGATGGTCATAGGGAATTTGGTCATGAAAAAAATGATCAATTTCAAATTCTAATGTCCATTACAAGCTATCAAAACGCATTGACGGTTTCAATTTCCGCTCTTTTTCTCGTTATAAGTCTTGTGCTGGTTGCAATTGCTATTCGCTCTGCGCTTATCCACAATTCACAAATTGAACGACGGCTCGCGGGAGGCGGAGGCAGTGGTGTTGACCTGCCTGAAGGCCAACAAAGAAATATTCTTAAAACCCTTGGACAGCATCTTACCCTCCCCGGCGCGGAGGATATTTCGCGTATACGGTTTGAGCTCGCTCAGGCGGGATATTACAATCCATCCGCAGTACAGATTTATCACGCAGGACGGGTTCTCTTCCTGTTTGTCCCGCAATTTATAATGCTCCTATTTGTATCAAAATTGGCCTTGGTCTTATCGTTCTCGGCCATTGCTTTTATTTTTTGCGTCTCGCTCGTTATCAGCCTTTATATACCGATCCTTTTCATTCGCTGGAGAATTGAAAAACGGCGAACGGAATGCCGGAATGGCTTCCCCGATATGATGGATTTAATGATAGCCTGTATTGAAGCAGGTCTGGGAATGGATGCTGCGCTTGTGCGGGTTGGGCATGAGATCGGCGGTCGTTACCCAACACTGCGTATTAATCTTGATATTATGAATATGGAATTGCGCAACGGGCGTGATCGAAATGAAGCTATGATGAGCTTTGCGCGGCGCATTGATTTGGAAGAGGCTCGCTCTTTGGCGGTTATGCTGAAACAAGCAGAAGAAATGGGCTCAAGCGTTGGACGCACTTTACGAACATTTGCAGATGAAATGCGCATGAAACGCATGATGAAAGCCGAGGAAAAAGCGATGGCCCTGTCGGCAAAACTCACAGTTCCGCTGATACTATTTATTTTTCCAACCATCCTAACCATGGTTCTATTGCCCGCAGGTATTCGTATTGCCCAAGGAATGGCGGGATGAGGTTGTTGTGTCTCTCCCCTCTGCTGCTCTCCCCTGTGTTTCTCTGGGCCTGCGCGTCTGTACCTGCGCCGCCTGCGGTAGACGCTTCGCCTGCCATGCTAGGCCCACCGGCAGCCCAGACGGTTGATGTGCGGGGCTCAGAGACGTTATCAGAAGACTTGTTTCAGATGATTGATACCGTCACGCTTGCCGTTGAAGCGCGAGCCAAGGGCGAGACTGTAGACGCGCTCAATCTCTTCCATCAAGCTTGGCTGGCCGACACCTCAAACCTGCAAATCATTCAGGAATATTCCGCGCTCGCGCTCAAACTTGGAGATGCAGACGCGGCGATGCATGCCTATAAAAATATCAAAATTGACTTTGACGCAGCCCCTCCCGCCCTAATCGCTAATTACGTTCTAGCCGAGATCGCCACAGGTAAAGTCGATGATATTGAGCTAAGCCTAAATCTCGCATTAGAGAGAAATCTGCAAGACCCGCGTTTGTGGAGCGCTTTAGGGCAATTTTACGACAAGCAGGCAGAGCACATGCGCGCACAAGACCACTACATCAAAGCCTTAAAAATGGGAGGCCCAAAAGCAGCCATCATTAATAATATGGGAATGTCTTTACTTTTGCAGGGGCGGCGGGAGGCCGCACTTAAGAAATTCGAACACGCCATAGAACTGGACCAAGACAATCAACTTTTTGACAATAACCGCCGATTGGTTTTAGCCCTGCAAGCGGATTATCAAGCCGCTACAGAGGGCCTCACCGATCACAGAGCCGCAGATATCTTAAATGACGCTGGCTATATCGCGCTGCAGCGCGGGGAGATGAAGCTTGCCGCGAGGTTGCTGGAACACTCAATCCGCCTTAGCCCGCGCCATCATCAAAAAGCACAAGCGAACCTAGAGGCGCTAGGCCAATAAACCTTAGATATATCGACCTGCCCAAGCCGCAATCACATTAGCAATATAAACGGCGTCCGCTGGGTTTTTTAAAAGCAAATGATCCGCGCCATCAAGGCTAACAAAGCTCTTGGGGTGTTTGGCTTGGCTATATATATGAGACGCGTTTTGAATGCTCACCACCCTATCTTGCGGCGAATGGAAGATCATCAAAGGGGTATCCATATCTCGTATTTCTGACGCAATATCCTGATTTCCAATGTCCTCGAGGAATTGCTCTTTGATAACAAAAGGTCGTCCGCCTAGAAGGACCTTCGCCTCGCCTTCCTCTTCGATTTCAGTGAGCTGATCAGCAAATTGATGCACAATATGGGTCGTATCACACGGCGAACCAATTGTAGCAATAGCGCCAACCTCGGGGAGTTCATCAACAAGTTTAAGCGCCGCCGTTCCGCCAAAACTATGACCAATCAGGATTTTGGGCGCTTCATAGTGCGCACGAAGATAACCAGCGGCGTTGCGAAGGTCCTCACAATTTGAACTGAAATTTGTATCGGAAAAATTTCCGCCCGATTGTCCCAGACCTGTAAAATCAAACCGCATCATGCCATAGCCATTTCGCACGAGTGTTTGAGATATTGTGCGAATGGGCTTTAGGTCTTTGCCGATAGAAAACCCATGAGCAAAAAGCACCCAGCCATTAACCTCCGCTTCCGGCCAATCCAGTTTAGCCGAAAGCGTATCGCCAAAAGCGCCTTCAAAGCTGGCTTTAGACGACGGCATTATTTCACAGGATTTCCGTCAGCATCAAGCTCAACGATCGGATAGCCGAGCGCTTTCACATCGTCCATGATTTCGGCTTTATCGCCGACAACAACCATAACCATCTCTGAAACATCAAGATGTTTCTGAGCGAGGGCGTCGGCTTCGGCTTTCGTAAATCCGCTAAGTATATCGGATTGCTCATCTACAAATTCGGCTTCGAGATTGTAGTTCACCATACGCGAAATAAAACCAAGTTTTTGGCGCGGCGTTTCGTAGGCCCGCGCGTCGCGCTGCCCGATTGCCGATTTGGTAAAGGCAAGCTCTTCCGACGTAATGCCGTCTTCATGATAGCCTTTTATTTCTTTGACAAATTCGATGATGGACTCAGCCGTTTTATCCTTTTTTACGCCAGAGGAGGCAACATAGTACCCCCGCGTCTTTTCGCCGTCAAAGAAGGATCGCGCGCCATAGGTGTAACCCTTATCTTCGCGCAAGTTCAGATTGATACGGCTATTAAACGCCCCGCCTAGAGCATAATTCATAAGTCCCGCGCGATAAAACTCACCGAGCGCATCGTAAGGCAAGGCCCGTTTCCCAATACGGATTTCAGACTGGGCAGCGTCATCCTTATTGATGAAATATAACGTTCCAGTTTTAAGCTCTGGGTATGGTTTATCAGCGGCGACCGCAACGTCCTCGCCGCTCCATGCACTGAAGGGCGCAAGCGCTTTTTCAATCTCGGGTTCTCCGAGATTACTCACCGCCATAATGGAGGCTATTTTTGGCGAATAATTGGCCTCATAAAAGCTCTGATAGTCTTCAAGGGTCGTATTGTTCACGGTTTCAATTGTGCCGCTCCCGCCCCATGAAATTGGATTGTTATCCCCGTACATAATACGGTTGAAGGCATCCCATGCAAGGCTACCCGCATTTTTCTTGGATTGTTTAATACCTTCAATTGTCTGGGCTTTCAGGCGGTTAAAATCTTCATCATTAAAGGAAGGCTTTAGAAGTTTCTCGACGGCGATCTCAATGGTCTCATCAAGATTGCTCGTGAGGGAGCGGATGAACATAGTGGTATACTCGTCGCCTGCGCCAAATGAAACAGAGGAACCTAATTTATCAAGGCGATTTGAAAGCTCTTCGGCAGTCGAATCTTGCGTTGCGGCGTCATTTAGATATTGCGCAAGGTTTGTCGCAAGTCCCAGCTTATCCAGCGGGTCATGTGACTGCCCAAGCCGCATTTGCAGGCGGATCGTCGTTGTTGGCACCTCGTCATTGACCGCGCCTGTAATTCCAACGCCATTGGACAATGCAGATTTATAGACAGACGGGGCCTTGATCGTTGGGTTTTCACCCGCAGGCGGTATAACGGAGCGGTCAAAATCACCGTCATCCGGCAAGCTCCAATTAAATTCATCACTCGTTGTATCCTCAGGGATTGTCCGCTCATAGCGGCTCCAGGTATCGGGAGCCGCGATCATCTCGGGCTTGCCCTTGGGCACAATGCTCATGATGACGGCGGGCTTGCCTTTTATATATTGGCGATAAACCCGGAGTACATCTTCGGCGGTTACATTTTCATACCGCTCGATCTGCGCGCCAATACCGTTTGCGTCATCGTCATAGGTTGCATAGGCGGCAAGTTGGCTCACCTTACCCGATGTAGACTCAAGGCCGTAAATTGTCCCGGACAAAATACCATTTTTCACGCGGGTCAAATCATCTTCGTTAACGCCGCGCTCCTCGAACTCATCAAGGGAGTCCCGCATGGTTTTTTCAAGATCGGCGAGGCTCGCCCCTTTAGCTGGGTTAGGTAAGGCGTACATCGTAAATTGACAATGCATTTCCCGGCAAAAATGCCCGGACGAACTATTAACCGCAACGCCAGATTTCTCCAAGTTTTTATAAAGGATAGAGGTCTTGCCTTCCCCCATGACGGACATCATCACATCCAAAGGGGCTTCGTCCGGATGATTTCGCTCAACCGTTGGCCATGCCATATAAACAAGCGGGAGGGAGACATTATCTTCCAGCGAAATATAACGGTCCGCATCAAGCGTAACTTTCGGCGCGGTAGGTTCATCAACGGGCGTGCCTTTGGGTATGTTGCCGAAATAGGTTTTGATCCACTCCAATGTTTGCTCTTTGTCAAAATCACCGCCAATGGTTAGCACCGCATTATTGGGGCCATACCAGCGCAGGAAGAATTTTTTCAAATCTGTCAAGGTCGCGCGGTCCAAATCCTCCAGATATCCAATGACGGACCAGCTATAGGGGTGCCCTTCGGGATACATGGCTTCGCCGACCCGCTCGTTTAAAAGACCGTAGGGGCGGTTATCAACACGCTGCCCGCGTTCATTCTTGACGGTCTCGCGCTGAACTTCGAATTTTTCTTGCGTCACAGCGTTGAGGAAATACCCCATACGGTCCGCTTCCAGCCAGAGCATTTTCTCAAGCTGATTGGATGGAACCGTCTGATAATAATTTGTTCGATCAGAATTGGTGGACCCGTTCAGCGTCCCGCCAGACTCGGTGATCAGGGCAAAATGCTGCTCATCTGCAACATTTTCAGAACCTTGGAACATCATATGCTCAAAGAAATGCGCAAAACCGGATTTTCCGATATCCTCACGGCCTGACCCGACATGATATGTCACATCAACATGCACAAGTGGATCGGACTTATCTTCGTGCAGAATAATTCTAAGCCCATTATCCAGCTTATATTCTGAAAAGGGAATGACCACTTCATCGCCCTTTTTCTTGACCGTTTTCACATAGCTAATGCCGTCAGGTAGGTTGATTGGCGGGGTGACCGTCTCTTGTCCGCAAGCCGACAAAAGGATTGTGGCCGCTGCGGTCAGCAGGAGTGATTTTGTGAATGTCATAATAGTCCTCTTTTATTGCATCTTTTATATTTGCTCGCCTGAGGCGTATGTTTATCTTGTTGTTCGGCTCGGCCGCGTCCACGGCCCTGAAGCCGGTTTTGGATTCTCGCGAGCCTCGCGCGCCCCGCGCCTCTGGCGAGAGGGTGGAATGCTCTGCGTGCCCAGCCGCCCGCCGCCATACTTCATCAGCGCCTCTATACGCGCCTCGATCGGCGGATGCGTCGCAAAAAAGCCGGAGAACCCCGACCTTGGGTTTTCAAATGCCATCTCCCGCACTTCCGCCGGTACATGGGTCAGTTCTGCACGGCCTGAAATTTTTTGCAAGGCCCGTATCATAGCATCAGGATTTTTTGTAAGCTCGACCGCGCCCGCATCTGCCATGAATTCTCGGCGGCGAGATAGGCTAAAACGCACAAGCATAGCGAGCAGATACGCTATGGCAATAATCACAATACCGAACAGAACAAGGGCGCCCGCCTGCCCGCCTCCGCTGCGCCGGTGTTGATCCGTCGAACGCGAGAGATTGGTTCGCATAAGCGTGCGTACAATCCCCTCCCCGAAAAATGAAAAAATACCGACAAATATAACAGCGATAATCAACAAACGTACGTCGCGATTTGCAATATGTGACAATTCATGCGCGATCACAGCTTCAAGCTCTTCATCATCAAGTGCGCCCATAAGCCCCGTCGTGAGCGTAACAGTATAATTCGAATCGCGAATTCCGCTTGCATAGGCATTGAGTACAGGCGTTTCGATAATTTTTAGCCTTGGCATCGTAATCCCGCGCGATATGCAAAGGTTTTCAAGAAGGCGGTAGGCTCTTGGCTCTTGCGCAGGCGTTACAGAACGCGCCTTGGTCGACAAATCAATCAGCTTCTGATGGCCAACAAACGCAATAGCGAACCATCCCCCCGCCGCCCCGAGCGCTATCGGCGCAGCGGACGGCAAAAAGTCTATGGCAGTGGCCGCACCTTCCCCAAACGTCAAATTAGATGTGACGCCAAGGTAAATCAGCAAAACAGCGTAGGATAATCCTAGCAATAAAATTGGGAACAAAATCAGCAACAAAATGCTGCGCAGGTTATTATTCCAAATGTGGGTTTTAAGTCCGTAAGCTTGCATAACGGGGGATTGGATGTTCTATTTTAGAATTGAACCTCAACAGGTGTTTGAAGAGCCTCGCGTCCTTCCGGCGCTTCGAAAAATTCACGCGACTCAAAATTAAAGGGACCTGCAATCAAATTGGCAGGGAATTGCTCTATACCTGTATTATATTCACTTACGGCGTTATTGTAAAAACGACGCGCGGCCGCGATTTTATTTTCGACATCTGCGAGCTGATCTTGAAGCTGCAAAAAATTCTCATTCGCCTTTAGCTCGGGATAGGCCTCGGCAAGAGCGAAAAGCTTTCCAAGCGCCTGAGAAAGCATGGATTCAGCTGCAGCTTGGCCGCCGACTGTGCCCGCACTCACAGCCATTTGCCGGGCCTTTACGACTTCCTCAAACGTTGACTTTTCGTGCTCTGCATAACCTTTCACAGTATTCACAAGCTGAGGAACAAGGTCTTGGCGCTGCTTTAGCTGCACTTCAATGTCTGACCAAGCTTGATTACAGGTCTGACGCAGCGCCACCAAACGGTTGTATATGCCGATGATGATAAATGCCAGAACGACAATTATACCGAGGATAACCAATAAAACTTCCATGATGCACTCCTATAACGGCCCCGTCTTGTGAGAATATGATAACGATAAATGCGGTGTAATCACAAGGTTTTATTTCGGCCTTACTTCAAGCGGTTGTCCGGCGCAAACCGCCCTCCGCGGGAAAATCCGCGCGGCGCCATCCGGCCAGCGCCCGCGCGTTTACCTTCCAGCAAATTCCAATTGGAAACTTGATTTGTACGATTGGCACTGTCCACAAAGGTGAGGCCATCAGCCTCAGTAAAGGTGGTTATATCCTTTAGTCCGCCGTCTTTATATTTTTGAATACGTACGCCTTTGCCGCGGCCCATTTGCGGTAATTCCTCAACATCAAAGACAAGAATTTTTCGGTTGTCACCAATAGCGGCCACTTTTTCGCCCACGACTTCAACGCAGCGCGCCGCCTCTGCATCCCCTTTCACATTGAGCGTTTGCTTTCCCCCGCGCGTGAAGGCGACTACGTCTTTTTCCTGCACGCGGAATCCGTAACCATCAGAGCTCGCAAGGAGTAATTGCCGCTCTTCATTATGAACAAAAAGACCCAAAGGCTCGTGATCGTCTTCAAGGTCAATCATTAGTCGAATAGGCTCCCCGTTTCCGCGCCCGCCCGGTAGCTTATCCGCGCCAAGCGTGTAAAATTTTCCATTTGTGGCAAATAAGATGATTTTGTCCGTCGTCTCTGCCGGAACAGCAAACGCAAGGCCATCTCCATCTTTGAACTTCACAGAAGAAAGGTCATCTACCCTGCCCTTTAGCGCGCGCATCCACCCCTTTTCGGATAAGATAATCGTCACGGGCTCTTTGACAATAAATGCGGTAGCAAAATCAATTTCCAAATCAGGCGCATCAGCAAATGTAGTCCGCCGCGCGCCCACTTCGGTTTTGAGACTGTAACGCTCTCGCAGGCCTTTTATTTGGTCCGCAATCATCGCCCATTGTTTTTTATCGGACCCTAATAGGCTTTCAATTTCGCTTTTTTCTGCCGCCAAACCGTCGTTCTCTGTTTTAATCTCAAGTTCCTGCAGTTTATTGAGCGCCCGCAAGCGCATATTTAAAATCGCATCGGCTTGGCGCTCCGTGAGATCAAAGGCCTTGATCAATTCTTTCTTAGGCTCATCCTCAAACCGGATAATGCGAATGACTTCATCAATATTGAGGAAAGCAATCATATAACCCGCGAGCACTTCCATGCGGTCTTCGATTTTACCAAGGCGCTGACGAGAGCGTCGCTGCAAAACAACGCGCCGGTGATCCAAAAAGGCTTGTATTACTTCCCTAAGATTCATGACGCGCGGCGTACGCGTTGCGTCGAGCACATTCATATTCAGGGAGATGCGGCTTTCCAGTTCTGAGAGCTTGAACAGGCTTTCCATCAAAGCCTCGGGGTCAATATTCTTACTCTTGGGCTCCAAAATTACGCGGATATCCTCCGCAGATTCGTCGCGGACATCCTCAAGCCACGGAACTTTCTTACTTTCAATAATATCGGCAAGTTTCTCGATCAGTCGTGACTTTTGGACTTGATATGGGATTTCTGTGACAACGATCTGCCAGAGGCCACGCGGCAATTCTTCTTTGTGCCAGCGCGCGCGAACCTTAAATCCGCCTTTACCGGTTTTATAGGCTTCAATGATATTTTCGCGCGGCTCGGTAATAATGCCGCCTGTCGGGAGGTCAGGCCCTTTTACATGATCTAGCAGAGTTTCAATGCGCGCTTTAGGAGTCTTAATAAGGTGCAGCGCGGCGCCGCAGATTTCGGCAACATTGTGTGGCGGAATAGAGGTCGCCATCCCAACAGCAATCCCTTGAGAACCATTTGCCAGCAAATTTGGAAAGCCCGCCGGAAGCACCGACGGCTCTTCGTCCTCTTCATTATAAGTTGCCACGAAATCAACGGCGTCTTCGTCAATCCCCTCAAGCAAAGCAACGCTGGCGGCCGTCATTTTGGCCTCAGTGTACCGCATAGCCGCGGCGCTATCGCCGTCGATATTTCCGAAATTTCCTTGCCCGTCGACAAGCGGGTAGCGTGCACTGAAGCTTTGGGAGAGTTTGACAAGCGCATCATAAATGGAGGCATCGCCATGGGGGTGATATTGCCCCATGACATCCCCGACAATACGCGCACATTTCTTATGTGCGTTCTCTGGATTTAGCTTGAGCTGCCGCATCGCATATAAAATGCGCCTGTGAACAGGTTTTAGCCCATCTCTGACATCTGGTAGAGCGCGTTGCGTGATCGTCGAGAGCGCATAGGCGAGATAGCGGGTAGAGAGCGCATCATCAATGTGTTCTTCGATGATGGCGTCATCATCTGGGACGCCGTTCTGAGTAGTAGTGTCGGACATAAAAGCTCTTGAAGCGAATAGGTGTGATTCGGAGATTATCCTAGCGCATGGCAGGGGCGCTGGCATGACCTTCTTGTCTCAATCTTTCAATCATTTGCGCCCTCGCGGCGGGAAGCGTGCGGTTCACGCCCCACTGTAGGCGGGTTTCCAGAAAAAATCCCGTCAGCGAAAGGCCATTCCCAATATCTTGTGGGGTTATAAAGGAAGACCCGAGCATGAAGGCTGGCAGCGGGTAAAGCTTATCAAGGTAAGGTTCGGCGGCGCTGGCGCTCACAGCGCGGCCCGAGCGCGGCGAAACATGAGTTAAATTATCATTTGCCCCGGTCGCCGCGCAGGCCCGCAGATCAAGGCCATAACCAAGAGAACGCAACAATCCCGACTCCCATTTGACAAACAGAGCTGGCCAAATTTCAGGTTCGTGTAAATGCTCCAAAATCAACTCGAATCCATCAAAGACCTGTGGCAAGGCCTCGCGCTCTGGCAAAGTTTCACGTGTCATAGCACAGAGGGCATTTAGCCCCGAGAGCGCAAGGCGGTCATCCATAAGTTCTGCGGCCCGCGCAGATAAGGCCTCAACGGTAAAAATGCCAAGGTGATCTGACAGGCGCGCCTGCCAGCTAAGCTGCGCTTTATTGCCGGGCTGGAGTACTGGCCGAAGCTTTCGCCCGACGCCGCCCCGCACGAGCCCTGCATGCCGGCCGCGCCCGCGCGTCAGCACATCAATAATAGCAGAGGTTTCGCCGTGTTTTCTTACAGCGAGCACATATCCTTCGCCTTGCCAATCCATGGCCGGCTAAACGTCAAACTCTAGTCCGTTATCGGCATATCGGGCACGATCATCATGCCAGCCTTCACGCACTTTCACGAATAAAAACAAATGGACTTTACGGCCAAGCCAGTCCTGCATGTCTTGCCGGGCGGCCGCGCCAATGTCCCTGATCGTGCGCCCACCTTTGCCAAGAACAATCGGTTTTTGGGAGGTACGCTTGACATAGATAATCTGATCAATCCGCAGATCTCCGTTTTTTTGATTTGTCCATTTTTCGGTCTCGACAGTAGAGGCATAAGGCAATTCATCATGAAGGCGCAGATATAATTTCTCTCGAGTAATTTCTGCCGCCATCAGCCGCGAAGGTATGTCGGCGGCCTGATCGGGAGAGAACAAAAACGGCCCCCTAGGCATAGTTTCCGCAAGCCGTAACTTCAGCGCGTCAACACCGTCAAGATTTAATGCCGAGATAAGAAAAATCTCCCGATAAATATTCATTTTTTTGAAAATCGCGATGATCTCAAGCAGTCTCTCATGCGCAATTTCATCAATCTTATTGAGCGCGAGAAAAGCCATTTTCTCTTCCCTTTTGACCAACCCCGCCGTGACGCGTTCTGTGTCGGCAAAGGCGCGTTTATCCTGCGCCTGCGGTTTTTTTTCTAGGACACGCAGATAGGCCGGCGCGTCGATCATATGAACGGTCGCATCGGAGTCCGACACCCCGCTCCAAGCGGCATGAACCATAGAGCGTCCGAGGCGATCATCCCCGCCCGCCTTAAAAATACCAGGTGTATCCACAAGCACGATCTGCGTGTCGACATCATCCGCATCTTTAAGCATCGCTATCCCGCGAACCTGAAAGCGCGTCGTTTGCACTTTATGGGTAACGATTGAGACTTTCTCTCCCACCAGTGTATTTACAAGTGTTGATTTTCCCGCATTGGGGGCTCCGATAATGGCAACAAAGCCCGCACGGGAGTTTACGGCGTCGCTCATAGAGGCCAACTTTCGAGTAAATGCAGCGCAGCATATCGCTCCGCCGTTTTTTTGGACTTTCCAGTGCCCTGCGCTGCGCCGACGTCTTCAACCGAAACTTCGATCACAAAAAGCGGACGGTGGTCAGGCCCTGATTGCTCCACCACGGTATAAATAGGAGGGTGCGAACCATGAGCGGAGGCGCGCTCTTGCAATTCAGTTTTAGGGTCCTTAGCAGATTGGGTCAAAACCCGCTGAATATCCTCTGCCCAGTGGCGATCATAAAAGTCTTTTGCGGGCGACATACCGCCGTCAAGATAGATCGCACCCAAGACCGCCTCACACGCATCACCCAAAATGGAGATTTTTTCGCGTCCGCCTTGTTTGTCCTCACTTTGAGAAATTAATAGCGTATCGCCAAGGCCAATGGCTCGCGATATACGGGCGCAGGTTTCCTTGCGCACCAAAGCATTTAGGCGTCTCGCCATGTCGCCTTCTTCCTCGTGCACCGCGCTATAGAGCATTTCCGCCGTCAAGAGGCCTAGTACCCGATCGCCAAGAAACTCAAGTCGTTCATAGGTCTCGACCGTTCTTTGCCCGTCTCCATAGGAAGAATGGGTGAGAGCAGTTTTCAAGAGCTCTGGATTGGTGAACTTATAGCCTATCCGCTCCTCCAAGCCGCTGCGTTTTTTATCATAGGCCGCAGTCGCCATTAATTGAGACCTTTGAAAAAGCGATCACCGCGCATGTTCGCCCAAGTCCATGGCTTGAACAGCGCAAATTCATCCGTCACGGAAAGGAGCACAAATTCTGCCTTCCCCATCAAATTTTCGGCGGGTACATACCCGGCCCCGCCCTGAGCGACGCCGTAGCGGCTATCTATAGAGTTATCGCGGTTATCGCCCAAGAAAAAATAATGTCCTGCGGGCACGGTAAAAACCGAGGTGTTATCAGCCTCGCTATTTTTCAACGCATCATAAATTTTTATTTGCTTTGCCCCCGGCAAGGTTTCTTTTTGCACATCTGTATCCCGAAGCGTACCATATGTATCTAAACGCTTTTCTGAACCAAAACTTTCAAGCGGCACGCGCACGTTATTGATATGCAGCGCGCCGCTAATCATTTGGATTTGATCGCCGGGTAAGCCTGCCAATCGCTTGACCAAATTTCGGTCAAGGCCCTCTGGACGAAAAACGATAATATCCCCCCGATTTGGCTTACGCTCGAACAATCTTCCGCGTTTTACCGGAAAAGGAAATGGACGCGCGGCATGACGCCCAAAACCCAGAGAGAATTTGGACGTAATGATATAGTCGCCCTTGGTCAAATTCGGCTGCATCGAATTGGAGGGAATATGGAAGGGCTGAAACAAGAAGGTTCGCAGAATAAATGCGAGCACCATGGCCCAGACAAAGGTTGAAATAAATTCACCCAAACCGCCTTCTTCTTTTTTGCGTTTTGGGTTTGATTTCCTAAAAATATTCATTCTGTCCTCATTGGCTTAGGCCTTAAAGGCTTCGACGACCGCAAAGGCTTGGGCATAGGGATATTCGTCTGTCAAGCTGAGGTGAACATGCGCTTGATAACCCTCGGGTGTCAAATCCTTGAGGCGTTTAACCGCTGCGCGGTACAGACGCACAGTGGGACGACCAGATGCGTCATTTTTAACTTCCACATCTGTCCACTTCAAATGCCCAGTCTGCGGACCAGATAAGGCCTTGGCAATGGCTTCTTTTGCGGCAAAGCGTTTGGCAAAATAAGCAGCTTTACCTGACTTAGGGGCGCAATAGTCTTTCTCCGTTTGCGTGAAAATTCGGTCAATGAAACGCGCGCCGAATTTATCAAGGCTTCTTTCTATGCGGCGTATATCGCACAAATCTGTACCAATGCCGACAATCACGCGCACGCCTCATCTCTCGCGGCATCCATAACGCGCCGCATTTCAGCGATCGCCGGCCCCAGCCCCAAGAAGAGGGCTTCACCAATAATGAAATGCCCAATATTAAGTTCGCGCGCCTGCGGGATTTCAGCAATCGCCGCCACATTATCATAGGTCAGGCCATGGCCGTAATGCACCTCCAGTCCCAATTCTGCCGCCAAGGCTCCGCCGGTCTTCAAAGAAGCTAGGAAGACTTCAGCCCTTTCCTTATCTCCCTGCTCTAGCGCATGGGCATAAGCCCCCGTATGAAATTCCACGACCTCTGCTTTTGAGCGAGCGGCGGCTTTGACCTGTGTTTCATTGGCTTCGATAAAGAGCGACACACGCGAGCCATTTTCAGAGAGTTTTTGAATGATGGGCGACAGGGTATTGTGCTGACCAGCGACATTGAGGCCGCCCTCTGTCGTGCGTTCCTCCCGGCGTTCCGGCACTATGCAAATCGCATGAGGTTTGAGAGCGAGGGCAATGTCGCGCATCTCTTGCGTTGCGGCCATTTCCATGTTTAGCGGAATATTCTCGCTCTCACACAGCTTCTGCAATCGCGTCAAATCCTCATCGGTGATATGGCGCCGATCTTCGCGCAAATGGGCCGTGATACCGTCCGCCCCCGCTTGCAGCGCCGCCCAAGCACCCGCAACGGGGTCAGGGTGCGTCCCGCCCCGCGCATTCCGAAGCGTCGCAATATGATCGATATTCACCCCAAGGCGAAGGCGTTCTTGCTTCACTTCGCGAGACCCCTGCTACCGGGTTTGATCGCAGGCAGAGCGGCGAGCTCTGCAGGGAGATTGTCGGCCTCATAAGCTGGAAAGGCCTTGGCCGCAAGAGAGATCAGCGGCACGCCGATATCTGCCTTGCCATTAGAGCGGTCAAAAATACAGGCCCCGCCAATCACCTTGGCACCCGTTTTCTCTATGCTTGCGATACATTCGCGCGACGATAACCCGGTGGTGACAATGTCCTCAACCATAAGGACCTTTTGGCCTATCTCCAGAGTAAAGCCTCGGCGCAAAACAAATTCACCATTTTCGCGTTCAGTGAAAATCGACTCGAGCCCCATATGACGCGCAGTTTCATAACCCGGAATAATGCCGCCCATAGCGGGCGCAACGATGATATCTGGTTGCTGCCCCAGTTCATTTTTCACTTTTTCCGCAAGCGCTCTGCACAGCTTTTCTGTTAGCGCAGGATTCTTGAAGATAAATGCTTTTTGTAAAAACACAGGGCTCCGCAATCCGGATGAAAGAATAAAATGCCCCTCAAGCAAAGCGCCCGCTTGGCGGAAAATATCGAGCACATCATCTGTATTCATTGGTTTTCTCATTTCGATTCACAAAGCGTTCGGCGCGCAGACGTTTGGCGGATACCACATAGGCGCTGGTGCGCAAGGCTGCAATCACTTGGGACAGGTGCCGATTATCAGAAACCTCTACATCTAATATCATATCGAAGAAAGATGGGCTACGTTTTACGGTCTGAATATTTGTGAGATTTGCGCCGGACTCACCAATCATCTTTGTCACATCCGCCAAGGCACCCGGCACATGTTCGACAGTAACGGTAATGCGTGCCACGGAGACAGATTGCTGCGCGGCGCGGCGCCATCCAAGATCAATCCAGCTGTCTCCCATATCTTCAGAAGATGCCAGTATTTCGCAGTCAATCGTGTGGATCATAATGCCTTTGCCTATTTGTTGCACGCCAACGATCCGGTCGCCTGCAATCGGTGAGCAACATTCCGACAAATGCAGTCCCTGCCCTCGGTTCACGCCTTCGCCCTTGATATAGAGCTTAATAGTCTCATCATCGATCACTTCGCGTGAAGTATAGTGATCAATCTGTTTGGTGCTTTCACGGCCCGGAAAAACGGCGTTCATAAAAGATTGAATAGAGAGATCACCGCGCCCCAAGGCCTCATAGAGATCCTCGACCTCAGCCAGATTTAACCGCGTAAGACAATCTTCCAGCGCAGCAGTGCTAAAATCCCTATCTTCTCGGGCGAAGGCATGTTCGGCGAGCATAGCTCCAATTCGCCGAAACTCTGTCTGCTCCCCGTCTCGGGTCAAGCGGCGCAAAGCCGCGCGGGCTTTTCCTGTCGCAACCATATTTTCCCAGCCCGCTTGAGGCTCTGGCGTACCGCCCCGAATAATGCGAACAACGTCACCATTGGAGAGCTGCGTTCGCAGCGGGCGGTCACGGCCATTAATATTCGCGCCAATGCAGGTGTCTCCCACTTTGGTGTGAACAGCATAGGCAAAATCAATAGGCGTTGCTCCGCGCGGTAAAGAGATCAGATCGCCCTTTGGAGTAAATGTGAAAACCTGATCGGCGAACATCTCTAGCTTGGCATGCTCAAGGAACTCATCCGCGTCGCCGCTTTGCTCCATCATTTCGACAAAGGGCCGGATGCGCCGCAATGGATCGCCGCCACTGTCTTTCGCCTTCTCAGGATCAAAGGCATAACTTTCATCCTTATAGGACCAATGGGCCGCGACGCCGCGCTCGGCCACATCTTCCATCCGCTCCGTCCTGATTTGTATTTCTAGGCGCCGATTCTCCGGGCCCAAAATGGTCGTATGCAAAGACTGATAACCATTGGGCTTGGGGACAGAAATAAAGTCCCGGAAGCGCGCCGGCACGCAGCGATAGGATTGATGCAAAATACCGAGCATGTGATAGCAAGCGGCGCGATCTGGCATTATCATCCTAAAAGCATAAATATCCGCAACATCGGCGAAAGATATGCCCTGGCGCTGTAGCTTTCGCCAAATCGCATAGGCGCGCTTCTCTCGCCCGTAAATTCGCGCGCTGAGCCTGTGTTCGTCAACCAAGTCACGCAGGGCCACTGACATTTGCGAAATCGCCGTCTTTTGGTCGTCCCGCCATGCGGCAAGGCGCTTGTTAATGCTTTCAAATGCCGAGGGATTTAGATGCTCAAAGGACAAATCCTCAAGTTCTGAACATATACGGTCAACACCAATACGGCGCGCGAGCGGCGCGTAAATATCAAGCGTCTCGCGCGCAATACGTTCACGGGATTCCTGCTTGGGGTGATATTGCAGCGTACGCATATTATGCAGCCGGTCACAAAGTTTTACGAGCAAAACCCGCACGTCTTTACTCATGGCGAGGACAAATTTTTGAAAGTTTTCGGCTTGTTGTTGCTCGCGCGTGGCATCGGGCACCGACAGTTCGAGTTTCCCTAATTTGGTAACGCCTTTCACAAGATCAGCAATCACCACGCCAAACATGTCTACCAACTGATCATAGGTCGTGGCCGTGTCTTCTAAAACGTCATGGAGTAATGCAGTGCAAATACTTGCACTATCAAGTTTAAGAGTCGCCAAAATGCCCGCAACTTCAATAGGGTGAGCATAATATGGATCGCCCGAATGGCGCTTTTGATCTCCATGCGCTTTGGTGGCGAAAACATAGGCCTTATTTAGCAAGGCCTCGTCGACAGAAGGATCATAGCTGCGCACCATATCCACCAATTCGAATTGGCGAAGGTAGCTCTGGCCTTTCCCGGGCCGCGCGTCGGCTAAAATATCGAGTGGTCTATTCACCCCATACATATAGGCAGAGGCATAGGCGGGGGCAATCGCATTATCATTGAATAAGGCTTTATAAGCTTGTCTTGGCTTTCAGTGTCACGATCTCTTCAGCAAGGGTTGGGTGCACGGCGCAAGTGCGGTCAAAGTCTGCCTTGGTCAATCCTGCTTTAACGCATATTCCAAGTGCTTGAATGATTTCGGGACTATCATCGCCGACAATATGAATTCCCACAACCTTTTCTGATTTTTTCGCCGTTATCAATTTCATGAAACATTTCTGATCTTTCCCCGCCAGCGTATTTTTCATAGGTCTAAACCGCGTGGTGTAAATGATGATATCATCTCCATATAGCTGGCGTGCCTGCGGCTCACTTAGGCCGACCGTTCCAACGGGCGGGCGTGTAAAGACCGCGCTGGCAATATCCGTGTGATCATAGGCCGTTTTATTGTCCTTGAACACAGTTTCAACAAAGGCCACACCTTCGCGGATTGCAACGGGCGTCAAATTCACCCGATTGGTGACGTCCCCGACCGCATAAATATTGGCGGCCGTTGTTTTTGAATACTCATTTACAACAACCGCGCCGTTTTTATCCGTTTTCACGCCAGCATTCTCTAGGCCCAACCCGTTCGTATGCGGCTTACGCCCTGTCGCCATGAAGACAAGGTCGGTACCAATTTTAGAGCCGTCACTAAAAGACACAATATAACCGCCTGTGGTTTTTTTGATCTCTCTTGGGCTCACATTATAACGCACATCAATGCCGTTGTTTTTTTGCACAATATCAACTTCCGAACGCACCTCGGGATCAAACCCATTCAGGAGCTGTGCCCCGCGATATGCCTGCACTGTTTTGACGCCGAGTCCCGCAAAAATCCCTGCGAACTCACTGGCGATATATCCGCCGCCAATTATCAGAATACGTTCGGGCAATTTATCAAGCAAAAAGGCATCGTCTGACATGATGGCATGTTCACTGCCCTTTATCTCAGGCATCCACGGACGTCCGCCCACCGCTATCAATATTGTTTTTGCGGTAACTGTCTTGCCGGACGTCGTCAGGCGAACCGTATGTTTGTCAACAAATTCAGCACGCTCAGAAAAAAGCGTTGCGCCGTTTTTATCAAGAATGCCGGCATAGATCGCAGAGAGGCGCTCAACCTCTTTTTGAATGCTGTCGCGGAGAGCCTTCCAATCAAAAGAGACACGCCCAACGGACCAACCATAAGAGCCCGCATCCTTAATCGCGCCGCCAAAATCTGCTCCATATACAAGAAATTTTTTGGGAACGCAGCCACGTACGACGCATGTGCCCCCCGGTTTGCTTTCTTCGGCCACGCCGACGCGTTTCCCTAGCTGGGCGGCCAGCCGACCTGCGCGGACGCCGCCAGAGCCCGCCCCAATGACAAAGAGATCGAAATCATATTTACTCACGGGCTAACTCCATCACTTTCGCATGATCATCTTCGCCGACGACAATGATGTCTGCTAGATCAATAAATAAACCATGCTCCATCACCCCCGGGATAGCCGCAAGGCGCTGCGCTGTCTCGGCTGGATTAGGAATTTTGCGGCAACGGCTGTCCAAGATATAATGCCCGCCATCAGTCATTAATGGCCCGCTTCCTTCTTTGTTTTGACGCAAGACGGTTTGGCCATTCTCGCATCCTGATTTTAAAAGCGCTTGATAGATTTTCTCTGCCGTTAAAGGCATCGCAAATGGATCCACCTCGATGGGCAGCGCAAATGCACCCAACATGTCGACCATTTTGGCCTCATCTACAATCACAACCATTCGGCTGGAGGCGTCCGCGATTATTTTTTCGCGCAGCAAGCAGGCCCCGCCCCCTTTAATCAAGTTGAACTGCGGATCGACCTCATCGGCGCCGTCCACGGTCAAATGAATTTTCTCGACTTTATCTGCGTCTATCAATGGCACACCATGCTCGCGGGCGCATTCAGCCGTGCGGGCAGAGGTAGGCACGCCCTGCAATTTCATACCCCCTGCAATACGTAGGCCCAAATGCTCAATAAATATTTCAGCCGTTGAGCCAGACCCGAGACCTAGCGTCATGCCATCTTCCACAAAATCGAGCGCTGCCAAAGCTGCATTTTCCTTCGCTGCTGTCATGACTTTTTTGCCTTCTCTACTCGCACCTTCTGGGCTTTATGATATCGATCAGCCCAGCCGTCTTTATGATTTTGCGGCGCTCGTGCAAGCGCAAGAGCGCCCGCAGGAACGTTATCTGTAATCACCCCGCCAGACCCAAGAAAAGCCCCTTTGCCAATCGTCACAGGGGCGACAAGCGAAGAATTTGTGCCAATAAAGGCCCCGTCTTCGATCGTTGTCAGATGTTTGAAATATCCGTCATAATTACAAGTGATCGTGCCCGCGCCAACATTAACATTCTCTCCAAGCTGAGCATCCCCAATGTAGGACAGATGGTTTATCTTACTCCCTCGCGAGACTTTGGCTCTCTTCGTCTCGACAAAATTTCCAACCTTGGTGTTCTCGGCCAGTTCCGTTCCGGGACGCAAGCGTGCAAAGGGACCGATCTGCGCGCCCTCCCCGATAGAGGTCCCTTCAATATGGCAAAACGGATGAATATGGGCGTGGCTGGCAATGTTCACGCCGGGTCCAAAAACAACGTTGGCACCAACGGTTGCGTCCTGCGCGATTTTTGTATCATAAGAAAAGAAAATCGTGGCAGGATCTTGTAGGGTTACACCCGCTGCCATCATGCGCGCGCGGGTCTTATTTTGAAATGCGGCTTCTGCGAGGGCCAAATCAGGCCGAGAATTAACGCCGAGCACTTCCGATTCATCGGCCTTGACGGCCACAGCACTGCGTCCATCTCCTCGCAAAATTTCGACAATATCTGTAAGGTAGTACTCGCCTTTTGCATTTTCATTCGTCACGCGGTCTAGGGCCGAGAACATATCGCGCGCTGAAGCTGCCATGACGCCGCTATTGCACAGTCCCACAGCAAGCTGCTCAGGGGTAGCCTCTTTGGCTTCGACGATCGCGAGTAAATCATCGCCTTGCGTGATCAATCGGCCATAAGCCGCGGGGTCTTCGGGCTCAAACCCAAGGACTGCCACATCAGCGCCGCTGTCCAGAGCGGCGAATACCGATTGCAGCGTCGGCGTTTCAATCAAGGGCGTGTCCGCATATAGCACGGCAAGATCACCCTCAAAATCACCAAGTGCCTCCCGGGCGCATTTCACGGCATGACCTGTGCCGAGCTGCGGTTCTTGAACGGCAATCTCAAGCCCAAGGCGCTCCGCCCGCGCACGGACATCCGCGTTAGCCTCTCCGACCACACAGATAATCCGCTCCGCGCCAGAACTTCGGGCTAGAGCCGCCACCCACGCCAGCATAGAGCGTCCACCAACGGAGTGTAATACCTTAGAATGTTTAGATTTCATCCGCGTTGACTTGCCCGCGGCAAGTATTACGGCAGCGCGTTGATTACCCATAGACGACATCTCTCAAATACTGAACTTCCCAAGGCGACTCGCGTTGACGCCTTCTGCTTATCTATGTAACGGAAAGGACGCTAAAAGGCACCCAGTGTTTTCAAGGAATTTCATGCGTTTACCCCGCCCGCTTTCACTTTGTTTTGACCTTGACGGTACGATCGTAGATACGGCACCAGATTTGATCCGCGTTTTAAACCTCGTTATCGCCGAGGAGGGTCTCGGCGAGACTGATTTTGGCAGTGCTCGGAAGATGATAGGTTACGGCTCGCGCGCGCTAATTGAGCAGGCCTTTGAGCGAGCCGGCCATAAAGCCTCGCCGGAACGGATAAATGCGCTGCAAAGAATGTTCTTAAAATTATATGCGGATGACATCGCCCAACTCAGTCGTCCTTTCCCGGGCGTGATTGAGGTTTTGAGATCCTTGAAACAGCGGGGACACGATTTATCGGTTTGCACGAACAAGCCCGGCTGGCTCGCGCGGCCTTTGCTGGAAAAACTTGATATGACGCCGCTATTTTCTCGGACAATCGGGAGCGATGATGTTGCGCGTAATAAACCCCACGCCGATCACATTTTTGCCGCGGTCGGCCATCGCATGGCCAACCGTATCGTTATGATTGGAGACGGGGCTCCAGACTCGCTTGCCGCACGGGCAGCAGGCGCGAGTTGCATCTTGATGGCATATGGATATTCACCCATACCCTTTGAGCATTTGGGCGCGCAAATCACCTTGCGGCGGTTTCGCGACTTGCCCCTTGCTCTTGCAAAGCTTTCACCAGACTAGGCGCAGCTTGGATGAGACTTAAGCGAAGTTCTCTGTTGAACGTGTCGGCACGCCATTAATCATGTTCGAGCGAACGTCGGTCCGCGCTGAACGCATTGACGCAAGGAAGCCGCCCTGAATTAGATTGATACGAACGTCATGCCCGCGATCCGCCCAATAAGCCTCGATTGTTTCTTTAAGACGCTCAGCGCCTTCACGTGTGCAATAGTCACCTTTCATGATGAACCTCATTTTTAGGCCGCCCTCGTCCCGGAGATTGGCAAGGATTACTCCACCCTTGAGTCTGAAATAAGATTTTCTTCCCAGAAATGCAAGTTACAAAATTGTAGAGTTTGTAAAATAAGTGAGCAATTTCATAAGGATAGCGACATTTCATTCATCTATCGTTCAGAATCGCTACAAAATGGCCAATATATGACAAATTTTTAATCTAATGATTGAACCTCTATTTGCGTGATGCGCGAGAGATGACTTCAGATTCGCCAAGACAAGATAAATTTGAGGCTAATGTCCGCGATCAGTCGTTTTAACGGGGAGCAGAGCTCAAGAGTACTGATAGATGCAATCTATTCCTTGGACTATCTGATTACATCCAATTCATCACTGGCATATTATTCTCTTTCGCGAGTGCGAGTAGTTTTCTATCGGGGTTCACCGCAATGCCCCTGTCTGCCCATCGCAATATATCTATGTCCGAATGACTGTCTGAATACACTGTAATTTTTGTACGTGCCTGTTTCAGCCCCGGATTATTTGAAAAATAGGCTTTCACTTGCTTGAGTTTTTCGGGCCCATAGCAATTTTCAGTCACAAATTGTGCCTGCACTCCCCCGTCTTTCCAAAGCATGCTTGTTGCAACATAATGCTCAATCTCCAGCAACGCACTGATAGGCTCGACAATAAAATCGGCGGCAGCGCTGGCAATCATAAGAGTGTCGCCTGCATCCCTATGGGCTTTGATGGCTTTTATTGCGCCCGGACGCAGTCCGTATTCTACTTCCTTTTGAGCAAAGGCAAGCGCAGCAGCTTCAAGGCGCGGGCGGCTCCAGCCGAGTATGGATAATTTAATCATCGCACGTTTGACGCCGCATCTCGGGGCTCTTCCCCGTTTGTATAAATACTGGTGCTTTGCCATAGCAAAAATAACTGGCAACCAAAGATGCGGGCGATCTTTTATCGTGCCAGCAATGAACCGTCCCCAAGTTCCCTTTATCGTCAGCGTATAATCAAGGTCAAAAATGGCGATGTTTCCGGAAGGGGGCATTAACTTTCCATCCAAGAGACAACAGGGCGGCGGCTAAGCGTAGCCATCAAGACAACTCCGGTATTTATGAGGATACATATCCACGTCCACAATGCGACCGCGTAAAACCCCCAAATCGCCGCAGGTGGATGGAACAGACTGATTAAAATGCCAATCATAAAAATAAAAGTATTTGGATTTCGGCGCGCGGTATAAATCCGCATGAAGGAATTGAAGGGCCGCCAAACATGAATATGAAAGCCATGTTGGGCTATAAATATACCCTCAATAATTCTATCGACAACATAGCCAACCAAAATCGCAGTAAGGGCCATTCCCAGAGGCGTAACAAGGAGCGCCCCTGGATTATTTAAAGGAAATACTCCGCCTAGCCCGATAAACCACGCCGCGTACCAAAAGGGAGGATGTATAAGATCAATCCCGTGATCGTAAATATTTCCCCAGCTTGAATACGTCATGGTCGTGCGCGCGAGCTTCCCATCAACCGTATCCAAGAAGGTCATCAGCCAGGCCGTCAGGAATCCAAGCGCCCACTGGCCTTTCCAAAAGTAGTAGAACGCGGCAATACAAAGGCAGAGCCCGATGCTTGTCACCATATTGGGCGTTAACCGAAGACGGGCGCAAAGACGCGTCACATGATAAGCAGGCAACGGCCAAAAATATTTCGTCACGAAGTCGGTTATGCCTTTATAGGAACTTTCGAACTGGCGCCGCATAATGGGCTCAGCCGCACTGATTTCAATATCAATCCCATAAGGCGGGTCGGTTTTACGAAGGGCCTTATTATAGGCTTCAGCAAGATCGTCTGGCGTTGCAATAACCAGGCCGCTTGCCTTCTCTGGGCCGCTACCAATAAGCAACTCTGCTTGGGCGCGCGTTACGTCAGTAACGCCGGCGATCTTTCCCCCAATCATAAGCGCAGTTTGTCTGGCCGCGACGAATTTGGCCGCAAGCCCCGCCGACAAGACGTAATTCACGCCTAAATAGACGTTCGCATCTCGCTGCTTGTCTTTGGTGACGAAACCACCTGCTTTTTTCATGGCGCGGCCCTGCCACTTCGCGATATGCATGCCCCATATCCGCTTTTGGCTGTCTCCAATAAGGCTTACCCGCCTGCGATCAATCTCCAAACCCGCCGCCTCTCGGGAACTACGAACTTTTTTTCTAAGGGTCTGCTTGGCCATAAAGAATACGAGAGCCACGCCCGTAAGGTTACCCACCATCGCCGCCCATGCTGGCCCCATTTCCCCTATCCATAGGCTTAGGACGACAAATGAAACGATGTAGGCGAGCAACCCAACCCCCCGTGCAATAATCGCCCGACCGGGTCTATCGGCGGCGTAAAAGATAGGTAGCAGCGGCGCCATCAGCCCTGTCAACGCCGCAGCAGGCACAAGTATGGACGCAATCGGGGCGGAGGCAGAGTAATCCGTAGAGAACATTGTCCCCAGGATATAGGGCCCTGCCACCCAAACAAAGGCCGACATTGCGAGACCAAATCCCAGCAAATAAAACGCAGAACGAATAACAAGGCGCCAAATTTTTTCGGCTTCGCCATTCACTACCATTTTGGCAAGTTCGGGATAAATGACTTGATCGAGTAATTTAAATCCCTCGGAGAGAAGTTTGGCAACCTCCTCTGCAATCCGATAAATTCCGGCGAAAACCGGCCCAAAAAATGCCATCACCAAAAGCATAGGCAAATGCAAAGTACCCGCACTTAAGGTCGAGTCGATATTTGACTTTATAACGAAGGGCCAAAGTCCACGCCTCTGCCGCAAGATATTTGAATTCGCGCGCAACACACGCCCCAACATATTACGGCCGTACAGTTCCCAAGCGCCCGTCATCATCAGCACAATATAGCTGATAAATGACGCAAAAAACCAAACGCAGAGAAAGCCCTCTATACCCCAGCCCGCGAAAAAGGCATATATCGATCCAGCAAAACGCAGAGCAGGCATGATCATTGCCTCGAGTGCCAAAATCCTAAACTTGTCAAACAATCGTAGCACGCCCACGGGGGTACTGATCTGGCGCGCCAAAACAACAAGACAATATAGCGCTGCATATTTTTGAATTTCAGAAACGGGCATGGAACTTTCCGGCCCTAGCTGCGGGAATATTTCGATGACGACCATCACAAAACCAAAAAGAGCCAAAGAGCCGAGATAGGCTAAAATCACAGAAAGGGCATCAAGCTTGATCCCGAATTTGATGAGTTTAGCGAGGCCTTCACTGTCACCCGCTTTTTGATCATCCGCGCCAAAACGAATAATGGCTTGCCAATTTTGGAAGGTTGCGACTTCGGCAAAGAATAACATATAGGCGTGAAGGAAAATCACGATCCCGAAATTTTCAGTACTGAGCGCACGGGTGGCAATCCACAATGTCCCAAGACCCATGAGAACAGATAAAAACTTGGCCCCGACCATTAACCCTGTGTTGGTGGCAATTCGCCCCCCAACCGTATATTTTGATCGTGTACTTAAATCCGCACTCATGGCACATCTTTAATCGGTTTGGGTCGCCTGTTTCCCTTAGGGTAGCCGCGCTCTAATATTTGCTCGACCAGCAATTTGTCCGACGGCTTATCAACATCAATCGCCGCTTCAGCAAATGGCAACATAACTGGCGCGGCCGATATAGATAAGGCCTTTGATGCATATGCAAAGGCACGGGCTAATGTCAGCCGCCCCAAAAGATAGGATATCAATAGGCGCGGGCTGAAGGCACGCGCGAGCTTCCAAGGCTGTTTTCTATGTTGCTGAGCCGTTTTCCAAAACTCTATCGCCGCGAGACCATTTTCATTCGCAATGTAAAATAAATTGCAGCCAGAGACAGCACGATCAGAAAATTTCAGATAGGTTCGCTTCACATTTGGATAAGCGGGCGCGATCGTGGTTTTATCAGCCAATCCTACGCAAATGTCTGCGCCCGAGGCCTTGGCCCCTACGATGAAATAATCGATCATCTCTGCCGTCAAAAGCGGATGATCGCATGTTGTCATCAGGGCCGGATAGTGACCGAGTTCCTGAAGAGACATAAGGGTACTATCGGCTGGCCCTCCTCCGGAAGGGGCGGCGCAAAGCCGGACGTCATGGCCGGCATCAAGACCACTTATCGCAAAGGGCGGCATAACTTGACTCGCTGTAAGCGCGTCTATCACGTAATCAATCATAGCCCGTCCCCGAAGCGGGATCAGCGCCTTTCGCGCAGTTCCAGCCTGCGCGCATATCGGGTCGACGGCACCCTCCCTTTGGCCCGCCAGAATGAGCGCGCGAACAGGCGGATCATTGGGGCCAGAAACAGCCACCTAAATTGCCTTCTCATAAATTCTGTAGGTTTTATACGGAATGGCGCTGGCTTGTTCACAAATACGGATCATGCCGGCATTATCTTCTAAAATCCAAGAGAGCTCGCAATGAGTGAACCCTTTTTCCCGCCCAGCTTCAAAGACGGTTTCGCAAAGCTTGGCGACAATCGCGAGGCCTTTGCGCGTATTATGCCATTCCTTTCGTAGCCCCATCAAAGGAATGCGGGCCTGCGCAACGCCTTTGATTTTAAGGCGATTAACCAGCTTCGCCCAGCCGAATGGAAATAAATGCCCATCAAGTCCTGCTATGGCCGTATTCACATCGGGAATCATCCAGATATAGGCCACGGGTTCGCCTTTGATTTCGCCAACCCATAGCCCTTCTTTGAAAATGATAGGCCGCATTTCCTTGGCGATATGTAAAATTTGCGCTTGGGAGAACGGTACAAAGCCCCAATTTTCTGACCACGCATCGTTGAAAATATCCATAACGATCTGAACTTCATCCAAGAATTTCCCCCCGCGCATCGGCCGTATCGTAATGTCAGGATCTTTATCTGCCATTGTCACCATCATTTGCGTTTGACGCGGGCGAGGATAACCGGCGGCCAGTTCCGCTTGATAGGCAAACATATCTATGGCTTTTTTAAATCCCGCGCCCTCTAGCATGGCTTGGTAATCTTCGCGGCCATAAGGCATCATCACGACAGGCGGCGTATCAAAGCCTTCAATCAAAAGCCCGCATTCCTCATTGACCGACCATTGCATAGGACCTATCGCGCGGTCACAGCCCTGCGCGGCCAGCCAGTCTTGTGCTGCCGCCAATAGAGCGGCCCCCGTCTCTGCATTAGCTTCGCAGTCGAAATAGCCGAAATGCCCAGCTTTATCCTGATGATGGCGCTGATGGTCGGGGTTGATAAAGGCCGCAATCCGCCCCGCGACAGCGTCGCCCCGCTTTGCGAGAAATAATTGCCGTTTTAGATGCCGCGCAGCAGGATTTTGTTTTGGCGAGAACTGCGCTTTTCTTTCAAACCGCAAGGGCGCCCGCCACTGCGGCTCGCCGCGGTAAAGGTCATAGGGATATTGCAAAAATAGCTGCTCAAACGCATCACTAGAAGCTGTAATTATGTCAAGAGGTCTGGCCTGCATGAAGTCCCAATCATATTGGGCCCCAGCCCAAGGATAAAATCAGGAAACGACTCGCTAGCCTTTTTCCTTTTTATGGGCTTCTTTTTCTTTTTTTCTGGCCTTCAGGTCAACTAATATAAAATCTATATCAGCGCCAGTTGGCCCGACTTCAAAGGCGACCTCTTCCCAGCGCGGAATACGGCGGGATTTGATCTCCGGATTATTAGATAAGCCATAGGGCTCGCGCGGGGTAAAATCCCATTTCTTTTTCAGTTTACGATTGCCGTCTCTGTCATGATAACCTGCCATTCCGTAAATCCCGGGTTCGGGTACGTTCACGCACATCATTTGAGGTCCGTCTTGCGCGGCGTCACGAATGGAGCGTAGCCGGCCGCTTTTTGAAAGAAACCCATCTTCTGCGTTGTAGAGTTCCAGCTTCATAATGCCTTGTTTTTTAACGCCCAAAACCCGAACCCGAATTTGCAAGGAATTAGCCATGCACACATCTGATGCATCTTCCGGATATAGTTCCAAGGCCTGCACTTCGCTGTCCTGCGCAAGTGCACCGACTGGCGCAAACGCGGCGCTTAACACGAGTGTAAAAACTGATAAAATAATGAACCGTAGAATTGCGTTCACGTGAAGACCTCGTTATGGCAGTTTGAGTTATGATTACCGCGCCTTTCGGATATGGTCACGGTGAATTGCTTTGTAAAGACGATTCTACAGCCTAGAATCACACAAAAACGTTAGACCGAGAGGACCCATGGGTCGTTTAAACCGATATCTTTTTAAAGAATCTCTCATAAAGATTGGCGGGCTGATCATTTTTGCTATCGTCGTACTCTTGCTCGAGCGCCTGTTGCGCATTTTTGAAATTGTCTCCAATTCCAGTAACCCAGCAGGTGACGCCAGTTCCATGGTGATCAATTTGCTACCCTATTATCTGGGTATGGCCGTGCC
Organism: uncultured Caulobacterales bacterium; assembly: GCA_964410285.1. GTDB lineage: Bacteria > Pseudomonadota > Alphaproteobacteria > Caulobacterales > Maricaulaceae > Fretibacter. Next base: position 202,871 of record CAYPFR010000004.1, on the reverse strand, counting down.
TATGGCCTTGCTTTTGGGCATTACTATGACAGTGGATAGCTTTTCGCGGACCTCGGAATTAACGGCGGCGATGGGCGCGGGCGTGTCCCTTCCCCGCATGACAATGCCTTTTGTAATTATAGCGATTTTCCTCTCGATTATTACTCTTTTCATAGAAGGTTACATGCAGCCTGTTGGCCGATATAATTACCGCCAAGTCGTGCATTCGGTGAAACAACAGTCTTTTACCGCCGCCCTGCGCCAAGGTACATTTACATCTGTTGGGAACCGCACATTTTTTGCGGGCACAGATAATGAAGGCGCGGGCATGGGGCCTATCTTCATATATGAGCGCCTGATGAAGGGCGACGCCAAAGAAGGCGTACGCATTACGACGGCCAAAGAAGGCCGGCTTATTGTTCGCGACCAAACCAATGAGCCCGTGCTGCAACTCTCAAGCGGGCAGACATACCAAATCCTAAGCGAGCGCCGCCTTTCGGGCGACCTCAGTTTCGAGAGCAGCGCCGTTGCAGGAACTGTAAATGAAAACCTGTTTCGAAGCCGCGGAGACGATGAACGCGAAATGACGTCGGTTGAGCTTTTTAAAAACCGAAATGGAGCGATCTTTGATACAATTGATAATAATACCAATAACGCGGCGCTTCACCTGCGTCTCGCGCGCTCCGTTCTTTTGCTTATTCTTCCCTTTATTGCGGTGCCATTTGGGATCAATTACGGGCGCAATCCGTCGTCCGCCGGCATTTTTATTGGGATTGTCATGCTCGTGTCCTTGCAAAAAGCCTTGGAGTTTGGACAAAGTCTGGGCGCAAGCGGGGCGGTGCCTCCGTGGGCGGGCATTTGGCCGATCATTGGGGGCGTAGCGCTGTTTGCAGCTTACATTTTCCGGAAAAGCGCATTTAAGATGGGTCAACCGCCGCTAACCGCCGTGAGCTTTTACATGAAGACCCTGCAAGACAACGCCGTCTCAAAATTCCGTCAAATTACGCGCTTGGGCAGAAAAGACGAGATTGCCTGATATGTGGCGCTTCCTCTCATATCTCTCCAAATCCTTCTTTTTTACTTGGCTGACTGTTGCCTTCGGGTTTCTTGTCCTGATTGGTCTCCTCGACTCGCTTGCGAACGGCGGAGATATATTGGCCGATGATGGCACCTTCGTAGATACCTTCCGCTATATGAGCTATCGCGCGCCAGTAATTTTTGACCGGATTTTTATTTTCACCATTCACGTCGCCGTGCTTTTGACTTTTGTGAAACTTATCCGAAATCATGAGCTTGTCGCCCTGCTTGGCTTCGGGATTTCCGCCCCGAAGCAATTGGCCTTGCTCACACCTGCCGTTGTGGGCGTGACCGTCGTGTCCGTCTTTTTGATCAATACACTCATGCCGCCTTCCGTTCGGGCGCTCCAGGAATGGGGGATTGGAGAATATAAGATCAAAAACGTAACCGAAGAAAAACCGCTTTGGATGGAAGATGGCGGGCGTTTGATGCGTGCGAGCAACCGCTTTGACATGAAAACATTGGGTAACCTTGAACTCATCGATCGCTCCGCTGAGACAGGGGCGGTCAGCCAAATTGTCTGGGCGAAACGCGCCACATATCTACCTGGCGGGAACTGGGAGCTTTCGGGCGTTGAGACACTCCCGATCGAAGGAGCAAATGGGAAACCGCAAAGCGCGCTCAAATCTACAGAGAATATGATATGGGAAACCAAGCAGACACCGCAATCAATCGCACGGCTTGCCGCGGAACCCCGTGATATTGCACTCTCGGATATGCGTAGTTTTATGGAAAAAGGAAGCTCTGGCAGCAAACCCAGTTTTGCCTATGCCTTCTGGCACTGGCATCGCCTGACGCGCCCCCTCGCGGCTTTCATTCTGCTATTGTGCGCAGCGCCAATTATGCAGCGCACAGGGCGACAAGACACAGGCGACAAAGCCCTCATTATCGGCATAACTCTCGGATTTATATTCCTGATTATGGACGGGGCCATGGCGACATTTGCGGCGTCGGGGGGCGTTGCCATAAACTATGCAATTATTTTCCCGCTGGCGCTTTTCGCCCTCGCCGGTGCATTCATGTTGCTACGAACAGAAAGCCTCTCCTAGAGAGGCTCGGTATGAAGCCCATCTTTGTCATAAACCCCCTGAGCGAAAGCGTCGCAAAAAAAGGCTCAAGTCTTGCCGCCCTTCCAAGCGATGTGGCGGCGGGCGTATTCCGGGATGATATTTTTGATCGCTTTGATGAGATTGTCGCAGCGGGGCGCAAAGCAGGATGGGTCGTTATCGAGGGCGGCGACGGTACCGCGCAAGGCATTATTAGCGCATTTTTCAACAGATCACCCCATATTACCTCCGAGGGCGTAAATAAAAACCTATCTGGAACGGCTCTGCCAAAATTCACATTGTTGCCGGGCGGCATGACCAATCAGGTAGCCAAAAATATCGGCCTGAGAACACGAAAAATGACAGCAGTTAAACGTCTGTTAAACGGCCAGCATGAAAGCTTACAAACGCCACTGCTACGTGTCTCCGCGCAGAACCATCCTGATCATTACGGCTTTTTATTCTCCTCGGGAGGCGTGCCTATGGTTACGCAATTTACAAAAGACAAAATTCATAGCCGAGGAATTGGCGGTTCATTTGCAGTTTGCGCAGGCATTCTTAGGGGCATATCGGGTCAAAATAGTGATGTTCTCTCTCCTACCCCGATTATGCTAAAGCGCAATGATAAGGCCTGCGCGCAGGAAAATCATTTAGGCACGCTTGTTACGACCCTGCCGAGCCTACTTATGGGGCTGGACCCCTTTTGGGGAAGCGGTGACGGCGATTTGCGGGTAACCTATGCGCAAGAAAACCCCAATCATCTTGCGCGCCACGTCCTAAGCCTCTGGATGGGACGAAAACACAAAACCCGCAGTCAAGACGGCCTGCATAGCTGGCAGGCAAAAACGCTAGACTATGATTATAATGGCCCGATCGTCTTGGACGGTGAGCCGCTCGATATAGGCTCATGCTTTCGCGTAAGTTCAACACCAGCCTTGACGTTCTTAAGATGACAGCCGGCAGTCTAAACGCCATCCTTGCGGCCGAAAACATCGCGCCGAATTCCAAAGTAAGCGAGATGTGCGCGCTCATATCCGCGCGCCACCCGGGACGCGTACAAGCCTTTTTATATTACGGCTCGAGCTTACGCGATATGAATGCCGGCGGAAAAATGCTCGACTTTTATGTTGTCGTCGATAGCTACTGCAAAACTCACAAAAATCCGATTAGAGCTATGCTGAACGCGGCGATACCGCCCGCCGTTTATTACGTGGAAATAAGGCATGAAGATGGAAGCCTAAGCAGCTGTAAATACTCTATAATATCGCTCAAATCCTTTGAACGGCGCTGCGGGGCGACGGCTCTGCTTTCCACCGTTTGGGGACGATTTTCGCAGCCAAGCATTCTTCTTCATCCCGCAAATGAGGGGGTAAAATCCCGCATTATGGATGCAAGAGCCAAAGCTGTGCGTCACTTGGCAAATGAAACAGCGCCCCTCTTGGAGGGCCGGGTTAGCCCTGTAAATTTTTGGGCGCGCGCCTTAAGAGAAAGCTATAGAACCGAACTTCGGCCCGAAGCTTCGCAGGCGCGCTCTGTCGAAATCGTTGAACGTTACAAAGACCGCTACACAGCTTTATCAGAGGACTTATTTGGCGGCCAAGACGGTGAAGGAGGCGGGCATATTTTTGCCCCAGCGCCAAGCGCCTTGGTGAAAATTCGCTGGTTTTTGCGCCGCCTGATTGGAAAGCCTATGACGGCGGTGCGCGTTCTCAACAATGCAGCAACATTTGAGGGTGGGCTGGATTATGTCCTGCGCAAGCTAAAGAACCATTCCGGCGTGACAATTGAAGTGACAAAATCACAACGCAAGCACCCTATATTATGGTCACCTGTTTTAGGCTGGAAGCTTTGGCGCAAAGGCGCGTTCCGCTAAAATTACTCCGCGGCAGAAAGCTTGTTAGCCATATCCCCCATAAGTTGATTTTGCGACGTTTTGAGCGCCCCGAAAGCCGCTAAAAGCTCATTCACATCATCTTCGCTATGTGCTGCCGAGAGACTGATACGTAAAAGAGAGCTTGATTGCGGCGTGCCGGGCGGCACGGCGAGATTCACATAAACGCCATTTTCGATAAGCCAATTCCACTCCATTGCGGCAATTGCCTCATTTGAGCGGCGTACAGCAATAACAGGGCTGGGATCGGCACACAGATCAAAACCCATTTCCGAGAGACCTGCATGCAACTGTTGCGCTCGGGCTTTCAAATTTCTGCGAAGCGCTCCGCCTGTTTTGACTTTCTCAACCGCCGCTCTTGCTGCACAAATATTTGCTGGCGTGGCGGAAGCCGTAAACATATAGGGCCGCATAACTTTCCGCGTGATTTCAAACTCGGCGTGACGAGATGCACAAAACCCTCCAACAGACGCAAGGGATTTAGAGAAGGTGCTGGAAATAAAATCTACCCGGTCAAGCACGCCCTGTTCTTCAGCAATCCCGCAGCCCGTCGGTCCAAAAATACCGTAGCTATGAGCCTCATCAATATATAGATATCCGCCATGCCGGTGGGTCACATCCAAAAACTCGTCAATCGGCGCAATATCACCGAACATAGAATACATCCCCTCGATCACGACAAGCGCATGGCCGTCTTCAATTTCGCCGCGCCGCGTCAAGCGTTTATCAAGGTCTTCGGGATTGTTGTGGCGAAAACGAATAGTCGACGCGCCGGTAAGCCGCGTGCCGTCAATAATGCACGCATGGGCATCGGCATCCATAAAGATAACATCTTTATCCCCCGCAAGCCCCGCAATGGCCGCCAAATTTGTCTGGTAGCCCGTCGTGAAAACAATGCAGCTTTTCATGCCTAAATGCTCAGCGAGAGCATTCTCGAGGTCTATATGCTCGCTGTAGGTTCCGTTTGCGATACGTGAGCCTGTGGTTCCCGTACCGTGATCATCAATTGCCTTTTTGGCGGCAGCGACGCAATCGGTATCAAAGGTCAGGCCAAGATAATTATTTGTGCCCGCCAGTAGAATTTCACGGTTTCCGATCCGCCCGCGCGTGGCCGATAAAATGTCATCAAATTGAACACCAAGCGCGTCCTTTCCGATTTTCATCATCACATCAACGCGCGATTGCAGCGGCGCATATTTATCAAATAAAGATGTCATAGCTTAAGCCTCGACCAGCGATTTCACACAGCTAACGAGTTCTCCTACGGTTTTGATGTCGCTGACCATCTCCATGGAGATCGAAATATCATAATGGTCTTCCAGTTCCATGACGAGGTCAAACACGGCAACGGAGTCCACTTCAAGATCAGATACGATGCCGCTTTGCAGCGTAATTTCGCGTTTTTCCTTATTATAAGGCGCGATCAACTCCTTAATTTTTTTAAAAATATCGTCGCGACTCGGATTTGACATAATAGGACCTGTTTTCTTGGCGCTGTCTTAGATGATTAGGCAGACATTTCCTAGGGCCAGACGGATTAAACTGCGTCCGATTTCACAATCTTCAGCGGTGTTTCCTCTAGCAGATCGATAATCTTTCCTGCTTCAAATTTCTCCTTCACGCGCGCGCGCGACAGCTTGCCTGATGAAGTAACCACCATAGTAGAGCGCGGCACAAGCATGAGCTGCACAGGGACGCCCACTTCAAGGCGGATCGCGGCTGTCACGGCCTTATAGATTTCATCAAGCATTTCGGCGTCGCGAGTTCGGCATTCCAGCAGCAGCATAATTTGCTTTTCATCCCCTGCCCCGCCAGACGCGAAGGCACAGGCCCGCCCGCAGCGGTGCGGCGCAGCCGCCTGCGCGGCCCATTCGATGTCCTGAGGCCAAATATTGCGGCCATGCCAGAGAATTAGGTCTTTGAACCGTCCTGTCACAACAAGCTGCCCCTCGAGCCAATAGCCAAGATCACCCGTATTCAGCCAGCCCTCTTTAGAAAAGCTAGCTTCTGTGGCTTGCTGATTGCGGAAGTAGCCGGGGGAGACGGACGGCCCCTTTAGGCAGACTTGCCCGACTTTTTTCTCGCCCAAGATGTTTCCTTCGAAATCACGGATCTCGATCTCATGCTCCGGTAGCACCTTCCCGCAGGCCACAAAGGTTCGGCATTGCTCCGCTGGCGTGATGTCCGTGGCTTCTACAGCTTCGCTTGTTCGCTCATAGCGCCCCATATCAATCGTGTGCTTAAGAAGCCCTTGACCCCTTGGCGCGAATGTCGCCGCAAGCGTGGTTTCCGCAAGGCCATAGCTTGGCGTGAATGAGCTCTCAGTAAATCCCATCGTGCCAAATGTCTCAGCGAAATCAGTAAGAGGTTCAGGCCGAACCATGTCCCCGCCAATACCGGCCGCGCGCCAGCTCGACAGATCAAGCTCTCGATCCTTCCGCCAACGGCGCACACAAAGCTCATATCCAAATGTTGGAGAGTAGGACAAAGTGCCCTTGTGATCAGAGATCAACTGAAGCCATGTCATCGGGCGGCGGGTGAAATCATTAGGGTCAATATAATCCACCGAGAGCTGGCTCATCATGGGAGCAACCATAAAGCCGATTAGCCCCATATCATGATACATTGGCAACCAGCTTGTGGCTCGATCGTCCTCCTCAACAATCAAGCCATCTCGCGTAATCCCACGGCAATTAGATGTCACAGAGCTTTGCGAGCCTAAAATACCTTTGGGCGAGCTTGAGCTTCCTGAAGAATATTGAATATAACACAGATCATCCGCACCGTGAGGACGCAGTTCATCCGCGCTCTTTAGATCAGAAACAGCCTCAAATGTGACAACGGGTACATTCAGATCATTCAGCGCACTGCTCATGATTGGTTCCATCGAGGCGGGCGTGAGTAACGCATGAAAGTCACCTGTATCGGCCATGCGTTGCAACTGGCGTTCATAGCTGCTGCGTCCGCCCAAAGTGACCGGCAGCGGCAGCGGCGCGGGCACGAGTCCAGCATATTGGCAGGCAAAAAATAGCTGCGCAAATTCAGGGGACGTCACGGCGCAAATCCCGATGCGGGCGTCTTTGGGCGCAAAATTCACGAGCTTTTTCGCCAATTCAATCGCATTTGCCCTTAGCTCTGCGTAGGGCAAAGTCGATTTCAACACACCTTTGCCGTCAAAAAAGTTTAGGCCAGTTTCGCAGCTCGCGGCATAATCAAGGCCTTCACAAAGGGTCGAGAAGTCGGAATGCCTAACAGGCTTGCCGCGCCGGGTGGGGGTCGGTGTTGTCATTTTTTACTTTATCCCATTGGGTTTTAGGCTCAGACATTAATGCGCGGTATTCGCAAATGCGCAATAATCGCGCGCTTAATAAAGGATTAGCCCAATTTGTAAAGGAATCGCAAACATACAGCGCCCTCAGTAGTTCACGTCCTGATACAGTTTGTGACGCGCTCTTTTCGCCAAATAAGATGAAAAGGGCGATTTTGCTGAAATTCCGCAGCGTTTTTGTCGTATCCTCGCGAAATTTGGTCATGTCATCTCGAAAATCTTGCAACCCGATTATAAGCCCGCAACTTGCACGTCGACGTTCCCCTCTTTGCAAAGCGCCAAAAACTGACGACCCAATGGGGCATCCGTTACAAGCACATCAAGATCGCCAATATTGGCCATCCTGTTCATAGCTCTGGCGCCAAATTTATGTTGGTCGGCCACAAGTATGGATCGGCGGGAGTTTTGCAAAATTGTCCGGGCCGTTTTGACCTCTTGATGATCAAAATCCAGCAAAGTCCCATCTTCATCGATCGCGCCAATACCAACAATACCAATGTCCATTCGAAATTGTCCAACGAAATCCGTTGACGCCAATCCGACAACGCCTCCGTCTTGATTGCGAACTTGGCCTCCAGCAATCATGATTTTAAAGCTCTCATTCTGACTCAATATATGAGCCACATTGATGTTATTGGTCACAACATGCAAGTTATGATGCCCCAAGAGTGCCTCCGCCACAGCCTCTGTGGTGGTACCGATATTTAGAAACAGGGACGCGCCATTTGGTACAAGTGAGGCCGTCAACTCCGCGATTTTACGTTTGGCCTCAACTCCTGTTTTTAGGCGGTCCTTGTAAGGACGATTCTCGATGCTTTTCGCCTGCCCTGCCCCGCCGTGAAAACGCGTCAAAAGGCCGTGCTGGTTGAGCAAATTTAGGTCTCGCCGTATCGTTTGCGGCGTAACTGAAAATTTGGAGACCATCGCCTCCGTCGCGACAAATCCGTCTCGCTCGACCATTTCCAATATGGAGCGCTGACGCTTGGAAGGTACATAGTTCATGGCCTTGCTTAACAGGAAAGCGAATTCCCACCAATTATTTTGTTCCGAAGACCAAAGACGCGCGACTTTTATGCAGGGGCATCTGCGGCGGCCATAGGTGCCCAAATGCAGCAAGCGCAGTATATTTCATTTTTCTCGCAATAATCGCAGGAATATTGCACGAAAACCGCTAAAGACCGCAAGAACGCAGACATTTTGCCGCCTAGTTGTGTTATGACCGGATGCAGCAATCATAGGATCCAAGATGGCAGATTTATTTAAAAATCCGATGGGTTTAGATGGATTTGAATTTATTGAATTCTCAGCGCCTGAACGCGGCTTGCTTGAACGCACCTTCCTGACTATGGGTTTTACGAAAATTGCGGTTCACCGCTCCAAAGATGTTGACCTTTGGCGACAAGGCGACATCAACCTGATTGCAAATTACGAAAGCGGCACTCCGGCCCAGCATTTTTGCCGCGAACACGGCCCCTCTGCCTGCGGCATGGCCTTTCGCGTCAAGAACGCAAAGGTCGCCTATGATCGGGCCGTGGAGCTGGGCGCAGAGGTGGTGAATGTCAGCACAGGCCCGATGGAGCTTTCGATTCCTGCCATTCGCGGAATTGGCGGCGCGCTGATCTATTTTGTGGATCGCTATAACGATGATGATGACGGGATTGACTTGACCATTTATGATATTGATTTCAAGTATATCGAGGGCGTCGAACGCCATCCAAAAGGTTTTGGATTTAACGTCGTCGACCACCTCACCCACAATGTTTACCGCGGCCGCATGGATTATTGGGCTGAATATTATGAGCGCTTGTTCAATTTCAAAGAAATACGCTTTTTTGACATCAAGGGTGAATACACGGGCCTGACGTCCCGCGCCCTTACCGCTCCGGACGGTAAAATTCGTATTCCATTGAATGAGGAAGGCGAGAACGGCAAAGGCCAAATTCAGGAATATCTCTTGGAGCATCGCGGAGAGGGCATACAGCATATCGCCCTTTGCTGTGATGATCTGCCAGCCTGTGTCGACCGCCTTGAGAAGGCTGGCGTAAAGCTTATGACCGCGCCGCCAAAGACATATTACGATATGCTCGCCGAGCGCCTCCCTGGCCACGGGGAAGATGTCGAGGGGCTTCAGATGCGGGGAATTTTGATGGACGGTTCAACTCAAAATAATGACCCGCGTCTTTTGCTGCAAATATTTGCCGAGCCACAAATTGGGCCTGTATTTTTTGAATTTATACAGCGCAAGGGCGACGATGGATTTGGAGAAGGAAATTTTAAGGCCCTTTTCAAATCGATCGAACGCGATCAGATCAATAGAGGCGTACTTACCGAAGTCCCAGAACAAAAGGCGAGAGTTTAATGAGTGTTCAAGACATAAAAGGGTTCCATCACGTCGCTTACCGCTGCAAAGACGCGAAAGAAACCGTCGAGTTTTACAGCGGGATTTTAGGCATGGACTTTCAACTCGCCATTGCCGAAGACCATGTCCCGTCGACGGGGGCTTATGATCCCTATATGCATATATTCCTCGACGCTGGAAACGACAATGTTCTGGCGTTTTTTGAGCTTCCTGAGCAGCCCGATATGGACCGCGATCGCAACACCCCCGAATGGGTTCAGCACATAGCCATGCGCCTTGAGAACCTTGAGGCCCTGCACGCGATGAAAGCGCATTTAGAGGCCAATGACATCGCAGTACTGGGCCCGACCCATCACGGTATTTTTAAGTCGATCTATTTCTTTGACCCAAATGGCCACAGGCTAGAATTCGCAGCAGATATTGGCACGCCCGAGCAAATGAAATCACTGCGTGACGTTGCGCCGGATATGCTTGCGGAATGGTCAGAAACAAAAAAGGCACCGCGTCACGCCGCATGGCTGCATGAGAAAATCAAAAACGAAAGCTAAAACCCTATGAAACTTGCCTCATTGAAACTTGGCCGCGACGGTCATTTGGTTGTCGTCTCCCGCGATCTCACCAAAGCGGTGGACGCCGGCGAAATTGCGGTCAATATGCAGGATGCTCTGGACCGCTGGTCGGAATGCGAACCGCAATTAAAAGCCAAATATGAGGCGCTCAATGCCGGCAAAATCGAAGGCTTCACTTTTGTGCAGACCGCATGCGCCTCGCCCCTGCCCCGTGCTTATCAATGGCTCGACGGCTCGGCCTATCTCAACCATGTTGAATTAGTTCGCAAGGCCCGCGGCGCGGAGGTCCCAGAGAGTTTTTATGAAGACCCGTTGATGTATCAAGGCGCTTCGGACACATTTATTGGTCCGCGCGACCCGATTATCGCTTCCGACGAAGCTCACGGAATTGATATGGAGGCGGAGATCACCGTGATTACGGATGACGTCGCCATGGGAGTCTCGGCAGATGACGCGCTCAGCCATATAAAGCTCATCATGTTGGTCAATGATGTTTCCTTGCGCGGGCTTATCCCCAATGAACTTCGCAAAGGGTTTGGATTTGTTCAAGGGAAAGCCTCTTCAGCATTCTCGCCTGTAGCCGTGACGCCAGATGAGCTTGGCAAGGCATGGAGCGAGGCGACCATAAATTTGCCCTTATTGGTAGATTATAACGGCGCGGCATTCGGAAAAGCCAATGCAAAAACCGAAATGACCTTTAACATGGCACAGCTTGTCGCCCATGCAGCCCGCACGCGAAATCTCTGCGCTGGGACCATTATAGGATCAGGCACAGTTTCAAATAAATACAAAGGCTCGGAAGGAAAAAAAATTGAAGACGGCGGCGTGGGATATAGCTGCATTGCTGAAATCCGCATGATTGAGAAAATTCAAACGGGCGAATTTCGGACGCCCTTTATGAAATTTGGAGATACAGTCGGTATTGAAATGAACGATGAAGACGGCAATTCTATTTTTGGCCGCATTGAAAACACTGTGAAGAAATATGAAGCCCCCAAAACTTCGTGATTAAGCTTTATGGATATTGGCGCTCTTCTGCCTCCTACCGCGTGCGTATCGCACTCGCCCTAAAGGGCGCGGCCTATCAATATATCCCCATCGACCTAAAGAAAAATGTTCACAGAGGCGAAGACCATCTAGCGCGCAATTTTCAAGGCTACGTCCCCGTGCTTGAACTTGAAGACGGGACAACGCTAACGCAATCATTGGCGATCATTGACTACATTGAAAATACAATCTCAGGCCCCGCCCTTATCCCTGAAGAACCCAAATTAAGAGCTAAAGTCTTAAGCGCAGCCATGGTCATTGCCGCAGATATAGCCCCCATTCAAAATCTATCTTTACTCCAAAAACTGACCGCGGATTTTGGCGCGGACGAAGCCGACAGACGGAGATGGGCCGCCCAATGGATCGCAAGAGGCCTTGCGGCCTTGGAACCTTTGGCAGACCAGCGCAGCTCTGATTATCTATACACGCAAATACCGTCGGTATTTGAAGCCTGCCTGATCCCGCAAATTTATAATGCTCGCCGTTTTGGTGTAGAGATGAAGCAATTTCCGGCGCTTACTGCGATTGGTGAACGCTGCCAAGCGTTACAGCCTTTCATTGACGCCGCGCCAGAAGCGCAAATCGATGCCCCGTTTCAAGGATCAGCAAATAGGTGAAAGATGAGCAAGTTAAACGACATAGACCAGCGCCTTATCCGCGAACTTGCTAAAGATGGGAGGATAAGCTGGGTGCAGCTCGCGGAAAAGGTCAATCTATCTGCCTCCGCCGCCCAGCGCCGCGTAGAAGCCCTTGTGCGATCTGGGATTATCAAAAAATTTTCAGTAGAGCTGGACGCCGAAAAACTGGGTCAAACAATAACGGCGGTTATCAGCGTCAATGTGGAACGTCAAAAGACCGGCGTGGCCGAAAAATTTCGAAACAAAATAGTGAGTTACCCCGAGGTTGAGAATTTCGTCAAACTCTCAGGGTCAGTCGATTATCAATTTGTGGTGCGCGCCGCTGACATAAAGGCGCTCTCACATTTTATCGACAATAAGCTCCTTGTCCTTGATGGCGTGATTGACGCCAATTCCGCCATAGTTCTGGAGGAGTTTCACGGCTCGGCCTCGCGAGTTTAGGTTGACCCCGCGCAATGGGCTTGCCGTTAGCTCTTGCCGATAGACAGCCGCCGCATTAAGCTTTCCCATAGAACAAAGGGATCAAGCAAAATGTCGCAAAACGTATTGGTAGAAAATCAGGGCGCCGTCCGTATCTTAACGCTAAACCGTCCGGAAAAAATGAACGCCTATAATGTGGCGCTGCATACGGAGCTTAATGACGCCATTATCAAGGCAGGACAGGACGCGAATGTGCGCGCCATTATCGTCACAGGTGCGGGCAAGGCTTTTTGCGCGGGTGCAGATATAAGCAATGGATTCGCAGGTGCAGGTCTGAGTGACGAGCCGGAAATTATTGACGGAATTCCCCGTGATTACGGCGGCGTGCTCGCTCTGACAATCTTTGAATGTGATACGCCGATTATCGCCGCGATCAACGGCGTCGCTGTCGGGGTAGGGGCAACGATGACCTTAGCTATGGATATAAAAGTCGGCTCAAACAAGATGAAAATGGGTTTCCCATTTGCGCGGCGCGGCATTGTTTTTGATGCAGCCTCCAGCTGGTTTCTTCCCCGCGTTATGGGCTGGGCTAAAGCACAAGATTTAATTGTACGCGGCAATATTTTTGGCGCGGAGACAGCACTACAATACGGCCTTGTGAGTGAACTTTGCGAACCTCAGGACGTGCTTCCCCGCGCGATAGAGATCGCCCAAGACATAGCGCAGAATTGTTCTCCCGCCAGCATGGCAAACAACAAGCGCTTGCTGCGAATGAGTATGCTCAACTCCAATGGCTATGGCGGCGGCCCCATGGGCGCACATATGACCGAGAGCGATATGCTCTCAAAAGCATTTGTCTCTGAGGATTGCGCGGAAGGGGTAAAGTCCTTTCTCGAAAAACGCGCCCCTAACTTCCCCAGCCGTAAAATGGGGAGCTAAGTTCCAAGCCGGCACACTTCGTAAATCCTCCCCTTAGCCTATAGGCAAACCATGCATAGTTTCCAGACCGTCTCTGATATTCGTATTGCGCCCGGCGGCGCAGCGCGGCTTGATCACTACATCGACGGCTTGGCTCGGAATAAACATATTGCGATCATTACAGACAAAGGCATTCGTTCGCTTGGCTTGATCGATAGCGGCCTAGAAGCGCTCCGGCAAGCGGGCTATGAAGCGTTGGTTTTTGACGAGGTGGTCGCCGACCCGCCAGAGGAGATCGTACTTCGCGGCGCCGAGGCAGTAAAAAACTTTGGCGCGGGCCTCGTGATTGGGTTTGGCGGCGGGTCCCCTATGGATACCGCCAAAGTTATCGCCCATCTTGCAGGCTGCGAGCAGCCCATTGAGACACTCTATGGCGTCGGTAATGCTAAAGGTCCTACCCTGCCCTTAATGCTTATTCCGACAACGGCGGGCACAGGATCAGAGGTGACCAATGTCGCGATTATTACCACGGGAAAAACCGCCAAAAAGGGCGTGGTCGCAGACAGTCTCTATGCCGATCGCGTGCTGCTGGATGCCGAGCTTACCTTTGGCCTACCAAAGCATATCACGGCCGCAACAGGCATTGACGCCATGGTGCATGCGATCGAAGCTTACACCTCGATTATTGAGAAAAATCCGCTGTCCGATGCTCTGGCGCTGACCGCGCTTCGTAAACTAGACAAGGCACTGGTCACGGCCTGTGAGGACCCGACTAACACGGAAGCCCGCAATGATATGCTGATCGGCGCTATGCTCGCGGGGCAAGCCTTTTCCAACGCGCCCTGCGCTGCCGTTCATGCCCTCGCCTATCCATTGGGCGGTTTTTTCCATGTGCCGCACGGTCTCTCTAACGCTCTGGTCCTCACGGAAGTCATGAAATATAACGCACCAAAAGCAGAGCATTGGTACGCAGAGATCGCTCGCGATATAGGTGCAGGCCAAACGGCTAATTCGCTGATTGACCGTATGGAGTCCCTAAAGGAGGCAACGCATGTGCCCCAAACCCTCCGCGAGGTGAAAATTACGGGTGACGCCATCCCTATGATAGCAGAAGATGCCATGACGAAGGACCGCCTCTTGCGAAATAATGCGCGCGAAATGACCTATGACGCCACAGTTAAAATCTACGAAGCGATTTTATGACCCGCGCTGCGCCCAACCTACGTGAAAATTACCCGCATCATCTCAAAATCCAGACCCGTTGGGCGGATAACGATGTCTATGGCCATGTAAACAATTCGGTCTATTACTTTTATATTGATACGGTGGTGAACCGGTACCTAATTGATAACGGCCTGCTTGAGATCGGGAAAAGTGAAGTTATTGGACTTGCCGTCGAATCCGGCTGCAATTTCTTTAGCCCCGTATCTTTCCCGGACACCCTCACGGCTGGGCTACGCGTTGCCAAGATGGGAACCTCCAGCGTGCGTTATGAGGTTGGCCTGTTTCGTAATGATGAAAAGACAGCCGCCGCGCAGGGGTTTTTCGTCCATGTCTATGTCGACGAAAAAACTCGCAAATCTGTACCAATTTCTGATAAGATGAGAAAAACACTCGCGGAGATCACGATATGAGCCAGTATGCAGACATAGTAAAACGCGACCCCGCATTGGTTAGCCAGCAGGCGAAATTCACCCGAATGCAAGACGGCACCTTAGAAGACTGGCAAAAGATTGGCAGCGCCCATAAGCAAGATTTTAAAAAATCCGCCGATAGATTTATTGATATGCTAAAGCAGCTCGAAGATGCGACGCTCGGCTTTGCCTGTAATCAGCTCCAACATGCCTTAATGTGCGCCACGCTCGCCCGGCGCAGCGGCGCAAGCGAAGAGCAAATTCTTGTTGCCCTGTGTCACGATATGGCCAAGGTCGTGAATGTACCCAATCACGGACCAATCGCCGCGGAAATGCTTAGGCCCTACGTATCGGATGATAGCTATCATGTGCTACGTAATCACCAAGCGTTTCAAGGTGAGCATTATTATCATTATCTCGGCGCGCCAACCGATCTGCGCCTGCAATGGAAAGATGAGCCGTGGTATGATTACGCTGTGCAGCTGGTGGATGAGTGGGATGCTCCTGCTTTTGATCCGGATTTTGAGGCCGATAGCCTTGAGAGCTTTATCCCAATCATCCGAAAGCTGATTCATGACAACCCTATGGCGGTTGGTTAATCCAAATAAGCTCACGCACGCTAGGATGTGTGTCCCCCTAGAGCACTCTTGCGGGAGCCGCAATTCGGGACACGCCATTTCGTTAAAGCCCAAAGCGCTCACCCACGCTTGTTTAGCTTTCCCTTAAGACACTTAATCACCCAACAGCCGCCCCTGCCCGCGGCCTCTATCTTGCTCAGCTATGTTAACTTAGAGGCAAGGGTTTCCCCTTAGACTTGCGTCATATTTACTCTGAGGGGAACGCTATGCTTCGCAAACTAATTGTAACGTCTACATTTGTGGCTATGGGATTTTTATCGGCCCTTTATGCGGCGCCCATCGCGGCGGCTTTCGGTGTCGGCGTACAGCCCTCTACGGTAGAAATGACAGTCAAGCCCGGTGATCGCCAACGTCAAGTGGTTACCATTGGCAATGTTCACAAGACCAAAACTATCAGCTTGACCATGGGCCTTGCCGATTGGTCGCTGGATAAAGACGGAAAACTCGTCCTTGACGCGCCTGGCGAAACCCCTCGATCCGCGGCAGACTGGATACGATTTTCACCAGCATCTGTGACATTGAAACCTGAAACTTCACAAGATGTTACGGTGGAAATTTCAGTTCCCTATAAGCTGGAACATAAAGGTGACCACCGCTTTGCGCTCCTCGCGAGCACTATGCTACCCGAGCTTAATGAGCGCGGTGAGACCTCAGGCGTCTGGAACCGCTATCAGCTCGCGTCCCTATTTTATCTCACGCTGACCCCTTCTCAAAGCCTTCCAGAGGTCGCAAGTGTTATGGTCAATAAGGCCGACCCCTCAATGCTCACCCTTGAAATTAAAAATGAAGGTGACGCCCATGCCCGCCTCCAGGGCTCTGCCTATGTCAAAACACCGGACGGAAATATCGTCGCCGAAACACCCCTTTCCGCAGTTGTTCTTAACGGCGGGGAGCGCACCTATAACGTAAAACTCGAAGAGCTGGAGAAGCTTGAGAAAGGGCAAGATTACATAATTGATTTCAAAATGAACAATTCCTTTGCGCCGCAAAACAAATTCCGCGCGATGAATGTGGATATAGATTCGCTTGATTACAAACTCCCATAAGAAGGCGCTGGCAACCTTTGCCTTTAGTCTCTGTGCCTATGAAGCGGCCTCCGCCAGTTTCCTAGATACGGATTTTTGGTGCCGTACTTATGGCTGCGCCGTTGTCCATGATGGGCAGGATTTTGACATATATGACAATTTTCAATTTTCCACTAATCGATGTTGTGTCCCCTTCGGTAGTCCCATGCCGTCCTTTTACAGACGAGCGGAAAACCCAAACATCACAGGAACACTGAACTCTATCATTGGCCGCGGCCCCAATTCAGTGCAGTCCATGCTTATGGGCGTTTCGCAAAACGGAAATGCAATCACCGGCAATATATTCGATGATGGCGATGGCTTTTTGGATGCCGGCGATAGCTTCAATGCCTTCTCCCTAAATTCCGCAACGGACTTGAAGCTCGACGGGCCGGGCAATGCCTATTCCCATAGTTTTTTCATCAGCTCTCGGAATACACGATTCTCTATTCGTGCCCTTGCTGCCATCACAAATGCGAGTGGAGATTTTGCCAATACCATTGGCCTTGGGGACATAAAGTTACGCCCATCGATCACGGCCCGCGGTAATGACGCGGGATTTGATTTCGGCGCGCGCGCCAATGCTAGCAATGTGACGATCGTCTCAGGGATAGATGATCTTGGCGATCTCTCTGGCCTGCCAACCCAAATCATTGAATTTGGGAACGTTGCCGGTATTCGGCGCGGAAACGGCGATATTGATGAACAAACGATTCGGCTGGACCTGCTCTACACCATGCCGGAATATGACCTCTCAATGGGGATAGGCTCACTGGACATCAATGTAATCTTTGATTTCTACCGAGAGCGCTAATCAAAGCGTTGCTAGCTCGTGAGATGGCTTTTAACGATCTTACCTGCTTTACCCATATCAATTCGGCCCGCGTAATCACTCTTAAGGCTATTCATGATTTTGCCCATATCCTTTAGACACGTTGCTCCGGATTCATCAACGATCTTGGCAACCGCTGCCTCAACTTCTTCATCCGTTAGCGGAGTGGGCATATAGGCACGGATAATTTCCATTTCCGTAATCTCGCGCTCCGCCAATTCCGGGCGAGCGTTCTCCTCATAGGTCTTGGCGCTTTCCTCACGCTGCTTGAGCATTTTGGCCAGCAAGCTCATGATCTCGCTATCATCGATCCCGCCGCAGCGGTCCGAGCTACGTGCGGCGATATCGCGGTCTTTGATGGCGGCGCTGACAAGGCGAAGCGTCGAAACCTTCACCGAGTCCTTGGCCTTCATTGCCGTTTTCGTGTCTTCTGAAATTCTATCTCTTAATGCCATTACGTCCTTTCGCGATTCCACCCAAGCGGTAGTCATCGCACATTTTGGACGCGAGCAGCGGCCCCATCACCGTCGCGATCTTTTAAATTACCATTTATTTGCGCAAAAAGACAAGTAATATAGGCGTGAAATATGCTTTGCCTCTTGCGTCCTGAATTTTGCTCTCTAAAACAGCACAGATTTGTGCGTACCAGCCAGAAGCCGAGCTCGGCACTCATATAGTGAGACCCGTTAAATGCAAGACGAAAAATTTCAAAACATTCCCCGCGGAACCACAGGCGTTTTGGTTCTTTCAGATGGCTCTGTTTTCCATGGGCAGGGCTGCGGGTTTATAGGCGAGGCCGTTGGCGAAGTATGTTTTAACACAGCCATTACAGGCTATCAGGAAATCCTGACAGACCCGTCCTATGCGGCGCAGCTCGTCTGCTTCACATTCCCGCATATCGGCAA
Source organism: uncultured Caulobacterales bacterium (assembly GCA_964410285.1). GTDB lineage: Bacteria > Pseudomonadota > Alphaproteobacteria > Caulobacterales > Maricaulaceae > Fretibacter. The sequence continues at coordinate 184,526 of CAYPFR010000004.1, read as the reverse complement.
TACCGGTACCACGACAGAAGATGAAGAGGCCTCGACGCCCCGCGCGATGTCAGCCTGCCGAGGCGCTATTTTTCGCGCCGCCGTAACAGAGCCGTCAAACTGGCGCTCTGAAAGACATTTACATGGATGGCTTGAGGCCAGAAACATCATTGGACTTTCAGGAATAGATACGCGTGCCCTCACCGCCTATATACGTGATAAGGGCATGCCCAATGGCGTAATTGCCCATAACCCAGAAGGCAAATTTGACATTCCTGCGCTGGTTGAGAGAGCGCGTAAATGGGCGGGACTTGTCGGCGCCGATCTCGCGATCGATGTGTTGTCACAAGAAAATTATAACTGGCGGGAAGCGCGCTGGGTTTGGCCCGACGGATATCGGGATATTGAGGGCATAAAAAAAATCGTCCTTATTGATTACGGCGTTAAGCGTAATATTTTAAGAAATCTGGTCAGCCAAAATTTGAAAGTCACTGTGGTCCCGGGTACGGTCTCGGCAAAAGAAATTTTGGCGCTCAAACCCGACGGCGTCGTGCTTTCCAATGGCCCTGGCGACCCTGCGGCAACGGGCAAATATGCCCTACCCGTCATTCGCGACCTAATAGCGGCGGATGTGCCGATGCTGGGCATTTGCCTCGGGCATCAACTACTCGCGCTCGCGCTCGGTGCTAAAACGCTAAAAATGGAACAAGGCCACCACGGTGCCAACCACCCCGTCAAAGATCACACAACAAATAAAGTCGAGATCGTCTCGATGAATCATGGCTTTGCTGTTGATAGTGCCTCCTTGCCGGACACGGTCGAAGAGACCCATGTCAGCCTTTTTGATGGGTCTAATTGCGGCATTCGTATCAAGGGCAAACCTGTATTTTCCGTTCAGCATCACCCGGAAGCTAGTCCGGGGCCCCAAGACAGTTTTTATCTGTTTGAACGGTTTGCTGAAGCTCTGTAACCAAGACGAGCATCAGGGCCGCCTCAAGGTGGTTACAGCTCGATATCTCCATTTGCGATCAGGCTTTGAGCCGCGGCCAAAATAGCTTCTTTTGCAGGACGCGGCATTACGCCGGTCATATTCGTGACATAGCTTGTATTGGCGGAATGAAACGTCCCGAGGTCAGGCAAAATACTCTTGATGCGGTCATCAAAAAGCGCTGCAATTTTTACAATGAAATTAGGCAACTCCCCAGTGGGTAACTTAGAAGCCCTCGGATATTCCGCGCGCAGGACACTGGCTATGCCGCTCATCCAAAGCGTATCTGCCCCCGCAATCAATCGCCGGCCTGCGGCTTCGGGGGCCTTCATGGCCGCAACGTGGATGGAGGCGCAGTCCCTAACATCAATAATCGGGAAAGCAATTTTGGGCGCTTTTGGCATTTGTCCCGCAAAAAGTGCCTTTAACAATTCCAGCGACGCACCAGAGTTACGATAGCTATCCGGCCCAAAAACAAGGCCAGGACAGACTGTTACAAGCTTATCTTTAAGTCCTTGCGCCTCGGCATAAGCCCAGGCTGAAAGCTCAGCCCGTGTTTTGGAAACGGCATAGGCCTTAAGCGGCGGCCAATCAGGGTCAGACCAATCCGCTTCGGTAAACGACATTTCTTTGCCGCGTCCCTTTTGGCCTATCATAGAAACAACAGAAGATGTCATAACTATCCGCTCTGCGCCCGCGGAAAAACCATGCTCCAGCACGCGCTGCGCACCGGCGCGGGCCTCGGGCACAAGTCCCTCGCGCTCATCAGGCCCCTCAAGGGGAAACGGGCTTGCGACATGCTGAATGAAACGGCAATCCTGAACGGCCTCATGCCAAGCTGTATCGGATCCAAGATCCGCCTCGACGAGTTCAATATTTTTGATCTCGACCCCGCCTGCCGATAAGGCGGCTAAAACGCGTTGCGCCTTGGTTTTATTTCTGACAGTACCCCGAACGCTATAGCCATTTTCGACGAGTTTCTTGACAATATGAGAGGCTATAAATCCGGTAAAGCCGGTAACCAATACACGTTCACTCATCGCGTCGGAATCTTATTGGGGCAATTTTGATTATAAATCGCAATAGCCCTTGGCATCAGCCGCTGAAAGTCCTGGACGCGTGTCTGAGGCGACGGGTGGGTGCTTTGAAATTCTGGCGGTGTTTGCCCGCCCTGCGCGCCCATACGTTTCCAAAGCTCGGGGGCTTCGCGCGGATCATAGCAGGCCTGCGCCGTAAGATAGAGACCAATTTCATCTGCCTCTGATTCGTGCTTGCGAGAAAACGGGAGCGCAAAGCCATATTGCGAAATGCCGCCAAATACGCCCATAACCGCTTTTTGGGCGCCAAAATCCATACCTCCCGCGCCCATGGCCACGCCCGCTCCAACAATACGCTGCATATTTTGCTGCGCCATGCGTTCGGCCCCATGATGGGCCAGAGCATGGCCAATTTCATGCCCCATAATCACAGCAAGGCCATCCTCATTCTCTGCGATAGGAATAAGTCCGGTGTAAACAGCGGTGAAACCGCCCGGCAGTGCAAAGGCATTTGCCTGCTCGCTTTCAATCACATTAAAAGCCCATGAAAAACCAGTTTCTTTCCCCGTTTCGGTGATCATCATTTTCTCGGCTTCGCGCGCAAGCTTTCTGCCGATATCCTTTACCGCGTCCACAACGGGGCCACGCTCTAAAACCTGACTATCGCTTAGGATTTGCTGATAGGATTGAAGCCCAAGCTGCACTTCTTGAGCGGGCTTCATCGTCCGCAATTGTTTTCTGCCCGTAATCGGCACGGTTTCCTGATTAGCGAAGTAATAAACACCTGCTCCGATGGCAAAGAGCAACATGAGTTGCCAACGAAACCCGCCGCGACGGCGTCCGCGTCTCATAGTGCGCCCACCAAGGTTTGAACGCCGCATTTGATACCGATTGACCATGATTCACCTCAATAACGTTCCCCAGAGTAACACAAGTGCGGCCCATACTAAAAGACAGAACTTCATCTACGAAATTCCATTTTTTCACAATTTTCTAAGGGAAAGCTTGTAACCAAGGCCGCAAATCTATAGGAGAGGACAATTTGCATTTTCGGGCCCGATTCCTTTAGGAAATCGGACCCTTTTTTTGGGTAGAATTATGGGTAAACGTACAGATATCAAGTCCATTCTTATTATCGGAGCTGGGCCCATTATTATCGGACAGGCGTGTGAATTTGACTACTCCGGCGTACAGGCCTGTAAAGCACTGCGCGAAGAAGGCTATCGGATCATCCTGATTAACTCTAATCCCGCTACCATTATGACCGATCCCGGTATGGCTGATGCGACATATATTGAGCCAATTACACCAGAAATGGTTGAAAAAATTATCAAGATTGAACGGCCAGATGCCCTCTTACCAACCATGGGCGGCCAGACAGCCCTGAACACGGCGCTGAAGCTTGAAGAGCAAGGCGTTTTGGAAAAATACAATGTGGAGATGATCGGCGCGAAGGCCGATTCCATAGACAAGGCGGAGAACAGAGAACGCTTTGCCGAGGCTATGACAAAAATCGGGCTCGAGAACCCGCGTGCAACCATTATTACCGCGCCCGAGGGCAATATTTCCGCAGGCGTGGCCGAAGCCGTAGAGAAACTAGAATATACGGGACTTCCTGCCATTATCCGCCCAGCCTTTACCCTTGGCGGGACGGGCGGCGGCGTCGCCTATAATATCGAAGAATATGAAGAGATTGTGCGCTCTGGCCTTATGGCGTCCCCTACCAATCAGGTCCTCGTGGACGAGAGCCTATTGGGGTGGAAAGAATATGAAATGGAGGTCGTCCGCGACAAAGACGATAACTGTATTATTATTTGCGCAATCGAGAATATAGACCCAATGGGTGTTCATACGGGCGATTCAATCACCGTTGCGCCCGCCCTCACGCTAACTGATAAAGAATATCAACGCATGCGAGACGCCTCCATCGCGGTTCTACGCGAGATCGGAGTTGAGACCGGCGGGTCAAATGTGCAATTTGGCCTTAACCCCAAAGACGGGCGAATGGTTGTCATTGAGATGAACCCTCGAGTCTCCCGCTCTTCCGCGCTTGCCTCCAAAGCCACAGGCTTCCCGATTGCAAAAATCGCCGCCAAACTGGCTGTCGGATATACTTTAGACGAGCTCGATAATGACATCACTGGCGCAACCCCCGCCGCCTTTGAGCCAACAATTGACTATGTGGTCACAAAAATCCCCCGCTTTGCCTTTGAAAAATTTCCGGGTTCAGACGCTGTGCTTACGACCTCCATGAAATCGGTTGGAGAGGCTATGGCGATTGGGCGGACCTTTGCCGAAAGCTTCCAAAAGGCCCTGCGCTCTCTTGAAACCGGCCTTACGGGCCTTAACGATATCGAATTCACTGAAGACGGAAATGAGCTGAAAAAAGCGCTCAAAGCCCGCCTTTCAATCCTTGCGCCGGACAGGTTACTCGTCGTTGCGCAGGCGTTCCGCTTCGGCATGACAATTGACAAGGTCTACCAATATACAATGATTGATAAGTGGTTCCTTCGTCAAATTCAGGGCCTCGTTAAAGCCGAAGACCATATAAAAAACAATGGACTACCCCAAACACCTCAAGAGTGGCGCGCCATCAAAGCCGAGGGCTTTTCTGATGCGCGGCTTGGGGAGCTCAGCGGGAAATCTGAAAATGCTGTGCGCAAGGCTCGCCACAAGCACAAAATCCACCCTGTCTATAAGCGGGTGGATACCTGCGCGGCCGAATTTCAAGCCAAGACGCCTTATATGTACTCGACCTATGAAACCCCGAGTTTTGACGGTGAAGTAGCCTGCGAATCCGGCGTATCAAATCGTAAAAAGGTGATCATCCTTGGCGGGGGGCCAAACCGCATCGGCCAAGGCATTGAGTTTGACTATTGCTGCTGTCATGCCGCTTTTGCCCTTGCTGATATCAATATCGAAAGCATTATGGTCAATTGTAACCCAGAGACCGTTTCAACGGATTATGACACCTCGGATCGGCTTTATTTCGAACCCCTCTCTCAAGAAGATGTGCTTGAATTGATTCTTAAAGAAAAATCAGCCGGCGAGCTTCTCGGCGTGATTGTGCAGTTTGGCGGACAAACGCCGCTCAAACTCGCTGAAGCCTTGGAGGCCAACGGTATTCCCCTGCTTGGCACGAAACGGGACGCGCTTGACCGCGCCGAAGACCGCGAACGCTTCAAAGCACTTGTTGACAAATTAAAACTGACCCAGCCTAATAATGCCATTGTTAGGACCGCTAAGGAAGCCGAAGTCGCCGCCCAAGAAGTCGGCTACCCTGTTGTTTTGCGGCCGTCGAATGTTTTGGGCGGGCGCGGCATGGAAATCGTCGAAGACCTCGCTGATCTGCGCCGCTATGTGAGCGAAGCGGTGAAAGTCACAGGTAAATCCCCTCTGTTGATCGACCAATATTTGCGCGATGCGATTGAGGTGGATGTTGACGTTATTTGCGACGGCGAGGACGTTTTCGTCGCGGGCATTATGGAACATATCGAAGAGGCAGGCGTGCATTCTGGTGACAGCGCCTGTTCCTTGCCGCCCTATACGCTATCAGAGGAAATTCAAAAAGAACTTGCCCGCCAGAGCCGCGTCCTTGCACTTGAACTCGGTGTTGTTGGTCTAATGAATGTCCAATTCGCAGTAAAGGACGGCACGGTCTACCTTATCGAAGTCAACCCGCGCGCCTCGCGCACCGTGCCCTTTGTTGCCAAAGCCATAGGCCTGCCTATCGCAAATCTGGCCGCAAAAGTCATGGCTGGCGGAAAAATCAAAGACTTAGCGTTTGATTTCAAACCACAAGAGCATATCGCCGTGAAAGAAGCAGTCTTCCCCTTTGCGCGATTCCCCGGCGTGGACACCATTCTTGGGCCAGAAATGCGCTCAACCGGTGAAGTCATGGGCCTTGCCGCAGATTTTGGTACAGCTTTCGCTAAAAGCCAATTGGGCGGGGGCGTTAATTTACCGCTTGAAGGTAAGGTCTTCATCTCCGTGCGAGAGAGCCACAAGCCGCTTATGGCAGAGCTTGCGAAAACTTTGATTGAAGAGGGTTTTGAAATTGTCGCAACAGGCGGCACGACGAAATATTTGCGCGAACAAGGCCTAACGATTGAATATATCAAAAAGGTCCATGAGGGCCGTCCGCATATTGTTGACGCCATGAAAAACGGCGAGATCGCGCTGGTATTTAACACGACAAGCGGCAAACAGTCCCTGCAAGACAGCTTTAGCCTCCGCCGTACGGCTCTCACGCAAAAAATTCCCTATTTTACGACAGCCGCCGCCGCGCGTGCGTCGGTTGAGGCCATCAAAGCGCTGCGCAGAGGCGGGTATGAGGTCCAAAGCTTGCAATCAATCGCCGCAAGTTAGCGGCCCTGCACCTCAGAATTGACAAGGCTAAGCCGCCTTGTCATCATAAAATGTCTTAAGCTAAACATCTCCTTTTGTTGGACCTAAGACAGGCGGCAGGGTGGCACCCCTGCCGCCATTTTTTCGGCAATAACTTCTCGGCCCTACCAAAGAGCAAAGCGTTTATTGACGCTTATTTATCAAGCCGACATTTTACCGACCATTCACAAATCCCGCCTTATACTCACCCTGTCTAATGCGCCGCCGCGGCGAAAGGGGCTTGATATTCAGGCTAAAACCCTTAACTGTCTACGGCTTAAGAATTTAGGAAAGACTATGCAAAAATATCCTATGACTGTCGCGGGACACGCGGCTCTCGAAGTTGAACTCAAGCAGCTTAAAACTGTGGAGCGCCCTTACATTATCAATGCGATTTCGGTTGCGCGCGACCATGGCGATCTTTCCGAAAATGCAGAATATCACGCCGCCAAAGAGAAGCAGGGCTTTGTGGAAGGCCGCATCCAAGAGCTTGAAAGCAAGCTTTCACTTGCGCAAGTTATCGACGTGACAAAAATGAGCGGCGATACGGTCAAATTTGGCGCAACGGTTACAATTGTAAACGAAGACACAGATGAAGAAAGCCGTTATCAAATCGTTGGCGAAGACGAAGCCAATGTAAAAGACGGCAAAATCTCCATTACCTCCCCTATTGCTAGAGCCATGGTCACAAAGGGGGTCGGGGATAGTTTTGAGGTTATGGCTCCTGCCGGCGCGAAAGGCTACGAAATCCTCGCGGTTGAATTCATTTAATGCAACCTTTCGCTGCGGCTTGCTGGATCATCAGCGATGGGCGCAGAGGTATTGAAAATCAGGCCCTTGGCCTCGCTGAGGCTATGGCGCGGGAGACGCCGCTAACGCTCACGACATTTAAAATAGAGAATGGGGCGGCCTTCAGGGCTATGCCCCCCTTAGTGCAATTTAAGATGCGCCGGCATCCCGAGGATCATCATCTCCCCTATATTGACACGGCAAGCCGGCCCGAATTCGCGATTGGGTGCGGGCGGCAAGCAATTGCCCCTCTCCTCGCGCTTAAAGCCCATCATCCTGAGATATTTACAGTCTATATTCAGCATCCGCGCATTGACCCCGCCAAATTTGATCTTGTAATTGCGCCCGAACATGATGGCCTGACTGGCGTTAATGTGGAGCCTATGATTGGGAGTCCGAACCGCGTGACGCGAGAGCGAATGATCACCGAAACCCTTCGATTTTCCGCAAAATTAGAGCGCCTGCCAATGCCGCGTGTCGCCATGCTGATTGGCGGTCCATCGAAAACCCATAAAATGAGCAAGGCCGATCACGCCCTCCATATGCAAGCGGCTAAATCAGTGCTGGGCGCGGGCCATAGCCTCATGATTACCTCCTCGCGGCGTACCCCCCATTGGGCGGTCACAGAGTATAAACGGCTGGCAAGCCGCCATGATCATATATGGCTTTATGACGGCGAAGGCGAAAACCCTTATTACGCCCTGCTCGGCGGGGCAGAGGCGATATTAATCACCCAAGACAGCACAAATATGCTCACGGAGGCGTGCAGCACGGGCAAAGCAGTGTTCACCCTGCCCATGACACTCCCCAAGAGTGGAACATCTGGAAAATTTGAAGCGCTTTATAGGGCTCTTGAAACGCGCTGCCACCTTACCCCCTTTTGCGGGGAATTGCTCGGGACAGATTACACCGCGCTGAATGAAACAGAGCGCGCAGCGGCCCGTGTCCTAGCTCATGCTCAGGCGCGCCGCGCCGTTTTCAACTAGAGAACATTCTGGCGACTATTTACAGCCCGCATTTTCAGGATCCGTTTCTTTAAGGACCCATCTCGCTGCATTCTCAATCAAAACTTGATAGGGCGGATTATCATAGGCCGTTTCAAGATGTCCTATGGCAGAATATACACTGCGGCCCTCACCTATGCAGCGTGCCCAAATAATCGGGTGATTTTCCGCGCCCTCGCCCATACGCAGATCAGACACATCACCGTAAACATTATTGACGGGGCTATAGGTGCTCTCGTCAATGCCCGCAATCACCGTAAAATTTTCGTCGGGGACCGAGTCGAACGTGTACCATTCCTCAACCGCGCTCCAATTTTTGGGCAGACCTTTGGCGACAGGATGGTCTTGCGCCAAAGTCTCGACGCGGGCCTCTTGAAATTGCGGGTCCATCGGATGGCTAATAAAGGTCGGCCCGATGATCGTTTGGGCGTACCACAGCCAATCACCATGAGAATTATCCCCTGAGCCATGCAAAGCTAAAATGCCGCCGCCGGCCTCCGTCCACGCTTTAAAGGCGGCTTTCTGATCGGGCGAGAGACCATCACCCGTGAAATTATTGAACACAACAAGTTTAAAACGCGCCAAATCGTCAGGGTTAAATACCGCCGCGTTCTCTGTTGTAAAGATGCCGTAATTCAGCACGCGCGAGAGCTTGAGCATGTGCATATCCCCGCCGGTAATGCCGTCTTCATGCCGCCATTCGCGCGTTTTGGAAAACACGAGTATGGCCGGCATTTGCAAGGACTCCCGAATAGGCGGCGCAAGCCGGTCATATTTATCAGGTTCAGCGGATGTTTCGGACGCGGAGCTTGAGGGAGCGGATACGCTAGGCGTTCCCGAGCAGGCCGAAAGCCCAAGACAGGCAGATAGAAGGGTAAGGGTTTTTAAGCAGTGTTTTGTGATAGTTATCATAGGACAACTATAGTCCGCCTACGTGTTTACACAAGCCATAGATGATCTGCCCCCTATCCACACCGCACTGAAAAGGCGCACTTGCGCTCCCATCGGGGCAACCTTATGTCTTTAGCTTATACAAATCGATTCAGAGCGAGCTATGCCAGAGACTATCCATCACAAAGTAATGATCATCGGCTCGGGACCTGCCGGATATACGGCCGCCGTTTATGCGGCGCGTGCGATGCTAGAGCCCGGCATTGTCGCAGGATTACAGCCTGGCGGACAGCTTACAATTACCACCGATGTTGAGAATTATCCCGGCTTCCCCGAAATCCTTGGCCCTGAGCTTATGGACAAATTCAAAGAGCACGCTTTGAAATTTGGAACTGCTTTCTATGAGGACGTGATCTTAGATGTTGATTTTACCCAGCGGCCTTTCATTTTGAAATCTGACTCGGGAACGGTTTATACCGCCGACTCCGTGATTATCGCGACTGGCGCGCAGGCAAAGTGGTTGGGTCTGCCCTCCGAAGAAAAATTTCAAGGCTTCGGCGTCTCTGCCTGCGCGACATGCGACGGCTTTTTCTACCGCAACAAAGACGTGGTCGTTGTCGGCGGCGGCAATACTGCTGTTGAGGAGGCGCTGTTCCTCACAAATTTTGCCTCAAAAGTTACCTTGGTGCACCGCCGCGACAGCCTGCGGGCGGAGAAAATTTTGCAGCAGCGCCTGTTTAATCACGAAAAAGTCGAGATTCTCTGGGACACAACACTCGAAGAAATCACGGGCTCGGAGGAGCCGCTCAGCGTTACGGGCGTTCGTCTTAAAAATGTGAAATCGGGCGAGGTGTTTGAACGCGAAACTCACGGTGTCTTTATCGCGATTGGCCACAAACCTTCCACCGATGTTTTCAAAGGTCATATCGTTATGAATGACGGCGGCTATATCACAACCGCCCCCGACAGCACCTCGACGAATATTCCGGGCGTCTTTGCAGCTGGCGATGTATCGGACGAGGTTTGGCGTCAAGCGGTAACGGCAGCGGGCCTTGGCTGCATGAGCGCCCTTGAAGCCGAGCGCTGGCTCACCGAGCAAGACGCAGGCGAAGCTTCCCAACATGCGGCAGAATAGATGGTCGATACGCTGGATTGGGATAAACTAAAAACCTTCCATGCGGCGGCCGAGACAGGCTCGCTCACAGCGGCAGCCGAGCGGCTTCAAATTTCACAATCGGCGGTCTCTCGGCAAATCACCTCCCTAGAGGACAGTCTGGATACGCCGCTTTTTCATCGTCATGCGCGTGGCCTCACCCTGACAGAACAAGGCCGCATCCTATTTTTAACTGCCCGCGAAATTGCGCACAAAACGGCTCTAGTGCAGGCAACTGTTTTAAATAGCCGCAATAAGCCGCAAGGGACGCTCCGCGTATCGACCCCTATCTCGCTCGGCGCGAATTGGCTTACCTCCGTATTGCCGGACTTTCTTGTTGCCTATCCTGAAATAGATGTGCAGCTACTGCTTGAGGATGAAGAGCACGATCTTTCATCGTTTGATGTCGATTGCGCCTTGCGGCCCTGGCCCTCCACGCAAGGGGATGTGATCGAACGTAAATTGGGTACGATCTCTCAGAGTCTCTATGCCTCCGATAATTATTTGGCGAAATATGGCGCGCCGACCTCTGCGCAGGATTTAGAAAATCACAAAATCGTCGCCTTTGGCGAGTTGATGCCCTCGCGCCTGCATAGCTCAAATTGGGTTCTGTCGGCAGGCGGGAGAGAAAATAATCCGCTCAAACCCGTCATGTCAGTGAGTAATCTTCACGGGATCATGCGCGCCGCAGAGGCAGGCATTGGCCTTGCCGGACTTCCGGATTACATGACCGCATTATCGCGCCGGCTTGTTCGCGTTCTGCCAACCGTTCGCGGTGAGCCCTTTAGCGTTTATTTTGTTTACCCAACAGAGCTGCGCGGATCGGTCAAAGCCAAAGTCTTTCGCGAGTTTCTTATTCGAGTCACCAAGAACTGGGAAACCTAACTTCACCCTGCGGGAGTATGAAGCCTGCTCTGATATGCATAAATGCATAGCTCATTTGCGGCGTCGCACGTTGTTCTTAAAAAAAAGTGCCCCTATATAGAGTGCACAAGACAACGTCCTCCCCTTTATGTTTTCTTGTAATACCGCTTTCAACCCTTCCCCGGTTTGATATGCGAAGACTTCAGCCGAGCCGGATTTAATCCGAGCTCGGCTTTTTTCCATTTTGTTAAGATTCATGACTGCACAGTGCCATTGGGACAGAATTTGAGAATCAGGCACTATATAATGGAAACAAAAAGCGAAATGGCCATCGAAGCGCTCTTTCCTGACCGAATTGAGGCTGGAAAAGAAATCGAGTTCTTTAAGTTCCTCGATGAAGCCCTTGATGTGGGCGTTGCTATTCTCGATGAAAATATGACTTATCGCTATATGGGTCAAGGCATGCTTGAGCAGCTTGGCCTTCCGATTGGGACGATAAAAGTGGGAGACCACCTGAGCGTATGTCATGAAGCGATGTTGAAGCATAAGATTATCGAAGAAAAGGTTGTAAAAAGTGATCTAATCTCGCCGGAAAAAAACAAGAGCGGCGAAGTTGAGAAAAACCCTGACGGTATTCATGATTTCCTTGACGGGCGGCGCATACAACTCGTGCGTAAAAAACTCCCCAATGGCTATCTTATTTCAATGGCCTATGACGTCACCTCCCTCCTTGAAAAAGACGATATGCTTGAAGTGGCGCTGCGTCTTGGTAACGCTGGCTATTGGACCTACAATTTTAAAACCAAGGAATATACGCTCAACCGTTCCTTAAGAGATTATTTTAAAGCCGAAAATATTGATAAAATCAAACGCGAAGGATTTCTGCACACGCTTCACCCCGACGACCGATATAAATTCCGGCACGCGCTCACGAATGCTCCCAAAAATGGAGACCGATTTGACGTAACCTGCCAAATGTCGACCCAGCACGGTCAGGAGAGGTACAGCCGGGCAACGGGCAAAATTGAGCGCGACCCTGCCGGTAAGCCAACCCTACTTCGTGTATTTGTAAAAGACGTAACGCGTGAACGTCACCAAGCGGCGGCGCTTGAGCGCGCGAAGGACGAAGCCATAGCGGCCTCACATGCTAAATCAGAATTTCTTGCAAATATGAGTCACGAGATCCGCACGCCCATGAACGGCGTTTTGGGCATGGCAGAGCTTCTTGCAAATACAGATATTGATGAACGCCAAAGAGAGTTTGTCAATGTAATTAATGATTCTGCCTCTGCGCTTCTGACTATTATTAATGATATTCTTGATTTTTCAAAAATTGAAGCCGGTGCCCTGGAGCTAGACCCGGTCAGTTTTGATCTTGCGGATACAATTGGCGATGTAGCCTCCCTATTGAGTATAAAGGCCAAGGAAAAGAACCTCGAAATCATTGTGAATTACCCGTCCGATTTACCGCATATGTTTAATGCCGATGCGGGGCGTATTCGTCAGGTCCTGACAAATCTGGTCAGTAACGCTGTTAAATTTACGGACGAAGGCCATATATTGATCAATGTAGAGGCCTCGGCCCCTGCCCGCGCAAGCGACAAAACAATGGTAACTGTAACCGTGACAGATACAGGTATTGGGATCGAATCCCATAAAATCGAAAATATTTTTGAAAAATTTACGCAAGCCGACGGCAGCACCACTCGGGTTTACGGCGGAACAGGCCTCGGCCTGAGCATCTCCAAAAAAATTGTCGAGCTAATGAATGGCAGGATGAACGTCACATCCATTTTTGGTGAGGGATCCAAATTTTGCTTCTCTATCCCTCTACAGCTTGATAAATCGCGCAACTCTCCGGCAATTGATACGACTGAGGCTGCGGGAAAGCGTGTTCTTATAATTGACGATATCGAAGTTAACCGCAGTATCCTTACCCAGCAAACAGAGAGTTGGGGCATGATCGCCACAAGCTGTGAAAACGGTATTGAAGGTCTGAAATGCCTTAGAGATGCAGCGGAGAAAAATTCACCTTATGATCTCATCTTACTAGACTATCTCATGCCCGGTATGAATGGAGAAGAATTTGCCTATATGGCCAATGCGAATCCGAAATTCGACACGCCTCCTATTTTAATGCTTTCTTCTTGTGATCAACCGCTTAGCAGCGATGTTCTGTCCAAAATTGGGGTTGTGAGCTTCCTCATGAAGCCCGTTCGCGAAAACCGCCTGTATAAAACAATTATCAAAGAGCTTTCCAAACCTCCCGCTAAATTACCATCAATGCCGCAGCTCGCCTCCGCGCCGCCAGCCGATCGGGCAGCCGCCAGCGCGCCAACACCGCCTAAAACTGCATTGCCCTCATATTCAAAAGCCGAAATCTTGGTAGCCGAAGACTTCAAGCTCAATCAGGATGTGGTCCGCCTAATGCTCGCTGATAGTCCATTTCAACCCATTTTTGCCAATAATGGGAAAGAGGCCGTTGATATGTTCATCGCCGAGCCAGACCGCTTCCCGCTTGTTTTGATGGATATCTCTATGCCCGTTATGGACGGTTATGAGGCCACAAGCCAGATCAACACCTTTAATGAGAACAATGGGAGGCCTCATACGCCGATTATCGCTTTGACAGGACATGCGCTAAAATATGACCGCGAAAATTGCCTTGATGCCGGTATGGACGATTATTTGGTCAAGCCCGTCCAGCAAGGTAAATTGCTGGCATTGCTGGAGTATTACTTCACAAACAATGACGCTCGGGCGGCCAACGCATAACCGCGCAGTCCTTGAGGCCTAGGTCGTAAGCCGCGCCGCAAAGGCCGCGATTCTTGCGCACGCAGTCTTCAGGCTATCCATATCTGCGGCATAAGATAAGCGCAAATTCGGTCCACTGTGAAAGGCTGTACCCGGCACCAAGGCGACATGCGCGCGCGTCAGCAATGCTTTTGCAACAGCCTTATCCGAATCCAGATAATCCCCTTGCGGCGTCTTTTTGCCAATCATCTGTCTACAATCTGGATAAACATAAAAGGCCCCATCAGGCGTTAGGCAGTGCAGATCCGGTACAGCATTTAACGCGTCCACAACGAAATCACGCCGCGCGCTATAGGCCGCCTTCCATTCTTTTAGAAAACTATGATCCCCTGAAAGGGCTGCAGTCGCCGCCCATTGACTAATTGAACATGCATTGGAGGTCGTTTGCGCCATCACTTTTGCCATCGCTTTGATAAGCCATTCCGGCCCTCCCGCATAACCAATGCGCCAACCTGTCATTGCATAGGCTTTGGAGACGCCGTTCATGGTCAGAACGCGGTCATAAAGCGCCGGCACCGCCTGCGCCAATGTCGCAAATTTAAAGCCGTCATAAACAAGATGCTCATATATATCATCCATCAAAATCAGGATATTCGGGTGGCGCAAAAGAACTTCCCCCAAGGCGATGAGTTCGCCCCGCCTATAGGCAGCCCCTGTCGGATTTGACGGAGAATTCAAAATAAGCCATTTGGTCTTGGGCGTAATGGCCCTCTCTAGCGCCTCAGGCGTGATCTTAAAACGTGTCTTCGCCTCGCAGCCTATAATTACAGGCGTCCCGCCGACAAGGCGCACCATTTCAGGGTATGACACCCAGCAGGGCGCGGGAATAATCACCTCATCGCCCACATCGAGCGTTGCGGCAAAAGCATTAAACAAAACAGGTTTACCGCCCGGCGCAACACTTATTTGTGACGGACTATAAGAAAGTTCATTATCACGTTGAAATTTAATCTGAATTTGTTCTTTAAGCTCGCCAATCCCATCAACAGTTGTGTAATTTGTTTCTCCAGCTTTAATCGCTTTAATCGCCGCCTCTTTGATATGTTCGGGCGTGTCAAAATCAGGCTCTCCCGCGCCCAGACCGATGACATCAACCCCTTGCTGGCGAAGCTCGCGCGCCGCTTGGGTCACATCCATGGTTGCAGAAGGCGCAACGCGGGACAAATTTTCGGACAGAAATGGGGGGTTTGACATAGTATTCTCCAATTCCAGAGTCTAAAGGCAATGACCGAGAGCAATGACCAAGGCAAGACAGGCGGCAGTCTGCCCCTAAGGATACCATATGTCGATAAAAGAGTTTTTAGTTTTATGTTTGGTATGCCTCGCCTGGGGGCTGCATTTCGTCGTTATGAAGATAACCGTTGAAGATGCGGCCGAACCTTTGTTTTACGCGGCCCTGCGTATGACGCTTGTGGCGCTTGTCCTTATCCCCCGTTTGAGATGGCATGCCGGCAGCATGGGTTTTATTTTCTTTGCCGGATTAGGTTACGGCGCGCTCAACTATGCTTTCATGTTTCCGGCCCTTGGAATGACCACCGCCTCGGCGGCGGCAATCTCAATCGAGCTTTACGTGCCCTTCTCCGTTATCCTTTCGATTATTTTTCTCGGAGACCGCATCGGCATTTACCGCGTCGCCGGGATATGCCTTGCCTTTCTTGGCGTTATTATCATAGCGTCGGCAAAACCGGACGAGTCCGCAGGTCCGCAGTTCTTACTTGGTATTTTCCTCATGGTTGGCGCTGCCATGAGTGAAGCCGTCGGCGCAATTATGGTCAAAAAAGTCCCAGATGTGTCGCCTCTTGATCTGCTGGCCTGGTTCGCCGTTATCGGAAGTTTGGTGCTCTGGCCACTTAGTTTTGTTTTAGAGACAGGCCAAATGCAGGCTTTTTCACCTGATAACAGATATAACTTTATTCTGGCGCTTGCCTATTCTGCATTTGCAGCCTCCCTTGTCGCCCATAGCTGTTATTATTGGCTATTGCAGCGGCTTCCCATTTATGTGGTCTCCACATCCGGCCTGATGACCACGGTCGTCGCAGTGGTCTCAAGCGTGATCATCCTCAAAGAAACTCTGAGTGTTCAGCTTGTATTCGGCGCTGGTTTAACGCTATTGGGTGTTGGCACCATTATGTATTCCCGAAAGCAGCGAAGCGGCTCTGAAATACGGTCTCTGACAGAAAATTAATTGGCGAGTCGCGCGTTACGCCTTAGGCTGATACTTCTATCGCCCGTTATGGGGCTAAACCCGCAACGAACGGCTCACATGTGACTTTCCGCACATATGTAAATGACCGATTTTCGCCCTATTTGGATGACGATCCTTGGGTAGATTTCTTCGACGATCTCGCGCAGCGCGGCACGACGATCCTCGCCAGCGTTCTCGCTGTTCACATCGCGCTTTTCTTTGCCATGCAAGCAAATTTCATTGTGCCTGACCTGAAAGAAGAAGAAGAGCCAGAGCCAATCCCCGTGCAAATCATCGCCTTTGAGGATGTCAAGCCAGACCCCGAACCCCCAGCGGACGTTATTGATATTGCGCCTGCCATTCCCGCCCAGGCCCCGCCGCCGCGCGTGAAACCTCGGCCAAAGCCTGCGCCGCAGCCGCAAGTCGCTCCGCCGCCTCCGCCGCCCGTGCAAGACATCACGCCAGAACCCACCCCCGAGCCCGAGCCAGTTCTCACGCCCCCGCCGCCTGATATTCTCGTCAATGAAACTCCGGCGGAGACAGAAAACACAATTCCTGAATTCACCCCGCCCGAACCCCTGATTGAGCCCGTGATCGAGCCACCCGTGCCCCTAGAGCCGGCGCCCGCGCCCGTGCCCGAGCCGGAAATCGAAATCTTTGAACCCCTCTCCGAGCCTGTTTCAGAGCCCGCGCCAACCCAAACCTTCGATATAGAAATTTTTGAACCTGAGCCCGTGCCCGAGCCCGCCCCTGAACCCATCGCCGATCCTCTGCCCGAGATAGAGCCGCTAGCTATTATCGAGCCGGAACCGACCCCCGAACCGATAACCGACTCTGAGCCCATTACCGAAGAAACGCCGTTGCCGGAAATAACGGAATTAGAAACCGCGCCGATCGTCACCCCTGAACCCATCGAAATTGCGCCCGCGCCCGGCCCCATCATCGAACAAGAGATTATCATTCGCGAGATCGATCTCAATCCGCTTGTGACCACGCCAGAGCCCGCGATCACGCCGGCCGAACCAAGTCCGCCGGCTGAAACACAAACGGAGCCGGACCAGCCAGAGCCAGAGGACGCACCCCTGATCACCACCGCGCCAACAATTCTGGCTTCGCCTGATGCGCCCGTGACCTCTGAGGAGGCCGAAAAAGCCATCCCGCAGGAGCAGGCCGCCCCGCTTAATGATTTCCTGTCTAAACCCAAAACGGGCTTCCCGAGGCCCGCGGCGCCCAGCGGCGGCGCTCGCCCTTCCGTGCCCGCTGCGGGCGGAAGTCGCGGCGGCGGCGGCGCGGTCTCTCTTGACGGCGGCGGCGCCCCGCCGCCCGGCGGGGGGACACGGCTTGGCAGTTCCCGCCCGAGCGGAGGAGGCTGGACCTATGCCCCAAGCGGCAATTCGGGCGGCTTTGGTGAGGGCGGAAAAGGCCTCATACTTGATATTCGTTGCCGCGAAGCCAAACGCACTCATGCCGACTGCCCCGCTTATCTCGCGAAGTTTAAGGGCCGAAATGCATCCGGTTTCGAGAGTTTCGGCGCCCATTCAAATGGCGGGGGCGGCTCACGGCGTTCGCCTAGGTCAGGCACATCTGCCAATCCGGCTGTGGGCGGCGGACGTGATCCTTGGACCCTCGGCCCGGGGTCAAATTCCGTAAATGCGGGTGGACCATCATCTACCGTATTGGATGACGCAGACTTTGGCCGCGAATTTTTAGGCACAAATCTCGGGGATGGCGGGCAATCTGGGCGCCTGCGGGACTTACTAAGTTCTCCCACCGAGCCTTGGGAAGAGAAAACGATTGAGCTTCCCGTGCCCCCCAAGGATGAGGACAGTGAGTAGCCCGAAAACCTAGCCAAGCATTAAATCTGCGCGATGGGTGATCTGCGGGTCGACATTGCCGCCCGATAATACCACGCAAATGGTTTGAATATCAGAAAAGCCATCAAACGCGCCTTGCATGGTTGCCGCCATCGCCACCGACCCGCCGGGCTCTAGGGTGACATGCAATTCCCGTTTGGCAATGGCCATAGCGATCAGGCACTCCCGATCCGTGACGCTGTAAACAGCACTAAGGCTTTTGCGGTTGATTTGCCATGTCAACGCCCCGGGGGTGGGTGTCATGAGCGCGTCACATAGCGTTGGCGGCGAATTCTCTAACGAGACGCGCCGCCCGGCCTCAAGGCTCATTTGATGATCGTTATATGCCCTTGGCTCTGCGCCAAATATTTTTGTGCGCGGCGAGCGCGCCGCGATCGCAAGACTAATGCCAGCGCAAAGCCCGCCTCCGCCCATGCAGGTTATGAGCGCGTCAAATTCGATGCCCCGTGCAGCAGCCTCACGAGCAATTTCGAGGCCGACTGTACCCTGCCCCGCTATAATATGGCGGTCATCATAGGACGGCACAATCGTGCGGCCCTCCTCTTTGCTAATCTTAGCGGCGATCTGTTCACGAGACTGAGTCATACGATCATAGGTGATGATCTTTGCCCCGTCCTTTATCACGCCGGCGACTTTGACCTTCGGTGCGTCACTTGGCATGACGATAACTGCCGAAATGCCAAGCTCCTTGGCGGCACGCGAGACACCTTGGGCGTGATTACCCGAGGAATAGGCGACCACACCGCCTGCGCGTTCCACAGGGCTCATCGCGGATAAGCGGTTATAGGCCCCGCGATATTTGAACGCCCCGACTTTTTGATTACACTCGGGCTTAAACCAGACATCCTTACCCGTAAGCAGGTCGATCACGGGTGATTTTACAAGCGGCGTCGCAAAGCTCTGCCCGCTAAGCCGTCTCTCGGCGGCGAGCACATCTGAAAAATCTGGTAACCCCTTAGACTTTGTCTCCATAGCCGAACTTATGGCGCGGGTCACAAAGCTGTGCAAATAAAAAGCGTTTGCTTGACGGTGCCTTCAATTTTTGAGACATCATATGCAATAATAAGCATATGCACGCATCATAATAATATTCGGGAGGCCGTCATGCAGGGATTAATGATGAAACAAGAGCTGATGATCAGCGACTTGATTGAACACGCCGCAGTTGTGCATGGCGACAGAGAAATTTTTACGCTCAACTCTGATCTCTCAGAGCATCGCTATACATGGGCTGATTGCGCAAAACGCGTGCGAAAGCTCGCCAATGCTTTGCTGGCGGCGGGCATAAAAAAAGGCGATCGGGTCGCAACAATTGCATGGAATAATTACCAACATATCGAAGTCTATTATGCGGTCTCCTCGATAGGCGCCGTCGTCCACACCATTAATCCTCGGCTTAAGCCGGAGCAGATTAGCTGGATGGTCAATCACGCAGAGGACAGCTTTCTAATCTTTGACAATACATTTGGCCCGATCATCGACGCAGTTTCCGCTAGCTGCAAGAGCGTTAAGAAGTGGATCGCGATTTGCGACGACGCTGGATTGCCGGACTATAAAACAGATGTACAGAGCTATGAGAGCTTCATCGACGGGGCTTCGGATGAAATTGTCTGGCCTCGTTTTGACGAAAACACAGCGTGCACACTTTGTTATACGTCCGGCACCACAGGCGACCCGAAAGGCGTGCTCTACTCCCACCGCTCGACGATTATTCATGCCATGGCCGGCAGCTTCAAGGATGTCATCGGCGCGGGCTCCACGGACGTTATTCTCGCCGTTGTGCCCATGTTCCACGTAAGTGCATGGGGCCTTGTTTATTCCGCTGCTATGGTGGGTGCGAAACTTGTGATGCCTGGCCCGGGTCTGGACGGCGCCAATCTTAGCCGTATCATCAATGCCGAGGGCGTGACCTTGATGGCGGGCGTGCCCACGGTTTGGCTTGGTATTTACAACTATGTCAAAGCCAATGATCTTAGCCTGCCGAGCGTGAAAAAGGCGCTGGTTGGCGGTTCCGCTTTGCCGGAGTCCCTTCTTCGGGCCTATGAGCTTGATTTGGGAATACCCATGCAGCAAGGCTGGGGCATGACAGAAACCAGCCCGCTTGGGACGACCTATGCCCCGCACCCCGGCACGAATTATCCGGATTACGATAGCACGGTGGAGCATAAGCTTTACGCGGGTCGACGGATTTTTGGCGTGGATATGCGCATCGTCGATGACGAAGGTACGGTCCTGCCGCAAGACGGCAAAGCCGAGGGCCATTTACATGTACGCGGCCCGTGGGTTGCGTCTGGATATTTCAAGGGCGCCGGACAGGAAAGCTTTACTAGTGACGGCTGGTTTGCAACAGGCGACGTCTCCATATTACACCCAAACGGCTACATGGAAATCACTGACCGCTCTAAAGACGTTATAAAATCCGGGGGAGAATGGATCAGTTCCATTGAAGTAGAAAATGCCGCCTCGGATCACCCTGACGTTGCAATGGCCGCCTGCATTGGCGTGCGCCATGAAAAATGGCAGGAGCGCCCGCTTCTGATCGTACAAGCTGTTGAAGGCAAATCACCCGACCATGATGAAATTCGGGAATGTATTGCTGCGAAATGTGCCAAATGGTGGATGCCCGATGCCATTGTCTTCCGCGATAGCCTGCCCATTGGCGCCACGGGGAAAATCCTAAAGCGAGAGCTGAAAGAGATTTATAAAGATTTCGACCTAGAAAAAGCGGTTTAGAGCCATCAAGCTAAGCCGATTATGATTTTCCAGCGCCAAGCTCAAATAACTTACCGCGCTCGGTAATCATAATCACAAGCAGTGAAGCCATACCGAGTATCGCAAAGCCCCAAAGTAGCGGCGTGATCGAGTTATCAAATCTCTCGGCGACAAGCTTTCCGATTACGGCTGATACTGTTGAGGTCGCAAAGCCGTAGGCTGCGCTGGCCGTGCCAGCCATTTTACCTTGCGGCTCCATAGCTATTGCTGAAAAATTCGCGCCCATCATGCCAAAGCATGCAAAGGTAAGCGAAAACAGACCGAGAAACACAAAGAAGTTCTGCCCGCTCACATTCATCATGACAACATTGGTAAGCGACAAGACAATAAAGGCGATCGTAATTCCATGACTTATCCGGCGCATGCCAAAACGCTCAACCACAGCGGCGTTAGCAATATTGGCCACTGCAAGCGAGCTGGCGATGATCGCAAACCAAAGCGGGAAATTCTCGCCGCGCCCGAAAACATCGTCAAAGACCTGTTCCGAGGCGGCAATAAAGGCAAAAAGGGAACCAAAGATAATACCGCTTGCGGTCATATATCCTAATGTCACACGATTTTTCAAAACAACGCTGTAGTTTCTAACGGTCTTCTCCAAGCTGAGTTCGTTACGGTTTTCGGGTTTTAATGTCTCGGGCAGCCGAAAATGCACCCATAACCAAGCGCCCGCCCCGGCAATCGCCAAAACTCCAAACGTCCATTTCCAACTGGCAACTGACATAATGCCCTGTCCAATCGCCGGCGCAATGATCGGGACAATCATAAACACAGTCATAACCATTGACATGATCCGTGCCATAGCCCGCCCTGCCGTTACATCCCTGACTATCGAAACAGCAATCACGCGGATACCCGCAGCAAACACACCTTGAATAAACCGCATCAAGAGTAAAAAGCTAAAGCTTTGGGTGAGCGCGCAGGCAATCGCGCTCAGGATATATCCCACGAGACTAAGCTTTAGCAGGCCCTTGCGGCCAAAGCGGTCGGACACAGGGCCAAAGAACAATTGCGGGATACCAAAACCAATAATATAGGCAAAAATAATCAGTTGCTGATCATTGGCGACTTTGAGTCCATAAAAATCACTAATTTGTCCGAGTCCGGGTAACATGATGTCAATCGCGAGCGCATTTAGCGACATTAAAGCCGCGACGAGGCACACCAACTCCCACGGCCGCATCGGCAGATTTGAATTGGCAAGCGTATTTATATTTGGGTTTTTCTTCATAATGGGCTCTAAATCAGTTAGCCGTTTGCGCGCGCTCGCGGTTAATGGCAAGTGCAATTACGAATGGCTCGCCAAAATTTGAAATTTACGGGACAACAAAAGACATTTTGGGATGCCAGATCGCGCGAATGATGAACGGCAGATAATTTACAGTTTTTTAACCCCAACTCTCAATTCGCTCGTAAGGCCTCTTTGTTATAAAATTGGCAGCTACTGAGAAAACTCGGAGCCTAACAGTAAATTGGGATTAAATATGTCTTTTAAAAAACTTGCTTTGGCAGGCGGCGTCGCTACGGCGCTCCTTGCTAGTACTGCTTATGCGTCGGTCATTGACCGTCCATTCTTCCAAGTCCTCGGCGTTGTTGTCGTTTGGGGCGGAACAGACTTTGACGAGAACGCCGGCGCAGCGCCTGTCGTTTCCGACTTTGTTCTTCTAACACCTGCTTCCGGTACCGCTGGCGCGGATCTTATCTCTGGCGACGTATATTCTGTCGTGACCGGTTCACTTGATCCGATCTCTGACAGCGGAACAGCCGTAGACGGAACCGCTGTTTTTGATCCTGTAACGGGCGAAACATCGGGCGGAACTTTCACTGACAACGGCACAGCCGGCGTTCTTGACGCTGCTGATACGCTAACGGCCTTTGGTATTGATGCGTCAACAGACGTTGAAGCCGGTCTTGTTGGTACACACAACTCTAGCTTCTACGTTGCGTCAAACGCCGCTTTTGACATCTTCGCTCAAAGCTCAAACGTCGTTGCAACAGGTGACTTCCTGACCGATGGTCTTGACGAGAGCAACATTGGGTTCTCAATGGCCGTCACAACTTCCGGCGATGATGGACTTGCGTTCGGCGCTGCCGCTCAAGATCCTTCAACAGGCGGTACAGGCGTTGTTGCCGCAGTCACTAGCCTTGCTGACATCAGCACACAGTCGAAAGTCTTTGATGGTGGCCGCAAAACTGCTGCTTCTGTAGGCGCGCTTGCTGCACAGTCTGTTCGCTTTGACAGCGTATACTCACTAGACCGCGACACTGGCACCGCCGGCGTCCAAGGTTACGATCTGTCTATGGGTGTTGGTACGCTCCAAGCGGACGTGACTTACACAGTTTTCGTTCCATAGAACGTCAAACCGTTTAAAGACAAAGTCTAAGAGAGAGAAGCCGCCGGAGAAATCTGGCGGCTTTTTTTGTGTCGATATCGCCGGAAAATGCGTTCATTCGCTCGGGCGGTCGTTTCGCATATCCGATAAAGTCTGGCGGTATTCCCAGCGCTGTATTTCAATCATTGTCCGCGAAATGCGGTGCTCCAATTGCTCAACCGCGACCTGCCGCGCCGCCGCCCTCGCATTTTCCCCGATAAGGGCCTCTGCTTTTTCACAAATTTCGGCCAGTCGCTGCGCCCCGACTGCCCTTGCTGTCCCCTTTAGAGAGTGCGTCAGCCCCGCCCATACGCTATCTGGTGCATCTGGGGTGAGAGATTTAGACCACATATCAACCTGGTTTTTAAACAGACCAAAAATTTCTTTGGTGAGCTCAACATCCCCGCCAACATATTGATTTAGATGATCAAAATCTATTTCAGGCTGCGAATCTAATATGTCCATAAGGAAGGTGTAAGGCAATTAACGCAATATGAACAGCCGTTTCAGCTTTGTTTCAGTTTCCATGTGTTAACAAAAGGTCAAGCTTATGAAAGGAGCCTGACATGACTAAGAATAATTTACCACTCAAAGTCACAGCATCACTTGCTGCACTGGCTGTGACCGCTCTCGCAGCCCCAGCGGCCTATGCCGGAGAAAGCGGGTTTTCAAAAGCAAGTGCCCATTTGAGATCCAATGTAGCAGCACAAGCGGGCCGCGAAATGAACACGCGCGGCGCCCGCGGCAATCGCGGCGACAGAGTTCGGCGTGATCGCAGCCGTGGTGAGCGTACGCATAACGACAGAAATCGCCGCGCTGAGCGCTCAGTCAGGCGCTCGCAAGGGTTTCGCGATGATAATCGCCGAACTTATAACAGAAACTACGACCGTGGTTACCGTAGAGGCTACACGTCGGCCTATCGTAACGCTGGCCTAAGTAACCTTGGAAACTTCCGCCGCGGTTCTGGGTTTAATCGGACAGGGTTTTACTCCCCTTACCGCAGCAACATTGGAATTAGCTTTTCTTTCGGATCTCCCGGATATTCGAGCTACCGCTGGGCTAAGTCGCCATACGCCTTTTACCGCCCGGGACGCCTTTCCTACGCCAGCTACTCGGCGGGAACCCGCTGTCAGCGCATCATTGTTGACGGTTTCCAATATGGTACATTGCGCCCGATTAGCGTAAAGCAATGCTATAACCCATGGGATGGGTATTACATCATCCAAGGGTCCGAGCGGATTGTCCGCAATTATTGGTAGGTTTCTCCCTAAATTTCACCGAAAGCCGCATCCCTTGGGTGCGGCTTTTTTATTGAACTCTGCGCCCACGGCTGGCATCACAAGCTTGAGGAGTTTATCATGGCAATTGATTCAACGGCTATCCGCGATTATTTTGGCGAAGCTGATTACGGAAATAACCATTGGGCTGCTTGGGCTGGTGGAATCTGGTTTACCATGGCTGTATGGGTGGTCGGCCAAATGATCGTTGGTATCCCCATGATTATCGGCATCATCAGCGTGGACCCGAATTTTCTTGAAACAATGCCGCAGCCCAAAGCGGGAGGCCCCCTTGAGGCCATGGCATTACCCGCATTCTTTCTCACCAGCTTGCTTGCCCTGTTGATGTATTTCATCAGGCATAATTTTAGCAATCAGCGCAGCGCGCTTAATCTTGCTGGCATATTTGCAATTATATCAACAATTTGCGTAATTATCTTTGTGCATAGCAATGATGCAGAAAGCAGCGCATTTATCCTCGGCTATATTGGAAAAAGCAAGATCGTCTATGCTGCCATGTTGTTGATCTTCCCGATCGTCGCCATTGGCATTTATACCGCGCAAAGGGTCCTGCATCGGCGATCATTGCGGTCGCTCCACACCTCTGCGCCAAAATATAGATGGGGCCGGATGTTTTTTTCTATGGCGGTATTTTGGATTATCGCAGCCACGCTCTCTTATGTCTCTCACCGAACGGGGCAAAGTCCCGCGGAGTTTGTGTTTAATCCTGCGCGTTTCTGGGGTTTTGCACTAATTTCTCTGCTCCTCATACCCCTGCAAAGCGCGACTGAGGAGATTGTTCTGCGCGGGTATTTGAATCAAGGCCTGTCGCGCATCATCAAAAATCCTTGGATAATATTCCTGATCACCAGCGCCGGATTCGCAGCGCTTCATCTTGGTAATCCTGAAATGGCGCAAGGCGCAGAAGAGGGCAGTAAACTCATTACGCTAAGCGGCTATTTCTTTTTTGGGCTTTTCGCTTGTATCCTGACCTATATTGACGGCGGACTGGAAACCGCAATCGGCGTACATGCGGCCAATAATCTCTATGCCTCAATGATTGTGGGTTATGACCATTCCGCCTTGCCAACGCCGACTATCTTTAAGATTGGCTTTAATTCAGATGCCGACGTGCTAATGACCTTGGTCGGCCTTAGTCTGGTTTGCTTTATTATGTATGTAACGCGGAAACAATTGCCTCAAAGCGCTTAAGTCTCAAGCCCGGCAAATAGAAGGTCGCCCCTAAAAGATTAGCCAAAGCCAGCGACATCGCGGCCCGCATCTGTTAGGCGGCAGACAAGCCAGTCCGGCTTAAGCGGGTTAGCAAACCAGCGCTCCGCATAGCCTTTTTCAAGACATTTTTCGATTGTGCGACGAGAGATTTCTTGCCCGTCTTCATCAAAAAGCGGTAGCTTTCCGCCAGCTTGATGCAGCCCCATAGCAAGATAGTGTTTTTCATCCGCGCTCAGCGCAGCCCGTGACTTCATAGCTTGTCCCATTGACCCGCTCCCCTATGACCATTCTTACGGCCTGCTCCGCTTCCGGGAACATGTGCCTATAAAACAATCTAGTGCAAAACGTCTTAGATTAAGTTAATAAGGACACGAACACATTTAAGGACTCATTTTGTCGGATATAATTAAAAGAATCAGCAGCATAGAAGCTGAAGACAAGCATATTGGCGCAGCCCTCGGACTGA
Source organism: uncultured Caulobacterales bacterium (assembly GCA_964410285.1). Taxonomy (GTDB): domain Bacteria; phylum Pseudomonadota; class Alphaproteobacteria; order Caulobacterales; family Maricaulaceae; genus Fretibacter. The sequence goes on along the minus strand of CAYPFR010000004.1, from coordinate 158,445 downwards.
ACCTGCGGCCCTTGGGCAATGATGAAACCGATGATGACAACACGCTTGATGCCGCTGAAAAAAAATCCAAAGCGCCCAAACCATTGGGGCTAACCCCAATTGAGGATGATGTTCTCGACCTTACGGATCTATCCCTTGATCCAGAAATTGATTTAGAATCGCCGATCAGCCTTAGTGAAAAAGACACGCCACTGATGATGCGTCCCACATCAGAGACCATCGCCGAACCTATCCCTAGCGTGCCTCCGCCAGCTGCGCCCTCGCCCAAGTTACCGCCTGAAAATAAATTACCTGACTTTCTTGAAATCGAGAAAGAGCCCCTACCCGAAGCATTGATAGCGGCAGACGTGCAAGGCGGCCTTTCAAGCGCTTATAATGCAGATGCGGATATTTCGCCCAGCGCAGTCCCTCCGGTCTCTACTGCTTTATCTCCGAGCGCCGCCTTAGCGATCACACCAAGTCTTGCCGCCGCAGGAGATGTAGACGCGCCAGCGCCCAAGACTACCTTCATTTTGACCCTTGGGGTCATCGCAGCCTTACTCTGGATTATGTGCAGCGCTCTTGTCGTCTTTGATATTTTTGGCGCGGCAGACTCCCGCCCCACGCTCAATAATATCCAAAAACTGGCCTTTGCAGTTATAATTGCCGCGCCGCTCCTTTTGATTGCGGTAACGACTTTCGCCTTCCGCCAACTCGGAAGACTCAATCAGAAAGCGGCAATCTTGCAAACGGCGGCCACAGCTATGCTTACCCCTGACGATTCGGTGATTGCTCGCTCGACCATCATGGCCAAGTCTATCCAAGCCCAAGTTGACGACGTGAATATGAAAGTCAGCTCAGCCCTCAACCGGATGGAGCTTTTGGATGATATGGTCAAATCCCAGAGCTCATCCCTCGCAAAATCAACGATTGCAATCGAAACAACCACTAATTCTGCGGAGGGGCGACTAACAAGTCAGCGCGAGAGCCTAGAAAACATCGCGACCTTATTTGAAAGCCGCATGGCGCAACTCTCCGATATGCTAGAGGGACATACCCAGCAACTTTATCAATCGGGGCAAAAGGCTGAGCAGCGAGTCCAAGAAGCCCGCGTCAGCGTTGAAAATGCAGCAGAAAAAATTTCAGGCGCGTCTGAGACCGTTCGCCAAAACGCCGTGGCCGCCGCCCAAACCCTCTCTGGGAGTCAACTTGAAATCACACAGTTGGGCGAAGCCGTACAAAATCAATCTATTCAGCTTGATAGTGTTTATCGCCAACACCTGCGTGACCTCCAGCTTATGCTCACAGAGCTTCGCAACCAGCAAGATGAACTTGGCGCGACAATGGAAGAACGGCTCTCAAAAATGCGCGACATGTCACTCTCGGCGAAGGTTGGGGCTGAAAGCCTGACGGAGGCCTCAATCAAAGGACGCGAAACAGTTGAAGCTCTCAATCAAGCGGCCAGCCTAACCGACACAGCGGTGCGTGCGCGTTTCTCTGAGATGGAAGAAATGGTCAAATATTCCACCCAAAGAGCAGAGAGCATTAGCGACACTGCCGCGCGCCAAGTCCAGAACAGCCTGTCTTCGACCCGCAAAGAGATTGCGCGTATTGAAACCGATATGCTTGATTTGATGGATAAGTTAAACCGCAGTCAATCAGTGGAATTTGAGGCCCCTAGACTGCAACCTCCTCAATTACTCTCACAAGAGGCATCACCCGCAACCCAAGATACGGCGCGGCCCAAACTGCGCCTTCGGCCTGCCAGCACATCTGACGGCACGACCGAAACAGCGCCTCAAAGCCAGCATTCTGCCGCTGGGCCTGCGCTGGCCGATATTGCCCCGCCCACAAAAACACCCGATGCGCCCAGCCCGGGCAAAGGGCTATTTGACGGGTCAGAGGCTAGCAGACATTCACTCTATACGCCGAGCGCCGATACCGAGCTCGAAATGCATATGCCAGATGATGCCGATATGCCAGATGAATTGCGCCGGCCCGCCGCGCAATCCACCGAAGAGTCTAAAAGCCGCTGGAATTGGAAAGGCATTTTTCCCACGGCCGATAAAGTAAAACCCGATCCTTATGCATCCGTGAGCGACGTTAGCATCATTCAAAGCCTGACGACCCTAGGACTTTCCCCTTCCGCAATTGTTGACGATGGCTGCATCATTGAAGCGGCCAATCTGCGAAAGGTGAAAGGCGCGCTAGCCATGAGCGAGGCTATCACCAAACGCCTTGGGGAACCTGTGCGCCACCTTTTTCAGGCAACGGAAAGAGATGCGAGCCTAAAAACCGATATTCGGGCCTTTACCGATCAATTCAATGCGCGGCTCTCGCCCATCGAAAATGACCGGGAAGCCATCCGCGCCAAGCTTGAGAGCGAGGCAGGCAGAGCTTATCTACTGTGTGACGCGGCACTGAACGGCTAAGGAAAAGCGGCTAGGATGGAGCTGATTTTGCGTGGCTCCGCGCGATCCAATCCGCAATATCATTAATTGCCGCAGCATTAGCCAGATCATGGGCGCGGACAATCTCACCTATTCGGTTTGATGCCGCTCGCTGCGTCTTTCGTATGTCATAAGTCCCAATCAAATCTCTATCCGAAGCATTCGCCAACGTCGCCGAATAGCGCACGACAGCAAGCGGGGCGCTGCCCTCTCCTCTGTCATATTGCGCCTCAAAGTTTCGCACGTGTATATGCAGGCGCAATTCTGTACGCGCACCGGAAACGGGTAGAACACCGACGATTTCCGGCCGAGCGGAGAATATATCCATGATAGATCCTTGGATAAGGTCAGGGATTTTTTCGGACCAAACTGCGCCGCTCGCGGAAAGAATACGGTTATCACCAAGGCTTACGGCAATATTGCTGCCCACAAGTGAGCGCGGCACAGTCGGCCGGTCCACGCGCATAACAATAGCAGACGAGCTCGCGGCCACCGCCTGCCCTTTGATCGCGTCGGATAGTCGGTAAACGGTCTTGGCCGGTGCTGGCTCAGGCAGCAAACCAGATACGCATCCGGACAAGCAGGCGCTTAGGCTGACGATAGCGAATGATCGACAAAAACGGGCACGGGTCATTTTGGAATCTCCAGCGTCTCGGCTTCTTCACCTGATAAAAATTGGATGGGGCTGCGCTCAATATCATTGAGAATGTTCTCAAGGCTTATGACAGCCGCGCGCAGACCATCAAGTGTTTCCTCAATATCAGTTAATCCCGAATTTGATACACGGTTGATCGCATCGCGCAGATCCACGGTCGTCTGATCTGCACCCTGCGCAAACTCGGTAAAACCTGCCAACATTTTATCAAGTTCCGCCATGGAAATCTCTGCGCGTTTAATCACATCTCTCACATCACCCTTAAGAAGGTTATCAAAGTCTGCCGCCGCCGTATCCACTTGTAGCGCCGCCGTAGACACGTCTTTGGCCGCCGTTTCAAACGCCTTGAGCACTTCAGTGACGAGGTCTGTATCTAGATCCGCATCTGACAAATTCGCGGTGATCCTGTCTATGTTTTTTAAGATAGACTGAAAGTCGGCAATCGCGTCCTCGCTCAGGAGGGAGATAACGCGAACCAGCGCGCGCTGTGCGCCAATAAGCACGTCTCCGCCGCCTTCTACGAGATTATCAATCTGGCTCATACGGCCACGGATCACAAATGGTCCGGGTCCCGGCAGTTCAGACATCAGGGCAAGTTCTTCGCTGCCGGCCGAAATCTGAATATAATTCAATCCGGTTAGCCCTTGCGGTTCTAGTTGGGCCGTAGAGTCAATATGAATGGGGGTCTGAGCTTGGACTTGAATACTTGCGATCACCGCATTGGAGTCGTTCACATCAAGACTAAGCCGCGTAACTTCTCCAACAGGCAGGCCATTGAACCTCACCTCACTACCTTGGGATAAGCCCCGAACGGCGCCCTGAAAAACAACTTCATATTCGTCAAACTGTTGATCAAATTGCGAATTTGAGAGCCAGAGAATAAAGCTAAGCGCGCCTGTCAGTACAAGCAGTACAAATATGCCCACTAACGCGTAATTTGCTTTGCTTTCCATAAACCCTATTGCCCTGCTGTCTTTGCGGCGCGCGCACGCGGACCACCAAAATACTGTTTCACCCAAGGATGCTCGAACGCCAGCACTTTAGGCAAGCTATCATTTATCGCAATCTGTTTATCAACTAAAACGGCCACGCTATCGCAAATGGTAAACAGGCTATCCAGATCATGAGTGACCATGATTACCGTCAAATCCATAGCCTCGCGAAGCCCCAAGATAAGTTCGTCAAAAGCCGAGGCACCAATAGGATCCAGTCCCGCCGTTGGCTCATCGAGATAAAGTAATGACGGGTCCAACGCGAGAGCGCGCGCCAAGCCTGCACGCTTTTTCATTCCGCCCGATAAATCGGACGGAAATAAAGTCGCGGCGTGGAGCGGCAAGCCCACCATATGAATTTTTAGATCCGCTAGCTCTCGCATAAGTTTAAGCGGTAACTCCGTGTGTTCCCGCAAGGGTATCATGATATTTTCACGCACGGTAAGGGATGAAAATAGCGCACCGCCCTGAAACAGAACGCCGATCTCATTATTGATACGTTGGCGCAATGCGGGCTCCAACGTGCGGCGGTCCCTCCCAAAATAACGGACCACGCCGCCCTCTGGTTCTTTCAGGCCAAGGAGCGTGTTCAGGAGCACGGATTTTCCACTACCCGAACCGCCGACAAGCCCGACAATTTGCCCTCGCTCTACGCGAAAATTCAAATTCTCATGAATAACATTCTGCCCAAATTGAGTCAGTATTCCCCGCGCCTCAACCGGGGGTGCGTCCATATCGAGCGTGAACTCCATTACAAGTCCAACTGCAAAAACAGCATGGCAAAGAGCGCGTCAATGGTAATCACGGCAAAGATGGCCTGTACGACCGATGAGGTTGTCCGCGCGCCAAGCGAGTCGACACTTCCCGTCACCGCGAGCCCCTGGCGGCAGCCGATGACGGCGATGATTATGGCAAAGAAGGGTGCCTTTATCATTCCCACCCAAAAATGCTGTATTGGGACTGAATCGCGCAGCCTTGCGACGAACAAAATTGGCGAGACATCTGTTGGTCCTACCCATGCCACAAGCATACCGCCAAACAACCCGGAGAGCATGGCCAAGAAAGTCAGGATGGGCGCAGAAATCAGGCAGGCCAAGGCACGGGGCAGCACGAGGGTTTCATAAGTTTCCATGCCAATGACGGTCATGGCATCAATCTCTTGACGCATGCGCATGGCCCCGATTTGGGCGGTAAAGGCGGAGTCTGATCGTCCGGCAAGCATGATGGCGGTGATGAGCACGCCAAACTCGCGCAACACAGAAAATCCAACCAGTTCCACCATGAAAATTTGGGCCCCGAAGGACGCCAAAAGATTCGCGCCCATATAGGCGATGACCGCGCCAATAAAAAAGCTGAGCATCATGATAATGGGGGCTGCGTTCAGGCCCACCTCTTCGACCATAGCCACCACGGATTTCCAGCGAATTTTACGCGGGGAAATCATTATCTTTGCCAGAACAACGATAAATTTTCCAAGAAATGCGAGTGTATCGTAAAGTTCGTCCCAAAAGCGGTGAGTGGCACGGCCAATACGCACCAGCACATCATACCACATATGATGAGGCGCAGCGAGCGCGCCCATGCGCGCATCCGCAGCCGCCTGCATGAGCATGTTTTGCCCTTTATTGTCGCCGATAATGTTCCAATTATAACATTTACCAGTTTCGCATTTAATCGCCCGCGAAAGCACATAGGCGCCTGCGGTGTCTATATCCGTTAACCCGCTAAAGTCATAATCGACATCGCTTTTGTCATAGGCCATTAATGCGTCTTTTAAGTCTGCATCAAGCGCGCTAATTGTGTGAATAGTCCAATCACCTTTTGCCATGACCTGCAAACGGCCGGCCTCACCTTGCGCCAAGCTAAAGGCGGGTAGATTCACACTCGATATTTCAGCCTTGGGATTCACACTGGCAAGGTGCTAAGCAAATGAGCAAACGTCAAGTCAGGATATGATGTGTTATCGCTTAAAACGACAATAGAGGAGTGGCCGGTCACAGGCAGCTTTCGTATCAGCCGAAGTGAAATCACAAAGGTTACCGTCGCCGTCGTCACCGCGAGTCGAAATGGCTATTCGGGCCGAGGAGAATGTCGTCCCTATCCGCGCTATGGGGAGACCCCGCAAAGCGTCAAAGCCCAAATTGACTCCTTGGTCCCCAAGGCAGGCGGCCTGAGCATTGATAACCTTCAAGATATTTTGCCTGCGGGCGCCGCCCGTAATGCCGCCGATCTCGCGCTTTGGGATTTACGCGCGCAAGAAGAGCGGCGTGCCGTGACGGATATGCTGGGCTTAGCAGAACCACGCGCGCGGCAAACAGCATTTACCTTGTCCGTGGCCGCGCCGCAGGCAATGGCTGTTGCGGCCCAAAAGGCGAGTAGCCATCAACTCTTAAAAATGAAAACAGGACAGAGCGAGACGGTTAACTGCGTAAAGGCCGTTTTGACTGCACGTCCCGACGCTCAGTTAATCATTGATGCCAATGAAGCGCTAACGACGGCGCAATGCCGCGAATTACAGAGCGCGCTCGCCGGTACCCCTACACGGCTGATAGAGCAGCCTATCCCCGCCGGCAGCCCCCTTCCCGACCCGTCCGGCCAAAGCACCCCGATTATATGCGCCGACGAAGCCCTTCACACACGCAGCGATTTGCCCGCGCTCTGGGCGGCAGGATACCGCGTAGTCAATATCAAGCTTGATAAAGCCGGAGGCCTCACCGAAGCGGTAAAACTTGCGCGCGCAGCAAAAACGCAAGGATTTCAGATCATGCTTGGCTGTATGGTCGGGACATCGCTCGCCATGATGCCGGCCTTGCTGTTAGAAAGTTTTGCCGATGTGATTGATCTGGACGGTGCGCTCCTGCTTGAGCGGGATCATACAAACGGCGTTGGATATGAGGACGGAATGATACGCCCCGCGCCAAAAGGCTTTTGGGGCTATCCGAGGTAAAGTTTTGCCCCAACCTCGCCGCTAGTTGATGTTGTCGCTCGCTGCGGAGGCAAAGGCTCCACCTTGGCGCACGCGGTCACCAAATTGGTCGGTTACATCGCGCAAGCGGTCCACTTTCCCGGCGTAAACCACCAGCGTTTCCTGATTGCCGTCTCCAAATTTGGAAAGAGTCGTCTCAAACATTTGTTCTGACTGTCGGGCAACCAGAAGTGCCTTTTGCAGGCTCACAAGTTCATCACCCAAATCTGCATCGGCATTGGCCATGGCAAGATAGACCTCGCCGGCTTTGCTGGTTTGATCAATGTAGTTTTGCGCCGTCAGCATGTCTGCTTGAACACGGCTTAAACTTTGAGCTTTGGCGGCATAGGCATTAAGCGGGCCATCATCCGAGGTATTATCAAGTCCGCGCAGAAGAATATCTGCCGCAGATTGTACGCGTCTCTTGCTGCTTCTCGCTCCCCAGCCGCGATTGGTAAAGGCAGCATAAAGCTTGCTCGCCGCGCGCTGCACTACATTGGGGCTTGCGGCCACACTCGCTTGCGCGCCTGGCCGTGACGCGGCCTCGACGAAATCGACGGTAGCACAGCCAGATGCCGCAACGCAGCAAATGGTCATTAAAGCGATTTTCGCTTTCATAAATGTTCCTCAGATGCCTGACAAACCCAGGCTGCCTCGTGAAAGGCTTACTTAACCCTAATACTCTGAATTTTAGGTGAATACAGAATAAAAACATTCATAGCTGATGCAGTCCATTCATCAACAAATTGGTGCAGCATTTTGCCCTAAATGTATATATTTTAATCTTTAACGCAAATGCGCCTAGATTATGCAAATAGCGGAGCTATGTATCTGTCAAAAATCCCGAACGCTAAAACGAATAGCATAAAGGGCGGCGCAATATACCTCACGAAGAACAGAATAAATCGCCCTAGTTTTTCGCCGTCGCCGCCAATCTCTTGATCCACAATCGCCGTTTTCAGCCTCCATCCAGTGAAGACAATAATCAGGAGCGCTGACAGAGGCGCGAGAATTGGCCCGGCAAGTCCCCCGTCAATAAAATCAAAGAATTCTTGTGACATCATGGAGATTAGGCCGAGCGCGGTGATCGCCCCGCCGGTTATCCACGCGGCCTTTTTCTTCGTCAAATTGAACCTCTCAGCTACAAAAGCCACCGAGGGCTCAAGCAACGAGACGGACGATGTAATCGCGGCGAAGAAGGCGAGGAAGAAGAAGGCCGCGCCAATATACCAATATTCCGCCAGCGCCGTCGGCAGGGTTTGGAAAAAGATACCCGCGCCCGCACTAAAATTGAGATTATTTGCAAAGACGATTGGGAAGATCGCAAGGCCAGCAATAATAGCTACCATTGTATCGACAAAACTGATGCCAACGGCCGCCTTGGGTATGCTGATATTGCGCGGCAGGTAGGACCCGTAAGTAATCATAATCGCATTACCAATGCCGATTGAGAAACAGGCCTGCCCCAATGCCGAAATTGCAACTTCGGGAGTGATCTTGGAAAAGTCGGGCGTAAACATAAATTTAAAGGCCTGACTTGTTCCGCCAGATTTCATTCCGCTCATCATGGAATAAATAGCAAGGCCGACAAGTAGAATGAAAAACAAAGGCATGAGGAGCTTGGCCGCGACCTCGATCCCTTTATTCACGCCCCGCGCAACGAGCCAAGCCGTCAGGCCTGCAAATAGGAAAAAATAGGGCCAGACAGCCTTCAGAATATCGCCTTTCCCCAGCGGATTTTCCAGCATAGCGGGGAATTGCGCCGCGATTTCGTTTGCGCTCTGGCCAGCAAAGCCATTTCCGAGGAAGCGAACGAGGTAATTCAGGACCCACGCCGCGACAACGCAGTAAAAGCTTACGATCAAAAAGGACGCTATCATCCCAAACCATGCCCCGCTGCTCCAGACCCTTGAAACCCCACTACGGTCGGCGAGATCATCAGCAGAGCCAACCGCACTTGCCGCATTACCAGCTCGGCCGATAATAAACTCACTCATGAGAACAGGAACGCCAACAAAAATGATACAGGATATATAGACAATCAGAAAAGCCGCGCCGCCATTGGACCCAAGTTCAGCCGAGAAGCGCCACAGATTGCCCAAGCCCACGGAAGAGCCCACCGCAGCCATAATAAACGCAAAACGCGATGACCACTGCGCCGTACCTACATCTGAAAGTGATGCCATAATATTTCCCCAAATTACTTAACCCTTTAGTGGCATATCAGGCCGTCGGGTCAAGTAAATTTCATTTACAACTAATTAGGGTATAAATAGTACATAACAACCATGTGTACCCCTTCGGTGAAAACAATTAGACCGCCAATGCCCCCCGTGCAGGCGCGAAAAACCATTTTAGTTGTCGAGGACAACTATGCAAACCGAATCGTCGCCAAAACAATTTTGGAGCGAGATAATTATGAAATTGTCCTCGCGGAAAACGGTCAAATTGCGCTTGATATGACACGCGTTCAATCCTTTGACTTGATCTTAATGGATATTGAAATGCCGATTATGGACGGTTTTGACGCGGCTCGCGCGATCAAATCAGAAAACGGCCCCAACAAAAACACCCCCATCATCGCGGTGACGGCCTATGGCAATAAAATCATTCATCAAGAAGCGCTGGCATGCGGCATGTCTGATATGCTCACAAAGCCCATTCGCGTCGAGCAAGTAAAAGCCGCTTGGGCGCGCGCCGCGGGCACAGCTGACGTCTTACCTGCTGTTGTTAATTCCGAAACCGCAGACCCAAAGCCGCATTTAGAAGAGAGCTTGATACTCGATATGAGCATAATCACCCCCCTCCATGAGGCCGCGACGCCCGCCACCCTGGCGCTTTTGTACCAGAGGTTCTTTTCTGCGGCGAAAGATTTTATCGAAGACATACATCAAAACAAACTCGCAGCAGAACGCAAAGAAACTGCCGCGCTCACACAACTCAGAAAGAGCGCTCATGCACTTAAGGGAGCAAGTTCCAATATTGGCTTTAAACGCGTTAGCTTGATCGCAGCCGAATTACAAAACGCTTCACCCAATGATATTTTAAAGTTGGTTGAATTGCTTTCCCCCACGTTCAAAATATCACGCACGGAGCTCGAAAAACTATTGCGTCACAAGTTCTCGCCGCCAGCTAGCCAGAGCTACGCGGAAGTTCGGCCCTGCGAAACAGCAGCGCAGAGAGCACCAGCCCGAAGCCAAGCATAACTGTTAGAACAACCGTTCCTCCATAACTGATGAGCGGAAGCGGTACGCCAACAACTGGAACAAGCCCCATCACCATGGCAAGATTGATAAAGACGTAAAGGGTGAAGGTCGTTGTCACGCCCAAGATTAAGAATCGAGAAAAAAGATGTTTCGCCTTGGTAGACAGAAATAAACACAATCCGATGAGCATGACATAGAGCATTATCGTGGCCAAACTTCCGATAAACCCAAATTCTTCGCCGATGACTGTAAAAATGAAATCAGTTGTATTTTCAGGTACATAATCGCCCGACCTTTGCGTGCCTTGCAAAAACCCCTTGCCGTTTACGCCGCCGCTCCCCAGAGCGATTTTGGATTGCGTAATATGATAGCTTGCGCCCAAAGGATCCGCGTCCGGAGACCAGAGCGTATCAATGCGCGCGCGCTGATAGTCCTTTAGGCCGTAAACATAAAACATGGGTATAGCCACAGCGCTTGCAAGCGCGCCGCCCAACATGACTCGCCAATTCACGCCAGACAAGAACACAAGAGCAAGTCCTGTCGTCCCTAACAAGATGGTGGTTCCCAGATCAGGCTGACGGATGATAAACTGCATAGGAATGCCGATAATCATAAAGGCGCCTGCAAGGCCCGAAACCTTTGAAACCCGCCACGCTGGTAAATCGTGGTAATAACGCGCAAGGGCCAAGACGATTGCCAATTTCATAATCTCAGAAGGCTGCAAACGCATGACTTTCAAATCAAGCCAACGCGTCGAGCCATTCACCTCCACGCCAAAAAAATCGACAGCGCCCAGCAATATCAAAGTGAGCAAATAAATAGGATAGGCAAGCAGGTACCATATACGGATATTAACGACCGCGACCACAAGCATCAAAATGGTCGCGATTGCCAAGCGAACCAAATGCTTTAAAGCACCAGCCTGCCAGTTCCCATCAGTGGCCGCAAAAATCATGACAACGCCAACCCCGCCAACAAGAATAGTCAACGCCACAAGCAGCCAGTTCACTTCATAAAGGCGCCCCAAAAGCGTCTCTGGCACAGCTTGATCAGACGCAATACGGCCTGAATATCTGGCGCTGATCAGTCCTCTTTCCATCAGAGGGCCTCACCGCTTGCGGTTGGGGTCATGCCATCACGCTCCAAAACACGTTGCAGCATGGCGCGCGATATGTTCGCCGCAGCGCCTGCGCCGGACCCGCCGTGCTCGACGAGGGTCGCGACAGCAAAACGCGGAGCCGCATAGGGGGCATACCCGACAAAGCAGGAATGATCGCGAAGCTCCCATGCAAGGCGGCGGTTTGACTTCACCCCGCTAAGACGTTCGGCCCTAGATATACTGCGCACCTGTCCTGTGCCGGTTTTGCCCGCCATATCTACGCCCTGAATGCCGCTGCCATTTGCCCGATAGGCAGTGCCACCCGGCTCTTGGCAAACGGACCACATGGCCTCTCGGATGATTTGCAGATGTTCAGGGTCTATGTCCAGCGGGGCAAAGCCGGCAAATGTTTCGCCAATCACAAGACTCGGCGTCACGGCGCGGCGGCCATTCGCGATGCGCGCTGTCATGACTGCCATTTGCAGGGGCGTGGCGAGCACGAAACCTTGCCCGATACTGGCATTATAACTGTCGCCTGTACGCCAGCCTTCACCGAGCCTTCGCTCTTTCCATGCTTCGTTCGGATTGATGCCCGTTGTCTGACCGCGAATAGAAATATCAAAAGTTTGGCCAAACCCAAGACGTGCCGCCATTTCGTGTATCGGCGCAATCCCTAAACGGTTCGCAAGTTCATAAAAATATACATCACAGGAGTATTTTAATCCCCCGCGCATATTCACGGGGCCATGCCCTCCGCGCTTCCAGCAATGGAAATCGCGATTCCCCAGACGAGATTTCCCTGTGCAATAAATTTTTTCTTTAACCGAGATAACGCCGGCCTTAAGCGCGGCAAGCATCACCGTCATTTTAAACGTGGAGGCAGGGGGATAGCCGCCGCCAATAACTTTATTAAACTGCGGACGCTTGGGGTCTGTATTCATACGGGTCATATCCGCTTGAGTTAGGCCCGAGACAAATAGATTCCCGTCAAATGTCGGCATCGACAGTAAAGTGCGAAGCTCTCCCGTCATGACATCAATAACAGCAAGGCCGCCGCTTTCCTCGCCAAATAACTCAGCGCCATAGCGCTGCAACTCAGCGTCCAGCGTGAGCGATACGTCTTCCCCCGCTTCAGGCTGGTCCGCTGGATCTGGCCATTCACGCACCACGCGGCCAATCGCATTTACCTCAACCTTCAACTTTCCAGCCCTGCCGCGCAGGCGCTTATCCACCGCGGCCTCAACACCTGTTTTCCCGATACGAAATGCAGGCTGACGCAGCAGCGGATCGGGGTCTTCGCTTACGTCACTCGGACCAGCCGTTCCTACATATCCAAGCGTATGGGAGAAAATCCCTCCGTTCGGATAGGCGCGCCCTTGGCCCACATCCAAAATAACACCCGGCAATTTCGGGATATTCAGGTTCAGCGCCGAAAAGATTTTCCAATCCAGATGATCTTTGATCAAAACCGGAATAAAACTCGCATTTCGTTTGATGTCCTTTTTGATAAGAGATTTGCTTTTTTCATTCAGAAGCAGGATGCGGGATAAATCATCCAAGGATTTATCAATATCCTTGGTTTGCTCCGGCAGTAATAAAACCCGATAATCTTGACGGTTAACCGCTAGCGCCTCGCCATTCCGATCGAGAATCCGGCCCCGTTCCGGCACAACAATATTGAGGTTGAACCGGTTTTTATCCGATAGCACCGTATAATCTTCGGCCTTGATAATCTGTAGATAGTAAAGGCGTGAGGCCAAAACGGACACCACGCCTAATCCGCCAACGCCCATAAACAGTGTGCGGCGCGTGATCATATGCGGATCGGTATGTTTATCCTCCATCACGACAATATTCCAAGCTCATCATTGGCATCCACTAAGCGTATAATAAACTTACGCAAAATCCAAATTGCAGGAAACAACACCACCACGGTCAAAGCCGCAATTAGCACAAAGGCGGTGCGCGGCTCAAGTCGGGTCACCACCAGGCCAACCAAAATATGAATGCCAACAATAATCAGAATCCAGAACGTAAACCTTAGCCAAAGGGCTCCAAGCTCATTTTGGCGGCTTCGCGCATCAGGGCGATAAAACAGAAAAAAGCAAATCCAAATCAGCGGCCAAAACCCCACAGGACCAAAACTTGCCTGATCGTGCAACAGACCCAGCAAAAAGATGAGGCAAAGACTTAAGGCCGCATTGGCACCCTTTGGCCATAAAAATATACCTATGCAGGGCAGAAAGGTAAGAGGCCACGTCACCTCGGAGAGCGTGATATTTAGCTGCCCGATCAAACAAAATAACAGGGTCACTGTAAAGGCGGAGAAAGCGAGGCGCCGAGCTTTGGGGGCTGGGGTGAAATCAAAATTGGCAGGCATTAATTCTCGCCCGCCTCTGCGGTTGCCCGCCCCTGCGCTGCCGCGTCGTCCAGCTCACCTTCGGGCAAAGTCTCCGGCGTGATATTTCCCACCGCCTCATCTGTCTCTGGCGGCAGAATTGGCGTGAAAGAAAATACGTAGACCCAGTCTTTGAGCGAGTCATCTGAGTAAAGATCAACAAAAAATTGATTATCTTGGCTTTTGCGCACAACCCCAATTGGAAGCCCCTGCGGCAATACTCCCTCATCACCGGAGGTCATGACGATATCCCCATCCCGCCAATCCGCCTTGTCCCGAATAAAGGATAGGACGGGTCTCGTCCCATTTGTACCAATCAGTATGGCGCGGGCTTCCGTTCGGGGCGTGAGCACGGCTATGCGTGAATTTATGTCCTGTAATTGTAAGGCCCGCGAAGATCGCCGCCCCGCCGCGATGATATGCCCGTAAAGACCATGTTCGGTCATCACCGCATAGCCCGTCTTAACCCCGCTTTTTGTTCCGGCATTCAGGAGGGCGGAACGGGCGAAAGGTCCGTCGTTCTCCGATACCAGCCGAGCCGGTATCCTGCGAAATGGAATATCAATCCCTGGGTCGGCTTCCAGCATTTCTTCATAGCGCTTAATTTTGAGCGCCAAAACGTCTGCTCGCATCCTCACATCACTCAGCGCAATGATTTCTTCTTTCAATTTTTGGTTCTCGCGGAAAATTAATTTGCGCTCACGGGCATTTTTTAGCGCCTGTTCACTCCCGCGAAGCGGCAGGCTGAGCAAGGTCAAAGGCAGCACAAAAGAATCCATAACTGTCGTTTGCGTCCCGCCTGTACTGCCAACATCAGACCGCGAGGAAAAAAGCAAAATAGTAGAAACAATTATGGAAAAAACAGCAAGAAAGGGAAACAGAAGCCTACGGCCAGCGGATGAACCACGCTCGCGGCTTAACATGAATTTCGTCCCCTCGAAGAGCGGCGGCGAAAATACGCAAAAATTAAGCCGCTATATGCCACTGGAGAGCACGCTCTTCCATTTTTTCAAGTTTTCGACAACCGTTCCAGACCCCCTCACAACGCAAGACAAAGGATCATCCGCGATAGAAATCGGAAGTCCCGTCCGTTCGCGAAGCTCTATGTCAAGATTGCGGAGCAATGCGCCGCCCCCCGTTAGCATAATGCCCTTGTCGACAATATCTGAAGCCAATTCTGGCGGCGTGGACTCCAGCGCAGTTTTCACCGCCTCCACGATTTGCTCGACGGGTTCCGCTAGGCTTTCCGCGATCATGGCCTCTGTGACGCGTATTTCGCGCGGTACGCCGTTCATAAGATCGCGGCCCTTAATCAAAACCGTCATTCCTTCATTATCGGCAGGCATCGTCGCAGACCCGATTTCTTTTTTAAGGCGCTCGGCGCTCATCTCACCCATCAAGAGATTGGTTGTCCGGCGCACATACTGGATGATTGCATCATCCATTTTATCGCCGCCTACGCGCACTGAGCGCGAGTAGACAATTCCGTCAAGCGACAGCACGGCAACCTCAGTGGTGCCCCCGCCAATATCAACAACCATAGACCCGGAAGGTTCATGGATCGGCAACCCAGCGCCCAAGGCAGCGGCCATAGGTTCTTCGATGAGGAAAACTTCGCGTGCGCCAGCTTGCTGCGCACTTTGATGGATCGCGCGGCGTTCGACGGCTGTTGCGCCGGACGGCACACAAATCACGACTTTGGGCTGAATGAAGCGCGAGCGATTGTGCACCTTTTCGATAAAGGCCTTAATCATTTTTTCAGCCACTTCGAAATCGGCAATAACGCCGTCTTTCATGGGCCGAATAGCTTCAATATTTGCAGGCGTTCTTCCAAGCATCATACTGGCGTCTGCGCCGACGGCATGAACGACCTTGCGACCATTTTTATAGGAGAATGCGACGACCGAGGGTTCGTCCAAAACAACGCCCTGCCCTTTCACATAAACCAACGTATTTGCCGTACCCAGATCAATGGCGATATCGGAGGAAAAAGCGCCGAACAAAAAGGAGAGCATGCCGTGTCCCTAGTCCCATTTATCATTGATGCATCATCGTAGGATAAACGGTGAAAAAATTTAAAATTAGAAGGCAAATATCTTTCGAGTCACCTACGCGAATGTCATGCGCAAATTGTGATTGAAATGCAAGCGCGCGGCGAGCGAATCCTTCCATTTTTCCTTGTTTTTCACCAAATTAGGGCGCGGCATGGCTACAAGCTTTCGTCTGCACCCTCAGCGTGTTTAACAACGGGGCGCAGCAGTCGGCGCGCAATATACATCGTCAGCAGTATAAGCGCTAACCCAAGTATCGATAGTAACATAACGGTCTCGCCCTGCTGCCGGGTCAAAATCCCCTGCGCGAGCAATGCGACGACTAGAATTTTTGGAATAATACCGGCGCCCGTCCCAAGCAGAAAGGCCCAAAATTTCAAACCGGAAACACCCGCCGCCATATTTACCAAAACAAATGGACCGGTAGGCACAAGGCGCACAGCGAAACTCGCCAGCATACCATTTTTTCTAACCATGAGGATCATTCGCTCTACAAATTCACTTGGCAAGGTCTCCAGCTTTTGCGCGCCGATTAATCGCGCAATCCAGAAATCGACACTTGCCGACACCAGTGTCGCCACCCACGCATACACCCCGCCATATATAGGTCCAAATGCAATGACCGTTGCGGCGATTAAAATCCATTGCGGAAGGCCTAAAAACGCCGCCCCTGTAAATATGAGCGCCACCATAAGCGGGGCGAAAGGCGAAGACTTGACGGAACTCAGCAGCTTTGAAAGCCCATCCTCACCCATCGCCAAATATGGACGCGCAAATAAAATTAGCCCTAATACCAAGGCAAACATGACAATCAAAACCATAGCAGACCGCCATGCTTTTTTGTCCATATTTGTCAAAAATCCTATGATTTTTTCAAAATTGACCACCAATCAAGCCTCAATGAAAACATAAGCAGCACCGCCAGAAGCGGGGAGAAGAATATCGGCACCCTATATTGTTTCCCGTGCTAAGGGGTGAAATTTACGTAATAATGAACATCCAGATGATGAACATAGACGGCAAAATTGATTCTCTGAACGGGGTGACGGATCGTCAAAAAGTCATTTGCGCAAAGGAAGCAAAGACCGGAACCTTTAAAGATCACTTCATCTCGCGCGGCGCAATTCATGAAAAAATTAGCATAATTTGCCAATATAGGCGTCAATATCGGAAAAACTTTCTAATTTTGGCCAAGTCGGGGCCTGCCCGCGAAACCATGTCATTTGCCTTTTGGCAAATCGCCGAGTGTCTCTTTTCGCTAATTCAATTCCGGAATCCAGTGTTCGCTCCCCACGTAGGTGCTCGGTTATTGTTTTCACGCCTATAGCGCGCATTACCGGCAAGTCGGTGCAAAGTCCCCGTGCGTTCAGCCGCTCGACCTCCCTCAGGCCTCCGGCCTCAACCATTTGACAAAACCGCGCATTGATGCGGCTATAAAGCTCGGCGCGCGGCGGCATAATCACAGCGGCAGAGTAATAATTTTCTGGCACGAGGGGGCGCGTCACTTCTTGCCAGCGGCTTAAAGGCTTACCACTTTCAAGCGCGACGCTGACAATGCGCAAAAGGCGCTGCGGGTCCTCTCCCAATACTCTGGCCGCAGCTTTGGGATCGAGCCGCTCGGCCTCTGCCCGCAACCCCTGTATCCCCGCCGTCCGCAGAATTTCATTTGCCGCGCCCAGAGAGACAGAAGGGATTTGCGCCAGACCTTGCGTAAGGGCTTTGAAGTAAAGCCCTGTACCGCCCACGACTATCGGCGTATGCCCCCTCGCCATAACTTGCGGAATTATCTGCGCAGCCTCGCGAAGCCATTGCCCCGCCGAATAACGATGCGCGCCGTCAATATGACCAAACAAGTGATGGGGGATGCCCTCCATCTCCGCCATGGTGGGGCGCGCTGAAATAACCCGCAAGTCACGGTAGACCTGTAAGGCATCTGCATTTATGACCTCACCGGAGCAGCGGCGCGCTAG
Organism: uncultured Caulobacterales bacterium; assembly: GCA_964410285.1. Lineage (GTDB taxonomy): Bacteria > Pseudomonadota > Alphaproteobacteria > Caulobacterales > Maricaulaceae > Fretibacter. The sequence goes on along the minus strand of CAYPFR010000004.1, from coordinate 140,680 downwards.
CTTAACCGCCAGCCCGCTTTTACCGCTCGCCGTTGGTCCGGCGATGCATATCACCTTTGGGATACCGTCGGGCGTCATCAGGGGAGTTTTATGGAATAAAGTCATGAGTGAACGCATAACACCAAATTTGACCTTTGTGCTAGCGCAAGCGAGCGCCTCGGCATTTGAGTCCGCTCTTGGCGCGGTCGCGGGCGGCCTGAAGACGCGTATTCTTGCCGACAAAAAGGCGGCGTCAGTCAATCTTGACGCCATAGCGGCCGCCGGCGCGGTGCAGACATTTCAACGCCTGCGCAGCGGTTATCAACAACAGCTAAAGGAAATGAACATAAAAGCTGATGTGTGCGTACAAAATGCCAAAGGCATGAAAAAATCATTGCTGATTTGCGATATGGACAGCACATTAATTGGGCAGGAATGTATTGACGAACTTGCCGACTTTGCGGGTGTCAAAGACCGCGTGTCAAAAATTACAGAGCGGGCCATGCGGGGGGAAATTGGTTTTGACGGCGCGCTCAAGGAACGAGTTTCGCTGCTTCGCGGGCTAAAGATCGAGGTTTTACAGCGCTGCTTTGAAGAACGCATCACTCTAAACTCCGGCGCGCGAGTTTTGTGCCAAACAATGAAAGCTAACGGCGCAAGCACAGCCATTGTGTCCGGCGGCTTTACCTTTTTCACCGGCCAAGTTGCAAAGCTTTGCGGTTTCGAGCAGCACCAAGCCAATAGTCTGATTGACAAAGACGGCAAACTGACAGGACAGGTCGGCCTTCCAATATTGGGCCGAGAAGCCAAACATGCAGCCCTTAAATCATATAGCAATGGCGCGCCGCTAAGCGCTCTCGCCATTGGCGACGGGGCCAATGACCTCGCCATGATAGAGGCCGCAGGACTAGGGATCGCCTATTACGCCAAGCCCACTGTAGCCGCTGCCGCACATTGCGCGATTGACCATACAGACCTCACCACGGCTTTATATTTTCAGGGCTATAAAGATACCGATTTCGCGAAGGATTAGCGGCGAGCCATTGGCCTGACTCTCATAATCACCCTTTATATCAGAGGCTTAGAGAGGCTAGAGAACCAAAGAGAAGAAGCGATAATTGCCTCTTTGATTGACTAAGATCGTCACTGGACCTCCCTCCCCATCTTCAAGATTCTTGACGGCAGCTTCAAACTCATCCGGCGTTGTCACAGGCTCAAACCCAACCTCTTCGATGATATCACCCGGCATAATCTTTCCCGAAGCTTCGCTCTTGGCGTTAACAGAAACAACACGCACCCCTTTAATTTCGTCATTAATTCGGCGCTTGCGGCGCACAGCTGTGGTCAGCGCTTCAACTGAAATCCCCATGGCGACGGCTTCGGCACGGCCCTCGAGCTCTGCCGTTTTAGATCCGTCGGCTGCGGTGACTTTTTCCTTCAGACGCTCAATTTTTACACTGGCCTTCCGGCGCTTTTTCTTGCGCAAATATTCAATTTCCACCGTCTCTCCAATGGGCGATTCGGCGACCAGACGGGAGAGCAAGCGGCTTGTCTTTATTTCCTGCCCGCCGATGGACAGGAGCAAATCCCCCCGTCTCAAACCGCCTTTATCGGCCGGTGAATCGTCCACGACGCGGCGGATAATTGCGCCCTTAGCTTCTTTAAGGCCGTAAGCCTTCGCCAAATTTTTATCGACCGCCTGCACGCGCACCCCAAGCGTTCCCCGCCGCGTTTCGCCAAATTCACGAAGCTGGGCGACAACATTTTGCGCCAAATCAGACGGTACTGAAAAACTAATACCGACACTTCCGCCGGTTGGCGATAAAATAGCGGTGTTCACTCCAACAACTTCGCCGTCCATATTGAACAAAGGCCCGCCGGAATTGCCGCGGTTAATCGCAACATCAGTCTGAATAAAGTCGTCATAACTGCCCTGATTAATATTACGTGAGCGGGCAGACACAATGCCAGCCGCCACGGAACCATTATATCCAAATGGATTTCCGATGGCGATGACCCAATCTCCAACGCGCGTTTTTTCGGGATCACCAAAGGGAACGAAGGGCAGATCCTTGCCAGCATCAACTTTCAAAAGCGCAATATCTGTCGCCGGATCGCGCCCCCTTAGCTCCGCTTGATAGCTGTCGCCATTGGGGAAAGAGACTTCAATAACATCGGCATCCTCAATGACGTGATTATTGGTCACGATAAAACCCGTTTTATCAATTACAAACCCCGACCCCAGGGATTTGTTGACTCGGCCGCCCTCGCCGCCGTCACCAAAAAAATCATTATAACGCTCTAGCGGTGAACCTTTGGGGAAAGACAGTCCTTGATCTTCTATTTCAACCGTTTGCGCGGTCGAGATGTTCACAACAGCCGGACTCAGGCGCTCGGCGAGATCAGCGAACCCCGCGGGGACGCCTCGGCTTTGCGCGGCGCTATCCACCGCCCCCAGAGAGACCGCCGCAAAAAGGGCCAATACAAAAACAAATGATCTGATAATTTTCATGGGCCGACAGTAAACCTGCGCGGCGGTAATTGCCAAGCCAAATGGCGTTAAAATACATCAATAATTTGGGAGCGAGCTACAAGTCCGCGAAGACTAACCTTTTCACTTCATTTTATTTAACTTTTGTTGAAAAAATGAGCGAGCTACCCAATAGTGATTTGGGTCAATGGCTAGTGCCGCTGCAAGAGAGGCCTTATTCGTGAAACGCGTGCAATTATCCGATGATCTTTCTATATCGCGGCTCGTTTACGGCATGTGGCGCATTGGGGATGACGATGATAGGCGTCCCTCCCACGTGCAGGCCAAACTTGAAAGCTGCCTATCGCAAGGCCTCACCACGATAGATCAAGCCGACATCTACGGCGCGTATGGCGCGGAAGAAATTTTGGGTAACTGCCTGAAAGCCGCGCCGCACCTAAAAGATAAAGTCGAAATCATAAGTAAATGCGGGATTATTGCCCCGATTGGCCCCTATTCAGATCGATCTGTCAAACATTATGATACGTCTGCCGCGCATATCACGGCCTCCGTCGAACGTTCATTGCGCTGCATGGGGATTGAAGCGCTAGATGTGCTTTTAATTCATCGGCCTGATCCCTTTATGGACCCGCAGGAGACAGGCGCGGCCCTTGATGGACTCGTGCAATCCGGGAAAGTCAAAGCCATTGGCGTGTCTAACTTTCAGCCCCATGATTGGGAACTCCTCGCCTCCGCTATGCACGCGCCCCTTGTAACGAATCAAATTGAGATCAGCTTACTGGAGAATAGAGCTGTCAGGGACGGTCAAATTGCGTTTCTCCAAGCGCGCGGTATTCCGCCAATGGCTTGGTCTCCTTTGGGAGGCGGCGCGCTCTTCACCCATTATAACACAGCCTTGCTTGAAAAGCTTTCGGTCATTGCAAAGCAAGAGTCTTCTGATTTAGCTTCAGTGGCGATTGCTTGGCTACTTGCTCATCCTGCTGGTATTGTCCCTGTAATGGGAACCAACAGACTTTCGCGAATCGATAAAATTTCTGCCGCCCTTAAGATCGCCATGCCGCGCGAGCTTTGGTTTGAGCTTTATGAACTCGCAAATGGGAATCCCGTACCATAAACTCCATTAACTTATTGAAGTTACACAATTATTGCTGCTTTTTGAGTCCTTCCCGTCGTTAGGGCACCCCGTATTAATATATAAAGAGTTAACGGCAGCGTTAACGCACTGTTGTCCTTTTTTCTTTAACCTTTGAAATAGGAATAGGGATTAGAGGGATCAACTTTATGCGGCTACCGGGAAAATTGGGCAGCTTACTTGGTAAAAACCAAAACGACGCCTCCTTCACGCTTGATGATTTTTTGCTGCCAAAAGAAGCCCCTAATGCCGACCCATCCGAGTCTGAGCATATTCAGCAAGCTCTGGCGTCGGCAGAGACAGCCATAAAGTCTGCCTCTGCCCCCTTGCAAAAATCAGCCCCGATGCCCGAAGCTGTTGAATCAGAGCCGCCTTCCAAATCTATACTCGATTTAGAATTTTTAGACGAATCACTCGACGAATTAACCGCAGACAATGAGGCCGAAGGCCCCCTCGACTCAATAGAGGCCCTTTTGCCGTTTACCCTGAATACTCAAGACAATAGTTCATCAGCGATTTCAGAAACCGAAAGCTCTGGCCCGAAAAACTTTCCCGCCTTTTCCCGCGATACGGCCTTAGAAAGAGCCCTGTCTGAGTCCCTATTGCTGGACACAGATTATAGCTACGCCATTTTTGATCAAGGGGGGGAGATAGTAACGCTGAGCGACTCCCTCGTTGAGTTAGTTGATATGCCTGAATCTACTCGGGGCGAAGTCACCTGCTACAGGGATCTTTTGGAAATTATGGCCGAAAAATCCCATTTCGGAAACAAAGACGTTGACGCCTTACTCCATAAGGAAGCCGTTAACATGCCTCTTTTGGCGGGAAAGAAGGAATTTAGAGTCTTTAAATGGGATACAGTCCTTACCTCCGGCAAAACCCTAGAATTTAAAAACAAATATACCCCCAGCGGTTATCTAGTCACTGTCGTTTCAGACGTCACAACATACAGAGAACATGACCGCATTTTACGCATGGGTCTAGAACTTGGGATGAGCGGCTATTGGTCCTATCATTTATCCAGCAAGAAATCGGTCTGGGGGGGATATCTCGTAGATTTGATGAAAAACAAGCAGCTTCATTTTTCCGATACAGATGACATCAGCGCCTTGGTACATCCAGACGATTCAAAGCGGGTCATGAGCGCCTTTAGCAGAGCGGTTAAAACCGGAAAGCGGTTGGAACTCAAGTTCAGAGTTAATTCGCCTCAGGACAAAGACGAAACCCATTTACGGCTAATTGGACAAGCGGATCGCTCGCCCATCACTCAAGAAGCCGAAACGTTTATTGCCTATATCTCTGATATTACTGAGGAGAAAAGGCAGGCCAAAGAACTTGCGGAAACCAAAGAGCTATCTCAAAACCGCAGTCATTTTCTCTCTCGTATGAGCCATGAAATTAAAACTCCGCTAAATGCAATTATAGGCATGACCGAGGCGCTTCGCGAAGACGTCGACAATGAAGACACCCGAGAGACAGCCCAATTTATTTCTGACGCGGCAGAGAACCTGAATAAAATCTTATCACAAACGCTCGAACACGAACGCCTCGCTACAACAGAACTTACCCTAGAAGAGCACGCCGTTAATCTTGAAAATGTCACTCGGTCTGTGATGGGTATGTGGAAAAAACCGTGCGCAGACAAAGGGGTAGATCTTAAACTTCGTGTCTCCCCTGATCTACCTAAGTATGCTATTTTGGATCAGTCACGACTACGTCAATGCCTGACCAACCTGCTGTCTAATGCAGTGAAGTTTACATCTACTGGCTCTATTCTACTCGTTATTGGTCTCACAAAATCCGGGTCTGGCTCTGATCAATTGATCTTTGGCGTGAAAGACAGCGGCATAGGCATGAGCAAGGCCGCCGCCGAAAAAATATTCAAACCCTTCCAACAAGCGGATCCTTCAATCCACTCAAGGTTCGGCGGCTCGGGGCTTGGCATGTCAATCACCAACCAAATTGTAGAGGCCATGCAAGGCCAGATCAAAGTCAAAAGTGCGGAAGGCGAAGGCACGACCGTTGTGATCACCCTCCCCCTTAAAACAGACACCCATGTCGCGGCCGCCGTTCAAGGCTTGTTATCGGACAAGGACGCCCAGTCCAATGAAGGCCATAAAGAGGCTCGCCGGAAGCTAGATCATCAAGACACGCTCCAGCGTCCAAAAACAGGCGGAGATAATCGCCTTGTACCCTCGCCCAAGCCGGAGCCTCGTTCTGAAACGGGCATAACGCCGGCTCTTGAGACATTTCACGACCCCGCTCTGGCGGTGACGGCTAACAACGGTGCGTGCATAGTAAAAAACAAAGAAATTGTCCCATCCGATTATAGCGGATTTAATCTGCTCATTGTTGAAGATAATCCGATCAATCAGGCCGTTGTTCGCAAACTCCTTGTCAATCATATCAGATCTATGACCTTTGCCTTCCACGGGCAGGAAGCTCTCAAGCTGCTTGAGAAAAAGGTTTTTGATGTAATTTTGATGGATATCCATATGCCCGTGAAAGACGGTATTGAGACAACGCTTGAGATTAGAAATAGCGGAAAACCTTGGGCGGACACAACGATCATTGCCTTAACTGCTGATCCTGATTTCCAGCAAAAACGTGTTTGCAGAAATATTGGTATGGACGATGCCTTATCTAAACCTGTTCGGCGGCAAGAGCTTTTAGATGCCATGCAAAAGGTTTTAGATAATCGACGATCAAAGGCACAAGTTGCTTAAAAAAGGCGAAAAAAATGGGGCACAATAAAATTGGGGCTAATGTTCAAACCTCGGCGCGAGGGATGAAAGCAAAGTGGTAAATAGGTATATGACAAAAGTTTTGCAAAGCGTTGAAAATTTTCTTGAAGCCGCCATTGTTTTAGTGGCGCCAAACGGAAGAATAAAGTTCTCCAGCGAGCACGCCTCCAAATTATTTGAGCTACCCGCGGATATTGAAACGCGGATCGAAACTTTCCGGGATGTTGTAAGTTATCTGGCCGAAAGAGGGGATTTTGGCCCTGGCGATCCCGAACAGTTTGTAGATTTATTTTTCCAAAGTTTAGACAACAGCCATTTGTCTCCGTTTCAAAGTTATCTCACTGTGCCGTCCGCGCAAGTTTTGCGCGTAATTATTCAAAAATCGAAGGGCGGCTCCATTACGCTCACTGCTATTGATATCAGTGAACAGCGGCGCAAGGAAAATATTTTGAAAATGGCGCTAGATATAGGTCTGGCTGGCTATATGGTTTACGATAGTGCCAGCGAAAGCTTCACAGTTGAAAGCCGTTATCTGGAAATGCTTCTAACGCCCGATGAAGCTCAATCCCTAGAGAAACAAGGACCAAAAGACCTTATTCACAAAGACGACTTAGCCCGGGCAGTCTTAATGTGGCGCACAGCCATCAATAAAGGCGAGCAACGATCAGGTAATTATAGAGTGATTACTGAAAAACAAGGAACACGTTGGTGTCGTTTTGTCGTTACGCCGGAAAGCACTAAAAATAACACCAAGCGTTACATATGTTTTTTCAGTGACATAACAGAATCTGTTCAACAACAGGAAAACCTGAACAAAGCTAAACAGCTTGCAGAGAAAACACTGAGATCCAAAGAAGACTTCCTTGCCCGCCTCAGTCATGAAGTACGCACGCCGATGAATGCTGTTATCGGAATTTCCGATGCGTTGATACATCATCACGCCGACGATAAAATAAACCCAAAACTCGAACTCATCCAAAATTCGGCTACAAGTATTCTGAAAATGCTGGATGAGACCCTCACCCATTCACGCCTTGATTCTGATACCTTCTCACTAGACCCCAAGCCCGACAGCCCCGGTGCCGTGGTACGAAACATTTGCGCGCTTTGGGAACAGCAAGCCCTAAAAAATGGGGACAAAATTCACTGCGTGATCAAGGATGATGTTCCCTCGACTATGTTGTTTGATAAATATCGCTATGAGCAATGCATCAACAACCTTCTCTCAAATGCCGTTAAGTTTACGCACAATGGACGCATCAATGTCGTGCTGACCACAATCGAAAGACGGGGTTCGCAGCCGCGCCTTGTGCTCGCCATAAAAGATACAGGCATTGGGATGACGCCTGAGCAACAGTCCAAAATATTTGATGCCTATACCCAAGCAGACAAAACCATTTCTAGCCGCTTTGGGGGAACGGGCCTTGGGATGAATATCACCAAGCAGATTGCGGAGCGTATGGGCGGAACCATCTCCGTGCGCTCGGAAATAGGAAAAGGGTCAACATTTGCCCTTGCGGTCCCTATAACGCTACCAGAGGAAGAAGGCCTAACAGGCGCCGTTGAGACTGGCGAAGTTCAAAAGACCGAAGCATTACCGATCTCCTCTCAAGGGGAAAACGAAAACACAACGCCTGCCGATGTATCTAATCCTGCGCCGATGGTGTCGCCTGCAACATTACCCTCCTCGCCGGCCCTCGCACAGCCATCTACTGCGGCTCTCGCTCATCCCCTGCATTCAGAGACAACCGCGCCAAATCGGGATGCAGCGCAATTAGATGCTCCCCCACCTGATGCACACTCCAATGAAGATTCTCTGCGGACTAGCGCCACCCCCGCGCTGTCAAATCCAAGAGTTACGCCATCAGTGCTAGCAGCAGCAGAGAAATCCTCCCAGTCAGTTGCGATAGATAAGAAAAAAGGAAATAGCCGCCCCATCCTTATCAATGAGACCTCAACATCATTAGTCGACCAGATGCTTGTGGACGCCGAACCAAACACGGCCTACTCACATCTGAAAGTATTAGTGGTTGATGACAATTCAACGAACCATTTGGTTATCCGTTCCCTGTTGGGCTCGGTTGTTTCTGAGATACATCTAGCAAGCAACGGGGCAGAAGCACTTGAAACCTTGGATAACACGCATGTTGATGTTGTCCTGATGGATATCCATATGCCTGTGATGGACGGTATAGAGTGTACCTTGGCCATCCGCAGCAGCGAGAAGTCGTGGAAAGACGTTCTGATTATCGCCCTCACCGCGGACCCCCAATATCAACAAAAAAAGCTCTGTCTCAATATTGGTATGGACGAAGCATTGGCCAAACCCGTACGGCTTAATGACCTTCTGGGCGCGATTGATACAGTATTGTCAAAAGCCGAAGACGAAGATGGTAAGGCTATGTCCGCTTAAGGCCACGCCCTTATGCGGACCCCGCGCCGCTCTACCCCGAAATGCGTCCCCTATTTGGACCGCAATTTATTTGACCAATGACGCATCCCCAATTAGGCCTAGAGGGTATCAAGGCCTAATGGAGACTGCCATGACAAAAGACAATAAACCTCAAACCATCGTACGCAAAACTGCGCTTGGTCTTTCGTTTATGCTCACCGCCAGCGCCTGTAACAATAGCGGCAATGCGCCAAAAACAGAAAGCATGGCAAATTGGTGCATATCCGGCGGTACAATTTACACGGCACTAGACGCCCGCCCCACTGTCGCCGCAGTCGCCGTCAAAGGCGGTGAAATCACCTATGCAGGACCAGATGATGGCGACTGGTGCACCAATCATACGAGTGCAAACGCGCGCCGCGTGAACCTTGACGGTGCCGCCGCCTATCCTGGCTTGACGGACGCCCACGGCCATTTGCTCGGTATTGGCCTTCGAGAAATGACGCTCAACCTTGAAGGTTCTGCCTCGATTAGCGAATTACAAGACCGACTAAAAGCCGAAGTCAGCAAAACGCCCGCCAATCAAACAATCTACGGCCGAGGCTGGATTGAAACCCATTGGCCTCAAAAAAGATTTCCAACTCGACAGGACCTTGACGCCGTCTCGCCTGATAACCCCGTTATCCTTGAACGGTCAGACGGCCATGCCGTCGTCGCCAACTCGGCGGCGATTAACGCCTCTGGCATCACGAAAAACACGAAAGCCCCCTTTGGCGGTGATATTTTGAAGGATGCGCAAGGCGAACCCACGGGCATGTTAATCGACAAAGCGGGCGATTTAGTCATGGGCCTTGTTGACAGCTTAACACCCGAACGGCGCGAAGCGGCCTATATCCAAGGCGCACAACTTTACGCGAGCCGTGGCTGGACACAGATACATTCCATGTCAGTGGACCCATCTGATACTCAGCTTCTCGAACGTCTTGCCAATGAAGGCAAAATCGGAATCCGCGTCTACAACTCGATTGATGTTTTGGACAGTACAGACATGAAAGATGTACCCAGAAACAAAGGCATTGACAGCCCGCTTATCGAAACTCGCGCCGTTAAGCTCTATAGTGACGGTGCGCTCGGCTCTCGCGGCGCGGCCCTGATACAGCCCTATGATGATGATCCGAAAAACGAGGGCCTCGTAATGCTCACCCGCCAACGCGCCATGCCCTTGCTTAAATCAGCGCTACTTAACGGCGTACAGGTTAACACCCACGCCATTGGCGACCGCGCGAACCGCATTGTTTTAAGCTGGTATGAGGATGCTATGGCGGCGGTGCCGGCAAATGAACGCAAAGTCAAAGACCCGCGCTGGCGGATAGAGCATTCCCAAATTATCGCCGTTGAGGATATTCCTCGTTTTGCGGCCTCGGGCGTTATTCCGTCCATGCAGCCTTCTCATGCGATTGGTGATTTGCATTTTGCGGTTGACCGGATCGGGAAAGACCGGCTGAAGGGCGGATATGCCTGGCGCTCACTCATTGATAGCGGCGCGATCATTGCCGGTGGGTCCGATGCCCCTGTTGAAGTTGGCGACCCGCGCATAGAATTTTACGCCGCTACCGTGCGCAAGGATGCTAAAGGCTATTCTAATGATGCTTGGTATCCAGACCAGAAGGTAACGCCGCAAGAAGCTCTTAAAATGTTTACGAGCTGGGCCGCTTATGCCGCCTTCCAAGAAGACAGCTTGGGCACGATTGAGGTTGGCAAACGCGCCGATTTCACCATTTTGGATCGGGATATCCTCACCGCAGCGCCTCAGGATATTTTGACGGCAAAACCGCTCATGACAATCGTCGACGGCAAGGCCATTTTTGAAGCAAAATAGCCAAGGCCGCAAAAAACAGCGAAGAATTAGTCGCGAAAGTTCTTAAACTGTACCGGCTGACCGAGGCCCATATCCCGAATGAATTGCATGGCCGCCTGTAGGTCATCGCGCTTTTTACCAGAGACGCGAAGTTCTTCACCCTGAATGGCGACTTGAATTTTCATCTTCGCACCTTTGATGTCCTTCACGATCTTTTTCGCAAGCTCTTTCTCAAGTCCCTGTTTGATTAAGACCTTTTGGCGAACAGACATGCCTGCCGCTGGTTCAACCTTTTGTTCATCCAGCATGCCGGGCTCAATCCCGCGCTTTTGCATATTTCCGCGAATGATTTCCTGCATCTGCTTAAGCTTTAGGGCATCATCGGCGAGAATGGTTAGCACGCCTTCCTTGTGCTCTACCGAACAATTAGAGCCTTTAAAATCATAACGCGTCGATATTTCGCGCGTTACGTTTTGTACCGCATTATCAACCTCAGCAAGGTCGGCCTCTGAAACAACATCAAAAGACGGCATGGTTGACTCCCGCTTATTTCACATCCTGATTGGTATAGGCTTTCAGCTCCTTGCGGGCAACCTGCATACGGTGCACGGCATCAGGGCCGTCTGCAAAACGCAGTGTGCGCATACCTGCCCACATCCCTGCAAGCGGCGTATCTTGGGATACGCCTGTGCCGCCGTGCATTTGCATGGCTTCATCAATCACCTTGAGGGCCATATTCGGGGCCGCCACTTTGATTTGACTAATATAGGGGGCCGCCGCGCGCATGTCCCCTTGATCCATCATCCAAGCGGCCTTCAAGCAGAGTAAGCGCGCCTGCTCGATCTGAATACGGCAATCAGCTATAATATCGTAATTTGCGCCAAGCTTAGCCAGCGGGCGGCCAAAAGCCGTGCGAGTGAGCGCACGTTTACACATCATTTCAAGCGCGCGTTCGGCTTGCCCAACAGAGCGCATGCAATGGTGAATACGGCCGGGTCCAAGCCGTCCTTGGGAAACTTCAAAGCCACGTCCTTCGCCAAGCAAAAGCGCATCAGCCGGCACGCGAACATTCTCAAAACGGATATGCATATGACCATGAGGCGCATCATCTTGGCCAAAGACTTCCATAGCTCGCAAGATTGTTACGCCCGGGAGGCCTGCTGGGATTGCAAACATGGAGTGTTGGCTGTGGCGGGGTACGCCGCTGTCGCGCGCGGCAGTTCTGCACATAAGGATATAGACTTCGCAGCGCGGATCACCTGCACCAGAGGACCAATATTTCTCGCCGTTAAAAACCCACTCATCACCGTCTTTGACCGCGCTAAATTCAAGGTTGGTTGCGTCCGATGACGCGACATCTGGCTCCGTCATCAAAAAGGCCGAACGAATTTCCCCGTTTAGAAGCTTGCCAAGCCAACGTTCTTTGTGGGCTTTTGCGCCGTAACGCTCAAGCACTTCCATATTTCCTGTGTCGGGCGCAGAGCAATTAAAGACTTCGGCTGCCAAAGGGCACCAGCCCATTTCTTCTGCAAGATAAGCATATTCAACGGTCGTTAGGCCATAGCCGCGTTCAGAATCCGTCAGCCAGAAATTCCACAGCCCGCGCTCGCGGGCCTTTTTCTTTAGGCCCTCTCTGATTTCGGTTTGTCGGTCAGTAAAGGCAAACCGGCCATCGGGATGCTTGCCGACTTCATGGTGATACTCAGTATCAAGTTCCATGATTTCCTCACGTACCATTTGACGAACGGCGTCCCGCAAGGGACGTACTTTTTCAGTAATGCCTAAATCCATGCTCATCTTATATTCCCTTCGCTTGTGCGATTTTTTCCATGTGATATTGCGTATCCCCAAAAAGCTCCTGCGCGACGCGGATGCGTTTCATATAAAGCCCAATATCGTATTCATCGGTCATGCCGACCCCGCCATGCATTTGCACGCCTTCTTGTGAAGCAAGCTTTGCAACAGATCCAATTTTCGCCTTCGCCATCGAGGCCACAAGCTCTGCGTCCTCCGCGCCATCCTCAATCGCCGTGAGCGCCGCCAGCATTGCCGAGCGCGCAATCTCAAGCTCGGTATAAAGGTGACTACTGCGATGCTGCAGGGCTTGGAAACGGCCAATTTCTGTTCCAAACTGTTTGCGCTCGCGGATATATTCCGTTGTGTCCTCAAAGGCCTTGGATGACGCGCCGACAAGTTCAGCTCCAACCACGGCACGCCCAACATTCAGCACGTGAGAAAGTAACTCCCCGCCCCCATCGACTTCGCCAATAACCGCATCTGCGGTGACTTCAACATTCTCAAAGGTCAACTTGGCAGCGTTGCGCGCGTCAATCATATCGGTGCGGTTCGTCGTCAGTCCCGCTGTTTTCGGATCGACCAAGAACAAGGTTGTCCCGCCGCTTGTTTTCGCCGCGACAATTATCTGATCAGCAACATGGCCATCAATCACCATCGCTTTAGCGCCGTTAATTTTAAAGCCGTTACCCGAGCGCTCTGCACGCGTTTCAATCCCGTCAGGATTATGCTTGCGCCCTTCGTCAACCGCGAGGGAAATGACGGCATCTCCCGAAGCAATTTTGCCAAGCCATTCCGCTTTTTGCGCGTCTGATCCGCCGCGGCCAAGGGCAGTTGCTGCTAGAACGGCAGTGGACAAGAACGGAGACGCCGTAAGGTTACGCCCCATTTGCTCTGCAATTAAACCCGCCGCAAGCACGCCCATGTCTACGCCGCCATTATCCTCATCAACCAGAACACCGGCAAAGCCCATTTCGGCCATCTCACTCCACAGCGCGCGGTCAAATCCCGTCGCGTCATTGGTGTCGCGCAAGGTGCGCAGCGCCTTTACGGGCGCCTTATCGGCGATAAATCCGCCCGCAGCCTCGCGCAGCATTTTTTCATCTTCGTTTAGAACTAGCGCCATGATCTATGCCCCTGGAAGTTTCAAAATATGTTTGGAAATAATATTGAGCTGCACCTCCGAAGTACCGCCTTCGATCGAATTACCTTTGGTGCGCAGCCAATTGCGCGCCATGCCGCCGTCGCCGTCCCACTCAAGGGACTCATAGCCTCCCGCATCCATCATAAGCTCTAAGCGGCGTTTGTTTAGCTCTGTGCCGTAATATTTCAGCATCGAACTGTCCGCCCCAAGGCTCGCTCCAACTTTCGCCTCACCGAGTTTCCGGCGAATAGTTTGAGCAAATGCCCAATCGTCAATCTCAGCCTCGACGACTTTGGCGCGCAGCATGGGGTCGGCAAGTTTCCCCTCCTCTAGCCCCGCAAGACCGGCCGTCACCTCGGAGATAGGGCGCGCAACTTCTTGCCCTTGCCCGCTTATCATTTCGCGCTCATGAGTCAGTAGATATTTTGCAATGGTCCAGCCCTTATTGATTTCACCCACGAGCTGGTCTTTGCGAACTTTAACGTCCTGAAAAAATGTTTCGCAAAAAGGTGATTTCCCAGAAATCAACTTAATCGGTTTCGCTTCGACGCCCGGCGTGTCCATGTCAAAAAGCACAAAGCTAATACCCTCATGTTTTTTGGCTTTGGGGTCGGTGCGCACAAGACAGAAAATCCAGTCTGCTTGATCCGCATAAGACGTCCAGACCTTCTGCCCATTAACGAGGAAATGGTCGCCCTTATCTTCACATTTTGTCGCAAGAGACGCGAGATCAGAGCCAGCACTTGGCTCTGAATAGCCTTGGCACCAGCGAATTTCTCCACGAACGATCGGCGGAAGATGCTCTTGCTTTTGCGCTTCTGTTCCGAACTTAAGGAGCGCAGGTCCAAGCATCCAAATTCCAAATGACGACAGCGGGCTACGCGCGCCAATACGCGCCATTTCTTTCGCCAATATCTTCGCCTCCGCCTTTGACAAGCCCCCGCCTCCATATTCGACGGGCCATGTCGGAGTCGTCCAGCCTTTGGCACCCATGCGTTCCAACCAGAGCTTTTGCGCCGCGCTTTGCGGTTTGTAATTGCGTCCGCCCCAACAAATATCAGCATCGGATGTGATGGGCGTGCGCATTTCGGCAGGGCAATTTTCTTCAAGCCATGCACGAGTCTCGGTTTTAAATGTCTGTAAGTCACTCACTTTGCTCTCCTACAATGTTCCTGTTTTTATTTTCAGCCGCGCCAACTGCCCCAAAGCATTGACCATTTGGTTATAGTCCTTAAAGCGCGCATCTTTGGTTTGGCCGTGATAATAGCGGTAATAGATTTGCTGAATAATCACAGCGAGCCGAAAAATTCCGTAAACGTAATAAAATTGAAATCCGGAAACGTCTGCACCCGATTTTTCAGCATAAAACTCCAAAATTTCTTCGCGGCTCATCATGCCCGGCGCACGGCTGGGTTGGCGTACCATCAACTGCATAAAGGGTGGGTCATTTTCCTCAATCCAATAGGACAGCGTGTTTCCAAGGTCCATCATTGGGTCCCCAAGCGCTGAAATTTCCCAGTCCAAGATGGCTTCGATTTGTGTGGGATCGTCTTGCTTTAAAATACAGTTATCAATGCGGTAATCGCCATGTACAACCGCGGCCCCGCGTTCGGTCTTTGGCATATTTGCTTCAAGCCAATCTCGCACATCTTCAAACTTCTCAACATCATCCGTCCAAGCTTTTTCATAACGCCGGTTCCAGCCAAGGATTTGCCGGCTAACATAACCTTCCGGCTTGCCGAAATCGCCAAGGCCCGCAGCCTTATAATCAACGTTATGCAGGTCCACGAGTTTTTGGAAAAAAGTTTCGCAAAGCGCCCTGCCCTCAGCCTTGCCCCAATTCCACGCTTTGGGAATTTCATTATGAATAAGATGTCCCTCTGAGCGATCCATGACATAAAATTCTGCGCCAATGATAGTTTCATCATCGGTATAATAAAGCGTTTTTGGGACCGCAGGAAAGCTTGGCGCTAATTGTGTCATCACGCGGTACTCGCGGTGCATATCATGACCAGATTTTGGCCGCGTGCCAAAAGGCGGGCGGCGCAGAACAAGACGGCGCTGCGGATAATCAAGCGCATAGGTTAGGTTAGACGCACCGCTAGGATATTGCGTAACTTCTGGGGTGCCCGAAAGCCCGCCAATATTGGCTTTAAGAACGTCGTCGACGGCGCTCACATCAAGCTCTTCTCCCTTACGGACCTCAACTGTCGCATTTTCACTCGCCATTAGATAATAGCGCCCGCATCGACGACCATGCCCTGACCCGTGAAATAGCTGGCTTCGTCGCTAACCATATAAAGGACCGCGCCAACCATTTCGTCGGGCTGAGCCATACGAGAAATGGCAAGGTTCTGCTCCATATATTTGTCCATCCCCGGCAGGTTCTTAAGACCCGCCGCGAGCTTTGTATCGGTAAATCCAGGAAGCAGCGCATTAACACGGATATTCTGATTGCCATATTCCTTGGCAAAGCCCTTTGTCATATTGATCACGGCGGCCTTGGTCATGCCGTACACCACGCGCATTTGCCCGGGCTGTATGCCGTCAATCGAGGCAACATTGACAATGCTGCCTCCCCCGCCCTTAAGCATAAGCGGAATGGACTTAGAGGTAAGAAAGAACGGTCCTTTCACATTCACATCCATAGTTTTGTCATAGGCCCCTTCAGGCGTTTGATGGGCCGGTCCAAAATAAGGATTCGTCGCGCCGTTATTGACCAAAATGTCTAGCCGGCCATACTCTTCTTCGATCGCCTTTATCGCACTATCATGATGATCAAGTTCGCCAAGATGCAACGTCATGGCGCTGGCTTTGCCGCCTTTGGCTTTGATGGCATCCGCAACTTTGGCGCAATCTGCCACTTTACGACTTGTGCAGACGACTGTCGCGCCATGTTCGGCAAAACCGTGGGCTATGGCTTCGCCAATCCCTCGGCTCGCGCCAGCAATCAAAGCTACTTTTCCGGTTAGGTCAAATCTGGGCATATCAGTCCTTCAATCTTATTCTGTCTTTATCTATTTATTTTTTGGAGGCAAACTTGAGCCCGCCACTTTAGTTTTCAATTTCGCCATGCCGGCGATATAAGCTTCGGGTTCCATGGCTCGCCGCTTGAAGTACTCACCGACGACGGGATGAGGCAGTACAAGAAAACGATCATCAGCAATGGCCTGTTTCAAGGCCTGCGCCACGTCAGACGGTTCTAAAAATCCGTCAGGGCTATTTTCGGCCATGGCAAAGCCCTTGGTCATATTTGTACGGACATATTGAGGGCAAATGCAATTGGCCTTGATGCCGTCAGCCGCATGTTCAAAGGCCACTTGCTCAGCGAAACTCTCCGCGCCGTGCTTGGTCACAGTATAAGAGGCGCTGCCGATCTGCGCGAGCAAACCCGCCGCAGAAGCTGTGACGACGAGCCGGCCAGTGCCGCGCGTTTTCCATTCGGGGATCAAAACGCGCGCCGCATATACGCTTTGCATGACATTGACCTTCCAGCTGGTCTCCCACGCGTCGTTAGTTGCCGAGGCCGCATGATCCGTATCACCAAATCCAACACCCGCATTGGCGACAAATATATCAACAGCGCCATTAGCCGCGTTCGCATTATCGATGAATTCCATGACCTGTTTTTCATCGGAAACGTCACACTTAAACGCAATCGCGCCTATTTCTGTCGCCGTATCCGCGGGCACGCTCAAATCACTAATCGCAACCTTGGCGCCCTCCGCGATGAACATTTCCGCAATTGCGCGGCCGATACCGCCCGTAGCGCCCGTAATCGCAACTGATTGATCTTTGAACATAATCTTCGCCTTAATTTCGGGGTACCTTAGCAGTGCTTTTAACATGAGCAAGACGCTTATGCAATTTGTTGCATATTTTCATTTCCCAGCCGCTATGCCATAGAAAGCTGGGAGACGAAAATGCCAGAGACAGAAACGCTTGGAGTTCAGCCTGACCCGCTTCTGGACGGTGATGGTATTCCTAATGACAACCAAACCCATCTCTGTATGTCTTGTGAGAAAGCCTTTACGGGTATTTATTGCAAACATTGCGGACAGAAAAATGACAATTACCGCCGATCTCTTTTCTCTTTATTGGTCGAGCTCGGCGCGACGCTGACAGCCCTTGAGGGCCGTATTTGGCGCACGTGGGGCGCGCTTTTGTTCAAACCCGGTAAAGTTGCCCGCGAGTTCGCCGATGGCGCACGAACAAAATGGTCCTCTCCGATTAGAACCTATCTTGCAATGAGTCTTATCCTATTTGGGTTTATGAGCCTTACCCAAACGCATATCTTTAGCTTTGACGTTGACGTTCAGCGCAAGCCAGGAATTACGAAGCCAAAATCTGAGCTTACGGCTGATGATCTTACCTTTGACTTTCAGTTTAACATGCTAGAGCGCCAAAAGGATATTGATGCGCGGAATAACAGCCGTGATTTCGAATTGATCAAGAAAAAACTCTTTAAGGAAGATGGAAGCCTTAGGCTTGATTTGGAGATCAAAGACGACGGCGGCATTAAAATCAATAACGCGCAAGACGGCAGTGCAGATCATCAAAACAACGTTGGAAACGTGAGCGCGGAGGAAATAGAAACCAATGTGACCGCCGCCATATCTGAATCAAATGACCTATATGTTGACAGGGATAAGGAGGGCCAAATCTTGATCAATGGCAAGGCTTTACAAAAGGGGCAAGCGTCAGAATTTTTGCTAAATTTCATTCAAAACCCTGCTATTGTCACCAATAGTTTTCGAGTCTGGTTGCCCCGGCTAATATTCTTTTTGATGCCGCTGACCATGCTAATTGGCGCGGTTTTCATACGCGGACGAGAGAACGCGATGCTATATGATCACATCATTCACGCAGCTTACATACACAGCACGGCTTTCTTTCTGCTCTTTATTGGCATGATGCTCTCCTATATTTTTCCGGGCGGAACAATCGCTACCATCGTGTTTTGGTTATTAATGATTTACTTGCCTCTTAGCCTGAGACGTATGTTCAAACGCGGCTGGATCAAAACCATCTGGACGAGCTATGGTGTGGGAGTCATTTACACCCTATTTCTTTTCGCCGGAATGGTCGTCATCTTGATCAACACCCTTAGCAAAAACACGCTGGGCGCCGCCTGAGGCCGAGGCGCGGGGAGCGCTCTTCTATCTCCCTCGGGTAATAACCGGTTTGGGCGCGCGGTCACCAAACCACCAAAGCGTCGCAGCCGTGGCTGCAAAAACAGCCGCTTCGACAATCGCTCCGTTCTGCGTAGCGGAGAATATCCACGCCGTTATCAGCCAAAGCAGCACGGTCAAAACTGGCCGCACCAGCCGAAGAAAATTGATGACCCATAGGCTCGCCTGACCAATCTTGGCCTCCGCATCAATGGAAGCCTGAAGTCCGCGCCAAGACCCTTCTTGCGCGGCAAGCGCGAGCTCCATCTCTGTCTCCTGCGCCTTGGCCTGCATTTGCAATTTGTGCAAGGCGAGTTCGTGCTCCCAGCGTGCCTGCTCTTGGCGAAAATTTTGCCGGCGCTCGAAAAATCCTGCTACGCGTCCAAGGGCGGTACCAATAAGTCCGAAAACACCGCCGGCAGCGGCGTCCAATCCTAATCCAATAAGGGTGTCCATAATGACCTCGCATAGCGTCCGCCAAACCAGCGGCGACTTCGCCCCAGATCGACATGTAAAAACGTTTGATAAAATCCAAAGCCTCGAAACCCTGCCGCTAGGCAGGCGCGGTATAATGCATCCGGCTCATGCGCTCTCAGAGATATATCCGCCGCGAGGCGAAGATGCTGTGAAAGCGGCGCCCCCCCGATACGGGCGTTGTAAAGAGAACAGCGATGCGCAGAGTTAATATGAAAAGGCCGCCCGTGATCGCTGCGCGCTGCCTGCAGTCTGTGCATAAATTCCGGCCAATAATAGTCCTCCCCGCAGTGAGGGCACGCCATCTCCCCGCGCGAAAAGTTGGGCCAAGGCCAATTACCTTGAGTATAATTGCTCTTGCCTGTGAGGTTCCGCCTTGCGGCAATAGCGTTTCGAGCGCGAGAGTTTCGAAGCTTTAATTGCATAAGCCAAGGATAGACTCGGCGAGATAGGCGGGGATTTATCTAGGCGCCGGGTGCAAAATCAAGCCTATCGACAAGGATCAGGCTGAGATTGCCGGTTCATATGCGGGCAACTTTGGCGTTGCCACAAAAAAGCCCGCACAAGGCGGGCCTTCGTTAGTTGTAATCTGGGTCTACTTAAAGACGCTTAGCTTACCAGCTTTCTTCGCAGCCAGATAATAGAAGGTCACGCGAGACTTAAAGCGCTCGCTCTTCATGTCCTGACAGACACCCTGCACAAGGGCTTCGCCGCCTGTTGTCATGCCGAGCTTCTTTGCAACGAAACCTTTCACGACGCGGTCCAGCTCTGTCTTATCAGAGCAGGCCACAAGCGCTGAGTCGCGGCTGCGCAGCGAAATACCGCAATATTTCACGATGCTTTCCACGACCGCGCGGCTAGCGCCGGAATCATGCTTTTTAACGTTTGCATAGTATTTATCCATATCCGACATCGCTGCGGCTTTGGCCTTCGGCTTTGGTCCCGGCTTTTGGCGCGTGCGGCCTGACGCTGTTACGCTAGCGCGCTTGGAGCCCGGCTTTGGCCCAGGTTTCTTACGGCTAGACGCGGCTTTTTTGGTCGCTGCGGCAGGTGCCTTCTTCGCAAAACCTTTCGCTTGCTTGACCCATTCGTCGCGCTGAATACGCCCGGGGATCGAGTCGATCACGCCTTCGACCATCTTCACATCTCCCGCTTTCCAATTTGCGATCTGACGGAAGTAGTAAATGCCTTTAGCATTCAAATCACCCTCAAACTTTGGCCCAATACCCTTGATGAGTTTTAGATCATCCGGCTTACCATCTGTTGGACCGTCCGTGTAAAGGACCTTTGGCTTAGGCGCAGCTTTTGCCTTTGGCTTGGCTTTAGCTTTTGGCTTGGCTTTAGCTTTTGGCTTAAGTGCAGCTTTAGCTTTTGGCTTGGGTGCGGCTTTTTTCTTAACTGTCGCGCGTTTCGCTTTTGGTTTAGGCGCTTCGGAGATGCGTCCCTCAAGATATTTCACGCGAGCCGCAAGATAACGGTTGCGCCACTCAAGCGCAT
Organism: uncultured Caulobacterales bacterium; assembly: GCA_964410285.1. Classification (GTDB taxonomy): domain Bacteria; phylum Pseudomonadota; class Alphaproteobacteria; order Caulobacterales; family Maricaulaceae; genus Fretibacter. The sequence goes on along the minus strand of CAYPFR010000004.1, from coordinate 120,004 downwards.
ACGTCTCATCATCATCGGCCTCAGTCTTAGCCGCAGCAGGCGCGGCAGACGCTGCAGCTGTCGCGGCGGCGGCGCCAGCAGCCGCAGCCGCAAGCTTGGTTTTCAGATCGGAAACTTCACCGTCACGTTTTGACACGCGGCCTTCAAGATCGCGAACCCGGGTCCGCAGGCCATCAGCTTCAGCACGCAAAGCGCCTTCGCCTTCGATAGACAGATCCCCATCCTGCTTCCTTCCGCGGAAAAGAAGCCAACCCAAGAATAAACCCAAAAGGCCAATTAAGAGCCAAGGGAGAATGTTAAAACACAGATTATATAAAAAAGAACTTTCAACCATGAGACTATCCTCTATTCGGCTTGTGTGACGATGAATTCGATGCGGCGATTTTTCGCCTTACCATCAGGGGTTACGTTATCAGCAATCGGCATAGATTCGCCTTTACCTTCATATGACATGCGCGCAAGTTCGACGCCGTTATCTGCTAGATAGGCGACAACCGCATTTGCCCGCAAACGACTTAGCTCCAGATTGTAGTCATCTCCGCCGTCGCTATCTGTATGGCCCAGAACGGCAATACGGAATGAGGCGCACTGCTTGGCCGCTGAGGCCAGCGTATTGAGCAAATCGAAGCTTTTGGCACCATTGAGTGCTGGGCTGTTCACCGCAAAGTTAATCTTATTATCGCCTTTCAGTTCACTAAAGAGCGTCTGGCAGATAGACTCTGATTTCACTTCTCCGACATTCACTGCCGCCGCATCAGGCACGGAGATGTTGGACGCGCCGGCATAACCCGCCGGAAGGCTTTGAACCATTGTATTGATATTGCTGCGTGTGGCTTCATCACTGGCTAGGCCACTGATGAAAGATTGATCATTTTCCATATTGAAGCGTCCACGCTCTAGCATCGACATTTCATTCAAGTTCATAGAAATTACATCTCCCCAACGCTCGTTCGGCGCGCCAGCGGCGATCTTGATGGTTTGATCAGTGACCTGACCCGGGTAAAGGTTTTCAGCTTCGCGCAGGACGCGGGCTTTCTCGGCCTCGCTCCGGACATAGCCGTCAAGCACGACGCCGCCGTTTTCTGATTTCACCGCATTAAAGACGTAAGGTGATGCCGTAGCAAGAGACGCAAATTCCAGGTCATTCGCCACTTTGTGCCAAGGCTTCTTATTCTCACAGCTTTTGCATTTGGTATTTGCCGCGAGGGCCTCCGCTGCATTCTTGGCGTCGGCGCTCGGCGCAATGCCTGACAGGCGGGCGACGTTACCGCTCATATCTACTTTGGCAAAGTTAAAGCCATTGGCGTTGAGCGTGTCCTGAATTGTTTGTCCCATTTCCGCAGAGCGCTTATTGGCATTGAATGGCCAAACATAACTCGCGAAAATTGAAACGAGTAAGAGGATCAATATCCCCGTAAACCATTTCCCCATGAATCGTCCTCCCTTTTCGAGACTCACTGACGATGTGCATCATGCCGGGAAATAAATCAATTAATTTTTGGCAATAATAGCAGTGTAAATGCAGTCAATACACATTTTTGCGTCGAAGAAGGGCTGAGGAATTAATTAGCACCTAAAGGGACAGCCGCGCACGCGCCGCTTCATACTCGGCTTTCATCTGGTTCACAATCTCTTGGACTGATGGCTTGTCATCAATTGTGCCTACGCCTTGCCCCGCGCCCCAGATATCTTTCCATGCTTTGGCGTCTGTGTTGCCGCCCGAACCAAAATTCATGGACTCTTTGCTCGCAGACGGTAGATTATCTGGATCTAATCCCGCTTTCTCGATCGATCCGCGCAAATAGTTTCCGTTCACGCCGGTAAAAAGGGATGAATAGACAATATCCTTACCCGAGCTTTGGATAATTTCATCCTTATAGCCCTCGGATGCATTCGCTTCTTTCGAAGCAATGAAGCGCGTGCCGATATAGGCGAGGTCCGCGCCAATGCCCAAAGATCCTAAAACAGCGTCCCCTGTTGAAATGGAGCCCGAGCATAACAGCGGGCCATGAAAGAATTTACGGATTTCAGGAATGAGGGCAAAAGGCGACATCACGCCTGCATGGCCGCCCGCGCCAGAACACACAGCAATGATTCCATCTGCGCCCATCTCTAGGGCTTTTTGGGTATGGCGAATATTTGTCACGTCATGCAGGGCAATGCCACCGTAGCTATGCACGGCGTCATAGACCATTTTTGAGGCCTGAAGGCTGGTGATTATAATGGGCACTTCGTGTTTGACACATATTTCCATATCGTGTTGCAAGCGGTTATTAGAGCCGTGACAAATCTGGTTAACGGCAAAGGGCGCAACCTTTTTATCGGGATTTTCTTTTTGGAACTGCTCAAGCTCAAGCTTGATTCGGATTATCCATTTCTCTAATTCTTCCTTTGGCCGCGCGTTGAGCGCCGGGAAAGACCCTACAATACCCGCTTTGCACTGAGCAATCACGAGTTCCGGCCCCGACACAATGAAAAGCGGCGCGGCGATGACAGGTATCTCGAGATTTTGCAAAATTGGTGGTAATGACATTTGGGACTCCGATATTTTTCTATGCAATTAAGTGCATATATGTTTTTAGCAAGAGAAAAGTCACTTTCCGGGTGACTATTTATAATGGGCCCTATTTGTCATTAAAGAGTGCAATAGCCGTTGCTGTCATTGTCTCCACGCCCACAGGTATAGCCCCTGCCGCATCAGGCTTGAACGTCGGCGAGTGCAGGGACGGCATAGACTTACCTGCCTTTTTCGCTTTGGCCATTTCCTTGGGATTAGCCGCGCCAAGCCAATAAATCAGACTTGGGATTTTCGGCTCAACTTGGCCATAGCGCCCAAAATCTTCACCGCCCATAACCGGATCAAGCTCAAGGACATTGCTCTTGCCGATCACCCCGCCCATAATAGACTTTGCCCGCTGGGCCAGATCAGGATTATTATAAGCCGCAGGCGTGTATTCGTTTTTAATCTCGACAATCGGCAATCGGTCCTCCGGCACGCCAGCGGCTTTCGCATAACCTTCTGACATACGGCGAATGGCAGCAATCGTTTGCTCGCGAACCTCTTGGGTATAGCTGCGAAGCGTGAGCTGCAATTTTACCTCTTCGCCAATAATATTGTGTTTCGTCCCGCCGTGTATAGACCCAACGGTGACAACCGCAGGCTCTTGGGGCGAAATTTCGCGCGAGACTATCGTTTGCAAGCCCATAACGAGTTGGGCGGCGAGGACAACAGGGTCTTTGGTTGTCTGGGGGTAAGCCCCGTGACCGCCGACGCCGCGCACGGTAATATCGACGCTGTCCACATTTGCGAGGGCATAACCGGGCACGACCCCGACCTTACCCGCTTCAAGGCCAGAATTCGCATGAAGCGCCAGATTGTAATCCGGCCTTGGGAACTTCGTAAATAACCCCTCTTCCAGCATCGCAATTGCGCCTTGGCTCACTTCTTCGCCTGGTTGCAAGATCACAATTAATGTTCCGGACCACAAATCCTTATTGTTGATCATCTCCGCCGCTGTCCCCATGGCAACTGTCATGTGAATATCATGGCCGCAAGCATGCATGGCAGGCCAATCTTTGCCATGTTGATCAGTTGTAATCACCTCGCTTGCAAATGACAGACCTGTCATTTCCTTGACAGGAAGCGCGTCCATGTCAGCCCGCACCATAACAGTTTTACCCGGTCCATTTTCAAAGACGGCGACCACGCCAGTTTTACCGAAATTCTCGGTCACTTCGAAGCCGAGGCTATCGAGATGGGCAGCCAAATATTCTGCTGTTTTGAACTCCATCATGGATAGCTCTGGATTGCTGTGGAGATGTTTGTAGACTTCCATCAGGTCTTTTTCATGCGCGCCGGCGCTGGCCGACACGGATGAAATCGCAAAACAAATGGCGGCGGTGGATAAAGTGAAAAACTTTTTCATGGTCTACTCCCGAAAATCTGAGTCTGAATTGGCGGCGATCCACGCCATAGCAGCAAACGCCCCGACATTTTGCGCCATGTGTTCTGGATCAATTTTATCAAATGTATCATCTGGCGTATGGTGCAGATCAAAATAGTCCGTGCCGTCCTGCTGTAGGCGCATCGCCGGCACGCCTTCATTAAACATAGGCCCAATATCAGGTCCGCCGTTTGTGCCCTTTGATGACATGGGAAGGCCCAGCGCACCTGCGATCTCTTTTAGAACCGCCTCCCCGCTACTGCCTTTCACGCCGGATCTTATCTCGTAGACGGGACCAGCGCCAAAGTCCGATTCGCTTGCGAGCATATGATTTGCGAGGCTGTCTTTATTAGCGTTTACATAAGCATATGCGCCTAAAAGCCCGACCTCTTCGGCGCCAAAGGCGACAACGCGAATTGTTCGCTTGGGCTTAAGGCCGCTCTCGAGGATCGCTTGCGCCGCGCCGGCACTGATGCCAATACCCGCCCCGTCATCAACCGCGCCAGTTCCCAGGTCCCAGCTATCTAAGTGTCCGCCAATCAAAATGATCTCGTCGGGGCGCTCTGTACCGATAATTTCGCCAATGACATTCCCAGACGGCAGATCACCGACCGCTTTTGGCGTTAGTGTCATTTTTAGCCGAACGGTTTCCCCGCGTTCAAGCGTACGCTCTAGCTGGTCTGCGTCTGGCGCGGACAGGGCCGCAATCGGGATTTTTTTAACATCCTCCGCATAACGCATCTGTCCTGTATGCGGGAAGCGGTGGCTATCGGTGCCGACCGAGCGAATGACAACCGCCCGCGCCCCGCGCTTCGCCGCTTCGGTCGCCCCGCTGCGGCGTTTGCGGTTTGCAGGCCCGTAGCCGGCTCCGTCAGGGGCTTTTTCCATGCGTCCAGAGATGAACACAATTTTGCCCTCCAGCCCGCCCATTGGCGCGGCTTGTAAATCCTCGAAGGTCGGAAAATAGGCGATATCGGCCTCCAAGCCTGTTGCAGGCGTTGCAACTGACCCGCCGAGCGAAGTGATATAAAGCTGCTGCGGGTTTGGCGAAACAATCGAAGCGGTTTCTACGCCGCGTATCCATCCCGGAATGGTAAATTCCTCAATGCGGACATTCTGAAGCCCTATCTCTTTAAATTTTTCAACGGCCCAATCGCGCGCTGCGGCCTCTTCGGGCGTGCCAGCAAGGCGAGGGCCAATTTCAGTTGTCAGGCTTTCGGTGATCGCGTAGCCATACCCAGCGGTTTTCGCAGCTTTGATTAGTCCCATTACGTCGCCGTTGCCTTTTGCTTCGTTTTCGGACGCTGACTTTTGTGCCATGTTTTCTTGAAGGGTTCGTTCTACGCTATTGGCCGCGTTTTTCGCCTCACTAGGCGCCTGCGAGCAGGCTGCGAGCAAAGCGAATGCTGATATGGCTGTGATAAAGTTCTTCATGATCTCACCTAATTTGTTTTCGCCAAGTTACAGAGCGCGCGCCAGTTATCAAGCCAATTCGGCTATGAGCGTTGCAAGCCTTCGTTCGCCGCGCTACAAGCGTAGGAAATTGGGATATAGATGAGGGTCACAACATGACAGCGAATTCACTTAAATATAAAGCCATATTTGCTTTTGCGCTCGGGTTGTCTGGCGTGCTTGCGGCGTGCGAAGCTGGGGATACCGATACAGCGTTGAAAGTGAAGCCGCCGATTGCCTCGACCGCTGAGCTTGGCCGCCGAATTGAGCGCCTCGCCTCTGACGAATTTGAGGGCCGCGCGCCCTCCACACCCGGCGGCAATGCGGCCTCCCAATATATTGCGGATGAGATGAAAGCTGCGGGCCTCGTTCCGATGGGCGAGAATGGCACATATTTTCAGCCCGTCGAACTGACAGAATCGACGATCAAAGGCAGCTCATCTATGACGATTGCCGCCAAGGGCGCGCCCTTAATCAAGGCAGACCAAAAAACCAATGCTGTATTTTGGACAAAACGCCTCTCAGAGACCATTGAGGTTCCCGAGTCTGACATCATTTTCGTCGGTTACGGCGTTGTCGCGCCTGAGTACGGATGGAATGATTACGAGGGCGTAGACGTCAAAGGTAAAACAGTGGTCATGCTGGTCAATGACCCCGGATTTGCCACAGGTGATGAAGCCATATTCAAGGGGCAGTCCATGACCTATTATGGCCGCTGGACTTATAAATTCGAAGAGGCTGGCCGCCAAGGGGCCGCTGCCGCGATTATCATCCACCAGACAGAGCCTGCGAGTTACGGGTGGGATGTCGTACAAGGCAGCTGGACGGGCGCGCAATATGACCTAGTGCGTCCTGACGGGGGCGCCTCGCGCACGAAAATCGAAGGCTGGGTACATTTGGACAGCGCCAAAGCCATGTTTGGCGCGGCAGGTCAGGACCTAGAGGCAGCAATCGCGGCATCAGCCAGCAAAGATTTCAAACCTTTTGCCCTCTCCGGTCTCACCCTTGAAGCCTCATTGCAGCAAGACGTGAAGACCACGAAATCTCGTAATGTTGCGGGCGGCGTGCGCGGGACGAAAAACCCCGATGAATATGTGCTTTACATGGCGCATTGGGACCATCTTGGCAAAAATGAAGACGCCGAAGGTGATGATAAAATTTGGAACGGCGCGGCAGACAATGCCACAGGCACAGCCGCCATTCTTGAAATTGGCGAAGCCTTTGTGCAGCAAGGCGCGCCCGAGCGTTCAGCCATTTTTGTCGCCGTTACCGCAGAGGAAAGCGGGCTTCTCGGCTCTGCCTATTATGCAGAGGCTCCGCTTGTCCCGCTTCATAAAACTGTCGCGGGAATAAATATTGATGCTATCCTACCTATTGGGAAAACCAAAGATATGATCGTCGTCGGTTACGGGGCGTCTGAGCTTGAGGATAAGCTAAAAGCGATAATTGAGCCGCGCGGCATGTATATTGCGCCAGACCCAAAACCAGAAGCCGGTTTTTACTACCGTTCCGATCATATCAGCCTCGCCAAGAAGGGCGTTCCTATGCTTTATGCCGATAGCGGGATAGACCATATCGTAAATGGACGTAGTTATGGCGAAGCTTTTACGGATGAATACACCAAGGAGCGCTATCACAAACCTGGCGATGAATATGACAATAGCTGGGATCTTTCCGGCATTGAAGCGACAACAGAAATTCTGTTCGAACTGGGATATGGCATTGCGAATGAAGAGGGCTGGGTCAATTGGTATGAAGGTGCAGAATTTCGCGCACTTCGCGATGAAATGATGAAAAACAATAAATAATTTCAATGACATCCGATATTCGGATAAAGTTTCTCGCGCGAACCTCAGCGGATCAGAATCCGGAGCTTTGGCTGTCCTTGTTCAAAGGCCGGGAGCCAAAAATCGGCCGCTGTGAATTTCTCTTTGAAATTGACGAGCGCGATTATGATTGGCTCGTGGTCTATGAGGATTTAACGGCGTTATCGGGGGAAAACCGCTCCAACCGCATAGAGAGCCTTGCCTGCCCGCGAGAGAATACATTGTTTATTACCACAGAGCCAAGCTCAATTAAGCTCTATGGGCCGGCGTTTCTTGGGCAATACGGTTATGTCCTCACCAAGCAATCGAAAGATGTTATCAGACATAAAGGTCATGTTTTTGAGACGCCCTGCCTGCGGTGGTATCATGGCCGTCCGCTAGGCGCGGGTGATGAGTCTTATCTGGATATAGATCATTATGCCGCAATGGCCCCGCCCGAAAAAACGCATAATCTCTCGACCGTTTGCAGCAATAAACAGATGTCCGTCACCCTGCATCAGCAGCGTTATAACTTCGTCATGGGCCTGAAAGAGATATTGGGGGAAAGTTTTGATGTCTTTGGCCGCGGCATACGCCCTGTTTCAGATAAAGCGCAGGCCATGGACGGCTTCGGGTATCATATCGCTATAGAAAACCACATTGAAGCGGGGCATTGGACAGAAAAAATCGCAGACTGTTTTTTGGCCTATTGCATTCCCTTCTACTTCGGGCCGCCGGACATCACCGACTACTTTCCCAAAGAAGCTATCGTTCCAATAGATATTTTCGATATTGAGGGGTCCGCCCGCATCATACGCCGCGAAATAAAGCCGGGCAGCTATGCGCGCCGGCTTCCCGCTATCATTGAGGCACGAAAAAAGGTGCTGAGCGAGTATAATTTGATGCACCAAATCGCCAGATTAGTCAGGGAACGCCATGACCCAGAACGTCCGGCAATATCAGGGGAGCTTATCTATGGCCGTCATAGGTTTCGAAAAAAAAGACCGTTAGCCGCGTTTTTTGATGTGGCGCAACGCTACCGCGTTAACCGGCGCTTATAAATTCTCCTGTAGCGGGAATTTAGTGTTGTAATGCCTCCCATGTCAGATAGCCTAAGGGGCAGATAACGATCAGTGAAATAGCGGAATTACGGCTATATCCCTGCGAAATATGAAACATAAGAGAAATCTATGCGCACACTCATGACGTCTTTGAAATTTGGTTTTATTCTCTCCGCTGCCGCACTTGTGTCAATGGCGCTTGTATCCAAGGCGCACGCCGAAGGCCCTGCGGGTAGCCCCACCGATCAAGTCAGAAAGTTTCGCCAGCTTGGTACAGAACTACCCACACCGAATATTTTCAGAAACGCCGCCGGAGCGCCCGGCCCCGCCTATTGGCAGCAAAGGGCCAGTCACAAGATTGATGTTGCTCTCGACGAAGATAGGCGCCGACTAACCGCTTCAATGGACATTGAATACGTTAATGGATCGCCTGATACGCTGCGCTACATCTGGCTCGCGCTGGATCAAAACCGCTTCAAGGACGGCTCCCTCGCGCGTGAGTCCGCCGTGGCCTCTGCCGCAGGTTCACGGCGCGGAGATGGCTCCGGCGGTGCGGACCGGCTGAGTTTCGGCGCGCTGCGCTACGCTCAGGCCATGGAAGACCGGGAATATGGCTTTGAGTTTAAATCTGTAACAGACAGTAGAGGCCGCGCTTTGTCCTACGTCATTAATGACAGCATGATGCGGATTGATTTGGAAACGCCGCTTGAGCCAGAGGATGTCTTAAATTTCTCGATTGACTGGGAACATAACATCATTGACGAAGTCGCCGTAGGTGGCCGCGGGGGTTATGAGACCTTCAAAGATGACAGAGACGGTGAAGGCAATGATATTTTCGGCCTCGCGCAGTGGTTCCCGCGGCTTGCCGCCTACACAGACTACACCGGCTGGCAAAATAAGCAGTTCCTCGGGCGGGGCGAGTTCACCCTCGAATTTGGTGACTATGAGGTCAATATCGACGTGCCCGCCGATCATATTGTCGCCGCGACCGGCGAGCTTCAAAACCAAGATGAAGTGCTAACGGCAAAGCAGCGCCAGCGCCTTGCAGACGCCGGCCCCAAAGAGCCAATCTTTGTTGTGACGCCAGATGAAGCTAAAAAAGCATCCGAAAGTAAATCAAAAGCCCGCAAGACATGGTCATTTAAGGCCGAAAACGTGCGTGATTTTGCATGGTCTAGCTCTCGGAAATATATCTGGGACGCGATGACGTTTGAACAAGATGATGAGAAAAATCCTGTTGTGCTCGCCATGTCATTCTACCCGCCGGAAGCCGAGCCCATCTGGTCTCAATATTCGACGCAGGCCGTGGTTCACACCATGGAGGTATATAATAAGTTCGCGTTCAATTACCCCTACCCAACTGCGCAATCCGTCAACTCATGGGAACGCGGCGGGATGGAGTATCCGATGATAACCTTTAACGGCTACCGGCCTTCATTGGATGAAAAATCAGGTGAAGTGACCTATTCTCGTAACATTAAGTACGGCCTTATTGGGGTTATCATTCATGAGATTGGCCATATCTATTTCCCGATGATCGTAAATTCGGACGAGCGCCGCTGGACGTGGATGGACGAGGGCCTGAATACATTTTTGGAGTACATGGCCGAATATGAATGGGAGGAAAACTTTCCAATTTTAGGCGGGCAGCAGAACCCGCTTGATGCCATTACACGCTATATGACAAGCTCCAATCAAGTGCCAATCATGACGCAGTCAGACAGCGTCTTGCAATTTGGTCCCAATGCGTATTCAAAGCCGGCCTCCTCCCTCGTTGTTCTGCGCGAGACGGTCATGGGGCGTGAGCTTTTTGATTTTGCGTTCCGCGAATATGCAACGCGTTGGAAGTTCAAACGCCCGACGCCGGCAGACTTCTTCCGGACAATGGAAGATGCTTCGGGCGTTGATTTGGATTGGTTCTGGCGCGGATGGTATTTTGGCACCGACCATGTTGATATAGCGCTCACCAGCGTGCGTGAGTATCAGATATCAACCCAAGACCCTGATATCGAAGATCCGCTTGAGCGTGACGCGGACGAGAAAAAACGTCCTGAAAATATTACGCAGAAACGTAATCGCGAAGAGGGCCTGAAAACACGCCTCTCCCGCGTGGACGCACTTGAGGATTTTTATACGGAGAACGACAAGTTCACGACGACCAATAAGGACCGAAATAAATTTGCATCCTTCCGCGAAGGCCTAAAAGACTGGGAGCGCGAGGCCTATGATCGCGCGATGGAAGATGGCCATTATTTCTATTTCATGGACTTTGAAAATATCGGCGGGCTCATTTCTCCCCTGCCCCTAAAGATCACCTATAATAACGGCGAGGTCGAATCTCTGATGATTCCAGCTGAAATTTGGCGCCGAAATAGCAAAAACGTGACAAAGCTCCTGATGCGCAAGAAACGTATCAGCACGGTCGAGCTTGACCCCGCGCACCAGACGGCAGACGCGAATTACAATAACAATCGTTTCCCGCCGCTCATCAACAACTCCCGCATTGAGCTTTATAAATCCAACCGCAGCTCCTCCAGCATGATGGCGGATATGCTGGTTGAGCTTAAATCGGAAAGTAAGGAGGGCTCTGATAGCTCCGGGAAAGCCGTCCCGCTTAAGGCCGGCGAGAGCAAAGGTTCGGGTAAAACCCAAGGCGAAAAAACACAAAAAAAAGATAGAAAGTTGAACGATAGAGACAGCAATTCTCTGCGCAAGACGCTTGAGAAGCTCCTCTCCCGCGATTAAGCAGGGCCATGCCCTTAACGCGCCGAAAATTTAGCCTCGCCTGCTCCGCAATTTTTGCAGGCGGCCTGCTATCGACACCTGCCGCCGCTCACCGGGAGAAAACGACCCTCAGCGAAGTTGTCTGGGACGAAGAGAGCGGCTTTCTATACGTCACCCATAGCTTTCACACCCATGAAGCCGAGCAGGCGCTTTTTGAGGCGGGCCTGATCTCAACGCCAAAATTTGAGAGCCTGCGTGCACGCGCACAGCTGGCGATTTATACGGAAACACAATTTGCGCTCCAAACCCTTACCAAACAGGCGATCGGGCTAGAACTGCTGGGCGCAGAGATCGACGGCCCTGACATTTTTGTTTTTCAGCAAGCCAAGATGGACGCGCCGCCAAAGGGGCTATTTATTACCTGCACTCTGCTACGCGGGTTGATCCCTGATCAAATCAACCATGTCGATATTCGCCTAGCGGGCCCCACTCGCAGCCTTGATTTCCGTGGCCATGAACACACGAAAAAAGCACTTGCCTAACCCCCTTGCGCGGCAGATAGTGAGGCATGATTACTGTTCACCATCTCAATAATTCGCGGTCCCAACGGGTCATCTGGCTTTTGGAAGAGCTTGGGGCATCCTATGAGATTAAACATTACAAACGCGACGAGGTCACAAATCTCGCGCCTGAAGAACTCAAAGCGGTTCATCCACTTGGCAAATCCCCTGTGATCACAGACGGCGATCAGGTTATCGCAGAAACGGGCGCCATCGTCGAATATCTCTTGCGGGAATATGATCCCGCAGGAAAATTTACCCCTGACGTTGGGACGCAGGACTATGTCGATTATGTGCACTTCATGCATTACGCCGAAGGGTCGGCCATGCTGCCCCTGCTGCTCGCGCTCTATACGGGACTTTTGGGAGAGGCCGCGGCCCCGCTTCAGCCGCGAATTTTAAGCGAGATTAAAGCCACGCTGGATTATTGCGAGTATCAGCTTATCCGCAGCAAAAACTTTGCCGGTGACACGCTCTCGGGCGCAGATTTTATGATGAGTTTTCCGCTTGAAGCGGCCCGCGCGCGCGGACGACTTACGGGCTATGAAGCCTGTAATGACTGGATCGAGCAAATTTGGAAGCGTCCGGCCTATTTGCGCGCCCTTGAAAAGGGCGGGGATTATGCCTTCGGACCCCGCTAATGGCCGAGAGTATTTTCCACCTTGCCTACCCCGTTAAAGATAAAGAAAGCACACGCGAATTTTACAAAGGCGTTTTAGGCTGCGTGCAAGGCCGCGAAGCCGAGAACTGGATTGATTTTGATTTTTTCGGCCACCAAGTCAGCTTTCACGTAAAGCCCGAAGCTTTTGAGAAGGATGATCCCACCAATGCTGTTGACGGCAAGGACGTTCCCGTTCGTCATTTTGGCGCGATTTTGGACTGGTCCGTATGGCATGATCTTTCCGATAAGCTAAAGGCACGCGGAACGGAATTCATCATTGATCCCTATATCCGGTTTAAAGGCGAGGTCGGGGAACAAGCCACAATGTTTTTCCTCGATCCCAGCGGGAATGCCTTGGAATTTAAAGCTTTCAAGGATAAGAGCGCGATCTTTCAGACTTAATCACGCCTTAAGGCAGGCAGCGCTTAGAAAAGAGACGCCATGACCGACATACCAAATTCACGCCCTTTCGCTAAGGGCGACGTGGTGCGCCTGAACTCCGGCGGGCCAAAAATGACGGTTCACTCCCTGAGCGGCCAGAAGCTCAGCTGCCAATGGTTTGATCGCAATGGCAAAAAACACACCTCAGAGTTTGACGCGCAGATGGTCAGCCATTTCGTCCCCGCGCCGCCTGCCTGGTAGATCTCCCTCTTAGCTCGGGCCACTGGCCAATACCTTCCCCATAAAACTCGCACAGTTCGCCCTTCCCTAATCTCTTGCCGTTTGCCCCCGCAGCGCCTATCTTTATGCCATGCAAATTAAGCGTCATTTTACGCAGGCAAAGGACGGGCCCTACGCCGAAATCGCCTTTAAGACTGCAAGCTCGGAGCTTCGCGCGCTGGACGGGCGCGTTTTATCCACTAGCGAGGAATTTGCTGCGCCAGAAGGCTGGTCACAAATGGCGTGCGATATTCTTTCGCAAAAATATTTCCGCCGTGCAGGCGTGCCTCAGGCCACGCGGCCCGTCAAAGAAGATGACGTCCCCGAATGGCTTCAGCGCAGAGAGGCGAAACCCTCGCGGTCTAAAACAAAGAAAACGGGAACCAAGACAAATCAAACGGAGAAAACCAGCGCGGAGAATGATGCGCGCCAAGTTTTTGACCGACTTGCGGGCTGCTGGACCTATTGGGGCTGGAAGGGCGGTTATTTCAACGCTGAATCAGACGCCCGCGCTTTTTATGATGAAATGCGCTTCATGCTGGCCGCGCAAATTGCAGCCCCTAATAGTCCCCAATGGTTTAATACCGGCCTGCATTGGGCTTATGGCCTTACGGGCCCCGCCCAAGGCCATAGCTATGTTGATTACCGAACGGGTGAGCTTTGCGAATCCGTCAATGCCTATGAACATCCGCAGCCACATGCTTGTTTTATTCAATCCATAAAAGACGACCTTGTTGGTGACGGCGGAATTATGGATTTATGGGTCAGGGAAGCGCGGCTCTTCAAATATGGTTCAGGCACCGGGAGTAATTTTTCGGCGCTGCGCGGAAAAAACGAGCCACTTTCAGGCGGGGGCAGTTCCTCTGGTCTTTTGAGCTTTCTGAAAATGGGTGATGTTTCCGCAGGGTCAATTAAATCGGGCGGGACGACTCGGCGCGCAGCCAAAATGGTTATCGTTGATATTGACCATCCTGATATTGAAGCCTTCATTGACTGGAAATCATCAGAAGAGATGAAAGTCGCCGCGCTCGTCGCGGGCAGCAAGGTTTTGAAAAAACGGCTCACGGCGATTTTGCGGTCCTGCGTGAATTGCGACGGGGAGATTTCCGTGTGCTGCGACCCATCGCAAAATGCGGCGCTAAAACGCGAAATCACCGCCGCACGGCGGGACGGCGTTCCGGCCGGTGCGATCAACCGCGTCTTGCAACTCGCCCTCCAAGGCATTGAAACCCTCGAAATTGAGGAGTTTACCGCTGATTGGGACAGCGAGGCCTATGCAACCGTTTCAGGGCAAAACGCCAACAACTCGGTCCGCATCAGTGATAAATTCATGAGAGCTTTATCTAAGGATGAACAATGGGACCTTATCCGCCGCACAGACGGAGCGGTGGCGAAATCTGTTCGCGCGCGCGACCTCTGGGAGGCCGTCTCCCGCGCTGCTTGGTCCAGTGCCGACCCCGGCGTACAATATCATGACACAATTAATGCGTGGAATACCTGTTCTAATGACGGGGCTATCACCGCTTCTAATCCCTGCTCCGAATACATGTTTTTGGACAATACGGCGTGTAATCTCGCCAGTTTGAACCTTATTAAATTCCTCAAAGAGGACGGCAGCTTTGACATAGACGCCTTTGAACATGCCAGCCGTCTTTGGACGATTACGCTCGAAATTTCCGTAATGATGGCGCAGTTCCCGTCGAAGGAAATCGCGCAGCGTAGTTTTAACTACCGCACGCTCGGGCTGGGTTATGCAAATCTTGGCGGGCTTTTGATGAGTAGCGGCATCGCCTATGATAGTACCGAGGGGCGGGCGGCCGCTGGCGCAATCACGGCTCTACTCTCGGGTATTGGCTTTGTAACGTCCGCTGAGATGGCGCAGCACCTGGGTAACTTTCCAAGATTTGAAGATAACCGCGCGCCGATGATGCGCGTTATTCAGAACCACCGCCGCGCCGCCGAAGGGCGGGTGAGCTTCGACGGCCTTCCCTATAAGCCCATGACGCTGGACCGGAATGATTGTCCTTTCGATGGCGTGGCGCAGCGCGCCGCCCTCGTATGGAATGCAGCGCAAAAAAAAGGAAAGGTCCACGGCTTTAGAAATGCCCAAATTAGCGTTATTGCGCCAACGGGTACAATCGGGCTTTTGATGGATTGCGACACAACGGGAATTGAGCCTGACTTTGCCTTGGTGAAGTTTAAAAAACTCGCGGGAGGCGGCCACTTACGGATAATCAATCAAGCGGTCCCCCGCGCCCTCATCTCGCTGGGATATGATGAAGCACAGCGCGGGAGCATTATACGCCACGCTCTGGGTCATGGCACACTCCAAGACAGCCCCGCTATTAGTTTTCGCAGCCTTAAGGGCCGCGGGTTTAGCGATTATGAAATCGGCTTAATTTCCGAGGCCCTGCCGCAGGCCTTTGACATTCGTTTTGTCTTTACCGCAGAACAGCTTGGCACGGAGTTTTGCAAAGACGGGCTTGGCCTGTCCGACGAGCAGCTTGCGCGCCATGGGCATGACCTTTTGCCGGCGCTGGGCTACAGCGAAGACGACATCCTTGCGGCAAATATCTATTGCTCCGGCGCAATGACGCTCGAGGGCGCGCAGGCACTAAAAGACGAACATTTACCCGTTTTCGACTGCGCCACGCCTTGCGGGCGCAGCGGCACACGCTCACTTTCCCCTCAGGCCCATATCCTGATGATGGCTGCCGCTCAGCCCTTTATTTCCGGCGCCATCAGTAAAACAGTCAATATGCCAAGCACCGCTACCATTGCCGATGTTCAGGATATCTATAAGCGCGCGCACAGCCTCGGCCTGAAATCTGTCGCGCTTTATCGGGACGGCTCTAAACTCTCCCAGCCGCTAAATTCAGCTATCTTTAGCGAAACAGAACTTGAGGCACTTGAAGACAGCAATGCTTTGGCATCAGCCGCTAAAGCCACCGGCGGCGCCGAGCGCGTTGTCGAGAAAGTAATAGAACGCATTGTCGAAAAACCCGCCGTGCGTGAGCGTCTGCCTGACCGGCGCACGGGCTATATTCAAAAAGCCAGCATTGGCGGGCACAAAGTCTATCTACACACGGGGGAATTCAAAAATGGCCGCCTTGGCGAGATATTTATTGACATGCACAAAGAAGGCGCGGCCTTTCGTTCCCTGATGAACAATTTCGCCATCGCGATTTCCATTGGCTTACAATATGGCGTTCCCCTCGAGGAATTTGTCGAAGCCTATGTCTTCACCCGTTTTGAGCCCTCAGGGCCGGTGCAAGGCAATGATAAGATCAAATTTGCGAATTCTATCCTTGATTATATCTTCCGCGAGCTTGGGATTTCCTATCTGGGCTGGCATGATCTGGCGCATAACACCGATACACTCACGGCACCTGATCAGCTTGGGAAAGGAGCCGCAGAGCGTAATGCCGGCCGCGAGCCCGAGGTCGAAGGTCAGCAGTTAATGCTTGAGGGCGTCTCCAAAGGCTATTTACGGCGGCCCAGCGGCGAGGACCATAATATCCTGCCATTTGCAAAACGAGCCGATGAGGAAAAAGACTTGCCGCATAGCGGAGTAAGCTACACGCTGGAAATTGACGCAGAAAATATAGAAATCGAGGCGGCAGATATATCAAAAGCAGCGAGTAGCGGGCCAAGTCCCGTTACGCCTTCGGCCTCCGTACAGGCACGCTTTCAAGGCTATACAGGAGATGCCTGCCCAGAATGTGGTCATTTCACCCTTATTCGCAATGGCACATGCCAAAAATGCGAT
Organism: uncultured Caulobacterales bacterium; assembly: GCA_964410285.1. GTDB lineage: Bacteria > Pseudomonadota > Alphaproteobacteria > Caulobacterales > Maricaulaceae > Fretibacter. The sequence continues at coordinate 103,368 of CAYPFR010000004.1, read as the reverse complement.
AGCTGCGGGTCAACAACTGGCTGTTCTTAAAAGGCATTAAAGGAAACTTCGGTGAGCCATCAGATGCACATTACACGAATTTTACTAAACTCTGGCCCTTTCAGTATGTATAAGACCCCCAAATGAGAGAGCCGCTGGACATATTTTCGAGAGCTTTCGTCCTCGCGGCGGCCACCGCCTTTTGGGCTGTACAGACGGCTCAGGCGCAGATTCGGGTCGATTCCCGCATGAATACGCGCTCTGGCTCCTGCGCCTATTGTGATCTCTCCGGCAGGACAATGCCTAGCATGACCCTGCGAGATAGTAATTTCACAGGTAGTCAGTTCAACCGCTCTAATCTTAGCGGCGGAAATTTTGATAATTCGGACCTCTCGGGCACACAGTTCAAGCGCGCTTTCCTTGCGCGGGTAGAAGGCACATCAGTCAATATGACCAAAGCCGTCTTCCAAGACGCCACTTTGACCGAAGCCAAGTTCGACAATGCGACCGCCAATAATTCAGATTTGCGCCGCGCCGACCTAACCCGCGCGCAGATTACCCGAAGCAATTTTTCAGATGCAAATCTTACAAGCGCCATCGCGCCAGATGTAAATTTCGAGGGTTCCAAATTCGTCAATGCCCGCTTTGATCATATGAATTTGCAAAACGCGCGCCTTAATGCTGCGATTTTTCACAATGTGAAATTCGGCGATGCTATCGTCACTGGCGCGACTATGGAAAAAGCCGATTTTTCCAACGCTGATCTCTCCCAGGTACAGGGCCTGAGCCAAGCCCAGCTTGACAGTGCTTGCGGGGATACGGAAACCCGCCTGCCCCTTGGTTTATCTATTCCCTATTGCGAGAGCGCCGTGCGGCCTGATCACGATAACGCCATGCATGCGGGCATGGATCCGAAACTGGAAAAAGCAGCCAAACGGCTTGATAATGCCATCGCCAACATAGAGGAAATTCTATCTGATACCCCGCGGGACGACCGCCGGCTGCGCAGACGCCTTCGCGGCATCCATGCAGACCTCACCAGCTCCCGCCGCGCGATCGAGCCCTGAATTACTCCTCTGGTATAGCGCGAAGCTTAGCAGGACGGTAATCACGGCTAGCTTGCGCAAGGATTGTCTCCAAATCCGTTGGCATGGCCTTCCATCCCCCCTTGGCAAATAAAGCCGTTTGGTCGCTAAAGTGCGGCGAGGTTTCATCCAGCGTCGCCGAGCCGTAATTATGGATCGAAACAAGATCCAGCCTACCTTCCCGATCCCAATCCGCGAGCATAATATGCGTATCCCCCGCAAGGCTATTCATTGAGCCGCTACGCGCAATTTCCGCAGGGTCGGCATATATCGCCCGCAATACGTCCGGCCCGCCGTCAATTGCAACATCGACATCGCCGCGCTTGATCCGGTTCACCTCGCCCCACTTGGGGTCAAGCCGCCCATAGCCTGCCATCAATATATCCACTGCTTTCTTATAGGCCTCAATCGGGTCCATGAGCTCTTCTTTATATTCGCTGCCATGGGCGTAAAGTCCCGTGATAATCGCCAGCGCTGCACTACGATTTTCAGTAGACGTGTCCCCATTCCAATTACGCAAAACCTCTTGTCCTGCGGTCAGGGGGCCATTTTCACCAAAATTATGGGACGCAACATCAATGACCATTTTCCAGAGCTTGAACTCGGGATGATAACGCGTGTCGGCACGGTAGCGTAAGAGCTCCTCGCGAGAGATTTTTGGATCAGCCGACATAAGCTCCAGCCCCCGTAAAGAACGGTTCGTCATGCGGTACTCAACGCCATATGTCGGCGAAAAATCCTCGCGTTTTGGGCTGCTCTCTGGCTCGCTCATTTTGAAAGGCGTGTGATTAGCAGAAAACACCCAGCCCGCTTCAGGGTCAGTGGCTTGCGGCAACCTTGAGACTGGCTGTTTTTCTGTCCAAATGAGTTCAGGCCGATCACCCGGCAAAACAGAGAGCCAATCCGGCCCCTCGATACGCTTTGGCATTTGCGCATTGTAAAGCGCGCCAATATGGCCGTCCGCTGTTGCCCAAACTGCATTGAATGACAAAAGCCCGTTCATATCCAGCGCGGCTTGCCAGTCTTCCAGAGACCTGGCCTTACCCATGGCGATCCATTGGGAGAGCTGGTTCACCTCCCCTAATCCGGCAAAGCGCAGAGCATAAAAGCCGTTTGGGGTATCTAGCACGGGTCCGTGTTTTGACCACAAAACATCCCGCTTGATGGGTAAGGAAAAAGGCCCCCAGAGCTTGACGCGAAATTTGGATTTACTGATCTCGAAATCCTCCCATTTCCCGCCGAGTTTGTAACGTTTGGGCTTCTTTTCGCGGTCCGTCTCGAGCGCATATATATCCACCAGGTCGGGCTTGTTTACCGTATGACCCCAGCCGTGATAGGGCGTCACGCCCTGCGCCATAATTGGCGTTCCCGGAAAGCCTGCGCCGGCGATATTAGTTCCTTCCTCGGAGACAGTATGCGCCTCATACCACGCATATGGTCCCGTCATTGGCTGATGGGAATTAATGATCAGCCGCGTGTGCCCATCATCGGAACGCTTAGGCGCAACGGCAAAAGCATTTGATCCGCGAACAGCTTCGGGCAAGGCCTGCGCAAAACTCTCTTGAAAATCCATGTTTAGCGGAAATCGCCCCCTCACAGAAGCATCGCGCCCCCACGGGGAGACTTGGGGCTTTTGGCCCTCTGTAAACAATCCCGCGAGGTCCTCATCCATTCGGTAAAAGAACGGCGTCGCCCATGTCACCCCCGCAATTACGTCTTGCCCTGTTACCGGCAAAAGGCCGGGCTTGACCCGCGATTTATGGAGGCTAGCAAAATGATTGATCCCGGCTGCATAGCCCTCCGCCACCTCGCGCGCATCTGTATCAATGGAGCTATATTTGGCGTTAACAGCGGCCTCAACTTTAAACAAATCAAAAAGATAATCCGTTGGCCCCGCAGATTTTCCCTTGAACTGCGCCGCCATCCCGCGAGAGGCAATGAGCGTGTCTTGAATGGTTTCCCAATCATCTTCGGAATGAGCAAAGGCTAGACCAAAAGCGGTATCTCCATCTGTCTTGCCAAAAATATGCGGCACGCCATAAGAGTCGCGAATAATGCGTACGTCAAAGCTCTCCGCTGCTTTCTGATAGGAGTCATAATCAGGCGTGCCGCCCTTGGGCGTCCACAGATAGGTGATCCCAGCCACGAGCGCCAAAATCGCCGCACCGCCAACTATTTTAAGAGATTGTTTTTTCACTGCTATTTGCCTTCCTAAACCTTTTGCCTTTTCTATTTCACTCCCTAAGATGTTAATCAAGTCAAAGCGGAGGACATTATGAACACACCAGCCCAAATGAATGCACAGGAATTACTCAATCAAATTCTTGAAGCCGGAAAAAAACTCGCAACTGACAGCAAGGTCCAAACCGCCGGCCTGACTAAAAAAGGAAAAGAGATCGCCGCCAAGGGCGAGGATGCCTTGATCGATAAACTAGGCATTGAAGACACAGACGTCTCCAGAGAAGCACTTCGCAAGGGTGTGGGCGTGGGCGCCGCTGCAGGTGCTCTTGCGCTGTTACTCGGGTCACGCTCTGGGCGAAAGGTCGCGACTTTGGGCGGGCTAACGGGTCTTGGGGTTCTGGCTTATCGCGCCCACAAAGCTGGAAAAATGCCGGGCAATATGGATGACGTAATCGGGCTTTTAACCGGTCCAGAAGCCAATGCCCGTGCAGATAGTCTGCTGCACGCCATGGTGGCCGCTGCCAAGGCGGACGGCGAGCTTGATTCGGGAGAGCTTGAGATGATCAAAGCGCTGGACCCCAATGCGGTTGAAACACTGGAGGCGGCCCTAAGCGCTGAGCCAGACGCGAAAGCCATTGCTGCATTGGCCAAATCAGATCAACAGGCCGCCGAAATTTACGCTGTCTCCTGCCGAGTCGCCAACGGCCTGAACACGAAAGAACGGGAGTATCTTGATCAGCTTGCTATGGCTCTTCGTCTTGATCCTGTTATGGCTGCCAAGCTTGAAACGGATGTCAGAACTGGCTAGAGAGGGCTTTGGTTTGGGCGCTTATGAAGAGGGGAAGCTTCATGAATTTGGGTCAGAAATCCTTATGGCTTTTAGCGGCTGTCGCTGCATTAAGCCTAACCGGCTGCGCGCAGGGATCTGTTAGCGCGGCGGAAACTGCGCCGCCTGAAACGACCATAGGCAAGTCCACAGTCGGCACGGTCTGCGGCGGGTTTCGCCAAGGCCCAGCGCCCGTTTGCACGGGTGCTAAAGAGTATTGTCACCGCACAATCAAGGCCATGTGCGGGGCCGCCGATGCGCCCGGCAAATGCCGCGTGAAGCCCGAAATGTGCACAATGGACTATAGCCCTGTCTGCGGCTGTGATGGTAAGACCTACCCAAATGAATGCGCGGCGAATGCAAAAGGCATCAGCGCCGCCGCAATGGGGGAATGTAATTATGACAAATAGTCGACATCATTTAAGGCCGCTTTTTGCCTTGGCAGCTTCGGCCTTTCTGGCGGCTTGCTCATCGCAGTCACCGAGTACGCCCTCGCCGGATACGTCTTCATCACCGTCTAACTCCGCCAAGGCCGCGCAGGCAAATAAGATGGTAGCCACGCGAGATAACGGCGCAGGACCCTCCAAAATTATGAGCCAGAGTAAGGCCCCCGCAGACGTCGCCGAATGGGGCACTTTTTTTCCGTATTTCACGGAGGATACCCATATCCTAAAACCTGTTTTGGTTGGCGTTGCCAAGATTAAGGCGGGCGAGGAAATTCATCCTCCACACCGACATGCAGATGAAGAATATCTGATGGTCACAAAAGGACGGGGAACATGGTCGCTGAACGGGGTTGAAAGCCCTGCCGCAGAGGGCGACATTCTTTTTGCCCGCGCATGGGACTATCACGGCGTTCGCGCCGCCCCGGACAGCCCGCTGGAATTTGTAGTATTCAAATACTCAGGTCGTCACATCACGCCGCCCTCGGATCCCAATCCAGAGCTTCCCGAAGAACAGCAGCCTTAAAGCTGCTTTTTCAAACCTAGCTGAGCATCGCGCCGTCATCGCAATCTGGGTCTCATAATCCTGTCCTCGCCATCCAGCTCTTGCACGCCGTCCATTTCTAGCGCAAATATGTTGGCCTAGCCCCTCTCTGCGCCGACCCATCTGCAAAGGACGCCCGAAAATGTTTCAAACCTTCTTTACGGATTTGCGGTCTGCTAAAATTCCCGTGACCATCCGGGAATATCTGACCCTTCTGGAAGGTCTTGAGAAGGATGTCGCGGGCGATAGCGTTGACGGGTTTTACTATCTCTCCCGTGCGGCCCTTGTGAAAGACGAGCGCGATCTTGATAAATTTGATCAGGTGTTCTCACATGTGTTTCGCGGCATGGAGTATTTGTCCGACATTTTCGGAACAGATGAGCATGAGCTTCCTGCTGAGTGGCTACGCGCCATGGCGCAGAAGCATCTTACGCCCGAGGAAATGGCGGAAATCCAAGCGCTAGGGGACTTTGACAAGATTATGGAGGCCCTGAAAGAACGACTAAAAAATCAGGACAAGCGTCATGAGGGCGGCAGCAAAAATATCGGTACAGGCGGCACCTCGCCCTTTGGCAATAATGGCTATAATCCCGAAGGCGTGCGTATTGGCCAGAACAAGGGCCGGCACGGAAAAGCGGTTAAGGTCTGGGACAAGCGGCAATTTAAAAATCTGGACGGTGACCGTGAAATTGGTACGCGTAATATAAAGATCGCCCTACGGCGGCTGCGAAAATTTGCGCGTGACGGCGCAGCAGATGAACTTGATCTGGACGGAACCATTCGCGGCACGGCCAAACAAGGTTGGCTTGATATTCAAATGCGGCCCGAGCGGCGCAATGCGGTTAAGGTGCTAGCGTTTTTTGATATAGGCGGGTCAATGGACGCCTATGTAAAGCAAGCAGAGGAATTGTTTTCCGCCGCACGATCAGAATTCAAACGGCTAGAGTATTTTTATTTTCATAACTGCCTTTATGAACATGTATGGAAAGACAATATCCGGCGCATGAAAGAGGTGACACCGACATGGGACATTTTGCACAAATTTGCCTCGGACTACCGCGTGGTGATCGTCGGCGACGCCGCCATGAGCCCCTATGAAATTACCATGCGCGGAGGTAGTGTCGAACATTGGAACGAGGAAGCCGGCCATATCTGGCTCAAACGCCTGATTGACGTCTATCCCCACCTCATCTGGATTAATCCGACCGATGAGAAATATTGGGATTATTCGCAAAGCACCAAAATCATCCAAGAAATAATTGGGAAAGAGCGTATGTTCCCCATGACCCTCAGCGGTCTGGAAGACGCTATGAAGGAACTTGCGCGCTAACTGTCAAAAGTCTGAGGTGTTTTGACGCCGCCCCTATCGGACGCGGAACGCGCTTAATCCATCCCGAGCGCTTATAATTTCATTCATTTCTTATTGATATGTTTTGAGGATCACAATATGCTGCAGAAATGGAGGGCGCCATGTTCAAAAACATCAAACGCATATTTATGCGCAAAAAAAGACGCAGGAGACATCAAACCCTGTTTGACCTGAACTCTATTATAAAGACACCGGAGAACAAAAAGTAACGCAAGATGGCCCCGTCCATTTATTGCGTTGAATTGACCTCCATAATAAGCCCTGCAGAGCCATCCCCTTCGACTTTTGAAGAGGCCCCCACGAATCAACATACTGTGTTCAAAATGTCTCACTCTGAAAAAGATTTGACTTAGCACTCAAAATTGATCTTGTCCTAGCGGCCCTGACTTCGCATGATTTGGCCGTTGCCAGCACACGATTGTCCGCTCGAATGTAGAAATAAGTGCAGTAATACGGTCGTATACGGCGGAAAATCAAACCCGTTGTGCACGGAATGATGTATTCCTTTACCTCTTTTTCTCAACGCAAAATTGGTCCTACCAAAATGGCGAAATTATCGTGATAATTGGTCTATTTAAGTTGACAGCCAATTTGGCTGTGTTACCAAATCCTATGAGCCAGAACTACAAGAGCTCAGTGCGAAATTTCAATATGGCGGTCAAGCAAAGGTGCTTTTGCCGCCAAGTCAGGGGAGACACCAAATGACTTACCAACGTTCGTTTACTACACTCATGCTTACCGCTTCGATTTTAGCGATGGCGCCAATGGGCCACGCTCAAGTGGCCGAAGACGAAGTCGTCGTCACAGGTATCCGCCAATCTCTGGAGAACGCCCTCACAGAGAAGCGTAATTCCGACAGCCTAGTTGAAGTTATTCTCGCTGAAGATATCGGTAAGCTGCCTGACCAGAACCTCGCAGAAGTCCTCGAGAATATCACAGGTATCCAGATCACGCGTACAGCCGGCGTCGGTACTGGCGTACAGATCCGCGGTACGAATGCTAACCGCATTGAAATCAACGGCGTCTCTACCGTTGGTTCAGGATCCGGTCGTAGCGGCATCAACTTTGAAGACGTTAACGCCTCTATTATTGCGGGCGTCGAGGTTATCAAGGCATCTGAGGCCAAAACGATCGAAGGGTCTGTTGGGGGCACGGTCAATCTTCGCACAATCCGCCCGCTCGACCTCAAGAAAGAACTTGCCTCTGTCCGTGTCCAAGGCGAGCAAAGCAGCCTGACAACAGAAGGTATTCAGCCAAGAATTTCGGCCGCTGTCGGTAAAAAATGGGAAAATGCGTCTGGACAAGAAATTGGTTTTGTTCTCAGCGGTAGCTACACAGAGCAGGAAGCGGTATCTTTCCGTCCTCGTACTGACCGTGATAACGTTGCGTCACCGCCCGGCGCTAATCCATCTGAATTCCTTGGCATTCAGTTCTTGGTTCAAGAGCAAGAGAATTTTGATTTTGAAACAATCAATCTTGCCGGCTCTATTGAGGCACGTCCGACGCCAAATACAAAGATTTTCTTCGACGCTATCTTCAACGATCAGCAGCGGAGTCAAGACTCCTACCGTATTCAAGCGTCTGGCGTAAGCTCACTTCGCCAACTCAGTGTCCCGTCAGCCTTTGAAACCGTTGATTTCGGCGTCGGCCCGGGCTCCTTCCCTGCTGCCCTTATCGGCACACTGGAGCCAAATCTCGCGAATGATGATGATGATCCAAACCTACGTTTCTCAAGCGACACAGGCGCCCGCGTAACCGAAAGCAACGTCCTGCGTTTTGGCGGTGAGTGGGAAGGCGAGAAATTGTCAGCCAGTGTTGAATTTGCGTCGACTAGCGCGGACACAACCAATCCAAATCTGAGCACTACGCTTAACTTTATCAACCCGAACTGCCCGCTTGACGGCACAAGTAATGATAACTGCGTACCGTTCAGATATGACCTCTCAAACGACTCGCTTTCATGGGGTATCAACTTTGACTCCCCATTTGCACCAAGCGTTGCGTCTTTGACAGATCCAAACAATGTTGTGCTTGATCAAGTTGATGTCGGACGCAATACAACTGAAAATGCCGAAAATGCCTTCCGCATTGACCTGTCATATAACCTCGAAGATAGCGTGTTTGGAAACTTCGTAACCTCTCTTGACGCAGGTTACCGCCGCAATAACTCTTCCAGCGAATTTAACCGCGTTAATGATCGTATTGGCGGATTTAGCCGTATCGTAGACAGCCCGAATGGTGCCCTCTTTGCGGACCTTTTGGTTACCGGACCGGACAATTTTGACGATGCAGACGGTCGGTCCCTCTTCGTACAGAACTTCCTTTTGGTTGACCCTGATCTTGCCTTCTCTGACCCACAATTGGTAATCGATAGACTCCAAGCTGCGGTCATACAGCACGACCCAACCAGTCCTGACATTCTAAATCTGAGATCTGACCAGAATTCATTCTATGATGTTAGCGAAAATACAGACGCCTTTTATGCTCAAGCTAATTTCGAGCAAGGTATCTTCCGCGGTAATGTTGGCCTTCGTTATATCGATACGGAAATTGACTCAGTTGGCTTCGGTCCGGCAGGCGCAAACGGCGCTCGGGCGTTGCAGACCACCTCAGGTCAGTACGATTTCTTCTTGCCCCGCGCAAATTTGATTGTGAACCCTCGTGAAGACGTTGTTCTTCGCGCAAGCTATGGTACGGATATCCGCCGTCCGAATTTCAACAACCTCAGCACAGGGTTCACCTTCAACCCCAGCGAGAACAATGTTGTGAACCTCGGAAACCCGGGCTTGGAGCCAGAAGAAGTCGACTCATTTGATGTTTCTGCTGATTGGTATTTCGCCCCAGCAGCCGTTTTGAGCGTCGGTTACTTTAACAAGAAACGTACGAACATCTTCGGTCAGAACTTCGAAGGTGCGCGCATCATTAACGGCCCAACTCAAGAAGGATTTGTAACCACTGGCGGCTTTGCTCGTGAAACTGATCCAAACTGTCCTGGCGGCGGTGTCTTTAACCCGACTGTCGTGCCCAACCAGCTTGGAGACCCGGATCGTCTTGGCCTTTGTGTGGACTTCACACAGCCGGGTAACGACCCTGAATCAACGACCCAGCAAGGTATCGAAGTTGCGTTCCAGTACGACCTGTCTAACCACGAAGATGCCTTGGGCAGCTTTGGTTGGGCCTCGGGTCTTGGCCTCATCGCCAACTATACTTATCAGGACTTCTCTGGTGGCTCGATCGTTGATACGACATCTGGCCGTGGCCTGAATGTTCTGGGTGATGTTAGCATCCCACGTGGTTTGCTCGACTTCTCTAAAAACGCTTACAACGTCACAGCGTTCTACGAGAAATACGGCATCTCTGCTCGTGCACGCTACACATGGCGTGAAGGGTTCCGTACGCAAGACTTTGGCGGCGGCGCTAACACATCAGGTAGCTCAACATTCAGCTTCCCTGTTCACACACTCGACAGAGGACAGCTCAACGCCAGCATCAACTATGACGTTACCGATAACTTCAACATCGGTATTGAGGGCGTTAACCTCACGACCTCAAACATCATTCAGCGCTGCGTAAGCGAGACTGGCCCAACATGTTTCGTTGGATATCCTGACCGTAGAATCATCTTCGGCGGTAGCTACACATTCTAGGGCCCCGAATGTAATCTAAATTTTGAAAAGGGGATGTTCGTACGAGCATCCCCTTTTTATTCGCGTCTCAAAAATGGATATAAAGCAAATCACTGCGGAAATTGCGTGCCTATCCTCAAGTAACATTAAGGCCGTTTGCCCGCGCGAGATGTGCTCGATTACCCATAAAAGAGTACATATCCACGCAAATTCGGGCGATGCCCTCGCACAGTAATTATCGGCTTGCCAGCGGCATATCCGACAAGAGCCAACGACAGTGACCACGCGAAAATAGACAGCCGTCTTAAACCAAACACAGCGGATGAAACAATGACAGATAAATCAAAGCCGTTAACAGCACCCTACGCGTCCAGTTCACTTGGCCGGCGGCACTTTGGCAAACTCGTCGTGGGCGGCTCCTTCGCGGCGGCCGGCTGCTCCCGTCAGGCACTCGGCGGGAAGCGCGTTTTGTTCTCCACGGACTCTTTGCCTAATGGCTACCCAACTGTCGAGGCCGTGCGCGCGCTCGGCACATTTCTAGAAAAACGTACAGACGGTCGTCTTGGCGTTAGAATTTATCCCGGCGGGCAGCTCGGCTCTGAGGGGAGCACGCTTGAAATTGCGATGTTTGGTGGTCTTGATATGACTCGCACATTCAGCGCGGCCCTCAATAATATTGCCCCGCTCACTAAATTATTCAGCCTACCATTTCTATTTCGCTCCACAGAACATCAGCGCCGCGTTGCCGACGGTGAGGTCGGGGACACGATATTAAAATCGCTTGAATCCTTTGGGCTTCGCGGCCTAGCAATTTACGATACGGGCGGGCGCGGTTTTTACACGACAGAACGCCCAATCCCTCATCCTTCGGCGCTGGAAGGGCAAAAGATCAGGGTTCCAAATTCCGATATCTTCCTCGCGACAATGAAAGCCCTTGGCGCCAATGCCACGCCGATGAATTTCAGTGAAGTTTATCAGGGCCTCGTGCAAAATGTCATCGACGGCGCGGAGAACAATTGGCCCAGCTATATCAGCACGCGCCATTACGAGGTCGCCCCCTATTACTCCGAAACGGGCCACTTCAGAACGCCGGATATGCTCATTATGAGCCTGCGAACATGGAAGAGCTTTTCGAAGCAGGATCAGGAATTAATCATGGAGGCAGCGCGCCACTCCGTTGGCGTAATGCGCAGCCTTTGGGATGCGCGCGTTGAGGATTCCAAACAAACGCTTATCAAGCACGGCGGCGAAATATTGACAGATATCGACAGCGAGCCCTTCCGCGCGCTCATGGGTCCTGTCTATGATCAATTCGTGACACCAGAACTAAAACCTTACCTAGCTAAAATTGACCGTATCGGGGAGCAAGGCACATGAAAAACATACTCGCCGCTTTAAGCCGGGTTTCGCTATTTATTAGCGCCGCCAGTATCGTGGCCATGACAGCAATCATTTCCTACCAAGTGATCGCGCGCTATTTCTTTAATGATAGTCCACCATGGTCAGAGCGCCTATCCCTCGTCTTGCTCGCCTATCTCGTATTTTTTGGCTCAGCAACCGGCGTTTATGAGCGTTTCCATATCCGGATTGACGCCGTACGTGACGCTATGCCTGAGCGTATTGCGCGGAGCTTTGATATTTTCGCCCACCTTGCCGTGGCGGCTGCGGGACTTGTTATGGTGATCGCCGGCTGGCAACTCACCACAACGCTCTGGGCCTTTGATATCCCCGCCCTCGGTATCCCAAGAGGCGTTGCCCTCCTGCCCCTCCCTATTGCGGGCGTACTAATTACGCTCTTTTCTTCAGTGCAGCTTTTGGACGTGCTGAAGGCCAAATCAGAAGAGGCGAAATAGATGGAACTGATTATTCTCCTGCTTAGCCTGATCGGGCTTCTTGCGATACGCGTACCGGTCGCCTTTTCGCTTTTGATTTCTTCTATGATTGTCTTCGCTCTATTGGGGTTAAATCCTCTCGTAGCGGTGCAAAGGCTCTCGGCTGGTATTGATGTCTTTACGCTCATGGCCATTCCTTTCTTTATCTTTGCTGGCGACTTGATGACCCAAACAGGCATTGCCGCGCGCCTCATCAGAGTCGCGGAAGGTCTCTTTGGCCGCGTGCGCGGCGGACTCGGGCATGTGAATGTCGGCGCGTCCATGATGTTTGGCGCAGTCTCCGGCTCCGCTATCGCCAGTGTGTCGGCTATCGGCTCGACTATGATCCCTGTAATGGAAGAAAAAGGTTATGACCGAAATTTCTCGGTGAATGTCACCTGCTCTGCCGCCGTTCTTGGGCTAATTATCCCGCCCAGCCACAATATGATTATTTATGCCGCAGCCTCTGGCGTGTCGATTTCGATCGGGGACCTATTCGTTGCGGGCATTTTGCCGGGTATTTTGTGCGGCCTCGCTCTCATGATGGTCGTCTCTATTATCGCAAGAAAAAGAGGCTACCCCAAAGGGAGTTTCCCTGGCTTTAGAGCGCTACTCCGCTCCGCCATTATTGCCATTCCCGGCCTGTTGACGGCCGTTATAATTGTGGTTGGCATTTTGGGCGGCGTGTTTACGCCCACAGAAAGCTCTGCGGTCGCCATTGTCTACACGCTGATTATTGGAGTGTTCTTTTACCGCTCCCTTGGCCTTAAAGAATTTAAAACGGCGGTAATCAATTCCGCCAAAACAACAGCTATGATCATGCTTATTATCGGGTCGGCAGCCGCGTTTGGCTGGCTTCTTGCCCTGCTTGAAGCGCCGCTTATGATGTCTGAATTGATACTCGGTATCACTGAGTCTTCTGTATTAATTCTGCTGATGGTGCTTATTTGCCTACTGGTACTTGGGACCTTTATGGATATGGCGCCGTTGATTATTATCGTCACGCCCATCTTCCTCCCCGTGGTTCAGACCATTGGCGTAGACCCTGTGCATTTCGGTATTATTATGATGTTGGCGCTGGGGATTGGAACGATAACCCCGCCTGTTGGAACCGTTCTTTTTGTAGGCTCTGCGGTTGGTAAAATCCGCATGGAAGACACGGTCAAGACCATGTGGCCCTTTTATCTCGCGCTTATCGCCTGCCTCTTGGTTGTGACCTATGTGCCAAAAATATCCCTCTTACTGGTCGGCGGTTAGGCGCACGATCAAACGAAATTGGATACAATAAAGGCCCCTGACGGGGCCTTTAAATTTGAAGTTCTGAGTTAGTGTTTTCAGCCACTAGCGGGAGAGCCAACCTCCATCAACCGGAAGAGTAATTCCCTGCACATAATCAGAAGCACTTGAAGCCAGAAAAACAACCGCCCCGCCCATATCTGATGGATGCCCCCAGCGGCCAGCGGGGATGCGGCCCAAAATTTCCGCATTGCGTTTTTCATCAGCCTGCAAAGCAGCCGTATTGTTTGTTGCAAAATAGCCGGGCGCGATCGCGTTAACATTAATGCCGTGCTGCGCCCATTCGTTCGCTAGCGCCTTAGTCAGCCCCCCAACCCCGCTTTTGGACGCAGTATAGGACGGGACGCGAATGCCCCCCTGAAAAGTGAGCATAGAGGCAATATTGATAATCTTCCCACTTTTCTTGGCGGCCACAAGATGGCGCGCAAAAGCTTGGGAGAGAAAGAAAAGGGTACGCAAATTCACATTCATCACGGAGTCCCATTCATCGGGCGTGAAAACAATAGCCTCATTGCGTTTAATGATGCCGGCATTATTGATCAGAATATCAACGCCTCCAAGCGCCCGCGTAGCGTCTTCAACGATGTCGGCGACATTATCTGCACTGCCCAAATCAGTTATAATTGAATGGGTGGTTACCCCTATCGTCCCAAGTTTTTGTAGAGTCTCGGCCGGTTCAGAGCGCCCAATCAGACAAATATTTGCTCCAGCTTGCGCGAGGGCTAACGCCATGCCCTGCCCCAGCCCTGTATTGGCACCGGTAACAAGTGCTGTTTTTCCAGACAGATCAAACATATCGCTCACTATTGCAGTTGGCAGATGTCACAAACGTTCAGGTCAGTGTAATCCAAATTTTCGCCGCCCATACCCCAAATGAAGGAATAGGCTTTCGTCCCGGAGCCCATGTGGATGGACCAGGGCGGAGAAATCACGGCTTCTTCATTTTCCATAATGATGTGACGGATTTTATCTTCTTCGCCCATGAAATGAAACAGACGCGAATTTTCATCAAGATCGAAATAGAGATAAACTTCAGAGCGGCGATCATGCAAATGCGGTGGCATGGTATTCCAAACACTGCCTTCGCTAAGGATTGTAAGACCCAAAAGTAGCTGACACGATTTGGCCGTGGTTGGGACAATATACTGATAGATAATCCGCTCATTACTCTCCGCAAGAGATCCACGCTCCAGCGGCACGGCCTCGCCGATTGAGATTTTTACAACCTCGTAGGCCTTGTGAGCGGGCGTGGAGAGCAGATAATATTTTGCGGGATTATCCGCATCATCAGAAGCAAAGACAACCTCTCTGCTGCCCATGGGAATGTAAAGCCCGTCTAACTTTTTAAGGTCATGCGTCGCCCCGTCAATCGTTACTGTGCCGGCACCGCCGCCGATATTGATAACGCCAAGTTCACGGCGCTCAAGGAATGGGTGCCCCTTAGCCGAAGCAGGCTCTGATTGCACAGGAAGGGTGACTGCTCGTGATACAGGCGCCGCGCCGCCTATGACGAAACGCTCATTATGAGAGTAATTCAGATTAATCTCGTCTGTTTTAAAAAGCCCTGAGACAATATATCGGTCGCGCAATTGTTCATTGCTAACGCCTTCCATCATATCTGGATGCGTCGCATGGTAGGTTTTATTGAACAAAGATATCTCCCATAAACTGTCGTTATCTACGATTTGTGATAGCGACAGCGCCGCCCCTCTTCAACAGAGTCGGTTCGATCTGACTATTTTTTGAGTTTTACAAAATAATCGAAAATCTCTGGCACATTTAAATCACCCATACCTGCACTGACAGCGTCTTGAAGACTTTGGGATGTACTTTCCGCAACGAGTGAGCGTGATCCGAGGTCCGACACCATCTGAACAAAATACTTAAGATCCTTATTGGCGTTATTCATGGAAAATCCGAGATCACTTACGCCGTCGACCGCGTAATTTTTACAGAACTTCATAAAGGGCGAATTGGATGGCCCGGCAGACATAATGTCATAAAGCTGCTGGCGGTCGACGCCGGCAAGTTCTGCCGCGGCAAAAGCCTGTGACATAGCGGTAACGGTGGTCATGCCCATAAAGTTGTTGATGAGTTTGGTCGTATGACCAGCCCCGAGCGCGCCAAGGTAGAAGACATTCTCGCCTTGCTCTTTGAGCATCGGCAAATATTTGTCAAAAGTGGCTTTGTCGCCGGCCGTCATAATATTCAATAGACCATCTTTGGCATGAGCGGGCGTACGGCCCAAAGGTGCGTCGAGCATGCCAACGCCCTTTTTGGCAAGGTCTGCACCGATTTTTTGGGTAGACGCCGGAATAGACGTTCCGAAGTCAATCAGGACAGACCCCTCTTTCATTCCCGCCATTATACCGTCATCTCCGTAAACAAGGCTCTCGACGACGTCAGATGTTGTGACGCAGAGCTGGACGATATCGCTCTTCTCCGCGAGTTCTTTTGGAGTTTTCGCAAGCGTCGCATTTCCGCGCGCGAGCACCTTGTCGATAACATCTTGTTTGCGGGCCATAAAGACAACCTCAAAACCACGATTTTGAAGGTTTTCGACCATATTGGCACCCATAAGACCTAGGCCGATGAACCCGATGACTGGTTTTGACATTATCTCACTCCTTAGAAGTTGGTTTTACATTTACTAGCGTTATTACCTTACCAATTCTATAGATATTGGTATGGTAATTGGATGAATTTGCCAAGCAAACTTATTGATATTTTTCAGTTTTATCGCTGAACTCGGCCTGAGCCATCGCCCCCCATGAGGTTTTCTACCTCTGCGCGGGTAACGCGGTTGAAATCACCCAAAATCGAATGCTTGAGCGCGGAACCTGCAACCGCAAATTCAAGGCTCTGCTGACGATCGTCATAAAGATTAAGGCCTGCGATAAAGGCTGAGGCAAAACTATCGCCGCCGCCGACGCGGTCGACAATATCGGTCAAATCATATTTTTTAGAGAGCAGAAAACCGTTTTTTCGGTCTCGCATGCAAGCCGACCAGCCATTGATATTCGCGTTGATGGACTCGCGCAATGTGATCGCAATGGTCGACATGCCCGGATAAATATCCAGCACTTTTTGCGAGAGCGCCTCATATTTACTGGTATCCAAATGGCCAGCCTCAACGTCCACATCAACAGAGATATCAAGCGACTTTTGGCAATCCTCTTCATTGGCAATACCGACATCAATATGTTTGACAAGGTCCTTCATAACCTCTGGCGCGGTCTTTCCATATTTCCAAAGCTTGCCGCGGAAATTGAAATCGCAAGAGGTTGTCACCCCGGCCTTTTGCGCCTCTTTCACGCACTCAAGGCTAAGGTCCGCCGAATCTTGGGACAGCGCGGGCGTAATGCCCGTGATATGGAGCCACTTGGCATTCTTAAAAATGCTAGGCCAATCAAAATCTCCAACCTTGCACTGGCTTATGGAGGATGCGGCGCGGTCATAAATGACTTTCGAAGGACGCTGGTTCGCACCGGTCTCAAGATAGTAAATTCCAACGCGGTCACCTTGGCGTTTTACATTTGACGTATCCACGCCCAACGCCCGCAGAGAATTTATCGCATGCTGGCCTATATCATTATCCGGCAGCGCAGAAATAAAGCCTGCATCCAGTCCGTAATTAGAAAGGGATACCGCGACATTCGCCTCTCCGCCGCCGAAAGTTGCCTCGAAGCTGGGGCTTTGAAAGAAACGCTCATAACCATTTGTGCGCAAACGCAGCATGATTTCGCCAAAACTTAAGAAGTCGGTCATTTAGTCAGTCCAGTTTATGATTGCGCGATAGAGATCGCGTCTTTCGCCAATTTTGTTATTGCGGCGAAGTCGCCGGCTTCAATCACGGCCTTGGGGGTTAGCCAAGACCCGCCGCACGCCAGTACGGCCGGCACGGCAAGATATTCATTCAAATTGTCAGGATTAACCCCGCCTGTGGGCATGAAACGCACATCGCGGAATACAGACGAAAGCGCTTTGATCATTTTTGGTCCGCCTACAAGAGAGGCCGGAAAAAGCTTCACAGTGCGAAGTCCCATATTCCAAGCCCGCTGTAATTCTGTGGCTGTTGAAATTCCGGGCAAGATCGGCAGTCCTGCATCGTTAGCAATTTTTACAGAGGCTTCATCAAGGCCAGGCGAGACAATAAAACTTGCCCCGCGCTGGATGACTTCGCGGCTTTGATCCGCGCTCAGCACAGTGCCAGCTCCGACATGGGCCATTGGAAATTCTTTGGCGATAGCCTCTAGGCAATCAAGTGCTGCGTCTGTGCGCAGGACAACTTCGAGCACATCGAGCCCGCCTTCTAGCAACGCTTCGGATATTTTAAGCGCAGTCTTGGGATCATCGGACTGCACAAGCGGAACGACCCGCTTGCTTTCAAGGGATAGGTGTAGGTCTGTCATATTACGGCCTTCAGGAATGATATCGCCGCCCTGCCCCGGAGCATAACTCCTCGCGGAACGGGAAATGCATTCTCTTAAGAGAAGTTTCCTTTTTTGTAATTTTCAAAAAAGTCTTCGCGAATAGGGGAGAACATATCGAGCAAGACACCGGCTTCAATACAAATGGCGCCATGCATGACATTAGGTTCTACGAAATAGCAATCACCGGCTTTTTGGCGCTTAGTGACACCGTTAATCGTAACATCGAAGACGCCGCTTTCGATATAGGCCACTTGTGAATGGTAGTGAGCGTGCTGGTAACCCTCTGCGCCTTCCTCAAAGATCGCTTTGACGAGCATCAGGTCATCATTATGACCTAGGATTTGGCGTTTAATTCCGGGGTCGACATCTTCGACTTCGACCTTGTCACCGAATAAAAAATTTGGACTTTGCATGCAGGTTACTTTCTGAATTTTGGGTTGAGGGCTTATTGCGCCTGAATATGTTTTTGGGAATGGAATAATTTATATGGGCCCGTCCACGTAATGGCCTCGCCAGCAATCTCCATTCTATGATTAGCGTCTTTATCCATGTCTCCTGCAACGGCAAGGCCAACTGTTTGACCTTCTTTGGTTTGAATTTGGATGAATTCATTACCGTCATCCTCGAAATGCTGAACAGAGGCGACATTGGAGTGGCTATTCACGGTATATTCGACAATTGGATTATATTCGCCATGCGGCTCGATAACAGAAACAAAGGATACACCATCGCCGCTTTGGGCACGTAGAATAAAGGCGGGCTCGCGGCGCAGATTATAGTTGGGATCATTGGCGCCAATTTGAGCAAAAATCACCTGCGTGCCTTGCGGGACAGCGGAGGTGACCGAGTAAAAGCGGCGGTCAAGCAGCCATGTGATTTGGGATAACCCATCTTCCGTCTTCGCTTTCCCGGTCTCCCAGAAATATTGATAGCCATTGCTGCTGCCAAGCGGCTTAAGACTGTCGGTGTAACCTTGAAGCTCGAAATTGGTTTCTGTTAGCTGACCGTTGTAATGAAAGGGCAAGTCATATTGATGAGAGGCCTGCGCGTGCGCTTCGACAAGATCAATGACGATGGGCATGGAGAAGGCAGCATCAGAAATGAGCGCCAGCATCCTGT
The DNA here is from genome assembly GCA_964410285.1 of uncultured Caulobacterales bacterium. Classification (GTDB taxonomy): domain Bacteria; phylum Pseudomonadota; class Alphaproteobacteria; order Caulobacterales; family Maricaulaceae; genus Fretibacter. Next base: position 84,596 of record CAYPFR010000004.1, on the reverse strand, counting down.
CAATTTTCACGCCGTCATAAGCCGTTTCAATATCCGCTGACGTGATTTTTAAGTTCTCGCCATCAGAGAATACGCCAAGGTTGGGCGCGTGTTGATTGCCGGTGCGAGTGCTACCGTTAAAATGGCTAGTTTGGTCAACAACGAGAGTATTGTGGGCAATAGTTTGCTTTGCGAATTTGTTATTTTCAGCTAGGTAGTGCCCGCCAAATTTTGCCTCAACATTCAAAAAACGCGCTGCACCATAATCCCGCAAAATTTCATGACCGGCATCATATAGTAGAAATCCGAGTTTATCGAAATGCCCGTGCCCTAGTCCTTGAGAGGTATTTTTTGCAACAACCGTGAGGCCATTCGGATCATTGGAAGCACGGATAATGTCCAGCGCGCCCTCTGTGCCCTGCTCGCCGTCGCGAAGCCGCATGGACTTATAGTCAAATGGTTCTGCGAGGCCAGCTGCAATATCCCGTGAAAGGGCGCGGCTTTCGGGCGTGAGTACAAATTTGCCTTGCGCCTGCGCGATAGACAAAAGCCCTTTATCGCCAGTAAGATTATATGCAATGGCAACCCCGTGCAAAAGCTCTGCTGTAGCGATACCTTTGTCTTTGATGGCGTCATTAATCGGGAAAAACAATCCGCCGTAACTTTGCTGGATAGTGGTATAAATCGCTTTTTTCAAAATCCCGTCACGTTTTTCAAAAATAGCCCGCTCTGGATTATTTTTCTGCACGGCCTGCGCAAAAATGACGAATGGCATAAGCGCATAGCGTTGGTAATATGGACCTTCATTGTAATAGCCATCCGGCGAGAAAAGCTTGTCCATTTGCTTTAAAAATCCAGCGTCTCCCGATTTATCAAGCCCCATTAAGGCCTGCTCGACATAGTCATCATCGCCAATCGCGTAACCCGTCAGCCCAACAGCAGCCGTTGCCCATGTCCCGTGATTATGAATTTTATTGAAAGTCTCCGGCGAGCCATCCGAAAGAAACTCAGCGATATTGCGCAACAAATCGGTCTCAATGAGGTCGCGCTGCTCTTGGCTCAAAGTCGATTTAATCGCGCCATAGCCTTGGGCAACATGCAAAAGCCACCAACTCTCATTCAAGTTCTGCCAGAACATTCGCCCTGGCGACTGTTCCTTTGGCTGAGGATGAAGACCCCATGACGGGTAGAGTTTGGCATATTCGGTCATGACCCGTCCGGCATAATCGGCATATTTCTCCTCGCCCGTAAGCTTGTAAAGCTGCGCGGCATCATAGACGAGCTTGGCATTTTGCTTGTGCTTTTCATGAGTATAACCGCCGCCAGCATCTTTGGGCACGGGAACAGATATCGGCATATCCATTTGCGCAGATATGCGGGACGCCGCATCGCTTAGGAGCGCGTCAAAGCTAGTTTGCTGCTGGGCCTGTTTCATGGGGGCCTGTTTCATGGGGGCCTTGGCTCCATTTGGAGAGGATGCCTGCTGACAAGCGGCAAAAGCCAAGCTCGTCACGACGGCAGAGATAAGGGCATAAGATGCTCGCATTACGGGGTAAGTCCTTCGTTGTTTTCGATCACTGCCGTTGGCGGCAAACCGCTATTGAGTTCAAACACCTTGGGCGCCGGCATATCAACAAACTTATTTCCTGAAATCACCGTTTTTGGCTCGCCGACCGTGTGATTAATCAAAAAAGGCTTCCCGTCTTCGAATGTATTGCCCGACATATTCGTCACTTGAACCCCGTGCAGAAAAATTGAAGCTTCGGATTTATTGCGTTTGTCTTTTCCGATATTGGATAGCGTTGAATTGGTCAGAGCAAAATGCGGACCAAAGGTGCTCTCGTCCCGCCCGCCCCGATAATAGTCCACGAGGGAGTGACCAACATTCTTAAAACGAGAATCCTCTATCGTCAGATATTCTGCATTATAAATGCCGTAATCTTCAATTTCTTTATCCAGCTTCAAGATCGCGCCAGAGACATTTTCAAATGTACTATTTTTGATCAGAATATTATCCGCAAATGTCCCCTTGGCCGCAGTGACGATATTGAAGGAATGGTTCGTATCAATGTCCCGAAAATCACTATCGATAATCTCCAGACGATAGTTACGGAGCATAGAATAGGGGCTCGTGCGGATTACCGAATTTCCCGCGTAATCGGGACTATCATCGCCAGAAATATTCACATTGATGAGTTGCAGGCTACCGCCGTTTAGAATCTCAAACATCGCCGTGCGTTCAAAAGTTAGATTAACCTCGCCTGTGCCCTTGATCGTGAGCGGTTTATCAAGACGTAAGAATTTATTGGCAACATAATCCCCCGCCGAAAGCACAATAACATCGCCGGCCTCTGCCGCTTCAATTGCCCCAGAGAGCGCTTTCTCGCGCGGCTCTATATTTATGGTCTTGCCCGAAGCAAAAGCAATTGTCGGCTCAGCTTTGGGGAACCACGTCACGCCCGTCATGTCTTTGGACGTCACTTTTAAATCACGCGCCGCACCGGACTCCAGCCCTGTCTGCGGATAAAGCAGACCATTTTCTCCCCGCGAGAGCGCAACCTGCTTTTCATCAAAGCCGGTTGTCAATTCAGGAGACGGCTTACCAACCAGAACATTATTCTTGAAATCGATTCCCGACATATCATCGTAAATGGTGAATACATCGCGGCCATCTTCGTGATAAATCAGATTACTCTCGAATGTACTATCCTCTGGCACGCCGCTGCGTTCCTCGTCACTGCCTGCGCCAAGCTGTATATTGTCGCTATTTATTATGCTGTTATTTTCAATGCGCGCATTAATCACAGGATCATAGCGGTTTATCGGGCCATTTGGGACGCCGTTCATGACAACGAGGGCGCCGCCAAAACGTGTCCCTTTAAGGCCCTCCATATAATTGTTACGGATTGTCTGCCCCGCGTTGATCACCCTTATGCCGCCTGTATGATCCGCGTCATTGCCGAAAAACACATTCCCTTCCACGAGATTATTATTGCCGTGGCGCATCGTCAGCGTGCCGCGCGATTCATAAAAGGTATTATTGAGGAACTTGTTTTTGCCTGATTTATTGGAGATGATCTCAAGCTCGCCATCACATCGGTCAAAATAGTTATTTTCTACCGTCGTCAGACTATCCTTGCGCGAGTGGTGACTTGTGCCGATGCGCAATGTTTCCCCGCCGTTAGAACCCAAAATGGGACGTGGCCCAAAATAATTATGATCAATACGGTGATAATTTTGAAGACTATCTTCGCTGTTAAGGCGCACAGCCATTGTCACGCCTTTGTTGCGCTTTCCGACAAGATGATTGTGGTCAAATCGATTATGCTTCCCATACATCATTACCCAGAAATCGACCTCATAGCGCTCTGGCTGATTGTAATTATCAATCACCACTTCTGTAACGCGAGAATGGTTAGCGAGATTGTTTTTATCTCGCCTGAAGGAAATCACCTCACTTGTGGGCGTGTAGCCATCCTTAAACACAAGGCCAGACACCTCAAGGTACTCTCCTGCCAAGCGAAGATTTGACTGCCCTGTCAAAATGACCTCGCCCTTGGTCTCAGCGGTTAGGGTAATCGGCTTGTCTTCCTCGCCTGCGCCTTCAAACAAGATTTCGAAATCTTCCCACGTGCCGTTCGCAAGACGTATGACATCGCCAGGCTTGGCGTTTTTGACCGCATCCCGAAAGGCGTCTTGATCAGAGACCAGATAGCCGTTGTCAGACGCGCCGCTACTGCCCTCGACTTGGCCGGCGCAGCCGCCAAGCACGGTGACGGCGGCCAGAGTTAAAACCGCGCCAAAAAATGGAGTTTTGGAGGTCATTATATCCCCGCCTTATGCTGCCGAACTGATGTGATGCCAAACCCCGATGCGGATATTTTGTTGTAAATCTTGTTCGATTTTATTGCAGAAATATCATCAATCAGACAAAAATTGTCAACCAATATATGTAACCAATTTCAAATATTGGTATATATAATTTTCTAATTTATTTGGGCGCTGAGAAGGAATCGAGATCGGCTCTCGGACGCCTTGCGTTTCACCTCGCGGTAAGCTTCCTCTTCCGAGGCGACAAGTAGAGCTTCGATCATGCGGGTAAAATGCGCACGCATGGAGGTGCGGGCTTTGACCGAGTCGCGCGCTCGCAGCGCCTCAAGAATAGCGCGATGCTCCCGCTCAAGAAGCACATCATCGCTGTGGCAAACATGCTCATAGACAGTCTGAACCTCCATCGCTTCGGACCGCATTTTCCACATATTATCAATCGTGTATATAATCGCTGCATTATTGGTGGCTTTGGCAATCGTTAGGTGAAAAAGCCTGTCCGCTTCTTCGTGACCCAATTCACCATTTTCACCTTTACCCACCATGGCTAGAATATAGCCCTCAAGTTCCGTCAGGACTTCATCTGTAATTATGGGCGCCGCCAAGGCAGCCGCCTCAGCCTCAAACAGAGCGCGCGCTTCGGTCAACTCAAACGGCCCGACTTTTGGCATGCCCCGTCCGAGCAAGCCGGCGCCATCAAGAACATATGCGCCAGACCCGACTTTGATTTCAAGGCGTCCTTGAGCTTGGAGCGCAATCTCGGCCTCTCGAATTGAGACGCGGCTTACCCCGAATTTTTCGGCCAAGTCCCGCTCACCCGGCAGACGGCTTCCGGGCGGAAACACACCAGAGTCGATCAACTCTAGAATTTGATTTGCAACTTTATGATATAGTCTTTGATCTGCCATAACGTTCGACACTCCCCGAGCAAGATACATACCAATATCTCACAAAATACGGCATTGTCCATACCAATTTTGAACAAACAGACATGCCACATAGGCAAGGCCATGCCTCGCCTATGTTATTTTAGTTCAAGCAGGCTAGAATCTGCCGCGAATACCAAAGAATATGCGGGGGCCATAATCGTTGATCTCGTACCGATCATCGCGAACAAAGGCGAATTGCTCTTTGGGTTCGCTAAAGAGATTGATTGCTTCCACGGAAAGGCGGAAATTATCGGTCAGATTATAAGACGCACGTGCTTCCCAGACACCAACATCACCAACAAAACGAAGGCGCGTTCCATCTGAAACAAATGGCTGGAAGTATTCGTCGCGATATTTGTAATTGACCTGTAAATCAAGCTCTCCAATCTGGTAATAAACCTGCGCTGAAAGCGTATGTTTGGAAAGTCCCGGCAGTCCACCCGGAGCAATAATGCCCTGATTGGTCTGAACCACGGTGCCATCAGCTTGGGTTTCAAAAACATCCCCGTAACGGCTGTCTTCAAAGTCAAAGTTAGAGTCGGCATAATTATAGCTGATCTTTGCACCCAGACCGCTAAGGTACCCGGGAAGATAGCTAAAGCGGTGCGATCCGGTGAATTCAATCCCAAAAAGACTGCTTGTATCGTCGGTCACCTGCTGAAGGCCCTCAACGTCGAATTCGACATCTGTACCATTTAAGTTGAAGGTTTCTGTTTGCACAACATTCGTGAAACCGCCCTCAAAGACTTTGTAGTAACCGCCAACCGCAAAGATAGAGTCAGCATTTGGATACCATTCAAATCCTGCATCAAAATTCCAAGACGTTAGCGGATCTAGCGCCGGGTTACCGTCACCTGAAACGCGTGTGATCAAGGCATCAAGGGACGTGGCATCCTCATCATCACCAATAGTGCTGATGGTACGGCCAAAGCCCATATCTGCGGGATCAGCACGCGATAGCGCTCTAAAGGCACCCAAACGAACCAGCTTGTCTTCTGCCAATTCAACGATCGCGGTCGCACTTGGTAGAATTTCTGTATAGTCATGGGAGGACGTGACAGGCACGAGGTTGCCTTCAGCGATTGTGAAAACGCCATTCGTTTCATTCACTGTCAGATCAGGGCGGAAGCCTGTCGCCTCAACATCGGTATGAACAACGCGAACACCCAGATTACCCGTGACTGGGAGGTTATTGAAATTAGTTTCATATCCCGTCATCAGATAGAAGGCCTGCGTTCTTTCTTGAACGTCAATGGTGCGGCTGCTTTCTCGCAGTAGCTCAGGAATATCGCTACTAAGCGCGGAAATTGGATCGTCGACATCCCCGCGATCGGCAATCGCCAGATTGATTTGTGTCAAAATCGAATTTAGGGACGCCACAGCCGTATCAGCAACACAGCTTGCGTCAAATGTGGCCCATGAGTTTGTGGAGCTTAAAATCGTTCCGTCATCATCGATATTGGTAATCAAATCACCATCACGCAGGCTGCTAAGGAATGAGTTACCTTCGGGAAACTCTGTACGGCAGGCGGAATTGGTCGAAGCAATAATATCCACCCAACTTGAGGCGAGGCCCGTGTCTGCGGAGCCGCCGCCGTCCACGACTTGGCGGTTATTGATATTCAAATCGGTGTTGTCTTCGATCTCAAAAGAGAAACGTCCGCGGTTAATATTGAAAGGATCGCCTGAATCCGTTCCCCCCGGAAGCTCAAGATAATCCTGATCCGACCAGCGAATCCCAGCTTGAACATTGGTGAAAAAGTCATTTTCCAGCTCATAATCCGCATCAAAACGCAGAGAATGAATCGTGTTGTCACGCAATACATCATTATCGATCCGCACGCGAAGGCGGTCGACGAAATTAGAATGATCATTTACGTCAAAGACCTCGTCAAAAAGCGTGTAGCGCGGCGTACCGCTGTCGCGCTGATCAAATTCAATCACAGGCGTGATATTGGACTGGATACGAAATTCTTTAGCTTGCTCCGTCCGTTCTGTGTTGGAATAGCCGTAATCAGCGGAGATGCTAAGACGATCCGTGACGTCATAAGCCACATTAAGTCCGCCGCCCACATAGGTTTCAGTACGCTGGAAATCACCCCCCTGCACCTCGATTGAATTATCCGTTATAGAGCGCAAAATACCGCCTTGCGGGGTCGTCACAAGCGAGTCCAGCGTCGTCGTACTGCCACCCGGTCCAATATTGAGAGACGTATCATTACGGCGGCCCCCGTTAAATGTCAGGTCATTGCGCAGTTCTGACTGCGTGCGTTCTGACCACTGGATATCAGCGTTAAAATCGAGACGGTCACTAGGCTGTACTTGGAAAGTTGCAAAGATCGCATCGCGTTGATCACGTGTATCATTTTGCCGAAAATGGCGCTGTGACGGCGCGAAGACAAATGGTACGCCAGCGTCTCTTCCCTGCCCTGTTGCGGGATCAATGCGCGTATCAACGCCTTCCCGGTCAGAACCGCGAACATCAAGGTTGTTAGGGTTACGGCGATCGTTGAAATCATCACAATCATCATCGCCCCGGTCTCTCGTTTCGGGGTTATTTGAAAATCCAGTGAACGTCCCGCCATTATCAGGATCGGTAAAACCGACAAGTCCGTCTGTAATCAAACACGCCGGGCGAGAATTACTCGTGGGGCCGGTTTGCCGGCTTTCCGCCTCGGGCTGCGAAATATCGCTACGCTGAGCGCCGATCGAGAACCCAACATCACCAAGGCCATTGACCTCAAACTGGTCAACATATGACAAGGTTGCGCGGTAACCAATATCGCCCGCCAAAGTATCGTCCTGCTTAAGCTGGTCCGGATTGACATTGCCTTTAAGCTCAGCTTGGAAACGGCGCTTACCAAAATCAAGCGGCTTAACCGTCTCAAGCTGAATTTGGCCAGCAACCCCGCCTTCGATCTGGCTGGCGTCCTGTGTTTTGAAAACAGCTAGCTTATCCATCAGTTCGGACGGGAATTGCGAGAAATTTACCGAGCGATCGCCAGACCCATTTGTGGCCGCGCGTCCGTTTACAACGGTAGACGACAAATATGGTCCAAGTCCGCGAATGGAGACCTCGGTTGCGCCGCCGTTTTCACGGTGAGAGGCAACGCCCGTAATCGACTCAAGCGCTTCCCCGATCGACAACGCAGGCAAATCGCCAATTTCATCAGCAGAGAGTCCATCAACGATTTGGGTCGAATTCCGCTTCAGAGCGATTGAGTCCTGAATGATCTGACGAGACCCTGTGACAATAACCTCATCCTCTGGCGCATCTTGCGCAAATGCAGCCTGCGAGAAGGCAAGGGTTGAAAAACCGACGCTTAATAATAGTGACGCTTTTAGAAAATTGGGTCTTGCAGACAGCCTGCGGCTATCGGTGTGAGCCGTTAAATACATTTATAGTCCCCTGATTATAATGTTTATGGTATCGCAGTCTTGCACGTTTCCTGATTATCTTGTCAACCTTCTAGATAAACCAATTAACATTTATTGGTAGGACCAATGAGCACTATGAGCAAAACCCGCTAGAAAACAGTCGTGAAAAATTGGATTTTTTGCGCTTAACGTGAAAAAAATGGAATTTTCACGCCTAAAAACTGCTAAAATTAGGCAAAAATTGGAAACAAGCTTTTCTAAAAACAGCGCAGCTTGACCGATTGCGCAAGCGGCTTCCAGCGTTTGCGATTCTATGGCCGCCAAGCACAGCGGAGCGTTTTCGCAGCTCTAGCCGCCTGTCACGCTCATGTGGCGTGTGACGCTTGGTTTTGCGCCGCGCTTGTTGATTTCAAAGTTATGACGCTCAGGCTTACCCTTCAGGGCCTGATCGAGCAGCGCCGAGAGCGCGGCCTTGCGGTCTTCCCCCCGTAAAGCGGCGCGCAAATCGAGCTTGGCATTATCGCCAAGGCAGGCATATATTTGCCCCGTACAGGTCACGCGCAATCGATTGCATCCCGCGCAAAAATTGTTCGTAAGCGGCGTGATAAACCCAAGCAGCCCGCCCGTCTCCGCGATCCTAACATAACGCGCAGGCCCACCCGTCTTATGCGGGCTCTCAATCAGGGTAAAGCGCGCGTCTAGTGCCTCACGGACCGCTGATAGCGGGATATATTGATCCATCCGCTCACCCTCAACTTCTCCCAGAGGCATGACTTCTATCAGCGTCATATCCATCCCCCGCCCATGCGCCCAAGCCGCCATATCGGGAATGGCCTCTGCATTCACGGCCTTAAGCGCAACTGTATTTATCTTAACCTGCAACCCCGCCTCTTGCGCTGCGTCAATCCCGCGAAGGACATCCGCCAACGCGTCGCGGCGGGTCAGCACGGCAAAAGCTTCACGGTCCAGCGTATCAAGCGAAATATTTACCCGTTCAACGCCGAAGCGTTTAAGATCCCTCGCGTATTTATGAAGCTGGGTCGCATTGCTCGTGACGGTTAGCTCCTCCAGACTCCCATCCTTCAGCCGCGCGCCCAGACGTTCGATGAGTGTCATAATTTCTCGGCGCACCAGCGGTTCACCGCCGGTAATTCGTATTTTGCGCACGCCCCGCGCGATAAACTCCCCCGCGAGTACATCAAGCTCTTCGAGCGTCAAAAGATCTGCGCGCGGCAGGAAACTCATTTTTTCCGCCATACAATAGCTGCACCGTAGGTCGCACCGATCTGTCACGGACAGGCGCAAGTAATCGACCTTCCGGCCAAAACCATCGATGAGGGGTTTATCCACCATGGCTATTGCTAACACTCTACAACATTCACGGCCAAGCCGCCTTGGCTGGTTTCTTTGTATTTTTTGTTCATATCAAGACCGGTCTGGCGCATGGTTTCAATAACCTGATCCAGACTGACTTTCATTTTTTCAGACGCATGCAGCGCAAGCCGCGCCGCATTGACGGCTTTGACCGCGCCAATGGCATTGCGCTCAATACATGGTATTTGTACGAGACCGCCAACAGGATCGCAGGTAAGGCCTAGGTTGTGCTCCATGCCAATCTCTGCTGCGGATGTCACTTGCAAGGGCGCCGCCCCCCAGACCGCCGCCAGCGCCCCCGCCGCCATAGAACAAGCTACCCCAACCTCACCTTGGCAGCCCATCTCGGCGCCAGAGATTGAGGCGCGCTGTTTATACAAGAGCCCAATACCCCCCGCCGTGAGCAAAAATTTACGTATATTGCGCTCGTGACGACGCTCCCCCGCGCAGTAATGGCGCAGCACTGCCGGTATTATCCCTGCGGCCCCATTGGTAGGCGCAGTGACGACTTGCCCGCCGCTCGCATTTTCCTCATTCACGGCCATGGCATAAACATTTAGCCAATCAAAGAGCTGCTCCCGCTCATTGCTCAGCGGCGCGCCGTGGAGTTTCTCCCATATTTTAGGGGCACGGCGCTTTACCTCCAGCCCGCCGGGCAATATGCCCTCTGCGTTCAGGCCTCGCTCAATGCAGCTATTCATAACGTCCCAAATTCGGTCTAGCGCCGCATCAGTTTCCCCGCGCGGGCGCATAGAATCCTCATTGGCATATATCACTTCATGGATTGTCATGCCCTGCGCGCCGCATATTTCAAGCAACTGCTCCGCGGAGCCAAAAGGAAAAGGAACATTGATCAATGTCGTAACGAGATCATCTTCTAGCGGCGTCTCTAGCTGCTCCTTTGACGCAATGAAGCCGCCGCCCGTCGAAAAATACGTCTGCTCCCGCAATAGCGCGCCTTTGCCGCTATAAGCCCGAAGCCTCATGCCATTTGGATGAAGCGTCGGCGGGGTTTCATAATCAAATATCAAATCTGCGGTGGGGTCAAAAATGATATCCTTCTCCCCGCCAAGCCGTAATTTACAACGTTCATAGACGCGGGCGACATGTTGGTCGGCGGTATTGGGGTCGAGCGTTTCAGGCTCAAAACCTAAAAGCCCTAATATGCACGCCTTTGGCGTTGCGTGGCCTGCGCCGGTCAGCGCAAGCGAGCCTTGCAAAATCACTTCGATACGCTCTGCTTTGCCGAAGTGACTAAGGCGTCTTAAGCTATCAACAAAGCGTTTGGCGATACGAATTGGCCCAACAGTATGCGAGCTAGACGGGCCAATGCCGATACGAAAAATATCCAGAACTGATAACATGTGTATCTCCGGTTCTATGCATGTCTTCAGTGACAGAATTTGCAGATATTGCCTAGAAATTATTCGCGACTATCACCGTGTTTTAATTGTAATAAGCACCAAAATCACGCAAACATGCCTTATGTTTTCACTCAAAGACCTTATTGATTGTTTGCAGGTTGAACGGCTGGACACTTATCTGTTCAGGGGCGCTTCACTTGATCTGGCGTTACCGCGCGTTTTTGGAGGGCAAGTCCTAGCGCAATCCCTCAATGCCGCTTACCGCACGGTCGAAGCCGACCGCAGGCCGCATTCACTACATGCCTATTTCCTGCGCCCCGGCGATAAGAGCTTGCCGATAATATTTGAAGTGGATCCGATACGCGATGGACGTAGTTTTACGACTCGCCGCGTTGTCGCCAAGCAAAATGGGAAAGCAATCTTCAATTGCTCGATTAGCTTTCAAATCACAGAAGACGGCCTCTCGCATCAAATCGATCTACCGATAGATATCCCACAGCCTGAAGCGCTTGAGTCCGATGTCAATTGGGCGCGCAAATTAGGGCAAGGCAAATCCGGTCTGACCGAAGAAAAATATCGCGCCATGATGCTTTTGTTCAACACTGATGTCGTAGACATGCGCAGCACTCACCGCATTGAAAGCCTTGAGCCGCGAATCGATGAACCCGAGCATGGCTTCTGGTTTAAATTTAACGGCGAAGTTGGGGATGATCCGGTCATTCACCGTACACTGCTGGCCTTTATCTCGGATAAAGCCCTGATGAGCACAGGACTGCGCCCTCACCCCGTTGGATTTTTGACCCATAAAATTATCGGGGCAAGTCTTGATCATGCCATGTGGTTTCATGGCGATATACGCGTGGATAAATGGGTGTATTATTATATGGACAGCCCGCGTTCTATGCGCGCGCGGGATTTTAACCGCGGTAGTTTTTATACACAGGACGGCTCACTTATTGCCTCAACGGCGCAAGAGGGCCTTATCCGTGTTGTTGGAAAAAAGGAAGACACCTCATGACCCTCTCAACTGAAAAATCCTCGAGCGTCAGCGCCGCCCTTGAGAGCCGCATCACCGTGCGCGCCTTTAAAGATACGCCTGTCGACGAGCGCCTTTTGATGGACATTTTAGAAGCCGCACGCCGCACGCCATCAGGCGGCAATCTACAGCCGTGGGAGGTGCATGTGATGACCGGCCAAACCCTCAAGGATTTTGTTGCCCACGGCGTCGAATATGCCACGGCCGGCAATCAGGATGAACCTACACATCCCGCCTATCCTGCCGCTCTTTGGGAACCTATGCGTTCTCGCCGTTATAAACTGGGTGAGGATATGTATGCCCTGTTGGGGATTGCCAAGGATGACAAATTTGGCCGCATGGCGCAGTTCCTTGAAAATATGAAATTCTTCAAAGCCCCTGTCGGTATTATCATAACGGGCCATAATAAACTTGAGGCGCCGCAGCATATGGATATCGGCATTTACCTGCAAAGCCTAATGCTACTTGCGCGCGAGCATGGCCTTCACACCGCCCCGCAGGGCTGGTGGCGCAATTGGCACAGCGTTTGCGACAAATTCCTCGAGATTCCCGAAGATCAAGAGGTGATGGTTGGCATGGCGCTTGGCTATGGGGACGAAACGGCAGCGGTCAATGATTTGCGCGCCGACCGCGCCCCTCTCTCCGAGACACATAAATTCTATAGCTAGTTATTGCTGCGCTGAAACTCGCCGTTAAATTCAATTTCTACTGTGTCAAAATCAAATTTGTCTCCTGCGATAGAGAGGAATTTGTCAATCCCGAAATCGCTGCGTTTGATCTTTGCTTTGGCTTCAAAACCAACGGTATATTTTCGCGTGAGAGGGTTGGTCGCCCCGGCGAGAAATTGCACATCAAATGAAACAGGATTCGTAACGCCGCGCAGGGTTAGTTCGCCGCTGGCTGTGCCGGTATTGCCCCCCGTGACCGCTACGTTATCAACCACCAAGACAGCCTCGGGGTAAGCGCCGCTATCGAGCCATTCGGGCCCGATAAGCGTTTTGGCAAAGCTCTCATTATTCACATCAAGGCTTGCCGTTTGCACCGCCGCGCGCAGGCTCGCGCTCTCTGGTTTGGTTTGATCAAAATCCAATGAAGCGTCGATCTCATTAAACCGCCCGACATAACTGGAGACTCCGAAATGGCTAATACGCACGAACAAGGCCGCATGTGTTTTATCCAGCGTATAGTTGCCTGAGGTGAAAGCGGTAGCCGCTGACGTTTTAGGAACAGGGGTCAGCGTTGAGCAGGCCGAAAGGAGTGCCGCAGCGCTAAACATAGCTGCACAAATTGTCGTCCGTAGACGGCCAGACCTATGCGAAGAACGGCGGTGTTTAAAAATGTTGGTAGCCTTTTGCGGCAATAGGAATGATCTCATCTCCATAGCCTAACACAGATATGCCGCGCATCTCAATCACATCTCCGATAGGGGTAAGGACAATGCCAAGTTCTGCCCCCGCATGTTTAATGAGCTCGCCAAATTCCGGCGGCGCAGTGAATACAATCTCGTAATCATCACCTGCTGTCATTAAATCGACCTTAGCTTTAATCCGGTCCTGCTGGCCATTGGCCCAAATGAAAGTGTCCGTTGAGAGCGGCACATCTGGCAGGCGCAGAGTTATGCCAACCTCACTAGCCGCTGCGATATGGCCCGCGTCTGCGACAAGACCGTCCGAGACATCCGCCGCAGCGCTCGCGACCTTGCGCAGCAAGGGACCAAGGCTCAGCCTCGGCTGGGGGCGAAGATAGGCCTCCTCCCACGCCCAAAGCGCCCCGCCGGTTGGCGGCGGGTCAATCTTCTGCGAGAGCACATGACGAAGCCCCATTGCGCCCTCCCCGATATGGCCGCTGACCCAGACTATATCGCCCGCCTGCGCGCCGCTTCTTAGCACCATTTTTCCGCTTGGCACTTTGCCAATTAGCGTGGCTGTAACCACCATAGGGCCGGCAATGCGTACTGTGTCTCCGCCGTAGAGCTTAAGCGGCGGAAAGCTCTCCTGCACAGCCGCTAGGCCTTTCGCAAAGCCCGCCAGCATGGCTTCATCCATCAACGGCGGTATCGCAAGTGAGAGCATATAGCCAAGCGGGGCTGCACCTTTGGCCGCAAGATCAGATAAATTTGTGCGCAATAGCCGCTCTGCGATATTCGCGCCATATTCGCCAAGGGGAAAATGCACGCCTTCGACAAACGTATCTTTGGTCAGTACAAGGTCGTGTCCCGCAGGCGGAACAAGCTGCGCAGCATCATCCAAAAGCCCAAGCCCCTCTGGGCCCGCCAATGGCGCAAGATGGGTTTTGATGAACTCAAATTCAGTCATAACATACGCTAGCAGAGTTTATTCAAATAACCATCACAAGGCTGACATTCAAATTAAATTAGGCCAAATTCCGCACTGCGGATTTTCTTGGCAAGTTTTTCAAGCGCCCCATTAACGAAACTAGGTTCTTTACCGTCGTCGAAAAAATCCGCTGCGATAGAGACATATTCATCAATAATCACCAGCGCAGGCACATCAGGCCGCTGCATGATCTCAAAACTTCCGGCGCGCATCACCGCGCGCAGGGTAATATCAAGGCGCTTGAGCGTCCATTTTTCCGAGAGATGGTCAGCAATGGCCGTATCAATTTGTTGTTGAAAAGTGACAACGCCTTCAATTAAATCCTCAAAAAACTCTTCATCCGCTTCGACCTTTCCCGGCTCTCCGCGGTGACCAAAATGATGATCACGGAACTGGCGAATGACAGGTTTATCTCCCTCACCCGACATATCCATCTGGTAAAGCGCCTGAACAGCGGCAAGACGGGCTGCGCGCCGGCGCTCGGGCAGCGTCCCTATAATTATGTCGTCCTCGGTATCTGACGTAGCGGTCACGCATTCCCCTCATTGGGCAAAGGTTTGGACAGATCATACTCTCCTAGCTCACTACGAATAGCGATCATTTCGAGCACAGCATTGGCCGCAAATCCGCCCTTGTCTTTCTCGCTCATTTTGGCGCGCGCCCACGCCTGTTTTTCATTCTCGACCGTGATGATGCCATTGCCAATCGCGAGCTGCTTATCCACAGCAAGATCCATAAGCGCGCGGGCACTTTCCTGACAAACATAATCATAGTGGGTCGTCTCGCCGCGAATTACGCAGCCCAAGGCCACATAACCGTCATAGCCCGACGCGGCCGCTTCGGCATAGCTAATCACATGCGGAATCTCCAGCGCGCCGGGCACGGTGACTTGCGCGATTTCTGCATTGGCCGCCTTGAGCTTGGCCAGCGCGCCTTCCAAAAGGCTATCAGAAATGGCCTCGTAATAGCGGGCTTCGATAATAAGAATTTTGGCCATATTATTTGTCCCCGCTGACGAGCGGGGTAATCCCTGACAGGCTCAGGCCGTACGATTCAAGCCCAATCATTTTCGGCATGGTATTGGTAATCAAGGTCATAGCGCTCACCCCTTGATGAGCAAGCATCTGCGCGCCGACGCCATATTCGCGGATATTCTGTTCCTTGCGGTCGATTGTTTTACTGTGCGCGCCAAGACGCTCGAGCAATGTATCAATCGAGCCCTCACGGATAAGCACAAGGACAGAGTGGCCGTCATGGGCTGCAAGCTGTTTCATCGCATCCCAAATAAGGCCCGAGCGCGGGCTTTCTTCATAGAGAATATCACCGGCAAAATCGACTTTATGGACACGTACAAGGCTGTCCTCACCCGCTTTAGGTTCGCCCTTGGATAGGGCCACGTGCTCTAGCCCGTCGAGGAAGTTACGATAAACATGGATTTTAAACCCATCCCCATTTTGCGAGGTAAAATCAGAGCTCGCGACATGGCGAACGAAATGATCGCGCTTCATCCGGTAGGCCACAAGGTCTTCAATTGTGCCGATCTTCAAGCCATGAAATTGCGCAAATTTCACAAGATCCGGTAGGCGCGCCATTGTGCCGTCATCATTCATAATCTCGCATATCACCGCCGATGGATTTAGCCCCGCGAGGCGCGAAATATCAACTGAGGCCTCGGTATGGCCCGTGCGCACCAAAACGCCGCCGTCTTTGGCGATAATCGGAAACATGTGTCCTGGAGAGACTATATCGTCTTCGCGGCTCTCGGGATCAATCGCAGTTTGAATAGTATGGCTTCGGTCACCAGCACTAATGCCCGTTGTGACGCCTTCGCGTGCTTCGATTGATTGGGTGAAAGCCGTTTCAAACCGCGAGCGGTTATCGGCGGACATGTTGGTCAAGCCAAGCAATTCTGCCTTTTGCTGCTCTATAGCAAGGCAAATCAACCCGCGCCCATACTTGGCCATAAAATTGATCGCATCAGGGGTGGCAAATTGCGCCGGAATAATGAGATCGCCTTCATTCTCGCGGTCCTCGGCATCAACTAGGATATACATGCGGCCATTGCGTGCATCCTCCAGAATTTCTTCCGGCGTCGCGAGGTTATAGACCTCTTCAAATGTCGCTGTATTTATATCCGTCATATATTTTGCTTTAGTTGATGTTGAAGGTATCGGGCGACATAGCGCGCGATGAGATCAATTTCCAGATTTACTTTATCGCCAAGTGCAAGTTTTCCTAATGTGGTGACTTGCCACGTATGGGGAATGATATTGACCTCAAATTCTGCGCCCTCCACATCGTTGACTGTCAGGGATACGCCGTCAATTGTAATTGAGCCTTTAGGCGCAATGCCAAAAGCCATATCAGCCGGTGCAGCAAAACGTAATTTATGAGAGCCTGCGATTTCTTCCATGGCAATCAAACTGCCAACACCGTCAACATGGCCAGTGACCAAATGTCCGCCCATTTCGTCTTTTCCTGTCAATGCGCGCTCTAGATTCATGCGCGTGCCGATCTCCCAATCGCCGAGTGTTGTTTTGGACAGGCTCTCATCCGAGACCTCTATCGCATACCAATCCGTGCCTTTTTCTATCACAGTCATGCACGCCCCCGCGTGCGAGATAGACGCGCCAATATCAATACCTCCAACATTATAGGCGCACGTAATCTCCATTCGCAAATCCCCGCCCCATTCGCCTTTGGCCTCGCCGCTTTTCAATCGGGTAAGCGATTTCACCCGACCTATATCCGTGATTATTCCCGTAAACATCAGCTATCTCCCGCGCCGTGTATTTGCTCATAGCGCTCATGTAGATCATCGCCGAGCTCTGCCGTTTCGATGCGCCGAAAACTATGGGCAAAATCCAGCGAACCAAGTCCGAGATCACCAACCCCGCTACGGCCGTCCCCGCCCAGAATAATCGGCGCACGGAACCATTCTATAACATCCACCGCTCCAAGGCGCAGGAAACTTGCCGCTAGGGTCCCGCCGCCTTCAACGAGCAAGGTTTGCACTTGGTTATCAGCAAGGATTTGCAGAGCGCCGGATAAATCGAGCCCGCCTGCCAAATTGCCAATAGTTATCAACCGTACGCCAAGTGCCTTTAGCCCCTCATAGGCAGGCCCGCTGGAGGCCGAGGTAAATATCCAAACGGGCGTCTCGCGCGCCGTCAGCGCTAGGTTTGAGCTCAGCGAAAGTCTCAGGCCGCTGTCAAATACAATCCGAATCGGATCTGCCTCCCCAGTGATACGGGTCGTGAGCTGCGGATTATCAAGACAGGCAGTGTTAGCGCCAACGGCAATGGCGTCATGTGCGGCGCGAAGTTGCCGTCCCGCCGCGCGGGATTTCTCGCCTGTAATCCATTCTGACTCTCCATTTGCCAATGCTATTTTTCCGTCCAAAGACGTAGCGAGCTTGAGAGTTATGCGGGGGCGCGCCAAAGCTAGCTTTCTACGCCCGGTTTCGCTTTGCTGTATGCCGCCGTGTCTTCGCCGACAAGTTTTTCCTCTTCGATGAAGGCTTCAAAATCCTGCGTCGCGCGAAAATCGCGATAAACGGACGCATAGCGTACATAGGCAACTTTATCGAGATTGGAGAGGCCCTCCATCACAAGTTCCCCAATCTGATCGGAGCTAATATCGGAATTTCCCATCGACTCGAGTTGACGCACAACCCCACTGATCATCTGCTCCACTCGCTCTGCCTCAACGGGGCGTTTTTGCATGGCAATCATGATAGAACGCGCGAGTTTATCGCGGTCAAATGGCGTGCGGCGGCCTGACTTTTTGACGACCGTCAATTCCCTGAGTTGAACGCGCTCAAAGGTCGTAAATCGCCCTGCGCATTTCCCGCAGAGACGGCGGCGGCGCACGGCGGTGTTATCCTCGGCCTGACGGCTGTCTTTGACCTGTGTATCTTCACTACTGCAAAACGGGCAACGCATGGCGATTGTTAACATATTTGCTTGGCGGCGCAAAACACTTAAGCTCAAGAAAACAAATGGAATCGCTATGGCAATGAATAACCGCTCAGACGCTACACCGCCAAAAGTCAGCGCAGAGGGTATGAACCGCTTTTTTCTTGAACACTTCAAGGGCGATAGGGGCCACTTGCCCGATATTTCCCACGCGGAAGCGGATTATGTGGTGATGAATGCCAGAATGGGTGAGCAAAACATGCGGCCTGGTGATATGGTTTCGGGGCCAACACAAATGGCGCTGGCTGACCATATTGCCTATGCAGTGATTTTTACCCGCCTTGGCATTACGCCAATGGCGGTGACATCAAATTTAAATATCGACTTTTTGCGGCCTTGCGTCGGGCAGAGCCTGCGCATTGAAGGCCGCATGATTAAACTTGGCCGAAGCCTTGCTGTGATCAGTGTTGAAATACACGGTGAGAGAAGCGAAAAAATTGCCAGCCGCGCCACAGTTACCTACGCTCTGCCGCGAACAACGGACGAAACCTAGGGCCAATATTTATGATCGCCATTTACCCTATCATAACGCCGATCTAGAGTGGATTACGCATAGAAACACCTCAGATATAAATGGAATAGGCCTTTATGATTGATCAAAAGCAGACCCAAAGCTCGATTAAACACGTCCTTAAACCAAAGGAAAAGGACATCGGTAGTTTTACGGTTCGTCGGGCGCTTCCATTGATGCAGCAACGCTCTATCGGACCTTGGGTGTTTTTTGACCATTTCGGGCCTGTCCAGTTCAAGCCCGGTCAGGGCATTAACGTTCGTCCACACCCACATATAAATCTAGCCACGGTAAGCTACCTGTTCGACGGAGAAATTTTTCACCGAGATAGCTTGGGCACCGCCCTGCCCATCCACCCGGGCGCAGTGAATCTGATGATCGCAGGCAAGGGCATTACGCATTCTGAACGTACGCGCGGGGCGTTAAGAGCAAAAGGATATAAACTTCATGGCCTCCAGCTTTGGATGGCCCTTCCCGAGCCATATGAGGAAATGGAGCCCGCGTTCATTCATACGCCCGCTGATGATATCCCTGAAGTCAATATAGCGGGCACTGTCATTCGCGTCATCATGGGAGCGGCGTTTGGCGTTAACTCCCCCGTCAGGACTTTTTCGCCGACCTTATATTTTGAGGCAAATATGGAAAATGGCAGCAAATTTGAAATGCCTGAAGCGGAGGAACTTGGTATTTATGTCGTCGCAGGCGAAGCTTTTGTTGACGGCGAGAGAGCGCCCATCAATTCAATGACGGTCTTAAACCCAAAGGCCAAATCGATCACCGCAAAAGGCCCTACCCGCCTTGCGGTTATCGGCGGGGCCCATTTGGGCCGCCGGTATTTGGACTGGAATTTTGTCTCTAGCCGCAAAGAACGGATTGCAAACGCCAAGGCAGATTGGCGCGCGGGACGTTTTAAAAGCATTCCCGGTGACGATGATGAATATATACCGCTGCCGTGATTAACGACCAACACCCGTTCTATAACCCGTTAGGGGGCATCAACCAAATCTCGCTGACCATAGTTGCCGCTAATATTACTGATCAAGGAAACTCCGCAATTTACGGCTACGGCTTGGGTGCTTGAGCTTGCGTAGGGCTTTGGCTTCGATCTGCCGGATGCGCTCGCGGGTCACGCTAAATTGCTGACCAACTTCTTCAAGCGTGTGGTCCGTATTCATTCCAATCCCAAAACGCATGCGCAAAACGCGCTCCTCACGCGGGGTCAAGCTCGCGAGCACGCGCGTCGTCGTCTCACGCAGATTGGACTGGATCGCCGCATCAATCGGCAAAATCGCATTGCTATCCTCGATAAAATCGCCGAGCTGGCTATCTTCCTCATCACCGATAGGTGTCTCCAATGAAATTGGTTCCTTGGCAATCTTCATAACCTTGCGCACTTTTTCGAGCGGCATAGAGAGCTTGGACGCAAGCTCCTCTGGGGTAGGTTCACGGCCGATTTCATGCAGAATTTGACGGCTCGTTCGTACAATTTTATTAATAGTTTCAATCATATGCACCGGAATACGAATGGTGCGGGCCTGATCTGCAATAGAGCGGGTGATAGCCTGCCGTATCCACCAAGTGGCATAAGTCGAGAACTTATAACCGCGGCGATATTCGAATTTATCAACCGCTTTCATGAGACCAATATTCCCTTCCTGAATCAGATCGAGGAATTGCAAGCCGCGATTTGTATATTTCTTGGCGATAGAAATCACGAGGCGCAAATTGGCTTCGACCATCTCTTTCTTGGCTTGGCGGGCTTCGCGTTCACCTTTTTGCACGGTCTGAACAATGCGGCGGAACTCGTCCACAGGCACGCCGGTTTCCTGCGCAAGCACGCCAATCTCGCTTCGGATTTTCTCAATAGAGACGCTTTCACGTTTGAAAAAGCGGTCCCAAGCTTCGCTGCTGCCGGATAAATCTTCAATCCAATTCGGGTTTAGCTCAGAGCCCAGATAGGCTTCTAGAAACTCTTGGCGCGGCACGCCATTGCCATCCGCCAATCGCATTAAGCGGCCCTCAAGACTAATGAAGCGCTTATTAATCGCGTAGAGCTGGTCGATCAGCGCATCAATACGGGCGTTGTTAAGCTGAAGGGATTTGATTTGTTCAATAATATCCGTCTGGATCTTATCATATTCCTCGGCCTGCGGGCGGCGCATTTTCTTGCCTGACAGGCGCGCGCGGATGAGCATTTGCTGTAGGTTTTGGAAACGGGCAAAATTTTCAGAGATTTTATCCAATGTTGCCATGACATCATCACGGAGCGCCGCTTCCATTGAGGCCATTGACAGATTTGTTTTATCTTCCTCTTCTTCCTCATCATCATCGACGGGCTTTTCGCCCTCTTTGTAATTTCGTTCAGGCTCAAGCGGCTCTTCTTCGGCAGGAATATCGTCTTCTGTGGCTTCAATTTCGCCTTTTTCAATCTTCTCGCGGCGAACAGCCGCCCCCGAGCGGTCTTCCTGAATATTCCCAATAGAGCGGTTATACGTGGTATCAAGATCGATGATATCGCGCAGCAAGATGCGGCTCTCTTCCAGTTCTTCACGCCAAATCATGATCGCTTCGAAAGTCAGAGCGGATTCGCACAGCCCTTTAATCATCGTATCGCGGCCAGCCTCAATCCGCTTGGCAATCGCAATCTCGCCTTCGCGGGAGAGCAGCTCAACCGTCCCCATTTCGCGCAGATACATACGCACGGGGTCATCTGTGCGGTCGAGCTCTTCTTTGGAATTGCCGCCTTTGACCGCAGTTGTTTCTGTGCGGGCAAGCGTTTTGGAACCAATCGTAGGCTCGTCCTTTTCGTCAATCACAGACACGCCCATCTCCGAGAGCTGCGCGAGGGTAATTTCTATTGCTTCAGGTGTGATATCACTCAAATTAAGGTGCTTATTGAGTTCTTTGGTTGTCAGTAGCCCGCTTTTCTTGGCCACGGCGATCATCCGTTTAACTTCGATAGACTCGAAATTCAGCAAGCCCGCTTCAGTCACAGTCGGCACGGGAGCAATAGCAACTTCCGTTGCTACCGGTGCAGGAGTCTCGACTTTGGCCTTTTTCGGGGCATCAACCTTGGCTTTCTTTGGAGCCTTTTTCGGAGCAGCTTTCTTTTGAGCGGCAGGTTTTGGTGTTTTTTTGGTCGTTTTTTTCGTCGCTGCCTTAGCAGTCGTCTTCTTTGCGGCGGCTTTTGCCATCTACAGTACCTCGGTCAAAACAGCTAGTTCGCACCACTGTCTTATAAATAGGTTAAGCCCGCACCTCCGCACGCAAATGCGTACGGCTGTCAGGCCGATAATTCGCTCATAGACCCTATGCGTCCTTTTGCATCGCTCGCATCAAGCGCCGCATAGCGTCTTTATTATTGTCGTAGATAGACTCCACGATCCTGGATTGTGTCTCATCTCCCGCGCGCTCTTCCTGATCTTCACCCATGAGGGCAGCGGCTTCTTTTAGAAAGATAGCCTCGCGTTGATCGAGTGTCGCGTCAGCGCCCCCCATGGCCGCAATACAAAGAATACGATCAGCAGAGAACTTTTTAAGGTAAGATTCCAACCCTTGTTTCTCTATATGGGCATGAAGCGAGCGTTTATCAACAGCTTTTGTCGAGATATAATAGCTTTGTACCGCCCCTTGCAGTTGACGGCAGGCTTCGGAGCTAAAGTTAAGCAGAAACAAAGCTTCGTCCACGCGTTCTAGCAGCAGCGGCCACTCCAGCACAGCCCCAATCAAGCGCCGCTCTCGGGATTCTGACATTGCGCCGCTGCGCATAGTCTGTTTCATGGCAGGGCTCGCTTTGGTTTTTCCCGCTTTTGACCGGTATCCCCCGCCCCCGCGCGTGGATTTCCAGCCAAATTCCTCGTCAAATCGGGCGAGAAGCGCGGTTTTATACTGCTCGCGCACGCCGTCATGGGTGATTTCCCGAAGCGCCGCAAATAGGCGGTCCTTCAGACCCGCTTTATCCTCCGGCGTATTCAGCGGTCCTGCCTCGCGCTCGCGCGCCCAGAGCATATCAACGAGAGGTATAGCCCCCTCCAAAACCTCCCGCATAGCGCTCGGGCCCTTCGCCCTGATCAGATCATCCGGGTCTTGGCCGTCCGGCAGTAAGGCAAAACGTACAGTTTGCCCGGGCTTTAATTTTGGTAACGTGCGCTCAATGGAGCGAAAGGCGGCGCGCAGCCCTGCCTTATCCCCGTCAAAACACAAGATCGGCTCAGGTCCTGCCCGCCAGAGCAAATCAAGCTGGCCTTCGGTCAGCGCCGTGCCAAGCGGGGCAACGGCGTGTTCAAATCCGGCGCGGGCCAGCGCAATCACGTCCATATAGCCTTCGGCGACAATCAGCCCCCTTGCGGCATTCCCCGGCGAGACCAAGGCTTTGCGCGCTTCGGGGTAGCGGTAAAGCACAGAACCTTTGTGAAATATGCTGGTTTCGGGCGAATTTAGATATTTGGCTTTGGCGTCCTTATCCATTGCCCGCCCGCCGAAGGCCACAAGCCGCCCGCGCGGGTCACGGATGGGAAACATAATGCGATTACGAAAGCGGTCCCAAGGCTGTTTTGAAGTATCGTCAGGTTCGATCAAAAGCCCCGCTTCGACCAGCACTTTTATATCAGCGCCCTTTTGCAAAAGCTCCCCGCGCAGCGCATCAAAGCTATCTGGGGCAAAACCAATTCCAAAGCGCTCTGCCGCCGTTTGCGTAAGGCCCCGCCCCTTAAGATATTCACGCGCCTGCTGCCCTGTCTCTCTCATCAGGCACTCGGCAAAGAAAGCCTGCGCTTCCTCCATCCAGTTTACCGTGACTTTGTTTAGGCGGGCGCGCTCTTCTGCGCGCGGGTCCGCCTTTGGCAGTTCCATGCCTGCAATCCCCGCAAGGCGCTCTACGGCCTCAGGGAAGGAGAGGTTTTCAATCTCCATAAGAAAGCTAATCGCATCGCCATGTTTGCCGCTTGAGAAGCAATGATAGAACCCTTTCTCATCATTGACGAAAAAGCTTGGTGTTTTTTCATTGGTGAATGGCGAAAGTCCGGCAAATTCACGGCCTTGGCGCTTTAATTTCACAGCCTTGCCAACCACATCCGAAACGCGGACGCGGGCCTTTAGCTCATCCATGAAATTTTCACCAAAGCGCATGGCGCGCAGCTTAAAGGTCAATCGGGAGTTTTACGAGTCCCCTTGCGGCCAAAGCTGTTAGCCATAAGCATCAAAACGATGGGTGATTGCAATGGTGGCCTGACGCGCGAGCTGCGACGCCCGTTCCAACGGTTTGATGATGGTTTCGCTGATATGCGGGAAGCCGCCGCCCGCGCCCAAGGGTGCTGCTGATTTTTCCGATAATTTTTGCGTCCACTCAAGACCCTCAGAGCGCGCTGGAAAACGGTCCGTCAGTTCTGTCAAAATGGCGTCAATTTGGAAGGTCTGAAGGCGCTGGAGGACATTTAACTGACCGCTGCGCTCTGATCCATTGGCCGGAAGATCGGTGGCCACGATCAACATTTTCATCACAACCGCAAGCCGCAACGCGTGCAAGATTTGCAGACTTTCGTCACTTGCGCTGGTTTCAATTGGCGGATTGGCACATGCAAAGGCGCGCTGGGTTTCAAATAGGTCCATGCGAAGACGGGTCGCCAGATCAACCAACTGACTACGCCATGACAAAGTTTTCAGTGTATCTGCGACAATCAAGGACCGTTCGGCGAGCATAGGTTCATTGCCAGATAAACCGCGGCTGACCCAGAAGCTAGGATCAAAGAGCCGACCATAAGCAGTTAGAATAGAAACATCTGTTCGCTGCAATGTAGCAATCACAAGGCCAAAGGCCGAACGCATGCGCGCGGAATTTTTCAAGTGGCTCAAAAATTTATCGACATCGATCGCGCTGGCGCGGCCTACCCCGTAAAAAATATTCGCGGGCGTACCAAATTGCTGCAAGATCGCATTGTGCGGAATGGCGCGAAGCTGGCGCGGGTTAAACATATCGGCCCCGCTGCCGGATTTGGCCCTCTTGGCTGCGCGCGACCCTGTCGGCACAAGCATATTCTGCCCAAAGCCGCCCAAAAGGCCGACATAATTAGGATCATTATAGAGGCTGTCCTGCTCCGAGCCGATCGTGCGGAACATATCCCAAGAGAAATCACGGTCTGTGTAAAACACATCGTCTTCCGCCTCTGAGCGATCATGATGGCGCACATCAATCAGGCTAAAGACCGTTGCCATCGCAAGCTCGGGCGTCTGGAACCACATATAGCCATCACCGCCCTGAAAGCTGGTTTCATGGCATAGATGCAGGCCGCGTTTCTCAAATTGATGGATCGCCCAAGGGCTCATGGCGTAATCAACCCGCTCAGCGATAGTCCCCGGGTGACCGCCCCGTCCCGCGCCTTCGCCGTGGGTATTAAAGACAATTGAAGTCACATTTTTAATGCCGTGGCGCTTCATTTCCTGCGCGAAGTGGCTCTGGAGTCGCTCGATGGCAAGGGTTGCCGGTATCTGGCCCATAAAGCGCCCTGCATCGGAAAACCCTGTTTGAATAGCAAAGACGCCGCGCTTTTCAACATAGCTGCGGTAAACAGGATTTGAGAGCATTTTTGAGATAATCCGCCCCCCGTTATTGAGCGCATCTGCGGTCTCAAAGAGCGGTGAGATGTCCAAGTGATTTTCCAGCCCGTAAAGTTTGGCGATATACAGCATGCCAAGCGGCACAAGGCTGTCTTCTGTTTCTGCAATAAGCAGACGGATGGGCGTGGCATCGTCGATATATTTGTGAATTTGCGCCGTTAGCATCATTTGCTGGTGCGCCGTCGACGTTTCTAGCGCTAGGGACGCAAAGTTCACCTTTTGCGCCTTTACATTTTTCGTTAGCCGCGACGCCCGCTCCAGCAGCGTGCGGTTATCCCCATTATGATCGCGAATGCCAAATACTTGCCGCATAGCCGACACTACGTGGCGTGCATTCAGTCGAAAATGAATTCGGGATGTGCCCAGGCCAAAGCTGGCCATCAGACTGCGTAGGCAAATGAGTTCGCGGGCAAGACTAGGAGACTTAGCGCCCTTGACCGCCTTATTGATGAGCGGCATGGCTTTGGATAAATTCAAAAAACGGCGCGGGGAATTTCGCGTCAGATTATTTGCTGCAGCGACCAGATTATCAGGATCAGAAATATCCTTGGCAAATAGTCCGAGATCCCGCTCGGCACTCTCTTTGGCATCAGATAGTTTTTGCGCCAACTTAGCGATCGCTTTGCCGCCGGCTTCGTCAAATTTACCGGAGGATTGGAGCGCCAGCGCACGTGCATGGTAGCGGCCAAGCTGCTCTAATTTTTCGGATAGGCGCAGACGCAGCGCATCGCCCCAGCTAATATCTGTGCGCCCATCAATATCATATCCCACCCAGCTATAAACGCTCACAAGCTGCGGCGTGATTTTCATCCAGTCATCGGGAAAAGCTTTGCGCGCTACATCCAAAATACGCGCATTTAGCGCCGAAACCGCCACTTGAATGCGCTGGATGGCGGCCTGAGCATCAACATGTTCCTCTTGAAGAGTGGGCGCCCGTTTTGGGAGATAAGGTAGCTTTTTCAGGTGATTAGTCTGTTTTCTGTAAGTTCCATCTTCACTGCTCGCGATCTCGCCCAGCGTTTCGCGGATTTCGCGCGAGAGAGAAAATGTCGGGTGCGCCGTGAGTACGATTCCCTGCGCGGGGATCTCCGCCCAAGCTTTGAATTTACGAAATCCGTCCTTGGCATAGCGATTTGCCATTTTGGAAATTTGCTTTTCAAGCGCGCCGAGGCGGTCGACCCCTGCCCGCTCCCGCAGGCGGCGGGCCCGCGCAATCGCGCCTTCATCCGAGAGCATTTTGATCAAGGCCTCTATGTCGCGAAAGGCAACGCGGCGATCTTCTACATCCTTGGAAATATCGTAGGCCAAAAGCTTTACCGGATTTGACTGCGGGTCACTCTCAAGCCGGCCTTGATGGTCTCTTAACCGGCCTTGAAGACGCGATAAAAGCTCTTTGGGGGTCTCTTTGCGGGCGATGACGCTCTCCTACTTTGACTAAATGAACTTGCCCATAACTGCGGCCGTGTCGAGCATTCGGTTGGAGAATCCCCATTCATTGTCATACCATGACAAGACCCGTGCGAATTTGTCTGAAACAACGACAGTATCGCGGGTCACAAGCGAAGATGAATGCGGGTCGTGATTAAGATCAACAGAAACAACGCTGTCGTCTATGACTTGTAGAATATTCTTAAGCGGGCCGTCTGCCGCCGCATGCATGGCAGCGTTAATCGCATCTTTACTCGCGGCGTTCTCAAGGTTCACGCATAGGTCCACGACAGAGACATTTGGGGTCGGTACGCGGATCGCCTTGCCGTCAAGCTTACCCATAAGATCGGGCAGCACCAATCCGATGGCTTTGGCTGCGCCTGTCGAGGTCGGAATCATGGAGATAGCGGCAGCCCGGCCGCGGTTCGGGTCTTTGCGATGAACACGGTCAAGCGTTGGCTGATCGCCTGTATAAGCATGAACCGTGGTCATAAAGCCGCTCTGGATGCCAAAGCTCTCGTGCAGAACTTTGGCAATCGGCGCGAGCGCGTTGGTCGTGCAGGACCCATTAGAAACAACAATATCCTCTGCGCCCAAGGTTTCGTCATTAACCCCGAACACAACCGTTTTATCGGCATTGGCACCGGGTGCAGAGATCAGCACTCTTTTTGCGCCCGCTTGTAAATGTTTGGCCGCCTCATCGCGCGCCGTAAAAATACCGGTACATTCCATCACAATATCAACACCGTTATCAGCCCAATCCTGATCTTCAAGATTGCGTTCGGCCGTAACCTGAATTTTACCTTGCCCGATATCGAGGCTGTTTTCAGTGAAGTTTACCGCCCCGCCAAAACGTCCGTGCACAGAATCGTACTTGATCAAATGGGCCAAATTTTCGGTCGTCGAGAGATCGTTAATCGCCACAACCTGCATATCATCGCGGCCGCTTTCGTGCAGAGCGCGCAGAACATTACGACCGATGCGGCCAAAACCATTAATAGCAATACGAAGGGTCAATTGAGCCTCTTTTTCAATAAATTTATGACAGCGATGTCAGGCTTAATTTTCTTTAGCTTTGACAACGGCTGCGTTTACCATAATTTTTCGAAAACGAAAGCAGAAATTTTCGTTTACCTACATCACTATTAGCCCTTTCCTAACCTCACCGGAGGGACTAAATTGAGTATTTACCCGACATCAGCCAAGTGGCAGCCTATAGACGTCGTAAAGCGTCAAAAGAGAGCAAGATGAGAATAGCAATAATAGGTGCAGGCGTGTCTGCCATTACGGCAGCAAACGCACTAAAAGAGGCCTTTGGAACCAAACCTCAAACAGATGCAACGATTTTGATTTTTGAAAAATCACGCGGCGCGGGTGGACGCATGTCAACGCGGCGCACAGATGAGTTTGAATTTGACCACGGCGCGCAATATTTCACTGTCAGAGCCCCCGCATTTAAGGCCGAAGTAGAACGCGCACTCGCGGCGGGCCATATGGCACACTGGAATGGACGCGCGATATATCAGAAAGAAGACGGCGTTCACGAGCCCGATACAGGCGGGGAACGTTATGTCTCCACCCCGCGCATGAATAGCTGGATCAAAGCCCGCGCTCAGGGGTTAACTATTCAAACCTCGCGCCGTGTTTCGGCTCTGTCCTGCATGACTGGAAAATGGAAATTGGAGTTTGAGGACGGCAGCAATGAAGAAGGCTTTGATTTCGTCATTTGCGCCGTGCCCGCACCGCAGGCCGACCATTTGCTCTCCCCAACAGGGTTTTCCGGCGCAGATATTCTCCAAGACGACATTAAAATGCAGGCTTGCTTTACCGTCATGGCCGGGTTTGACACTCCGCTTGATCTTCCGTGGGACACCCTGCGCAGCGAAGACGGGGCCGCAAGCTGGATCGCGCATAATTCTTCAAAACCCGGACGGGCGCGCGATCAAGCCACGGTCATCATCCAATCTGGCCCAGATTGGTCAGAGCGTCATGTCGGTCATCCCAAGGACGCCCTAGAGAGAATAATGCTGGAGCGTGCAAGCGAGCTTATGGGGCTTGATGCCGCGGCGGCGAAATATACAACAATACACAGGTGGCTTTATGCTTCGGTGCTGGAGGGCGCGGGGCAAGACTGCCTATCGGACGAAGGTCTTGGAATCATTGCCTGCGGCGACTGGTGTCTTGGGGGGCGGGTCGAGGGGGCATATCTTAGTGGCCGCGCCGCAGCTAGCACGCTGCTTTCGTGGACTTAGCCATCAGGCCTCAGTGAACCGGAGGGTGATAAACCTCGTTATTTTCATCAAGCAGCACGACATTTGGCGCATAATTTCGCGCCGTTTCGGCCTCCATTTGGCAATAGGTTATGATGATGATTTTATCGCCCAATTGCACACGGCGGGCCGCCGCGCCATTCAGCCCAAAGGTTTTAGAGCCGCGGGGCGCTGTAATCGCATAGGTCGTGAAGCGCTCGCCATTATTGATATTTAAAATATCAACCTGCTCATTTGGCAGAATTCCGGCGCGATCAAGCAGGTCTTGGTCGATAGAAATCGAACCTTCGTAATGCAGATCAGCTTGGGTGACTGTCGCACGGTGAATTTTACCCTTCATCATGGTCAGTAGCATATGACCTCCTCTGGTCGGTTACCCTCCCTATATGGGATGCGTTTTACCGAATAAAAGCCCCCTAAAGAGGCCATTTCTCACCGTTTATTTACCGTTCAGCATAGGCTATAGCAATGGCTATTCCTTAGGCATTATTGCAAGGCTTATACGCATTTATGGACATAGCTATTTTAATCACGGGGGGAACCCTTGATAAGGTGCATGATACTGCGGCCGAAGCGCTGGCGTTTCGGCGCTCGAAACGCAGCCACATAGGCGACATTCTGAAAATCGGGCGGAGTTTCATGCCGCGACAAGAAGTTATTTTAATGAAAGACAGCCTTGAGATGACCGACGAGGACAGAAAGCTCATACTAGAACGGATCATAGCGGCCAATGAAAACGCTATCGTTCTCACGCACGGCACAGGAACAATGGAGGTGACAGCGCGATTCCTGATGGGCAAGACGGGCAATAAAACGGTTGTCATAACGGGCGCTATGCGGCCGTTCTCACTTGGCAAATCAGACGCTGGATTCAACCTTGGCGGCGCATTGATTGCGGCGCAGACCTTGCCCGCCGGCGTTTATGGCGTCATGAATGCCAAAGTCTTCCCCGCCGACACGCTACGCAAAGATACGCAGCGCGGACGTTTTGACTAAGTCCTGCATTGTGAGGTTTTCTCGCAGATCTGGCAGATCACGTAAGATTACCCTGCCCCTTGCGCGGCAGCGGCGGGACTGCCAAACATGCAAGAAACAAATATAAGAGGCCCATATGACACATTTTCTAAAAGCCATCACTATCGCATCGGCCTTTGCGGTACTATCGGCTTGCGCTGGCCCGCAAGGGACAACCGGGAGCGGCGGGGCGCCTTCATCTAATCTCACCCTCGATATTGAAAGCTATGAACTTGAGAACGGGTTAAGCGTCGTACTGCATGTAGACCGTTCGGACCCAATTGTGGCGATTGACATTGCCGCCCATGTTGGATCTGCGCGTGAATCCAAGGGACGCACGGGTTTTGCGCACCTTTTCGAGCATCTCTTGTTTTTAGATTCAGAAAATCTTGGCTATGGCGGGCTAGACGAAATGAACACGCGTATTGGCGGCGAAGGTACAAACGGCTTTACCACGAATGATATGACGCAATATTTCCAAGCCGTGCCCTCCGACGCACTAGAGAAAGTTATCTGGGCCGAAGCCGATAAACTTGGTTATTTCATAAATACCGTGACGCAAAATGTCGTGGATAATGAAAAGCAAGTCGTTAAAAATGAAAAGCGTCAACGCGTTGACAATCAACCTTATGGTCATAATTGGGACATTATCGGAAAGGCGATTTACCCGGAGGACCATCCTTATAATTGGCAGGTTATTGGTTCGCTGGAGGATTTGGATGCAGCCACGCTTGAGGATACGCGGGCTTTCTATGAGCGCTGGTATGTTCCCAATAACGTAACGCTTAGCCTGACTGGCGATTTTGATATCGCGGAAGCCAAACTATTGATTGAGAAATATTTCGGCGAAATTCCGCGCGGTGAAGCGGTGGAGCCTTATCCCCCACGCGCCGGATCCCTGCCGGAGTCAAAATCGCTTTATTATGTTGACAATTTCGCCAAGCTTCCGCAACTTACCGCCGTTTGGCCTACGGTCGAACAATACCATCCGGATAGCTATCCCCTCGAAATCCTAAGCGAATATCTATCCATAGGTAAGCGCGCGCCGCTCAATGAAGTTTTGGTCGACGAAACCAAGCTTACGTCGAATGTCACTACCTTTAGCAATACCTCCGAAATCGCTGGCGAGTTTTATCTGATTATTCGCGGCACTGAGGGAGAGCCGCTGGATGATCTACTCCCCGCAATAGAAGACGGCTTTGATAGGTTTGAAGAAAACGGCATTTCCCTCGCCGACCTTAACCGTATCAAAGCCGGTAAGGAAGTCGCCTTTTACAATGAGATACAATCCGTACTAGGGAAAGCGATTCAGCTTGCTGAATATGATCTATTTACCGGCGATCCGCATTTTTACAAAACTGATCTTGCCGCCCTTCAAAGCGTTACTCCCGATGATGTTATGCGGGTTTATAATAAGTACATTAAGGACAAACCGGTTTTACACAGCTCCGTGGTCCCCAAAGGACAAGCCGAGCTAGCGCTGAGCGGAGCCCGAGAAGTTGTCATTGCGGAAGAAAAAATAGAGATTGGCGCAGAGGCCGATCTTAACTTTGACCCCACGGCTCGAACCTTCACCCCCACGCCGTCATCATTTGACCGCACGATAGAACCGGACTTCGGTGCTCCCTACACGCTTCGGACGCCGGGCGTCTGGCGCGATACGCTCGCCAATGGTATCGAAGTTTACGGCATAGAAAACCGCGAAACACCTTTAGTCTATTTCTCATTGCAAATTCAGGCCGGGCAAAACCGCGCCGGCGCCATGACCCCTGCGCTTGCTGATATCACCGGAGATATGCTGGAAAAAGGTACAACGAGCCTGAACACAGCCGAATTTGAAGACGCTGTTAAATCACTTGGCTCTACGATTAATGTTTCGGCGAGCCTGACGGAAACTACGATTTCTGGTAATACCCTCGCGCGAAATTTTGATAAAACATTCGCCCTCATTGAGGATATGATTTTAAATCCGCGATGGGATGAGGAAGAGTTTGAGCTTTTGAAGATAAAGCGGATTAATCAAATTAAAGTCGCCGCGGCCGATCCCAACAGCATCGCCCGGCGCGAGGCCGCCGCTCTCGCCTACGACTCCGATCATCCCTATCATTATGCGGGCTTTGGCCCCGAAGATAAAATGAAAGCCATAACAATACAGGACGTGAAAGCCTTCCACGCGGAGAATTATGCGGCAGGCGACACGGTTTTGCATCTCGTCGGAGCGGTCACAAAAAATGAAGTACGCAACGCAGCGGACTCGCTGGCGAGCAAATGGGAGACGCCCGTGCCGCCAGCGCAGATCCTGTCAGGGGCCAAAGCGGTGGAAACCTCTCGGCTTTATTTTTATGACGTGCCAGGTGCCAAACAATCTGTGCTCCGTCTTGAACGACCCTCGCTTTCAGCCGTTCATCCCGACTATGTCTTGGCCCAAGCCATTAACTTCCCGTTGGGCGGTATTTACACCTCAAAGCTCAACACTAGCCTGCGGGTAGATAAGGGCTATACATATGGTATTCGTTCGGGATTTTCGGGTGCAAAGGATGACGGGACATTTCGCATAACGTCAAGTGTGCGCAGCAATGTTACCAAAGAAAGCCTTGAACTCATTAGCGATATCGTAAGCCGCTACGGCCCTGAATTCACTCAAAACGATTTAAAGGTCATGAAAGAAGCGTTGCTGCGGGGTCAGGCTCTGAAAAACGAGACACTGTCCGATAAGCTGTCTATCATTTCCCAGATGAGCGAATATGGGTATAGCTCTGATTTCAAGAACTTAAATGCAAAACGCATAGAGGCTATGACCCTTGAAGACGTCAAGCGCCTCACCGCCGACTACATGCGCATTGATGCGATGAATATGATCGTTGTCGGCGATGCCAAGACGCAGGCCGGGCGGCTAAGCGCGTTAGGATATGGTGAGCCCATCTTCCTTAATACAAACCAAGATTAATCGCAGACGGAACGGAAAATACCATGCCTTTAAACACGACATTTAGGAGCGCTAGCCTACTCGCCGGGCTTTTGTTCTGCACGGCATGCGCGCCATCTGCCGGCACCGCCTCTAAAACGGCAGAAATCTCCCCGTCCGTTTTTGATACAGCCGCCATGGACAGTCTCTTGGCGGGCGCAATTGACTCGGGCGCGCATGTTGGCGTCTCGGCTCTGGTCTATGACGAGGGCCGCGTTGTTTACAAGAACGCCTTTGGAATGGCCGACCGAGAGCGCGGTTATCCCGCCTCTGTTGATACAGTGTGGCGCATTTATTCCATGACCAAGCCCGTCACCGCCGCCTTGATTATGGATTTGCGCGAAGACGGCCTGCTTGAACTCGAAGACCCTGTCTCAAAACATATTCCCGAACTGGCCAATATGCAGGTTTTAAGCTTAGGAGAGGACGACAGGCCAAAGTTAACCCCGCAAGCCCGTCCAATGACAATCAAAGACCTATTGCTGCACCGAGCGGGTATGGGCTACGGCATTTTCGGTGAAATTAATCCAGTTGAGAGCGCCTATACAAAAGCGGGATTGTTCAAACCTGATGAAGGTTTGGATGTTAAAATGCAAAAACTTGCCAAGCTGCCACTCCTCGCCCAGCCCGGAGATGGCTGGTACTATAGTTATTCTATCGATGTTCTGGGCCGAATTGCAGAAGTTGTCACGGGTGAACGATTGGGTGATCTCATGCAGCGCCGTGTCTTTGGCCCGCTTGGCATGAGCGAAACCAGCTTTCGCGTCCGCCCTTCGCAAAAGGAGCGCTTCGCGACCAATTATTTCTTAGACGATGAAGGCAATTACTCTGTCCAAGAGGAGAGCCAAACCAGCCCATTCCTCAATGACAATGCGTTTCAATCTGCCGGCGGCGGCTTAGTTTCGACGCTAGATGATTATGCAAAATTTGCGCAAATGATGCTAAAGGGCGGTCATCACAACGGTACACAAATTCTGGAGCCGATCAGTGTGAAAATGATGATGTCAGACCAGATGGACGCTGATGACAAATTTATGATGCCATGGCTTGGCGGCCCCACTAACGCTAGCTTCGGGTTTGGCGGGAGTGTTCAGATTAAATCCGATCCCAAGCAGGTTTCTCGTCAGGGCAAAGCCAAGGGGCAATGGGGCTGGGGCGGCGCCGCGCGGACAAATTTTTGGGTTGATCCCGATAGCAATGCTTTTGGGATCATTATGCTTCAGTATTTCGGGCAAGAAGACCCTGCCTTGCATGACAGTTTCCAAGCTCTGGTTTATGCGCAAACGAAGAATGGCATAGCCGCGGAAACAACCGCAGCAGAGTAACAGGCCTAGATTTGCGCGGCGCGGGCCGTGCCCCTCATCAGCTGTCGCCTTCTGCCTCAAGGACAGCCATTGCCTCATCCGTCATAGCGTAGCTGTGATAGACATTTTGCACATCGTCGCAATCCTCTAGCGCATCAATCAACCGCATGACCTTGGGGGCTTGCTGCGGGTCATCAATTTCGTTTTGCGCCTTCCAAATCAAATTGACGGATTTTGCCTCGCCGTAAACTTTTTCAAGTTCGGCCGAGACCGCGCCCAAATCGTCACGGGCCGTTAAAATCGTATGCACTGGCTCATAATCGGAAAAGCTGTCTTCATTTGGCGGGTCAGTCGTAACGTCATCCGCCCCCGCCATAATCGCGGCGTCCATCATCCCATCTTCATCGGCCACAGCCAGCGGATAGGTGATCTCGCCGACCTGATCGAACCCAAAGCTCACTGAACCGGTCTCGCCAAGGTTGCCGCCATTTTTAGAAAAGGCCGTGCGAACTTCCATCGCCGCGCGATTTTTATTATCCGTGCTGGTTTCAACAATAAACCCAATCCCGCCCGGGCCAAAGCCCTCATAGCGCTGCTCTTCATAATCGGCTGCATCCCCGCCGTGGCCTTTGTCAATCGCGCGTTTGATGTTGTCCTTGGGCATTGATTGCCCTTTGGCATTGGCTACCGCAAGGCGCAGGCGTGGATTCATTTCGGGATCAGGCCCGCCCATTTTCGACGCGATTGTGATGTCCTTGGAAAGCTTCGAGAAAAGCTTGGAGCGAGCCTTATCCTGACGACCTTTGCGGTGCTGGATATTGGCCCATTTTGAATGGCCTGCCATGGGGATGTCCCTTTTGAATCTATTGGTACTCTGATTTGCCTGTGTTTTAAGGACAATATCTTCGCGGCGCAAGGCTTGGCACAGAGGAGATTACCGCCTAAGGCTAAGCCCGAATAGATAAACAATAGAAAGGCAAGATGATGAGCACTTTATCACTTTATAACGCCATGGGCGTGGTGGACTCCGCCCTTGTGAATTTGCGCCACATCTTAAAAAAGGGCGAAGCCAACGCCGCCGAGCGCGGCATTGATCCTGACATATTTTTAAACGCCCGCCTCGCGCCGGATATGTATAGCCTCAAGCGTCAAGTCTATGTCGTCACATCACTCGCCAAAGTCTGCCCCCACCGCCTCGCAGGCACCGAGGCGCCCGTCTATGAAGACACGGAAGAAACCTTTGAAGAGCTTTATGCCCGCATCGACAAAGCGCGCGG
The DNA here is from genome assembly GCA_964410285.1 of uncultured Caulobacterales bacterium. Classification (GTDB taxonomy): domain Bacteria; phylum Pseudomonadota; class Alphaproteobacteria; order Caulobacterales; family Maricaulaceae; genus Fretibacter. The sequence continues at coordinate 49,014 of CAYPFR010000004.1, read as the reverse complement.
GGAGTTGGCCAAGTTCAAACCCGAGGACATTGACGGAAAAGAAGATCGTAGCTTCACTGTTAACTTCGGCCCAACCGAGCGGCCTTTCACCGGAATTTCTTATCTCTCGGGCTTCATTATTCCGAATATGAATTTTCACGTCACAACGGCCTATAACATCCTAAGACATAACGGCGTCCCGCTCAGCAAGCTGGATTATTTCGGCGGCGGGGGTTAGGCACTCAAGAGCTGCACTGCCTATTCCATCAGAGATTCAGCTTTACCAAAAGGCCCACCTCCAAACCGGGGCCGGCATGACGCTGATTTTGAAACAGGCTGAACGACCTTAGGTGCGCAATAACTTTATATCCGTGTTTGAGGACACGAAAAATTCGAAGTCTACGAACGTCTAATTAAGGCGGCAATTATGGAGCGCGTCAATAAGAGCAAAACCAAGAACATAAAATAGAAGACAAGCCGATTCCAAATACCGCTTTGATGCCATTGGCCGCCTGTCTCTTTGAAGTATTCGGCATCACTTTTGGCAATATTGTAAGATTTTTCAAGCGCACTGATTAATCGGGATTTAAAAGCATTCCGATTGGCAATTTCAAGAGCATTGCGATGCGCGCGCTCTAAAATTGCTGTTATATTTTCTGATTGAAACAGAGGTAGAAACGCGTTTTTATCGAAAGGCAGTCTTATATCCCCTCGCCTCGGGCTCCGTGCTCTGACGTATTGACGCTGGCCGGAGATAAAAAAGTACATCAGAGCTCTCTCCTCATCAATCTGCACATCTGTTCCGCGGATATAGGCCCAAGCAAGATTTCGGGCAGAAGCTTGATGTCCTCTATCTGCCGCGATTTGCAATCGAGAGAGATACTCAGTCTTATCTCCAGCTTCTAATGCCTGCTCGGCGAGATAAAAGCTGGCTTTTGGATGCCCCATATCACTGGCACGTTTTAAATAGGATAGAAATTTCTCTTCATCTGCCGGAACGCCAAGTCCATCACGATACATTTTCGCAAGGTAATCGACGGCGTCAACTTCCCCTGCTTCGAAAGCTCTTTCGAGATATAATCGCGCCGCGACGCTACTCTTCGTAACCTTATAATCTGTTACTGAACTTCTACCCGAAGAGTAGCCTTTAGGCACGGTCGCGCTAAAAAGCCGGTTTCCCCGCGCCAGCCAGCATTTTGGATCTTGCGCATAAGAATGGCTCTCTGGAAAATCGACAAGACCCTTTTTGCAAAGCTGCGTAAGGAGTTTATTCGCTGTTTCTTCTGCCTTTTCACGGCCTGATATTTGCGGCCCATCATGCGGCTGAGACGCTTTAATCAACCATGGCAGAGCCTCGCGGTAGCGCCTATTTTCTTTATAGCCATAGATGAGGACCTGCGCGACGGCCAATTCAGATTTTGCATGGCCCTTTGCGGCAGATTGCTTATAGAGGCTCAAGGCCTTTTCAATATCTTTTTCGGTACCTCGCCCATAATAATAACGGCCCGCTTGCACAAATTCCGCTTGAGCATCTTTGACTTGATTGATCTCAAGCCGACTAAATTCAGGGGATTGCGACTGAGGCGTGGCCACAGCAGGGGAAACGAACATAGCGTTCAGCCAAAGCGCCATAATGAAGATTAAAATTCCACCCCGAAAATTCATAATGCCTGCATATCATGGCTGATTTAAATAAGTGTAAGCTAACGCGACTGAGGGAGTGTCGCCCGAGGCCTTTTTATGCGGCATCATTCCCCTTATATAAATGCTCAATAATAAAAGCTTGGTGATACATTCAAAAATTACGCAAAATAGCATATTTTCGGCATATTACCTTGAAATACAAAGAAATTTCTGTCATTTTTTACGCATTAAGACATTTAGCGACGACCCATAGGGAATAAAATGGCAACAGCACAAGATTACGGTTTAGGCGAGTATAAATTCCCGCGCGGGTGGTTCATGGTCGCGACAGCGGATGAAGCAACGCGCAAGCCCAAAGCCGTGAGATATTTTGGTGAAGAATGGGTTATCTTTCGCGGCGAAGACGACAAAGCCTATATGGTCGAGGCGTATTGCCCGCACCTAGGTTCCCATTTCGGGCATAATGAAACCTCTTATATCGTCAAAGACGATGAGCAAATTGAGGATAATTGCATTCGCTGTCCTTATCACGGCTGGAAGTTTAGCGGCGAAAGCGGGGAATGCGTGGATATTCCCTACTCCCCTGCGCCCATCCCCAAATCAGCCAAGATCAAGACCCTCCCGACTGTTGAATGGGGCGGCTTGATCTTCGTCTGGTCGGACCCCGAAGGCAAAGCCCCCGATTACGAGTTACCCGATATTAGCGATAAATGGGAGAAACCGGATTGGGTCAAATGGAAGGTTGATTATCTCGGGCAGATTGATCTGCACCCGATTGAGGCGCTGGATAATATGGTCGACAAAGCCCATTTTATTCCCATCCACGGCTCAATGAACCTACAGAAATTTGAAAACACCTTTGAGGACCACCGCGTTATCCAAGAGTTCTCTGCGGGGCATAAAACGCTCTCGGATGATATTCTGGACACCTACACTTTCTACACCGGCCCCGGGCTTTTGATTTCTCAAATGAGCGGGTATTTCAACAGCTATATGTTCATCACCAATACTCAAGTGGATGAGGGCGTTACCAAAGTCTGGCACGGATTGATGGTGCAAACGCCGTCTAACCCGACATCAGATGAAGATAAAGCCGCCGCAGCAGCCTATCAAACCGCAAGTCACGATGCCTTTTATCAGGACTTTGACGTTTGGAAGCATAAGCGCCCCGCCCTCCAGCCGCTCCAAGTCATTGGCGATGGGCCGTTTGGGAAACTGCGTCAATGGGCGGGACAATTCTACCGCCCCCGCGCCGAAGCCAAGAAAATTCAGGCCGCAATCAATGGCACTTATGTCACCAAGGGCACAGCCTCTGCGCCGTGGGAGGACGCGGCAGAATAGCGGCTTAGCCAATCAAATCATAAGATAGCCGGAGCATATGCATATGAAACGCTTGATGCTTGGGCTTACCGCCGTCTTTACCTCGCTCGCGCTGCTCGGATGTATTTATGTTTGGCTCTCTGGCGTTACCAAATATAAGATCGATAAGACGGCCGCCCTCCCCCCGCTAACATCGGTGAAATCAACGACGCCCCATTATGCTTTTGGCTACCAACCCTCGCTTGAGTATACAGAGGCGCGCGAGGCCTGCGAGGCGCAATATCCTTTAAAACGCGCGATGTGGGGCGATTTACATATCCATACTGCGCTGTCTGCCGATGCCTATCCCGACGGCACGCGAACATATCCCGAAGATGTCTACCGATTTGCCAAAGGCGAAGACATCACCGTCCCAACGCCCGCAGGGGAGCCGCAACGACGTCTGCGCCTTTCGCGGCCACTTGATTTTGCCGCTGTGACCGATCACGCAGAGACCTTCGGCGAAGGCTATATTTGCACACAGCCTAACCGCTTTCCCGGCTATAATAGCAAGGCCTGCGAAACCTATAGGCGCGGCGGCGAAGCGGGCGTGCGCAAATTCATGAGCATGAACTCAAAAGTTTTCCCAAAGCGCAAGCCCGAAGTTTGCGGGCCGGACGGCGCGGATTGCGCGGCTGCGGAAGCGGTGGTCTGGCGGCGCGTCATTGCCGCCGCGCAGCAAGCCTATGACCGCAGCGCAGATTGTAGCTTCACTAGCTTTATTGGCTATGAATATACGCGCGCGCCGAATGCCAATCATATGCATCGAAATACGATTTTCAGAAATGCAGATGTCCCGAAGCGCCCCTTCCATCATGTTTCCCATCCGCTTACCCATGAGCTTCTGGGGGCATTCGAATCCCAGTGCCGCGCAGGTCTTAAAAGTTGCGACGTCATCTCAATTCCGCATAATTCAAATCTCTCAAGCGGCAATGCATTCAATCCCAGAGATCTTGACGGATTTTCCATCTCCTCGCAGCAAAACTATCAACGCTACCGTAATGCCTATGACCGCCTTGCGGAAATCGTTCAGCATAAAGGCACGTCCGAATGTGTAAATGGCGCTTCCGATATTTTGGGGGATGTAGACGAGCTTTGCGATATCGAAGCCGTTCGGCAGTTTGGAAAAAAGGAAAAAGCTGCGAAAACAACCGGCTACACGCTTTTCATGACAAATACCGACAGCCCTGAATGCCGTGACGTTCACCTTGACCCTAAAGATAACCTTTATAAGGGTGGGTGCTTGTCGTCTCGTGATTTTGCCCGCGGTGCCTTGCTAGAGGGCTTGAAAACAGCGCGTCAAACAGGCCAAAAACGACCAGCGGCGAACCCATATGAGTTTGGGTTTATCGGTAGCACAGACACACATATATCTGCCTCCGGCTTTGTAGATGAAGACGGCTGGGCAGGTCACATCGCCTATGAAGCGGAGCTAGAGGGGCGCCTTGGGGAAGCCAGTCTTGGGCGCTTTAACCGCCTTGTCAGTAATCCCGGCGGGCTTGCTGGAGTTTACGCTGTGGAAAATTCTCGTGATGCCATTTTTCAAAGTATGAAACGCCGCGAAGCCTTTGCAACTTCGGGCCCGCGCATAGAACCGCGTTTTTTCGCCGGAAGATTTCCGGCGAATATTTGCAGCCAAGAGAACTGGCTTGAGCAAGCCTATAAAACGGGAACGCCAATGGGGTCAAAGCTTGGGCGCCAGAGCGCGCCCTTTCAATTGCTCGCACAGGCAAGCGCAGACCCGCAATCTTTGCCACTGCAAAAACTCCAGATCATTAAAGGCTGGATTGGGCCTGATGGCCATAAACACTCAAAGGTTATCGATCTCATCGACCGCAAAGCCGCTGGCGAGGGGCCGGGAGCTCTCTGCAAGCTCTTTGAGGATGCCGATTACGATCCGGACCTACCCGCCTACTACTACCTGAGAGCCGCAGAAGCCGAGCGCCTGCGCTGGAGTGAGGCGCAATGCACGGCCTTGCCTGAAAACGCGCGCCCCGAGGACTGCGAAAATAGCGCGCCTGAGACTATTCGCGAAATGGCGTGGAGCTCACCAATTTGGTTTACGCCCGATCACCAGCGTGACCTGCCTGCTGACATTCAGGGACATGGGCACTAGGCCGAGCACCTGGCAGCGGCGCGGTGGCATAACAGCTAGGCTTCAGCCGAAAAGGCGCGTATTAGAAAGGCCGCCCGAGGGCAGCCTTTACGGTATGGCAGATAGCCTGCTGCTCTAAAATTTTACGCCAATCGATGCGCCGTAGGAACGGGGCTGCCCAAAGACTTTCACTTGGTGAGCGAAAGTATCAAAGGGGAGTTCGTCAATCAGATATTCTTCATCGAGCAGGTTCGTGCCCCAAAGCGCAATTGTCGCCTCATTGCCGTTGGAAAGCTCAAAATCATATCCAATCCGACCATTCACCAAATTAAATGATGGCAAGCGCACATCGGACTCAGGAATGAGAAGGACCTCGCCCTTGTGACTAAAGGATATGTTTCCGAACAGACCATTCCGCCCGTCATAATTTGCCGATAGCAAGTACGAAGACTTTGGCGTGCCTTGTAGCTCACTAAACATGCGAATGTCGGCAGGGTTGTTTGGATTCACCGTATCGCCGGCGTCACCGTCGACATAGCTATAGCTACCACTGAAGGTAATCTCATCCGTCACTGCAAACTGACCATCGATGTCAAATCCATAAATTTCATCATCCGCGTTTACGATTGCTCGCTCTGTCGCAATGAGAGGATTTAGCGAAAAGGTTGTCTGCTTATCAGTAAAGTCATAGTAGTAGGCCGCGCCGTTCAGGCGAATACGGTCACCAAACTCGCCTTTAAAACCCGCTTCATAAGCCGTGATACTCTCAAGGCCAAAGTTAAAGTCAGGACCGAAAGTCTCGCCGGGCAGGCGAAGGCCAACCGCCGCTTGGTTAAAGCCGCCAGAGCGGAAGCTTTCTTTATAACTCGCATAGAGTAGAAGGTCCTCGGTGGCGTCATATTCAAGCGTGAGTGACGGATCAAGAACCGAGTCGTCAAATGATGAAATATTTGGCAAAATTGGATTACCCAACAGGTCCGTTGTATCAATAAAGAAGGGCGAGAAGGTTTGCTGCTGCCCGTCCTTGCTCTCATCGGAAAAGCGAAGACCCGCCGTGATACGGAAGTCGTCTGTGAGGTGCCATGTCGCTTGCCCATAGGCCGCAAAGGCCGTTGTATCAATCGAGAGCGTGTTGGACGCGGATTGACGCGCCCCGCCAAGGGCGGGGCCTACAGTTCCCGCTAGGATACCTAATATAGCCTGCGCCGTTCCGCGTACGGCTGGATCGGGATTACGCAACTGCCCAAGAAGTACGCCCATGACAGGGACAGGACCGCGGCTTCCCGCCGGGAGTGACTGAATGCCCGGGAATTGCGGCGCCAAATCAATTGTATCGAGGAAACCATTGATCGTGAACGGCGCGCCGTTTGCAGCAAGACCTTGATCGATACCCGCAGTCAATGCAGGGCTAAAGGTGCTTAACACGAAGAGGTAATCATTCGCATTGGTGTTGTTATTGATAACGGGGCCCGTTCCGGTTTCCTCATCATAATAAAACAGTCCGGCGGTATATTCGAGGCGTCCATTAGCGGATTCGCCTGTGTAGGTCGCTTCTAGCGAGAGCTGATTGTGCCCTTGCAGGGTCGGCGCCCCGCCGGGCGTAGACAAGAACAGTCCGCGCGGCGGCGGATCGCCATCAAAAGCGGCGGCAAAGTCAGGCCGCAATCGGCTTCCAACAGCCCCAAAGGCAAAAGGCAGCGGCGCGAGCGCCTGATTAAACCCGCCCGTAATTTGGCTCAATATTCCCGGGTTGGCCGTTGGAATCAGGGTCACAAAACGCGTGCTATCAACTTCTCGGTATCCTGCAGTGAATTTTACATCATGATTATCTGCAACGTTCCAATCAACTGTTGCCGACACGCCTTTGGTTTCAAGATTACCTGTTTCATTGGTAAAACTTGTTGTTACGTCTTCCTGACGTCCATCATCAAATGTCGAAATCGCGGCTGCAAATGGCGCAGCGCCCGGCCCGAAGGATTGATAGAATAAGGGTTCCTTTTCAACCTCATTATAATCGGCGGCAAATTGGACCTGAAGACTATCACCAACGTCGAAAGCAACAGCCCCGCGAAGGCCAATTTTATTTTCTCCGCCAAAATCAACACCGGGGCCATTGTTTTCAACCCAGCCGTCCCGGTCAAGAAAGACGCCCGAGAGACGCGCGCCAGCCGCCCCGCCCAGCGGAATATTGATCGCGCCCGCGACTTTCTTGTGATTAAAATTACCGTATTCAACAGTCGCTTTGCCTGAAAACTCCTCATAGTCCGGCTTGGCAGAGACAAGATTCACAGCGCCGGCAACCGTATTGCGTCCATAAAGCGTGCCTTGCGGCCCTTTGAGAACATCTATTTGCGCCAAATCGGGCATATCGAACACAAGACCCTGGGTTTTGCCGAGGTAAATGCCGTCTTGATAAATCGCAACGCGGCTATCTTGGCCAATCTGGGGATCAAATGTGCCAATACCGCGAATATTGATCCGCACCCCGTTTGGATCAGCCGGATTTTGCGTCACATAAAGCCCAGACGTGAAAGTGCCGATATCCTCAAGTCCCTCAATGCGATTTTTCTCCAAGGCTTCAACATCAAAAGCTGTAATGGCAACAGGGACATCTTGAAGATTCTCTGACCTTTTCTGCGCGGTTGTAATGATCTCATCAATTTGCGCATGTGCCGCGGAGCTTAAAGCCAATGTCGAGGCAGACAATGCAAGCATCCCCGTCGCTATTTTACGGTATGTGGTTCTCATATTCAGTTTCCCCTTTCGGCGCTTTTGCGCATTTTTGTTGGAAAAACTATATCACCAAAAACGACCAGAGCAATCCAATTGCGTATTTATTGCGCAAAATATTCCGCAATATTGTAAAAATGTGTCATTTATGCTACGTTTTGCGGAGTAATCGAGGTATTTTATACGAATTTCAATTCCGCGAAACGGCCGTATATTTTGCCTAAATTCAAACGGTTTCAGGGGCGAATTTTCAAACGATTCGAGTCCCGATAGCGCTAGTTTTAAAACGCGAACCCCGCGCCTTATTCCAATTCAAAAACACGTTTCATAAATTCAAGCTGTATCGCTTTGCTTTTTTTGTCCGTCTTAGTATCCGACCCCACCAAATAACCTCGGCCGACGCATTTTCCCGCAAGCTCCCCGAGCCCTGCGCGCACCGCCGCCCGCTCGGCGCGGTTCATATCAACAGCAGGCTGAAATCCGGCCTGTCCATCAACGAGAAACGCCCCGCTCTCAAGGTCATAGCTGAACTTGCAGCCGCGCACATAGCTCCCGTCTACGAAAATTTCGCGCGGGGCCTTGTTTTCCCAAGCATGGCCCGCACCCGGCATAACATGGCTTTCGACGCGGCTCCCGCCCGCTTCAATATCCCTGTAAACCTCTTGGCAGAGGACGGGATCGACAGATTTGTCATTATCGCCATGCACAGCAAGATAGGGCGCGCCCGTCGTCCCATTAAAACCTGTGGTTTGATGGCAAGGCCCATAAATATCCATATGCAGAGCAAAGGGCGGTACGTCCGGAGCCATAATTTCCTTCACGCGCGCGTCCATCACATACCGCGTAGCCATAGCGCCGTAGCTATAGCCCGTCACCCCGATCCTTGCTGCGTCTATGGCGGGATGCGTGCCCAATAATTTGAGCGCAGAATAAGCGTCTGACATAATATCGACTTCTGTGGTGATCATTGTCTTCATGCGGTAAGGCGTGGCTTCCTTGACGCCGCGCGGGCTGTAATAATCCACGACAAAACCAGCAACGCCATTATCAGCAAAGAGGCGCGCATATTCCATTTCTCGTCCCTCTTTTATCCCGCCGGAACCGTGCAAAATCACCATAGCCGGCACAGGTTTATGCAGGCTCGCCCCCTCCGGCAATACGAGAGTCCCCTGCCCGATATGCGTCTCCAGCTCTGTATATCCTGACAACACGCGCGTAAAATCATATGGGCTTTTGATCGGAAAATAGATCACGCCCTCATCCGCCTCAAAGAGCGACGCTTTTGGCGCAGGCAAATCAGGAAACGGCGGGAGCGGGAGGCTGGGCCGCGCGGTATTTTTATTTTGAGACGTCTCCTGCGCGGCCTTTATCCCAGGCTCTGGCGTGCAGGCTGATAATACAAGCGCCGCAGATAAGCACAAATATATTTTCATAACGCCTCCTACCTACAGACCATTATTCAATCGTCTGTGCTGGCGCGTTTGGCGCAGCGATATACATGTAAAGCGCGGGCAGAAACGAACAAATAGCGACGAGCATATATAGCCCCGTAGCATCGCCGCCTTCCAGTAGTTGTCCTGCAATTTTGCCGCCAAAAATCATCGAGACACCAAAGGCCATCGGCACAAGAACGACAAGCTTATTGGACGGGTCAAAGCGAACAATCGCCGCCGTTTGGTATAGGCAACCCAAGGTAAACCCAAACTCCCAAATCCAGCTAGAAATCATATAGGCCGTAAAACTCTGCGCGGTGAAGAGACCGACAACTCCGATAATCAGAATTAAAAACGCGGCAAGGTGAGGAGAGCGCACGCCCGCGCGCTGCCCGATAATGGCACCTACCGCGCCCGCTGCGCCGCCCAGCCATTTCAAAACACCAAACATCAGCGCGTTCTGCCCTGCGCTAGGTTCAAACTTTTGAGCGATCACGTAAAGAAAGAAAAACAGTCCAACATTGGCCAGTAAGTATAGCGTAAATACGCCCAATATCGTCCAGGACGGTCCTGCCTGAGTCCAGCTAGGAAAACCCTTTAGCTGCGCTGCCGCCTCGGAGGAGGTGCGCGCCGGAAAAAACAAAACTCCAAGCCCTAAAAGCCCAGCAAAGCAAGCTAGCCCGAACATCGCCCCTGCAAACCCCGCTTTGGCAATGAACACCGTTGGCAAAAGTATAAGAAATACACCGATAGAGATAAGCTCTACGGAAAGGCGCGTGCCATAAGCACGCTCTGGGTCAGGCATATCGGCCAGAACGCGCATTGAGAGAGCGATCGCCAAGGCACAAAAAAATCCAAAAATCGCAAAGCCCGCCAGTAGTCCTGCCCCGCTAAGCCGCGACGCCGCTAGGAATGAGAAAATGACGGCTGCGATAATCGCAATGGCCGCAAGCCGCCAATTGACGCGTTCAACCCAGAGGGGCCCTGTGAATGTCCCCGCAAGATACCCTACCCCTGCGGCCAATGAGAGCGTACCCAGCTTGGCCGGCGTGAGGCCAAAGCCCTCTCCCGCAGCGCCCAGCAATAACGGCATCGTATTGAACACCAAGCCCCCAATCGCCGAGACCATAGAGACCGCAATGATTATCAAAAACGTATTTTTCATCAGGTCACTTTTCGAGATTTATGTAGAGCTAGCCCGAGTGCCAGCCCAAGAGCGAGAACAAAAATTGACGCCCCGACATGAAACCAAAAAAGCCTGGGATTACCCCCATCCCGGCCCGCCATAATCGCGGGAACGAATAAAAAAATCAGCAGACCCCGCAGGGTGAAAATCCCGGCAAAAACCCATAGCACAAATCTTAAAATAGGGCGCGTTGTGCTTTGCGCCTTAAACGCCATAAGGGCGAGCCCCGCCAAAAGACCCGCAATCGCAAGTGTTATCACAGGGCCGTAAAACGTGCCGTCTTCAAAGGAGCGCACAATCGGCGGGGGCGCGCCTAAAAATTTGACAGTCTTTGCCCCCATAAAAACAGCCGCGACGTGCAAGATAGAACCTATAGCCAGAGCAAATGCGGAATATATAAATAGACGATTGGCCCCCACCCCTAATAAACTCTGGCGGGATTGAGCGGATTGGGCGAGCCGAGCATTTCGCGGTGGGAAGGCGGCTGCTTGCCGTTTGTGTCCTTCATTTTATAGCGCTCTTTGGCAACTTCTGCGGCGATCAAGGTCTGCCCGCTGAGCTCCTGCGCTTTGAGATCAGTGGCGATGGCGTGCAAAATATGTCCGGTAAATTTCGGTGTTTCTGCCATTGCGATAAAGTCTTTATATTGCTCAGGATGCACTTCAGCCGCGATCAAGGCGCGCTCAGTCAGCATCGGCCCCATCCATATAGATACGGCTTGGACATTATAGTCTTCTAGGTCCACTGCCATATCATGTGCGAGCTTATCCAGGCCTGCCTTTTGCGCACCATAAGCTGGCCCGTGCATATAACAACTCGCGCCAAAGGAAGACCCCATGGCAATCAGTCCGCGCTTTTGCCTCGCCATAATTTTAGCCGCGTGCCAACTCGCGGCATAGGCAGATCGCAGACCCACATCAAGGATATTTTGCGCCGCCAGTTCTTTCTCCCAAAACGGCTTTTGCTCTATCAATTGATGGTGGATGAAGGCGGCATTATTCATCAGAACATCCAGCTGCCCTTGCTCGTCCATGACTTGTTCAAATAGCTGCGCGATTTGACCATCATCGGCGCTATCGCAAATAACGCCGATGCCTTGCCCGCCCGCCTGCGTGCAGGCCTGCGCCGTCTCGGCAACTGTGCCTGGCAAAGGCGTGCCGTCCCATCCTTTGGCCGTGCCCATTTTCTGTGTTCGGCCCGTGACATAGACCGTCATACCTTTCTCTGCGAGGCCAATGGCAATCCCCTTGCCGGCTCCTCGGCTAGCGCCAGTAACGATTGCGACCTTAGGCTCTGCCATATAATTCTCCCGCTTTCGATAAATGTATCAGAAAGCTATGACTGCGCAATATTTTCTTGTATTTTCTACGCTTTCTATGCTTTTTAATAAGTTATTCTAATTGACTGCGTATTTTACCGCGCCATTTTTACGAAATGAGGCCGATCATCATGACATCAAAACATATGTCTGCAAACGACCCGAATTGGCACTCTGAAATTCAATCATGCCAACAGCTTGAGCATGATGATGAAATTAGCTGGACCCACAGGCAAGATGTTGTCGTGATCGGCCTAGGCGGCGCGGGGGCGGCCTGCGCCCTGCAGTCGCTTGAGCTAGGCCAAAAGGTCATGGCGATTGACCGCTTTGCTGGCGGGGGTGCTACGGCGGCCAGCGGCGGCGTGATTTATGCCGGCGGAGGCACCTCTATTCAAAAAGACGCCGGCGTTGAAGACACGCCGGAGAACATGTTTAACTATTTGAAAATGGAAGTGGGCGATATTGTAAGCGACGACTGCCTGCGCGATTTTTGCGCGCAAAGCGCTCCGACTATCGACTGGATGCAAAGCCACGGCGTTGATCTGCGTCCGACGCTTTGGCCCCACAAAACCTCTTATCCCGCCCCGCAGTATTTTCTCTATCATTCAGATAATTCGCTTGTTCCGCAATATGCCGCTAAAGCCCAACCGGCGGCGCGCGGGCACAGGGGCTATGTCCCGGTCGAGCAAGGTCGCAAGGCGACAAATCTGGGCGGATCATTATTTGAGCCGCTCCTTGCAGCCGCCAAAAAGAAGGGCCTTAAGGTCCTGCCCTATACCGAAGCACGGCAGCTTATCGTCAACACGGACGGCCGCGTGATCGGAGTCAAAGCGCTGCAATTTGGAGATGAAAAAACACAAGAAAAATATCTGGCGCTCAGAACTAAGGCGCAGAGGTTACTTGTCATGTTCCCCCCGATCTTACCGGGCTCCAAATTTTTCATGCGGCGGGCTTTGGGCTATCTGGCCGACGCCAAGGCTTTCGAGGATGGGCGTAAAGAAATTTTTATTCGCGCGCGCTGCGGCGTCTTGCTCTCGGCGGGGGGATTTGTTTTTAACAAAAAAATGATGTCTCACTATGCGCCCAAATATACTTCCAGCTATCCGCTGGGGACTGACGGCGATAATGGTGCGGGGATTCGCCTTGGGCAAAGCGCCGGCGGATTAGCAGACAATATGAACCGCGTTACGGCATGGCGTTTTATCAACCCTCCGCTTTCTTTTGCGCGCGGAATGATCGTAAATATGCAAGGCGAGCGATTTATAAATGAGATGGTTTACGGCGCAACATTAGGCGTTGAAATGACAGAAAACCACGGGGGAGAAGCCTGGATGATCCTCGATAAGGCGCTGATCAAGCAAGCTTTATCTGAGGTTAGCGGGAAAAAGGCGCTCGGTTTTCAAAAAGCCCTCGCCCAGCTCAATGCTCGATTTGGCGCGAAAAAGGGAAAAACGCTTGAGAGCCTCGCGGTGAAAATCGGTATTCCTGCACACGCCCTGATGGATCAAGCCGCACGCTATAATCAAGCCGCGAGCGGAGTCATAGAAGACCCGTTCGGTAAAGCTGGGGCCGACATTGGGCAGATCATGCAACCGCCCTTTTACGCCATTAATATTGGGCTAAAGGCTAAACTTTTTCCATGCCCCTCTCTGACCTTAGGCGGACTTAAGGTCGACGAAAAAAGCGGGCAGGTGTTGGGCGAAAACGGGCCAATCCAAGGCCTTTATGCAGCGGGGCGCAATGCCATTGGTGTCGCGTCTTGGAATTATGTCAGCGGGCTCTCAATCGCCGATGGAATTTTTTCTGGCCGCCGAGCCGCGCGCGCAATGAAGGGCTGACGTCACGGCTTGGGTTTATTCACCCTTTTCTAAAATAGGACTGCCCGAACTATCAGGATAGGGCGACATGATCTTGGCCATGCGCGTATCATATTTTAATACATCAACAACGACAGAGGTTTCCACAAGACGAACCCCTTTGAGGTCCAGCACCTGATTGCTGGCAACCTTATGCACGGCGGGTAGGCCCTCGAATAAACCAATTGCGAGAATATCGAATCGTCCCAGCAGGATAATCACGGCATTGATTTCCGAGATTTTTGAGACCTCTTCGGCGACTTCCTTGATCATATTCTGCTCGGCATGAATTCCGATCAAGGCGAGCTGCGGCTTATTCAAATGCTCCATATTTGTAACTGCGGTGAAGCGGATATAATTCTCCGCCTCCAGCCGACGAACGCGCGAACGGATAGTCCCTTCTGTAAAGCCAAGTTCAGAGGCAATCTTCCGGTTGGACAATCGCGCATCTTCGGACAAAAGCCGGATGATATCCTGGTCAAGCTCGTCTATTTTGTACTCTCGCATCGCTAGCCCCTATATTGGCGCTACGTCGAAATCATATTTTATGATGTCAACGGCAAAACTGGGATCAAGGCTACGCACGCCTTTGATTTGGGAGAGTTTGCTGAGCAAAAAGTCAGGAATTTTATCCAGATGAGGCAGCGTCACGAGTATTTCTATGTCATGTTTGCCGGAGACGAGCTGCACAACCGCCACCTCGTCAAGCTTCGCTAAATCTTCGGCGACGTCATTGGCGCGGCGGCCTTTCACATCGACCCCGATCGGGAGCAAAACGTTAAAATTAAAGGCGGAAAAATCCGAAACCGCGACAACTTTCATCGCTTTGGCCTGCTCCATTCGGCGTATCCGCGTGGCCACCATGGATGTCGTCACGCCAAGCATATCAGCAATCTTTTGATTGCTTGTCCGGCCATCCTGTTTCAATATCGCAATGATTGAATTATCAAGATCGCTGAATTCAAAACTTTTTTCAGACATCAAATCTCTCCTTGGCCCCACCGTTTAAGATGACTCGATCTGGCGCACAACTGCGGCGCTTTCGCCCTACAACCCTATTTTAAGGATTAAACTGCGCGGAATACCCCTACGGGGCTCTATAAAGCGCAAATGTAATGCGTAGTAAATAATGTCATTAACTACGCAATTCGTCCAAAAAAGGCAAAATTATTCGATAAAACAGGGATAAATCCCCTTAATTTTTTCACATCCCTCAGTATAGTCTGCCCATGACAATATCTGCCTTTACTCCCCTCACGCTTGGCCCCCTCACCTTACGCAACCGTTTCATCAAAGCGGCGACAAATGAAGGAATGTGCAAGGGAGGCGTGATTTCCAAAGGCCTTGCGCAGTTCCACGAAACGATCGCAAAGGGGGGCGCGGCTATGACGACTGTGGCGTATTGCGCGACCTCAAAGGACGGGCAAACATTTGTGGATCAAGCACATCTATCGCAGGACACGGTTGCGGATTTTAAAGCGCTGACGGATGGAGTTCACAAACACGGCGCGGCAGCACAGGCGCAAATAACACACGCCGGGGCCTTCACCTTCTTGCCCAAAGATTTTTCCTCGAAGAAGCCCGTTTCGGCCAATGGTGGCTTTAATAAATTTGGTGTCCTCACGGGACGATATCTGAAGAAAAAAATGAACCGAAGCGATATGGACGCTATCGCCGAAGAATTCGTCTTGGCCGCACTTAACGCCAAGGAAGCTGGTTTTGACGCTATCGAAATTCACATGGGGCACGGATATCTGCTCGCGCAGTTTATTACGCCCTTTTATAACAGCCGCAGAGATGAATATGGCGGCTCTATTGAGAAGCGTATGCGGTTCCCTGCCGAAGTCCTCGCGCGCGTCCTTGACGCCGTTGGCAGGGACCTTGCGGTGACAGTCAAATACAGCCAAACGGACGGCAAGGCAGGAGGCAATAGCGTGAACGAAGGCATTGAAATCGCCAAGATATTGCAGCGTACGGGCGCGCATATGGCGCAGCTTTCAAACGGGCTTAATGTGGAATCTATTGAGGCTATGTTCGGCAACCCATTGCCGGCCAGTTCCGCTAAACCCAAAAACCTGGTCGTACGCCTTGGGATGATGATGCAGCCCAAAAGCAAAGCGCCTGACCAAGAGTTTACGCAGCTTTATTCTTTAGAGCCTGCACGGCAAATACGGGCCGCTGTTGATATGCCGCTATGCTATCTCGGCGGAGCGCAAACCCTAGAGAATGTAAACAGTGTTATGAAAGAAGGTTTTGACGCCCTAGGTCTTGGGCGCGCGCTTATATTTGATCCCGATTTCATCAATAAGCTTGAGAAAGGCACGGCCACAGTCAATGGCTGCACGGCGTGCAATCAATGTGTGACAATGATGTATACGCCCGGCGGAACAGCTTGTATTGACCCAAGCGGGCTGCGCGGACATGACGGCGCGCTTAATCTTGTACCGGCTTCTGCCTAGGGCTCAACCCGGCAGTAAAATCGGGTAAATCTCCGCTAAAGGGACGCCTAAAACAGCCCCCCTGTTGGCACGATAAAAAAGGGCCGCTTAAAGCGGCCCCCTTCGGTCACGCGCGCCGTTTTTTCAGAGCGCCCCATATCTATTGTTTACGGCGGAAGACCTTCTGGCGCGCCCGGTAAAACCGGTTGAAAATACCCAGCTCCCCAGCCGCCATCAACCGCAAGTTCCGCGCCGCTCACATAGCTGGCCTCATCACTCGCAAGGAAAAGCGAGGCATAGGCGATTTCATCCGGCTGCCCGATCCTCTGAAGCGGCACCCGGCAAAAAGCATGATTAAGCTGCTCGGGCGGCAATCCCCTTGCATTTCCCATAGGCGTATCCACTCCGCCGGGATGCAGCGAATTTACGCGAATGCCCGACGTACCAAGTTCAAAGGCAAGTGACTTTGTTAGCCCTCGGAGCGCCCATTTACTCGCTGTGTAAAGCGTCAGGCCATTACAGCCGCGCAAACCGTCAACGGAGCTAATATTTACAATCGAGCCTTTCCCCGCTGCTTTCATGATTGGAACAACGTGCTTTGCGCCCAGCATTGGCCCTACGGTATTTACGCCCAAAATCTTATCGGCGTCCGCAGGATTAAAATGTTCAATCGGCGTAAAATGGACAAGCCCTGCATTATTAATAAGCGCATCAACCGCACCAAATTTTTTGACCGTTACTGCCGTAAACTCAGCCCAGCTTTCGTCAGAGGAAACATCCAGCGTGTGAAAAAAAGCGTCTCCACCAATATCCGCGGCGACAGCTTCCCCTTCCGTGGTCATAACATCACCCAGCGCAAGCTTTGCCCCCTCTGCGGCAAAGAGGCGTGCCGTAGCTTCGCCCATGCCCCGCGCCGCGCCCGTGATGATGACAACTTTTTCTGCGAGACGGCCTGCCACTACATGGCCACCGCGGGGTCAGTTTCATCAAGGTCAACATAGAACTGCCGGAAATATTTTCGCCACGCCAAGATGGGGCCGTCCCCATCACACAATAAGGGTTTTGGCCGGTATTTTTTATTGTCCCAAACAATTAGATCGACGCTCTCAAAACCAGCAGATTCCTCGCCTTCTGCTTCGCCAATCGAATGCTGATACAGATGTTGCGCCGTTGCGGCCTCCTCCGAACCCTCGGGATATTTCTTCCATTTGAACATCATGCGCACGCGCGACATTTCTGCATCCACCGGCGAGGGCATGGCATACATGAGCATTTTCACATCTCCCTTGCTATGCCAATTAGGCGCAAGACCCGGCCCGTGGCTTTCGCCGACAATATAGCCGTCCATAATGTCATAATGCCAGATATGCCCCTCTGCCCGCGCGGCGACCGATGGGATAATTGGCGCGCCGTGAAGGAATTTCAAATGCGGCGTATCCACGGAATTCTCCCCCATTTCCTGAAGGCAAGTGCCAATGTCCCAAGAATGAAACTTGGTTTGAACATGTTCGTCTTCATTCTCAAATTCCGCATGATTGGGAAGCTCCCATTTCGGGTCCTCGCCCTTAGGATGATACCATGCCCAGATCGCGCCATATTTTTCGATCACGGGCAATGCCTGCAAAATTGCTTTCTTTCGGGCGATACCGGGCATGACTTTGCCATAGGGGATTTTCTTGCACCACCCTTCGCTATCAAATTCCCAATTATGGAAAGGGCATTGAATATTATTGCCCACGACTTTGCCGCCCTTGCCCAAATGCGCGCCCAGATGGGGGCAGAACGGGTCAGTCATACCAACAGAGCCGTCCTCGCCGCGAAAGAGCACCCATTCCTTACCAAACATTTTTTCAATCTTGATCTCGCCGGCTTTCAATTCATGTGAGAAGTGCACACAGAACCAGCCGTAAGGAATCGGGAATGGGCAGCGTTCCAATTCTTCACCGGTTTGGATATGTTCGGGATTTACAGGTGCATTCATTGCGATCTCCTCTTTGTCTTCAATCTTCTAATATCTCAGCTTTCAAGGCTTTGGCGGGGTGACGTTCTCCGACAACTTTGACCTTAAAGCTCATTGCCGGCCCAGGGGTCGGGAAAGATTTGGTCTTGAGTTCATAATTAGGATGCTCCAGCGCCAAATCGAGTCGGTGGAATACGCGCGCAATAATCACCCCCATGAGGACTTCCGCCAAATTTTGCCCCAAACACGTGTGCGGACCGCGGCCGAAGGGGGCATAGGCGCCCGGCTTCATATGCTCTTTGCGTTCCTCATTATAGCGCTCGGGGTCAAACGCCTTGGGGTTGGGGAAATACTCCTCCAAATAGTGAGGGACGCTTGTTCCAATTAAAATAAGCTCACCCTCAGGGATCATATGACCCTCAAATTCAAGGTCCATGGTTGTTGTGCGCATTTGCGCCACGGCAACCGGCCAAATCCGCATGGCCTCTTTGAGGCAGCCCTGAATATAGGATAGCCCGCGAATATCGGCTTCGCTAACCGTGTCCTTAGCATAGAGAGCATCGGCCTCGGCCTGCACTTTTTCGAGCACGCCCGGCGTTTTCAAAATCCCATAGGTGCAGCCCGCGACCGTGTTGGCCACCGTATCAAGTCCGGCCACATAGGGACCGGTGAGCAAGACCGCCAAGTCGCGTTTCTGCACAAACTCCGGATCGTCAATGTGGGCTCTCATGATGTCCCCCAATAAATTATTGGGCAGGGTTCCTTCCTCGGCATGGCGCATGAAATCAGCGACCGTCTTCTCTCCAAGCTCGTCCACGCGGCGACTGGCCTTCTTGAATTTTGGGGACTTCAAAAAGAATTTTGGCTGAACCCGCGCAACCAAAATATTAAGTAAAAACAATATATTTACGCGAATGTCTTTAACATATTCCAGCGGCGCTTCGCCGCTCATCATCTCGCCGATCATCTGCACAATCATATATTGATAGGCCTCGAGCACGCCGGGCTTAGTCCCCACCGCCCAATCGCGTGCAATAGATTCATCCGCAATGCCGGTAAGCGTGTGATACTGCCCACGCGCCGCCTCGCGGGAGAAACCTGCCCGCATAATCGAGCGTAATCTCCGGTGCTCTTCTCCGTCAATCTGGGTCAGGGTCTTGGACGCGCCAAAATGATCAACAAAATCATCCCAAAATTCTTTGGAGCGCAGCCCCTCTCGTCCCTTTTTGGTCGACATTAATTTGGCCGCCTCTGTCCCGGCAATTACATACTGCTTTCGGCCAAAAACATTTACTCGGTATATGGGGCCATATTCTTTATATGCCCGCACGAAAAAAGCCGCCGGATCTTTTCCCATCTCAAACGTATTACCAACAAAAGGTATGCCTTTTACATTTGGAATAGATTTCGTTTCAGGAGGTATTGATGAGTGCACTCCCATTACGCCTCTCTTCCAAATAAAGTAGTCTCATCCTCACCGCGGCTACGGGCTATGGTCGCGAAGGCGGCTCTTAAAAGTGTTTCGACCTTGGTTTCTGGCGCGGCTGTAAAATCATCAAATGCCTCGCTTAAAAGTGGATAATCCTTTGAGTCCAGCCGCGCGAATTGACGTTTGGCGACAATAGCCATGGTCTCGTCTTGATACTCAAATTCGACTTGGCGCACAGTTTCCACCGCCCCCCCAAAGGCAGCCATGCCGACAATGTTAAAAACCTCCATGCCGTCTTTGGGGCTGAAACCGCGCTTATTCATAGACGCAAGGAAGGGCTCGATGAGGCGGAAATGCACCTCAAAGCCGTAATCGGTATGTTGGTGGCTGTAGATAAATGACGGGTTTTCCGCCAGCACAGTTTGAATACTGATCGCATAATCTCGCGCGAGGGACGACCAGTGCTGCCCCTCATCATTCGGCATAGGAACATGAGAGAGCGAATGCACTGCCGCCGCGCGCAAAAGTGTTTTTCGGCTATCAAAATATTGGTAGAGCGTCGCTGTGCCCACATTCAGGTGAGTAGCCAGTTTTTTCATGGTTAGATTTTCAAGGCCCAACTCAACCGCGCCTTCTAATATTTCTTCATGGGTGAGCAGGCGCGGACGACCATATGTCGTCTGTCTTGCCCCTGTTTTTCCAAGCCTAGAATTCATAATTGACATTTCCGAACGTTGTTCGGATAGTCTCCCAAGAGAGGCAGAGTGTCAATGAAAAACAGACCTATATTGACCGATATTAACGCCTTGGCTGCCGCTCAGCCCGCTCTTGAAGATTTTGGCCCAAACAGTCCCCGTCCCTATCTCGCCTTTGAACTGGGCCGCGCAAAAGCGGAATTAGGTCCATGGCTGAGGCGCTTACCCTGCCCCGTTATCGGGATTGGCGTTGGCGCGCTATCAAAAGAATGCGACATTGTTCTAAAAGACCTAAAAAGGCTCGCCCAATTATCGCAAAACATTGCGCGCGCACCCCTTGCCGCCATGGTTCTAGTGCAGCATTTGCGGGCCAGTGAAACATTGAGCTTAGATGACGCGCTTACCGCCGAGAGCTTTGCCTTTTCGGCCGTGCAAACTGGAGCTGAGTTCAGGCGTTGGCGCGAAAGTCACAATAAGGGCCAGTTGCCCCAATTTACAACGCCCCCGCTCATTTTAAAAACCCAGCCCGGCGGCGCACTTTCAATAATACTAAACCGCGCCGCGACGCGAAACGCTATCGGGGTTGAGATGCGCGATGCCCTTTGTGAGGCGCTCGATCTCGCAATTGTCCTTAAGTCAAAGCGGGTTGATATTTCCGCGCGCGGCCCAGCGTTCTCTATTGGCGGCGCAATTGAAGAGTTTGGCGAGGTTACTGACCCCGCGTTTGCTCATTGGATACGAAGTTTGCGCCTGCCCGCTGCCCGTCTCGCGCGTCTGGAGGCCGGTGCACTGCATGTGCATATTAACGGCGCTGCTATTGGCGCAGGCGTAGAGATCGCCGCCTTCGGATATCATGTCTCCGCCGCTTCGAAAGCGTGGTTTCAACTCCCAGAGCTTAAATATGGCTTAATCCCGGGCGCAGGCGGCACAGCTGCTTTACCGCGCCGCATCGGCCGTCAGAGAACAGCCTATATGGCCCTATCAATGGAGAAAGTCAGAGCCAAAACGGCCTTGGAATGGGGCCTGATTGACGAGATTATAGAGGCGGACTACGCGCCGTTGCCCGCAGCCTGATACTCACACGCGCCCGCAATCCATGTGGCTATGACGTTTGCGTTGCCTAGATCTTGCCGAGCCTTCTCCCATGATTGGTCAATCAAGCAAAGATCAGCCGCCGCCCCAACGGCAATTACGCGCGGCGGAGCCCCTGCGTCATGCACGGGCTTTGTATAAAGCGAAAGCGCTTGCTCAGGGGTAATTGTTTCTTGCTCAAAGCCATGCGGGCGGGCGGTCGCAGCCGCCATGGCCGCCCAAGGATTTGGCGCGCCAAATGGAGCATCACTGCCGGCCGCCATCGACAGGCCCGCCTGCGAGAAGGCCCTTAGCCGCCAAAGGTTTTCATGCTCATTCGTTGGGACATCTTTTAGATAGGCCTCAATGCGCTCTTTGATAAAATTGGGCTGGGTGACGACGATAAGGTTCAAGGCTTTCATCCAAGCAATGGCCGCAGTATCAGCGATTGCCGCATGTTCTATCCGGTCGCCGTAAACCGCGCCGGCATCCTCTATGGCGGCGAGAGTAAGCATAAGCTCGGCGCGCGTGACGCAATGGGCAGCCACATTTCGGCCGGCGCGATGGGCTTTCTTTATCTCCGCGCTTAAAAACTCAAGGGAAGGCAAATCATATTCGTGATAATGCAATTTCAATGGCCCTAAGGCCTTATCGCCCTCCCCCATTTTTGAAAGGGCCTGCCCGCCCATAATCGACAGCCGAAGCGGCCGCGCCGCCGAGAGATAATGTCTAAATTCCTCGTGCCCGTTGCTGGGCGTGACCTCCGTTACGCCAGTCACCCCCCAAGACAAAAGCTTACGGATAAAGGGCTTTAGATCAGGAAATTTTCGAGATGCCTTAAAACGCGAACGGATGTCTTCATCCTGATCAAGCAAGCGTCCATCATTTTTCTCTGTATCCAACCCCAGCGCTCGCAGCCCCTCGCTATTAAATATCCAGAGCCGCCCGCTCCTATGCTGAATACGAATGGGCCGATCTGGGCCATGACGATCCAGCCACGCGCGGTCGATCTCTCCTGCGGTGCTGTGGTGATAACCAACGCCGCGCAAAAATCCTGTGCCCGAGTGTGCACCAAGCGCCGCGATTAACTCTGCCTCTGTGTTCACATAGGGCGGCCCGCATTTGACAGAATTCATCGCCGCCGCCGCCGCATTCAAATGGATATGAT
Organism: uncultured Caulobacterales bacterium; assembly: GCA_964410285.1. Classification (GTDB taxonomy): domain Bacteria; phylum Pseudomonadota; class Alphaproteobacteria; order Caulobacterales; family Maricaulaceae; genus Fretibacter. The sequence goes on along the minus strand of CAYPFR010000004.1, from coordinate 26,653 downwards.
GATCATGCAATCCGGGCAATAGCGCCCCGCCGCGCGCATCAATAGCTACCTTCCCTCCAAGTGCTTTACCGATCTCTGCGATCACGCCGCCTTGTGCCTTTGGGAGCAGGCGCACATCAAGACACTCGCCGTCAACCTCTGCATTACGAATTAACATAGCCGAGCCGTATCTGCGCCGAGGGCTTTGACCTGACCGCGCGGAGATCTATGCGGATAAAACGGCGCATTATCAAGATTTGCGATCTCGCTATAGTCTTTCGCCGCCGCCGCAAGGTCATAGGGAATTTTCCCCATGGCATATCGCAAAACATCCAACATTGAAAAATCAAGCACCATGCCGCCGCCGCTCTTGAAAGCTGCATTGATCCCTAGCGCTAAATGCACGCTGTTAACAGGATCAGCAATCGCGTCACCTGCAAAACAGGCCTGCCCATGCGCGCGCTCCATAACCGATGCAAGCCCCGCTGCAATCCCAATATCATCACCAAAGCCAATTTGGTTTTTATCCTGCCCATAGGCCGTCAGCCTCGCCCATATTTTTCCGGGCTTGCGGGCGGTGAAGTCCGCCGCGTCAATACCAAGCTGGCGAAGAGCTCGCGGGCGGGAGCCCTCAATGACGATATCCGCCCTCTCCAACAGATCTTTGAGCCGGGAGAGATCAGACGCTGAACGAAAATCAAGGGCCACACACGCCTTCCCGGCGTTCAGACGCGCGTAAAACTCCGCGTGGCCCGCGCGCATACCGTCGGGCCGGTCTGGACCCTCGACCTTAATCACCCTCGCCCCGCACATCATCAAAAGGCTAGAGGCGAGCGGTCCTGCCCAAAGGGCTGAAAGGTCAACAACCAAGGGCGGCCTAGTGCTCTTTTCGGGCGTAAAGTGGCGCACAGAAAACCAACTTTTGGGCCGCCTCGGAAGGTGGTCCTTGGCGGCCGCAAGCCCAAGTTCCGCCGCGCGGCCGAGCAGTTCACCGAGGGAGCGGTCTTTGACATGAGCCGCAATGCCCTCCCAATTGGTAATATCTGCGTCTTCTAGCCATGCAGGAATTAGATCCCAATCCTCCTCACGAACCAAGTTTAGCGCGAACCGCCCGCCGCGCGCCTCAAGCAATTGTCCATATCCGCCCGCGCAGCGAAGCCCGCGGCGCACGGTACCTCTTAGCCGCGCCCGCTCCCCCATAAGCAAAGCCCCGCATCGCGGCAATTCTGCGCCCGAATTTAGTGCCCGCAGCGCCATGAGCGCGCCGTCAACATGGGCGATGAGCGGTAAAGGCAGCATATATTGAGTAGCCTGCATCAAACCTGAGCGCCGCCAAGCGATTGCCGGATGATCGGATTTTTCAGACGTGCGTTCTTCTCGTCCTAGGCCCGCCAATAAGGCGTTAGCATAGCGCGCGGCAAGATCACTGAGCAAAGCGGTCTCGGATGACGCGGCGCAGGAGTTTACCGGTCTCATTATAAGGGAGCTCATCCATACGTTTTATAACTGACGGAACGCGCGAGGATCGCAATTTTTCGCGGACCAACGCACAAAGCGCCGCATCGCTAACCTCGCCGCTGCAAACCACGGCCACACCAACGGCCTCCCCCCATTCTGCGTCGGGGACCCCAACCGCCGCCGCGTCCCGAACATTCGGGTGAGAACGCAACACATCTTCAATTTCGCCCGGCGACATATTTTCACCGCCGCGCACAATCACATCATCTGCGCGGCCGTCAATAAAGAGATATCCGTCCACATCAAGAAAGCCGCGGTCTTTGGTAGGAAACCAGCCGTCAGCATCGAGCTGTGATCCTAATCCTTTGTAGCTGCCGCTGACTTGATCGCCTTTCACCCAAACAAGACCTGTTTCTTCGGCGTCGCAAAGCCCGCCTGCCTCTCGCCTGATTTGAAGCTCTATTGAGGGAATGGGTTTTCCCGCAGAGCTTAAACGGCGATGGACAGTAGGGTCATCACTCAGGAACGCGGCGCGATGATCTTCCGGCCCGAGCATACAAATCGTGGCACTGGTTTCCGTAAGTCCATAAGCATTGGTAAAATTCACATGAGGCAAAAGCTGCATGGCCGCCTCTATGGTGCCGCGCGGCATTCTCCCTCCGCCATAAGCAATATTGCGCATAGCAGGCAGCGAGAGACTATCACCTGCATGCTCGACAATTCTTTGCAGCATAGTCGGGACTAAAAACGCATTTGTCACATTTTCTTGGCGCGCGAGGTCAATCCAGCTTTCCGCCGTAAAGTTCGGTAATTGCACCATTTTTCGACCTGCATAAGTCGAAGATAGCACCGCCGCTATCCCCGCGATATGATAGGGAGGTACAGACAGCAAAGCGGATTCGTCTTCCTCGGCACTCATAAACTCTACAGTACCAAAAATATAAGCCATGAGATTGCTGTGCCCCAAAATAGCGGATTTTGGTTCGCCCGTTGTTCCGCTGGTAAATAGCTCCACAGCGGCAATCTTATTTTCCTCCTCTGGCGCCGCTCCGTCAAAGGTCGGCCCGGTAATCAGGTCGCCGGGCGAGATCAAACGCACACCATCGGTGCCAAAGCCGTTTTGTAAAAATCCTTCTCCGGCAATTAGGGCGGCAGGACTTATTCGTTTTATCTGCGCATTCAGTTGGGCATTGGTGAGGCGATAATTCATCGGCACAAAGGGCGTTCCCGCCAGCGCCGCACCAAATAAGGCTGCGGGAAAACTGGGACTGGATTCAGCAAGAAACGCAAGTTTCTCACCGGGCTGGATATGGGCCGCAGCGCTTTTTGCCATTTCTCCCAGCTGGGCAAATGTAAGCCGACGATCACCACAAACAAGCGAGTCTCGCTCGCCCATGGCCTCAACTGCCATTTGCAAAATCAGATGAATATTCATTTAGTCAGAAGACGGGAGTTTTTTGGCGGCCTTCACATTCACAACATAGCCCTTGACCGCAATCGTGCCGTCTCCGCCGCGGGTGCAAAGAAATTCCATGGTTTCATCCACGTCCGTATATCGCTTACCAACAAGCGTGCCGCTATTCTCTCCGCTCATCGCGGATAAGGCCTCGGGATCGCCAATTTGCATAGCTGCGCCGCCGCAGGTGATGGTCAGAGCCTTGGCAGGGGCACGAAGTACCATAATTTGGGTCTTACAGACTGTGCTTGAGAGTTTTTCCCCGGGTTTATAGATCTGGCTCATATTTATCGTCCTATAATGGCGCCGGCGAGGCCAGAAGCCAGAAAAGCCGTTTGCGCGTCTTTGATTTGATTTGCCGCAGTGCCGCGCACTTGACGTACGCCTTCGGTGATATTGTTCATGCCGTGAATGTAACCCTCACCCATAAGCCCACCATTGGGCGAAAGCGGTGTTCTGCCGTCAAGCTCTAGGTGCCCGTCTTTGACATAATCTTTGGCTTCGCCAATTCCGCAATATTTAAAGCCTTCAAGCTGCCGAAGGACTTGCGGGGTGAAATTATCATAGATCATGGCGACATTGGTATCCTTGGGCGCGATCCCGGCTGCTGCCTCCAGTCGGTCAGCAACGATTTCGCTATTTTCCGTGCGGATCAAATCGCCCGCGTAGAAATCAGAGATGATCTCATGATTAAATAGCATAGAGTATTCCGCCCCCAAAATCCTGACTGGCAGTTGCTTTAAGTCTTTCGCGCGGTCTGCTCGGGTGATGACAAGCGCCACACCTCCGTCCGATTCCTGACAGCAATCCAGCAAGCGCAGGGTCGGTTCGACAATCCAGCGCGAATTTTGATGATCGTCCAGCGTGATCGGTTTTTCGTAAAACCAAGCTGCAGGATTTGTCGCGGCTGCCTTGCGGAACGTCACAGCAATTCGCCCAAGATCTTCAGAGGTGATACCAAATTTATGCATGTAAGGCCCGCAGGACAGTGCTTCCCATGACGCCGGGGTCTGCGCGCCAAACGGAAAACACCACTCCATAAAAGTTGAACTATGGGCGTCTGGCGAGAGATCAAAATGCGGCTGACCGAAGCGGTATTGGCTGCGCTCGTTCATGGCGCGCCAGATTACAAAAACATCGCAAAGACCTGATTCCACTGCGTTTTTAGCGTGCACGATTGTCGCCACAGACCCTGCCCCACCCTGCGGTAAACGCGATGTATATTTAATTTCCTTTGCCCCAAGGGAGCGCATGACATCAACTTCGTCAGAATTATCAATGTTAAATGTTGTTACGCCGTCGATCTCGTGCGGGTTAACCCCCGCATCGACACAGGCGGCCAGAATGGCTTCAGCGGCGAGTTGTTGCTCTGAGCGGCCAGAGGCTTTGGAAAACTCTGTTTGGCCGATTCCGACAATACAGGCTTGTTGGGAGCGGTCCATTACGCGCCTGCTTTTTTAAAAACGGGCACAGCTTTCCCGCCCGAGGTTTTGGCAAATTCAACCTCCACTGCCATGCCGATAAGGGGCGGCGATTCCTCATTAAGATTTGAGATCATGCGCAGACCCTCCTCGAGCTCAACGAGGATTACAAAAGGGCTATCTTTAAACCCAAAACTAGCAGGGCGCACTTGGCGCACCCATGACAGAACCGTCCCCTTACCGGAGAGCTTTTGCGTGCTTTTCTCAAGGCTGTGGCAATCCGGACAAATTGGGCGCGGCGGATGCCAGAGCTTATGGCAAGCCGCACATTTTTGCGCAAGAAATTCGCCGCGCTCACAGCCGTCCCAGAAAAAGGCGGTATCAATGCGCAGAATTGGATCTGGTCTCATAGACGTTCCCATTATAACCCCCACGGGTTTTTCATTTCCTTTTGCCCCGGCAGCGGCGGGTCGCAAAGGATAGCGGCCTCATTGGCCATGGCCAGGATTTCAGTTTCGCTATAACCTATCTCCTCTAGGATGGCTTTGGTGCTGTCTCCGACAACAAGCGGCGGCGTACCAATCCGGCACGGCGTATCAGATAGGCTATAGGTAAGTCCGATCTGCTCTAGCTTTCCAACATAGCGGTCCTGATATTCCGCCGTCCATTGCTTGGCCTTATAGTCCTTATTGTCAAAAAGGCGGCGCGAGGCCTGCCCATCCGAAATGGCCGCTGGTACGCCCGCTTTTTCCAAATCTTTTATAAGGGCGGCCGAGCCCTTGGCCGCAAAGGCCGCGATCTTATTTAGCCCCGCCAGCGCATCAAAGGCGGCGCGCTGCGTTGCTGTAATAGCCGCAACTTGAATCCAGCCTCCATCGGCGCATTTATATAGGCGGTAATAATCACCATAGCCCGTTTGATCAGGATTCAGGCGCGGCCGGTCAACGGGCGAGCCGTCCGGTTTTGCTACGGCGTAGCTTGTATTTAGCAGGCAGGCGTTCACGATGGAAGTATCAACAAATTGCCCTTTGCCGGTGCGTTCACGCTCCATCAAGGCATTGCAAATCCCGACAGCGGTCAAAAACCCGTTACCCGTATCCCCCAAAGAGGTGAGCGACCATACAGGATGGGAGTCCCCACCCGCATAGAGCGCGCCGTCTTCATGCTGTATTCCCGCAAGGCAAGCACCTGTCTGGTCATTTCCGGGTAGGTTTTTGCGCGGGCCATCCTCAAATCCCCGGGAATGGCAATAAATTAATCTCGGAAATTCCTTTTTAAGACTCGCATAATCAAGCCCGAGGCGCTCTGTAGCCGGATAGCGCATATTGTGCTGCACAACATCACAGCTTGCAATTACCTTCTTGAGCGCTTCCATACCCTTCGGGTTTTTCAACATCACAGCAAAGGAGCGTTTCCCGCGGTTAGCCATGGCGGCGATATGGCATTTATGCCAAAAACTATCCCATAGCGTGTTCATCTTGATCACTTCCGCGCCCATATCAGAGAGAAGTTGACATCCAAACGGACCTGCAATGGCCAGACCCAAATCCAGAACGCGAATACCCTCAAGCGGCCCCTTACCCGTTGGCTTTGCGGGCAGCTTCGCCTCCGCCGTCTCCGGCAAGCTGGCAGCATAAGCCTTCACCGTCTCTGTGTCCGCGCCGCGCGGGCGTGCGGGGCCTTTGATTTCACCCCTTGAATTTTCAAGTCGGTAGCTTATTCCAAGCTGATTAATCGGGCCTAGGTCTGGGTCGTTCACTGCGGCAACGCATCCATCCGCCAAAAGAAGCGGGTCCGTTAAGCTTTCCTCGATCGAGCGGCAAGGCTGCATTGTAACATTACCTTCGGCGCCGGCCTTGACCCATTCTGCCGCGCCAAATTTGCCAATCGCTTCGGCCAAAATGGGCTGGTAATGTGCCATAACCAGAAGCTCTTCTGGGCCGATACCGAAGCGGTCAGGGTCATTTTGTACCGTCAGATCCGGTGAGGCGTTTAACCTATCCCCCTTTGAGGCTTCAAGAATAAACCGTGGATTGGGCACCCAATTGTGAATCCAGTCTCCATCCGAACATTTGAAATGCCCCTTGGGCGAAGCGCTTCCCATAATCCATGTGTTAAATCCCTGCGCGTCAACATCCTCCGCGCGCTGCCACACACCAGAGCCGCAGGCCATGGCCCCTTGCTGCAAACTCGTGGCGACCTTTTGTCCGCGACCCGTTCTCTCACGCGCAAAGAGAGCGGCGGAAATACCTGTAATCGCTGAAAAAAATGCACCCATTGACGGCCATTTCGACGCCAGATGCAGCGGCCCTTCGCGGTTCGCGCCTTGCACAAATTTAGGATCGATATCAACGGCCTCTGCGAAAGGATCGTCGCGGCCGGCCATATGATAGAGTGCGCCCTCAGGCCAGCCCCGCTGCTCATATTGAAGGCCTGATGTCGCCGCCACAATGGCGTCATAGCCTTTGCGGGGGTCATCCTCCCCGTAAGCGGTGATAGAGCAATAAATCAGTTTTGGATTTAATTTCGCGAGCGCTGCATAGCCGATACCGAGCCCGTCCATTTTTCCAGGTGACATACTCTCGATGAGGACATCCGCATCGCCGGCGAGTTTTTTAAAAACCGCAATGTCATCTTGATTTTTCAGATCAAAAACCGCGTTTTTTTTACCCCTATGCCAAACCTTATAGCCGAGCAGATCACCAAAAGGGTCGCCCGCAGGACGTTCAATGCGGGTCACATCAGCGCCATGGTCCCCGAGCAACATTGCGGTCATGGGACCTGATATACCCCATGAGAGATCAAGCACCTTAATTCCGTCTAAAACACCCGCCATTTTCCACCTTGAATTTGCAAAATTTCCGCGCTACTGACTTTCCGAACGCTGTTCGAAAATAGCTTTTGAGCGGCGGCAGTCAAGCCGTAAAGAGGATTAAATGCCAACATTACTGATTACCACTGCCAATGGCGAAACCCGGACCGTGACAGCAGAGACCGGACAAACAATGATGGAGGCCCTTAGCGCCGCAGATCTTGTCGCAGGCACTTGCGGCGGCGCAGCAAGCTGCGGCACATGTCATGTCTATTTCCCAAACAAAGCTAGCGCCGGAGCTCAAACGGAGGACGAGGGGTATATGCTCGAGGGGCTTGCCGATTTTGTCGATATTCGAGGCGGCTCTCGCCTCTCCTGCCAACTTAAGATTACCGATGACCATGACGGCCTTAAAATAGAGATCGCTCCCGAAGCTTGATTTGGACTCTTTTTGCCGTCCTACGCCTCCCTATCTTGCCCGATCTTGCCAGAATTATCGCGTTCGCGTTATTGACTCGCGCGCGCCGATGGGCTTTTCTGAACGCCGTTCGGAAACTATAAAGCGAATATGCCGGCACATAATTATGCCGGCACATAATATTGAGAGGCCGATACATCAAAGAGGGTAAGATAAGATATGACTGAGCAAAAAGTAGCCTTTATAACCGGTGCGGCCATGGGGATGGGCGCGATGAAAGCGCGAAAGCTCGCGGAGCGCGGCTGGAAAGTCTTTGCGGGTGTTTTGCCCGGCGCAGATACATCAGAACTCGGAGAGCATGAGAATATTATTGCTATTGAGCAAGACGTAACCAAAGACGCGTCAGTTATAAAAAGCGCGAAAATTGTCGCTAAGCATTTAGGGAATGGCCCTCTGCATTTGCTCATAAATAACGCAGGTATTGCCAATTTAGGTACAGGTCCCATTGAAGGACTTCACATCAAGGAAACGCAAAAACTATTTGAGGTCAATACATTTGGCCCGCTGCGGGTCTGCCAAGCGTTTTTGCCAATGATCAGAAAGGGCGCACCGGACTCCCGCATTATTAATTTTGCGTCGGGCGCGGTACGCGCAAACCCGGCCTGCTCCGGTAGTTATAATATGTCGAAATGGGCAGTAGAGGGACTGACCAATACACTGCGAAATGAGCTGGCGCCCTTTGGCATCGAAGTGACCTCAATAGAACCGGGCGCGGTCAAAACCCATATGACCGCAAATGCTGAGGAGACCACCAAAAGCATTTGGAGCGATATGTCAAAAGAAGTCAAAGCCGTTTATGAGCCGCATCTTCTTGACGTCACGACTGTGAAAATGGTCGAACAGATTAACAAAGGGAATGATCCCGATTATGTGACCGACGAAGTATTGGCTCTACTTGATAAACCTGTTTGGAAACCGCGTTATCTTGTAGGAAAAGATGTCAAACCGATGAAAGTGATGCTGGCGTTGATGTCCGAACGCGGCGCCGAAAAAGCCATACAAAAAGCGGTCGGTATTCCGCAATATAAAAATTAGGGAGCCGGAAAAACAAAGCTATATTGCTCAACCGCAAAGAGACCGCAATGCCCAAGTCAAAAACATCCGAGATCACGACCAAATTTAGCGCCATGCGCGCAGAGACGGGCCGCCTTCGCAATACGACGGCCGCAGAGCGAATCGCACGAATGCGCGCTCTGTGGGGCGCCACTTTAGCGCGAAAAGAAGATCTCTTTGCCGCAGGCCATGAAGAGCGCGGCACGCATGATCTTGATATCGCCGCGGAGCTGATGATGCTTAAGACCGAGATTGATTTCATCGCCAAAAATCTTGAAAAATGGATGAGACCAGAGCGGATCAAAAACTCGCTGGCGACCATGGGCAAACGCTGCGAAATTCGTCGCCAATCCAAAGGCGTGGTTCTGAATATGGCGGCTTATAATGCGCCCACCGCCGAGAGTTTCTTTCCGCTTTTTGCCGCCGTGGCCGCAGGAAATGCCTGCGCTATCAAGCCCTCAGAGCTTGCGCCGAAATCTGCACAAATCATTCAGGAGATCGTCAATCAGGCCTTTCCCGCCGCTGAAGCGGATGTGTTTCAAGGGGGGGTAGAGACCGCGCAAGCTTTGCTTGCCCTACCCTTTGATCATATTTATTACACCGGCGGCACGGCCGTCGGCAAGATAGTGATGAAGGCCGCGGCCGAAAATCTCGCCTCCGTTACCCTAGAGATGGGCGGGAAAAACCCTGTCATTATTGATGAGACGGCCAAGCTTGAAAACGCGGCAAAAAAGCTTGCGTGGGGACGGGTCATGAATGCAGGACAAGTCTGCATCGCGCCGGATTACGCCATTGTCCATGAAAGCGTAAAAGAGGAATTTCAAACCCTGATCGCGGATCAAATTAGTGCGCTTTATAATGCTGATAAAGCTGGATTTGAAAAATCACCCTATGTGCCGCGCATTATCAATGAACGCCATACCAAGCGCATCAAATCTTTGATCAAAGACGCGGTGGATAAGGGCGCGCGCGTTGTGACCGGCGGCGCGGTCAACATCAAAGCCAATTACGTAGAGCCTACCATACTCACCGATGTCACCGAAGATATGCAGATCATGTCAGAAGAGGTTTTCGGTCCCGTCATGTGTGTATTAGGCTATAGCGCGCGCGAGGACGTTTTGTCTCACATAGCGCCGCGCACCAATTCATTGGCGCTCTATATCTATTCTACACATGATGAAAATATTGAATATTTTCTTTCTAACACCTCATCAGGCTCTGCGGTGGTGAACAATAATTGCATACAATCGGGAACAAATCCGCGCCTGCCATTTGGCGGCATTGGAAACTCTGGCCAAGGGCGTATTGGCGGATTTGAAGGTTTTAAATCCATGTCAAATGAGCGGTCTGTTGTGCATCAGCCGCTTGACCGTTTTCGCGATATTCTCATGCAGTTACCGCCCTATTCAGAGCGCTATAGCAATCTGATTATGAAAGCGCTGAAATAACCGCCCATATCGCACGCAGCATTATTTGGAGACTGTCCGAAACCCAATATGGTTAGTTGGAAAACCCGCTTCTTGAGGTTGGCGCGCAGCGGCGCGATAACGGCGGCAATAATTTTCCGCGCATAAAAACGAGCCGCCCTTGATGGTATAAATTGGTTCGCCCACACTTTGGACGCTTTGGCTTTGACTAAAACGGCTATCCGTCCACTCCCAAACATTGCCGATCATATCATAAAGTCCAAAATTATTTGGCGGGAAGCATCCGATTGGCGCGCGGCGCAAATAGCCGTCTGCGGCCGTGTTTTCCGCCGGGAAGGCGCCCTGCCATGTATTGGCCTTTTCGTGCCCGCGCGGCGCGCGCTCGTGACCCCAAACATAGAGCGTATCGGACCCCGCCTTGGCCGCATATTCCCATTCAGCCTCAGACGGCAATCTTCGCCCCGCCCATTTCGCATAGGCGGCGGCATCACCAAAAGACACTTGCACGACAGGGTCAAGATCACGGTCTTTGATATTGCTTTGCGGCCCTTCGGGATGTCGCCAATTCGCGCCCGGCACAAATTGCCACCAAGAGGGGTTCTCCGCACTTGGCGGCCTAAATACGGCGGCGCCCGCGAAATTAAACCCAGCTTGGGGTTTCTCCGCACTGGTAACGTAGCCAGTTGCGCTGACAAAGGCAGAAAATTGGCGATTAGTCACCTCAGCGGCGTCAATGTCAAAAGGCGCAATGCTCGCCAATCTTACCGGCGCTTCCTCCGGGTAAGCCGAGTCATATCCGATGAAGGCTTCCCCTCCCCCCAGCATAGCGGGTGGAGGAATATCGGTTAAGCAGGCCGATAATGGACTGTCGATTTGGCGGGCATCTTGACAGGACATCAAAGCATGCCCGAAACCTAGAACAAGAAAAGCCCGCCCATACACGAATACCTTAATCCGCATTGAGCTTATAAGACCTCAAACAGGCCAGCCGCGCCCATCCCGCCGCCTACGCACATTGTGCTGACGACAAACTTAGCACCTCGCCGCTTACCCTCAATAAGGGCATGCCCCACCATGCGCGCGCCGCTCATTCCAAAGGGATGGCCTATTGAAATTGCGCCGCCATTCACATTCAGATTTTCATTAGGAATACCGAGCCTGTCGCGGCAATAAATAACCTGTACGGCGAATGCTTCATTTAGCTCCCAAAGACCAATATCATGCATTGTCAGGCCATGGCGCTGTAAGAGCTTGGGCACGGCAAAAACAGGACCAATACCCATTTCATCAGGGTCGCATCCGGCAAATTCAATGCCGACAAACCGTCCAAGCGGGGTCAGTCCCCGCTGCTCAGCGAGCCTACTCTCCATAATAACGGCCGCCGAAGCCCCGTCAGACAGCTGGCTAGCATTCCCTGCCGTTATCGTCATGCCTTCACTCACGAACTTACCGTCCTTCCATACAGGATTGAGCCCCGCTAGGCTCTGGACGCTTGTGCCCGGGCGGTTACCCTCATCTTTTTTGAGAAAAACTTCTTTTTCGGAAATTTCACCCGTCTCGCGGTTTTTGATTTTCATAACAGATGACAGCGGGACAATTTCGGCGTCAAATTTCCCCGCAGCCTGCGCCGCCGCTGTGCGGGCTTGACTTTGCGCCGCATATTCATCTTGGGCCTCGCGCGAGACCTTATAGCGCTCGGCCACTATTTCGGCCGTTTCAATCATCTGGATATAAGCTTTGGGCGAGGCCGCAATCGCTGCTTTAGAAACAGCGCGATAATTGTTTTTATGCTTGGTCTGCACAAGGCTGATAGACTCGACCCCTCCACCAATCGTAATGTCTGCATTGCCAGTCATAATAGATTGAGAGGCGAGCGCAATCGCCATCATACCGGAGGAACACTGCCGGTCAACGGTCGCGCCCGGAACGCTGTGCGGCAGGCCTGCTACGTAACCCGCCAGGCGTCCAATATTATAGGCTTGGCTACCCTGCTGCGCGGCGCAGCCCAGAATTACATCTTCAACCTGGCCGCCCTCAATCCCGGCGCGCTCTACAGCGCAGCGCACAGCATGACCGGCCAAGATGGGGGCTTCTGTGTCATTAAATGCCCCGCGGTAAGCTTTCCCTATCGGGGTTCGGGCCGTTGAAACGATAAGAGCATCGCGCATAATTTTTCCTAAAGCTGGGTTATATTACCGGGGCCCCAATAGGCTTTCATCTCCGTGACTTTGCCGTCTTGGTCAAATGTGAAAGTGTCAATCACATCAATCGTCATACCGCCTTTGGGAAGATCAACGGCGACGGCGACATCGGCATCGACATTGCTTAGGCCGCCAACCGAAACGGTAAAGGCAAAGGCTGCGCTGTTTCCCGCAATTCGGGTAGAACCGGTCTGCGTCAGACGCGCGCCGTTTTTAACCGCCATTTTATAAAAGGCCAGTATCGCTGCTTTACCCTCTTTGGGCGGCGTACCCACGGGGTCAGTCACGCGCGCATTTTCGGCATAAAGATCAGCGATCCCTTGAGCATCTTGCGCGTTGAACAAACTAAAATAGGCTTGGACGGCCTGCTGCATATGTTCGGGTGTTGGGTGCTCGGACATTTGGGGCTCCTGATCTTGGGTTAAGGGTAATAGCGGCTGATCGTATCGACCACGCAGGCAGGCTTTTCTTCGCCGTCAATCTCAATCGTCACGCGCAAGGTTGATTGAAAGCCGCCCGCCACCTCTTTGATTTCCAAAAACTCACCGTGCCCGCGCACCCTAGCGCCAACCTTCACAGGATTAAGGAATCGCACCTTCTCGGTGCCGTAATTTATGCCCATCGACATATTTTCGATCTTCAAAATTTCAGGCATTAACTTGGCTGCAAGAGATAAAGTTAGATAGCCATGGGCAATCGTCGTTCCGAACGGGCCGCTTTTGGCGCGTTCTGTATCGACGTGAATCCACTGAAAATCGCCTGTGGCCTCGGCAAAGGTATTCACGCGCTCCTGCGTGATTTCCATCCAGTCAGATGGACCTATTTTGAGCCCTTCTCTCCCCAAAAGATCAGCAGGATTTTGAAATGTCGTCAACGTCATATTAAGCCCTTTGTGAAGAAGTAGAAATCGTCTCGCCTGTCATATAACTCGCGTAATCAGAGGCGAGGAAAACCATGACATTAGCTTGCTCCCAAACTTCGCTGCCGCGGCCAAAGGCTTCTTTAGCCTCAAGTTCCGCGAGCAGCGCTTTGCTGGTCACTTTATGCAAGAACGGGTGAAGCGCAAGGCTTGGCGCAATAGCATTTACGCGAACGCCAAATTCTGCGCCTTCCAAGCCCGCGCAGCGCGTCAGGGCCATAACGCCGGCTTTGGCGGCAGCATAATGCGCCTGACCCTTTTGCGCGCGCCATCCCAATACAGAAGCATTATTTACGATCACCCCGCCTTTGCCTCCGGCTTCATGGGAGGCCTTCATATATTGCATAGCCGCACGGTTAACGCGAAAGCAGCCATTGAGCGTTACATCAAGGACCGAACTCCACTGAGAATCGCTCATCTCGACAAGGCTTGCCGTCCCGCCAAGGCCAGCGTTATTGATTACAACATCAATCCCGCCCAGTGATTTGGCGGCGGCGGAAATGAGAGCGTCCACCTGCGGCTGCGAGGTGACATCGCACAGCGCAAACTCAGGGCGTTGACCGGTCTGCGCCTGAAGGGCCTCTTGCGCTTTCACCAAACGGCCTTCATGGATATCGGATATGAATATTTGTGCGCCTTCTTCGATACACTTTTTTGCCGCAGCAAAACCGATGCCGGTTCCTGCCGCCGCAGTCATGACAACACGCTTTCCCTTTAAAAGGCCATGGCCAGGGACGTAATCGGGAACCTTTTTCAAATCAGTCATATTTGCCTATTTCGCCTTAGCCTTTTATCACAGTACCGCCGCCGCGCGGTTCTTTGGGCATCCCCAAGGCCCGCTCGGCGATGATATTGCGCTGCACTTGGTTTGTCCCCCCGTAAATCGTATCAGAGCGGGAGAAGAGAAATAGCTTCTGCAATTTATTGTACTCACCGCCGTCCAATATTTCCGCGTCAGGACCCATAACGTCCATCGCAAGCTCGCCAAGGTCTCGATGCCAACTCGCCCAATATATTTTTGATATATAACCTTCTTTGGTGAGGTCCCCCATCTGTGCTGCCTCTAGCGTGCGCAGGGCGGTAAAGCGCATAATCTTAAGCCCAGCATAGGCCTTGGCAATCCGCTGACGGATAATCAGATCCTTCGACGCCCCATTAGCCTTGGCGAGTTTCACGATTTGGCGAAACTCATCGGCAAAGGTCATTTGCTGACCGAGCGTCGAGGCCCCGCGTTCAAACCCAAGCAGCGCCATAGCAATCTTCCAGCCATCCCCAATGCCGCCAATAATGTCGTCCGCCTCGCAGCTGGCGCCGTCAAAAAACACCTCATTAAATTCCGCCGTGCCGCTCATTTGTTTTATTGGGCGAATATCTATCCCCATTTGATCAAGTTTTACCAAGAGGAACACAAGGCCATTGCGCCCTACAGAACCCGCCTCGGCGCGGGCAAGAACAAAGATATAATCTGAGTCCATCGCAAGGGAGGTCCAAATTTTTTGCCCATCAATAATCCATTTCCCGTTTTCAAAACGCGCTTTGGTTTTGATATTTGACAGATCGGAACCCGCATTTGGTTCGCTATAACCTTGACACCAAAACTCCGTGCCGGCCTTAATTCCCGGCAGATATTTCGCCTTTTGCGCTTCTGTACCAAAGGCAATAATCGTCGGCGCAAGAAGGGTTTCACCTATATGCCCCGCGCGCCCCGGTCCGCCGTGGGCCGCGTACTCCTCATTAAAACCCACAAGCTCTTCAAGGCTCACCCCGCGGCCGCCGTAAGCTTCTGGCCATCCAACGCCAATCCATCCGGCCTTGCCCATTTCGCGTTCCCATTTTAAGCACAGGCCAGGAAAGGCGTCTTCATCTCCCGGGGTGGCTCGCCCGCGTAGACATTCAAACTCACCGCAAAGGTGATCGCTCATCCATTGTGAGAATTCTTCGCGTAGCGTCGCCTTGGTCTTTTTCATGCGGCCTCCTCCAGAACGCGCGCAGCAAGCTTTTCATAAACGCTCTGAGAGCTGCCGAACATGGCGCGGCTCGCGCGGGCCCGTTTAAAGAAAAAATGCAGCGGATATTCCCAAGTAAATCCTATCCCGCCGTGCAATTGAATGGCGTCGCCAGCGACCTTAAAGAACGCATCGGCGGCATAAGCTTTGGCGATCAAGGCCGCTTCGGTTTTTTCATTGGCCGGCGCAATCGCTGCCGCGTAAACGGCCGAACGCGCAGCCTCTATGAGGATAAACATATCAGCGCAGCGATGTTTTACCGCTTGAAAGCTCGCAATCGGGCGGCCAAATTGCACACGCTGCGCGGTATATTCAAGCGTCATATCAAGACAGGCTTGCGCTCCGCCGACACATTCTGCGGCAAGCGCTATAAAGGACTGGGTGATCATTTTATCATGGCGCGCGGTGCTTCCGTAACCAATGACCTCAAGGTCGCTCTGTGCGACATTGCTCCAATCTATGCGGGCAAAGCTTCGCGTTGGGTCCATCGTCATCTCGGGCGTAATTTTCAGCCCCCTCGCATTTGCCGGAACGGCAAAATAATCAAGCCCGTCCTCTACAGCGCGGGAGAGAATGATGACATCTGCGATATCGCCATAAGCCACGTGGCTGACGGCCTTTTTTATCGCCGCATGCCCATCGCAATAAGCGATCTTTAGCTTCCCCGCCCCGATCGCGCGCAAATACTTTTTCTGGGCCGCTGGCTCCCCTGCCCGGCTCAAAATGTCTACCGCAATGCCGCAGGTCGTCAGAAATGGCAGCGCACATAAGCTTGCGCCAAGCTCTTCCATCACAACGGCGCGGCCCAGATCACCAAGATCCGCGCCGCCAAATTCTTCGTCAATCGCAACGCCCGCCATACCAAGCTCTCCAGCAAAGCCTTGCCAAGCCGCCGCATCAAACGCTTTACCAGATTTATAAATCTTCTCGGGGCCCTTTCCGCCGTCAAACCAGCCTTGCAAAAAGCCGCGAGCGGCCTCCCTTATCATTTCGTGATCTTCACTTAATGGATAGGCCATTTTTAGCTACCGTAAACTTTTTGCGCGGGCGGTGTCAGGCTCTCTAGCTCTGCGATTACCCCAGCGATTTCAGCTACATCATATCGTGCGCCCTTGTCTTTGACGGGTCCTGTCTTCCAGCCCTGTGCGATCGACAGTTTACCGCCGAAACTTTCAAAACAGTGGCCATTAATATGGGACGATTTTTCACTCACCAGATAACAAATCAGCGGGGCGACATTGGCGGGGTCAAATTTATCAAAGCTGCCATCTTCTGGGATTTTCATCATTTCGGCAAAGACCTCTTCGGTCATGCCTGTACGCCCTTGCGGGGCAACGGCATTAGCCGTGACGCCGTATCGCGCAAGCTCGGCTGACTGATTAAGCGTCAGCGTGAGGATGGCGCCCTTGGCGGCGCTGTAATTGGACTGCCCCACAGAGCCTTGAAGTCCCGCACCGGAACTTGTGTTGATGATACGCGCGTTGACGGGTTTGCCTTCCTTGCTCTGTTGACGCCAATATTTGGCAGCGTGGGAGCTAATACAAAAATGCCCTTTGAGGTGCACTCTTATCACGAGGTCCCAATCCTCCTCGGAGAGACTTGTGAACATGCGGTCTCGGTTATTGCCGGCATTATTTACCACGGCATGGAGCGCGCCAAATTCGTCAATGGCGGATTTGACGATATCAAAAGCTGAGTCATAGCTTGTAATATCCCCGAGGTTAACGATCGCCCGCCCGCCTGCGGAGTTGATCGCGGCGGCGGTCGCCTCAGCCGTTTGCACATTGATATCATTCACGACCACATTCGCGCCCTCCGCCCCCAGCGCAAGCGCATAGGCGCGGCCAAGCCCGCCGCCCGCGCCCGTTATAATCACCGTTCTATCTTGGCAAAACCCTGCCATTTTATAGCCTTTCAATAATCGTTACATTCGCCACGCCGCCGCCTTCGCACATGGTTTGTAGCCCAAAACGAGAGCCGCGGCGTTCCATTTCATGCAAAAGCGTTGTCATAAGCTTTGTCCCCGTTGATCCCAGCGGATGACCCAAAGCAATCGCCCCGCCGTTCACATTGGTCTTGGCATGATCAATGCCTGTCTCCTGCATCCAAGCCATGGGAACAGGCGCAAAGGCTTCGTTACATTCGGCTAGGTCAATATCATTTGCGCTCATCCCCGCGCGTTTTAGCGCGCGCTTGGTGGCGGCAATTGGTCCCGTCAGCATCAAGATTGGATCATCGCCCATAACATCTAAATGATGGATACGTGCGCGCGGCTTAAGACCATAACGCTTCACCGCATCTTCTGAGGCGATTAACATGGCAGAAGACCCGTCACAGGTTTGGCTGGCCACACCTGCGGTAATCAGCCCGTGCTCATCAAAGGCCTCAAGCTCTGCCATCCGCTCCAGCGAGGTATTCGCACGGATTGTCTCATCTTGCGCAAGGCCGTTAATCGGCGAAATTTCCCGGTCAAACCAGCCCTCGCTGCGGGCCGTATCGGCGCGTTTATGGCTTTCAAGTGAATATTCCTCCAAATCACGGCGAGAGAAATTCCATTTCTTGGCAATCTCCGATGCGCCGTAAAATTGGTTTACGGGCGCTTTCCCAAATCGCGCGACCCAGCCTGGGGATGTGTGAAAGACATGGTCAAAGCCCAGAGGTTGACCAGCAAGCATAGATGCGCCGATCGGGATTTTACTCATGGTCTGTACTCCGCCCGCGATAACCACATCTTGCGTACCGCTCATCACAGCCTGAGCTGCAAAATGCACAGATTGCTGAGAGGAGCCACATTGCCTATCGATTGTAACCCCGGGGACAGTCAGATCATATCCCGCCACAAGCCAAGCCGAGCGGGCGATATTTCCCGCCAGCGGGCCAACAGCATCAAGACAACCAAAAATCACATCATCATAATCAGATTGCGGAATCGGGTTCCGTTCGACGATGTCCTTAATTACGTGGGCCGCAAGGTCCGCTCCGTGGATATCTTGCAGACTGCCGCGCCGTTTGCCTGTGGGCGTGCGTACCGCATCAATGATGTAAGCTTCTGCCATTTTGCTCTCCTAAGCGAATGTGTGTGCGGGGCCAAGCTCTGCGCCGCCCCCCAAAACATAGTCCTCTAATTTTTTCATATGATAATTGCGGTCGCCCCATTCACCGCAAAGCGCCCACGCACGTTTCATAAATAGGTGTAAATCCACTTCATAAGTATAACCCATTCCGCCGTGAACCTGAATAGCGGTTTCGGCCGCAAGCATGGCCGTATCAATCGCGGAAACTTTAGCGTTGTGCACCGAAGCTCCGCCTTTGATCGCGGCTAAATGAACGATAGGGCGCGTGAATTCGATTTGGGTGTAAACATTGGAAAGAAGATGCTTAACCGCTTGGAAGCTGCCGATTGGCTTTCCAAATTGATGCCGGTCTTTCGCGTATTCGACCGACATTTCCACCATGCGCTGCGAGAGACCGATCAATTGCGCGGCTGTGAGGACGGCGCCGTGAAAATTGATGCTTTCGGTATTTGTTTCACTGCCGTGTGTAGGAACGACCTGATAAGCGTCCGGCACTCTCACCAAGTTTCGTAAAGGATCGATAGAACACAAGGCTTCACCCGTATCCGTAAGGGAGGAGTCTATATACAGCCGCAAATCGCTAGCTACCGCGCGGCGGATTTGCCCCGAAAGTTCCTCTTTTGCAGCATGAGGTACGGTAATCCCCGCAATCTCAACATATGGCTCGGGCACTCCCGCATATCCCGCGGCCTCGGCGACCCCCGTCATCACCACCAAGGGCTGCTCCAGACCGCCTGCGCTTTCAGGGGCCATAATCCCAAGCAGACCTAGCTGCCCAAAATGCGGCCACAGGGCAGCAACCTCTTCTCCCGCAGCCAACTTACGCATGCGCTCAACCGTATTCTCGCCATCAAAAAAGGCTTTGGCGGCATTGATCAAGTCTTGCTGTTCTTCTGTGAAACGGAAATCCATGGCTACTTCCTCTCCCCTGAACGCGGAAGTCCGAGTACACGTTCTGCAAGGATATTTCGCTGAATTTCATTTGTGCCCGCATAAATGGGTCCTGCGAGAGAAAACATATATCCATCGAGCCAGCGGCCATTATCAATTGCGTCCAGTCCAGCTTCAAGCTCGGCTTGCGCCCCCATGATTGTCATGGCGGTACGGTGCATGTGACGATCCATCTCCGACCAAAAGAGCTTATTTGCGCTGCTCTCCGAGCTTATCGACGCCCCGCCTTGCACACGCGAGACCAGCTGGTAAGTCGCCGCGCAAAAGCGCTCTGTATTCATCCATGCCTGAACAACCTGCTCTCCAATTCCCGACGACAATCGGTGCTCATGCGCGCGGTAGAGTTTTACGAGGCGTGCGGCGGCCGCCTGAAAACGGGCGGGCGAGCGCAGTAAAAGCCCGCGTTCAAAACCTGCCGTGGCCATAGCAACCCCCCAGCCCCCATGTTCAGGCCCTAGCAAATTTTCCACCGGCACGCGCACGTCATCAAAAAACAATTCCGCAAAGCCCGGATCGCCGTCCAGCTGCGCGATAGGCCGGCGGGTTAATCCTTTGCTTTTCAGCGGGATCAAAATCTTAGAGAGCCCCTTATGGCGTTCACTTCCCTCTTCCGTTCGCACAAGGGCAAAGCACCAATCGGCGAAAACAGCTCGGGACGACCATGTTTTTTGACCCGAGATTACATAGTCACCACCATCGCGCACGGCTTTGGTGCGGATCGCTGCCATATCTGACCCCGCTCCCGGCTCGCTCCACGCTTGCGCCCAAATCTCATCGCCCGATGCCATAGGCGGCAGGAAGCGCGCCTTTTGCGCCTGAGTTCCAAATTCCATTATTGTCGGCGCGAGCAAGAAAATTCCGTTCTGGCTCACACGCAAAGGCGCATCCGCGCGGTAGTATTCTTCTTCGAAAATCAACCATGAAATCAGGTCCAGACCGCGCCCGCCGTATTCGGCGGGCCAATTTACATTTCCCCAATTGTCCCCCGCCAGCGTGCGCTCCCACTGCCGGTGAAGCTCAAAGCCTTCCTGCGTGTCAAAGCTGGGGAGGCGTGATTGGGGCACGTGTTGCGAAAGCCACTCTCGTACCTCGCTGCGAAACGCCTTTTGCTTTGGAGTGAAGGAAATATCCACTTGCTCTATTTCTTTTTGAAATCTGCGGCTTTGCCAGTCGCGACAAAGGCATCTCGGGATTTTTGGCTATCCGCATGCATATACATCTCAAAAGTAAAGCCCTGCTCCCAACGGTAAGCGGCCTCAAGATCAAGCGGTTCAATCCCGTTTAGGGCTTTTTTGGCAATGCGCAGTGCTTCGCGGGATTTTTCTGCAAGGCTGGTTGCATATTGCATAGCGGTTTCAACTAAAGCCGCGCGCGGGACAATTTTTTCAATCCCGCCAAGACGGTATGCCTCGGAAGCTGGAATTTTTCCGCCTGTCAAAAAGGCAGCCCGCACTTTGGCAAGCGGCAGCATACGCTGCAAATGAGCCGCTCCGCCCATGGCGCCTCTATCAATTTCTGGCAATGAGAAATAAGCATCCTCACTCGCAATCACAATGTCGGCGGCGCCGCACATGATTACCCCGCCTCCGATAATAAACTTATGCGGCGCGCAAATGACGGGGACCTCACAGTGGTGGATTGCCTTACCTGTCTCAAAATTTCCGCTGTTAACGCCAACAATCGCCGAGCTATCATTGGCAAGCTCCTTTATGTCAACGCCCGCGCAAAAACCTTTTCCTTCCGCGCGGATCAAAATTACCTTTACATCACGGCGCCGCCCAAGATCGGTTATAAGTCCCGGCAGCTCATTCCATGTTTGGCTGTTCAAGGCATTTACCGGTGGGAAATCCAGCACAAGTTCGGCAATTGAATTGTCTATATTTGTATGGATTGGCATTATCCCTCCACCCGTTTCAGATGGGCCTGCGCCTCATCAATGATCGCTCCAATTAGCGCCTCACAGCTTGGCAAATCGTCAATAATACCGGCGACCTGCCCGCTCGGCAATACGCCCTCAGCGGGTTTCCCTTCGACCATAGCTTTTTGAATAATGATCGGTGCATTCCCCGCCATCATGGTCTGCCCAAGAGTCATTTCCGTTGTTCTCGCCATGCCCCATGCGGCCTTTAGGGTTTGCATCATACTCATGCCGGTCTGGGCTTTATACTTAAATCCATTTTGCACAGCGCGCATTAACATGCCCGCCTTGGATGATTTTTCAAGATCAGCCAAAAACTCGTTCATCACCATGCGCTGCGGCAGGCCATCCAGTTTTGTGGAGACCGGTATTCTCGTTACCTCGGCCGAAAGATATTGTGCCTTGGTTACCTCGGGCGTTGGGCTATCTGCACTCATCATAAACCGCGTGCCCATCGCGATACCGTCCGCACCAAACGTCAGCGCCGCCGCCAATCCTCGACCGTCCTTAAAACCGCCGCAAGCCACAACGGGCACTCCCAAATTTTCGTCCAACACCTGCGCCAGCAAAAGCCATGTCGGCGTGTAGCCCGTATGGCCGCCGCCTTCTTGCCCTTGGCATACAAGAATATCCGCGCCCATTTTTACAGCCTTAGGCGCATGTTTTGCTGCGCCGATGGTCGGCACACATTTCAGCCCTGCAGCCTTGACTTTTTCAACGATTTTTGGCGATGGCCCGCGCCCATAAGACAATGCCGCAACATCATAATCTATGCAAATATCTATAATCTTATCAACGCCTTGCTGAAAGGCGTGAATGTTGACACCAAAGGGTTTATCACTAGCCGATTTAATTGCCTTAATCTCGGATTCGCATTCTTCGGGTGTCATGACGGCGGCGGCAAGAAAACCAAAAGCTCCCGCTTTAATTGAGGCGCTGACCAGCTCACTTGTGGCGACCCACCCCATGGCAGTTTGGATCACAGGGACCTCGCAGCCAAGCGCCTCGGTGAGCGGCGTTTTCAGCGCGCGGTGCATCAGTCTTTCTCTTCCTTTTTACGGTTGCGTTCTGCCATTTTCTTTCCGTCAAATCCTGCGATGTAATCCCCCTTGACCAAAGTATTATTGGCATGGGCAAAATGATGATAGCCAAAGACCATATCCATACCGCTGCGTTTGCCTTGTAAATCTTCAATATGGTTGCAGGCCTGTTTTGTTAGCGCCATCGCAAGGCGGGGCTGGACCGAAATTTTTTCGGCCCAAGCCCGCACGGCCGCCTCAAGCTCAGCGCGCGGGACAACTTTGTTGATCATACCCGCCGCAAGAACACGCTCCGCGCTCCAGCGCTCACCCAGCAGCAAAAATTCTTTGGCTTGGCGCACGTTTAGCTCAAAGGGATGGGCAAAATACTCCACCCCCGGAAAGCCCATTTGCACAACAGGATCTTGGAAAAACGCGTCATCAGATGCAACGATCAAATCACACACCCACGCCAGCATTAGCCCGCCCGCAATGCAGCCCTTGTGCACTTGCGCGATAGTAGGCTTGGGGACAGCGCGCCAGCGGCGGCAAAATTCGAGATACACTTCCTGCTCCCGGACATAGGCTTTTTCCGCGCCCGGTTTGTTATCATGGTTGTAATTCATGGACCTGCGGTCATCTCGACCCTCATGAAAATCCCGTCCGGGCGTACCAATGTCATGGCCAGCAGAGAAATGCTTGCCATTGGCGCGCAGCACAATCACCTTCACCGCATCATCCCCAGTGGCCCGAAAAAAGGCATCATCTAGAGCATAAAGCATCTGGCTATTCTGGCTATTATGATATTTCACGCGGTTCAGCGTGAGATATGCAATCCCGCCCGCGGCCTCGTATAAGACCGGGCTATCTTCCTCATAGACGATGTCAGCAGGCGTTTTGGGTACGGTTTCATGGCTCATGCGGCTCTCCGCCCTGCGGGGTTATCTTTGAATATTTCGGCTCGTAAATTATGCGGATCAAGCTCGGCGATAATGTCAAGCTGCTCTGAGGTTGGCGCAGCGGTCTCTGAAAGGCCCTTGGGCCTGATGAGTTCAAATCCGGTATTACCCTGTACTTCCTCAAAGCTCACCCCCGGGTGAAGCGAACGCACGCGGATTGCATGATCCGGGCCCTCAAAATCAAGAACACAAAGATTAGTGATAATACGTCGATGATCCAACCCCCGCGGATATCGCCTACCGGGATAACGCGCAGGATTATAGCCGGCTCCACTGACCATATCGACCTCGCCAGGGACAAAGGCCCGTTTTGTATGATTGCCAAAGAACATGGACGTGCGATTATTGACCGTATTGCCCGGAAGCCCGCGTACACCCAACATAGTCACTTTGGGCGCGGCATACTCACCAATACAGGACAAATTCATTTGCCCAAATCTGTCGACCTGCACGGGCCCGACAAAAGCATGGCGGTTACCTTTGGGTATAAGATCAAAGACGCGCTCATAACCGATACGGCCTTCCTTTTTTGGGCTATAGCCGCCTCGATTGCCTACGGGAACCGGCTCGGCGGCAAAGTAATATTCACCGTCGCTCATCATGAGGCCGGGCAGAAATGTTTTCTTGGCCAAAGACCCCGCGAGGCGCGGCACGAGCCCGATCACGGTCGCGAAGACTTCGGGCGTTTCGGTCTTAAATATATCCGCACCCGCGCAAATACACAGCTCAGCTAAGGAGAAGCGTGTCATAATATCCTCCTAAAATACCGGCAATGGCAGGGCGCGAATATGGGGCGCTCCCCCGACGGAATTCACGTAATCATCCGTATGTATAAACTTGGCGGCGTAATCACTCCAGCCCTCTTTTGCTGCCGCAGAATAGGCTTTAAGGTGAGCAACATCTATGCCGTAATCAGGGCCGCTACTGGTCGGGTGCGCGCCAAGCGGAACCTCGGCAACGCCGCGAACAAGGCTGCGCTCAATCGGCATGCGCATGATTTTGTGATCATCATCAAAGGCGGCAGTTTCAACCAACGCTTCCGTGGTCAAAAACGCCTTATCCGCTGCGCGGCAGAACCATTCATCAAAGAACGGGTCCGGGCCGCCAATGTAGCTATTGCCCAGCTTATCAGCTTCGGACACATGGCAGAGCGCAACATCGAGCTTGATCGCGGGCATGGCGACATAATGGTCCTCGCTATAGGGGCTTTGGATCACTTTGATATCAGGATTATGGGTCAATACATCGGTCCCAAGCCCCGCAAGACAGGGAAGAAAATCAAGGTTTTGAGCGGCCGCCTTTAGGCCAAGCTGAAACATGCCTTCGTCAACCTCCATAACCTCAAATTCGCCCGCTGATCTGGCGCGGCGAAAATGCGCTTCCAGCGGAATCACATCAAGTGAAACAAATCCGAAAATCAGCTTTTTGATCTTTCCAGCGCTTGCCAGCATTCCCACATCACAGCCGCCGTAAGAAGCAATGGTCAAATCCTTTACATCGGATTTCACAATCTCGCGGATAAGCGCCATAGGCTTACGCCGCGCACCCCAACCGCCGATACCAATGGTCATGCCATCTTTAATCTGAGCGGCGATGTCTGCGGCGCTCATGCGCTTATCAATGGTGGGGTAACTCATGGGTGATTATCCTACGACTGGAAAGTCATATTCATGACCCCAGAGATCGCCAATTTTTGATTTTGTTGGCTTATAGCGTGACCAGTCTTTGATTTGTTTGCCTTCATAGCCAACTTCAAATCCGATACCGCCCGGGGCGAAGAAATAAAAGCTGACCATATGGTCATTGGCGTGACGCCCAAGTGAGGCAAAGATATGCAGACCGGCGGCCTTGACGCGGTCCATACACATGCCGACCTCATCAATGCTCCCCATCTCCGCCATGAGGTGGATGACGCCAGTCGGATTAGGAAAATTATAAAGCCCGAGAGTGTGGTGGCGCGGATTATCCGCATGCATAAAATATACCCGCTGCTTGGGCATGCCGGGCGCAAAGGCCGGCAAAGTGAGATCATCCGAGACGCCAAATCCCATGATTTTTCGATAAAACTCAATCGTCTTCTTATTTTCCGGCGCGGGCAAAACCATATGACCAAGGCCCATTTTTCCCGTTTTAAAGGATCTAATCCCGTGTCCGGGCGTAAAAGCGCTTCCCGTCTCGCGGCCATAAAATATCTCGACCTCATTGCCGGAAGGGTCATGAAAACGTGCCAGCGCTTTTACGGCGCGGTGGCGCGCTTCCTTATCTGAACCGCGCGAGACCGGCACTTTCTTTTGCTCAAGCACTTTGATCTGCTCCTCAAAGGCTTTCTTTGATGACATCTGATAACCGCCTGCGACAAATCTATCTGTCTCCCCTTTACGGATCATATACCTAAAAGGTGCCTTATCCATGCGCAGGTATTTAGCCCCCTTCTCCCCGTAAGACTTTGAAGTGCCAAACCCTAATACGGATTTCGCAAACGTCGCCCATCCCGCCGGGTCCTGCATTTCCAAAATGACATAACCTAAATTTGCAACACCCATGACTAGTTTCCTTTTCGTTTTTGCCCGCCAAGCACAATATTGGCCCGCATATCTTTATGCGCAATTTTCACAATCACTCTCTTCTGGACCGCATTAGTCGTGCCTCAAAAAATCAAGTGAGACGGCATTGAACATGCGCGCGTGTTCAATCATAACCCAATGCCCGCAGGCATTGACTTCAATCAGCCGGGAGTGATCATTTGCCTTGAGGCATTTTTCCTTACCTTGGGGCGGCATGAATTCATCATTTGCGCCCCAAAAAGTCAGGATAGGGCAGGTCAATTCTGTCATCCGAGAGCCAAGCTCGGGCGTTTTCATCGTCGTTAGAACTTCTTTTGGCTGCCCCTGCGCAATCGCCCAGCGCATATCAATCAGCTCTTGTGTGACATGCCGAGCATCATACGTGAAAAGCCGCATGATTTGTCCCTGCGTATCTTTGCTCATGCCTGCCTTATTGGCCTCCATCATTTTTGCAATTCCGGGCATGCCCCAATAAGCCTCTTGAGGTTCAAGGCACCCCGGTCCCATTAAAATCAACTTCTCGACAAACTCGGGATGATCCAGCGCAATTTGCACTGCCACGCCGCCCCCCAGCGAATTGCCAATAAAGCTACAGCGTTCCACGTTCATCGCGCTTAATCCCGCCATAAGCGTGTCGCAAAAGAGGGAAAGGGTGTAATCACCTAAATCAAGCGGTTTGTCGCTATAACCAAAACCGATCATGTCAGGCATCAACACCCGGTATCCAGCGGCGGCAAAAGCGTCCCTATTTTGCCGAAAATTTGCCCATGCGCTGTTGCCCGGACCCGAGCCGTGCAAAAAAACAAGTGCAGGACCCGTTCCTTCGCCATATTCGAGGTAATGCATGCGAATAGGCCCTGCTTGCACATACCGGCCTTCTGGCGGGCCGTTTTCAACCGTCATTAGACGAACATGTCTGTATTATCGGCGCCGAGGTGTATGGCACCGAGGTTACGGG
>CAYPFR010000003.1:0-263433 GCA_964410285.1 uncultured Caulobacterales bacterium | reverse complement strand
CCCGTAACCTCGGTGCCATACACCTCGGCGCCGATAATACAGACATGTTCGTCTAGATCCCGCGGCCCCAAAAAAGGCAATTCATATGCAAGAGAAACACGTCGATGTGCTGGTTGTGGGCTCCGGAGCGGGCGGGCTGACCGCCGCCATTACCGCAGCCCATCACGGGGCCGATGTTCTGGTTGTTGAAAAAAGCGATCAATACGGCGGAACCTCGGCCACCTCTGGCGGAGGCATTTGGATACCCTGTAATCATCTGATGAAGAAACATGGCAAGAGCGATACGCCCGAGGCGGCGCTGACATATCTTAAAGCCTGTATCGGGGCAGACGTTGCCGAGGACCGCTTAAAAGCCTATGTCGAAAACGCCCCCCAAATGCTCAAATATATGGAAGAAAAGGGCGGGGTGAAATATATCTCAACCCCCTATGCCGATTACTTCCCCGATAAGCCGGGCGGCAAGGACGGTTGGCGCACACTCGACCCTGTCCCGATGGATGCAGCCAAGCTGGGCGATGAGTTTATGAATGTAAGGAAACCCCACCCCCAGACAGTTTTTGGCGGCTTCACCATTACCATCCCCGAAGCCCAAAAGATCATTTCCAAGGCGCGCGGCTGGCAATGGATTATTGCTAAACAAGCGATTGCTTATAAGCTTGATTTTAGGATGCGCCGAAAAACCAAGCGTCACCGCCGCCTCACAGCGGGTAATGCGCTTGTTGGCATGTGCTTAAAAACGCTGATTGATCTTGGGGTTCCAGTCTGGCGCAGCAGCCCGCTGAAATCGCTTGTGCAAAAGGACGGTGCGGTGACAGGCGCGGTCGTGACCCAAGAGGGTGTGGATGTTCTAATCAAGGCGCGGCGCGGCGTCATCATGGCTGCCGGAGGGTTTGAACATAATCCCAAAATGCGGAAAAAATACCTACCTGCGCCGACTGAAACGGAGTGGTCCGCGACGCCCGGCCAAAATACCGGTGATGGCCATGTCGCTGCTGCCGATATTGGCGCGAATTTGACTCTGATGAACGGTGCGTGGTGGGGGCCATCGGTTCGCTTGCCCGGGGCTGACCGCGCAAGTATTTTATTTGCCGAGCGGGCATTGCCCGGCGTTTATATCGTCAATGAAAAGGGAGAGCGCTACCTGAACGAAGGGGCGAGCTATGATGAGGTTGGGCGCCAATTGCAGGCCCATCCGCTCTCGAGCTGGATTGTCTTTGATAGGGCTGCGCGTAAGAAATATGCCATTGGGCCGCTTTATCCGGCCTCTGTTTTTCCCGACAGTAAATGGCATGACTCCATAAAATCCGTTGTGAGAAAGGCCAGCACCTTAGAGGAGCTTGCCGCGCAAATGGGCGTAGATGCCCGAGGCCTCGTTGAGACGGCACGCCGCGTGACGCGGTTTTCCGAAAGCGGCATTGACGAGGATTTCGATAAAGGCGGCAACGCCTATGATCGTCATTACGGGGACCAGACTGTCACGCCAAATCCTTGTATGGGGCCGTTGGCAACGCCGCCATTTTATGCTTTTCCTATTCGCCCGGGCGACATCGGTACAAAGGGCGGCATCGATGTGAATGCGCAGGCTCAG
This sequence comes from uncultured Caulobacterales bacterium, assembly GCA_964410285.1. Lineage (GTDB taxonomy): Bacteria > Pseudomonadota > Alphaproteobacteria > Caulobacterales > Maricaulaceae > Fretibacter. Next base: position 261,845 of record CAYPFR010000003.1, on the reverse strand, counting down.
GCCCTCGATAAAAAGGGTAAGGTAATTTCCGGTCTTTATGCGATCGGGAATTGCGCGTCGTCAGTCATGGGGCACACCTATCCCGGTGCGGGCTCGACGATTGGGCCTGCTATGACATTCGGGTTTGTGGCGGCCAAACACGCTATGCAAACTAATCAATAATCTCGCCGCGAGGCGTTAGAGCAAAACAGGAGATATTATGACTTACGCAGGCCGCTGGAACATCGTTATGAAAACGCCAATGGGGGATCGCGAAGCGGTTTTAAACCTCACTGAGGAGGGCGGGCTGAGCGGGGAGTCGCTTGCGGACGGAGAGAGCACACCCATTAAAAACGGCAGGATTGAGGACGGCCGTGCCAAGTTTGAAATCGATTTAACGTCACCCATGCCGATCACGCTGGAATTTGACCTTGAGGCGGACGGCGATAGTCTCAGCGGAAATGTGAAACTGGGAATGTTTGGGAATTCGTCTGTTAACGGAGCCCGCGCATGATAAGACGTCTTGGCTGGGTGATTGCGGCGCTGGTTTTGCTCGGCGCGATATTTATGTTTCTTAAGACCCGCACATCGCCTTCAACGCAATATGAATTTTCACAGGCCGAGACAGCAAATATTGCCGCCTTAGTGAAGTCCCGTCCATCGGATGCCCCGCCGCCAAATGTCGTGATTATTCTGGCTGATGATCTTGGCTGGGCGGATGTGGGTTATCACGGCAGTGATATACAAACGCCAAATATTGACCGCCTCGCCAATGAAGGCATGCGCCTTGAGCGGTTTTACGCCACTCCCTTTTGTACGCCAACCCGCGCCGCGCTTATGACGGGTCGTGACCCAATCAAGCTTGGGGTGGCCCATGCCGTTCTGATGGCGTGGGATAATGGCGGCGTCTCCCCTGAGGAGCATTTTATGCCCGAGAGCTTTCGCGCCGCAGGCTATGATACGGCCATGATCGGAAAATGGCATCTCGGCCATACCATAGAGCAGCATACGCCCAATGCGCGCGGATTTGATCATTTTTACGGCCACTTCAATACTGACGTGACCTATTTTGATCATAAGATGGCAGGCGGGCATGACTTCCAAGAAAATGGGAAAATCGTCAATCACGAGGGGGAGTATGCCACAGACGTGCACGGTAATCAGGCTGTGCGCTATTTGCGCGACATTCGTAGCCCCGAGAAACCCTTCTTTCTGTATGTGCCTTTTCTTGCGCCGCATTCGCCGATGGAGGCCAAAGAAGACGACCTCGCCAAATATAGCAGCCGCATAGATAGCCCCCGCGCGCCCATGAAAACCTATGCCGCTATGGTGGACTCCATGGATCAAGCGATTGGCGCGATCCTCGATGAGCTTGACGCGCAAGGGATTGCTGAGAACACACTTGTTTTGTTCTTCACCGACAATGGTGGGTTCTATAATTTTGGCGGTGTGAATACGCCGCTGCGCGGCGGAAAGCTTGAGACCTTTGAAGGGGGTATTCGCGTGGCCTCTGTTATGCGCTGGCCCGACGTTATTCCGGCCAATACAGTCAATGAGAATGTGATTTCTGTGCTAGATATGCTGCCTACTCTTACGCGCGCAGCAGGGGTTGCAGGCGGATGGAGCAAAAAGATTGATGGGATTGACCGCTGGGATGCAGTCCTTGGACGCGGAAATAAAGACCGCGGAGATCCACTGGTTTTCACCTCCAATGTTCCTGAGTACAACAAATTCCGCTATGCGGTATTGGACGGCCCGTGGAAGCTCGTGCAGTCCGTGGATCATCAGCGCCGCGAAACGGCCGTCGAGACCTTTCTATTCAATGTCTGGGAAGACCCGAACGAGGAAAATGATCTCGCATCCTCTAACCAAGAACAGGTTTTGAGGTTGCAGACGATTCTCGACAAGCGCCTTGCGCTGCATCCTGTGGGCGGGCAGACTGTGAAAATTCAGCCTCACCCCGGTTGGCGCGCGCCTCTGGATTACGCAGATGTCGTGATACCTGCCGATAAGGTCAATGAAGACATGTGGACGGGCTTTGGTCCGTTGGCGACGCGGGTCTTGCAAAATAATTACGGTGAGAAAGGCCGGATCAAATATGATTAGCCGTCAGCGATCTAACTGATCGGCGCGCTGGCTAGATTTCAATTTTCACGGGGAAGGCTTTCAGATAAAAGTCAAAGCGCTCGCGAATTTCTTCTGCCGATCGACCGAAATGCCCCTTGAGGTCATATTTAACGCGGCCATATTTCCCGCGCGGATGGGCGGAAATATAGGCTTCCATTTCGCTGCGGGCTTTTTCGGTAAATTCCATATCATGCAAATCATATATTTTTGCAATTGTCCCCATCTGATCGGCCATATACTCATGAAATAAAATATCTGTGCTTTGACTTTTAGGCCAGATATGACGATCGCGCACACATGCGCGTAACAGTTTCTCGAAGCGCTCAATCCAGTAATCCATGACTTTATGAGGTTCGGGTTTTTTTTGCATCATGCGTTGCCCCCAAGCCAACATGGTGCAGGTCGATTGAATAACAGCGACGGGATCACGGTGGGTGAAAATGACGCTCGCATCTGGCCAAATGTGTTTTAGTGCGGGGAGCTGTTCGGGGTTTTGCACGCATTTGGTGACCCATGGCCGGGTATCGCCGCGTTCAATCTGAAGCAGCTTCATGACATCTGACATATATTCATATTGCGGGGTTTGATCATCGGCATAATAGTGATCACGAAAGCTTGGAACCCATGCCGTCCACTCAAATTGATTGCAGCCAAAGTCATAGGTCATCAACTCAAGTTCTTCGTGAATATGATCGGGATTCATAGGATGCATAGCAGCAATTTCTGGCCCCATAATCTTCATCCCTGACCAGCGCAGGCTACAGCGCAGATAACGCGAATCTGAAATTGGGCTATCCTTATTCCCCAGTAAGGCGGCAAGCGATTTCGCGCCGATCCTGAGGCCTAGGCTTGCATTTTCCTTTCCCGGTGCGTGGAACGGCTCTTGCGCTTCCCAAAGGGGTAGCTTCTGAAATCTGCTATCGGACGCCAATAAATTTACAAGATGAGTTGTGCCTGAACGCGGTAACCCAGCCACCGTTAACGGCCTCGCGATTTGTGTCCGGGAAAGTGACGTGGCGTGCTGCTTTTTCTTATGCTGAATAATCAGCCGGTTGCTCGCGCAGCGCACAAGGTCGGCGAACATTTGCCCCCGTCCGACCCCGGAAAGCGCTTGACCATTATAATCATCAAGCAGTAATTGCAGGCGCGGTTTAAAGTCCTCCGGCCCAAAATCGGCGAGGCCTGTAGCCGCCATGGCTTTGCCCAAGACGGCCTCTTGGGTGAAGATGACGTCTTGTTTCTCGCCAAGTTTCAGGACAAGTTTTTGCAGGCGGCTATAGTTCGGCGCGCCGAGATCATCAAAAATAATTGCTCCGTCGACTTTCGTGACCATATTCCCTGCGTGTTTCTTTTTCGAACGGCGTTCAGAAAAGCCTATTGCTGGGGGCGAGTCAAGACAGGCGCGCGAGCGCCGCAGCTCTATTTGAAATCAAAAATCTGATCGTGCCACTCCCGCGTTAACAGGCGCTTTTGATGGTGGGGATTAACAATATCGCGAATGTAAATGTCAATTCCTCCCCCGCCTGCGGGGAAGAACATAATGTTATCGCCCACATCTTGCGGAATAACCCTTTGCGGGACATGACCTGCAAAGCTGACATCATAGACCTCAAATTTGCTTTGATTGTTTAACGCGATAATCGGCTTTTTGAGGTCAAGTCCGGGATTGGTATAACCATGGCGGAGGCAATCTGCGAGCAGGTCAAGACGAGCGCGCACATCGCCGGCGTCGGTGCGGGCCGCGCGGGATTTATAATAACGGGCAAGCGCGCCGCGGGGCATATTCTGCAGACCTTGGCTGAACTCTGCCGTGTCAATATGGATAAGGATAGCATTGCCAATAAAATCTTTTTGGGCGCCATTTTCAGCCTCGAAATACCGTCCGCGCAAATCAATCAGATAACCAAGCTGCACGGAAGTTTGAAGGTCTTCGCCATAGCTGAGCCTTGCTATTAAGCGCGAAAAATGGGCGCAAAGCGCCGCATTGGTGCTTATCCACGGTTCCCCGCTTTCGGCCTGAACGACCGCTTTTAGCTGCCTAACATCCTGCGAGGTGAAATGGATAGCCACCGGGGCGTTTTTGGCGATTTTCTCCATTGCCCGGATAATCATGGATTTGGTAAAACCGCCCAGCGGTCCCGTAATCGGGATCGGTTTTGGCGCGCCCTGTAATCTGAGGGCATTTAAAGTCTCGGCTTTTGATCTTTGCGTGCCAAAATCAAATAGACCGAGTTTGGCGACCAGGGGCGTTTGGGGCAAGGCCGCGCCGGCCTTGATCGCTGAGTAGAGTTCCGCGAGCCGTTTTAGAGTTTTATGAAAGCCCGCTGCGTCCATGAGCATATGACTGACCCCCATGCCAAAAATGCAACCGGCACTCTCGCTGTTTGTCAAATAAAATACCGCAAGAGGAGCACGACCCGAGAGAACGTCTCGGCGCGACGGCTCTTGTAAATAAGACGCCCTTTCGGCCGGCGCCGTGCCAATGCGCGCAAGCTCGCTTAGATCATTCTTTGTGTTTTGCACCACAAGCTTCGGGGCAGGACCGCGCTTTATGACCGCGCTGCTCCGCTTGTCATATCGTCCCGCTAGGGCCGGATATTGCTGTAGCAATTGCATGATCGCTTGCTGCAAAACCTGCGGGTCTAATTTTGATTCAAAGACATATTTTAAGCCGATAAAATTACCATAAAGGGCGTGATTGAGATCAATCGGGCTGATCTTTTCTATCGTCTCATGATCGGCGGGGGGCACGCGCTAAAACATATCAGGTCTTAGCTGCGCGTCAGTGCCGCCGTCGACATAAATAATGCTGCCTTGCATGTAATCGGCCGCGCCGCTGAGCATAAATTCGATTACCCCCGCAATTTCATCGGCGCTCGCCACGCGGGTTTTAGGGATCGGAATACTTTCGACGCTTTTGCCGATGATGGGGTGATCCGCCGCGCCGCGGTACATAGGCGTTTCGGTCTGGCCAGGCGCGATGGCATTTAGGGTCACGCCCGCGCGCCCCCACTCTGCCGCGCGCCGGCGCACGGCCCGCGCGACCGCATGTTTGGACAGGCCATATATCAGCGCCCCATGGGAATCGCCGATATATTGAAGCGCTTGGGCCTCATTCCCCTCCAAAAGGCTCCGCACAATATCACTTTCGGGGTCGGTGCGCATTTGCGCAGAATTAGACGAGATCACCACCACGCGTCCGCTTGCCGCGATCAGGGCGTCTTTAAAACCATCAAGCAAATTTATCGCGCCAAAATAATTTACTCGCGCCACAAGCTGCCCATTTTCAATGTGCCCGCCAACGCCCGCCGCGAGTACCAAACGTTCAATCTTTCCTTCACTCATCTCAAGCGCGCGAGAAATGGCCGCGTCTCGGCCCTCACCTGTGGACAGGTCAGCAGAGATTTGCGCGCCTTTCAGGTCAATGCCAATCACATCATAGCCCTGCGCTTCTAGCCGTGCCTTTACGCAAGCTCCAATACCAGAGGCCGAACCCGTGATGACTGCAATTCCCATGACAAACTTTCTGCGTAGTAAAAGACTCTATTTTCTACGCAATTTGATAAATAGTTTCCATTTAAACACAAGATGCGTAATGATATTAATATAAAAAACCGCAAGCAGTAATTTGGCAACCATATGACGGCTCGATACAGTATGAACAATTGGCTTAAAGGTTTTACCGCTCTTTTTACCTCCTCGCTTCTTTTGGCCTGCGGGGGGGAGCAAAGCAGCTCTCGACAGTCAGCGAACACGCCTGAGACGTCCGCCGCGCTGAATCCACCGACGTCCGGCAGCAGCGAAGCCGAGAATTTGGGTCCGCCAAATATTATTATCTTACTGGCTGATGATCTTGGTTTTGCAGACCTTGGCTTTCGCGGCAGCGACATCCAAACGCCGAATATTGACCGTCTCGCGAGCGAGGGATTGACCCTTGATCGCTTTTACTCCCTGCCGATTTGCACCCCAACCCGCAGCGCGCTGATGACGGCGCGCGACCCGATGAAACTCGGCACAGCTTATGCTGGATTTCAACCATGGCAGAACGGCGGCGTCTCGCCCGATGAGCATTTCATGCCGCAAAGTTTTCAGGCTGCTGGCTACCAGACGGCGATGGTGGGTAAATGGCACCTCGGCCACACGATAGAGCCCCACGTACCTAATGCGCGAGGCTTTGATCATTTCTTCGGCCATTTGAATACGCAGATTGATTATTTTGAGGCCAGCGTTGCTGGTGGATATGACCTTCAGGAAAACGGAACCTCTGTACGCCGAGAGGGTGCGTATATGACAGACGTGCATGCAAATGAAGCTGTCCGCTATCTTGAAACATTACGGGACCCACAAAGGCCTTTCTTCCTTTATGTGCCATTTTTGGCGCCCCATTCCCCGATGCAGGCACCAAAGGCTCTAGAAGATAAATATGAGTCGCGTGCCAACCGCCCGTTTCCCAAACGCACCTATGCCGCCATGGTTGATAGCCTTGATCAGGCGATTGGAAAAATCCTTGGCAGTCTCGACGCGCAAGGGCTGACTGATAATACGCTGGTGCTATTTTTTTCCGACAATGGTGGGCTTGCCGCATTCGGCGCAGATAATAGCCCTTACCGCGGCGGGAAGCTTGAGACTTTTGAGGGGGGCATTCGCGTGAATGCCATTATGCGCTGGCCCAGCAGGATTGCAGCCGGTAGCCGAACGGCGGATGTCGTGTCTGTGCTGGACGTATTCCCAACATTTGCGCAGGCGGCAAACGTCACTATTGGGGCAGAAAAAAAGCTGGACGGGCAAGACCGCTGGCAAGCAATTCTGGATACGGGGGAGACTGCGCGAAAGGGTGATCTTTATTTCGCCTCTAATTCTCCGATCCTTGATAAATATCATGTTAGCGTGATGGAATCGCGCTGGAAGTTGGTTCAGATTATCGATCATAAATCCGCAAGCACAGAGGTTGAAAATTTCCTATTTGATCTAACAGCCGACCAGGAGGAGAAAAATAATCTCGCCCAAAATAATGCTGATGTTGTCAAACGGCTAGCGGGGAAAATTCGAAAGTGGCGGGCGCAGCATCCGGTAAACGGCGTTAAGGTCGCGCTCTCGCCTCATCCGGGCTGGCGCGCGCCAAAAGACTATGCGGTCTCCGTTACGCCTGCGCAGGAACTGCAAGAGGATTATCTCAATAGCTATACCTCAGGTCTTCGCGGAAAAATCTTGCAAAAGCGGCACGGGGATAAGGGGCGGCTCGCCTATGAGTAAATTTGTCAAAATTCTCGCCGGGAGCCTTTGTCTCGCGGCGTTAGGTTTTGGGCTTTTATGGGCTCTCTCGCCGAGTTTTAAGAAGTCCGCGCAGATAAAGGCAGTCGATAAGATCGGCGACGTTGCTATCAAGCGCCTGTCTGAAAACCCGGCCGCAGAAGGGTCTGTGGCGGCGGAATTCATAAATATCCCGATCGAGGCACGCGAAATTGCGAGCGGTATTTGGCAGGCAACTGGCGTTGGCAATGCCCATGTAATTACGACATCTGGAAAAGATGTTATCTTCGATACAGGTCTTGCGACCCAAGTCCCCAAGCAGATGAAAGCGCTAAAAGACGCTGTGCCTGATTTGGAACTCTCCCATATCATTGTCTCTCACTCCCATGCAGATCATCAAGGCGGTGTAAAATTTTGGCAGGGCGAGGGGGTAGACATACTTACCCATGCCGAATTTGGCGAGGAACAACGATATTTGACGGAGCTACAGGATTATTTTTGGGGGCGAAACCGCACTCTCTTTCCTTTCATGCCAGAAACGCCGCCGAGACTGGGGCTGATTGCTTATGGCGGGGTAGAGCCAAGCGTCACAATTGCGAATGGCAAACCCCTTAAATTTTCGCAGGGCGGCGTTGATTTTGAAATTCATGCCCTGCCGGGTGCGGAGGGCGCAGATAATATTGTCCTCTGGTTGCCACAGAAAAAAATTCTTTTTAGCGGTGATTTCTTTGGCCCGCTCTTTCCGCAATTTCCAAATATCTTCACCATGCGCGGGGAGAAAATACGAAAGCCCGTCGAATATATAAAGTCGCTTGATAAGATTATTGAATTGGCCCCTGAAATGATCGTGCCCAGTCATAAAAACCCCATAACTGATTGGGGCGTGATTGAGAGCGGGCTTAAAAAAATGCGCGGCGCGGTCCTTTATGTGCATGACAAAACCGTTGAGGGCATGAACGCAGGAAAAACCGTCGATCAGCTCATGAGAGAGATAAGCCTGCCTGCCGATCTTGCGCTAACCCAAGAGCACGGAAAAGTCTCTTGGGCCGTGAAATCAATATGGGAATATTACGCCACTTGGTTTCACTTTGACAAAACTACAGAGCTTTACGGCGTACCGCAAAGCGAGGTCTTTGCAGATATTACGCAGCTTGCGGGTAGCGGCGCCCTAACGCAGCGGGCGCAAGGCTATGCGGACGGGGGCGAGCCGCTAAAGGCGCTGCATCTAATTGACATTGTGCTGAAGGGTGATGATGCAAATAAGGCGGCTCTGGCTGTGCGCAAAATGGCACTGGATGACCTGCTGGCCCGCGCTAAAAACGGGGATCGCAATAGCTATGAAATCTATTGGCTCAATTACCGCCTAAGAGACACTCAAAGCAGGCTTGATGCCCAATAGTCGAGCTCGCGGGAAAGGGTATGTATTGAACTGAAAGCAAAATGATTATGCCCTGTTGATTTTAGAACTAGCAGCTTGATGCCCTTGGCATTTATGTAATCCCTCGGCGCATCCTCTGGGGCGATTCCAATGTCATGATCGCCAAAGGCAAAAAACATCGGCACGTCTATGGCCTCGACCTCGCGGCGAAAGCTGCCGCGCGTCATACTCATCATGCCGCCGGCGGCAAATAGCTTGCAAGAAATATTCCGTAAGCTTGAGGTCAGTGCCTCGCTCTCCCCGCCAAATGTAATGGACTTTCCGCTGGGTCCGCCCATGCCTTCGGGGAAGGGTGTTTTGAATTTTGCAAGGGTCAGCCGCTCAAGGTCTCGGGCAAAGGCAGCCGGGTTTTCAATATATTTCCTTTCGGCCTCGGTGAGCCCCCAGTCTAACCCGCCGGCGCTGGCACCCAGCAGCGCCATTCCCGAAAATTCACGGCTCTGGGCCTGTACCAATGTCGACATCATGCCGCCCATGGAATGACCGACACCAAATAGCGGTGCGCCGCTGCGCCATATTTTCAGCGCGCGCGCGATATAGCTCGCTGACTTGCGCGGGGTCAGGAAAGGATGCCCCTTTGGCAATGGGTTGGTCGCCGTACCCGGATGATCCATCGTCATAACGCGGTAGCCCGCCTGGGTCATGATGTTGGCAAAGCTAAATTCTGGCGCCAGATCAAAATAGGCTGCGCTTGCCCCGCCGCCCGGCAAGCAAAACAAGTCTGCCTTTGGCGCTGTGCTTGGCGAATAGATGGAAGCGCAAAATGGGATGTCATCAACCACCGCCGTTAGCAGGGATTTGGAGGCAAGATAATTGTCCATAAGTGCCTCATTTTGGTTGACTGCACTCTCAGTGCGCCTATTTTACGAATGGCATTCGGAAACTGCCTAGCGCGGCAAATTTAGGAAAGCAAGACTTTGCGCGCCGAGGGCTTTGGAACGGGATGTATGCGTGCAAAGGTCTGAGGCGACGGATCTTTGCCGGTATGTTTTGGCGAAATAAGAGAAAGTGATCATGGACGATACGACGCCGAATTCCCGCCGCTATGCTTGGTTTGTTTTGATGATGTTGCTGCTGCTCTATTTCATCAATTACGCTGACCGCACGCTTGCCAATGCGCTTTTAGAAAAAATCAAAGAGACCTACCAAGTATCCGACACCTATATGGGGTTTGTGATCGGGCCAGCTTTTGCATTTATCTATTGCCTTGCCGCCATCCCGATCGCGCGTTTCGCAGATAGGCATAATCGCGTACGAATTATCGCAATGGGCGCGGTTGTCTGGAGTGCTTTCACAATGCTGTCGGGTCTTGCCAAAACACCCGAAATGTTCACTTTTTCAAGATTTGGTGTCGGGATAGGCGAGGCGGCCTTCCTTGCTCCGGCCTATTCATTGCTTTCGGATTATTTCCCGCCCAAGAAGCGTGCTTTCGCTTTTGCGATCATGAATCTTGGGGTTTATTTTGGCGGGGCCTTTGGCAATATCGGCGGAACAGCCCTCGCGGCGACTTATGACTGGCAAGCGACATTTTTATGGCTAGGCGGACCGGGTATATTGCTTGCTGCCTTGACTGTGATTTTTGTTAAGGAGCCCGAGCGCGGACGCCTCGACGCAGGGGGCGGCGGGCCCAAACCTCAAGGCAAATTTTCCGATGTCTACCGCGCGCTCATGGGGACTCCTGCGTTTAAATATCTCACGCTGGCCGCATTTTTTGGCGGCTTTTCGACGATTGCTTTTGGCAGTTGGGCGATTGCTATGTTTGAGCGCATTTTTGAGATTTCAAACCAATCGGCGGGCGCGCGTTACGGCACGGGGGCCTTGCTCGCGGGGATCGTCGGTGTCTTGTTAATGGGGTTTTTATGCGATCTTATGTCCAAGAAAACCTCTCGCGCGCCATATATTTTATCTAGCCTTGGGCTGTTGGGCTTTACGCTGGTGGCGATTGGTATGTGCTTTTCTAGCGAAGTCGGCCTTGCCACAGCGCTGGTCTATCCTGCGAGCATTTTAGGCGCGGGCTGGGTGGTGGCGGTGCAGGCGGCGCTGCAAGACTTGCTCCCAGCCGAGCTTCGCGCGACGGCCACGTCTATCTGGGCTTTTGTGCTCACCTTTGCTGGGCTAGTGCTTGGCGTGCTGGTTGTCGGATGGGCCAATGATTACCTTGCCGCCAGATATGGCGTTGATGCTATTCGCTATTCTATGGCGCTTACATTGCTCGGCGGGATTCCCGCAGCGTGGTATATTTTCCGCGCGGGCAAAACAGCAAAGGGCGACAAGGCGGCGCTTGAGCGCAGCGTCCGCTAAAAGCAATAACTGCCGCCATTGGCCACAAGCACAGACCCTGTAACAAATGAGGCATCCTCAGAGAGTAGATAAGCAACCGCCCCTGCCACCTCGCTGGGGGCGGCCATTCTTCCGAGCGGCACGGATTGCTCCATACTGGTAATCCATTCTTGCGGCAGTCCGTTCATAATCGGCGTATTTGTCGGGCCGGGGGCGACCGCGTTCACGCGAATGCCGCGCGGGGCAAGCTCGCGCGAGAGTTGCCGCGTTAGCCCGATCAGAGCGGTTTTACTCGTGACGTAATGGGGCGAGCCTTCGCCAGATTGGGCTGAAGTCGAGCTTATGTTAACGATCGCGCCGGCGTTGCCGTCTTCGGCCATTATGCGAACGGCCTCGCGGCATGTATAAAATGCACCGTTTAAATTCACGGCCAAAACTCCCGCCCAGCCGTCATCTTCCATATGAATAAGGTGATCAACAAAGGTGTCGGAACTGCCATTCGCGGCCAGTTCTTCATTGCGTTTAGTCATTGCGCCGTAAAATTTGTCAGAGCCGTCTCCATTTGCTCGGCCAATGCCGGCGCAGTTCACGGCAAAATCAAGTCGTCCAAAGGCCTTACGCGCGCTCCGCACGGCCTGAATAACATCTGCGCTCTTGGCGACGTTACAAGCTATCGCCATATGCTCTCCCTCCAGCGCGCTGATAACAGAATTTGCAGTCTCAATATTCAAATCGAGCGCCGCGACGCGCGCCCCCTCAGCCGCAAGTTTTTCAACGATGGCCGCACCAATGCCTTGGCCTGCGCCGGTGACAATGGCGGTTTTTCCGAAGAGTTTCATTTGTAATCCTGTAATAAATTATGTTGTGACCGCACCTTAGGAAGGCACGTAAAGTTCATTGGCTTTGCCGCCATCTACAGGCAGCACCGCGCCCGTAATATAGGCGGCGGCATCGGACGCTAGAAATAGAACAGCATTTGCGACGTCTTCGGGACGTCCAATACGGCCCATAGGATTGGCATTCGCAATCGCGGCGCCCGCATCGGGGTCGGCGTCAAACCAAGCCTGCGTCGCCGGGGTCATGATCGGCCCCGGGGTGACGACATTGACCCGAATGCCGGCGCGGGCACCCTCCATGGCGGCATTGCGGCTAAAATGAGTGAGGGCAGCCTTAGATGCGCCGTAGCCGGACATGCCCTGCATGGCGCGCTCTGCGTTTACCGAACTGATATTAATAATGCTTCCGCCCGTTTTTGCCATGGCCGCCATTGCCGCCTTTGTGCCGAGATAGGGCGCGTCCATATTCACGCGAAAGTTTTGCTGAAAGCTCTCTAGGTCCACATCGCAAATCATGCCCATGCCGACATGAGCAGCATTGTTGACAAGTATATCCAGACCCCTTGCAGCGGCAATTTCTCTGATCATATTTGCGTATCCCGCTGCGTCAGCGACATCTTGCATGCGGGCCTCGCATGCGCCCCCGCTGGCCGTAATAGCGCTGGCGACGCTGTCCAGCTTTTCGCGGCTGCGGGCACAAATTACGACATGAGCGCCGTCCCCCGCCAGGCGCTCGGCAATAGCGCGGCCAATTCCATCGCTTCCGCCGCTGACAACCGCTGTTTTACCCGATAACATGCCCATGAGCCGTCCTCCCTTTCTTGCAAAATCTATCCGAGGGTGCGTAAAAAAGAAACTACAAAAATACGCAATCAGACATATTCATGCAGTTGATAAGAGCTTTTGCGTAGTATAGGTTCAAGAAAATTATTTATATGACGAGTCTATGTCGCAAGCCGATCCCATTTTACAAGCCTTAATGGCCAAAGGCGCGCCCTTTGAGGTCGTGGAAAAAGGTGCGGTGCGTATGTTTCGAAATGCGCCGGAAAATATGGGGGAGATTTTTGACCGGGCACGAGGGTTTGGCTGCGCTGAATTTATCGTTTATGGGACGGAACGGTTGACATTTGATGAGGTGTTTGCACGGGCTGACGCCCTAAGTGAATGGCTTGTCAGAGACTTTGGCCTTAAATCCCAGCAGTCGGTCGGGATTTCCATGCAAAACTGCCCTGAATGGATGATTGCCTTTATCGCCATAATTAACGCTGGCGGCGTTGCGGTGCTGATTAATAGCCGCGGGATCGGCACGGTTATGGCCCACGCCATTGAAGACGCGGACTGTGTACTTGTGATCGGAGACGAGAAACGGCTGAGGCGTCTATCGCAAGCGGGCCATGTGGGGGCCACATTGGCGCGCCGTGATTTCCCACGCAAATTCTCTGAGGCCGCGACGGGCTTTAAGCCTGTGCGCGCGGCCGGCGATGATTTAGCGGCCATGTTTTTCACCTCCGGTACAACGGGCCGGGCAAAGGCCGCGGCGATTGAGCATAAGGCGTTGATCGCGGGAATGATGAATACGCAAATGGCCATGGCGGCTGTATTTCAGAAAATGGCAGCCGCCTATAATATCGACGTGCAGACCTTGCGCGCGCAAATGCCCCAGAGCTGTTCGCTTTTGGTCTTCCCGCTATTTCATACCAGCGGCTGTAGCTCGGTGTTTTTAACGGCGCTGACAACGGGCGGGAAGTTGGTACTTATGCACCGGTGGGAGGCCGAAGCCGCAATGTCCCTGATCGAGCGGGAGAAAATTACCGCGCTGGGCGGCGTTCCCGCGATGCATTGGGATATTTTGCGTTCGCCGAAATTTGGGAGATATGATCTCTCCTCGCTTATGTCTCTGTCTTGCGGCGGACAGGCTTTGCCGCTCAATTTGCTGGAGGAAATGCGCGCGGCCTTCCCAAAAGCCTATATCGGCGCGGGTTACGGTATGACTGAAACTTGCGGCGCGGTATCTCAAGCGAACGGGGAGGCCTTTCTGGCTAATCCTTCCGCCTCTGGGCAAGTGCTGCCAATGGTAGATGTGCAAATCACAGCTGAAGACGGGACGCCATTGCCGATTGGCGCGGCCGGAGAAATTTGGGTGAAAGGCGCAATCATGATGCGCGAATATTATGGCCGCCCTGACGCCACAGCTGCGGCCTTTTCGGGAGGGTGGTTTAAAACGGGTGATATTGGGAAGCTGGATGATCAGGGTTATATTTATATCGTGGATCGCAAAACCGATATGGTCATTTCGGGCGGGGAGAATATCTACTGCGCGGAGATCGAACAGGCTTTTGGCCGCCACCCTGCCGTTCGCGAGGTTACAAGCTTTGGCGTTCCCGACGAGAGGCTAGGCGAGCGGCTTGTTGTGCAGATATGCGCCATGGGTGAAATAACAGCGCAAGACTTCATGGACTATGCAAGGGCCGAACTGGCGGACTATAAGGTTCCGGCAGACATTGTCGTGAGTTCGGCGCCGTTTGAGTTAAATGCCATGGGCAAGATCGAAAAACATAAAGTGCGCGAGGCCTATCTCGCGCGGAAAGCCTCATAATGCCATATCCCAAGGATATAAGAATTATCGATACGATGTTAGGGATACCGGTCCATGCAGACCGCTCGGGCTGGTATGATAGTTTCCGGCCTTTACTCAACGACCAACAGAGCCGGGATATGTTTAAGATGCCGGCGCAATATATGTTCAAGGATATTCCAGAAGCCTCCTCCGATGTTTCGGATTTCGTTAAGTGGACGGTTGAACAAATGGATAAGCATAATATCCAGCGCGCTATGGTTGGCTTTAATGAGGACGCTACGTCGGAAAAAGCGGCGCAGGACTATCCTGAGCGTTTCTTTTTTGACGTGCCGTGTAACCCCAACAAAGGCATGGAAGAGGTCCGGCGTGTCAAACGTCTACATAAGGAATTTGGCGTAAAATCTGTGTCTGTATTTCCGGCAGGAACCTGCCCCCAAGTCGCAATAAATGATGCGCGCATGTATCCGCTTTACGCGGCCTGCTGCGAGCTGGATATTCCAATTGCGCTCAATGTTGGCGTGCCGGGGCCGCGTATTTCGATGCAAACGCAAAAGGTCGAACATCTTGATGAAGTCTGCTGGTTTTTTCCAGAGCTGAAAATCGTTATGCGCCACGGCGCAGAGCCGTGGGAAGATTTGGCGGTGAAGCTGATGCTTAAATATCCAAATCTATACTATTCGACCTCGGCCTTTGCGCCTAAACATTATCCCAAAGCGATCATCGATTATGCAAATTCGCGCGGGGCTGACAAAATAATTTACGCCGGATATTTCCCGATGGGTTTGTCGTTGGACCGTATTTTCTCTGATATGGAAACTGTGCCCTTTAAGGAAAATGTCTGGCCGAAATTCTTGAGAGAAAACGCCCTTAAGGTCTTTAACTTGGAGGATAAATAGATGGCCGATAATAACGTTGCGGTCTGGCAGCAGCTTGCGGGACTGCGCGGAGAAGAGCTTACGGCTTGGCGTATGTCGGAGGTTAAAAACCAAGCCTCTTATGAAGACCGTAATTTGGATAAGCTCCCCTTGCCCTTTGGCTGGTTCATGGTTGCTTATTCTGATGAACTTGCGATTGGCGAGGTGAAGCCGCTCTATTACTTTGGCAAAGATTTAGCGCTTTGGCGAGGGGAAGACGGGCAGCCGCGCATGATTGATGCCTTTTGTAAACACTTGGGCGCGCATATGGGTTATGGTGGCCGCGTGAAGGGCAATGCGTTGGAGTGTCCTTTTCATGCTTGGGAATATAATGGACAGGGCGCGGTGACCCATGTGCCCTATGCCAAGAAAATTCCGCCCTCTGCGGCTCGTCCCTGCAAGGAGCAATGGCATATTACGGAAGTCAATAAACAAATCCTTGTCTGGTATCATCCCTTTAATGAAAACCCAAAGTGGGAACCAGAGAGTTTTGAACAAGTGCACAACAAAGACTGGACGGATTATGTGAAATTTGAGTGGATTGTGCATGGCCCCGTGCAGAACATGGCGGAGAACGGCGTTGATGCTGCCCATTTTAAATATATCCACGGCACGGCGGATTTTCCTGATTACGATTTTGAATTTGATGGGCATAAACGCACAGCAAGTGTCGATGCGAAGATGCCCACACCCAAAGGGGTAATGGACGGGACGATTGCTTACGGCACGGTTGGCCCGGGGCAAAGCTGGACAAAATTTACAGGCATTTCGGAAACGCTCATGGTTGCTGGCATTACACCGATCGATCAGGGGCGAACCCATATCCGTTTTGCCTTCACACAACCTAAATCCGAGGCCGAGGGGCCAATGGCAAATCTTGCAAAGGCCATGCGCCGCGAAATTTGCCGCCAGCTCGATCAGGATAAAGTTGTCTGGGACCGGCAGAAATACAAGCCCAAGCCAAGTATTTGCGACGGGGATGGCCCGATTTTGCCCTTTCGCAAATTCTTCTCGCAATTTTATGCAGAGTGGGGTGATAAAGGCAAGGTCGTGACCAAGCTCAAAATAGATAAAAAGGCCGGTTAATGGCCGATATCGAAGTCACAAAGGACGGCGCGATCACGCGCATATTGCTAAATCGTCCGGCGCAAATGAACGCGCTGACGCAAACCATGCATAACGCGCTTGACGCCGCTTTTGATGGATTTTCCGCCGACGATACCCAATTAATCGCCGTAATATCCGGCGCAGGCGAGCGCGCCTTTTGCGCGGGAAGCGATCTGAAAGACGGAATTGGAACTCATTATCTGCGCGGCGGTTATGCGGGGTTAATTGAACGCTTTGACCTTTCCAAACCCGTCATTGCCGCCGTTGACGGCTTTGCACTGGGCGGGGGGTTTGAGATGGCGTTGGCCTGTGACTTGATTGTCGCAACAGAGACTTCAAGCTTTGGCCTCCCGGAGCCGCTTGTTGGGGCGGTGGCGCTAGGCGGGGGGCTGCACCGCCTGCCGCGCCAGATCGGCGAAAAACTTGCGATGGAGCTTATCTTGACATCGCGCCGCGTGAGCGCGCAGGAAGGCTTGCGTATGGGATTTGTGAACCAGGTCACAGCGCGCGATGAACTCCCCGCAGTGGTGCAGGCCTATTGTGATCAAATTCTTGCAGGTGCGCCGCTGGCTATACGCGCTTCCAAAATGACGGTGCAAAGGGGCCTAACCGAAGAGAGCCTAGAGCAGGCCATGGCGCAGCAAGAGAATTATCCTGAGTTTGCGGCGTGGCGAAGCAGCGAAGATGCGGCAGAGGGGATTGCTGCCTTCGCCGAGAAACGCAAGCCCGTGTGGCAGGGAAAGTAAATTAGCAAAGACTGAAAGTGAGGGGATTATGAAAAAGATTTTATGGCTAACAGTAGCGGCTGCGGCCGCGCTTGTTGGGTGTCAGAGCGGGGAAAACGTAGATGCGCCGCAGGCCTCAAAGGGAACGACATCAAAACCGGCGGTAGAAATCATCCGAACGCCGACGAGAAATGCCTATTTTGGCGACACACATGTGCATACAAAAAATTCCTTTGATGCCTTTATCGTTGGCACGCGGACCACGGCCGATGATGCCTACCGCTTTGCCAAAGGGGAGGCAATTGACAATGGTCAAGGACATGCCATCAAGCTAGATGGTCCGCCGCTAGACTTTTATTCTGTCACAGATCACGGGGAATATATGGGCGTGATTGCGGCCATGCGGGATAAGAATAATCCGATTTCGAAAACGGATACAGCCAAATCTATCTTTGGTCTCTTCGGCGGGTCGCGCCAAGACCGCATGGACGCCTTTATTCGCATTGGAACAACAATTGTGACGGGCGAGCCGATTGACGATATTTATGACCGCGAATTTATCGACTCGGCTTGGGCTGAAAATGTCGCCGCGACGCAGAAGCATAATGAGCCTGGTGTGTTCACCACATTCGCTGGATATGAATTTACCAATATGAGTATTATCGGGGGGATTGAAGATAATCTCGGCGCGCTGAATCTGCACCGCAATGTGATTTTTGAAGATGACGCGCCCGAGCGTCTATTTACAACCTTGGTCAGTACCAACCCTGAAGACCTATGGGCTTGGATGAACGAGGAGCGCGCGGCAGGCCGTAATGTTTTGGCTATACCGCATAATTCTAATGGTTCGAACGGGAAGATGTTTGACACGGTAATGAATGATGGCTCGCCCATGACAGCGGCCTATGCTAAAAATCGCGTTTTGAATGAACCCATTGTCGAGGTGACTCAAATTAAAGGAACATCAGAGACTCATCCCATGCTCTCGCCCTCAGATGAGTTTGCCAATTTCGAACTCTATGACATTTTGATCGGCATGCCGGTTAAATCAAAAATCACAGCAGGCAGCTTTGTGCGGCCCTCGCTCGCACGCGGCCTCGCGCTTGAAGCAGATATTGGGGCTAACCCTTATCAATTTGGTATGATTGGGGCTTCGGATACCCATGTCAGCGGCCCGTCCCTTTCGGAGGAAAATCATTTTGGTAAATTCGCCAGCGACCTTGACCCGCATGTGCGCGCCTCTATCCCGCCAAAGGGCGAAACAGATTGGCCCGCCGATTTCAGTGACAGTGATGAGTTAACGATTATCGCGGCCTCGCAATATGGCGCGAGCGGCCTTGCCGGCGTCTGGGCAGAGTCCAATACGCGGGAAGACATATTTAACGCTATGCGCCGTAAGGAGACTTTCGCAACTTCCGGTCCGCGTCTGCGCGTGCGTTTGTTTGCGGGCCATGATTACCCAAGCGGCATTCTCTCACAGCCCGATATGTTGGAAGCCGCCTACGCCGGCGGCGTACCAATGGGCGGAGAATTAGCAGGCAAAGACCGTTCTCCTGATTTTCTGGCGTGGGCCACGCAGGATCCGGCGGGCGTGCCCCTACAGCGACTTCAAATGATCAAAGTCTGGCAAGAGGGCGGGGACGGCAAGGAGGCGATTTTTGACATTGCTTGCGCAGGCGGCGCAAAGGTTGACTCCACCACCCAGCGCTGCCCTGATAACGGCGCGCGCGTTGATCTTGCGACTTGCGCGACTAATAACTCGTCAGGCTCCTCCGAGCTAAAGTCTGTTTGGCAGGACCCCAGTTATAATAGCGCGCAAAAGGCCGCTTATTATATCCGGGTTTTAGAAAATCCAAAATGCCGCTGGAGTACATGGGATGCTATCCGTAATGGCACCCCGCCGAACCCTGCCATGCAGGCCACGCTTCAAGATAGGGCTTGGAGTTCACCTATTTGGGTTAGTGCCGGCGAAAATTAGCTGTCGCAACGCGCCCGCCTTAATTGCGCAGTCAACTGCAATTTATTAAGAAAATGTCATGTAATAACTGGTCATTAAGCAAAATGTGGTGTAAAAGAGCTTAACTTTTCTCGGGGGAGGAAGGGGCTTAAAAACGGGCAATCCTTGATTGCCCGTTTTTTATTGCTTGATGTTATGATGTGGTACGAATTCTAGGGGCTAAAGTGGCATCAAAGCGCCAAGAGACTGGCATTTCCGCCGGCAGCGGTCGCGTCGATGCTTATGGTGCGTTCGACGATAAATCTTTCAGCCTCATCATCAATAGACAGCACGGGAAGGATTGCTCCTTTACGTTCGCTAAGTAATTCTGCGGCCTGCGCGCGGCTCGCGCCATCAACAACAGCGCCTTGAATATCAGCCTGTTTTAAAAGCTCTGCCGCAAAGGCTGCGGGTAGGACCTGAACGAGACCGCGCGGCGCGCCTGTAACTTCGATCAATTCAACGGTGCTGCGAAGGTGATCAGCTATCCCGTCTGTAGCTGTCAAAATAGCGCCGTTCCCCGCAGCGACAATTTTGAATATTTGCGATACCGCGCCAGAGACTTGGTGCGCGCCGAGACAGGCCAGTACGCCGCGTCCATGAAACTCCAGCCGATTGATTTCCCCTGTTGGCCCCGGTAAATTGACCGGATGCAATGCACTTTGCGCAGCATTTATCATGGCCAAAATTTGGTCCTTATTGCCGCCTTCACATGTGTTGGCCGCGCGGATGAGGCAGGCTTTTCGGTTTTTAATATGCGTCCAGAGCTTAAACGCAGCCCGGGATGCCTCAACGCTTGATTTTATCAAAGTAGCCTCGGGGCGCGATTTCGCGCCATCGCAGAAGGCGTGACTTTCAAGCGCTAACTTATCTACAGCCAAGGGCCGGGAAAGGCGGCGCAAATAGCGAGGGCCGCCCGCCTTGGGACCTGTTCCCGATAGGCCTTCGCCGCCAAAGGGCTGCACGCCGACGACGGCGCCGATCTGGTTGCGATTGATATAAATATTTCCGACTTTCGCGCGCTTTGAGACACTCTCGGCGCGGCTGTCCAAACGACTATGCAGCCCAAGGGTCAAGCCATATCCCAGCGCGTTTATCTCTTCAATCAAGGCATTAAACTCACCCGCTTTAAAACGCATAAGATGTAGGACTGGACCAAATTGTTCTTCCGTCAGTTCGGATATAGACGGAATTTCAAAGGCAGCCGGAGACAAAAAATGTCCATCAAGCTTTGAAATATCTTGCGGCGTTCTGCCGATTAATCTCCAGCTTTCAGGCGCGTTATCAATATAGCGAGACAGTTTCAAAAGTGCCTCAGAGTCGATTACAGGCCCTATATCGGTGGAAAGAGAGGCGGGATTTCCGATCTTGAGCATATTCATCGCGCCGCTGAGCATTGCGATGAAGCTGTCCGCAATCTCCTCTTGGACGCAGACAAATCGGCAGGCAGAGCAGCGCTGTCCTGCACTTTGAAACGCAGAGGCGATGAGATCGCTGACTGCTTGTTCAATAAGGGCGGTCGAATCGACAATCATGGCGTTTATTCCGCCGGTTTCAGCGATGAGGGGGATACTTGCGCGGCGGTGCTTCGCCAAGCCTTGATGGATCCGCTGTGCAATTGCCATAGAGCCTGTAAAGCAAATTCCGTCGATTTCCTCTGAACCGGCGAGGGCGGCTCCAACCTCTGGGCCGCTCCCGAGCACAAGATGCAGCGCCTCTTTTGGCACCCCCGCGCGGTGCAGGAGCTTCACCGCTTTATAGGCAATCAGGGGCGTTTGTTCCGCTGGTTTACAAATTACGGCATTTCCCGCTGCAAGCGAAGCGCTTACCTGTCCTATAAATATGGCTAGCGGAAAGTTCCACGGAGAAATACAGGCCACCGTGCCCAGCGCTTCTCGGTTCGCCATGTCGGGGCTTGATATTTGCTCGGCATAATAACGGCAAAAATCAACTGCCTCCCTGACTTCGGCCTCAGCGTCAATCCAGCTTTTCCCCGCCTCCGTGACGCATAAAGCCATGAAATCTTCCATGTCCGCCTCAAGCAACGTCGCAGCCTTCAACAGTGCAGCCGACCGTGTCAAGGGCGCGGCTTCTCCCCAGCGTGCGCTCCGCGCGGCCTTGAAGGCGGCGGCAAGTTGTTTTGCATCAATGTTTTCGGCCGTTCCGACAATCTCCTCGGCCTTGGCGGGATTGGTAACATCATAGCCACTGCCGCAGACCTCATTACCATTTATGATGGATTTGGCGGTAATTTTCGCAGCGCCGGATAACCAGTCTTTGATCTGCACGGCCGAGATCGATTGGGAAAGATCAATGCCCCGCGCCGCGAGCCGGCCTGATTTAAACAGGGCTCGCGGCGGATATGTGATCTGTGGATTGACGGCGCATTTATTTTGCGCCGCCAGAGATATAGGGTCCCTCGCCAGATCATCGGCGCTAACATCTGGATCCAAAAATTGATTTACAAAAGAGCTATTGGCTCCGTTCTCTAGCAAGCGCCGCACAAGGTATGGCAATAAGTCCTTATAATCTCCAACAGGTGCATAAATCCGGCTCTTAAGGCCGTAATTTTTCATCAAGGCATTATGAAGTTCCTCGCCCATCCCGTGCAGTCTTTGGAATTCGAAATTCCGGCGGGTGCCGGCCATCTGCATAATGGCGGCTGCGCTTGCGGCATTGTGGGTCGCAAATTGCGGGAAGACAACATCTTGTGCCTGTAGCAAAAGCCGCGCGCAGGCCAGAAAAGACACATCCGTATTTTCTTTGCGCGTAAACACGGGATAATCAGAAAGACCCAGTTCCTGCGCGCGTTTGATCTCCATATCCCAATAGGCCCCCTTGACGAGGCGGATGCAGATTTTTCGACCCGCTCGCCGCGCACACGCCAAGAGATACTCTGTCGTCTCTATTGCCCGTTTTTGGTAGGCTTGCACGACAAAGTTCAGCCCATTCCATCCGTCAAAATCAGGGTCCTCGATCAGGTGGGTAGCAATCAATAGCGACACCTCAAGCCGCTCGGCCTCTTCAGCGTCAATCGCAAGGCCGACATTTTTTGATTTGGCCGCAGAGGCGAGTTCCTTTAGCAGGGCGATAAGTTTGGGCACGCAGTCCGCGCGTTTGGCATATTCATATCGGGGATAAAGCGCGGAGAGTTTTACCGAAAGGCTGGGTGATAAACTAAGCTCGCCGTTAGGATTTATGCTTTGTGTGATGGCGCTCAGGGCTTTTTTGTAATTATTAAAATAGCGGCGTGCATCTGCGCGCGTAAGGGCGGCTTCGCCAAGCATGTCATAGGAAAATACAAATCCGCGTTTCTCAAATTCGCGCGACTTTTTAAGCGCCTCCTCTATAGTGCCGCCGAGCACAAAATGACCGCTCATCAATCCGATGCCGCTCATAATCGCGTGTTGCAAGACACGGTCCCCGAGCTTTGTGAGGAGGGATTGCGCCTCAACTCCGCCCGAGGCCTTTATCCATTCTGAAGAAAGCAAAAGCCCGATCGTTGATAAATTGACACGCCCGGAGGGGCTTGCGCCTTTATGAATTGCCCAATTCTGACCGGATAATTTATCTCGAATAAGGCGCTGAGCTGTAAATGCGTCTGGGGTGCGTACCAGAGCCTCAACAAGGCGCATCAAGGTCACACCTTCGGATGAGGAAAGGCCATATTCTTGCAAAAAAGCTTGGAAAAAATCGCCGTGTCCCGCCGCTTGCCGGCATTCAGCGATAAGGGCGGCTGCGTCGGCGGAAATCTTTTCTCGGGCCCGCGGGCCTAGGTCAGCAATGGCCACAGAGGCGGCCAATTTCTCGGTTTCATCTGCCAAATAGGCGCGGCTAAGATAAGCTAGATGTGCAGTCCGCGCGGGTTTAACCCCTCTGAGAGGCTGAGCGCTTTCTCGGAAATTTTTGGCCATAACGCTCCTTGCGCGGTGGGTCTACACGCCCCCATTTTTATCATTTTACTTAGCAAATGTGACTTTATTTTTGACCTTCCAAGCCAAATGTTTTGCAAAATGAGTAATATTTGTCCTCTTTGTTCTAAAAACGGGACGGGCTGGTAATTCTTACCTGCCGCATGCTTTCGGGGGCAGGGATTATCGACTGGAAATCCGCACCAACATAGGGCCAGCCTCCGCCAATTGCTCGGGGATGACGCGGGTAGTTTTAATTAGTTGGACGGGTGATCAATCAGGCCCGTTAGCGCAATATCTTTACCCCGAATTCGGGCGCTCACCCCATAAATTTCGGCGAGGCGGCGTTGGGTAAGAATGGTTTTCGGTGCGCCGTCGGCGATGATTTTACCGTCGTCCATTAAGATAATCCGGTCCGCATAGCGCGCGGCAAGGCTGATGTTATGCAGGACGGCCATGACGCCGCCGCCCTCATTCACGTAATCTCTAAGCAAATCCATAACGCGAAACTGATGACGTGGATCCAGCGCCGCTGCGGGTTCATCAGCAATCAGTAGCGAAGCCTGCGCGGCGAGGGCACGCGCGATATGCACGCGGGCAAGTTCACCGCCTGATAGCGTATCGGCGCGCCGGTCCGCAAGGTCCTCTAGCCCGCAGCGGGCAATCGCGCTCTGCACGGCCCTATTGTCGTCGGGCGCTAGGCGAGCGAGCGGGCCGCCGTAGCTAAACCGGCCCAAGGCAATTATATCTTTGACAAGGCTTGGCCAGGCAAGGGGCCGAATTTGGGGCAGGTAGGCAATAGACCGCGCGCGCGCGGCAGGCGCCATTTTATACGTCTCTAGCGGTTGGTTTCGTCCGCCGCTGCCGAGTGCGGCCGTCCCGCTCGTGAGTTTGAATAACCCAAGCGCCCCGCGTAGCAGGCTTGTTTTCCCCGCCCCGTTTGGCCCGAGCAGGGCGATAAACTCGCCGCCGGCAAGGGTAAAGCTTGCCCCGCTGACGAGCGGCTTGCCGCCCGCAGAAAGGCTTAGGTTTTGAACGTGCAACTCAGCCATGGGCGCCGCCCCCATTAAGGCCGTTTTGCCGCTTGACCGCAATCCAGATGAAGGCCGGCGCACCGATCAATGCGGCGACAACGCCAAGCTTAAGCTCGCTTTGGGTTGGCAGGACTCGTACGCCAATATCTGCAAGCACTAGAAATAGCCCCGCGAGCAAAGCCGATGGCAAGAGCGATCTCGCTGGATCATTTCCCACCCAAGGGCGCACAATATGCGGGGCGACAATACCAACAAAGCCAATCGCGCCAGCCAGCGAAACTGCGGCCCCCGTCGCAAGTCCCGCGCCAAGCACCACATAGAGGCGCTGGCGTGCAAGGTTGAGGCCGATGCCGCTCGCGGCTTCCTCCCCAAGGGTTAGCGCCGAAAGCCCGCGCCTTGAGATCATCAAAATGGCACAGCCGATTAACAGGAAAGGCGCGGCAAATCCAATATCATGAAAACTGCGATTAGCAACCGATCCCAAAGTCCAATTGACCAAATCAGAAAGGGTAAAGGGATTGGGCGCGAAATTCAGGATAAGGCTCATGAGCGCACCGGCAAAACTGGAAAGCCCGACGCCGACTAATATTAGCGTCACAACAGAGCTTGTTCTGATCGCGGCAATGGCGATCACCGCCGTGGCTAAAAGAGCGCCAAAAATGGCGGCAATCGGCAAGGTAAAGGGACCAAGCACGGTGAAGCCATAAAAAATTGCAATAGTCGCCCCTAGGGAGGCAAAGGCCGATACCCCTAAAACACCGGGTTCGGCGAGCGGGTTTCGCAGTAATCCCTGTAATGCCGCACCGCTTATGCCAAGGGCTGCACCGACTAAATACGCGGCCGCCGCGCGCGGAAAACGGATTTGCCAAATGACGAGAGAATCCCCCGCAGGCCCCTGTCCGGCGAGCGCGGCGAGTAGGCGCGAAATACGCATGGGCGTGGAGCCAAGCCCGCAGGCGAGGACGATCGCTGCGGCGCTGAGGGTGATTAAAATCAGCGTGAGTTTATGCACGGATATGCCCGTCATTTATTCGGGGCCTCTACGGCATTTTGATTTTTTCTATCGGCTATATTGGCTTTTGCGAGTTTTTCAGCCGCTTCGACCATCCACCAGCCGCTACACGACATCAGCGCGCCAGCGATTTGGTGTGTAGACTGCCCATTTATCTGGGCAAGGGCGATAGGATGGCGCATGGCGCTCCATTGGCCAGTCTGCAAGGATTGGCTATCGAAAAAGGCGGCAATCACCGCGTCGGGCCGCTCATAGGCAAGGCGCTCAAGCGGGAGAGAGTGCCAGCCTGATTTTTGCATAAAATTTTCATAGCCAGCTGTTTCTATGATGTCATGGACAATCGATCCCGCGCCGGAAGTGACGCCCGACGGCGTCATATAAAGGGCGTTGGGGCGAGCGCTTGCTGCGGGGGCGACGTCCAAAATTGCGGCGAGTCTTTTGTCCATATCCGCGATCATAGCCTCTCCTACTGCCGCCGCGCCGAGGCCCTTCGCCATATGGCGGGTTAGGGCGTTTATATCCTCAAGATTGCCTGCCCAACCCAGATTAAGTACCTCTATGCCGGCGCGCTCAAAAAAGGCCTGCGCCCCTGCGCCTCCGCCGTATGACCTCACAACAAGATCGGGCTTGAGCAAGATTACATCCTCGGCATTTGCGCGCACAACCGGCAAACCTTTGGCGGCTTCGCGCATAAAAGAAAACGCTTTGCCAGCATCTGGGGAGAGGGCCCGAATATTTTCCCGCGCCGCCAATTTCAGGACATATTGATCGGCGCAATAATCAAGGCTGACGATGCGTGTTGGCGCTGCGGCGCTGGCCTGTGTTTGATCAAGCACAGCCGCCGGCGCGCCACCATAGAGCGGGGCGGCCGGCACGCAGCCCCCAAAGCCCGCGCCAACGGCCATCAATGTCCAAAGCCCAAATGCTCTCATATCTTACCGTAGTTTAAAGCCAATAAAGACACCAGCACCCGGTCCGTTAAAGCCAAGCACGTCCACGGCCCGTTCATCAAAAAGGTTCTCGCCCCGAAGAGTGAGTGAAAAATTGCTAGAGACCGGATATTCTGCGCTCGCGGAGGCCAGTATATAGCTGTCCAGTGTTACTCTTTGGGCGGGGAATGTGCCAAAATTAAAGTCATCCTGCGCGCCGACATAATCCAGTGCGCCGCCCACCCGAAAGCCGTCTAGGCGTTGGGATGCCCAATTGAAGGCGAGTGATGCGGTCCATTCTGGCACGCGGATTTCATCCTCACCTGTTTCATTCTTTGATGAAATCTTTGAGACCGCGCCCAGAATATCCAGCCCTTCGGCGAGCTTTAAGCGCGCGCCAAGCTCTATGCCGGAACGCTTACTATTTTCGCTGCGGTTGGCAGCGGTCGAAGTGAAATCGGGATTAAAGGCCGTGAAAATTTCATTTTCAAGCTGGGCGTCAAAATAGCTGACCGAGGCACTGAGCGGTCCAATGCCTTGGTCAAATCCTATTTCCCAGCTCGTCGAATTTTCCGGCACAAGGTCAGGATTGCCAACAAAACTGCCGGGGAAGAACCCAAATAATTCGGTAAATGTCGGATTTTTTACGCCCTTTCCAGTACTCGCGCGTAACTTGCTGCCCGCCCCGAAATTATAGGCTGCGC
Source organism: uncultured Caulobacterales bacterium (assembly GCA_964410285.1). Classification (GTDB taxonomy): domain Bacteria; phylum Pseudomonadota; class Alphaproteobacteria; order Caulobacterales; family Maricaulaceae; genus Fretibacter. The sequence continues at coordinate 235,025 of CAYPFR010000003.1, read as the reverse complement.
CCGCGCGCCATGTGGTCGCATTTTCAAACCGGCCATCATTGTCATCGCGGCGCACAGAGGCGTTGAGCGCGAGGTTTTCAAGGCGTGCGCGAAGTTCTGCGCCAAGGCCGAAGGTCTGAAAAGACTGGGACTGATTGGGATCCCCAAAGAGGGTGTTTGTGTCCTCGCGCTCATAATTTTCATCCTCATATTCAGCAATAGCTGAAAGGGTGAGCGCGCCGCCTGCGGCGGGAAAGCTGGCGGAAGGGCTATAGGAGAGTTTAAAACGCTCGCCTGTTGTAGCATTGGCAAATTCTCCGTCCGAGAAATTCCGCGTGCGAATATCGCTAAAGCTGATGCGCGCGATATGGTCTAGCGTGCCAGTTTGCCCACTAGCACGGCCACTTAAAAGGAGTTGATCAACATCGTTTTCGCGGTCAGCGTTGTCGAGCGCTCCGTCAAAATTAAGGTCAGGGTCTGATTGCTGGGAGCTATTGCGAAAGCTGGCATAGCCGCCAAAGCTCCAACCGTTTTGAAGCTCGTGTTCGCCCATGGCGGAAATTGAAAGCGCGTCCGAGCCGTCAGTCTCCCCGCCTTGGCCGGCGCTATCGACGCCGTCTGTCTCAAAGGCAGAAGCGGTGATGCCGTAAGTGGTGGCGCCGTTTTGCCCGAAGTAACCAAGATCGCCGCGAAAGGTATCAAAACTACCATATTCCGCCGCGCCTGACAGGCCTTCGCCGCCGGTTTTCAAAGAAATAACGCCGCCAATCGCGTCCGAACCATAAAGTACGGATTGCTCCCCGCGTGCAACTTCAATGCGTTCTAATCCCGCGCCGGCCCAGACCCCAAAATCGGTTTCGCCTGTTGTGGGGTCTGAGACCTCCATTCCATTCACCAGCACAAGTGTGTGATTGGCCTCCGCCCCTCGCAGGCGAATTTGCGTTAAGCCCCCTAGCGCGCCGGAGCGCGAAACCCCCACCCCCGGAACGGCGCGGAGTTGGTCCGCGATATATGAGCTGCCCCGGATAGCGAGGTCTTCTTGACTAATAACCGTAACGGAAGAGGTGACATCTTTCGCGGATACTGCGCGCAGGGCAGCGGCTGTGACGATGATTTCATCATCTACCGAATTGGCGTTTTGGGCGCAGGCGAACTGCCCGCCTGACATAAGAGACGCTCCGCTAAGGGAGCAAAGTAGAAAAGAGCGAATACGCATAACATTAATCCTGAACGCCTAAGAACCCGAGCTTATGCGCATAGCCGTATATGACCTGCCGAAAGGCACGGGTGGTCAACTGTTTTGCCGCTCAAATAGAGTTTTCATCATGCCTCTGACTGGTCCCGGCCTCGGCATAACGGCGTGATGGCAGGTTTCCTGACTTGTCGATTAAGGCTTGGGCCGCCTTCCCGGAGTTTCTCCAGTGGCATTGGGCCGTCGCGCTCGACTTACAGTTACGGGCATAGTGCCGGATTTTCGCCGGCTTCCCTCTTAGCGCTGTTTAAAGCGCACCATCTCGCGGTGTATCGGATAGTGCGGGCGGGAAGTCAATCCGCGATATGCTCGAAATGATTTGCTCCCATCGGGTCAGCGGCGGGGCGCATATGGGATTCAAAATATTCGCGCATGATCGCGGCATTGCGGTTATTCGCCTTCCAGCCCCAATCAAACAGATCGCCGATCACCGGAACGAGGCCGATCAACCAGTCAATAAAAATATTGAAACCCATGGCGGTGAGTTTTGATTTTGGCACGCCAATTTGCGCGGCGCGCGAGATGATATAGGCCGAAATCCCCAGCCCGATTGTATCTCCAATGCCGGGGAGAAAGCCGATCAGCGTATCTAGTCCGAGTTTTATCTCCGTGCCAGGAAGGGAAAACCGGCTGTCCATAAGGCGCGCGAGCGATTCTACTGATTTCACAGCCGCTTCAGGTTCAAGCAGCGCGGCCATAAGATCGGGATTGTTGTCTCTCACGGGGTCTTCGGGCACCAAACTATACCTATCTGTTTTTTCGGTTGTCGATCAACTCATCCACAACAGCCGGATCCAAAAGGGTCGAGGTGTCGCCCAAATTACCGAAATCATTGGCCGCAATTTTTCGTAATATCCGCCGCATGATTTTACCCGAACGAGTTTTGGGCAGAGCAGGGGAGAACTGTATGAGGTCGGGGGCTGCAATTGGGCCTATCTCGCGGCGGACATGCTTAACAAGTGAGGCTTCCAATTCATGGCTCAAGGCCTCACCTTCATTACAGGTGACATAGGCATAAATCCCTTGCCCTTTGATGTCGTGGGGATACCCAACAACAGCGGCCTCTGCGACGCTGGGGTGGGAGACAAGGGCGCTCTCGACCTCGGCAGTTCCCATGCGGTGACCCGACACATTTATCACGTCATCTACCCGTCCTGTAATCCAGTAAAATCCATCCGCATCGCGCTTACAGCCATCACCTGTGAAATAATTGCCCGGATAGGCGGTGAAATATGTTTCGATAAACCGTTGATGATCGCCGTAAACCGTTCGCATTTGTCCAGGCCAACTCTCTTTGATAATCAGATTGCCTTCGCATTCCCCCGAAAGCTCCGTCCCGCTTGCGTCAACCAAAGCGGGCTGCACGCCAAAGAAAGGATGGCTTCCTGCGCCGGGTTTCATGTGAGTTGTACCTGGCAAAGGCACAATCATCGCGCCGCCCGTTTCCGTTTGCCACCATGTATCGACAATCGGGCAGCGGCCCTCTCCGACAACATGGAAATACCACTCCCAAGCCTCAGGGTTGATTGGCTCCCCAACCGTGCCAAGCAGGCGCAAGCTCTTGCGCGAGGTCGCCTCCACGGGGGCTTTGCCTTCCCCCATAAGGGCGCGAATTGCTGTTGGGGCGGTGTAGAAAATACTCACACTATGTTTGTCGCAGACCTGCCAGAAACGCGAGGCATCGGGATAGGTCGGGACGCCTTCAAACATCACCGTGGTCGCCCCGTTCGCCAGCGGGCCATAAACAATATAACTATGTCCAGTCACCCATCCAACGTCCGCCGAACACCAATAGATGTCCTCTTCCTTAAGATCGAAAACATATTCATGCGTCAGCGAGGTCCAGACCAGATAACCGCCGGTTGTGTGGAGCACGCCTTTGGGTTTACCCGTCGAGCCACTGGTATAGAGAATAAAGAGCGGGTCTTCGGCTTTCATGGGCTCGGGGGGGCAATTATCAGAGACTTTGGCGATTTCTTCATGTAACCAGACATCACGCCCTGACTGCATTTTTACCACTGTGCCTGTTCTGCGCACGGTCAACACAGAGGTCACAGTGACTCCTGCTTTGGCTGAAATTTCGCAAGCGGCATCGCAATTGACCTTGAGCGGAACCTTTTTTGTGCCGCGCAGCCCTTCGTCTGCCGTGATGATATGGTAGCTTTCGCAATCAATGATCCGTCCCGCCAATGCTTCGGGAGAAAAGCCGCCAAAAACAACAGAGTGAACAGCGCCAATGCGCGCGCAGGCAAGCATGGCAAAGGAGGCTTCGATGATCATAGGCATGTAAATGGTGACACGGTCGCCTTTTTTCACGCCTTGGGCCTTAAGGACATTGGCGAAGCGGCAGACATGTTTGTGAAGTTCGCGGTAGCTTAAAGAGAGGCTGTCCTTGGGGCTATCCCCCTCCCAGATTATGGCGGTTTTATCCCCGCGCGTTTTAAGGTGGCGGTCTAGGCAATTAGCGCTCACGTTCAGCACGCCGTCCTCATACCATGACGTATGAAAACCGCCCGCATCCCATGACACGTTTTTCGCTTTTGTGTAGGGCTTCATCCAGTCAAGGCGTTGGCCCATTTCAAACCAGAAACCTTCTGGATCAGAGACAGATCTTGCATAAAGGGATTTATATTCCTCGGGGGACAGATTGGCTTTGGCTGCAAATTCTGCTGGTACGGGGTAGGTATTTGGCGTCTGTGAATCGCTCATTTTATCCTCAATTTTTTGATAGCTAGTCGCGTTCGCCGCCGCTTATGGGGCTTAAGCCGCCGGTTCGCTCATCGCCTCCATGGCTTGGTCGGCGCGCCGGATAGCCGCCTCTAGCTTATCCTCAGCCGTCGCCAGATTTTTCTTTGGGTCTTGATAGAAGGCTGTGAACTTCATGATGTTTAGGAAAGCCGAGTTTAAAAAACGTCCCCAAAATTTCATGGGCCTATCAAAATCAAATAGTAATATCACGCGCTCTTCGTCTGTATCATTCCAGACTTCATGCTCATATGTATCGTCAAAGACAAATATCTCGCCGGGTTTCCACGCGGTGACTGTGTCATCCACGCGAATGCGGCATTTTTCAAAATCCTTGGGAATAATGAGGCCGATATGGCTGCGAAGAATTCCTTTTGTCACGCCCTTGTGCGCAGGAATATGATAGCCGGGGGCAAGGATTGAAAACATCGCCGTTTGCAAATTGGGAATACCTTTGAGAAGACGGGCTGTTTCAGGCGCAAGTTTGGCGTTGGTTTCTAGTAATTGGCCGAAACCATATATAATAAATGTCTTCCAATTCGTACCCTGCGCCAAACGGTATTGGTCCGGCGAAATATCCTGAAAACCCGGTATGTCCTCACGAAAACGAAGCACATTTAGGGCTTCGTCTCGAATTGTCTCCCAGTCATCAACAAGCGGCTGGAGGTAGGGGAAATGGGAATTATCTATCTTGGGCGTATCGGGGACTTTGGATTGTGCGGATTGGAACTTAGCGATTTTGCGCACGAGTTTTTTCCCCGTTTTTTTTACAAAAGCCCGCATGGGTTTTTTCAGCTGTTCCGGCTTTTCGGTTATAGGGGCTTGGGTGTTCATAATTCAGACTATCTTTGGCGACGTTGTGCGCATGCATTAGGCCGCAAACTATAGATTTTCTGGCGCTAATCAACGGGGCTTCCCATTTCATTTCATGATTTCACCCTGCGCGATATTCTGCCGCTTCATTTGCAAAATGGAGCAAGGATCGAGACTTGGCCTGAACCTTGCGAGGCGAGCCGCAATCCTTATATAAATCGTCAGGAGCGCTTCAAAATGTTACAATATATGCCATCGATCATAATGTTCGTTTTTACAGTCGCATTTGCCGGTGTATTTTTGATTCCTGTAACGAATATTGATTTCAAGAAACCTGTTCTACAATTTTATTGGCGAGGGTTTTGGATATTTTTATCGATGATTTGCGCGATAACAGGCAGCGCCAATACGCTTTTATTGGCAAAAATTCCGGTCGCCGAAACGGCTCAAGCCGCGGAAATCGCTATTCTCATGGCCTTTATACTCTTTATCGTGATCGCTTGGTTTCATCTGGCAGGCAAGGCCGCTTGGGTGGGTCTTACGCGCTTCCTTCACAAATCGGGCTAATCATTTGCCTGTTAACAGGTCCCTAGCAGAAATTTGGCTTTAACGAACGGGCGGTAGTGGGCCGCTCATTATCTTTCCGCTTGGTACGGACGCAACTGTAGGGATTGGCGCGTTAGGGTCATTGATCTGCGAGGGGTCAACCGGCGCCGGAATTTTCACATCATCGTATAGCGACCCAAATAGGCTTTCTGTGGCTTCGGCCGCGCCCATGGGCCGCGGGGCAAGTTCATTTGGGATATGTACCCGCCGCTGAGCGGCGGCTTGTGCGCGTCCCTGCATTTGGGCCTGTTGCCTTGCGTGAGTTTGAGCTTGGGGGTTTGGAGCGAAGGCTTGAGCCGGAGCGCCGCTAGGCATCGGCGCGGGCTGTCCCGCCAAGATGGGCCGGGAGGGAGCCGGAGCGTAGCTTGGCTGCTGTGAGGCGGCCATGGGCGGTACGCCGGGCGGGGCGGAGAGCCCGCCTTGCGGGGCGCCTATCTGCGGGGCGCCTATCTGAGTGCCCGCCTGCGGATGCGCGGAAGTGGCAGGGGGACGAGCGGCCATCACAGGGTTTAAGCTGGCTTGCTGCACGCTTTGCTTTAGGCGCGGATCAGCCTGGGGAAAGCGGCTTGCTGGGGGCATCTGCGGCTGAGGCGCGGCGCGGCCTTCTTCTAAGCTATGGCGAAACATCTGGCGCGGCGCGGCGGGATAGGCCGCCAAGGGTTGCCGAGCATATGGCTGTACTTGCGCGGGCGTATTTGCTGAGGCGCGCTGACGGTTGAGGTTTTGCTGCTCGGTGAGGCTAAGGTGCTGGCTATGCTGCGGGTTTCTGGGGCCGTAAGCGGGCACGGCCGCTGGGGCGCGCGCGGGCGCGGAGAGATGGGCCGCGGCACGGGGCTGAACGCGGGCGGGTAGGGCTTCGCGCACAACGCGCCGGGCTGGCGAGGCCTGGGTAACAGAGGCGGGAGCCTCAGGCGTGCCAATACGCCGAGTGTTCGTGCGACCTGAAACAAGCAGGGTGGAACCCCGGCGGGAGACGTTTTGCCCGCTTGTGCTGATTTCGCTAGGGACGGGGGCCACATTGCTTTCATTAAATTCACATACGCCTTCGTTCATGCGCGAGACACGAATGAAGTTCCAGCTTCGGCACTGCGCATCGCCAGCGCATTGCAACTCACAAATATCGGCACTATTGGCTGGCACGCTATTATAGGCATTGCCCGGACGATAAGTGCCAGGCTCGGCGGCGATCGCTGAGACCGCATAAAAAGCTGAACCGATCAGGGCGAGAGAAAAACGGCGCATAGGGATATCCACAAGAGTTCGAATCAGGTCCCAATCTGCCCCGCAAGCGTTAGCGATTCGTTAACCATAATGTTAAGGTGACAGATTTTCCCTATTTGCCCGATGCGAGTCTGGAAATAGCGAATTTTGCCCGTACAAGCGCTAGTTTTGCGTGTTCAATATCGCGCGCTGCTCGGCGGTAATCGCACTGGTGGGATGAACCATGCCCGGTAGCTTTTGCGCCATCAACATTGTCCAATAGGTCGTGTAAACAGTGGTTGGCTCATAGACGAGGGCAATGCCGAAATCTTCGACGTCATCCGCTAGAAGCGTTTGATTATGTCCCGGGCTATCCTTCCAAGCTTGGAAAACCGCTTCCCAGCTTTTTTGTCCAGTAGCAACATTTTCCCGCGCTGTTGAGAAATAATAGGCTTGTTTTTGAACCCGTTCGCCGTGTGTGGAGCCATCGGTGCCAATATGAGCGGCTAGGCCGTGTTTCGCCAAATCTTCGGCATGCACTTGGGAGGCGCGGTTAAGCTTTTCATTTAAATTTACGGGCGTGAGGCCATTCTCTGCCCGATAAATATTTAGATCCCGCAGCGCAATGTCAAGCGATAGCGGGGCGGGCGGTTTTATCTCAAAAGGCGATGTTTTGGATAGGCCGTCATTGAGGCGGCATTGCATCTGCGCCTTTGACGTGTCGGCTTGAAAGGTTACGGCGCCGCGGCATTTTTTATCGGCCTCGCAAAGCGCCGTGCATTTCTCGGGTGAGGTAACCGTGATCGTCTTGTAAGTGCCGTCATCATCGGAGATCTGATATCCTTGCGCAAAAGCATTCAAGCTTACCAGCGTAGCGGTGAGGAAAACAAAGCCCAGAATGAAAAAATGGCGCATATAGCTCTCTTGGTTCGGTCGGCGCGCGGCAGCGCAACGCGGCAGTTAGATAACGATATCAGGATTACATGCCTAACTTACCTAAGTCTTAAGGGGATAATTAAATCATGTTTAGCCATTGGACATATTGCAGTGGCTAATTCGCGGCGAACACATGCGGGGACTATCTCCTAGCCCTCATCCCGCCATAGCTTTACCCTAGCGTCCCGCGCTAAGGCCCGCTGTATTGACGGAGTTCTGACCTTGAGAAGACTGGCGCGTTTGCGCCGGGCGCACGCCATTTGCTAAATCCCGCTCCCGCGTAAGCTGCTCTGCTAGGCTTTGGTAATAGAGGACTATTTTTTGGGTTTCTTCATCACCCGCAGCGGGGGCTTCGTCCAATAAGGGCCTTATTTTTAGCCCCTTGTGCGCATCAAGCATATATGCCTTCCATGCGTCCACGGGAAGGAGACCTCCTGTCACGCCGGCCATTTCCGAATTGTCATCATTGCCCATCCAAACGCCCGTTGTCAGATCCGCCGTATAGCCGATGAACCATGCGTCGCGGTGATCTTGGGAGGTGCCGGTTTTGCCGCCCGCTTGGCGCTTCCCAAGCCGCGCGCCATGGCCCGTGCCGCTGTCGATCACGTCGCGCAGCATACCGTTCATCTGCTTGGAATAGGGCTGGGCGAAGGCCCTGCGCGGGGCAAGTTCTTTTCGGCGGTAGAGGCTGTGTCCTGCCGTATTGCTAATGCTTTCAATGAGAAAGGCGGGCTTTCTGATGCCGTCATTTGGGAAGACCGAATAGGCATGAGTCAAATCTAGTAAAGTAACTTCGGAGGTGCCAAGCGAGATTGAATAAGTAGAGCGTAGATTGGTGGTTATTCCAAAGCGGCGGCCCAAATCGACAACTTTTGGCGGGCCAACCTCGGCGCCGACCTGCGCGGCGATCGTGTTGATCGACAGCTTGAGTGCCTCGCGCAAAGTCATCGGCCCCCGATAACGTTTCGTATAATTTTCAGGGGCCCAGCCCGCAATTTCCGTGGGCTGGTCTATGCGGACGGTGCCCGGTGTAAACCCGTTTTCGAGCGCGGCGGCATAGACAAAAGCTTTGAAGGCCGAGCCCGGTTGGCGTTTCGCCTGCGCGGCGCGGTTAAATTTGGAGGCGGTATAATCCCGTCCTCCGGTTAGGGCGCGAATACCCCCCGTGGCATTGTCGATCGACACGACCGCGCCCTCGCTCACCTTCTTTTTGACGCCGGATTTTTCCAATATTTTGTCCACGGCTTTATGGGCGGCAAGCTGCATTTTGGGATCAAGGGTTGTGCGGATGATCAGGTCTTTGTCTTTACTGCCCACAAGGCCTTTGGCTTGCTCCGCAATAAGATCAAACACATGCCCCATTACGGCTGCGGGTACATCCTCGTCTTCTTTTGGCGCGATGATCACCGGCGGATTGTTCTCCGCCGCTGAAAGCTGAGCCGGGGTTATCATGGCATTGGCTAGCATACGCCGCAAAACAAGTTTTCCGCGCTGCCAAGCCTCGTTATAGTTTTTTGCGGGGTTTAGGCGCGACGGCGCTTTTGGTAGAGCGGCGAGCATGGCGGCTTCGGAAAGATTGACCTGGGCCGCACTTTTGCCAAAATATCTCTGGGCGGCGGCCTCGACGCCAAAGGCGCGGTTACCGAGTTCCGTGCGGTTCAGGTAAAGCTCAAGAATTTCCGGTTTGGAGAGAAGAGACTCCATTTCATATGCCAGCCAAGCCTCTTGAAATTTACGGCGGTAAGTTTGCTCTGGGCTGAGCACCATTGTTTTCACAAGCTGCTGGGTGAGCGTAGAGCCGCCTTGTTTTGTCTGGCCGGCCTTTGAGTTTTCAAAAAATGCCCGCAATATCGCTTTGCGGTCAATGCCGGCATGTTGATAAAAACGCTCGTCCTCAATGGCAAGAAAGGCATCGGGAAGATGGCGCGGCATCTCCGATAGCTTGAACGGGCGGCCGACATAGGGTCCGCGGTGGCCAATGATTACGCCGTTGCGGTCCAGCAATGTCGTATTTGGCTTTAGGTTCATCTCCCACATCGTGGCCTTATTGGGTAAATCAGGTAGGCCCTTGAAAAGATAGGCTTTGGCTTGGAAATAGGCAAAAAGACCCAGAAGGATGACCGCGCTTATCGCGACGACGACCCAGAGCTTCCGGCTGCGGGCGCGGTTATCATTCACCGCCTCTATGTCTGCCCTGAAAGTTTGCATAATCTTTGCTGGCCCATTTCCATGCGTGAGTCTACAGATGTGATATGTCTGATACAGTATCCCTCCCGTGGTGGAAAACCAAAAATATGGCAGAAATGAGCCCAAGTGAGTGGGAAAGTCTCTGTGACAACTGCGGAAAATGCTGCTGTATTCGCCTTGAGGATGAGGATACGGCGGATATTTACATTACTGATGTTGCCTGCAAGCTCTTCGATCCGCAGAGCTGCACATGCACTGATTATGCTAACCGCAGCGCGAAAGTGCCTGATTGCGTCACGCTGACGCCCCAAAATGTAGATAAGCTGCATTGGATGCCCCGAACATGCGCCTACCGACTTATTGCCGAGGGCAAAGATCTGCCTGACCATCATCATTTGATCAGCGGATCGCGCGAGACGATCCATGAGGCCGGCTGGAGCGTGCAGCATGCTGTTGTCAGTGAAGAGCTGGTGGGAGAGGATGAACTTGTCCATAGATTAGTTGTCTGGCCGGGCGAGCCGGATATTCCCCAAGGCGGGTCATGAGGCCGCTAAGCCTTACCCACTCGGGCCTATTCAGGCGTGCGTTGGGCCGTTCACGGCAGCGTGATCACTATTCAAAATTGGAAGCTTGCTAGCAGCGGTCTTGCGGACTATTTGAGCAGGGTAATTCAGGAGAGCGCGTATGGCCGCACCGGCTTCTGGCGGATTTTCGCCACGCATTGAAAATAAGGCCCAGATGGTCGAGCATCTGGAGGCGGGGTGTAAACCTCGCGCGGATTGGCGGATTGGGACCGAGCATGAAAAGATCGGATTCTGCCTGAAAAAACTGACGCCGCTGCCTTACAAGGGTGCTTGCGGTATTGAGGCCATGCTCCAAGGTCTGCAACGCTTTGAATGGACGCCCGTTTTTGAAGGCGAGAACGTCATTGCCCTTAAACGCGGCGGAGCCTCTGTTTCGCTTGAGCCCGGCGGGCAACTTGAACTCTCCGGCGCGCCTTTGGAACATGTGCATCAAACTTGCCGCGAGGTCAGTCAACATTTGCGCGAGGTGAAAGAGGTGGCCGATGAGATGGGGGCAGGATTCCTCTCGCTCGGGTTTCGGCCGGATACAAAATTAGAAGATGTTCCCGTGATGCCGAAGGGGCGTTATGGGATTATGCGCCGCTATATGCCATCGGTAGGCACCCATGGGCTTGAAATGATGTTTCGTACCTGCACCGTGCAGACCAATTTGGACTTTGGCTCCGAGGCGGATATGGTCAAAAAAATGCGCGTTAGTCTCGCCTTGCAACCACTCGGGACTGCGTTGTTTGCAAATTCGCCTTTTGCGGATGGAAAACTTAACGGCTTTAAATCTTACCGCTCACGCATTTGGCTTGACACAGATCCCGACCGCACAGGCATGCTCCCTTTCGCTTTTGAAGAGGGATTTGGGTTTGAACAATATGTCGATTACGCCCTTGATGTACCCATGTATTTTATTTACCGCGGCGGTACATATCTTGATGCATCGGGAAAATCGTTCCGTGATTTCCTCAATGGGGAACTGGATGTTTTGCCCGGCGAAAAACCGACATTAAGCGACTTTGATGATCATCTCTCGACAATTTTTCCCGAAGTCCGCCTCAAAACTTTCCTTGAGATGCGCGGCTCTGATACCGGGCCATGGGGGGAGCTTTGCGCCTTTTCCGCATTTTGGACGGGGATTTTATACGATCAAGCGGCGCTGGATGCGGCATGGGATTTGGTTAAGGACTGGAGCGCGGAAGAACGCCAAAAATTGCGCGACGATGTCCCGCGTTTGGGGCTGCAAACACCGTTTCGAAACAAGACTTTGCGAGAAATCGCTGTGGCCGCGTTGGCCCTCTCCCGTGAGGGACTTAAGACGCGCGGGCATCTTAATGCTCACGGAGAAAATGAGAGCGTCTTTTTGCAGGAGTTAGATAAATTCGCCCGAACGGGCCAATCTAATGCTGATCGGCTGATTGCTGATTTTAAAGGTAAGTGGCAGGGTGATATTTTGCAGGCCTATACGGATTGCCGTTATTAAAGAGCGCAGACCGCGCGTTAGAAAGTATCAGATATCTGTAGGCTAAGGCGCGGACCGCGTTCACGTTCAAAATTTTGCAGTTCAATAATTTCACCATTGCGGTCCCCGTCAAAGATTACGCGGGGGCGAACGATTTTTTCGCCAAGAACATTTTGGACCGATACCCGCCAATTCAGGCCCAGCAAATTCTTATGCTCGGCAAATATACGGCCGCTGGGGCGATCACGGCGTCCATCGAAGGATTGATCAAGCCGAAGGAAGGGGCTTTCGCGCCTTTGCCGAAGGCGCGCGCCAAAGGCATAGGGCGTATTGGGAATGTCATAGCGATATTCGGCGCGCCAACTCCAGATTTCGGTATCATTTATCTGGCGCACCTGTCCCGTCACCGGATCATCAATTTCGCTGTCGCTTATACCGCCCTCCAGTTCTAGGCGCATACCGTTAAGGCCAATGGATTTTAGCAGCCAAGTGGCATTGGCTTCAAAGCCATATTCCAGCGCATTTTCAAGATTGCCGGGGCCTTCGCTGCCGTCGGCAAATAAGATACGGTCAATAGGGTCCTCGATAAAATTGACGAAGAGGCGGGCTGTACCGGAAATTGCAGTGGCGTCTTGGCGGTCAATTTCAAGCTCGGCATTCCAGCTTTGGGTTGGGACAATATCGCTATTGCCCGAGCTTGAAAAATCCTCGGTCAAATTAATTCCGTCCGTAAAGAGGCCAAAATCCAGCTGCCCCACCTCTCGCTCGACCTTCGCGCGAAGGCTATAGACGGGAGAGAGCGTGTAGCTCGCGGAGACAAAGCCTTTCGGCCGCACAAATTCGCGGGCTTCATCGCCGTCTGAAGGTACGGTGATTTGCGAATATTCCGCGCCAATGGATGTCTGCAAATTCAGCTTAGGGGAGAGTGTCCAGCTATGGGTCAAATTGCCTTCTGCACGTTTTTCTTCCACGCGGACTGCCTCAAAACTGTCCGCCTCACCGTCCTCGGTAAATAGCGACTCCCGGTCAAGAAAATTGAACGCGCCTTCAAGGGAGAGCTGCCAATCATGATTATCTGCGCTTTTGAAATTATATTCAGAGCGCGCAATATACTCGCCTTCATCCGTGTCGCGATCAAAACGGGAGTTAAAGGGCGCGCCGCCTAAAAACTCTTCGAAAATATCGCCATTCACACTGTTTTCAAAGCGGTGCAGACCAATCAATTTGAGCGTCCCCGGACCCACAGGAAAAGCGTAATCGCCGCCAATCTCATATTCCAGTTCATCCTCGCCTGCATTAAAGCGGCTCTGGCCAGTTACGCCCCGTGTGTCAACGGCAGTGAAGGCTTCATTGATGCGGAAATTTGCATTGGCATAGCCGCCAGACAAATTGAGGTTGGCAACATGCCCATTATCAGGCGTGTAGGTCAAATTCAGGTCAAATGAAGGCCGCGTTCCATGCCGCCGAATATCTTCTATGCTGTTTTGGAAAACGACGCTCTGTCCGTCGGCAAAGGTTTCGCGGCCATTTTCGGTAAAGATAAATTGCCCGCTATTCAGGCTTGCGACATAGGCAAGGTTTCCGCGCTCGCCGGAAATTGAAAATTCGGCGTCAAGAAGCTGCGGTTCTGTCCCTTGTTCGAAGCGGGCGGCATATTCCCACCGTCCCGAGAGGCCGCTACCGCCCGTTATGATATCGGCGACTTGCCCCGATAGGCCCGGAATATCCAGCGAGGCGCCGTCTTTAATATCGATGCGAATGACTTTATCGGATGGAATACGGCTTAGAATGTCCCCTGCATCCGAGCTTTTGGAGGAGGGCCGCCGGCCATTGATTAAAATATTCAGATTGGCTTGGCCGAATCCGCGGCTATTCCCGCCACCGCCGCCATTATTTCGGCCCTCTAAAATAAAGCCCGGAATGCGGTCCACCATATCTTCCGCCGTTGTTGGCTGAAAAGCATCAAAATAGCTTACAGGATAGCTATTTTCTATGTCGCCTGCAGAGCTGGAGGCGAGGGTAGACACGTTCCCCCTATCGCCGTCTTGTGCCGCTGCCGGAAACGAGAGCAAAGCGCAGGTACAAAGCGTGAGCATGGCTGCGGCCCCGCGTGATAAGGGCCGGGCGCGCTGTGGAATAAAGGGCGTCATGTGGGTTATCTCATAAATTTGCGCTCCCTTAACGTGATTGCGCGCGGTTTACCAGACTTAGCCCGTAAGCTAACAAAAAAGTTAGCGGGTCGGGCGGGGAGAGCCGGCGCGCCTTGGCGGCGGCCGAATGGCAAGATTCTGAGCGCGCGGCCGCCGGGTAAATTCTTAAAAATAACTTGAAGACCACGCAGGGCTAGGGCACAACTGAGCGCATATAAAAAAGTCTGAGGGATGGTCTATGTTCTACGTTATACTTGGTTCGATCGCTGTGCTTGGCGTTGCCATGTGCCTTTTCCAAATGCGAAACCACCCGAAAGGTCTTTATATTCTCTTTTTCGCGGAAATGTGGGAGCGGTTCTCATATTACGGCATGCGCGCGCTTTTGGTGCTCTATCTTACAAAGCATTTTCTTTTTACGGATGGGCAAGCTTACGGAATTTACGGGGCTTACACGACGCTCGTCTATGTAACGCCCGTAATCGGCGGCGTTCTTGCCGATAGATATTTGGGGCAGCGAAAAGCGGTCCTATTTGGCGCGATTTTGCTTGTGCTCGGGCATTTGGGCATGGCCGTTGAAGGGGAACCGATTACAAATGCTGCCGATCGAGACAGCGCCGTGATGAATATTTTCTATCTGTCTCTGGCATTGATCATCGCAGGGGTTGGCTTTTTGAAAGCGAACATCTCCGCAATTGTTGGCGAACTCTACGCCAAAACAGATGAACGCAGAGACGGTGCATTTACGATTTTTTATGTCGGTATTAATCTTGGAGCCTTTGGCGGTGCCCTAATTGCGGGCGGCATTGGCGAAACCTTTGGCTGGAAATATGGTTTCGGACTGGCTGGTATTGGTATGCTTTTGGGCCTTATTGCCTTTGTCTGGGGAAAACCGCTTCTTCAAGGTGCGGGCGAGCCGCCTGATACAGCTGCTCTGACAGCAAAGAAATTTGGCAGTCTGTCGACGGAGTGGATGATTTACCTTCTGACGTTCTTAGGTGTTGGTGTCATATGGTTTTTGATCCAAGATCAAGGCTTGGTCAAATGGGTACTCTATGCCGCCTTTGCGATTGTTTATGGCTGGATAATTTTGACATCCGTCATGAATTTGCCGCCGCACCCTCGCAACAGAATTTTCGCCGCGCTCATTCTTATTACTGTGCAAGTGCTCTTTTGGGCGCTGTTTGAGCAGGCGGGGTCGTCGCTGTCGTTATATACAGACCGATCAGTCGACCGGACTATTTTTGGGCAAGAAATCAAGACCTCTGTATTCCAGTCGCTTAATGCCATGTATATCGTGTTGCTCGGCCCATTATTCGCTGCGTTGTGGGTTTGGCTCGGGAAACGGGGGATGGACCCCTCCGCACCCGCCAAATTTGGCATGGGCGTGGTTCAGCTTGGCCTTGGCTTTCTTGTCCTTGTTTGGGGCGCAACAGCGGCCGGGTCTGGTATGACGCCTGTGATCTTTATCTTCCTGATTTATCTGCTTCACACGACCGGAGAGCTTTGCCTCTCGCCAGTAGGCTTGTCGGCTATGACCCGCCTTTCTGTGCCAAAGATGGTAGGGTTGATAATGGGGGCTTGGTTCCTCGCCTCCGGTGCGGGGAATTTCGCCGCGGCGCAAATCGCTCAGCTCACGGCCTCTGATGGCGGCGGCGCCGATCAGGTTATCGCGGTCTATGCAAGCGTGGGTAAGCTTGCCGTAGGTGTCGGTCTTGCGCTTATCCTCCTGTCACCGCTGATCAAGCGTATGATGCATTTGGATACGCTGGCTGAAGATACGAAAGCCTATAATGCCGAGCATGGCATTACCATGGACGGGGTCGATATGGTTGGTGAGCGCATGTCGCCGACTGGCGACCCACATAATTAAAATGTGCCGAAAGGCAGCTTAGACCTATGTCCATTAAAAAAGCCCGCTCATCGGAGCGGGCTTTTCTTTTCTGACCCATAGCCCGCTAGGCCTGAGTTAGACGGCGGTTAGCGCTTCATGAGCATACCCAGGATATCGTCCATCGTGCTTCCGTCGCCATCGGCGTCTAGCATATTGCCGATCAGGCCCATGCCCTGTTGGTGCGCTTGCTGCGCTTGGCGAGTTTGGCGCTTCTGACCGCCTAGCAGTGAGCCAATGACGGCGCTGGCGATTCCGCCTTTAACCCCGCCGCCCATCATTTTATTCACGGCAAGACCGGCAATACCCGAAGCCATGCTGGGTTGGCGCGTCTGTTTGCCGAGGCTGCCCATCGCCATCATGGCAACCATGGGCAGCATTTTTTTGAGCACATCTGCGCCAACGCCCGTTTGTTCTGCTGCGCGGCTAGCGACGGCGCGGCTGACGTCCTTTGAGCCAAAGAGATGACCGAGAATAGCATTGCCCTCGGTGATGCGCTCTGGCTGCCCAAGCTGGGCGGGATTTTCTAGATATTGGTCATGCTGCCCTTTTTGCAGCGCGCCCAGCAGGCCCGCCAAGCCTTGCGGGCTGGACGTGTTGTGCTTTAGGGCGCTTGAGATCGCGGGCAGCAGCGCGGCAATCGCCCCCTGAGCTTGCTGCGGGTTTAGGCCCAATTGCTGTCCAATTTGCTGCGGCGCTTGGCCCCCTGCGGCGGACAAAATCATGTCCATCATATTCATCGCCATTTGCGGCCTCCGTGTTAGTTACGCCTGCTTATAGAGCAGAGGCCGCCGTGGGGCCAGCCAGTAAAACAGTATGAAACACCGTGACGTTTGGCCAAAATTTCCAGATTATCCCGCGCTGCCGCCCACGGTCAGATTCTCGACATAGACAGAAGGTTGCCCGACGCCAACGGGCACGCCCTGTCCGGCTTTTCCGCATACGCCAATGCCGGGATCAAGTTCCATATCATTGCCAAGATGGCGTATCTGCGTCAGCACAGTGGGCCCGTCCCCAATTAGGGTCACGCCCTTGAGCGGTTCTCCGACTTTGCCGCCGCGCACCCGGTAGGCCTCAGTGCATTGGAAGACAAATTTTCCAGAGGTTATATCAACCTGACCGCCGCCAAAATTCGTTGCATAGATGCCGTCTTTAAGGTCCGCGAGTATTTCTGCGGGATCTTTATCCCCGCCAAGCATAAATGTGTTTGTCATTCGGGGCATGGGTGCATGGGCGAAGCTCTCTCGCCGTCCATTTCCTGTTGCGTCCACGCCCAATAAGCGTGCGTTCATCCGGTCTTGCATGAAGCCTTTGAGGATACCGTCCTCAATCAGCGTTGTGCGGGTTGTTGGCGTGCCTTCGTCATCAATCGTTAAAGAGCCGCGTAAACGGGGTAAGGTGCCGTCATCTACCACGGTCACGCCGGGGGCCGCCACACGCTCGCCTACCATGCCGGAGAAAGCGGATGTGCCTTTGCGGATGAAATCGCCTTCAAGGCCATGGCCAATCGCCTCGTGCAAAAGCACGCCTGGCCAGCCTGGCCCCAGTACAACATCCATTTGCCCTGCCGGCGCGGCAACGGCGTCAAGATTTACTAGCGCTTGGCGCAGGCTTTCTTTGGCCATAGCCTGCCAGCGCTCGGGGTGAATAAAGTCATCATAGCCCTCACGTCCGCCCGCGCCGGCATAGCCGCTCTCGCGCCGACCGTTTTTTTCTGCTGTAATGGAAATGTTGAGACGTACAAGCGGGCGAACATCATCATAGCGCTCACCGCCTGCGCGCAAAATCGCGATGGCCTTGCGCGTGCCGGAAAGCGTTACAGATACTTGCACAACACGCGGGTCCAGCGCTCGGCAGTAGGCATCAATTTCCTGCAAGAGATCGACCTTGGTGCCAAATACAGGGCTTTCGACCGGGTCGACACTCGGATAAAGCTTCGTATTGGTGCGTGCTGGCGCCGGCGCTGCGTGACCATCATGACCATCCTTGGCCATGACAACGGCGGCGGCCGCGCGGCCGAGCGCACCAATGGACAGATCAGTGGACTGGGCAAATCCAGAGGTTTCGCCCGCCACGCAGCGCAGGCCAAAGCCGCGGGAGCTATCAAAACTCGCGTTTTTAAGACGCCCGTCATCAAATGTCAGAGATTCGGATGTGCCGCGCTCCACATAAAGCTCCCCGTCATCTGCCCCGTGAAGGGCCGAGTCGACATGGGATTGAGCGATTTCCGCGCTAAGATCAGTGTCTTCAAAGACAAAATCGGTCATAAAGAGCATCCTATTTCGGGGAAAGGGAAGATTTTTTGCAGCCCTGCTGTGTTAGCTCTTTATGTAAGGGCGCAGGCGGTATAGTAAAGCCCCCTTATGCGACAATCCGCGCGACAAAAGCCCCTGCTTTTTTCGGCGCTTAGGCGTATATATATCTAAATGTAGGGACAAGTGAGTCCCCCTATGTCGGAATGTGTGAGGACCTATGGGTTTTAAACGAGTGATATTGGCAGGCTCCGGGGCGGCAATCGCGGCGCTCGCCGCTGCAGATGCGGCCTTTGCTGCAAATGGTCCGAAAGACAAAGCGATCGGCTTCCAAGAGGGCGTGACCCCTGTGATGGAAAACCTCATAAGTTTCCACAATGTCTATCTTATGCCAATTATCACGGGCATCACGCTCTTCGTTCTTGTGCTTATGGGTTATATCATGTGGCGCTTTTCCGAAAAGCGTAATCCTGTGCCGTCTAAAACAACGCACCATGTCGGCCTTGAGGTTGCGTGGACAATCATCCCCGTCATTATCCTTTTGATTATGGTTGTGCCCTCCATGCGGCTTTTATACTTCCAAGACGTGATTCCCGAATCCGACATGACAATCAAAGTTACGGGTAATACGTGGAACTGGGAGTATGCCTATCCTGATCATCCTGAGGTCGAGAGTTTTATTTCAAATGTCCTTGAAGAAGCGGACGCCAAGGCGGCCGGTAAACCGTATTTGCTGGGCTCGGACGCACCGCTTGTCGTGCCCGTAGATACGACGGTTCGCGTGATCGTGACATCTTCCAATAATTTGCATAGCTTTGCGGTTCCTGCTTTTGGCATTAAAATGGACGCAGTTCCGGGACGTCTTAATGAAACATGGTTTAAGGTGAATCCCGGCAAAGAAGGTACATATTTCGGTCAGTGCTCAGAGCTTTGCGGCGTTCGGCATGCCTATATGCCGATCGAAGTGCAGGTCGTGGGTAAAGACGAATTCCGCCAATGGGCTGCCAATGGCGGGGCGTTTGCCACAAGCACAGCGGAAAAATTGGAAACACAATTACCAGTTACAGCGGGCGCGGCCACAGCCGCCGCCCCGAAATAGGAGGCCTGAATGGCGATTTCTTATGGTGACAGCCACGCCGGTGGCCATGATGATCACAAGCTTGGCTTCATTGAACGCTGGTTTTATTCGACCAATCACAAAGATATTGGTACGCTATATCTGATCTTCGGGATTATTTCCGGTCTGATCGGCGGCTACCTGTCCTTTATGATGCGCCTTGAACTGGGCCAGCCCGGCATTCAAATCTTTGAGAATTACCACACTTATAACGTGTTTGTGTCCATGCATGGGCTGATCATGATCTTCTTTATGGTTATGCCCGCCTTGATTGGCGGTTTCGGTAACTGGTTTGTCCCGATTATGATCGGCGCGCCGGATATGGCTTTCCCTCGAATGAATAATTTATCTTTCTGGCTGCTACCGGTGGCACTCATCTGCTTGCTGATTTCTTTTGCTGTTCCGGGCAGTGCATCCGGCAATGGCTTTGGCGGCGGATGGGTGATGTATCCGCCGCTCTCAACCAGCGGCTCTCCTGGGCCTGCCTTTGATTTTATCATTATCGGCTTATTGGCAGCGGGCTTTAGCTCGATCTTTGGCGCGATTAATTTCATTACCACGATTTTGAACATGCGCGCACCGGGCATGACTATTCACAAAATGCCGCTCTTTGCGTGGGCCGTTCTAGTAACAGCATTTTTGCTGCTACTGGCGCTGCCAGTTCTTGCGGCCGCTCTATTCATGCTCTTTACCGACCGTATTGCGGGCGGCACAGGCTTCTTTAACCCAGCCATGGGCGGAGACCCAGAGATGTTCCAGCACTTGTTCTGGTTCTTTGGTCACCCAGAAGTCTATATCATGATCCTGCCAGCCTTCGGCATCGTCAGCCACGTTATTTCTACATTTAGCCGTAAGCCTGTATTTGGTTATCTGGGCATGGCCTATGCGATGGTCGCGATCGGCGTTGTCGGTTTTGTTGTCTGGGCGCACCACATGTATACTGTTGGTATGGATGTGAACCTGAAGGCTTACTTCCTTGCGGCCACGCTTGTGATTGCGGTGCCAACTGGGGTGAAAATTTTCTCATGGCTTGCGACAATGTGGGGCGGGTCAATCCGCTATTCCATACCCATGCAGTGGGCGCTGGCCTTTATTTTCCTCTTTGTTGTCGGCGGCGTGACCGGCGTTGTACTTGCCAATGCCGGCGTAGATGCTGCGCTTCACGATACATATTACGTGGTCGCCCACTTCCACTACGTACTCTCTATGGGCGCTGTGTTCGGGATTTTCTGCGGCTTTACCTATTGGTTCGGCAAAATGTTTGGCGTTCTGTATAATAAGTACCTTGCGGCCGCACATTTCTGGGCCTTCTTTATTGGCGTGAACCTGATTTTCTTCCCGCAGCACTTCCTTGGAATGCAAGGCATGCCGCGCCGCTATGTTGATTATCCAGTGGAATTTGCCTTTTATAACCAGCTTTCAACGGCGGGTGCTTTCCTGACCTTGTTCTCGGTTGTACTTTTCTTTGTCTGGGTCATCGAAGCCTTATGGGTTCGCCGCCCTGCCAGCGAAAACTATTGGGGCGAAGGCGCGACAACCTTGGAGTGGACCTTGACCTCTCCGCCGCCTTTCCACCAGTTCAATACGCTGCCCGTTATCGAAGACGAGCCGGGACATTAATGACGTCCCAAGGCGATATATCTAATTTGGGGGAGGCCGCATCGGAGACGATCGCGGCCTCTCCTTCGCTTGCGGTTTCGCCCTCGCTCGCTGTGGGTGATCTGCGCGGTAGCCTTCGCGCGGGACTAAGTCTGGCGGGGCCAGAGGATTATTTCGCCTTGATGAAACCGCGCGTTATGTCACTTGTGGTCTTTACAGCATGGGTTGGCCTCCTCTGTGCGCCGGGCAGCTTGCCGCTCTGGAAGGCGGCCGCGTCGATTCTCTGTATTGCTGCGGGGGCCGGCGCGTCAGGTGCGCTGAATATGTGGTATGATGCCGATATTGACGCGAAAATGACCCGCACACGACAGCGCCCTGTTGCGCGCGGCGCGATATCCCCGCAAAGCGCGCTCACCTTTGGCATTATCATAAGCGCAGCTTCGGTCTGGGGACTGTATATTAGCGCGAATATCATGGCCGCCGCTTTGCTAGCCTTTACAATCTTCTTTTATGCCGTGATTTACACCATGTGGCTAAAGCGAACCACACCGCAGAATATCGTCATTGGCGGGGCGGCGGGCGCGTTTCCGCCTATGGTTGGCTGGGCTGCGGTCACGGGGGATATTAGCTTAAATTCCGCGGCCTTATTTATGATTACATTTTTGTGGACACCGCCCCATTTCTGGGCGCTTGCCCTGTATAAGACCGGTGATTATGGAAAGGTGGGTATACCCATGATGCCGAATGTGGCGGGGGCGAAATCGACCCGGTTCCAAATGCTTGTCTATACGATATTGCTGGCGGGGGTGTGCGCCGTGCCAGTAATTACGGGGCTTGCGGGATGGATATACGGTCTATCTGCTGCGCTGCTTAACGCGGTGTTCCTTTATATGGCGGTTCGTGTTTGGCGCTCGCGGGCGGGGGAAAGTCATACTCCGCTGGACGAAGCCTCGCTTTATGCGGCTAAATCGGGTGACAAGGCGGCGCGAAATATGTTCGCCTTCTCTATTCTTTATCTCTTTGCCATATTTGGCGCGCTCGCGGCTGACGTGCTGAGCGCGGGTTTGTTTTCATAAAGGTGGCGATATGACTGGAGATGATAATCAGGCAAAACGCGGCAAAGCCCCGCGTGAATACCGCGATACCCCGCAGCAATTTATCGCCCCAACAGAGGCGGAGCTGAAGGCACGAAATAAGCGAAATGCCGCCATTGCGATCTCTCTGGCGTTATTTATGCTTTTCGTATTTGTTACAATGATCACACGAGCGAATTAGATGGAAACTACGACTAAGAACAATCGAACATTGGTCATGCTTGCAGGGGCGGCTTTGGCTATGCTTGCACTGGGCTTTGCCTCAAAACCGCTATACGACACCTTTTGCAAGATCACGGGGTACGGCGGCACAACGCGCCAAGCCGAGGTGAATACAAGCGATATTATCGATCGCGACATAAGGGTGAGTTTTGACTCCAATGTGTCAAATGACTTGCCGTGGAACTTTGTGCCGGATGTGCCTTATGTTGATGTGAAGGTCGGGCAATCCACGCTGGCCTATTACAAGGTGACGAATACCTCCGATACCCCCGTGACGGGGATTGCGACCTTCAATGTCACGCCGATCAAGGCGGCGCCCTATTTTACGAAAACCGAGTGTTTTTGCTTTACCGAACAAACCTTGCAGCCTGGGCAGACCGTTGATTTCCCTGTGATTTTCTTCGTCGATTCGTTAATTGAGGAAGAGCGGCGCAATGATGATGTCAAAAAAATCACACTCTCTTATACTTTCTTTGAGAGCGAGGACGGCAATGAGGTCGCATTGCCTGCGACAAAACAGAACAAAGTCGGCGTGAGCGCCCTGAATTAGACCCAAACTTATTGCCGTAGCGGGAGTGGCCCGCTATAGCAGTGCAAGAATTTAAGACCAAAGCGGAGGCCGTCATGGCATCAGAAGCCGTCGAGCATGACTATCATCTTATCCCGCCCAGCCCGTGGCCTTTCCTGTCAGGTGTTGCCTGCCTCATCTGGGGTCTTGGCATGGTTGTTTTCTTCGCGGGGCTGACGCCGCGCACCGAAGACGGCGGCATCATGGAATTTTTCTTTGCCCGCGGACTTGATAATTTCCAAATGCCGCTTGCCGGAGCCGAAGCCCCGGGCGGGGGCTGGATAATCTTGCTATTGGGTTGTCTCTTCGCGTCTTATGTTATGTATGGCTGGTGGCGTGATGTTGCCCGCGAATCCGAGGCCGGTGACCACACGCCTGTTGTTGATATTGGCCTGCGCTACGGCATGATCATGTTTATCATGCAAGAGGCCATGTTCTTTGTTGGCTGGTTCTGGATGTTCTTTGAGCTAAAGCTGTTCCAAGGCGCGCGGGCGAAATGGAACCCTGATTACACCTATGACGACGGGTTTGGCACGCTAGAAGGCTGGGCCGGGAGTGATATTCCTAATATTGAGACCATCAATCCATGGCATTTGCCCCTGATGAATACATTGGTGCTGTTGCTGTCTGGGACAACTGTCACATGGGCCCACCACGCCCTCATACACGGCGACCGTAAGGGCGCGAAATGGGGCCTTTTCCTAACCGTCGTTCTTGGTATTCTGTTTACCTATCTCCAAGGCGTAGAATATATGGAAGCCTTCGCCCACCGCGGTGATGAGAGCTTCTGGCTTAATACAAATGTCTATGGATCTGCCTTCTTCCTTGCGACAGGGTTCCACGGTTTGCATGTGTTAATTGGGACTATCTTCCTCTTTGTTTGCTGGATGCGCCTGATGAGAGGCGGCCTACGGCCAGAGAAGCATTTTGGCCTCGAAGCGGCAGCTTGGTATTGGCACTTTGTTGATGTCGTTTGGCTTTTCCTTTTCGCCTTTGTCTATGTGGTCTTCCAATAGGCTTTGGGTTTATGGGCGCGCGATTACCGCTTAATCAAAGACTTAAGGGTGGTTGGCTCCATAGCGGGGAAAGGGCCCTTTTCTCTGGACCGGCCCCGCGCAGGGTGAATGCACCTGCGGGCGGGCAATGGGCCGCATGATATGCGCTTTCAGTTCCGTCCTTTCCCCGGCCTGACGGTCTTTACACTTATATCGGTCATAATTCTGATCGGTCTTGGCAATTGGCAATATGATCGCCTGCAATGGAAAACGTCTTTGCTGGAGGATGTCGAGCAGGCAGTAACATCACCGCCCCTTGAGTCCCTTAAAGCGCTTACCGCAGCGATCGAGAATAAGGAGCCTGTG
Source organism: uncultured Caulobacterales bacterium (assembly GCA_964410285.1). Taxonomy (GTDB): domain Bacteria; phylum Pseudomonadota; class Alphaproteobacteria; order Caulobacterales; family Maricaulaceae; genus Fretibacter. The sequence goes on along the minus strand of CAYPFR010000003.1, from coordinate 211,025 downwards.
GACTTTAGGCGCATAGAGTTTGCGGCCGATATTCTGCCCGGGCAATTACCTTATCTGGTTTATACGCGGCAAAAAAATGCCTTGATGTGGCGGCGCTATTTCGCGGTTGAGGGTAGAGATCAAGGGCAGCGCGCCTATGCGGCGGGTAACCTTGTACCGGATTCGCAGCGCGGCAAAGTCAAAGTCATGCCCGGTCTGGCGGGCGAATTTGCGGGCTATGTTCGGATATGGCGTGCGCCCGAGCGCGGAACTGCCAAAAGCACCGCCGAGCTTAATCGCTGGTTCGGCTTTGACCCTTTTCAGCAAAGCAGCGGGGACAATCAAGGTGCTCCCGTCTGGGCACAAGGCCAAAATGGGATATTTGAAAGCCGCCCAATTGATACCCGCTATTATATTGATCTCGTGCCTGGCGAAACCTCGGCGCAGGGCCTTCCAATAAAACGTCCTGACATTCGCAATAACCATTTTGACTATATGCTGACATGGTACAGCTTTGCTGTCATCTTGCTGCTCATATATGTGATATTGCACGTGCAGCGCGGACGGCTGGGGTTTAAGCCTCATGGCTAATCTGCACAGCCAGCTCAGAGGGCGCTCTCCGCGCGGCAATGTTATTTTGCGCCACCCCAAATGGGCAGATTATGAACAATGGGCGGCGCTTCGCAGGGACAGTCAAGACTTCCTTACGCCTTGGGAGCCGCTCTGGGATGATAATCATCTCACCCGCGCGAGCTATAAGGCGCGGCTTTCGCGGTTTAAAAAAATGACAGCGGCGGGAGAGGGGTTTCCGTTTCATATCTTTCGGGAAACGGATGGCCGCTTGATTGGGGCGTGTAACCTTACGCAGATACAACGCGGCATTAGCCAGCAAGTGCAGCTCGGCTATTGGATTGGACAGCATTATATTCGCCAAGGTTATGCGCAGGCCTCTGTTCGGGCGGCTTGCGCCTTTTGTTTTGACGAGCTGGGCTTACACCGGATTGAAGCGGCGGTGCGGCCGGAAAACACGCCGTCAATAAACCTGCTGGAAGTCGTGGGTTTTCAGTTTGAGGGCAAGGCGCGCGGCTACCTTAAAATTGACGGTATGTGGCGCGATCACGCGATCTATGCGCGGCTCTCTAGCGATCACTATGCCTAGGCACTGCCGCCTGCGCTGAGCATGTTTGGAGAGATGCCAGCAGAGCTTAGTGCCCGCTCCCATTTACTTTCCATGTCCGTATCGAAAATGAGGGCCTCATCCCCCTCCACCACGAGCCAGGCATTGGCTTGTAACTCAGAGGCGAGCTGCCCATCGGACCAGCCCGAATATCCCACCGCGAGGACGGCTTTGCTGGGGGCGTTATCAGCCACGAGGCTTTCGAGCACATCCTTGCTTGAGGTCATCACAAGTGTATCTGACAGATGAAGCGAATTGCCGAGATTAGAAAAATCCGGCGAGTGCAAGACAAAGCCTCGGTTGGTATCCACCGGCCCGCCGGACAGCACCGCCGTATCTGCCACCCTGACCTCACCTTCGATACCAATATGGCCCAGCATTTGCGAGAGCGGCAGAGGCTTGGTTTTATTTATGATAATTCCCATGGCGCCGTCCTCGTCATGATTACACAAATATACCACGGCGCGGGCAAATCTGGGATCGCCCATTTGCGGGGTCGCGACGAGGAATTTTCCAGCCAGTCCGGACCCGTCTGCAACGGTAATTGGGGTGTGGGAACTCATGATATATACATGCGGCCAAACGCCAAAAGGTCAAGAGGTGAAGTGATTGCGATCGTAACGCGGTGAAAAACGCCGCCATTAAGGGAGGATTTTGCCAAATTCGAGCCCGTTGATCTTGCAACTCTTGCGCGCGCGCCCCATATCTAAGGGTATAGATAAAACGGAGCCTAGCTAAGATGACGATCAAAATCGGCGAAAAATTACCTGAAGCCACATTTATGACTATGGGGGCGGATGGCCCGCAGCCAGTCACGACATCAGATATCTTTGCAGGAAAGCGGGTCGCGCTTTTCGCTGTTCCGGGGGCTTTCACCCCGACTTGTTCGGCCAAACATCTGCCGGGATTTAAAGACAATGCGGCGGCATTTAAGGCTAAGGGCGTTGACGCCATTGCCTGCACCTCCGTCAATGATGTCTTTGTCATGGGCGCGTGGGGCAAAGAGCAAGGCGTATCCGATGAGATGGTCATGCTCGCGGATGGTAATGGCGATTTTGCCAAAGATATCGGGCTCGTGCTTGACGCCAGCGGGTTTGGCATGGGCGCCCGCAGCCAAAGATATGCTATGGTCGTCAATGACGGCGTTGTCGAAAGCCTGCACGTTGAGGAGGGCGGAGAATTTAAAGTCAGCTCAGCTGATTATCTGCTCAGCAAGCTTTAGCTGCGGGGCCGCTTATTTGCGCAATATAAGTACAGTCAAAACATAAGGGGAAATCATGGACGCCGGAAATATCATTTTTATCATTCTCGTTTTTTTCGCGATCATACTTGCGATTAAAACTGTTGTTGTCGTGCCGCAAGGCGCGGAATATACGCTGGAGCGTTTTGGACGATATGTGAAAACCCTTAAACCCGGCTTGACGCTGATTACGCCTTTTCTCGATACGATTGGCATCAAGATGGATATGCGTGAGCGCGTTGTCGATGTCCCGAGCCAGGATGTGATTACCAAAGATAACGTGATGGTCACGGCCGACGCGGTTGTCTTTATTCAAGTTATTGATGTGCGACGCGCGGCCTATGAAGTTTCCAATCTTGAAAACGCCATCCAGAACCTGTGCCTGACCAATGTGCGGACCGTGGTGGGGTCTATGGACCTTGATGAAGTGCTCTCGCGGCGCGATGAAATCAATGCGCGGCTCCTAACCGTGATTGATGCAGCCACAGATAGCTGGGGCACGAAGGTGACGCGGATCGAAATTAAGGACCTGTCTCCCCCCCATGACATCACCCAAGCCATGAATAAACAGATGAAAGCGGAACGTGAGAAGCGTTCGGAAATTCTTCTGGCGGAGGGCCTGAAGCAGTCTTCTATTTTGAAAGCGGAAGGCGAAAAAGAAGCCGCTATTCGCGAAGCGGAAGGCCGAAAGGAATCTGCGTTTCTTGACGCCGAAGCCCGTGAGCGCGAAGCCGAAGCGGAAGCCAATGCAACGGCCCTTGTCAGCCAAGCGATTGCGCGGGGCGATGTAAATGCGATCAATTATTTTGTCGCGCAAGAATATGTCAAAGCCTTTGAAAGCCTTGCCAAATCGCCAAACCAAAAGACAATCATTGTTCCGGCGGAGCTTTCTAGCCTTGCCGCGACTGTGGGCGGCATAACGGGTTTGTTGGAAGCCGGAAAAGCAAAAAAATAGCCGTGCAATAGAACATAAAACCTAAGGGCCTAAATTCAAAATAGGGGATTAAAGATGGATGAACCCAACGCACTCATTGCCATGCTGCAAGGTATGACTGGTACGAAATGGATCATTATTGGCGTGGTCTTGCTGATACTCGAGTTGATCACGGGCACGACCTATATTCTCTGGCCGGCCGCAGCCGCGCTTTTGGTCGGGGTTTTTACCTATCTTTTGCCAATTGGCTGGGAATTTCAGTTTCTGATTTTCTTTGTGATCTCCGCTGGACTTCTGGTGTTTGGCCATAAATACGTCCGCCCACGCACCAAAGGCGGGGAACCGTCAGATTTGAATGACCGCGCGCGTATGATGGTGGGTGAGCGCTGCAAGGCGATTGCGGATTTCGAAACAGGTCAAGGCCGCGTACAGCTTGGCGATACGCAGTGGCGCGCCAAAATGGACACGGGCAGCGCCAAGGCGGGCGAAGAGCTTCGCATCATTCGCGTCGAAGGCACGACCTTGATCTGCGAGGCGGTCTAAGGGAAGCGCGGTAAAGAGCTTTCTGTCGGGACAAGAAAAACAACTTAAAAGCCATTGTCGGGACAGTTTTTCAATTGTCTAGTCGACCATTCTCTTTTCTCTTAGGTTTGTGCTTAGATGAAGTGAGTCGAAAATAGTCATGCCGAGGACGCGAAAATCTAAAAAGTCTGAAATGCTCGAGATACGTGTATCATTCGAGACGAAGGAAGCTTTGCGTCGGAAATCTTTATCAGAAAACCGTTCTGTGAGTGGAATTGTTAGAGATTTGATAAATCAATATTTGACTGACGAATCTATTAGCACGCCCAACCTCGGATATAAGGAACGTGTCATCATGTTAAAATCATTTCTCCTCTCCAAACCGAAAACAGCATTTGCAGGGCTAGGAGTAGCCTTCATCGGCCTCTTGTCATTTGGGTCCTTGGCATTTGCCGGCGAATTAAACCTCGATTTCGAAGGCGAGTTTATTAAGCATGGCGAAGACGGTGAAAAACATGTGAAACGTGTTAACTATGAAATGGTGGGTAAAGACACCGATAACTTTACCGTAAAATTTGAACTCGCTGACAGGGAACTATTTATTGAGATAAGAGCCTATGAAACATTGCTTGCTAATAACGAAGATGGTGTGATGTTGGCCTTTGAGCTTAAAGAAAATAAGGACGGCGAAGAAGTCGTGCTCGCCATGCCTCAACTTTCCGCTATATATGGCGAAGAGGCCGCAGTAAAAATAGAGAAAGGTGATGGGTTTAGTTATAGCTGGAAGGTGCGCCCAACGCTTGGCGATTGAATTTCAAACAGGATAGTTGAGCCCTTAAACCTCCCGCACTTGCTCTACGCCTAGGCGGGCGAGCTCGTCGGCGCGCTCATTGCCTTCAACGCCGGCGTGGCCTTTGACCCATTTCCATGTCACGTCATGCTTGGCGTTGAGGTCGTCAAGCTGCCGCCATAAATCCTCATTTTTCACGGGCTTTTTGGCTGCGTTTTTCCAGCCGCGTGTCTTCCAGCCGGTGATCCATTCCGTGATCCCTTTTAGGACATAGGTGCTGTCGGTCCAAAGGGTGATGGGGCCTTTGAATTTGGGATTTACCGCCTGAAGGGCCTCAATTGTGGCTTGTAATTCCATGCGGTTATTTGTTGTGTCGGGTTCCCCGCCGTAAAGCGTCTTTTCTTTATCACCGTAAGTCATGTAAACGCCCCAGCCGCCCGGCCCGGGATTTCCTGAACACGCCCCGTCTGTATAAATTACAAAATCCTTGTCGCCAGTGGTCATGTCTCGCGTAGAAGGCGGGGCAGGCGGAAGATGACTTTTTCTTTGATAACTTCCACTTCTTCAACGGAAATATCATAGCGCGAGCGCAGCGCGGCCAACACGCCGTCCGTGAGATATTCCGGCGCGCTTGCCCCTGCCGAAAGGCCAATGCGATCCGCGCCGTCAATTAACTCCCAATCAATGCTGTCTGCGCTAGAGATGAGACGGGCGTTTTTGGCGCCGGATTTGGCCCCAACCTCGACGAGGCGTTTAGAATTCGAGGAGGTTACAGAACCAATCACAAGCAAAAGGTCACACGACTCTGCAATGGCTTTGACCGCCATTTGGCGGTTGGTCGTGGCGTAACAAATATCTTCTTTATAGGGCAGGGCAATGGTCGGAAACCGCCCTTGCAAAATATCGATAATGCCCTGCGTATCGTCAACCGAGAGAGTTGTTTGCGTAACAAGCGCAAGGTTCTCAGGATTTGGGGGCGCGAGTGTACGGGCCTCTTCCTCAGTTTCAACCAAGGTAATGGCCCCTGGCGGCAATTGCCCCATCGTGCCAATGACTTCAGGGTGGCCCGCGTGGCCGATCATCAGAATATGGTGACCGTGATTGAAATGGCGCTCGGCCTCTATATGGACTTTGGACACGAGCGGGCAGGTGGCGTCCAGCACAGTCATTTCCCGCGCGGCGGCGGCGGCCGGAACGGATTTAGGGACGCCATGGGCTGAAAATACAACGGGCCGATCATCTGGGCAATCGGAAAGCTCCTCGACAAAGACCGCGCCAAGTTCCTTGAGGCGATTGACCACATGGCGGTTATGCACGATTTCATGGCGCACATAGACAGGCGCGCCGTATTTCTTCAATGATTCTTCGACGATCAGAATGGCGCGATCTACGCCCGCGCAAAAGCCTCTAGGCGCGGCGAGATAGACGGTTTTCCGTGCCAGTGAGGGATTTTCTGGCGGGGTAAGCGTTTGCAAGCTCATTAAATTCTCCTCATGCGCTGACCATTCGCGCGCCTGGGTGTTGCGAGCGGAGGCGTAACCCGATAAGACCTAGCAAAGATGGCGACATTAGGCCAGCGATAGACGCTGGCTTTGCGCGACTTAAATCTAAAGGACGGCCCTATGCGTGCAATTATGAAAACGACATTTGCCTTTATCGCTCTTTCGGCTCTTTTGGCTAGCGGATGCCGAACCACCCAAGAGGCCTTTGAAATTGGCGCAGCCGCCGAAGCTAATCCGGGGCCATGTCCCCGTGCTTTTGCGCTCTATGACGCCGCAAGAATCGTGGAATTTCGCGGCGACGCGCAGACCTTCCAAAACGTTGGGTTTACCGGAGAGATCGGTAAAATCCGTAGCCTTTGCCGTTACTATGGCGAGCAGCCTATACGCGGGGACATTGAGATCAATTTTGATCTTGGGAGAGGTCCTGCGGCGTCGTCTCAGGAGACTGCGACTTATGAGTATTTTGTTGCCTTAACGCGTAAAAACATAGCCGTGATGAATAAACAAACTTTCCCCTTACAAGTCACATTTCCAGCAGGCGCTGACCGCGTCACCGTCACTGAGCGCATCGATGAATACAGCATTCCGCGCGCGAGTGAAGGAACTTCGGGGGAGAATTTCGAGATCATAGTTGGTTTTGAAATAACGGATGCGCAGCGCGAATTTAACGCGCAAGGCAAACGCTTTCGCGTCTCTGCTGGCCAGTAGCCTTCCGATATGACATCCATATTAGAGACGATCGACGCCGCGACGCGAGGTGTGTTCGCGGGCCTTGGTTATCCTGAGCAAATTGGGACGACACGAGAATCCGACCGCCCAGATATGGCCCCCTTTCAATGTAATGGGGCCATGGCGGCGGCAGGCATTGCCAAAAAAAATGGAGAGAAAGTCAATCCGCGCGAAATTGCCGCCGCAGCTGCCGAGAAACTGCATGGCCTTGCAGGGATTGGCAATGTAGAGATCGCGGGACCTGGATTTATCAATATTCATCCCGACGCCAGTCTGCTTTCCGAGCAGGCCGCTACCCTTGGCACCGATGTCCATATGGGTATAGCGCAGCAAAGCCCAAAAACGATTGTAATTGATTACGGCGGGGCCAACGTCGCCAAGCCCATGCACGTAGGGCACTTGCGGTCGGCGGTGATTGGCGAGGCGATCAAGCGCATTTTGCGCGCGCTTGGGCATAAGGTTATTGGCGATGTCCATATGGGGGATTGGGGACTTCAGATGGGGCATCTGATCTCCGAACTCGAGATAGAGCAGCCCGATCTTCCCTATTTTGATGCTGGCTGGAGCAGCGGCTATCCCAAGACTTCGCCTGTGACCATGGATGATCTGGCGCGGCTTTACCCGCAAGCGAGCAATGCCGCCAAAAACGATAAAGACCGCATGGAGCGCTCACGTATTGCAACGGCTGAGCTACAAGCAGGCCGCGCAGGCTACCGCGCGCTTCTTGAGCATTTCATCAATGTCTCCGTGGCCGCGCTGAAAGTGGGGTATGGGAATTTGGGCGTTGAGTTCGACCTTTGGAAGGGTGAAGCCTGCGTTGATCCGCTTATCCCCGCCATGATTGAGGACTTTAAAGCCAAAGGCATTGCCGAGGAGGATGACGGCGCGCTGATTATCCGCGTCGAGGAAGACGGCGAGAAAAAGGATGTGCCGCCGGTCATGCTGCTGGCGCGGTCCGGGGCGGTGCTTTATCACACTACCGATCTTGCGACCCTTGTGGACCGTATGTCGGACCCTGACCCGGATCTGATTATTTATGTCGTAGATCAGCGACAAGCTTTACATTTCGAGCAAGTCTTCCGCGCGGCCGTAAAAGCGGGCTGGTATGAGCGTGAGCAGCTTTTCCATGCCGGATTTGGCACGATGAACGGCAAGGACGGTAAGCCGTTTAAAACCAGAGAAGGCGGCGTACTTCGTCTCGAAGACTTGCTTGAAATTATGAATGAGGCAGCCGTGAAACGGCTAGCGGATACGGGCTTTGGCGAGAATTTCAGTGCCGACGAACGGGCGGAAATCGCGCGTAAGGTGGGCTTGGCTGCGCTTAAATTTGCCGATCTGCAAAATCAGCGCATGACCAATTATGTCTTTGATCCCGAGCGCTTTACCGCTTTTGAAGGCAAGACTGGGCCTTACCTGCTTTATGCTGCAGTCCGCATCAAATCAATCTTGCGCCGCGCAGAGGCGCAGGGCGCAGGGCCGGGCCCCATAACCGTAAAAGCGCCGTCGGAGCGGCAGCTTGTGCTCGCGCTCGATAGCTTTGGCCGCGCAGTCACGGCCTCTGCCGAGAAATATGCGCCGCATATTCTCTGCGAGCATTTATTCCGTCTCGCGCAAAGTTTTTCTAAATTTTACACCGAATGCCCGATTATGGTCGATGGCACAAATGAGGCCGTGCGCGGCTCTCGTCTGGCCTTGGCCGAGATGACCCTGCGCCAACTCGAGATAGGCCTGAACCTTATAGGGATCGAGGCGCCTGACCGCATGTAGCGGTTCGGAGTGAGTGGCCTTCGATTATCCGTTTAACCTTGACGCTGCAAGCCTTGCTGGGGCGGAGCAAATGTCTGCGCAACCTGTTGCTGTTGTTGGTGCACAGGATTGTGAACCGGCGCATGTTGGGGCTGGATAGGGGTAGCAGGCGGGGTTAAGGGCGCTCCCATTCTCGCGGCGGGTTGCACTGCGGGGGCCGAGGGCCGCGTAGCTTCGAGTCCTTTAACGCGGCGCTGACCTTGTGCGGCAATCAAACACTCGGCAAAAAGATCGAGAATTTCGTCTTTATTGCCTTCTCCCCAAACGCCAAGGCCTTTGAGTTTGGAGAGCATTTCAAATGCTATTTCTTCTTGTGACTTACCCATAATTTCTCTCGCTAATATGATTGTGACCTATGGCATGAAAAGATTAAGGATTTGTCCACTGAAAATTGCGTTAGCCCGTGAAGCGCGAATTGACTCATCTTGTGGAATCGTCCATATCCCAATCCTCATTTCAAGTGGGAGAGCGCGCGCCAGCGAAGATTGGCCGCCGCCGAAGGAGCAACCGCCCCGGAAACTCTCAGGCAAAGTGGACCGCTTGGAATTAAAACGCTGGAAAGCGGGCGACCTTTTCTCTTGACCCTTCATGTGAGGGCCACTTTGAAAAGGAAGGTGAAACGCCCCGCCGACGGAGTAAGTTTAGCGGCTGGATATCAGTCGCTGGATCAATCTCTCAGGCCCAAAGGGACAGCTGGTGGCATTAGGCGCAGTTTCTGCGGGAGATGCCATATGAGTGACCTCAATAAAACAGCCCTTCACGCCCATCACGTCGCGCTGGGGGCTAAAATGGTGGAATTTGCCGGCTATGACATGCCCGTGCAATATCCATCCGGCGTTCTAAAAGAGCATTTGCACACGCGCGCCAAAGCGGGGCTCTTTGATGTCTCCCACATGGGCCAATGTTTTATCGTCGCCGAAGACGGGACATTTGAAACCGCGGCCAAAGCGCTAGAGACCCTCGTGCCTGCCAGTATTCAGGACCTTGAGCCGGGGCAGCAGCGCTATTCGCAATTCCTAAATAAGGACGGCGGGATTTTAGATGATTTGATGATCTCGCGCCTCGCGCATTCAGGAACAGAGCATTATCTCTATCTGGTGGTGAATGCGGGCTGTAAGGCGGCGGACTTTAAACATATCAAAAAACATTTGCCCAAGGGCGTTAATCTGGATGTCAAAGACGACACATTGGCGTTGATTGCCCTGCAAGGCCCGCGCGCAAGTGATGTTCTTGGCTGCCTTAATCCGGCGGTCGAAGCGCTTAGCTTTATGACCCATACTGATCTGGAACTGGGTAATGTCGACGGCGGCCCTGTGTGGGCGCATGTTTCGCGCAGCGGCTATACGGGGGAAGATGGCTTTGAAATTTCCGCCCGCCATGACGATATCGTGCGGCTCTGGTCGGCGCTTATGGCTTATGTGGACGTTGAGCCGATCGGCCTTGGCGCGCGCGACTCCTTGCGGCTTGAGGCCGGGCTTTGCCTTTATGGACATGATATTGACGAAACGACTAGCCCCGTTGAAGCTGGGCTCTTGTGGTCAATCCAAAGACATCGCCGCAAGGGCGGAAAATACTTGGGCGCAAAGCGGGTAGAGGCCGAGATTGCCAATAAACCATCCCGCCGTCTGGTTGGCATTCTGCCCGAGGGCCGCGCACCGGCCCGCGAGCATACTGAAATTCAGGATATGGACGGGAAGAAAATTGGCGAGATAACCAGCGGCGGTTTTGGCCCCACCCATAATGGCCCTGTGGCCATGGGGTATGTCGCGCGCGAATTTGCAAAGGCCGGTACGCCTGTGCAGTTGATCGTACGCGGTAAGGCGCGCCCCGCAAAAACGGCGAAAATGCCTTTCGCGCCGCATAATTACCACAGAACCAAATAGGCAAACAGGGAGCTTCACATGAGCACTTATTACACCGAAGATCATGAATGGATTACAGTTGACGGAGACGCCGGCACTGTTGGCATTAGCGCCTATGCGGCGGAGCAGCTTGGCGATGTCGTCTTTGTTGAACTACCAGAGCTTGGCCGCGAAATGGCAAAAGGCGATGAAGCGGCGGTTGTCGAGAGCGTGAAAGCCGCCTCCGAAGTCTACGCGCCTGTGGGCGGCGAAGTCACAGCGGTCAACGGCGCGCTAGAGGATGAGCCGGCCACCGTTAACGAGGACCCCCGCGGGAAGGGCTGGTTCTTAAAAATTAAGATCACGGATAAAGATGAGCTTGGCAGCCTTATGGATGAAGCGGCCTATAAGAGCTATTGCGAGGGCTTGTAGCGGCCTAGTCTTTGTCCAGCAAGCGACGTTATCGAAACGCCGAAACCCCGGATGTTTCGGATAATTTAAATTGGAAACCCATGCATCCCACCCCCATATTCACCAATCACGATAAGGCAGCAGCGCTCGCATTTGCGGCGCGCTGTCCCTTTGCCTCGGTTGCTGTAAATGGGGAGGGTGGCCCCGTAACCGCGCTTGTGCCGCTTTTTTATGACGCGGGGAAGCAGTGTTTTCTTGGCCATGTCGCTCGCGCCAACCCGTTCTGGAAAGCGGCAAAAACTGAGGGTGTGGCGGCGGCTATATTTCGCGGGCCCAACGCCTATATATCGCCGTCTTATTACCCCTCCAAAGCCGAGCATCATAAGGCTGTGCCGACATGGAATTATATGGCGGCCGAAATTCGCGGTCAAATAACGGTGGCTGAGGATAGCGCGAATATGGCCGCCTTTCTTGCGCCGCTTACTGATGTCATGGAGAGCGGGCTTAAGCAGCCTTGGAAGATTTCTGATGCGCCAGAGGATTACATAGCGAAATTATCGAACGCGATTGTTGGCTTTTCTCTTGAGGCCGAAACGATCACATTCGTCGAAAAATTGAGCCAAAATAGGCCCGAGGCCGACCAGCGCGGCGTGGTTATTATCTTTGAAAATTCATCCTGCGCCGCAGAACGTGATATGGCCTTTGAAATGAAAAGGTTTCTATAATGCCAAGCCTTATCGCCGTTTTATTCTACCTTCTGGCTTTACTTATTCACGGCCTGCCTGCGCTGTCGGTGTTTTTTCCGCAAAAAATGGCGAGTCTTTACGGTATTTCTGCGCAGGAGCAAGTTCTGATGACCCTCTTGCAGCACCGAGCTTTGCTTTTTGGATTGGTCGCTGCGAGCTGTATTTACGCCGCCCATGTCCCGGCGGCGCGCTGGCCTGTTTTAGTGGGAACCAGCATGAGCATGGCCGGATTTATGTTGATCGCCCTTATGCGCGGGGAGCTAGGCGGGAGCCTGAGTAAAATTGCCGTTGTTGACGGCCTAGGATTAATCATAGCTGCGGGTCTCGCAGTTTTATTGTTGAGGGCTAATTAATGCGTTACCTACCTTTGAATGCAAATGACCGCGCGGCGATGATGGATGTCATCGGCGCGGACTCAATTGATGATTTATTTGCCGATGTGCCAAAATCGGCGCGGCTTAGCGGACTGGTTGATCTACCAAAGCATCAATCTGAAGCGGCGGTTGAGCGGCATATGAGCCGGCTGTCAGCAAAATCAGTAAGCGCGTCTTCCGTGCCGTTTTTCTGCGGGGCAGGTGCGTATAAGCACCATATCCCTGCCACCGTTGACCATCTCATCCAGCGAAGTGAATTCCTGACCGCCTATACGCCCTATCAGCCGGAAATTTCCCAAGGCACGTTGCAAGCGCTGTTCGAATTTCAAACGCAGGTCGCGCTTCTTACGGGCATGGAAGTCGCCAATGCCTCTATGTATGATGGCTCAACGGCCTGCGCGGAAGCGGTGGTCATGGCCAAGCGCGTGACGCGTAAGACGCGCGCCATTCTTGCGCCCGGCCTGCATCCGCATTACGCCGCCGCGACGCAATCCGTAGCCAAATTCCTCGATATTCAAATCAACGAGGTCGCGCCTGCAATCGGCGAAGATGCCTCGGTCATCGATATGATCACAGACGAGACAGCCTGCGTCGTGGTACAAAGCCCCAATGTCTTTGGCGAGATCGTTGACCTTGCGCCCATTGCCGAGAAAGCTCACGCCCATAAGGCGCTTTTGATCGCGGTCTTCACAGAGCCTGTGGCGCTGGCGGCAATTACCCCGCCGGGCGAGCAAGGTGCGGATATTGTCGTCGGTGAAGGCCAAGGGCTTGGCGTTGGGTTAAATTTTGGCGGCCCGCATGTCGGCCTTTTTGCCTGCCGCAAAAAACTGGTGCGCCAAATGCCGGGCCGCGTCTGCGGCCAGACGGTGGACGCGAGCGGAGAGCGCGGGTTTGTGCTCACATTATCAACCCGCGAGCAGCATATTCGCCGCGAAAAAGCGACATCCAATATCTGCACCAATAGCGGTTTATGCTGTCTTGCCTTTACAGTTCATATGAGCTTGCTCGGCGATGCAGGACTTAAGCGCATGGCGGCGCTTAATCATGAAAATGCCTGCGCGCTCGCGGATATGATAGACGCGGTTGATGGCGCGCAGGTGATAAATGACACATTTTTCAATGAATTTACTGTCAAGCTAAATCAACCCGCCGCAAAGGTCGTTGAGGCCCTCGCGGAGAAGGGGATTTTGGGCGGCGTGCCCTTTTCAAGACTATCAGATGGGCAGCATGACGACCTGCTTTTGGTGTGCGCCACCGAGGTGGTGAGCGATGAGGATATGCAGGCCTTTGCGGCCGCGCTGACGGAGGTATTATCATGAAAAACCAAGGACGCCCGACATCCCCTATTGCGGCGAATGATAGCCCGCACGGAAGAACTGTTTCCGGCAGCTATGGCCTCAATCAAGCGACAAAGCTGATTTTTGAAACGGGGACATTACAAAATTCTGGTGTTGATCTGCCAGAGCCTAAGGGCGGTAAATCCCGCCTCGGCGGCCATGCGCGCCAAGGCGATATTGGCCTCCCCGGTCTGTCTGAGCCTGAGACCATGCGCCATTATGTGCGCCTAAGCCAAAAAAACTACGCGATTGATTTGGGCGTTTATCCACTTGGCTCTTGCACGATGAAACATAATCCGCGGCTTAATGAGAAAGTCGCGCGCCTGCCTGGCTTTGCCGATGTGCACCCGCTCGCGCCAATCTCCTCGGTGCAAGGCGCGCTTGAGCTCATGTATGAGCTTTCCCATTGGCTGATGACGCTTTGCAATATGCCGGCGGTGGCGCTAACGCCCAAGGCCGGTGCCCACGGCGAGCTTTGCGGAATGATGGCCATTCGGGCGCGCCTTGATGCAGATGGGCAGAGTGCGCGCCGCCGCGTCCTTGTACCGGAGTCTGCTCATGGCACTAATCCCGCCACCGCAGTCCAATGCGGTTTTAGCGTCGATGAAATTCCCGCCGATAGCCGCGGACGCGTGGATATGGACGCGCTGCGGGCCAAGCTGTCGGAAAAATCCGATGATATTGCCGGTATCATGCTGACCAATCCCAATACATGTGGATTATTTGAGACTGACATTATCGAAATCGCCGACCTTATTCATGCAGCGGGCGGTTATTTTTACTGTGACGGGGCGAATTTTAACGCTCTCGTTGGCCGTGTGCGGCCCGGAGATCTGGGCGTGGATGCCATGCATATCAATCTGCATAAAACATTTTCAACGCCTCATGGCGGCGGCGGGCCGGGGTCGGGACCAACGGTTTTATCTGACGCCCTTAAGGACCATGCGCCTGTACCCTATGTGGTGAAAACAGAGTCAGGATTTGATCTGGTTGAAAACACCTCCGAGACGGAGGGCAGTTTTGGCCGTATGTGCGCTTTCCACGGGCAAATGGGCATGTATAGCCGCGCGCTCTCATATATGATGAGCCACGGCGCGGACGGTCTTAAGCAGGCGACTGAGGATGCAGTGCTGAACGCAAATTATATCCAAGCGAGCCTCTCGGATGTCATGACGCCCGCCTTTGGCGGCGTATGTATGCACGAGGCCCTCTTTGATGATCGTTTCCTTAAAGATACAGGGGTAGAGACGCTCGATTTTGCTAAAGCTATGATCGACGAGGGCTATCATCCCATGACCATGTATTTTCCGTTGGTCGTGCACGGCGCGATGTTGATTGAACCCACAGAATCTGAGTCCAAAGGCGAACTTGACCGCTTTATTCGCTCTATGCGCAGCCTCGCGGAGCGGGCCAAATCAGGCGATGTCAAGCGCTTTAGAAACGCGCCGATGCACGCGCCCATGCGCAGGCTTGATGAAACCCAAGCCGCGCGGAAACCTGTTTTACGTTGGAGCCCGCCGGAGATACTCAATGAGGCTGCCGAATAATTAACATTGGCTCTTTACAGCGCTGGATTTTGGCGGCGGATTACGGCAGAGAGATCACGTTACGTCAGCCCACGCCCCCACAGTACTGGGTTGACGTAACACCCTTCGCCTCACCTATTTGGGGGATTATCTATACGCCGGCGGATGCGGCGGCTTGCGCGTAAAATCGGGCGCTCAAATCCAAGCCATATAGCGGCAGATAAACCAATAGCGATCCCAACAAATAAGGGCATGACAATGAGGTTGTCTAGCGGGCTGCTGCCATATGCAGCGCGGCCCCAGAGCAGAAATAACGCGCTTAATATGGGGACATGCGCAAGGTAAAGCGCATAGGACCAATCCCCGCTCCGCGCGAGCGCTTTGGAGGCGCGCAGGCCGCGGCTCTCCAGTTGCACAAGGCCGTGAACAATCAACGCAGCGGGCAGGCCAATCAAAAGCGTGCGCGCGCCAAAACCTGGATAGATATCCGCCGCAAAATAACTTTGATAGATCATGACGACCATCATCAAGCCTAACCCTAGCGCGAGCGCGCTCTTGCCAAATCGGTTTGCGCCGCCGCTATGCAGATAGGCCCAGCCGATCAGCGCGCCGAAATAGAACTCCAAATTTATAGGATTTGTCACCAGCCGCCACCCGGGGGTAATTGGGCACAGACCGGATTGATTGGCTCCCCAAATGAGGGCGGCCCAAAAGGTTAGCAGCCCGATCCAAAACCGCCGCGGAAAAAATAGGCAAAGACTGAAGACAAGATAAAAATAAAGCTCATGAATGAGGGTCCATGCGACCTTCAGCATTGGTGCATTATAATCGGGGATAAGGAGAAATGAGCGCCCCACAGAACCTTGCTCGGGATTAAAACTTATTAGATCGGGGCTAAGCTTCCATGCGAAAAAGACAGCGCCTGCGATGAGCCAGTAAACAGGATAGATGCGGGCGAGCCGGGCAAAAAGAAACGCAGCTGCCGTCCGCCTGCCGCGTTCTAGGCCCCAGCACACATAGATCATGATAAATCCAGAAATGACAAAGAACAGATCAACGCCGACAATCCCAAGGCTGAAGATTTTGGGCAAGATTTGATCTGGACTATATTTGGCCTCTAAATCGCGTAAATGCACAAAGACAACCAAAAGCGCTGCGGCGGCGCGCAGCGCTTGGATATTGAGCAAAGGTCTCGTCTTATCTGGAACGCGGGTTATCACGCTCCTTCTATAACGCGGCGCGGCGCGCGGTAAAGTATGGAATTAGAGCTGCTCGATCATGGATTTGACCTCGGCGGTAAGCGTTTGCATATCCGGTGCCCATGTCGTGACCGCTCCGAGGACGCGTCCATTATGGGCCTGAACCAGCAGAGCCTTGGCATCGCCGTTTTCGCGCGCAGGCGAAGCCTCATCAACCGTTAGTCCGGTACGCTCTATCGCCCTGCCGCCAAATTCACCCCAAAAGGCGTCTTTGCCCACGGCGTAAATCAAAACGTATTCGGACTTGGCCTTTACCGCCGCGAGGCGGATTTCATCGATCTTATTGTCGCTGTCTACGCCGTTTTGCGAAATCGATGGCAGGACATCAAAATGGGTACTGGCGGGAAGTGGAGTGAAGGCGACCTTTCCTAATTTCAGGGATGTCCATGCGCGGGCCTCTTGGTGAGGGGTCGGAAGAAACCGGCCCTCATGCAATCGCGCAACGGAAATATTAGTGCGGCCTAGCCCATCTAGGATGTGCTCCTTTTTAGAGATATCGGGCGTTTTCGTCAAAGCTATCTGCCGTGTCGCAATTTCAGGCGTGATCTCCGAAATTGTTACGCGGGGCCGCAAGGATATAAGGCCGCTGGTTTTAACTAAGGCTTGCGCGCTTTGCGTCTCATTTGGGCCAGCGACACTCTTGGTCTGGGGCGTCGGCGCGCTGGATTGGCTTCGGGCCATATCGTTGTAAGCGCCCTGACAGATCACAGCGCCCGCGCAAGCGGCGGCGGCCATGGTAAGTATTAGCGTCGTTTTAAGTGGTGATGTCATATCTAGCCCTTTCACATCGTGTTTGATTACGCTTTCAATCATAAATATCTATCGGGCAGCATTAGGGACGGACTGTGCCAATAAAGAGGCATTTTAATAACACTAAGGCGAAAAAGGGTCATTTCTGGAGCGAAAGACAAGTGCTGCCCTAAATATAGTTAATGGCTGTTAATCTCTTTTTGCTTGTGATATGAGTTTGTTCCGCTATTGTTCTTTTGTGAATCACAGCGTGCGAATATTGGGAATTGATCCGTCTCTTGTGGCCTGCGGCTGGGGAGTCATTGATATTGAAGGCACAAAGTTGCGCCATATTGCCCATGGGGTTATCAAGCCTGACTCAAAATTGGAATTAGCCGATCGCCTTAAAACCCTCTTTGAGAGCCTGCGCGAGATTATTACGCTGCACCGCCCACATGAGGCGGGTATTGAAGAGGCTTTCATGAAGAACAATCCCATGAGTGCCATGAAACTGGGTCATGCTCGGGCAGCCTGTCTTTTAGCGGCGGGTACGTCGGGTCTGGGGATTGGCGAATATTCTCCGCGCTCTGTGAAGAAATCTGTGGTCGGCACAGGGGCGGCAGATAAAACCCAAGTTGCACATATGATGAATGTTCTTTTGCCTGGATGCGGGGTGAAGGCAGGTGACGCCGCCGACGCTCTTGCGATTGCGATCTGTCATGGACACCGCGTCAATGCCGCCGGCGCGCTATATCGCCGTGTTGGATAGCGCCGCTTTGTGCTAAGCTGGCGCTATGAATAGATTCGAGACATCACGGGGGTATCGCTGCAGCGCCCTCATTACAGGGCGGCGGATATGATCGGCATGCTCAGCGGTACTTGTCTTTTGTCTGGTAAGGGCGAAGCCATCCTTGATGTAAACGGTGTAGGCTATCTGTTGTCTTGCGGGTCTCGTACACTTTCTAACCTACGAGAGGGCGAGAGCGCGCGTCTCCACGTCGAGACCCATGTGCGAGAGCAGGCTATCACGCTTTTTGGCTTTGGCACCGAAGAAGAGCGGGCTTGGTTTGTGCGCTTGCAATCCGTGCAGGGGGTGGGGCCGAAGGCGGCCCTTGCGATCCTTGATATTTTGACGCCGGGGCAAATATTATCGGCTGCAAGCCTTGAGGACAAAGCCAGCTTTGCGCGCGCCTCGGGCGTGGGGCCAAAACTGGCAGCCCGTATCGCCATTGAGCTTTCGGGCAAGCCCGCGCCGGCGGGGCGTCTTTTTGCGGGGGCCTTTACTGCGCCGAGCGACCAAGCCGCGAGCGGCGCGCAGCGGGCCGAAGGGCTGTCTGATATGGTGCTGCGAAATGATGCGATTTCCGCGCTGCAAAACCTTGGCATTGGGCAGTCCGATGCGCTGCGCGCGGTTGCGAGCGCATATGGCAAATTTGAGTCCGACCCGCCGCTAGATGACCTCATCAAAGCTGCGCTTAAAGAACTCTCGGCCTAATGGAAGACGAGCGCCTGATAACCGGAGAGACCCAGCTGGGGGATGGCCGCGACCGCGCCCTACGGCCTTTGACATTTCAGGATTTTACTGGCCAGAAAAAGGCAATCAAAAACCTCAAAGTCTATGTTGACGCCGCGCGCCGCCGCCAAGAGCCGCTGGATCATCTTTTACTCTCCGGCCCTCCGGGCCTTGGCAAGACAACACTCTCTCAGATCGTGGCACGCGAACTTGGCGTGAATTTTCGTTCAACCTCAGGCCCGATCATTTCCAAGGCAGGTGACCTCGCCGCGCTGCTGACTAATCTTGAGCCGCGCGATGTCTTGTTTATTGATGAAATTCACCGCCTAAATCCAGTCGTCGAAGAGGTCCTTTATCCTGCCATGGAGGATTTCGAGCTTGATCTGATTATCGGAGAGGGGCCGGCGGCCCGCTCGATCAAGATTGATCTGGCGCCCTTTACGCTGATTGGCGCGACCACGCGAGCGGGGCTACTGGCGACGCCGCTGCGTGACCGCTTCGGTATTCCTGTCCGGCTTGAGTTTTATGATACGCAGGAGTTAACAGGGATTGTCATGCGCGCGGCCCAAAAATTGGGCCTGCCCATGAGTGACGATGGCGCGCGCGAGATTGCTCGCCGGTCTCGCGGGACGCCGCGCGTGGCGGGGCGGCTTTTGCGGCGTGTGCGGGATTTATCCGAAGATGCGGGCCATGCCAATGTCGATGCGGCGGCGGCGGACGCGGCGCTTTTACGGCTTGGCGTCGATGATATTGGCCTAGACCGACAAGACATGCGCTATCTTATGGCGCTCTGCGAGATGTTTGGCGGCGGACCTGTCGGAGCTGATACGCTGGCGGCAGCATTATCCGAGGCGCGTGACGCGCTAGAAGATGTCATAGAGCCTTACCTTATACAACAAGGCTTTTTGCAGCGCACGCCGCGCGGGCGAGTCGCCACGCCGCGTGCCTTTGCCCATTTGGGATTGGCCGCGCCGACGCCCCCCGATTTGCCAGATTTGTTTGAAGGGTAGCTATATGGCATTTGATAAGGATATTGCCCCCCACGACCTGCCGCCCATGGGCTATTTTAAGGGCCGAGAGCATTACTATCCTATCCGCGTATTTTATGAGGATACGGATTTTAGCGGCGTGGTCTATTATGCCAATTATTTGCGTTTCCTTGAACGGGCGCGCAGCAGTTACTTTCGCCTTGCGGGGATTGGTCATAGGGAACTTTTGGAGCGCGAGATGCCGCTCGCCTTTGTTATTCGCAAGATAAACCTTGATTATAAGCGCAGCGCCAAAATTGATGATGTGCTGTCGGTTATGACCACCTATGACGTCTTTAAGGGCGCGCGCCTGCTGGTGACGCAAAAGATATTTCGCGGTGAGGAACTGCTTCTCACCGCCGATAGTGAAGCCGCCTGCATAGATTTGCAGGGGCGCCCGAAACGCGCACCCAAAGAGATGATGGAAAAGCTGCGTCCCTATTTGTTGGAATAAACGCTTTGATAAGAGTCTAGACCTCTATTTAAAGCGAGCGCTAAGCTGGAATAATATCAAAGGGCAGGGTGAGCCTTGGGCTATCTTCGGTAATCGGCAGCGTCCCATGCCACATATAAGAGGGGAAGAGGACAAGGCGCCCCGATTTGGGCTCGATGACGTGCTCCGGGCTCATGTCTGAAATATCGGTTGGCGGTTGCCCAAATTGTATCCAGCCATTTTTGGCTTTTGAATTTTCAACTTCTTTGGGCACTTGCACATAATATGAGGAGCTGATCCAGCCCATGGGGTGAACATGGTTGACGTGAAACCCCCCCGCGCCGAGCCGCACGGACCACGCGCCGGAAAAGCGGTAATTCCCCGTATTGCGGCGCCCAACAGGATTTTCGGGGTTCGGCCCAACATGGGCAATGTAATCGCGAATTGGCGCGTCGATCAGCTTAAAGAAAGCCTGAATTTCGGGGGCTTTGGCAAAACGAAGATCAATTTCCGTTTGCGTGCCCAGCCGCAATGACTGATCCAGCGGAGCCGCCTTAAAGACATGCAGTTCTGAGAGCGCTTTGGCCAAAGCCTCATTAAAAGCCTCAATAGAGCTATAGCCTTCCGGCGGAGGCAGGTCATAAACCTTAACCAAGCCCTGATAGTCGAAATAGTGGCGATAAGCTTGCCCTGTGGCGCGGCCCGCTGCTGCTAGCATAGCGCGCCAGAACTGATCATTGGGCACGCGTTTAAGTGCATTTTCCGCAGCGACAAGCACGTCATTATATGCGCCGGCGGCAAAGGCGCAGCGGGCAAATTGGGCCATATAATCAAGCCGTCCCGGCGCGGCATCAAGAGCGGCGCGCGCGCTTTGATATGCGTCCTGAGCCCGTCCGCGCTGAAGCGATATTTCGCTTTCGGCTTTTTGCAATATTGGCGCGTTCTTATGTGCATGTTTCGCGGCTTGGATAACCGAGTCGGCCTGTTTTAAATCCCCGGCCTCGACATAGCATTCGGAAATCGCGGCGAGCGCTGCGGGGGAGCCCGTCGCGGCAAGCTTTGACAGAAGCTCCTGCGCGGCGCTCCATTGATCAAGCATATGCAGGATCTGAGCGGAATTCTTTATAGCCTGCGGCCCGTTTTTAGGGTCTGTATAGGCACGGCTATAGGCAGTAATGGCGTCGTCATAATGCCCTTGGGCCGCTGCGATCTGCCCCGCAATGAAGCCATAGTTTTCATTTGGATTTGCGGCGCTTAGCTTGTCGAGGGCGGCTTTGGCTTCGTCCAGCCGGTGGCTATCTTTTAAGCAGATCACCTTGGCGAGCGGGATGTTATGTGATCCTTGCTCGGCCTGCGGTAGGACGCTAAATTCCATCAGGGCGATATGGGGCTGTTCCATTTGCATCAATGTGAAAGCCAAATTTCGGCGCGCAATCAGATAATCAGGCTTGATAGCAAGGCTTGAGCGAAAGGCCTTTTCCGCGCGGGCTAAGTCATGGACGGCTTTTTGCACATTCCCCAGCACATTTAGCATTTCATAGTGATCGGGTGCGCGCGATAATCCCATTTGTAGCCGCGAGAGGGCAAGACTTTGCTCTCCGCGCTGATGGGAGATAATTGCGCCTAGATATAGCGCGTCCACATTAAATAAATCCGCGCGAAGGGCTTCGGAGATTGCCGTCTCGGCGGATTCCAATTGCCCTTTTCGAAAAGCGCTAAGCGCCGTTTTTAAATTTTGAGCTGGCGTTGCGATGATGGCGTCCTTTGGGCGTGAGTGCTCTGTTGCGTCGGGATTGGCCATAACGGCCTTGCCCTGCGTGATCAAGACACGAATTATGGGTCGATCCTGAACAATAGCTTACAGCAGCTTAACTTGCGAAGCTAGCGGGGGCGGCGTCTTATAGATTATGGGACTGGCGAGCGGCAAAGGGGGAGGAGATTACGGCATCGTCCCTTATGCGCAGCTATCACCACCAGAAGGCGCGGCCCCACTCCGCCGTCAAGACGTGCGCGCGGTCCTTGCGGCAACCCTTTTGCATATTGCGGTTTTATGCCTCTCTATGTTTTTGGCGCCCCATAGCCATATGCACACAACGTCCGGTCCTGCGATTGTTGCGGTAAAGCTTTTGCCGCCCGCGTCTACGCCGCCGCTGACGGCGCTCCCCGGCCCTAAAGACTCAGATCAAACGGAGCCTAAACCTGTGAAAATGAAGCCTGTTAAGACCAGCCCAGAAGCGCCGCCAGATGAACGGCATGCGCAGGCAGACTCCGTAACTACCCCGCCAGTAGACCCGCCAAGCTATCTCCCTCCGCCGATTTTAGATTCCCAATCGGGCTCAACTGCTGGCGGGTTTGCGTCAAATAATCAGCTGGAGGATGAAAACCGCGATTATGTTCCCTCTCGCTGGGCGTTGGAGCCCCCGCTCGCGGCAAAGCGGCTGGAGGGCCTCGGGTTATTAGGGCAGGCCGATTGCCTCCGATCGTTATCGCCTGATTGTCAGGATATTCGCGCAGAGGTTTTTGAAGACTATGCACTCACAGAAACGCAGCGGGTCTGGACGCCTAGGCGCGCGGACACGGGCATGCCGTCTCAATTTTTTGGTCTGAGTGAGCGCGAAATCCGCCTTAAAATCGGGAGCAAGATCGCAGGCGAGAATGGATTTATGTTATTGCCGGGTATTGGTCTTGATGGTGAACTTTGGGACCGGCTGCACGGGGTTAAGAGGGGATGCCAGATGAAGCGCGGCGTGACGCCCGATGGCAACTATGGTGTCGTGCGGGTTTGCCCCGAAAGCCTACCGGCAGCGAGAGAGCGTAAAATTTATATTCCGCCCAAGCGTGAGCCGTGATAGGGTGGGGCATGACACAAAGAGATAATTTATACCTTTTGCCGCCGGGGTTTTACGATAATGAACGACGGGAGTTTTGTCCCGAATGCGCTGAAATATGGGGCGTGCTATCGTATTACCCAGCGATCAAAGAGGGTCTTGAAATTTCCTATCAGCCTATCGCCAAACCTCGGACGGATATTGTCTCAAAGCTTGGGGACAAGAACCAAAACTGTCCGACTTTAATTTTGGCAGATGAGAGCCCCGCCTATGAGGACTGCGGGATTATGCATAAAAACGGACATCGCTTTATTAATAACGCACGCGGTATTGCGCTATACTGGGCGGCCCGATACGGCACCGCAACTCCAAGAGGAAGTTAAGGGGCGGTAGGTTAACCGCCTGTTTCAAGGTCCACGATAGGCACCTCATATACGGTTTTAGGTCCGCCGATCATCTCGGGCTGCGCGGCATCACCAAGATCGTCAAAGCCTTCCATATTTTCAGGCGTCGGCCCTGCTTCGGGTTCATCGCACAGATCAAGAACCTCTTTGCCTTCGCTATCAACGTAGAAAACTTCTTCCGGCTTAACCTCGCGGGTGAGTTTTTCTTTGCGCTGGATCGGCTCATAGGGCGGATTGTCGATTTCTGTGATGGCGTAATATATCTCGGTTTCCGCAGGTATCACGACACGGGTGAGGGCAGAGATCGGAGTACAGGTGTCTACGGCCTCTGGCACAACGATGTCTATCTTTTCTTCAACAACAACAGGTTCGGGCGTTGTTTTACAAGCACTCAGCGCAAGGACGCCAGCAATGGCGGTAAAGGCGCGGACAGATAGAAAGCGGGTCATAAAGTCTCCAGTTCAAACGATGCGAAATACATGTCAGAAGGCTTTACGCTTATAGCAGCCAATTACGGAAACAATATGGCAAACTACAGTTTGGCCCGTTTTTCTTTTGTTGGCTTCCAATTTCACGGCGAGGTGATTGATAATGGCCTTGATTTAGTGCCAAAATATATATTCGGGCCTCGTTAACGCTATGGTTAATAATTTATTGCACATTTTACCCAAACCACCTTACGGGCTGTTAATTGGGCAAAGCTGGCAAGAGTGCTTAGTCTTTGTTGAAGCAATCTGCGACCTAAGCGGTCTAAACTGACGGAAACTTTATGTTCGATATTCTTTATATAGTTTTGCAATCCACGCCTTTAGGTCCGGCGGAGGCTGTTGGCGACTTCTCATTTCTAAGCCTATTTCTACGCGCGGACTGGATTGTTAAATCCGTGATGCTTATCCTGATTTTGGCGTCAATCTGGTCTTGGGCCATCGCCGTTGACAAGTTCATTACCTTTGTAACCCTAAAGCGCCGCGCAACAGATTTTGAGGAGACGTTCTGGTCGGGCCGCACGCTTGACGAGTTATCTCAGGGTCTTGCCAAAGATGCACGTGACCCGATGGCGCGTGTTTTCGCCGCCGCCATGCGCGAGTGGGACGCGAGTAAGTCTGGAGCGCGCTCTGAAATGGCACTGGCAAGTACGCATGAGCGCATCGACCGCGTGATGAATTTGGTTGTCAACCGGGAGCTCTCCAAAGCCGAACGAGGAATGTCTGTCTTGGCCACAATTGGGTCTGCCTCTGTCTTCATTGGATTGTTCGGGACAGTTTGGGGCATTATGAATGCTTTTCGCGCGATTGCAGCTACGCAAAACACAAATCTATCGGTTGTAGCGCCGGGTATTGCCGAGGCTTTGTTCGCGACAGCCTTAGGCCTGATCGCCGCGATCCCTGCCGTTATATTTTACAACTGGTTTTCAAATGACCTTGATAAATATGCTGCGCGCCTTGAGGGTTATGCCGATGAGCTTTCGGCGATCCTGTCCCGCAAACTCGGAAAAGGTAGCTAGCCATGGGTATGGGAACCACAGCAGGCCGCCCGGGCGGGCGTAATGGCCGCCGCCGGTCTCGCCGCTCGCGGCTAAATGCCGAGATTAATGTCACGCCTTTGGTGGATGTTATGTTGGTTTTATTGATCGTGTTTATGGTCGCTGCCCCGCTTCTGTCGGTTGGGGTGCCGGTGGAACTTCCCAAAACCGATGCCAAGTCCCTCCCATCTGAGACCGAACCGATCACCATCACTGTGGACAAAGAGGGCACGGTGTTTTTGCAGGAAACGGAAGTTTCCCTTGATGATATTGTCACCCAACTCACCGCCATTGCGCAAAACGGCTATGACGAGCGTATCTATCTACGCGGCGATGATGCGTCAGATTATGGATCTGTCATGAAAGTCATGGCGCGCATCAATGCGGCAGGTTATTCTAATCTCGGCTTGGTGACGGATCCTGTTTCGGCCCAGTAAATGCGCTTTGGCCTTCCCATATCCCTCCTTGCCCACAGCCTGTTTATCGCGGGCGGGATATTTATGTTTGGGCGCGCTATTCCTACGCTGGATGAGGGACAGATTGTGGCGGTCGAAATTCTAACGCTCGCAGAGATTACCAATGTACGCGCGGCAATCAAACGGCCAGACACAAAAATCCCCCTCCCTGCGCCCGATGAGCCGCCCGAGCCCATGCAGCTTGAAACGCCGATGGAAAATGCAAAAACGGAAAGTGAGCAAGTTGAAAAGCGCCAAGAAGACGCCGCTAAGCCCAAAACCCAGCCTGAGCCTGAGCCCATAAAGACCGCTGAGGCCCCCGTCCCCGAGGAGGTGATTGAGCCGCCCCCGGAGCCGCCCGAAAAACCTGCCTTTGATCTCGATTCTCTTTCAGACTTTGTCAACAAAACCAGAGACGCCGCCCCTGAGAAAAATCAACAAGTGGCGCTGCAATCAGAGAAAAACATATATGAGTTCGCCGAGGTTTCCCGCACCGCTAGCGGTGAGGGGACAGGCTTGTCCGTCAGTCTTTTGGATAAATTGCAAACGGAGATGCTGCGCTGTTGGCGAGAAAGCCGTGACGCCGTCGATCCGGAAACTCTTGTCGTGCAGTTTAGAATTCGCCTTTTACCCGATGGATATGTCGAAAAAGTGGAGCTGCTGGGGGAAACCGGAAGCGGCCCTTATGCCAAGGTCGCCAGACAGCGCGCGGCAGCGGCTATCAAAAAATGTGAGCCATATGACTTTCTGCCTGCGGAAAACTATAGCGGATGGAGAGATATGACTCTAAGCTTCAGGCCAAGAGCCTAGCGCCTTTGCGCGGGTTATGCGCTATACGGACGCGCCCTGCGCCCCTTAAACTTTGTGAGGATGATTTGAAACGTCTGGTAAAATTTGTCTTGTCTCTTTGTCTGCTTTGGGGCGGCCTGATTGCACCTGCACAGGCGCAGCTTTCGATTGATATTACAAAAGGCAATATTGATCCGACGCCTATCGCTGTACCGGATTTTATTAGCGCTGATGCGCGCGGCCGCCAGATTGGTAAAGACCTTGCGGAAGTTGTACGCGCTGATCTTCTGCGTTCGGGCTTATTTCGCTCGCTCGATCCCAATAGCTTTATCGAAAAGCAAACCAATGTCGACTACGCGCCGACCTTCGCGGATTGGCGCGTTATCAAAGCGGAAGCGCTGGTATCAGGACGTATTGTTATGGAGTCCGACAGCCGTATGCGGGTTGAATTTCGGTTATGGGATATTTTTGGCGGAGAACAGCTTTCAGGCCTAAGGCTCGCCGCTACGCCCGATAACTGGCGGCGCATGGCCCATAAAGTCTCCGATGCGATCTATAGCCAATTGACGGGTGAGAGCGGTTATTTCGATAGCCGCATCGTGTTTATTGATGAAAGTGGACCAAAGGTGAACCGCAGAAAGCGCCTCGCCATTATGGATCAGGACGGGGCAAATGCACAATATTTGCTCACCGGGCCAAGCACAGTGATCACGCCGAGGTTCTCCCCGAGCACGCAGAAAATCACTTATATGAGCTATGAGAATATTGTACCCGCGATTTATTTGCTTGAGATTGAAACGGGCCGCCGCGAGCTACTCGGGAGTTTCCCCGGCATGACCTTCGCACCAAGGTTTTCACCGGACGGTACGAAAATGCTGCTGACCTTGGTGAAAAAAGGGAATAGTGATATTTATGTGATGGATTTGCGTTCGCGCTCGACAACGCAGCTAACTAACAATCCGGCAATTGATGTCTCCGCAAGTTTCTCTCCAGATGGCCGCAATATTGTCTTTAACAGTGATCGCGGCGGCAAACCGCAGCTATATACAATGCAGGCTGATGGCCGCGGCGTGAAGCGTATCAGTTTTGGGGATGGTCGTTACAATGCCCCCGTCTGGTCGCCGCGCGGAGACAAAATTGCCTTTGTCAAAAGCCATAAGGGTAAGTTCCATATTGGCGTTATGAATGTGGACGGCTCTGGTGAGCGGCTGCTAACCGAGAGCTTTCTGGATGAAGGACCAACCTGGTCCCCGAACGGCCGCGTGATTTTGTTTTCCCGAGAGACGCGCGGGCAAAGAGGAAATAGCCAAATTTGGTCGATCGACTTAACGGGCACGAACCTGCGCAAGGTTCCAACCCCGACCTCGGCCTCTGATCCGGCATGGTCACCATTATTGCCTTAGGTTTCTGCCTTAATTTTGTCCGCATTGGCAGGCTAAAGGATAAAAGCTGCCTTATTATTGCGTAAATTTGCCTATATTTGCCTCTAATTAAGGTCGTCACAAAAAATTTAGGTAAATCCTTGGCTTTGCTCTTGAAATCTTGAGTCGCCTTGTCTTTACTCAAAACAAGCGTCCGGCCAAACAGGACGAGGAGATATATATGCACATTAGACCTTTTTTATTGGCTCTGGGAGCTGCGGCAATCATGAGCGGCTGCGCGACGAAACCAGAAATTATTGAGGAAGCCCCTGTGGCTGAAATGGCGCCCAAGCCGGTTTTTAAACCTGAACCCCGCCCGGAACCTGTCGTCCAAGCACCCGCGCCCGTGACAAAGCCTGCGCCCATTTTCATTGACCCCAATGCACCGGTTCCCGGTTCTCAAGGCGATTTTATCAATTCAGCCGGCGGGGATGCGCGGGTCTATTTTGGCTATAACCAATATAATCTTAGCCCAACGGCTATCGATAGTTTGCGCGCGCAGGCAGCTTGGCTCAACCAATATGAGAATGTAACCGCCGTAATTGAAGGCAATGCAGATGAGCGGGGAACCCGCGAATATAACCTCGCTCTTGCGGCGCGGCGTGCGGAAAGTGTGAAATCCTACCTCGTGGGGCAGGGCGTCGCTGGACGCCGGTTGACGACGGTTTCATATGGCAAAGAGCGCCCGATTGATGGCCGCTCCAATGAGGCGGGCTGGGCGCGTAACCGCAATGGACACACCAATCTTATGTCTGGAACGATCGGCTAATCTGACGGCCAATAAATAGAGAAGGCTGCGAGACTATCGCGGCTTTTGTGTGGGGCAGCCGCTGTACTTAACCAGCATTTAATAAGACATGCCTTAATCTCGCCTCTATATAAAACCATGGCAGTTTCTAAAACTGCCAAGCTGATTATCTTGTGATGCAGTGATATCTGGAGCTTATATGCCGTTTTTTATTCGTCTTTCCCTTGCCGCCCTTCTCGTTATACTCATGATGGTACCTGCGCAGGCCCAGAGTAAAAAAGAACTTGCGGCTCAAAATTTTGAACTCTCCCAGCGCCTTGAGCGGCTGGAGCGCCGTATGCTTACAGGTGATCCTGCAGCGGAGCGCCTAATGCAGCGCATGGACTCGCTGGAAGAAAATATGCGCACGCTGACGGGAGAGGTTGAGCGCCTTCGATTTGAGCGTGATCAGCTGCGTGCCGAGGTCTCGGCGGCCACAGCAAAAATTCAA
This sequence comes from uncultured Caulobacterales bacterium, assembly GCA_964410285.1. GTDB lineage: Bacteria > Pseudomonadota > Alphaproteobacteria > Caulobacterales > Maricaulaceae > Fretibacter. Next base: position 182,492 of record CAYPFR010000003.1, on the reverse strand, counting down.
AACCTTGAGGGTTTGGCGGTTCTCGCGGGCCGTATGCAAACGCACCTAGACGCGGTTGACCTAGTTGAACAACAGAGGGCTTCTGCTCCCGCGCCGAGTTATCGCTCGCCTTATTCCACGACCATTACGGGCGAGCCGAATTTCCCAAGTGCGGGGGTTATTGATCCTAATCAACCCAGCTCTGTTCCCTCTGCGCCGAGTTTTGGCGAAAAGATCATTGAGGTACAGCAATATAGCCTTGAGGATTTACCGCAAACGGGCCGAACCAAGCTCGCCGAGGGGGATTTCCTTGGCGCGCAGACCGCCTTTAAGCAATATCTACAGATAAATCCTGATGCAGCAGATGCCGGCGAAGTCAATTACTGGCTCGGCGAAGCTTATGTTGTGCGCGGCGGCTATGCGGACGCCGCAGATGCTTATATTGCTTCTATGCGCAAAGATCCGCAAGGAGAACTCGCGCCGAATGCGATGGTGGGTTTGGCGGTCACCATGCGAGAGCTTGGCAATAAAGCGCAAGCCTGTAATGCTCTCGGCAGCTTGACGGCGCAGTACCCCAATGCGGGCGCGGATGTGCAGGAAAAGGCGCGGGTTGAGACGGCTCGCACGGGCTGCTAGCAGGCGCCAGAATTTTTTGCTTAGGGCTTTGCGCCGCCCATATGCGCGCTATAAATAGCCATGGAGCTTTCCCTTAATTTATCCGCGCTTCCTGCTGGGCCTTTTGGGCTTGCCTTTTCTGGCGGCGGAGACAGCACGGCCTTGCTTCATACCTTGCGCGCGCGCAGGCCTCATGTGCTTATTGTCGATCATGGACTTCGCGCGGGATCGGGCAGGGAAGCGGCAGCGGCAAAACGCTTTGCAATCGACCTTGGCTTGACGGCGGACATCCTGCGCTGGCAGATTTTATCTCCTGTAAAAACAGCTATACAGGCCCGCGCGCGCCGCGCGCGTTACGGCCTGATGGGCGCACGTTGCCGGGAGCTAGGACTAACCGCGCTCATCACTGGACATACGCAAGACGACCAGGCCGAGACCAGCTATATGCGCCTGTCGTCTGGTGGGTCGTGGCGGGGCGCAGCGGCCATGGCGAGCATTACTTCGGATGCGCTCTGGCCGGAGCTTTACGGCATATCGCTTCGCCGTCCTATGCTGGAGGTCTCGCGCGCGCAAATTCGGCAATATTTGAAGGTTCATAATCTTTCCTTTATTGATGACCCGTCCAATGAGGACATAAATTTTTCGCGGGTGAGGGCGCGCCGCATCTTGGCGCGTGATCCGCGCCTTCGCGGGGAAATGCTCGCGCTTGGCGCAGATTTACGCGCTGGCCGCGCGGCAGAAATGAAATATCTCGCGGCGCAGCTAGGCGCAGGGGTGATCGTGGATGGTTTTGGCTGTATCCATCTACGTGCGCGGGTTGCGCCTTATTTGCTGGCGCGCCTTTTGCGCGCCGTCAGCGGCGGGCGCGTTTTGGCAGATCAAGCGGCCCTAGAAAGGCTGTCCTGCGCGATGGGCGCCGCGGATTTCAAGGGGGCTACGCTTGGCGGCGCGATGATCAAGCCAACGCCGGCTCTGGCCACCAACCCGGCGATAAATTGCAAATTTGTTCTCTCTCGCGATCCGTCTATGGCGCTCGGACGGGTAGGGCGGCCCGCATTGGGCCCGATTACAACCCCCGCCTCGCAAAGCCTTTGGGATGGCCGCTTTTTGGTTCACGGCGGCGCAAACATTCAGCCAGCGGCGGGCCATCTTGGCAAATTGTCGCAACAGCTAAAAAAGCAGCTTAAAGCCTGCCCGTCTCAGGCGCGCCCGACCCTGCCCCTCATTAAGGACGGAACGGGAATTTTGGCAATAGGCCCCATAAATGCGGGGAAAGATGAGGGGTCCTGCATGCAAACTGCCGTACATATGCGCCTATCTCGTGAGTTCGCTGACACTGAGATAAAATTTATGAGAACTGTGCATTATTAATGCTAACGCCTCTTACCTTTTGGCATGACGCTCTCTATATGTTAGAATGTATCCAAACTGGGTTATGCCCCAATTGAAAGACTAAATATGACTCCGAAAAATCGTAATTTCGTTCTCTGGTCCCTTGTTTTATCAATGTTCCTTATGATGATGGTCATGACGCAAAACTCGATGACGAGCGCAGCGACGAGCGAGCTAAAGTTTACCGAGTTTAAATCCGCTCTTGATGAGGGCCGCGTCAAAGAAGTCAAAATTACTCCGCTAACGGGATTAGTCACAGGCAAGATGACTGATGATACCGTCTTCAAGGTCAATGGGTCTCCCTATAATGACCGCACGGAAGAGGCGCTTGATAAGGCCGGCATTGAATATGCTTATGGCGAGATCAAGCAGCGCTCCGCGCTAAGCGATATATTGATGAGCATTATCCCCTTGGTGCTTTTTGTGGGTATCGCGATCTTTTTCATGCGCTCAATGCAGGGCGGCGGACGCGGCGGCGCGATGAGTTTTGGGAAATCCAAAGCCAAACTTTTGACTGAAATGCAAGGCAATGTCACATTTGAGGACGTTGCAGGCGTTGAGGCGGCCAAGGAAGACCTCAAAGAGGTTGTCGAATTTTTGCGCGACAGCACGCGATTTACGCGGCTAGGCGCGAAAATCCCGACAGGTGCTTTGCTTGTTGGACCGCCCGGTACGGGTAAGACGCTGCTTGCGCGCGCGGTCGCGGGCGAAGCGGGTGTTCCCTTCTTTACGATTTCAGGTTCCGATTTTGTAGAGATGTTTGTCGGCGTTGGCGCCTCTCGCGTGCGTGATATGTTCGCGGATGCGCGAAAGAACGCACCTTGTATTATTTTTATTGACGAGATCGACGCCGTTGGCCGTCACCGCGGCGTTGGTACCTCAGGCGGCCACGAAGAGCGCGAGCAAACGCTCAACCAACTCCTTGTTGAAATGGATGGGTTTAATGGCGACGAAGGTATTATCATCATTGCGGCGACGAACCGCCCAGATGTCCTTGATAAGGCGCTATTGCGCCCCGGCCGTTTTGATCGCCAGATCGAAGTGCCTTATCCGGATATTGCGGGCCGCGAAAAAATTCTTGAGGTCCACATGAAGGGCAAGCCTATGGGCGCGGATGTTGACGTGAAATATATCGCGCGCGGTACGCCCGGTTTTTCTGGCGCGGATCTCGCGAACCTTGTCAATGAGGCTGCGCTGCTCTCCGCGCGCCGGAATAAACTCAAGATCACCATGCGCGAATTTGAAGACGCGCGCGATAAAGTCATGATGGGCGCAGAGCGCCGCACGCTGGCAATGACCGAAGAAGAAAAGCAAATGACGGCCTATCACGAAGCGGGCCACGCGATTGTTGGCCTGAATATGCCGGGTAGCCTTCCAATTCATAAAGCCACGATTATTCCGCGCGGCCGCGCGTTGGGCATGGTGCAATATATGCCGGAGCGCGACCAGATCTCGCAAAGCCGCCAAGAAATGATTGCGCGTATGGCGATGGCGATGGGCGGGCGCGCCGCCGAGGAGCTAAAGTTTGGATATGACAAGGTCACATCGGGCGCGAGTTCCGATATTGAACAAGTCACAAGTATTGCTACAGCTATGGTCACAGAATGGGGCCTGTCCGATGCTATCGGCCCAATTGCCTATAAGGATACGGACCAGACGACCTTTACGTCAGGTATCGGGCGCGGGTCTTCGATCTCGCCGGAAACCGCGGCATTGATTGAAAGCGAAATTAAACGCTTTGTTACGGAGGCGCATGAAACCGCGCTTAAGGTCCTAAAGAAAAAAAAGAAGGATTGGGTGGCCCTGTCCGAGGCGCTTTTGGAATATGAAACGCTCTCAGGTGATGAAATTTCTTTGCTGCTCTCAGACGGAATTAGGCCCAAGCGCCCTGACGGCCTTAATAAGCGCCCAAGCGTCTCTGCCGTCCCGCTCACAGGCAAAGCCAAGCCCATAGGCGACGCCCAGCCCGAAGCTTAACGCGCGTGATCATTCTAATGCCCCTTCGGGGGCATTTTTGTTGTAGACGAAATTATGACCAAAACGCGCATCATGGGAATCCTCAATGTGACCCCTGACAGTTTTTCTGATGGGGGGCGCAATGCCGACCTTGAGCAAGCGGTCAAACACGCGCTTACATTACTCGAGCAAGGCGCTGACATTATCGACATTGGCGGGGAGAGCACACGGCCCGGCGCCGAGACGGTGGCGGTGAAAGAAGAAATCCGCCGCACCGTCCCCGTTATTGCGGCGCTGCGAGAGGCCACGCAGGATTACCATAGCGCGCCTTTGATCTCAATTGATACGCGCAAGGCGGCGGTGGCGCAGGCCGCGATTTTAGCGGGCGCGGATATATGGAATGACGTTAGTGCGCTCACTTATGACGCCACTTCAGAGGCCGCGGCGGCGGAGCTGGCCTGCCCGCTCATTATCATGCACGCGCAGGGCACGCCCGATACCATGCAATATAATCCCCGTTACGGCGACCCTGTTGCTGAGGTGAAAGACTATCTGGCCAAACGGCTGGACGCGCTGGAATTTGCGGGGGTAGAGCGTAACCAAATTACCATTGATCCCGGCATCGGCTTTGGCAAACGCCAAGAAGATAATCTCGCAATTTTCCGCCAGCTCGCCGAATTTAAAGCGCTGGGCTGCCCCTTGCTTATGGGGGCCTCGCGCAAGAGCTTTATTGGGAATATCGACGGCAGTACGCCGGACCGCCGCCTCGCGGGGAGCCTCGCCGCTGCCCTCTGGTCCGTGCAGGCCGGCGCGGCTATACTGCGCGTGCACGACGTGGCCGAGACCGTGCAAGCGGTGCGGGTGTGGGAGGCGATAAGCCGTTTTGATAAAGAGGTAGTGATATGACCGATCAAGTTGAACCCACAACCGAAACAGAGCTTTCCACCGACACAATGGGCCGCGTGCTGATTATTGCCGGAAGCGATAGCGGCGGAGGAGCGGGTATGCAGGCTGATATTAAAACCTGCGCGGCATTTGGTGCTTATAGCGCAAGCGCGGTGACGGCTGTGACAGTGCAAAACACGCTGGGCGTAGAGGCCGTAGACTATATGCCGCCCGAAATTGTGCGCGGGCAAATTCGCGCTGTGCTATCCGATATTGGCGCGGACGTGATCAAAATTGGTATGCTAGGAAATGCAGCTATCATCAAAGTTGTCGCCGAGGAAATCGCCGAGTCTGATGCCTATATCGTGCTTGACCCTGTCATGGTCGCGACCTCTGGCGATAGCCTTTTGGACGATGATGCCGTTGAGCTTATGCGCTCTGTCCTTGCGCCGCTCTGTGATGTGATCACGCCCAATGCCCCCGAAGCGGCAAGGTTAACAGGATTGCCCGTTAATGATGTCGATCAGCTCTGCGCAGCCGGGGAAAGCCTGCTTGAGATGGGCACTTATGCGGCGCTGATGAAGGGCGGGCATTTGGATATGAAATCCGTTGTCGATGTTTTGGTGACGGCGGAAGGTACACAAATCATGAGCGGTCCGCGCCTTTATACCCGCCATACTCACGGCACGGGATGCACGCTCGCGAGCGCGGTTGCCGCCGCTATGGCCCTCGGCGAGCCGCTGGAGACCGCTGTCGAGGCTGCGCGTGAATATGTCTTTGAGGCCATACGGACTGCGCCAAAATTTGGCCAAGGCAACGGCCCGCTCAACCACGGCCTTGCGGATTTATCAAATAGGGAAAATGAGGGTGGTGCGGCCGCGCCGCCGCCAACAGACAAACCCAAAAACCCTTTTGCGGTTTTAAAGGGATTTAAGACGGATTAGATTTGCCTTTGATACGGGCTATCAAAATGCCTAGCACGATGACAGCGAAGCTTAAGATTAACCGCCATGTAAAAGGCTCTTGCAAGAGCCAGACGCCGAAAATCACAGAAACTACCGGGGTGAAATAATTGATCTTGGCTAGCATTGTCGGGCCGGTTTTCTCAATCACCCAAAGATATAAAACCGTGGCAACCCCGGTTGAGCCTATTCCAAGGCCCCATGCCATAAGATGCCCGATGGGCGAAATGGACCCCTCCGGCAGGCCAGTTGCCAGCGCCCAAACACCCCCGATTGCTGCGGCCCAAATGAGCATCATCGCCCCTGCTATGCCGGACGGCGTGGGCGGGGCGCGCTTTGCAAAGACAGTGGTGAAGGCATAGCACACGGCCCCGCCGACAATGAGCATTTGCGCTTTCCAATCCCCGATCAAAGAGAGCGAAAAATCATCGGGCAGAAACAAGATGACTATGCCCAAAAACCCGATAAAAAAGCCAAAGAGCTTGAGCGGGGTGAGCTTTTCGTCCGCAAAGAAATGCGCCAGAATGATTGTCATGATCGGCATGGCCCCGACAATGATAGACGCAATTCCGCTATCGACCGTAACTTGCCCCGAGGAGAGCAGATAAAACGGCAGGACGGACCCCGTTATTCCGAGCATTAAATACCAGCGCCAACGCGGATCAGAAATTTTGGGAAACCGCTGCCCGCGGCCCAGCGCATATAGCGTTACCAGCACCGCGCCGATCACAAGGCGGTAGGCGACAAGCCAGATCGGGCTAAGATGGCGCACGCCAACCCCGACCATCGTATAGGCCCCGCCCCAAATTATCACAAGGATGAGCGAGACGAGGACTAATACCGGCACGCTCATGGGCCGATCGGTAAGCCTAAGTTTGGCAGGAAAATCATGTGCGGGCGAGTTCATATTTTGCCCTCGCAAAGCTGCGCGAGTCGGTCAATGGGCGCGCGACATTTTGAGGCCAGAATTTTAACCCGCGCGGGGCCGTGCTAGGTGAGACGACTTTGGCTGTAAATCAGGGCAGGCAGCATATTGGGCTTTGAGTTACCGGATTAACCGGCCTTGGTGTTCGGAACGCCAATCGTGTATATTGCTACTTGATACCCCTACGCAAATCGGCTAGTTAGCGCGCAACTTGAGCGGCCCCTGCGGATTGGGGGCTGCTTTGCATTAATCCGATGCAGATTATTTTCCAGCTTAGGAGGCTTTGATGGCTGTCCCAAAGAGTAAAATTTCGAACTCACGCCGTGGCCAGCGCCGCGCGCATGATCGCTTGACCGCCGTTAACTACGTTGAAGATCAGGACAGTGGCGAGCTTCGTCGTCAGCACCACATTGATCTTAAGACCGGCATGTATCGCGGTCGTCAGGTTCTGACCCCTAAATCTTAGATTTTCACAACTAGCCCAGACGTCGGAGGCCCTTATGGTTGAAATTGAACACATTTTCGCCAGGGAGATACTCGATAGCCGTGGCAACCCCACGCTAGAAGTGGACGTGACTCTCGCGGATGGGAGTTTTGGACGCGCGGCTGTGCCGAGCGGTGCGTCAACCGGCGCACATGAAGCCGTTGAACTACGCGACGGAGACAAATCCCGCTACGGCGGCAAAGGCGTTCTCAAAGCCGTTATGAATGTGAATACGGAAATCGCAGACACGCTTTACGGCCTTGATGCCGAGAATCAGCGCGGCATTGACCAGATTTTGATTGACCTTGACGGCACGCCCAATAAGGCGCGGCTCGGGGCCAATGCGATGCTTGGCGTATCGCTGGCGCTGGCGAAGGCCGTCTCCGATAGTCAAGGCGTTCCGCTCTATCGATATGTCGGCGGCTCTAATGCCTATACTTTGCCCGTGCCCATGATGAACATCATCAATGGCGGTGAACATGCAGATAACCCAATTGATGTTCAGGAATTCATGGTCATGCCTGTCGGCGCGGAAACGTTTTCTCAAGCCTTGCAAATGGGCGCAGAAATTTTCCACGCTCTAAAAGCCAAATTAAAAGCCGACGGTCATAATACGAATGTCGGAGATGAGGGCGGCTTTGCGCCTAACCTTGCGAGTTCCGAAATCGCTTTAACTTATATCATGAGCGCGATTGAAGCGGCGGGCTATACGCCAGGCGGAGACGTCTTCCTTGCGATGGACGTGGCCTCAACAGAATTTTTTGAAAACGGGAAATATGAGCTTAAGGGCGAGGGTAAATCCCTTACGCCGGCGCAGTTTGTCGATTATCTTGCTGATCTGGCAGAAAAGTTTCCGATTATCTCCATTGAAGATGGCATGGCCGAGGATGATTGGGAAGGTTGGAAGCTTCTCACCGACCGCATTGGCGCGAGTTGCCAGCTTGTCGGGGATGATTTATTTGTGACTAACCCTGTGCGTCTTTCGGACGGGATCGACAAGGGGGTGGCCAATTCAATCCTTGTGAAGGTCAACCAGATCGGAACGCTCTCGGAAACGCTTGACGCCGTTGATCTCGCGCACCGCGCCGGCTTTACTGCAGTCATGAGCCACCGCTCCGGCGAGACGGCAGATGCGACGATTGCAGATTTGGCAGTTGCGACAAATTGCGGACAAATCAAAACAGGCTCGCTCGCGCGTTCTGATAGATTGGCGAAATATAACCAATTGCTACGCATAGAAGAGCAGCTTGGCGAAATGGCGCATTATGCGGGCACGTCCGTCCTGCCGTAAAGCTTTGGCGCGTGAGTTTCCTGTCTCTGGCATGGTGATTGAAGGATTGCAGCTTTGCAGTCTTTTGCGCTATGTCCCTATTAAGAACAGGAGACAGCTATGACCGATCCGAAAATGCGCAAGACTTTGATTAATCTGCACCTGCTGTTTGCAGGGTTCCTTGCCCCTGCTTTTCTTCTGGTTGCGCTTTCAGGCGGGCTTTATCTTATAGGTAAAAAAGGCGAGTTCAAATCAGAGGCAATCAGCCTGCCAGCGGGCGCTGCGCTGGATTTTAAGAGCGCCACGATTGAGGCTGATGTCCGGCAACTGTTGGCTGATGCGGACATTTCGCACAAATTTGAATATGTAAAGCCGCGCGGCGCAGGGAAAATACACTTGCGCCCAACCAGCCGCACCTATCTTGAGTTTAACCAAACGCCAAACGGGTTGACCGCAAAACGCGTGATACCAAATTTCCAAGGCTCCATGATAGAACTTCATAAAGGCCATGGTCCAAAGCTATTCAAGCTGTATCAAAAACTCGTGGCGCTTGGCTTGATCGGAGTTGTGTTTGGCGGCGTGCTCGTCGGGCTATTATCCAAAGCCTACCGCAGAAAAACACTTGCTGCACTGACTCTTGGTACGCTGCTGTTTTTGATCTTGGCATTATTTGCCTAGCCGGACTTAAAAACGAAAGGCTCTTTACGCCTCATTCACCATAAGCGCGGTAGAAGCCTCTATGCGCGCGCGTCTTCTGAAATTATGGTCTTTTCGGACCAAATGGCCGATCTTGGCGCTTTGCGTGTTTTATTTCTATCTCGCTTTTCATGCGCTGTCGGGAAATCAAGGCCTGATGCGCTGGGTGGACTACGAAGCAGATACGAAATTATTGACCGCCAAGCTGGCCGCGCTTACGGATGCCAGAGAACAGCTTGAAACCCGCGCGGCCCAGATGCGCGCACAAGGACTTGTGCTGGATGCGCTCGATATCAAGGCGCGCGAAACTCTATATAGTTCACATCCGAATGAACTAACGATTTGGCTTGACCCAAAGCCCTAATTAAAGCCATATAAGAGCCGTTGAGGTCAGAGAACACTTCAACTATTTTGTATCCGAAATAACAGGTGTGATCTTGGCCAAAAAATCTACCAAAAAAGCGGCAAAGCCGCTTAAAACCTCCAAAACAGAGCTTTTAAAGTATTACCGAGATATGCTTTTGATTCGGCGTTTTGAAGAGAAGGCCGGGCAGCTCTATGGTATGGGCCAAATTGCCGGATTTTGTCACCTCTATATTGGGCAGGAAGCCGTGGTCACGGGCTGCCGAGCGGGCATGAATGAGGGTGATCAAATGATTACCGGATATCGCGATCATGGCCACATGCTGGCCTGCGGCATGGAATCTCGCGGCGTCATGGCTGAGCTGACGGGCCGCAGCGGCGGATATTCGCGCGGCAAAGGCGGCTCTATGCATATGTTCAGCACAGAGAAAAAGTTTTACGGCGGGCACGGGATTGTCGGCGCGCAAGTGCCGCTGGGCGCGGGACTCGGCTTTGCCAATAAATATTTGGATAACGGCGCAGTTAGTCTCGCATTCTTTGGCGACGGGGCGTCCAACCAAGGACAAGTTTACGAGACCTTTAATATGGCCAAGCTTTGGGATTTGCCCGTGGTCTTTGTGATTGAAAACAATCAATATGCCATGGGCACTTCGGTTGAACGCAGTTCGGCAGAAACAGAGCTTTATAAACGCGGGTCCTCCTTCGAGATCGAAGGCATGCAGGTTGACGGGATGAACGTCTTGGCTGTGCGCGACGCGGCAAAGGTCGCGATTAATCATGCCCGAGATGGCAAGGGGCCCATGATTTTGGAAATGAAGACCTACCGTTACCGCGGGCATTCCATGTCCGATCCAGCGAAATACCGAACGCGCGACGAGGTTCAAAAAACACGTGAAGAACGTGATCCAATTGATATGGTAAAGGCGCGCCTTTTGAAGGAACAATGGGCAGATGACGCTGCGCTAAAAGTCATCGATAAAGAGATCAAAGCCATTGTGGCGGATGCGGCAGATTTTGCCCAGACCTCGCCAGAGCCTGACCCGTCAGAGCTTTATACCGACGTGTTGCTCGAGGTTTAGGCTCTATGAGCTTATCGGCATATCTCCTCTTATCCGTGGGCCTTTTCTTCGTCATGCTGGCCGTACAAGCCATTGCTTCGGACGCTGAACATGGGCTGGCGCATAATGCGGGGGCGCGGGACGGCGCTGTTGACAAAAGTGTGTTTGTGCAAAGGGCCAAACGTGCCAATCAAAATATGATTGAAAGTATGGTGATGTTTGTGCCGCTCATTTTGCTGGCTATTCAAACAGATAATACTGGAAAATACGCGTCTATCGGCGCGGCGATGTTCTTCTTTGGCCGCTTGGCTTATGCACCGCTTTATTGGTTTGGCGTGCCTTGGCTGCGCTCTGCGGCCTGGTTTGTGTCGATTATCGGCATTATTCTTATTTTCATCAACTTACTTCCGTTGATCTAAGGACTTTTCATGGCGATCGATATTCAAATGCCCGCGCTCTCTCCCACAATGGAGGAGGGCACATTATCAAAATGGCTCGTAAAAGAGGGCGACACGGTCGTATCAGGCGATATTCTCGCCGAGATCGAAACCGACAAAGCGACTATGGAAGTGGAAAGCATTGATGAAGGCGTAGTCGGCAAGATCGTTGTCCCTGAAGGCACGGACGGCGTAAAGGTTGGCGCAGTCATCCTGCAGCTTTTGGAAGACGGCGATAGCGCCTCGGATCTTAGTGATGCGCCCGCTGAAGTGCCCGCCCCTGCGGAGGCGAAATCCGCATCGGAGCCTGCGCCGCAAGCGCCCGCTGCGCCGAAAACAGCTGCGCCCGCCGAGGCCGCGATCCCGAGCAATATCAAAATGACAGAAATTACTGTGCGCGACGCACTTCGCGACGCTATGGCCGAGGAAATGCGCCGCGACGAGACTGTCTTTGTCATGGGCGAGGAAGTCGCGGAATATCAAGGCGCTTATAAGGTTACGCGTGAGCTTTTGCAGGAATTTGGGAGCCGCCGCGTGGTCGACACCCCGATCACGGAATATGGTTTTGCGGGAATTGGCGTCGGCGCGGCCATGGGCGGCCTGCGCCCGATTGTTGAATTTATGACCTTTAACTTCGCTATGCAGGCGGTGGATCATATCATCAACTCGGCGGCGAAAACACTTTATATGTCCGGTGGTCAGATGCGCTGCCCGATTGTGTTTCGCGGCCCAAACGGGGCGGCCTCCCGCGTTGGCGCGCAACACAGCCATGATTTCTCTAGTTGGTATGCCAATGTGCCGGGCCTAAAGGTCGTTGCGCCCTATGACGCGGCAGATGCCAAGGGGCTTTTGAAATCGGCTATTCGCGATCCAAACCCGATTGTTTTCCTTGAGCATGAATTGCTTTACGGCACGACCTTTGAAGTGCCAGATATGGATGATTTCCTCATCCCTATCGGCAAAGCCAAAGTGCGCCGCGAAGGCGCGGATGTCACTATTGTCGCCCATTCGCGCATGGTCGGCTACGCACTGGAGGCGGCAGAAACGCTGGCCGCTGAGGGCATTGACGCAGAAGTCGTTGATTTGCGTACGCTGCGTCCGCTGGATACGGATACGGTGATACAATCTGTGAAGAAAACCAACCGTCTTGTCTGCGCGGAAGAGGGCTGGGGACAATCAGGCATTGGCGCTGAAATCGCCGCCCGCGTTGTCGCCGAGGCCTTTGATTATCTCGACGCCCCGCCCGCCCGCGTCTTCCAAGAAGACGTGCCGCTGCCATATGCCGCCAACCTTGAGGCGCTGTCCCTGCCAGGCGCGGAAGATATAGTGAAAGCGGCGAAAGCTGTTTGTTACGTTAAATAGGATTAGACTATGCCCATTGAAATCCTAATGCCCGCGCTTTCGCCTACGATGGAGGAAGGCACGCTGTCTAAATGGCTGGTGGCCGAAGGCGATATGGTACGCTCTGGCGATGTTCTGGCTGAAATTGAAACTGACAAAGCGACGATGGAAGTCGAAGCCGTAGAGGAGGGCAAGATCGCGAGGCTCCTTGTGGCGGGCAATACGGAAGGCGTGAAGGTCAATGCCCCGATTGCAATTTTACTGGAAGATGATGAAGACGAAAGCGCGCTTGAAGGCTTTACCACGGGAGCCAATTCAGGCGGCGGCGCGCCAGAAGCTGCCAGCCCCGCGCCAGCCCCTCCAGCCGCAGCTTCAGAAGCTAAGCCTGCCGCCAATCCTGCGCCGACTCCCGCTGCCAAACCTGAGAGCGGTAAGCGGATAAAGGCGTCGCCTCTGGCGAAGCGTCTTGCCAAAGAGGCGGGACTTGATCTGGCGGCGATTGCGGGCTCTGGTCCGCATGGCCGTATTGTCAAAGCGGATGTGCTTGCCGCGAGCGAGAACGGCGGCGCGTCGGCTCGGGCGCCGTCTGAGCAAACGGCTCATTCAGCAGCAGCAGGCCAAACCACGCCTGCCCCGCAGGCCCAAGCCGCAACCGGCGGCCAAGAGGTCGGCATGCCGCTAGGCGGCGGAGCTGAGTATCTTACCCAGCGCGGGATTGCCGCGGGCACATATGATTTGGAGCCGCTGGACGGTATGCGCCGCGTGATCGCCAAACGGTTGGGCGAATCCAATGTTAATGTACCGGACTTCCCGCTGACCGTGGACTGCGAGATTGATGCGCTGCTGAAAATGCGCAAAGAGCTAAACGCGCAAGCGCCAGAGGGCGTAAAAATTTCGGTCAATGATATGCTGATACGGGCTTCGGCCCTCGCGCTAAAGCATTGCCCAAAAGCCAATGCGAGCTTTACCCCGGACGGGATTGCCTATCACCATAATGCCGATGTGGCTGTGGCGGTGGCTATCGACGGCGGGTTGATTACGCCGATTGTTCGCGCGGCCGACAATAAGGGTCTATCGACGATTTCCGTTGAGATGAAGGATCTTGCTGGGCGGGCGCGTTCAAGAAAGCTTAAGCCGCAGGAATATCAGGGCGGGACGTTCTCAATTTCTAATCTGGGCATGATGGGCATTCGCGAATTTGGCTCTATCATCAATGAACCCCACGGTATGATCTTGTCCATTGGTGCGGGCGCGCCGCGTCCTGTCGTCAAGGACGGCGCGATTGCGGTTGCGACCGTTATGACGGTTACGCTGACCTGTGATCATCGCGTTGTTGACGGCGCGCTGGGCGCGGAGTGGCTCCAGCACTTTAAGCGTTATGTCGAGCAGCCCATTACGATGATGCTTTAGGCTCGCGCCCCGTACAGCGCCCGACAGCCTTGAACTCGCCCTCTAGGCGAAACTGCGTTTCACTGCGCGTAATGGCTTGCCCCATTTTTGCTTTAATTTACAATTAACGTGTTCTTAACCGCGTTTTGGCGGGGTTTGGACAGATTTTGTGCCAAAGTGAGATAGGGCTATGCTAGTTAAAACATTGATTTTAGGGCTAATTTCAGCGGGGGCAGCAGGCGCCGTTGTCTATTACGGCACAGCGCCAAATGCGCCTGTTAAAAGCGAGCCCGCCGCGATAACCGCCGAGAGCGGCAATATTTCGGCCCTGAAAAGCGAGAAAATATCTCCTCCTGCCCCGACGGTAAAGAAGGGTTACGTGACTGGCGAGACTGCCGTCCGCGAAGCTAATCCAAAAATGGCGCTGGAGGAAAGCACGCAAGAGACAAAAATGGCGGAGACCAAAACCGCGATGGACTCGCAGTCAGAAGCAGAAATTCTCGGCACGCCCGCGCCGCTCAATCAGGCGCAGTCAATAGAGGCCAAGCCTGAGAAAAAGCCGCAAACGCGCTGGCTGGATCAATATCTTAAAAAAAATGCCTCGGAGAATTCAGCTCTTGAGTCCACGCCCGCGCCTTCTGCTGAGGCGGCTGAGGGTGACATGCCAAAAGACAAATTAGAAGACGTGGTCCCGCCTGCTGTTATGAGCGAGGCGGCGAACATTTCCGAGTTGACGCAGGATACAGGCGCCGAGGACGGTCCCCGTTACTTCAAAATTGAAGACGGTAAACTTGTCGAAGTGAGCCCCGACGAAGCTAAGAAAATATCCTCAGCGGATAAGGGGGGCGAGAATGAAGATTACGCCCAAGATTTCACCGAGGATACTCTCCCAGATGATCAGAACATGGAAGATCAGGACAAAGGAGATAATGACCGGGGCGAGGCGTTACCCGAGGCCACCGAATATGAATTTACATCAGATATTTCGAATATGGCTGACGACTCCACGCCTATGATTGCGACGGTAATGAAAGAAGCTGCATTGATCAAAAAACCGGAATTGCGAGATCAAGCCTATTTCGAAATCACAGAGTTTGCCCTCTCTGAGGGCCGATTTGAGAGCGCTAGAATTGCGCACGATATGATCGCGCAAGATGAGTTGGCCTATGCCGCGAAGAGCCGAATTGCCGTGGCCTACGCGCAGGGCGGGCAGGCAAGCAAAGCATTTAAGACGATCTCTGAAGTCGAAGAAGCGGAGCTGCGCGACTTTATGCGCTTACAGGTGATCGAAGCTTTGATTGCACCGGAAAACTTGCCTCAAGGTTGGCAAGAAAAACGCTAAACGGCTTTATTTTTACTTATAATTTTTCCCATTTTGGGGTAGCTTTCGCAGGCTGATTTAATAATTAATTCACATGCGAAAGGCCGCTGCTATGGCTGACACTTCCTTTGACGTTATTATCATAGGGTCGGGCCCCGGCGGCTACGTCACGGCGATACGCGCGGCGCAGCTCGGATTTAAAACCGCGATTGTTGAAGCCGAGGATTTAGGCGGGGTCTGCCTGAATTGGGGCTGTATTCCGACAAAGGCCCTTTTGCGATCTGCCGAAGTCTATCATAATATGCAGCACGCCAGTGATTATGGCTTGTCCGCGAGCCCGCAATTTGATTTGGGCGCGATTGTGAAGCGCTCCCGCAAAATTGCGGGGCAACTCTCGGGCGGGATTAAACATTTGATGAAAAAAAACAAAGTAACGATCATTGCTGGTTTTGCCACCTTGTCCAAAGGGGACCCAGCGCCGATTGTGAATGTTAGCGGTACCCAATACAGTGCTAAACATGTGATCCTCGCCACCGGCGCGCGCGCGCGCCAAATCCCGCAGGCAGGACTTGAAGCGGACGGTAAATATATCTGGACGGCCCGCGAGGCCATGGTACCCCAAGAGATGCCAAAGAAGCTTCTGGTTATTGGCTCGGGTGCGATTGGAATGGAATTTGCCAGCTTCTATGCCGCCTTTGGCGCGGATGTCACTGTTGTAGAAATGGTGGATCGCATACTGCCCGCTGAGGATGCGGAAATCTCTAAACTTGCACGCAAAGCATTTGAGAAAAGAGGACTGACCATTCGCACAAATACCCAAGCGAGTGTGAAAACGGGCGCGGGCGGCGTGACCGCGACGCTCACTTCGGGCGATAGCTCAGAAGAGGCGCAATTTGACCGCGTGATTTTGGCGGTGGGCATTGTTGGTAATGTAGAGGATATGGGTCTAGAGGAATTGGGCGTTCAGATTGACCGCAGTCATATCACCGTGGATGAATACTCTCATACAGGCGTGAAGGGACTTTACGCGATTGGCGATGTCACCACCCCGCCTTGGCTGGCCCATAAAGCGTCCCATGAAGGCATTATCTGCATTGAAAAAATTGCGGGCGGCTCGCCTCATCCCCTCGACGCCAATGCGATTCCGGGCTGTACCTATTGCCATCCGCAAGTCGCGAGTGTGGGACTAACTGAGGCCCAGGCCGCTGACGCTGGATATGAAATAAAGGTGGGGCGTTTTCCCTTTATTGGTAATGGGAAGGCCATTGCGCTAGGGGAGCCAGAAGGGCTCATCAAAACAGTCTTTAATGCCAAGACAGGCGAGCTTCTGGGCGCGCATATGATCGGGGCAGAGGTCACTGAATTGATTCAGGGTTATACCGTTGCGCAAAAGCTTGAAACGACAGAGCATGAGCTGATGGAAACCGTATTCCCCCATCCGACATTATCCGAAATGATGCATGAAGCGGTTCTAGATGCTTATGACCGCACGATTCATTACTAGGACTTGATGCAAGAGCGGCGGAGCGCCTAATCAACCAGCATAGAGTCGCGGTTATAGAGCGGCTTACTGCGCCCAAAGCGCAGATATTCGGCGAAGCTTTTTTTGCTATTTAGCATCGGTTTCTCAACATAACGCCACGAGGCCGCAGAGATCAGAATAGTTAAAGGCGTTGCGATCGCAATCAGGCTTAGCGTTTCTATCTCCGGGTTCACATGGGCGATGACCTGCATGATAGACCAATGATAGATATAGATACCGTAAGAAATATCACTCATTTTCTGTAGGCCGTTAAGCTTGGGAAGCTTCATATAGGCTGCCCAAAAAACAAAGTAAGCTAACATGATCGCTACCGTGATCTCGAAGATGAATGTACCTTGAGTCATGATCGTACCCATCGTTATCAGGATCAATCCCAGCAGATTAAATTTGATAATATCCCGATAGGCATAGATGGCAGCCCCAAGGCCGTAACAAATCCCGAAACGAAGAAGACTTTGGCCGGTGGCGGGTAGTTTCTCAAATACGCCAAATGTCTGAGCCAACATCCAGCCCACCGCGCAGACAACAAATTGCGCCAAAAGCATCCACTTTTTCTTCAAAAGCCCCAAGGCAAACAGAATCGCTGTCCCGATATAGGCGAGGACCTCATATCTAAGCGTCCATAGCGTACCAGAGGCTAGGTTTTCATGATTGTTCTCAAAGGCACCAGGCAGGACCATGTTCGTTTCGTAAAAGCTCAAAACTTGCAAAGGTTGCGTCCAGAATTGTGGGTCGGTGAAGAACTGCGCTGCTGGTAAACTGGTCACAAATGGACCTATAATAAACATTACGAACAGGACATGAGCAATAAGCGCAGGATAAATTCTCAACATTCGAGCCGAGCTATACTCCGCAATATCTCCGCGATAGAGCATTGATTTGGTAACTAGGAAACCGGAAGCAATAAAAAAGAGATTCACGGCAAGGTAGCTGAAAGTGTAGCCGTAAAATACTTGCGGCTCGCCATGTGATCCGCCAACAGTGATAACGAAACCATGGCCAATCAAGACCATAAAGGCGAATATAAACCGAAGCGGCGTGAAAAAGTTATCATGCCCGTCGCTAATTTGAACCCATTTGAACATACTGTATCTCATTTTCGCACAATGGCAGGTCTGGGTTAAATATATGCAAATTCCGAGCCTATTTTTTCCAGCCATTTAAGTTTTGCCTTGATCTAGCGCTCTAAAGCTCTTGTTTTACAGGCGTAAAAGGCCCATTTAGGCCTGATGACTGTATTAATTGACAAGCGCGCCTTGGCGCTAAGACCGCGCCATCCAGAAAAGGCCAAAAACCCGGATAGCGACGTTCTGCGTAAACCAAAATGGATACGCGTAAAGGCGCCAACGTCCAAAGGTTATGCCAAGACACGAAAAATCGTCAAAGACAAGGGCCTTGTCACGGTCTGCGAGGAGGCAGCTTGCCCGAATATCGGGGAGTGCTGGGAAAAATCTCACGCGACATTTATGATTCTGGGCGAGGTCTGCACTCGAGCTTGCGCCTTTTGTAATATCACAACAGGTATGCCGTCCGCTGTTGATGCAGATGAGCCGACAAAAATTGCGGAAGCTGTGAGGGAAATGAAGCTCCAGCATGTTGTGATTACCTCTGTGGACCGCGATGATTTGGACGATGGCGGCGCGCAGCACTTTGTCGATGTAATCAACGCTATTCGCGCGGCGTCGCCCAAAACAACGATTGAAATTTTGACGCCGGACTTCCTGCGCAAATCGGGCGCTATCGATACGGTGATTGATGCACGGCCGGATGTATTTAACCACAATCTTGAAACTGTGCCGCGCCTTTATCTAAAAATTCGCCCGGGGGCGCGCTATTACCATTCCTTGCGTCTGCTGGAGCAAGTCAAAGAACGCGACCCGAGTCAATTTACGAAATCCGGCCTCATGGTCGGACTTGGCGAAACCAAAGAAGAAGTCATGCAGGTCATGGATGATATGCGTTCCGCCGGCATAGATTTCCTCACTATTGGTCAATATCTACAGCCCACGCGCAAACATGCCGCGATTGATCGTTTCGTCACCCCGCAAGAGTTCAAAGCCTATGAGACAATCGCAAAGGCCAAAGGGTTTTTGCTAGTCTCAGCTACGCCGCTCACGCGCTCTTCTTATCATGCTGATAGTGATTTTTTGAAATTGCAATCTGCTCGCCGCGCTCAGCTTAGCCGTTAAATGCCTGCGACATCCCTCTTAAAGCGTGTGCGTCATCGCCCTGAGGATATTATGGCCCTTGTTGCGGATGTTGAAAATTATACGCGGTTTATTTCGCTCTTCTCAGCGCTGCGCGTGACCCAGCATAAAAAGATTTCCGCGCACCATGAGCAATTTGAAGCGACGGCTGTGATCTCTTATAAATTTCTGTCGGAGACATTTCGCTCTGTTGTGGATGTCCATCACGACAGCCGCCGTATCCATGTTGCCAAGGCAGGCAAGGGCGGCGCAGTAAAGTCACTTCGCAATGATTGGAGTTTTTTTGAGCTTTCTGACGGCTCCACCCTTGTAGATTTTGAAGTTGATGTCAGGCTTAAAGCCTATCCGCTGGAAATTTTGGCCCGCGAGAAATTTCCCAAAGTCGCGGATAAAATCATGGGGCTGTTTTTGGATTACGCTGCAGAGACGTGCGAAGTTGTGGGCGAGCCGTCGATTGATCTTGCTGACGAAATGGCGCGGCTCGGACTTTCCAAACCTCTGACGGTTTAGGCAGGCCTAAGACGCGCGGGCCCGCATACAGCCTAGAATATTTTCAAGAGCCGCCAAGCAGGCCGCATCTCGTACTTTATTACGGCTCAGGCCCATAAATTCGTATAACTCAGCACTTACCGCAACGTCGCCGCAGGGTTCTAAAACCGCGCAGCCCATCCAAACCGTGCCCACGGGTTTATCCAAAGACCCGCCGCCGGGGCCCGCGATGCCCGTCACTGAGATCGCAATATCAGTACCCAGCTGCTTGCGCGCCCCGCTGGCCATAGCGAGGGCGGTTTGCTCGCTCACCGCGCCGTGCGTCTTTAAGATTTCATCGGTTACGCCAAGCTGGGCGGTTTTCACTTCATTAGCATAGGCAATAATCCCGCCTTTAAACACAGCGCTTGAACCGGGCATAGCCGTGATCGCCGCGCCGATAAGCCCGCCCGTACAGCTCTCCGCCGTAGCAACGCTCAACGACGTTTCAATCCCAAGTTTGGTTACCTGCGCGGAAAGGGCAATTATTTTGGCCAGCATTTCTTTGGGATCTGGCTTTTTTAATGGGTCTGGTTTTGAATTAGGCGTCATGGGGCAGGCTCACCGTTGCACTGGCCTGCGCCGCGAGGCCTTCGCCGCGCCCCGTAAAGCCAAGTTTTTCAGTTGTCGTCGCTTTTACGCTTACGCGATTAAGGGGCAAGTTTAACAGGTCTGCGAGCCGCGCTCGCATGGCTTCACGGTGGGGCTTTATTTTGGGTTTCTCGCAAATTAATGTGACATCGACATGCTCTATGCGTCCGCCCCGCTGCGTGACTTGCTCGGCAGCAAAGAGAAGGAATTTATCAGAGCTTGCGCCTTTCCACTTTGGGTCGGACGGCGGGAAATGATCGCCAATATCACCAAAACATATCGCGCCTAAAATTGCATCTGTCAGGGCATGCAGCCCCGCATCGGCGTCTGAATGACCAAGCAATGTAAAGCCGCATTCTATGGGTACGCCGCAAAGCCATAAAATATCGCCTTTAGCAAAACGATGGACATCAAATCCGCTGCCGGCTGCGGTGTAATATGAAGGGCGCATAAGGTCTCTCTCCGCGCGGGCAAAATCTTCGGGATAGGTAAGCTTATAGTTTGAAGCCTGCCCGTCAACGCTGGTAATGCTTAGTCCAGCATGGCGCGCGGCAGCAATATCATCGGAATAGCTGTCATCCGCCCCCAGCGCTTCAAAAACCGCTTTAATCTTCGCATAATGAAAGGCCTGCGGGGTTTGCACGGCGCGAAGGCCCGCGCGGTCAATATCCTCACCAATTTCGCCGTCAAACACTTTGACCGCATCAACAAGCGGTAGTAAGGGGACAGCCGCATCGGCGCGGGTGAGGGCCTCAACCAAACTTTCAATAAGCTGCGCAGACACAAAGGGCCGCGCTGCATCATGGATCAGGACATAATCAGGCTTGCTGCCCGCAAGGGCGGTCAGTCCGGCTTTCACCGATGCCGTTCGACTGTCCCCGCCCTGCGCAAAGCTGACAGGAAAATTCGCCAAAAACTTGTCGGCGCGTTCGTCCCCTTTGGCGATAACAACAATAGTCTGCTCGATAAGGCCGCTCGCGAGAGTGGCCGCTAGCGTGGTTTCCAGCACGGTTTTGTCGCCGATTTTTCTGTACTGCTTGGGAATATCGCCCTGTGCGCGTGCACCTTTGCCGGCAGCGACTAAAATTTGTGCAATCTTTGGCAATTTAGCGCTCCTGAAGCTGCTGAAATATTGTGCGCAGCGCCAAAAGCGCCTATGCCGCAAACATGAACCTTTCGCTCGACATCGGCAAGCACAGATTGGCCTCGCGGGTTTTGGTTGCCCCGATGTCTGGCGTAACGGACTTGCCCTTTCGCCGTGTTTTACAAGACTTTCAACCAGGCCTCGTTGTTAGTGAAATGGTCGCCAGCGAGGGCTTTTCCAAAGGTACAGGCGAGGGCGCAGAGCGCTCTGCGGGCGCGGGGCAAATATATCCTTTGGTCATCCAGCTTGTTGGGCGCGACCCATATTGGATGCGCGAAGGGGCGCGCCATGCAGAAGCGGCTGGTGCTGATATTGTGGACATTAATATGGGCTGCCCTGCGCGTAAGGTTGTCGGCGGGCAATCTGGCTCTGCGCTGATGCGCGAACCAGAGCTGGCGATGGAAATCATTGAAGGGGTCTTGGAAGGCACACTTAAACCCGTGACCTTGAAAATGCGTCTTGGCTGGGATGATAGTCGTCTCAATGCGCCGGAAATTGGACAAAAGGCGCAGGCCCTCGGGGTCTGTATGCTAACGGTGCATGGCCGCACGCGCTGTCAGTTTTATGAAGGCGAGGCGGATTGGCGCGCCGTGGGTGATACGGTGTCGGCTGTGGATGTGCCCGTTTTTGTGAACGGCGATATTCACACGCCGCAAGATGCGCTTCGGGCGCTAGAGGAATCCGGCGCGGCGGGGGTTATGGTCGGGCGCGGACTTGTCGGGCGGCCTTGGGCGCTGCGCGACATTATCAGCGCGGTAGATGAGCGCCCCAAGCCGGCCCCGCTATCGGCTGCGGAAATGGCCCGCGTTGCCAGCACGCATTACCAATATACGCTCGATTTTTACCCGCAGCGCAAAGGGCTGCGCGTCGCACGCAAACATGTGGCGGGGTATATTGATCACGCGCCGGATATATCAGAGTCTGATAAGGCCTTGCTGCGCGCGCGCCTCTGCCGCACGGAAGACACGTCCGAGGTAACGGGAGCGCTACGCGATCTGTATTTGCGCCCGCAGGCCTTAATCTCTCGGCTGGAGCGCGCGGCATGATTGGTGATTTCATCCCAGATAGCCTTGCGGAAGACTTGCCAGCGCCTGTTCTTATCTTTGGCAGTAGCGATCTTGATATACGCTGGGTAAATACCAGCGCCGAAGAATGGCTGGGACAATCGGCGCGTTCGCTTATGGGCCTGTCTTTGACCTCTATTTTTAGAACGCTAGAGGCCGTGCAGGCCGCCGCCGCGCGTTGCATGTCACAGGAAACTGCGGTGTCCATGCGCGGCTTTATCCTAAGCGGGAAAGATAGAGCCGATGTGCGCTGTCACCTGACCATTTTTCCAACACAAGGCCGGATAGCTATGCTGGTGTCTCTTCTGGCGGCTCAGCCAAATGATAGCGGGTCTAATGGGCTTGCTGTTTCGGCAATGGGACGAATGCTCGCCCATGAGATTAAAAATCCGCTCGCGGGTATTCACGGCGCGGCCCAGCTTTTGCGCGATGATGTGAGCTCCGAAGAGGGGCTGGCCCTAATTAAACTGATTGGGTCGGAGACTGAACGTATTCGCCGCCTGACAAGCCGCATGGAAACCTTGGGAGACCGAAATCCCGAAAATGACGGACTTGTCAACATTCACGAAGTTCTGCGCGACGCCCGGCAGCTCGTGAAATCCTCTGCCAATTCAAAGATCGTCTTTACCGAAATTTACGACCCGTCCTTGCCGGATGTTTGGGGGGACCGGGATACTTTGATGCAGGCAGTGCTCAATGTGATTAAAAATGCCAGCGAGGCGATTGAATCCGGGCAGCAGTCCGGCGAGATAAAGCTCGAGACGACATTTCGCTCTGGGGTAAGGCGGCCGTCCACGGGTACCCACAAAGGGCAAGGGCTTCCGATTGAAATCCGTATTAGTGATGACGGCCCCGGGGTTGCGCCAGCTATTCGTGACCAAATCTTTCAGCCCTTTGTGACAAATAAACCTTCAGGGCAGGGGCTTGGCCTTGCCTTAGTCGCCAAAGTGGCAGCCGCGCACGGCGGGCTAGTCGAGCTACGCTCGCGGCCCGGTAAAACCGTGTTCTCAATCCTCTTGCCCGTGACCTCAGGGGCCCGCATAGATGAAGGCGCAAATTAGATGAAATATGAAATCCTTCTTGCCGATGATGACGACAGCGTACGTCTTGTTCTCTCCAAAGCTCTGACCCGCGCGGGGCATGCGGTCAAGGCGACAGACAATGCAGAGACATTGGTGCGCTGGGCGATAGCGGGCCACGGCGATATCATTCTGACTGATGTAATGATGTCAGGGCGTGAAGTTTTCGAGCGCCTACCCGAAATTTCCGAGGCCCGCCCGCAAACGCCTGTCATTGTTATCAGCGCAAATAATACTGTCAACACGGCGCTAAAATCGGGCTCCCATAAAGTCTTTGAATATATCCCAAAGCCTTTTGATCTTGATGATGTGACAAATGCTGTTGCCCGCGCGGGCCAAAGCGTGAACCCGCGCAAGTCGCGGGTCAGTGCCGAGCTGGGAAAATTGCCAATGATTGGCCGTAGCCCTGCTATGCAGCCGGTTTACCGGGCGGTTTCGCGCTTTGCTTCGGGTGATTTGCCTGTGCTGATAAACGGGTCTGTGGGAACAGGAAAGGATTTGGTCGCGCGGCTACTCCATGACGGCGGGCCGCGGCGCGAGCGCCCATTTTTACGAAATACCGACTTTTCAAATACCTCATTGACCCTGCAAAAAGTCAATGGTGGAGACATTTATATTGATGAGGTGGCGGAGCTTTCTCCCGCCCAGCAAGAAGGTCTTTTGGCTGTGCTAACCGAGGCCGAGTCAATCCCAGTCTCCCGCCGCCCGCGTGTGCTTTCGGCAACCCGCAAAGATTTGCGCCGCCTTGCCAGTGCCGGGAAATTCAGGGACGACCTGCTCTACCGGATTAACGTGGCTGAAATTCGGATACCGGATTTGGACGCTCGAGGCCGGGATACATATGAACTCGCCGAGAGCTTTTTGTCGCAGACCTCCGCAGGCCAAAACCGTCGTTTTGAAAGCGAAGCTCTGGATATTTTGCACCGCCATAGCTGGGATGGGAATGTCCGAGAGCTGGAAAACCTCGTCCGCCGCCTGTCAGTGCTATACTCGGATGATGTGATCACGGCAGATATGGTATTGCAAGAATTCTCTAAAGATATTGCCTCCAATGCCTCTAATGAAGACAGTATGCAGCTTAGCAAGCTTTTGGAAGAGGCTTGCCGCCAGCGCTTGAACATGCCCGTTCCAAGCGAGAGCGAGGAAAGTCATTATCAAGCGGCCCTTGGCTGGGTTGAACGTCCGCTAATCATCGAAGCTTTGCGATTGACGGGCGGCAACCGCGCGAAAGCGGCAGATAAACTTGGTATCCACCGCAATACTTTGCGAACGCGGCTGAAAACTCTTCAGATTGAATAGCGACACTCTCGTATTCCAATGTATTAAAACGTCGCCATCTTTCAGCTTACTGTTGATTATTTGCAACAGTGTGTCGTAAAAGCGTAACAGGCCGCGCGGAGACTCGCGCTTTAGTTACGGACGCCAATGGATCAACGCGCAAAAGCGGGACACCAAACTGAAGGGGTAAGCGGGCGTTTTCGCGGCTTATACTCCCCGTCAGTCCCCCCAAAAGCCGCCGGGCGGCGGGATAAATCAGGACTTGAAAAAACCCGTGTGGGTGAGCGCACCAGCGCTTTATCGCCCGCTCTAGAGCGTTTGAAAAACCCGCCCCGTTTTGCTTCTAATGCCGTGCTGGGCCTCCTTTTTACGCTTGCGACGACAATGATTGTACTCGGGATTTTCTTCGCGCTTTCCAATGACCCCAAGCGCACGGTTCAGGCGTTGCCGATTTTGCAGATAAATATTTTATTGATAGCGGTCATTGTATTGACTGTGGGCCGGCAGATGTGGCGTATTTTATTTCCCGGAAAGAACTTGCAATCTGCGCCGCTTCTTCATCGGCGTTTTGTGATGATTTTCTCCCTTGCGGCCCTAACCCCCGCCGTTCTTGTCGGTGCGTTTTCAACCTCACTGATCAGCCGCAATATCAATGATGTCTTCGGCGGGGCCAACCGAATTTATATGGAAGAGGCGAGAGAATTTCTTGAAAGCTATCTGGCGGATGAGCGGCGCTCGCTCATTCGCGATGTGGGAACGCTCAAGCGCCGCCTGAATAGTTCTCCTGAGCTGCTTAACAACCGAATTACCAATAGTGCGCGTCTGGGCGTAGAGCGGCTCAGTCTCGGCTTTGACGAAATTTTCCTGATGACCGGTGATGGCATGGTTCTTATGCGGGCGCAAAGCGGGCAAGCGCCAGAGATGCGTATTCCTGTACGCTCTGCCTTTGGAGCGGTCAAAAGCGGGGAGATGGCATTTAGTCAACGCGATGACATAAATTATCTCGCTTCCCTCACAGAGCTGGAAGCCTATAAGGGCGTTTATCTTTACGGCGGGCGGTATTTGCGGTCCGATTCCAAAGTCCTGTCGTCAATTTCTGGTATTGATAATTCTGAAAAAGCTCTGGAAGGCTATATCGCTGATCAAAAACGTCTCGAACAAGTGTTCGGCCTGACGTTTATGGAAACGGTGTTAATTGTTCTAACGGCTGCGATTTGGCTGGGGATTATGCTGGCTAATCGCATTATTGACCCCTTGGGACGATTGGTCGAGGCTGCCGAACAGGTGCGCGATGGAAATCTCTCGGTTAGCGTTGATGTGCAACGTGATTGGGGGGAGATGAGCGACCTCGGCGCTGCGTTTAACCGGATGACGCGCCAGCTTTCCAGTCAGCGCGAGGCCTTGATACGCGAGCACGATATATCAGAGCAGCGCCGCCAATTCTCCGAAGCGGTGCTCTCGGGCGTGCGAGCCGGAGTCGTCGGCCTCTCACAGGAAGGCCGTATTACGCTGGTCAATGCCTCGGCAACCTCGCTACTGGGGATGCACGAGCAGCACTTGTTGGGGCAGCCGATAGAAACCATTTTGCCGGAGTTCTCGGACGCTTTCAAATCGGCCCGCGAAGACGTGCTCAGCACATCAGAGGGCCAAGTCAATTTTGAAACTAAAAACGGGATGCGCAATTTTGATTTAAGGGTTTCGGCCTATCTGGGTGCGCGCAAGGATACCGGTTGGGTTATGACCTTTGATGATCGCACGCGCCTCGTGGCCGCGCAGCGCCATTCCGCTTGGCGGGAAGTTGCGCGGCGTATCGCCCATGAGATCAAAAATCCGCTTACCCCCATTCAGCTCTCCGTCGAGCGCCTTCAGCGTAAATATGCGGGCGTTCACCAACTCAAAGACCCGGAAATTTTTGATAGCTGCACGCAAACCATCATTCGGCAAGTCGGGAGTCTTGAGCGCATGGTGGATGAGTTTTCGACCTTCGCCCGTATGCCCGCGCCGGAGTTTGAACGCGTAGACCTTCGCGATCTTCTCGATGATGTTGTGTTTGAACAAGGTGTCGCCTTTCCTGATGTGAAGTTTAATTTTGGCCGTCCGGGCGTCGCCGTGCATGTTCTATGCGATACTCGGCTAATTGCGCAGGCGCTCACCAATATTTTAAAAAATGCCGCAGAGGCGATTGGCCGCCGTATGGAGAGCTCTGATGCGGTTGATGAGGGGCGCGTGGATTTGTCGATTATTCCTACGGAAACACATTATCAAATTCATACAACTGATAACGGCGCAGGGTGGCCCTTGCCCGATAAAGAGAGACTGCTGGAGCCTTATGTGACGACCCGAGAGAGCGGCACGGGACTTGGCCTTGCGATTGTGCAGCGGGTTGCCGAAGATCATGGCGGCTATCTCTCTCTCGTGGACCGGATTGATGGGTTGAGGGGCGCTGAAATTATCTTCTCCCTGCCGATGGCGGAGGAAAATGCTTTTCCTCGCCCTTCCAAATTGACTGACATAACAGGTGATATGCATGAAATATGACATTTTGATCGTTGAAGACGAAGATGACATCCGCGATCTCATTGCCGGAATTTTGCAAGACGAGGGCTATCAGGTGCGCCAAGCGGCGACATCCGAGGCCGCGCTAGAATCCATCAAGCGCCGCGTACCGAATCTAGTCGTCCTCGATGTCTGGTTGAAAGGAAGCTCAATGGACGGTATCGAGCTATTGGATAGACTTAAGTCAAGCTCGGTTAATTTGCCCGTGATCATCATCTCTGGTCATGGCACCGTAGAGACAGCGGTATCCGCAATCCGAAAAGGGGCCTTTGATTATATTGTAAAGCCGTTCAAGGCAGAAAAATTGCTTGTCACCGCCTCCCGAGCTTTGGAAAATGCGCGGCTGCGTCAAGAAAACGAAGACTTGAAGGGGCGCACGAGCCAAGTTGATGAGCTTGTTGGGGTTTCCTCGCAAATCATTCAGCTTCGCCAAAAAATAAGCCGGATCGCTCCGACGAATAGCCGTGTACTGATTACGGGCCCAAGCGGATCTGGTAAGGAATTGATTGCCCGCCTATTACACGGGGAGTCTGACCGCTCGCGCGGACCGTTTAAGGCGGTTAATGCGGCCTCTATGGTGCCGGAGAGGGTTGAGGAAGAACTTTTTGGCTCTGTTTCAGATGACGGCCATACGAAAACAGGCCTTTTGGAAAAAGCGCATAACGGTACGTTATATCTTGATGAAGTGGCGGATATGCCGATGGAAACGCAAGGAAAGCTGTTGCGGCTCCTCGTCGAGCAGCGGTTTCAGCGTGTCGGGGATACAGATGATGTGCAGGTTGACGTGCGCGTGATTACCTCGACCTCACGCGACCTTGAGAAAGAAGCACAACTGGGTCGTTTTCGCGAAGATCTCTACCACCGTCTAAATGTGATGCCACTAGAGGCGCCCGCGCTTGCCACGCGGCGCGAAGATATTCCTGACCTTGTCACCCATTTTATTTCGCGTCTTGCGTCTTCAACCGGCTTGCCTGCGCGCGAGATTGGCGATGATGCCATGGCGGCCTTGCAGGCTCACGACTGGCCGGGCAATGTGCGTCAATTGCGAAATAATGTCGAGCGCCTGTTGATTTTAGCCACGGGAGACCCGAGCCAGCCTATCACGCTTAAAACCTTGCCCGAAGAAGTCTCCGTTGTGCGCGGCGGCAGGGCGGGCTCTGATAATGAAAAGGTGATTGCCATGCCGCTGCGCGATGCGCGTGAGCATTTTGAACGTGAGTATCTTCAGGCGCAGATAGAGCGTTTTGGCGGAAATATCTCCCGAACGGCTTCATTTGTCGGGATGGAGCGTTCGGCCTTGCACAGAAAGTTGAAGTCTTTAGGCGTAAATGCCAATAATCGGGACGAGAGTTAGGACCAGCAGCCCGTCGGGGATCGTTTGGGCATAGAAGGGGAAGGCCATGAAAGTCATTATTTGCGGCGCAGGTCAAGTCGGTAAAGGTATTGCAGCGCGCCTGGCCGCAGAAGGCAATACAGTCACCGTTGTTGATCTCTCCCCAGAGCTAATACGCCAGATCACGACAGAGCTGGATGTGCGCGGCTTTGTTGGACATGGGGCCTATCCTGATATGCTCGCGCGAGCAGGAGCGGATTCAGCCGAGATGATCATTGCCGTTACCTATTCTGATGAGGTCAATATGATGGCCTGCCAAATTTCCCACTCGCTTTTCAACGTACCAACAAAGGTGGCGCGCGTTCGGGCGCAAAACTATCTCGCGAGTGAATGGAATGATCTATTCTCGCGCGATAATATGCCGATTGATGTTGTTATCTCGCCCGAAGTCGAAATCGGCAAGTCCATATTGCGCCGATTAAATACGCCCGGCGCTTTTGACGTCGTGCCCTTCGCTGAGGGACGCGTGCAGCTTATCGGCGTGCGCATTACGGAAGATACGCCGATTATAAATACGCCTATTGGCCAGATAGCTGACTTATTCCCCGGACTTCACGCCGTGGTTGTCGGTATAAAGCGAGACGGTGAGGTTTTCGCCCCGACCAAAGATGACCCGCTGAATCCCGGTGATGAAGCCTATTTTATTACCTTGTCTGAACATGCGACGCGCTTGCTTGAGATTATCGGTAATACCAATGCAAAGGCTCGCCAGATCGTCATAATAGGCGGGGGGAATATCGGAGCCTATGTTGCAGGGGAGCTAGAAAAGCTGCAGGGCGTGCGGGTGCGCGTGATTGAGCGGGATAAAGACCGCGCGGAAAAAGCCGCTGAGAACTTACGCAAAACAGTGATCCTCAACGGCGACGCTATGGATGCCGCCATACAAGATGAGGCCGGCGTGCCAAATTCAGAGCTTGTGATTTGCCTGACCGATGATGACAAGACCAATTTGCTCTCAGGTGTGCTCGCCAAGAAGCTCGGCGCGCGGCGGGCCGTCTGCCTCGTCAATGCCGTCTCGATGCAGGATATGCGCAGCGAACTTGAAATCGATCTTCTGATTGACCCGCGCGCGACAACTGTGTCGTCTATTTTGCGGCATGTGCGGCGGGGGCGCATTTTGGATGTCTTCTCAATTGACGAAGGCAGCGCCGAAGTTATGGAAGGTGAAGTTCTTGAAACCTCTCCATTGTCTGGCCGCAGTCTCGAGACCGCTGAATTGGGCGAAGGTATTGCAATCGGGGCTGTGATCTCTGATGGACGCGTCGAGTTTCCGCGTCCTGACCTTGTGATAAAACCTGGTAATAGGATCGTACTGCTTGCGGAGCGCGGCGCGCTGAAATCCGTAGAGCAGCTCTTCCGCGTCAGTATGGATTATTTCTAACCAATGACAAAGCTTCCCATAGCTTTAATGCTTAAAGCGCGGCTCTGATATGGCGTTGACGCGCATTTTATTGTGGCTGGGCAATAGCCTAGTTGGCTGCGCGGTCTTGATGGCACTGACCGCGCTTTGCGGCGTGATAATGTTAGAGTTTGGGGAGGCAAGCCGTTTTGCTTTGCTCACGGTTGGCATGGGCGTAATTGGCGCGATATTTATCGCGATAACGCGCGGAACGCCTGCGCGCGAGCGAAATTCAGATGCGCTGGCGTTTTTGTTGCTCTTTTGGATTGTAATGCCTTTGGTCATGGCGCTGCCCTATGTGCTGTCGGGCGTGGTGCCAACATTCACAGCCGCCTATTTCGAGAGTGTCTCTGCCGTGACAACAACAGGGGCGAGCACGCTTTCTGCTGATGATCTGCCAAAAACCCTATTGTTCTGGCGCAGTATTTTACAATGGTTTGGCGGGGTGAGTGCCGCGACCTTTGCTGTGGTCGTTCTCGCTGCCCTGAATTTGAGCGGCACGGGCGTACACCGGTCTATGCTATTTACCTTGAAAAAGGGTGAGCTTTTCACGCGCCTAATTGGGATAGGGCGTGTGGTTGCCGGCGTTTATCTGGTCCTAGCTCTTTTTTGCTTCTTTTTGCTTGTACTTACCGGAACGCCTATATTTGAATCGCTATGCCTTGCTATGACTTCGGTCTCTACGGGCGGGCTGACCCCTCGGGATGGGCCCATGGCAGAATATGTCGGGCCAGCGGGTTCACTCGTGCTAGCGGTCTTTTGTTTGCTTGGCGCTTTTAGCGTGGCCATTTTATGGGATGTGGTGCGCAGGCGCGGATGGCGCAACCAATTTAGTCTTTTACAAAATATAGAGCACCGCGGGGTTTTGATTATCGCTTTGATTTTGATCGGTATCGGCGTTTTCTTTGCCGGCCCGCTGCATATTGGCACGCTTATTCCGGAAGCCATCTTCATGGCGAGCGGAACAGGTTTTGATTATCAGGTTATCGGGATCGAGCTTTTGCCGCCGGCAATCCTGATCGCCGTAGCGCTTGTCGGCGGGGCCGCGCTTTCGACAACGGGCGGGGTCAAGATTATCCGCATCTCTCTTTTACTGCGTCACCTTGTGACGGATCTTTTTCGGCTGCCGCACCCATCACGGAGCTTACCGATCATGTTCCAAGGCCGCATTATTCCAGCCCGAGCGTTTTTGTCAATTTGGATGTATTTCTTTGGTTACACAATCGCGCTTTCTGTGGGCATAGTGGCGCTTGGCGCGGCAGGGCTTGACTTTGAAACAGCCGTGGCCGCTAGCGCCGCATCGCTGTCAAATATGGGACCGCTTCTGGATGCGGTCATGACAGGTACGCTCTATAGCGACTTTACGGGCACCCAACAGTTTTCGGCCGCCATGCTTATGTTATTGGGCCGCGTTGAAGTGCTGGCAGTTTTTGCAGCGCTCTCAAGCCTTACTGACCAACGCTTGTAGCCAACTGCTAAAACTCCACTTGCCGCGCTTGATAGGGCTTGCATAGCGGCGCAAATACTTTCATGAGACTTTGTGGTTTCGGCGCCTGCCTAAAAGAGCAGCGGCCGAGTAAAAAAGGAGCTCATCATGTCTGGTGACAAAAAACAAAACCTTCAAGATACCTTTTTGAATGCCGTCAGAAAGTCAAAAATGCCTTTGACGATTTTTCTGGTTAACGGGGTAAAGCTTCAGGGGGTTGTAACGTGGTTTGATAATTTTTGCGTTTTATTACGGCGTGATGGACAAATACAGCTCGTGTATAAACATGCGATCTCGACAATCATGCCCTCGGGCAATGTTGATATGTTCCCGCAAGAGGAAGTCGAGAGTTAATCTTTCAATCTGCTGTTGATTTTATCGCGTGGCTGCGCCAGTTCAGTCTTCTATGATAGAAACTGATGACACCCCGCAGCGCGCCCTTGTGCTGCACCCCAAACCGTCAACCCAGCCGCAATATGTCGCTGACTACGCTATTGAAGAGGCTCAGGGTCTTACCGAAGCGCTTGAAGCAACAGTCATTGATGCGGTGATCGTGCCTTTGCG
Organism: uncultured Caulobacterales bacterium; assembly: GCA_964410285.1. Classification (GTDB taxonomy): domain Bacteria; phylum Pseudomonadota; class Alphaproteobacteria; order Caulobacterales; family Maricaulaceae; genus Fretibacter. Next base: position 150,587 of record CAYPFR010000003.1, on the reverse strand, counting down.
CGAAATTCGTGCGAGCGAGTATTTCGGTAAAGGCAAGGTCGAGGAATTGCGTGCGGCGATTAAGGCAGGCAAGGCCGACCTTGTGATTGTAAATGCCGCGATCAGCCCGATCCAGCAACGTAACCTTGAAAAGACATGGAATTGCAAGGTCATTGATCGCACAGGGCTTATTCTTGAGATTTTCGGCCTACGCGCGGCTACAAGCGAGGGACGCTTGCAAGTTGAACTGGCTCGCCAAGCCTATGAACGCTCGCGGCTTGTGCGTACATGGACCCATTTGGAACGCCAGCGCGGCGGGGCGGGCGCGATGTCGGGACCGGGCGAGACCCAGATTGAAAGCGACCGCCGAATGGTCATGGACAAAATTCTCAAGCTCGAAAGAGAGCTGGAGAATGTGCGCCGCACCCGCGGATTGCAGCGCCAGAAACGCAAACGCGCGCCGGAAAAAGTCGTGGCTTTGGTGGGCTATACCAATGCCGGCAAGTCCAGCGTATTTAATATCCTGACGCAGGGCGGCGTGTTGGCCAAAGATATGCTGTTTGCCACGCTGGATACGACGCACCGCATTATGCCTCTACCCAGCGGAAAGCCTGCGGTTTTGTCTGATACGGTGGGATTTATCTCCGATCTGCCAACGGATCTTATCAAAGCTTTTCGCGCAACTCTTGAGGAGGTCAAAGAAGCTGATCTTTTGGTGCATGTGCGCGATATTTCAGACCCTTTGTCTGAGGCTCGGGCCAAAGACGTGATGGATGTGCTGGGCGCAATTGAGGCCGGGCCAGAGCACGGACAGGCAATTATAGAGATGTGGAATAAGTCAGACTTACTCTCGAAAGAAGATCAAGCGCAATTAAAGGAACGCGCCGCAGCCTCTACCCAATTTGAGGCGCAGACGTCTGCCTATCTAGCCAGTTGCCTGACGGGGGAGGGCGTCTCAGACGTTTTACAAGGCATTGAGACCGCGCTTTCTAAGGGAGATGAGGTAATCAATGTGCGCATAGGTCCGAAGGATTATAGCGTCCGGGCATGGCTACATAGCAATGGCGATGTGCGTTCGGAAGATACGAAGAAAAATGGGGATTGCGTCATGGAGGTTGGCCTCTCCGAAGCGGATGCAGGTAAATTTCGCGCACGACATTCTAGCTTGATGATCGGTTATATTCCGCCGGTAAAAGCCGAGTGGTAGTGAGTGCAAAAAAATAAGCAGGATTGACTAAGGGGACGTAGCCAATCCTGCTCTAGTGTCAAAATGATCAGGGGAGGGATCATAATGCATCTCTCAGGGGAGGAAGAGATAAACCTCTTAAACCCCAAAGCGCTTTCACATACAATCAAACTGCTTGTGAGTTTTTCGTGATAGCTTTGTGTAATGCGGCAAGCGTTTTAAAAAACAGAGCTAATGGTAAAGCGCGCATTGAGCGGCTTGCCAGTCGAGATATTATCATTGCTATGGGCGTCGGGAAAATAATCTGTATTTAGCAGGTTCTCTATATTAACTTGCAGGCGAACGCCGCTGGGCAGGTTATAATAGGCGGCGGCGTCGAGGCGGATATAATCTGGCACTCTCACGGCGTTATCTTCGCGCACAAAATAACTATCTTGATAGGTTGCGCCTAGCCCTAGGCCAAAGGCCTGCGTTAGCTGCACATTATTCCACAGGTGAAACATATTCTGCGGCGTCTGGCGCGGCTCATTGCCGTCATTGCTGCCAGCAGTCCCGTCTGATCCTAAGTCTTGGACATTGCCGTTAAGATAACTATAGCCCGCATTAATTGACCAATTATTGGTAAGCTTACCTTGAAGCTGTAGCTCAAATCCCTGGACGACATTCCCGTCAATTACATCGAGCACATCTGAATTTTCAGAATCAAGTGTGACCACGCTGCTGCGGTCAACTTCGAAAATGGCGGTGGTTAAGCTCAGCCGGGGTTGAATATCCCATTTAAGGCCGGCTTCAAGGTTTACGGTCTTTTGCGGTTGTGTCTGTGATTGATTTAAGTTGAGCGTCAGGAATTGATCCCCTGAGCGGGGCAAGAAGGTTTCGCTATAACTCGTATAGAGCGATATATTTTCCTGCGGTTTGTATATCGCACCAAGGCGGGGCGTGAACTCTTCATCACCCCGCGCAAACTGGCCCTGATTCATGATGTCATTAACATCAATATCGAAGCTATCAAATCGTCCGCCCAGCAGAATTTTAAGCCGTTTTGTTAGGCTGATTTGATCTTGCAAATAGACAGAAAAAACCGTGACTTCGGAAGCGCGGTCTCTGGCTGGACTGTCAAATCCAAAGGCAGGGATTGTTAGCGGGTCCGTAAATGGAATGAATAGCTGATCATCACCGTTGGCTGCAAATACATTATCCGTGCGGGCGTTGTCAGTGTTTTGAACGCCGTATTCTGCGCCCATCAAAACTGTATGCGAAAGGCGTCCGGTTTCAAATTCGCCGACGAGATTGCCTTGAATAAAGCTATTTTGGCGCGCTGTCGTATCGCGGTAACCGTCAAGCTCCACTTCTGAAAATAGGCCATTTGTGACTTGGACATTTTCACTCGCAAAGAGGTTTTGATAAACTTTATCATAATCTGCATATTGCGCGGTCAGATTGCCGCGCAGATTCTCGCTGAATTTATGATCAAGCCGCCCGCGCAATATATGGGCTTGTAGCGTGGTAAAATTCTCATCAGGGGAGCCGAAAAATGTCGCGTTAAAGCCCTCAAGTGGCACATCCGGCCCGCCGTTTACATTTTGAGACGGTACCCCGCGGTCCACAGTTCGGTCATCATCCAGATATTCATAGGACAGTGTTAAATCGCTATCTCTGCTAAGCGCAAAATTGGCGGTGGGATTTACCGCAAATCGCCGTCCGTCAAAAAAGTCGCGGTGGGTGTTCAATCCCTCAAAAAAGGCATTCAGCCTAAAGCCTGCCGTCTCGGAAAGGGGTGTGTTGATATCTGCGGCTAGGCTATGTGCGCCAAAGGTATCAAGGCTAGCGGTGAGGCCTGTGAACGCACCGCCGCTATCGGGCTTTTTTGTCACGCGGTTGATAATCCCGCCGACCCCGCCGCGCCCAAACAAGAGCGCATTGGCGCCGCGCAAAATTTCGACTTGCTCCAGATTATAAAGCGGGCGGAAATATTGAACATCGTCGCGAACACCGTCTTGAAAAAAATCTGCCGTCGTTTGATTGCCGCGAATGATGATTGCATCACGGTGGCCTTCGCCTTGGCTGATGTTCAAGCCTGTGGAATAGCGCGTAATATCGCCGATAGACGTAAAGGCCTGAGCCTTGATTTGCACATCATCAATGATGCTCAGGCTTTGGGGTACGTTGATAATGGGCGTGGGCGTTTTTACGGCATTTATTTTGTCAATCGAAAGATAGCGCGCCGTCACGATGATTTCATCCTCCATTAGCTCCGAGGCTAGCGCAGGCGCGCTTTGCGCATAGCCGGTATGTCCGAGGGCCAACAAGAGCGCGGCGGCGCTAAAGTGCGTGAAAAATCTCATTGTAATCCTAGAGAGAGGCAGGCGTTTCAGCTCGCGCTCATTTGCGAATAATTCTTAATAACAGCCCTGTTACTGCTCTTGCGAGTTGTTCGCAAGTTATAAATGCAAATAAATTGGGTGACATATTCGGCCTGTTTTACGGGCCTGTTTTTGACATTTTCAGAGAGAAGGGAGGCAGATTTGGACGCGCTAACCTTTGCGCTATTGCCGTTTGGCGGCGTCCCAGAGCAGGTCCATTTCCTTAAGGCTCATGTCGGAGAGCACACGGCTCTGTGTCTTGGCGCCTGCTTCCACATATTTGAACCTGCGCGTGAACTTATCATTTGTGCGCCGCAAGGCGACCTCAGGATCTACGCCAAGTTTGCGCGCGAGGTTGGTGACAGCAAAGAGCAGGTCTCCCATTTCGTCTTCAATGGCGTCCCCGTCCATGCCCTCTGCGGCCTGCGCAAGCTCCTGCGCCTCCTCCGTGATTTTATCGATCACCCCGTCAAGGCTCGGCCAGTCAAAACCGACGCGCGCGGCGCGCTTTTGCAGCTTCTCGGCCCGCATCAAGGCGGGCAGGGCAAGGGCGACATCATCTAGCAGGCTTTTGTCTTCATCGGCCTTCTCCGCTCGCTCACGCGCTTTCAGATCCTCCCAAGCTTCTTTTTGCGTTGCGGCAGAGCGTTTGGTTTCTTCATCCCCGAACACATGGGGGTGGCGGCGGACCATTTTCTTCACAAGATCATCGGCGACCTCATCAAGGCTAAACTCTCCGGCTTCCTCGGCGATGCGCGAGTGAAAGACAACTTGCAGCAAAAGGTCACCTAATTCTTCGCGCAGATGAGCCATGTTATTTTGGGCAATGGCGTCAGCGACCTCATAGGCCTCTTCGATCGTGTAGCGGGCAATGTCAGAAAACCCTTGTTCGCGGTCCCACGGGCAGCCGTCAGGCGCGCGCAGGCGCTCCATCAGCGTCTTGATGCGTATATAGGGCGTCGCGCCCAGATCTTTATAGCTCTCGCCCATATTGTTTCACTTTATATTGCTCTGCACGCTGGCCTAGGAACGCGCATCATTATCTGGCTTGGTCTCGGGCGAAAGATCTTTGGGGCGCGCGGCAAATGTATAGAGGACCAGCCCTCCCAAAACCAACGCACTGATCCCGTAACACGCCCAGATATAAATTGCGTATTTCCCAAATTCTAACATTAGAGCTCTGTGAGGGTTGCGCGGGCCGCCGGCGCGGTGATCCGGTTTTTACGGGCTTTGTAAATATCGCGCCTGATACCGTTCACCGACAGCCAGCCAAATAGGAAGCTATAGGCGAGCATCATCACAAGCAGCGCTGTTATCATATCCGGCGAGTAAATCGACGGACTTCCAATTTTTGAAATAGAGGCGGGCTGATGCAGGCTATTCCACCATTCGACCGAAAATTTTATAATGGGAATATTGATAAAACCGACCATGGCAAAAATGCTCGCAAGGCGCGCGGCGCGCTTTTTATCTGCAATCACTGACCATAGCCCTAGATAGGCCAGATAGATAAAAAATAAAACCAGCACAGAGGTCATACGCCCATCCCATTCCCACCATGTATTCCAGATCGGTTTCCCCCAAAGGCTGCCCGTTATGAGGGTTAAAAATGTAAAGGCAAGGCCAGGGAGGGCAAAGGCCTTTGCGGCGCTATCGGCGAGCGGGTGCCGCCAGACAAAGCTCACAAGGCTGGCGATGGCGAGCGCGCTATAGGCCATCATGGCGCACCAAGCAGCCGGGACGTGCACATACATTATGCGAACGGCATGACCTTGGTCGGCTTCGGGCGGGCTCACAATTAATGCGTAATACAGCCCGACCACGCCCGCTAAAACCGCGCCCGTCCCAAAGAACGGAGACGCGAATTTGGCGAAACGTTCAAAGCGGGCCGGATTAGCAAAATATGAAATCAAGCGCATCTTCTTCCCTATTCTATATTTGCCCGCATGGCCGCCGCGGCGGCGGGCAGGCCTACGGCAAGCGCAATTAAGCTTAGCCCCGCAAGGGCACGAAATTCATAGGCTCCTATCCCAAAACGCCCGTAACTGTCTACTGCTGCTAGCCCAAAGATCAAAACGGGTATCAGAAAGGGTGCTGAGATCAAGATGATCAAAAACCCGCCTTTGCCGCCCTGTGCCATCAGGGCTCCCGCCATTACCCCATAGGCAGAAAATGCAGGGGCTGCAAACAGGGCCGACAGAGCAAGGCCCGAAATCACTGTGAGCGGCAGGCCAAGCATAATTCCGATAACAGGAAGCAATATAAAAACCGGCCCCAGCGTCAGCACGGCAAAGGACGCCGCCTTTGCCGCCGAGATTTCTATCGGGCTTATGCCTGCTAGCAATAACTGCTCTAAAGTGCCGTCGGACAGGTCCGCGCTAAAAATATCCCCGAAAGACAGCAGGACAGAGAACAAAAGTGCCAACCAGATAAATGCGGGGCCGAACTCGGCTAACCTTGCCGGAACTGCGCCAATCGCAATCACGCAAACCGCGATAAAGAGCGCGAAAAATATAACGCCGAGCAACCACGTCCCGCCTGTGCGCCATGCAAGTTTCAAATCTCTGAGGATGAGTGCGTTCACGCCGCAGCCTGCGCACTCAATATGATCTGTCGCGTGCGCTCGCCCGTTATCTGCGGCGCATTATGGGAGGCGATAACGGCGCTTCCGCCGCGCGCAATATGGGCTTTTATAAGCTGCACGATCAGGGCTGTGCCCGCTTCATCCATTGCCGCAGTCGGTTCGTCCAAAATCCAGAGCGCCTTGCCAGATAATAGAAGACGCGCGAGTGAGAGCCGCCGTCTTTGCCCCGCCGAAAGCTGGCCACAGGGGACATGTTGGCGAGATGCAAGCCCCACGCGCGTAAGTAAGTCCTCAGATGTATCAGTGAGGTCCATAATCTCTGCCCAAAAACCGAGGGCTTCGCGCGGGGTAAGCCGAGGTTTAAAGGCGTCCATATGGCCTTGATAGGCAGTCAGGGCGAAGGGCGGGCAGCGCGCCCCGTCTTGATGCCATGTAATTGTCCCCGCGTCGGGGCGGGAGAACCCCGCAAATAATCGCAGCAGCGAGCTTTTCCCAATGCCGTTATCTCCTCCCACCCAAAGCAAATCTCCGCTTTGAATATCAAGGTCAAGCTGCGCAAACAAAAGCGACGCGCCGCGCGAGAGAGATACGCCCGACATCTCGGCGCTATGACGCGGCAGGTTTTGGTACTGCGGGTTTAGGGGCGGCAAATCCATATGGGCGTGTAACACGTGCAAGCAGACGGATAAAACGTCAATTTGCCGCTTTTCGCAGACTTGTGCCTTGGCCGGCTTTGACTAAAAGGAGGATATGGCCCCGAAATATAGAAATAAGCGTCTGCTGACCGTTTTTCTTTGCGCGCTTGCCCTCGTGTTAGGTGCATGGCTACTCTCGGCTGCGCTGCGTCAAAATACAGAGTTCTTTCATAACCCGAGCGAGATTGCGGCCCCCGGCTTTATATCCGATGGTCCTCGTTTGCGGGTGGGGGGCATTGTCGTAAGCGGGTCTGTTCGCGCAGGCGAAGGATTAAGAACTGTTTTTGATCTTCGTGATTTTGAAGGTGATAGCCCGGCAGTTATCTCCGTGAGCTTTACAGGTGCTTTGCCAGATTTATTCCGCGAAGGCCAAGGTATTGTCATTGTCGGGGAATTGGAGCGTTCGGACCTGATTGCTGCAAGTCAGGTTTTGGCCAAGCATGATGAAAACTATAAGCCCGCCGTCTATGACAAGAGCGATTAGAACTGGAGCGCGTCACAGATATGTGGCGAAGAAACGGGTGGATGTGGGGCAACCCGTTTCTTCGCCTGCTATACGCAAAAGCATAGCAGCTTTCCTCATACAGAAAATTTGAGGCTTGCAACCAAGATATTGAAGGAGTTGGCGGAAATTTCACCTCAATCTTGGTCACATTGGTGTGATTATTCACCTTTCATCTGCACCTAAGGGCTGTGCAATCTAGAGGCGCGCCGCTTTGCACTTCAAGGCGGAAAATACGGCGTAAGAATGCCGCGTTGATTATGCGTCCCCACGGCTCTACAACGCCTTATGAATAAAGCCCCAGAAAGTACCCTTTCAGAGGATATTATCATTGCGGGAGCGGGACTGTCTGGCCTGCTAACGGCTTGGTATGCACTTGAGGTCAATCCCAAATTATCAATCCATATCATAGAGTTAAGCCATCGGATCGCGGGCGATCATACGTGGTCATTTAACCGCTCCGATATAAGGGATGATCTTCAGGATTTCATTGCGCCCTTTATTGCCGTGAGTTGGCCAAAATATGAGGTGCGATTTCCGGCACGTCGGCGCGAGCTCAATATCCCCTATTGCACTGGGAATTCGGCCACGCTTCGCGCCTGCGTGCAGCCTTTTATCGAGGCTGGCCGGTTAAAAGTCAGTACAGATACGAAAATTGAAAGCTTAACCAGGGATAGCGTAACCTTAGCAAACGGTGCGATCTTGAAGGCAGGTTGGGTGCTGGACGCGCGCGGATTTGAGCCGAGAGACGATGTCTTTCTTGGATATCAGAAATTTGTCGGGCGGGTCATAGAGACAAAAAAGCCCCACGGCCTCAAAAATCCGATTATTATGGACGCGACCGTGCCCCAGCTTGGCGGTTACCGTTTTGTTTATTGCTTGCCTTATTCCGAGCACGAAATCCTTGTTGAGGATACCTATTACACAGACGACTCTGATCTGCCCGAGAATGAGATTGCCGCACGGCTTGATGATTACATCAACGCCAAAGGCTGGGGCGATCATCGGCTCTTGCGTAGCGAGAAAGGCGTGCTGCCGATTACGCTCGCCGTAGACGAGGCACGCTTTGAGAAATTTTCTCATGCGGCGGGGCGGGCGACTCCGCTGGGTATTCGCGCGGGCTATTACCACGCCGTGACGGGTTATAGCTTCCCGCAGGCCTTAAAATCAGCCTGGCTTATTGGCGAGAAAATTAAAGAGGCGGATGGATCGCTTGACCTCGCGATCGCGGAAATGGATCAACATGAATTTGAGCATTATGCGGACGAAAAATTCCTGCGCCTCTTAAATCGCATGTTGTTTCGCGCGGCAAAACCAGGCGCGCGTTATAAGGTCTTGCAGCGATTTTATGGCCTGCGCGAAGGCCTCATCCGGCGCTTTTATGCCCAAGGCCTCACAAAAGGCGATAAACTCCGTATTTTGGCAGGAAAGCCCCCTGTTCCTATTCACAAGGCTCTAGAAAATTTCAGCGAGTCTGCCTTTATTGCGCGGGAGCGCGCCCGCCCGCTGAATAGAACCCCGTGAACAAACCCGTAAAATATACCCATTGAAACATGTAAGAGACATCTATGAACGCAGCACTACATTCTCAAAGTCAACACAGCGCAAACCCGACTGCAATTGTCATCGGCGCCGGTTTTGGCGGCATTGCGCTGGCTATTCGTCTGCAATCCCAAGGCTTTGCCGTTACGCTCGTTGATAACCGCGACAAGCCGGGCGGGCGGGCCTATGTTTATGAGGAAAAGGGATATAAATTTGATGGCGGCCCAACCGTAATCACTGATCCCGATTGCCTCGAGCAGCTCTTCACGCTCTCTGGACGCAAAATGGAAGAATATGTCACCTTGCTGCCGATTTTTCCTTTTTACCGTTTGCAATGGGAAGATGGTGATCATTTTGATTACGATAATAATATTCCCAAACTAGAGGCGCAAATTAAAGACCGTAATCCCGAAGACGTGGAGGGTTACCGCCGCTTTTACGCCTACTCCAAAGAGGTCTACCGCGAGGGTTATGAGAAACTAGGCACCGTACCCTTTCTCGATTTTCGGCAAATGATTGCCGCCGCGCCCGCCTTGATCAAACTCCAAGCGCAGCGTAGCGTGTATTCCATTGTCGCCAAATTCATCAAAGATGAAAAACTTCGCCAAGCCTTCTCTTTTCATTCTTTGTTGGTAGGCGGTAATCCCTTTAAGACAAGCTCGATTTATACGCTCATCCATGCGCTGGAGCGCGAGGGCGGGGTATGGTTTGCCAAGGGCGGCACAGGCGCGCTTATTCAGGGGATGCTTAAACTCTTTGCGGATTTGGGCGGGGAGCTTCGCTTAAATTGCGAAGTGTCAGATATTCACACGGACGGTGACCGTATTACCGGCGTCACTGCCAAGGATGGCTGGTCACAAGACGCGGATTTAGTTTGCTCGAATGCCGATGTCGTGCATACCTATCAAGATTTATTACGCGGGCACTCGCGAGGACCCAGCTATACGAAGGCGCTTAAGAAAAAATCCTATTCCATGTCACTTTTCGTGATTTATTTTGGACTTAAGACAAAGCGGCCCGACATGAAACACCATATCATTCTTTTTGGCCAAAGATATAAGGACCTAATTGCCGAGATTTTTGGTAAGAATAAGAACAAGGCTGGAGAGGAATTGCCGGATGATTTCTCGCTATATTTACACGCGCCCAGCGTGACGGATGATAGTCTCGCGCCGGAGGGCTGCTCGGCCTATTATGTGCTCTCCCCCGTACCGCATTTGGGCCATGCGGATATTGATTGGGATGTTGTCGGGCCGCAATATACTGATAAGATTTTAGACTATCTTGAGACCCATTCTATTCCCAATTTGCGGCGGGATTTGGACGTGGTCAAAACACTCACGCCCTTTGGGTTTCGCGACGAAATGAATAGCCATCTAGGTTCGGCCTTTTCCGTAGAACCCGTACTCACACAATCGGCATGGTTTCGCCCGCATAACCGAGATGACGTTATTGATAACCTCTATATCGTCGGGGCGGGTACCCATCCCGGCGCGGGCATACCGGGCGTGGTCGGCAGCGCCAAAGCCACGGCGCTCACGATCTTTGAAGATTTCGCAGAGCGCCTCGCTCCCTAATGGACGCCGTTACCGCCCATGGCCATGCGAGTATAAAAAAGGGTAGTAAGTCCTTCGCGATAGCTTCGCGCGTTCTTCCGCCCGCTCTGCGCGATGACGCCAGCATGCTTTATGCGTGGTGCCGATATTGCGACGACGTTATCGACGGGCAGATCATGGGCCATGACCAAATCAAGGATTATAAACATGGCCAGAGTGAGCGTCTTGCGCGGCTGCGCGCGGACACCTCAGATGCGCTCTCGGGGAAATCCATGGATAATCCCGTTTATGCGGGTCTGGCGCGGGTCGTGAAAACACACGCCATTGACCACAAACATCCCTTTGAATTGCTCAAAGGTTTTGAGATGGACGCGAGCGAGCGCGTCTATGAAAGCGTGGATGATATCCTTGATTATAGCTACCATGTGGCCGGCGTTGTCGGGGTGATGATGGCCAATATTATGGGCGTCAGGGACGCAGTAACCCTTGACCGTGCGTCCGATTTGGGCCTTGCCTTTCAGCTCACCAATATTGCCCGCGATGTTGTCGATGACGCGCGGGCCGAGCGGGTCTTTGTCCCGCAAGACTTACTCAAAGCGGCGGGCGCGCCCTTTGATGCGGCCTTGCTCGCAAACCCTGCGCATTGGCCCGCCGCGCATAAGGCGGCCTGCGCGCAGCTCGATATAGCCGAGCAATATTACGAGAGCGCCAAAGTGGGGATAAAAGAACTTCCTTTCCGCTGCGCGTGGGCGATCAGCGCCGCGCTCTGTGTTTACCGCGAAATTGGCGAAAAATTGCGCGCCGCAGGGCCGCAAGGCTGGGAGCAGCGCATTAGCGCGAGCGGCCCGCGCAAAACGGCTTTGGCCCTCCGCGCGGTCGGACCGGCTATGAGGCGGAAAACTGCAGTCGTGACGCCAAGGGCCGGATTTTACGAGAGGCCTTAAAATTAGTCTCGTCGTTTACGAACGCTGTAATAAAATTTTATGATGAGACTTAACAATGACAATAATAGCGTTGCTAAAAAACAATAAATTATAATGGCCACTATGATTTTTGACGTATCCACTAAGAAGTATGGATCAGGTATCTCTGACTTTCTCGTCAAATGGGCTGCAAACCTCAAGATGATGTAAACGATTTGGCTGCCTATATATATTACTATACTCCGCCAAAGTGTTCCTTGTTTGGGCCCCCTTAAGACAAGATAAATGCAGGCTGCGATAAATGTGATAAGAGTGTAAAGCCCTAGGCTTATAAGCATCAAATCTTCTCGCCCTTGAGTTCCGCTTTTAAATCTTCAGGCCGCTCTGCCCATAAGAATCCGAAACTCACCGCGCCTTCGCGCGTGGTGGTGTGGTGATGGAGTCGATGGGCATGAACGAGGCGGCGCAGATACCGGTTCTTGGGCGCGTAGCGAAATGGCCAGCGTTGATGCACGAGGCCGTCATGCACAAAGCCGTAAAGCAGGCCATAGATCGTAAAGCCAAGCGCGATATACCATAGGACAGGCGAGTAAAGGCTTCCGGCGATGAATAGCCCTGCGGCAATAAGGCTAAAGGCGACGCCGTAAAGATCATTGGTTTCGAATTTTCCTTGCGTGGGGACATGGTGGCTTTCATGCCATTTCCAGCCGCGCTCCCCGTGCATCCAATATTTGTGAAACAGGATTGCAAAGATTTCCATGCCGATGACGGCGGCCAGCGTAATGAGGAAATTGATAATCATAGCGCGTCCCCCTGCGCCCGAACCCCTTTGCGATAGGGCAGGCGCCACCAGGGTTCTTGCGGATAAAGATGATGCTCGTGGTGATAGCCAAAATGAAAACAGGTCAACAGCGAAAGCCATTTCGGGTAGCCATTGGTACGCGCATTATGGTGATCGGGAAAGGCATCTTCTTCGCGCTGGCTATGGCGGTGGGTTAGGTAGGTTCCAAAGTAGAAAAGCTGTACGGAGGATAAAATCGCCGGAACAGCCCACATGATAATCGTGTTTAAATAGGGCGCGCCTAGCGCGATGTAAAACAAGGTAAACCCCATGAGAATCAGGATTTGGCGAAGGCCAAAATAAGTCGTGAAAAACTTATAATACCACGGCCAGAAACGATGCGGATCATCGGCGTTAAAGTCCGGATCGCCAGCGGTTCCGCTCTCGGCGTGATGCGCGTGATGAGCGCTCGCCATCAGCTTCCAGTCAAATCCCGCATAGACAAACATAATCGCCGTGCCGACGACGGCATTGAGCTTTGGTTTTCCGGGGAAAAGTGAGCCATGAATTGTGTCATGGGCAATGATAAATATACCCACATAAAGCCAAGCTTGCAGCGCGATCAAAGCGAGCGTCTGCCAGAGGGGGGCAGAGAGCGAATGCCCAAAGAGGCTATAAAGATGCACGGCTAGCCACACGCTGCCGATTAAAACGGCGAGCAGCGGCCCAATCGCGGGATGAGGCTTTGTAATGTCGCCGGGGTGAATCATGGCGTCCTTCTGCGAGTGCCTTCGGCTAAAGACGCCGAAGCTGGTGCGAAATTATGGCGGCGAGTATCAAGCAAATTGCTGCCCCGCCAAAAAGAACATACCATACATTTACGAGCTCTTCTATGCTTAGCCCCCGCGCCAAAATGCCATAGACCGCGTCGATCGCATAGGAGTTGGGGGTAAAGCGCGCCGCCCCTTGAAGCCAATCTGGCATCATAAAACGCGGCACCATGGACCCGCCAATTGCCGAAAATAAAAGCACAATAAAGGTTGAGACCGTGTGCATTTGCGCCGCTGATTTACACAGGCTGGCGGTGAGCAGGCCAATAGCCGCAGCGAGCGAGGCCATGCCAAGGCAGGCCAAAGTCAGTCCCGCGATTTGCCCTGTGGCGTCAACTTTGAAAAATATATGGGCGACTAGGATGATAATCGCTGCCTGAATAAATCCTATCAGGGTTAAAAATAAGAACTTTCCCGTCAGAAGTTTCAGCGCGCCAAACGGGCCAACGAGTAGGCGATCAGAAATCCCGTTTGCGCGTTCTTCCAGCGAGAGCGAGGCACCTTGCATGGCGGAGAAAAGCAGAAACAAAATCGCAGTCGCGCCTATGTAATAGGTGACGGATTGATCCTCTGGCCCTTTGGTTTCTGCCGCGCTCAGGGCGGTCACATCCGTAAATATGTTAGGGGCGCTGGGCTGGTCTTCGGATAGGAGCTGCAAGATTTGGCCCTTGAGCACGGTGGCGGCAATCTCCCGTGAAGGCTCTGTGACGATTATGAGGGCAGGCGAAGCTGGGTCAGCCAAATCACCCGCAATGACAATGCCAACGTCATCTTGCCCCAGCCGCACGCGCTCGCGCACGTCGCTTAATGTCCAGCTTCTGTCCGTGCTCAAGGTGAAGCTTTCAACCTTTTTCAGCCGGTCCGCAAGTCCTTGGGAGGCGGGGGCCGTTGAGGTCACGGCCAAAGCGGCCCGCAGGTCAAGTTGCCCGCCGGAGGCATTTGAAAAAATCGCCGCGAAGATCGCAAAAATAAATCCGGGCAGTATGAATGCCAGAACAAGCGCGCCTTTATCGCGCCAGAGCCGCAGCCACATAATTTTAAAAACCGCGCCTAACATGTTTCCGCCTCTACTGCGGCGCGAATTGGCGGGATATCTGCTGTGGGGAGCGCGCCCGTTTTTTCAACATGATGCATGAGGTGGGCGAGACCTGGCCGCCGGACGCTGATCTCCCTCACAAGGCTATTGCCGCCGCGCAGGCTCGCCATAAAGGCAGAGACAAAGGATACTTCCGAGGCATTGGTCATGGCTGTCCAAATCGTTGGAAGTTCTGCAGGCTGAAATTTAAAGGGCGCGAGGGCTTCGAGTGTCTGGCCTTGCGGCGGCGAGGAAAACCGCACCATGACTTCGCGCTTATCTTGATAAACACGCGAGAGCACCGCATTGGGGTGATCAAAGGCAAGCATTTTCCCCCGTGCCAGTAATAGAACTCTGTCACACAGCGCCTCGGCTTGCTCTAGTTCATGGGTAATCAGCAAGACCGCTTTACCCCCTCCCGCAAGCCTGCGCGCCAAACGGTGGACGGTATCTCGGGCTGGATGGTCCACACCCGCAGTCGGTTCATCTAAAATCAGAACGGGCGGGCTGTGCATAATGGCAGCGGCAACATTGATACGCCGTTTCATGCCCCCAGACATATGAGAAATTTTGGTGCGAGCATGGGGAGTCATTTCGACGGCCGCGAGCGCGTTCTCAATGGCGTCTTTTCGGCTGAGGGCGCCTCTCAGGCCTGTCATTTTGGCAAAGACATTTAAGTTTTCGGCCGCGCTGAGATGGGCGTAAAGACCAATATCCTGAGGAACAAGACCGATGAGTGTTTGCCGGTTTTGCCCGCGCTTTAAGGGCCGTCCTGCCACAAATATGCGTCCCTTTTTTATCGGCGCGCGCCCGCAAAGCGCTTTGATAAAACTTGTTTTGCCCGCGCCATTGGGGCCAATAATGCCGACAATCCCGCCAGACTCTATATCGACAGATAAATCATCCAGCGCCCGAAACTTGCGGTAATCAATGGTGAGGTTTTCAACCGATAAAACGGGGGGCGTTTGCGGCACAGTTCGCCTTCTCTATTTCAAAAACGAAAATTGTGTGTCGATCACCCCATTCAGCACAGCCGTGTTGGAAAGCTCAGCGCGCATCAAAGCTTCTTTCGCAGCGGCGATATAACCGCTTAGGCGGGTCAAGCTAGCTTCATTTCCCGTGAGCGCCACGATCGTGGCCTTGCCAACATCGCGGCCTACTGACTTTTCGGCCTCGGCTTCGCTCATCACGCTGTCTTTGACATCGTCCATTAATTGAAAGGCAAGTCCAAGATGATAGGAAAAATCTTTTAGCGCGGCGCGCCGCGTCGCCGAAACGCCAGAGAGTATAGCCGCGCCTTCAATAGAAAAATCAAAAATTGCGCCGGTTTTAAGCGTATTCAGCCGCTCGATTTCTGCCACGCTAGCGGAGCCGTCTGTGTTAGCGAGGTCGGCAATTTGCCCGGCGATCAATCCTTTGGACCCCACGGCATAAGAGAGAAGGTCGACCAGTTCGATCTTATTCTCGGCGTTAACATCCGACAGCTTTGCTAGTACCCCGAAGGCGCGGTTAAGCAGTGCAGTGGCAGTCAAGATTGCCGTGCTCTCGTCAAATGCAATGTGGGTTGTCGGCTGATTTCGGCGGAGCGCCGCGTCGTCCATACATGGCAGATCATCAAGTATGAGAGAGGCTGAATGTACCATTTCGGCAACGCACCCAACGTCCGCCGCAGCGGGGCCGTCAAAGCCGCAGCCCTTGGCAATGAATATACAAAGAAGCGGGCGAAACCGTTTCCCCGGGGAGAGCAAGGCATGGCGCTGAGCCGCATGAAGCTGCACGGGCCAAGTCTGTGCAGAGGGAACAATGCCCTCAAGCCGGCTCTCGATAGCGGCGCGCGCGGCGGAAATTTGTATCGCCAGTTCACCTTCGGGCCGAATGTTTATCGGTGCAGAATCCATACCCTCTATGTGACACAGTCAGGCCAAGGGTGAAAGAGCCTTTAGCGGCTTTCGCCTTTGACCAATAAGCGCGGCTAGATATTCCTCCGGCGTCTCTGGGTTTTTGCTGCAATGTGTGATATGGTTTTTTAAAAGTAACGGAGGAAGAATTATGAATTCGGTAAAATATTGGATAGCTATCGCCGCGGCGGCAACGCTTACACTCGCCAGTGAGGCCGGGGCGAGCGGGTTTGGCCCGTCTTTTGGTTTTTCTGCCGTTGCGCCGGGGTATGACGGGACTAACTTTTTAGAGCGGTCTGGATCCGTCACTCATATTGTTCCTCGGGGGGAGACTACCCAAAACCGCTTCATAAAAGGAAGTGATACGGCCAATTTTTTCTACCGGGTTGGCGTCAGTAAATTCGAAAAAGGAGAATTGGCTGAGGCCGAGCGTGCCTTCAAGGCGGTTCTTCGCGCTAGCGGTTCAAAAAAGGAGGCGCATCATTACCTTGCGCTAATCAGCCATCACAAAGGAGATGAGCCGGGCGTTGTCAAACATGTCGCCGCCTATAAATCGGCGAGGTAATCCCGCCGCGGCAGATCGGCGGTAGTGCCGCTTCCGCCGCTTTGATGCCCGCAGAGGTTTATGTTTTAGCGCAGGCGCTCCTCGCTATCTGACCGGTAGCTGTCACGCGGCGCCTTATATTGCCCACGGATCATTTGCGAAACATGCCGCTTTGATAAAGATGCAAAAACAAAACCTATTTTGATTTATTCCTGCAGATTTGTGCTCGCAATTGCCAGAAACTTGTTTGGCGTTAAGCATTTATTTTTCATACTATAATATCCCTTCGCAGGGCACGGAAATTGATGGTGCTGCGGAAAAATAATTATGACGAGTAAATCGACCACAAATTTATTGGCTAATCCAAAAACTCCCCCATCAGTTGGGCGGGTGCTGAGCAAAGATCACCAAGGCGAATATTTTGGGGCGCTAGATGGATGCCGCGGACTTTTGGCACTGGTGGTTGCGATTTTCCACACCGCGTGGGCGAGCCGGGTAAATGACCTACCATTTTTGGAAAATGGTGCCGTTATGCTGGATCTATTCTTCGTATTTTCCGGCTTTTTAATGTTCACGCTTTATAGAAATCGCCTTGCAACGGGGGCGCAAGCCAAATCTTTCCTCTGGCGCCGTTTCGCGCGGCTTTATCCCGTTCATCTGGTCATGACATTGATTTTTGTTGCTTATGGATTTTTGCGAATTTATGCGCAAAATATTGGAATTTCCTCGCTTGAGCCGGGTGAAGTTCTGCCTTTCCAGCCTGGTTCCCCTGAAAATGGCGCCAGCCTATTGAGCACTTTGTTTCTTATGCAGGCCATGGGGCTTCATGACACTTTGTCTTTTAATGCTCCAGCTTGGACGATCAGTGTGGAGTTTTACACCTATTTCACCTTTGCCGCGCTTTTTATATGGTGTGCGCCTAAGAAACCTTGGCACTTCGCGGCTATAGCCCTTCTAATTTGCCTGATTTATGTAAGTCTATCTCGCGTCAAACCAGATATGGATATTACATATGATTACGCTTTCTGGCGGTGCCTTGCCGGTTTTTATACCGGCGTCATTGGCGCAGAGATATATCGCCGGGTGAAGGCGACAAGTTTTTACGATACGCCCGCTGCGCGCCCGCAACATCACCTGCTGGAGTTAAGCGCGATGCTATCATATATTTTGTTTGTGATTTATATGCCGGGTAAGCAGCAGTTTTTAGTCGCGCCATTTGCTTTGTTCTTCGTCGTCATTTTTGCTTTTGATAAGGGTATCATTTCAAAAATGTTGATGGCCAAGCCTTGCTTGTTCCTCGCAAAAATTTCCTATTCTGTTTACATGGTCCATCTTATATACGCCTTCGCTATGGAAATTATCGCTGCGCAAATCCTGTCACGTTTCTTTGGCGAACGCTGGCATGATATTGGTTTTAACGGTGACCTTTATCTGATCCCATATCTTTTCCTTGTGATCGTCTCTGGGTATTTCTTGCAGCGCTTCGTAGAGGAACCTGGCGCACGCAAACTTGGCCGTTGGTACAAGAACCGGCAAAAACCCTCGCTTGGCAAAACAGCAGCTGCGGCGCAAGGAAACTGAGCTATTGCACGGTGTGCATGTTCGCGCTAATCGCGGAGCATGAGCACACGATATAATAATTTAGATCAACTTGGCGGGGAGAGTGCCCTGCCAAAGTCGCCCGAAGACGCGGTTTTAGAGCGCGTCGAAAATCCCTGCCAAGAGCCCTATATGGTGCGCCTTGTTGCCCCGGAGTTTACAAGCATATGCCCAGTGACGGGCCAGCCCGACTTTGCCCACTTGGTTGTCGATTACGTGCCCGATAAATGGATCGTGGAGAGCAAGGCCTTTAAACTTTATTTGGGCTCCTACCGTAATCACGGTGACTTCCATGAAGCATGCACCACCGGGATTGGACAGCGGCTTGTTAAAGAGATCTCTCCGCGTTGGCTGCGTATTGGCGGCTACTGGTACCCGCGCGGCGGGATTCCGATTGATGTGTTTTACCAATTTGGGTCTGCCCCCAAAGGCGTGTGGATTCCTGACCAGAATGTTCCCGCTTACCGCGGAAGAGGCTAGGCCGGGCGTGGTAATCGGCCGGTATTTGACCGTTCGCGGCCTTGTTTCTCGTGTCCTGTCGTTCTATCTTAAGGCCTAGGGAGCTTTTTATGGCAAAACTGAATATTGCTGCGGACCAAAATCCCGATAGCTGCGTTTGGACGCAGCTCAAACAAGAGGCTGCCGCCTATGCCACCAAGGAGCCCGCGCTATCCTCGCTTATTCACGCGACGATCCTAGAGCAAGAAAGCCTTGGCGGCGCGCTGGTCAATCACTTGTCGGAGAAGCTGGCGACGCAGGAATTCTCAACGCTTAAGACCCGCCGCGTCCTCACCGAAGCGATAGAGGCTGACCCGGGGCTTGTCGAACAAGCCGCCAAAGACCTGCTCGCGGTTCGGGACCGTGATCCGGCGGCACGGAGCTATTTGCAGGCCTTCATGTATTTCAAAGGCTATATGGCTATACAGACCCATCGCTGCGCGCATTCACTCTATAACTCGGGCCGCGATCTTTTGGCTTTTCATTTTCAAAACCAATCATCTGAAAAATTTGGTGTGGACATTAATCCTGCGGCCAAGATCGGACATGGTATCATGCTGGATCACGCAACGGGCTTTGTGATGGGAGAGACGGCAGTCGTCGGAAATGATTGTTCTATTTTGCAAGGCGTCACCCTTGGCGGGACAGGAAAGGCAGATCAAGATCGTCACCCTAAAGTGGGCAACCGCGTTCTGATTGGGGCCAATGCGTCCGTGCTCGGGAATATTAAAATTGGCGACGGCGCAAAGATTGCTGCGGGGTCTGTCGTGCTAAAAGCTGTGCCGGAAAAATGTACTGTGGCGGGTGTACCGGCCCAGCCTGTTGGCGGTCCGTGTTGCGGGGGAAATCCGGCCGATACGATGAATCAAGAATTTGGAGAAGACCTATGAATGCCGAGCAAATCACGAGCGTGAGAAATTATTTGTGCAAGCGCCTTGGAACCGAGGCCATTACGATTAAGCCGCGCAAGGTGCAAGACTCGGTTGAGGTTTATTTGAACAATGAAATCCTTGGTCTACTTTATATTGATGACGAAGATCCCGATGATATTTCCTATGATTTGAATATTTCGATCATAGCGCAAGATCTCGATTAATGGCCGTTTACGCCCTTGATGATAAAACGCCAGAGCTAGCGGCGGATGTCTATGTCGCAGACAGCGCCAGCGTAATCGGTAATGTCATTATGCATGAGGGAAGCTCTGTCTGGTTTGGCGCGGTTGTTCGCGGAGACAATGAACCGATTGTAATTGGTAAGCGCAGTAATGTGCAGGATAATTCAGTGCTGCATTCTGACCCTGGCTCGCCGCTCCATATAGGGGAAGGCGTGACGCTGGGTCATAAGGTAATGGTGCATGGCTGCACGATTGGCGATAATACTCTTATTGGGATCGGCGCGACGGTTCTAAACGGAGCGAAGATTGGCAAAAACTGTATTATCGGCGCGCACGCCTTGATCACCGAAGGCAAAATCATACCCGATGGTTCGATGGTCGTGGGCTCTCCTGGGAAAATTGTGAAAGAGCTTAGTCAAGCTCATATTGCCATGTTGCAGGGCGGGGCAGAGGTCTATGTACAAAATTCCAAACGATTCAAGGCGGGCCTGAAGAAAATCAGCTAGCTCTACGGAGCTTTCCAGAGCGCTTTAATGCGCTTGGCCATATCGGTTCCAACATTAAACCACGCGGTGCGGTTATTCACGCTATCCATAATAAAGAGGCGGTCTTGTCGCGTCAAAGCGGCGGCTAGGTAGTTTCTAACTTCGTCAATATCTTGATTGGACTGCATCAGCCAATTGGCCTCACCAATGCGCTGGGGCGTTCCGATTTTCTGTAGTGTTTGAAGGAATAGCATGCGGTTTTCGGACGTCACTTCCGCCATGATCAAAAATAGACTTCCGGCAGGGCTAGTCGCGCCTTGGGCGCCGTGCGGCACCGACATTTCGGGCGTAAGCGCCAAAGGTATATCACTTTGGGCCTCAGCAACGACTGGCTGACTGTCCGACTGCGAGCCGGGCTGGGGTGCTGTTTGCCGTATTTGGCGCGGCGCGCTTGCGAGCGGGGCAACCCTTTTTAAGGTTTCATCTGGCACGGAATTTTGCTGTGATCCCCGATCGGGCGGCGCGTTCAGGGGCTGGGTATTAGGGGGCTGCGTAAGCTGATTTTGCGAATGGGCTTGTTGCAGTATTTGCGGCGAGGCATAGGGCGCCAGTTGCCCTGAGAAAACGGGGAACCCCACGGCTAGTCCAAAGCCTTGGGATGGATCTTGGCTGATTAGGGAGCTTGCGATAATTCGGCCCTCCCCGATATAGGAGATCATTTGCGCGATACTGTAGGGACCATAGCTTTGACCATTGACCTGCACATACCATTGATTTTGATGTTGCATTGACTTTCATCCCCAGCCTGACCCCTTGCTATATCTGGCGCGGCGACTTTTATATTCACCTTCGCGCGGCCAGTTTCACTCTCATTCCTATAGGTAAAGTAGATGTTTTTCCACGGCAAATTCTACAAGAATTTCGAAAAATATGTGATAGGATCAGGCCATGACAAATATCTCTCCTCCGTCTGCGCCCCAAGAACCAGTTTTCAATATTAGCGAGAAATGGCCGCTCTATCTGGCGGGTATATTGATCGCTGTACATGTATTGGTTTTTCATGGCCAAATTGCGGGACTGGGCGCGGCGGAGCGCGCGGCAGAAACATGGGGGGTCCTTAAATCCGCAGATTTTCCCGGGCAGAGCGGGGCAACCAAATTGGTTTCCTTGCTCGGGCACGGATTTTTGCACGGGAGTTGGACGCATGTCCTGCTGAATGCGGCCATGCTGGTACCTTTTGGCGTTGTGACTATTCGCGGGGCTAAGCTTTTGAAGGTTTCGAAAGGTCGGCCTGCGCGGGGCAATGGTGCGTTTTTGATTATTTTTTTCGCAAGCGTGATTATTGGGGGACTCGGGCAGCTTCTTTATTGGTCACTCTCGGGAGAGACAGGATTAGCGCTTGGGGCATCGGGCGGTGTGTCCGGCCTCTTTGCCTCTGCGGCATGGGCCATGGGCGGAAAGCCGCAATTGCTGAAATTTGGTTTCGGCTGGCTTATGATCAATGCTCTCATTGTCGGGCTGGGGCTGTTTGCTGGGAATTTACTTTCTGGCGGCGCAGGGATTGCTTGGGCGGCGCATTTAGCAGGTTTTGCGGGCGGGGCGATATTTGCGCCCTTTCTTGTTCGCGCAAATAGCACGAATTTTAAGGTCACTCATTAGGCAGGCTGGCAGGCTTGAATAATTGCGTCTACTCATTTCCAGAGGTGGAATTCTATTGCAGGTTAAAGACCTCGCCGTCAAATGTAATAGACTTAACATGAGCGACAGCGCGCTGATTAACGCCAATCTTTAGATAAGCTGGTAATTCATTTTCATCTATCAATTTAGCCTCCAGCGCGCGCATCAGAACGCTGCTTTGCGGAATTTCGCTAAATAGGTAATCAAGATGCACCGCCCCTTCGGCGGTCTTTGTTACCACCCCGCGCAAAGTGAGCGTCTCCTTATCTGTTTGAAGCGGCCTGTTTTGGCTCATCGCATATGCATATTGGGCGACCCCGCCGCGCTGGTAAATATGTATATAAACAACATCGCCAATGCGCATGGGGCTGACGCCCGCGAGCGCTGAAAGGGAAAGTGTGTTAAAGGCTGTTGAAACCCTCAGCCCTCTGGGGGTTTGGATCAGCTTGGCGGGAACGTCAATCGTCATGACATTGGGCGCAGTGAAGGATTGGGTCACAAGGCTGGCGGCGGGTAAGGTGCTTAGGATCATACCGGCCAGCGCCGTGCGGGCGAAGGACATGTTGACGATCACGCGGCGGCAGTAGTGTTGTGTCTTGATATCTTGGATTTCCGCCGTCCTGCTTCACCACCGCTCGAGTCATTTGCCAAGAGAGAGGCCAGCAATAAGCTGATCGTCAATGACAAGGTGAAGATAACTGCGGTCTCCGTGCTCCAGATTTGCGGCGATAGCATCATGAAGAGCTGTGCCCCGATAGCGATCACGCCGGCAATCAGCATGACGCTATTTTTTCGCCGCGCCCCATTGATGGCCATTGCAAATGCACTCGCGAGGATGGCGGCACCGATAACAACCCCAAGGAGGGGCTGCGCAGTGGTATAAAGCCCGTTTTCGGCTGCGCTCACTATGTTCTCCCGTTGATCAAAAATAAGCGCGGCCCCCAAGGCGATAAGCAAAGTCAAAAACGTTCCAAGTGCGGAGAGCCTGCGATGATAAAGGCGGATCATGCCCGCAAAGCCAACAACCCCAATTGAGGTAATGCCGATAATTTGCCAGGATAAATGACCAGCCGCAGAAGCGCTTACATTGTCCCAAAGCTGGCTATCCATGCCCAGCCAGTAATTTTGTAAGGCAAGTAGGCCGATCATAGCCACGCCCCATCCCGTGACGACGTGTAGGTCTGAGGTCGCCCAGCCTTCATCCCCAATGGCCTTGCCAAGGCGGTAATGTGCCATGCCAATCATCGTGATGATCGCAGCGGCATGGAGGACAGAAATATCCCCGCTTTGAATGAAGCTCAGGAGCATCCACCCAAGCCACATATGCAGACCTGTCAGGGTCATAAAGCCAGCCGCCTTGCTACCCATTCGCCCTGCCGCAACTATCTGAACTGCGGCAAGCACCGGATAAACCCATGGGTTTATGATATTAATGCTCGGGGCGAATATATGCAGCGCAGCCCCAATTAGCGCAGCGCTAGCAGACGTGAGAAGGGTCAGCTTTGATCTTAGCAATAAGGCGGTTATGAGGGCCAATCCGGCAAATAGAGCGGCGCCGTCAGCTGAACTTATGGGCAGGCCCCACTCGCGCGTGGCGTAATTCCAAATGCCTAGACCTGCAAATGTTGCGGCGATCATGCACCAGTCCCCGACCCTTTTGGCGCGGGGCGGCTGATCATCTTGCACGGTGAGGAAGGCTGTCCAAAGGCTCGCCCAGACGCTTGCAAAGAGGGCTATAACAGACAGCCGTTCGCTTTGGCCTGTGTAGATACACGCTGCGGCGAGCGACAGACAGATTATGGTGGCCAGCAAGGAAAAAAATAACCCCCATGACCGGGTCTTCTCAGCGCTATTCTGATAGGCTTTCAGGCGTGCCATGCCATAGCCTGAATCCATGGTACTGGGAGCTGCTTCGGGAATTTTGGCAGCGTTGTAATGAATGGGAGAGCGCCGCAAATTCTGGCTCTCTATACGGATATGGCGGCGTAGGCCGGTATGTTGTGAGGCAGACCCTGAGTATCCCTCACCGTGACCGGCAAGCTTAGGTAAAATGGGCTGGGGAGTATTATCATTAGCCAGTTTTATGCGATCGGGGCGACTCATTTGTCCAATTTATGGCCGGGGACAAAAAATCCTATTCCCTGCACCTGTGGGGGGAGTTGCGGCGTTAGGTTCTCCCTTTGGATGATTTTTGTCCCGGTTTAGGACATAACAACCAGCATTACCGTTTTCCCTAGGCCGCCTCTGAGATTTTGCCGCCCATTAGGAATCGCGGTTATCCGTATCTCCTGTGGGCATCTGTCCAAGCACATCAATCACTGATTTGATTAGGGGAATTTCATGCTGCATAGCGCGGTAGCCGCGTTCAATAAGCTCATCTGCTTTGGTAAATTCAAGCATGCCAATATGGCCAATTCTCGGCGCGATAAAGACATCAGGCGGGTCGCCCGCTAGGCGCGAGCGCGACAGCCGGTCCATGATAATATTCAGTGTGCTCATCATCACTGAGCCGATCTTCGGACCTTCACCGGGTTTATGCTCGCCGATCATGGATTTGAGCAACAGGCGGTCAGGCCTGAGCTTGTTCAGCGACTGCGTCGCCAATTCGAAGGGATCAACCGAAGTTTCTGCTGACTCTCCGTCGCTTTGACGATCATTGTCAAAATCGATCTCATGGGACGTTCCAATCGGGCCGAAGGCATCACCGTTCAGGCTGACGGCTATCACCATATGTGCCCCGAGCGCGCGGCAGGCCGAGACGGGCACGGGATTGACCAGCGCCCCGTCTATCATGTAGCGATTATCGATTTTCACCGGCTCGAACGCGCCGGGCAGGGCATAGGACGCGCGTATAGCTGGCACGATTGGTCCCTTTTGAAGCCAGACCTCATAACCTGTGCGAAGATCACAGGCCACCGCAATAAATTTGCGCTCAAGCTCGTCAATGCGGACATCGCCCATATAATGATTGAGCACCCGCGCCAAGCGCTCCCCGCGCATAAAGCCTGACCCGCCCCAACGCACATCCATATATCCCATCATGCGGCGCCGATTAAGTTTGCGGGCCCAATCTTCTAATACATCAAGCTTTCCAGACAGATAGGCGCCGCCAACGACTGCGCCAATGGATGTCCCCGTAATTATGTCCGGTTTTATGCCTGCTTCCAGCAAAGCGCGGATCGCCCCAATATGCGCCCATCCACGCGCCACGCCGCCTCCAAGGGCAAGGCCAATGGGCGCGCGATTACCGCTTTGTAGCGAACTGGAAGCCGTCTGTAATCTCATAGCTCTGGTCTAGAGTCTGGCCCCAAAAAGTCAAATACACAAACCAACAAATACAGTTGATGTCTTCGAGAGTTGGGAGCTCCCCAAACCCCTTGACCCGGCATATTCTAGCGTTTCAGGCGCGTACTTAAGATCACCGAGGACACTGTGCGCTCCACGCCCTTAATGGCGATGATGGTGTCAATGACCTTATCAAGCGCTGTAACCGACAAGGCTGCCAACTCGACCACCAAATCATAGGGGCCGGAGACGGAGTAGACCGCGCGCACTGCTGTGAGTGCCCGCATCTCACCAATTATCGCATCGGTGGCCCGGGGCTCCACCGTGACCATAACATGGGCTTTGATTTCCTGATCGAGATATTGCGAGGAGAGCTGTACGCTATAGCCCTCAATTACGCCCTCGCTCTCAAGGCGCTCCAGCCGTTTTTGCACGGTCGAGCGTGATAGCCCGAGAGATTTGGCAATTTGCGTTGTACTGGCGCGTGCATTCCCGCGAAGCGCGCCAAGGAGCTGCTGATCTTTAAAGGTTAATCGCATGTTATCAAAATCCCGAATTGCGCAAATTTAACATCAAATTGACTAAAAATATACATGATTTTGCGCAGATTGTCCCTACAGCTTAGGCGGCAAATCAGGCATATTTAAATCACGAACGCCAAACATTTGCCGTCAAGCCGCCTAGATTTGGGGTTAAACTCGTTGGGGATCAGATTTACTTGTCAAACCAAACAGAAATAGGCTGCTTTCTTATTCGTCCCATCGTAATGGAAGATGCGCCGGCCTTACTTGATATGATAACGCAAAGCAGCGGCGGACTCTCAAGTCTTCAGCCGCGTCTTGATTTCCTGAAAGATTATATAGCCTCCTCCGAGCGCAGTTTTGCCGGAATGGAGCCGATTTCAAAACCGCATAAATATTTACTGGGCATGTTTACGCTAAAGGCGGGCAAGCTCATTGGCTGCTCGGCGGTGAAAACCCAAATCGGAATCGAAAGTCCGTTTATCAACTTTGATTTGGTTGGGGACGGCGAAAACCAAGTGCTTCGGGCGTCCTCCCGCTTTAAGGGCGCAACAGAAGTTGGCTCGCTTTTCCTTCACCCGGATTACCGCGATACCGGACTTGGTAGATATTTGGCCAAAGTACGTTACCATCTGATCAGCGCGGAACCTTGGCGCTTTGGCGATATGATCATTGCTGAACTACGCGGAATCTGCGGCAAAGAGGGAAGCCCGCTTTACGATCATTTGTTTGAATATAAGCTTGATCAAACTTTCCTTGAAGCGGATGCGGAATATTATGACCGAAATCCTTTGGCGCTGGGTGATATTGTCCCGATTGGCGATGTGCCCGTCCATGATTTTCCGATTGAAGTCAAAATGTCTCTCGCTCAGCCGCATCCGACCGGGATTGGCGCAATGCGCTTACTCCAAAGTGAAGGCTTTATTTTTTCAGGCACAATTGATCTGTTTGATGCGGGGCCCATCATGTCGGTCCATAGGGATACAATTCGCACAACAATGCAGAGCCAAACTATGTCATGTCTGTCGGCGGCACATTTGATTGACGCGCAGGAAAGCCTGATTAGCACGGGCCTCGTCGCCGATTTTCGCGCAGTGGTAACGCCCGCTGCCAAGCTTGATCATGGTATATTGATGCCGGAAGCCGCGCTTGATGCTCTGGGGGTTGAGGCCGGCGCGCCGCTGCGGGTTTGGCAAGACCCCAGACAGCGGTCAAAACAGATGTCGCCGAATTCCGGTCCATCATCTGGGCCGGATAGGCATCGGTCCGGACGGGCACAGGCACGCCGCATAGCGGGCCGGTCATGACGCCCAATCATTTTAACCGCGCCGCCGCGATCGACGCAGCTTTTCGAGCGCGGGTGAAATCGGAGGATTTGCCAAAAGTTAAAGCCCCGAGTATTTCGCCGGAATTACTCGCCGATTTGTTCGAGACCCAATTAATGACCCGCCACCTTGATTTAATGGCGCGGCGCACAAAGGGGCAGACGTTTTACTCTATTGGGAGCTCCGGTCATGACGGCATGGCCGCAGTCGCGGTGGCTTCGCGCGCTGATGATTTAGCGTTTCTGCACTACCGCGACGCGGCGTTTTGTCTCCAAAGACGAAAGGCCTTGAACGGCTCTAGCCCGCTGTATGATATGATTTTGTCATTTGCCGCCTCATCTGAGGATCCCGTCTCGGGCGGACGCCACAAAGTTCTTGGCGGGGCCGATATTTTCACCCCGCCGCAAACCAGCACAATTGCTAGCCATTTGCCCAAAGCGGTCGGCGCCGCCCATAGCCTTTGCCTGATAGCGCCGAGCGGAGAAAGCGGCGGCGCAGCCGCAGGGTTTGGGGGCGAGCTTCCAAAGGATAGTATTGTCTTATGCAGCTTTGGGGACGCGTCTTCTAATCATTCCACCGCTCAAGGCGCGATTAATGCCGCGAGCTGGGCGGCCTATCAAGGTTCCCCTATGCCCTTGGTATTTATTTGCGAAGATAATGATATCGGAATTTCTGTTCGCACGCCGCGCGGATGGATAAAGGCCAACTATAGCCAGCGGCCGGGACTGCATTATATTTATTGCGACGGCACAGATATAACACACGCACTGCGCGGGGCTAGGGAGGCGACCGAATATGCGCGCCGCCGCCGCCGCCCTGTATTTCTTCATATGAAAACCGTTCGCCTGATGGGGCACGCCGGCGCGGATATAGAGGCCAAATATTCAGCTGTCTCCGAAATCGAGGCCCGTGAAGCGCGCGATCCGCTGCTCAAAACCGTTAGCTATTTGCGGGCCATGGGTCATATGAGCCGCGACGACATATTGCAGGCCTATGGCGATATGGCGGCCCGTATTGAACGTATTGCCCAAGATGTCTTCACCCGCCCGAAACTTGAAACGGCAAAAGAGATCATGGCACCGATCACAGGCGGGGAGCACCGCTCCGCTCCGCCGTTGCCCACTCAACAGGCACTTGAGGCGATAGGCTGCGGCCGCAACGGGCGGAGCCTTCCTCTCAAAAAGCAGATAAACAAAACGCTTGCGGAGATATTACTGACATTTGAAAACACGCTCGTCTTCGGCGAAGATGTGGCCCGCAAAGGCGGGGTTTACGGGGTAACGCTGGACCTTCTTAAAACCTTCGGGCCTCGGCGCGTGCAAGATACGCTGCTAGATGAGCAAACCATTTTGGGTCTTGCCATCGGCGCGGCACATAACGGATTTATACCTATTCCCGAAATTCAATTCCTTGCTTATCTTCATAATGCAGAGGACCAGATCAGGGGCGAAGCGGCAACTTTGGCCTTTTTTTCAAACGGGCAATTTACCAATCCTATGGTGATTAGAATAGCCGGCCTTGGCTATCAGCGCGGCTTTGGCGGGCATTTTCATAACGATAATAGCGTGGCCGTCTTGCGCGATATACCGGGCCTCATTCTGGCCTGCCCAAGCCGCGGCGATGATGCGCGGAAAATGCTGCGTGAATGCGTGCGCCTTGCCCATGTTGAGCGCCGCGTTGTGGTATTTCTGGAGCCTATCGCGCTCTATGGCACAGTGGATTTACATGAAGGCGATAAAGGCTGGGCCGGCGAATATATCCCGCCGCAACAAGACGAAAAAATTGCCTTTGGCGAAATAGGGCAACACGGAGATGGTAGGCAATTGGCCATATTGACCTATGGGAATGGCCATTACCTCGCACGTAAATCAGAGGAAAATCTGGCTGAAATTGATCTTAGGATCATTGATATACGCTGGCTTTCCCCTCTGCCCATGGAAGCGATTTTGGGCGCAGTTCAGGGGTGCGAGAACATTCTGATTGTGGATGAATGTCGCCGCTCTGGTAGCCTGTCCGAAGAACTTATAGCGCGCTTCATGCAGGCGGGCATAACCGTGCCAATTTCACGCGTGACAGGCCAAGACAGTTTTATTCCGCTAGGCAATGCCGCCTATCAGGTCATGCCATCCGTAGATGATATTACAGCGGCGGCAAAGGCGATGGTATCATGAGCAAACAAACAGCCGTGATCATCTGTCCGGGGCGCGGAACTTATAATGCGCCTGAGCTTGGCTATCTCTTGCGTCATCACGCGGGCAGGTCCGAATTTATAGCGATGCTGGATGGCGTGCGGGTAGCGGCGGGGCAAATCCCAATCTCTGTACTGGACGGGACAGAGCCTTACTCCAGCAAGCTGCACGGCGGCGGGGAGAATGCCTCTCTGTTGATTTATGGCTGCGCTATGGCGGACTTTATGGCGATCAACCGTGATAAATATGAGATCATAGCCGTCACGGGCAATAGCATGGGCTGGTATCTCTCGCTGGCGGCTGGGGGCGCGCTTTCCCTAGAAGACGGGGCGCGGCTTGTGAACGGCATGGGCCAAATCATGACAGAACATGGCACAGGCGGGCAGGTCGTCTATCCCGCCGTTGACGAGGATTGGACGCCCAGCGAAAAACGCCAAAAGGCGATCGATAACGCGCTTTCTATGATCGGCGATTTAACCCTCTCGACATCAATTCATTTGGGCGGGATGCATGTCTTTGCTGGCGGGGACCGCGGATTGCGATACCTCATGTCAGAGTTGCCCAAGGACGGTAATTTCCCGCTACGCCTTCGGGGGCATAGTGCGTTTCACAGCCCGCAGCTTGGCCATATTCCCGCGCTCGCACAATCGGCCTTTGGGCCGCATATGTTTGCGCGTCCGAAACTTCCTTTGATTGACGGCCAAGGCAATATTTGGAGCGGGCCAAGTACAGATATAATGGCGCTTTATCGTTATACGCTTGGGCGGCAGATCGAAGATAGTTATGATTTTACCCGCGCGGTGCAGGTTGCGGCTAAGGAATTCGCGCCCGATGTGTTTATTGTGCTGGGGCCGGGCGGTACCATGGGCGCGCCAACGGCGCAAAGCCTCATTGCGATGAACTGGCGGGGGTTATCTGGCAAGGCGGATTTCCAAAAGCGAAACCGCAAGGCCCCGCTGATTATTTCAATGGGGCGAGAAGATCAGCGCGCACTTGCGGCGGAATAGGCATGTGACGCATAAACTTAAGCGAATAATGGATAGGTTAGATTATGGCAGATTATAATATGGAGATGACCCACCGCTGGGCGGACCCGTTGTTTTTGGAAGAGCAACTCTCGGAGGATGAGCGCATGATCCGGGATATGGCGCGGGGCTATTGCACGGATCAGCTTCTGCCGCGCGTGATCTCGGCGAACCGCGAGGAGCGCTTTGACCGCGAAATTTTTTCCGAAATGGGAGAGCTGGGCCTGCTCGGCGCGATGGTAGACGAATCTTACGGCGGCATTGGCGCAAGCCATGTAGTTTACGGCCTTGTCGCGCGCGAAGTTGAGCGCATCGATAGCGGCTACCGTTCTATGATGTCTGTCCAAAGCTCTCTTGTGATGTATCCCATAGAGGCCTTTGGCTCTGAGGCGCAAAAGAAAAAATATCTACCTAAGCTTGCCAGCGGTGAGCATATTGGCTGCTTCGGGCTAACGGAAACTGACGGCGGGTCTGATCCGGGCGCGATGCGGACCTCGGCCCATGCGGTAGATGGCGGCTATGTTCTTAATGGTGCTAAGATGTGGATCACCAATGCGCCTGTCGCCGATATTGCTGTGGTTTGGGCAAAGCTAGATGGCGCTATTCGCGGCTTTATTATTGAGCGCGGTATGAAAGGATTTTCCGCGCCCGAGATTAAAGGCAAGCTGTCCTTGCGGGCGTCAATCACGGGCGAGCTGGCGTTTGATGAGTGTTTCGTGCCAAAGGAAAATCTACTGCCAAATGTCAAAGGACTGCGCGGGCCGTTTTCTTGCCTAAATAAAGCGCGCTACGGCATTAGCTGGGGCGCGATGGGGGCGGCGGAATTTTGCTGGCACGCCGCGCGTGAATATGCGCTGGAGCGGATTGTCTTTGGTAAGCCCATCGCGGCAACGCAGCTCGTGCAGAAAAAACTCGCGGATATGCAAACGGAAATCACGCTGGGTCTTCAAGGCTCGCTCGCGCTTGGCCGCGCGCTGGATCAGGGTGCCTATAGTCCCGAATCTATTTCCCTCATGAAGCGCAATAATTGCGGTAAGGCGCTGGCGATTGCCCGCGAAGCCCGCGATATTCACGGCGGAAATGGTATTTCCGAAGACTATCATGTGCTGCGACATGCCATGAACCTTGAGACGGTCAATACTTATGAAGGCACGCACGATATTCACGCGCTGATTTTGGGCCGCGCGCAGACGGGGATACAGGCGTTTTATTAGGCATAAAGCGCGACTTAACCGGGATACAGGCAAGATAGCCGCCTAAAAATCTGTTTCCCGTATTAGCACCCTTACGACGCTGCGCCAGAGGGCGCTGGCGGGGCTTTGGGGTTTGGCTTTTATGATGGCGATGCCGCGCTGGGCGCGGGCAGGGCGGGCCGTGGGGCTTGGCGTCCCGCGTAGTTTAAACACGGGACTATTGGCGACAAGCTGCCCGCTTTTATCCTCATGCACGGCGATAGGCCCGCCGGCCTGCGAGGTTAAGATGCGCTCGGTGATATCGGCTTCGCTCGTGGGGGAGAGATGGCTAAGGCGGCCCGTGATTTTGGGCGCGCGTGCGTCATCACTTATGAAGATAAAATCTGCCCCCGCCGAGAGCCGCGCGGCGTGCGCTTCGCTTGCAAGGGCGAGTAATTCATATTCGCCCGGCGCAATGACTCGCATCAGGCGCTGGCTCGCGGTCACGTCGCGGCCCACATGAAGCGCCTCTGGCAGGGTGCTTATTATGCCATCATGCGGGGCGCGCACGGTAAGCTCTGCGATCTCTGCCTCGACTGCGCGCAAGGTCATTATCTCTGCGGCCAGATCGTCATCAATCACGGCGCTTAAGCGGCGTTCGTTCAGATCAGAGGCCTTTCGGTTAAGCTGCGCGGTGAGCATATTTATGCGTTGCT
The DNA here is from genome assembly GCA_964410285.1 of uncultured Caulobacterales bacterium. Taxonomy (GTDB): domain Bacteria; phylum Pseudomonadota; class Alphaproteobacteria; order Caulobacterales; family Maricaulaceae; genus Fretibacter. The sequence continues at coordinate 118,523 of CAYPFR010000003.1, read as the reverse complement.
GGGATTGCGCACGGCTAAAATTCAGGGCTGGTGATTGCAGGCGCATAAGGGGATCGCCTGACTTTACCTTATCGCCGATTTTGACATAGATCGCCTCTATGTGGGCGGGTGCAGCCGGGTAAATTTCGCTTTGTAAGGCCGGACGCAGAAGGGCCGGCGCGCGAAGCTTGCTTTGCCACGGGATGAAAAAGGCGGCGCAGGCCATAGTAAGTAAAAAAAGCGTTATGCGTCCACGCGGCGTTGTAAAAATGGTCATGGCTTGGCTCCCCCAATGTTTAAGCTCGCGCCAGATTGGCAGGGCGATAAAAATGGAAATTTCGATGATAAACAAAACAATACCCAGCGCTTTCGGGAAAAGGTGATGCACCAAAAGCGCAATCCCGATGAAAAGGAAAAAACGATAAATCCATGTGGCATAGGCATAACAAAGAAGGCCAAACTCCTTGCGCGCACTTGCTGCTATGGGTTTGGGCCTCCCTAGGCCAAAGAGAAACTCCCGCATTTTCCAGCGGCCAAGCTCAAAGCCTTGGGATTGCAGGTTTTGAATGCCGAAACTATCGCCGAGCAGGTAATATCCGTCAAAACGCATACAAGGATTGAGATTGACCATCAGGCTTAACACCCAGCTTGTAGTCGCGGCGAAAAATGCGGCGGAGCGGGCGGGGCCGTCTGGCAGAAAACTCCAAAGGAAAATCGCAATTGAGGCGATTGCAAGCTCGGTGAGCATTCCGCCCGCGTCAATAAGCACACGCTTTCGTTTCTCCGTCAGCCGCCAAGCGTCCGTTGTATCGGTATAAAGTACCGGAAACATTACCAGAAACGCTACGCCAATAATTGGCACGCGCGCACCAAAATGGCGCGCCGTATAGGCATGGCCAAGTTCATGAAAAGCTTTGATGATGACAAGTGTAAGTGCGTAAAAAATAAACCCTTCGACGGTGAAAAAATGCATAAATGTTGCAAGAAATTGCTGCCATTGCCGCGCCGCGAAAAACAGGCCAACACCGCCAATGGCGGCGATCATCATCCATGTTTTAGGCTTGAACATAAAGCCCAGATAGGGCGCAGTAGCGCACAGGAATTTCTGAGGGTGAAACAGCGGTATGCGAAAGAAGAGATATTTGTGAATCAATTGCTCATGGAAGGGCTTGCGCGCGGCAGCCTCTTGGCGCGCCAAGACCTCGGGATTATCGCCCGGCGGGGACTCCGTGAGCTTTTGCGCAAATAAAAATCCCGCCATTTCTTTCAGCTCGTCTTCCTCTACATCGGGATGGTACGACCTTAGGCGCTCCAAGGCTGCGTCCACAGGCTCGGCTTTCCACTGCGAGAGAATGTCCACAGCGCGGCGCGAGAGGCTGTGAAAAGCATTTCTGACAGGGTCGAATAAAAACCAGCGCGGCGCCCCGTCATCGCTGCGGGGCGCGGGCAGTAATGAAAGCTCCTGCCGCAGGGCTGGGAGAACAGATAGCTCGCCGTTCACGGCTTAAACTCCAATGAATTGACGCACAATTGTGATAGGGCGGCGCAAAAGCCAAAACCCCAAAGGCGCAGTCTCTCCATATATTTTGGCAACGCCCCGCGTGCCGATCCTTGGCACATCTGCACTGCCCTTCTGAGCGCCGCCGGAAAGGCTGGCAAAAACTTCATAGGCCATGTGCCCGTCAGGGGTCGCCTGCGTATAATAACTTGCGGTGGTGATCTTCGCTTCAAGCGGGCGTAACGGGTCGGAATCCATAAACATACGCACGCGCGCCCCGCGCTTTAGCGTCTCCCCAATCGAGAGCGGCGCGTCAATGCGCAGGATAATCTTCGCGGGATCTGCGATTTGAATGATGGCTTCGCCTGTAGCCACGGGCCGTCCTGCCCAATCCGTAGGGTCTGAGTAAATCGCCAGACCGGCTTTCGGCGCGCTTATTTCAGTCTTGGAAAGGCGGTCACGGGCATAGTCCTGCCGCGCGCTGGCCATGGCTTTTTCAGCTTTAGCGAGCGCAATGCCCCGCTTGGCGTCATTGTCTATAAAAGAGGCGAGCGAAGCTTGGCGCAGCTTGGCATCGGCCACCGATTGCTCTTGCCCGGCAAGGATATATTCATTGCGGTAGGTCGTATCGACCAGCCGCAAAAGTAGCGTGCCCTCGGTGATCTCAGCATTTGGCCGAACGAGAATGGACTCGACCACCCCATCAATAGGCGCTGTAATCACAAAGGGATCGCTGGCGACGATTTCCGCCGGAGCAAGTGTACTCATAGGGACGGGAATAACGGAGGCTAGGGCAAGTAAAAGCGTGGTCCCTAGCAGGACGTTGCGCTTCTTCAGGCTCATGCGCGGGCGCTTTTTACGGCCCATAGCAGCGGCGCATGTGCCAAAAATTTGGGCAAGACGCTCAATTTGCGGGGCCTCCTTTTCAGTGAAGGCTCCGTCGCGGGTAAACAAAAGCCCGCCGGCTTTCGGGTCGGGGGAGAAGGGCGCGAAATAGGCCTCGGTAAACGGATAGGCAAAGGCATCGCCCTCGCGCCGGCTTTTGAACTGCCACTGCGCCGGACGGTCGAGCGTGCCTAGGCGCGCACGGGCGGAAAGTTCTGCGCGTATCCACTGCGCAAAAGGCGTCGTCCTGTCAATTTTTGCCTGAGAGGAAATGGCTGATAGCTGCATGTCATGGCCGCGGCGGGCCACCCAGATGATATGGCCAGTTTTAATCAAGGCGCGAGGCCGGTTAACGGCAATATGTTTTAAGGATAGCCGATCATTCGCAGCTAAGGCTTCGCCCTCAATGGCAATAAGAATTTGTAAAGGCGAGACTTTGGCAATGCTGGCTGCCGCCGGGCTAAGGTTCACCGGAGCTGCGGCTTGACGCGCCTGCGCGCTGAGGAGGCTCATGAGGGCGGCCTGAAGTTGGCAAGACCGCTCATGCCCGCAAGTGATTTCGTTCGGCCAATTGGGCGCGCGGTAAGTTCAATCGTTTGGCTCACAGGGTCAACAGAGGCGCCTGTGCGGATGATCTTGGCCTTTAAGACCTCGCCCGTTTCGTCCACTGCAAAATCAAATTTCTGGCCCCTTTCTATCCAGCGCATCCAGTTAGACGGCGCAATCACGGATATTTCGAGTGAACCCATGCGCTGAATTGAATAAAGCGGTTGCCCGATCTGCGGAGTCTCAAATGCGGAGACATGGCGCGCGGTGACATAGCCTGCGTAGGGGGCGAAAACCGAGCAATCTTTAAGGCGTGCTGAGATCGCGTCGCGCTCTGCTGCGGCTTGCTGCATTTCGGAGCGTGCAATAGTGACGTCAAGGCTCCCCGCCGCGCCGAGGCCGTAAAGCTCCGAGATATTTTCATGTTTGGCGTGTAAGGTTTGATGGGCCTGCACGAGGGCGGCACGTTCGGCTTTTTGGCGCGTGCAATCAAACTGCGCAAGAAGTGCTCCAGCTTTGAACGATTGACCCGGCTTATAGGCTACGCGCAAGAGACGGCCTGCCATACCGGCGGCGATTTCCGCCGTCTGACCAGCTTTCAAAACACCCCGCGCTTGGTAATTATTTTGAGTTTCCACTTTGGGAGCCGGGGCTTCTGCTGGCTGTATTTTCGCGGCTGCGGGGGATGCGGCTGCACTTAGCCATGCGAAAGTCAAAGCCATTATTCTGCGTTTAGGCATATGTATTCCTATTCATAATTTCAATTATAAATAGAAATTTTGTTTTAAGAAAGGCTTAATCGTTACAACTAGAAGAGTTTCTTAACTCTGTTCAATTTCTTGTGCAAAAACTGAATCCATAATAAATATATAAATAACAATGATATAATCTATAATCTCTGAAATTAGAAATCAATTTTAAGGTGTATATTAAGGATTGTTTTACAGTCTGCCCTTAAATCAATTAAAAATTGCATTATTGAGGTAGGATAGAGACAAAACCATGAGACATTTATTAATCACCACAGCTGTCGGAATTGGGCTTGCGGGCTGCACCAGCCTGCCTATCCCCACAGCCGACCTTGAAGCGGCTCTTAATGCGCAGTCCGTTCGCGAGCAAATTACAGAGCAGCAGCGGCCCATAACGGGTTCAATTTCTCTCTATGAGGCCATGGCGCGGGCTTTGAAATATAATCTGGATCACCGCGTTGCTATGATGGAAATTGACCTTTCGACGGCTGATTATGATGTCGCACGTTATGATATGTTGCCCAAAGTCGTGGCAAATGGTGGCTATTATGGCCGCAATAATGAGGCGGGTGCGTCGAGCCTCTCGCTTCTATCGGGCCGTCAATCACTTGAGCCCTCGACCTCGACCGAACGAAATGTCTGGACAGGTGATTTGTCCGCGAGCTGGAATGTTTTGGATTTTGGATTGTCGAAAATTCGCAGTGAGCAACTTGCTAATGAAGCCCTCATATTGGAGGAGCGCCGCCGCAAAGCGGTCATTCAGATCATGGAGGATATTCACCGCGCCTACTGGCGTGCGGTGTCCTTCGAACGGCTGAATTCGCGGCTCGCGACACTTGAAAGCGACGTCAAACAGGCCTTTGGTCAATCTCGCCGCCTCTATGCCTCCCGGAAAACAGCGCCGATGCCAGCTTTGTCTTATCAGCGGGAACTTAATGATATTCAAGGCGAAGCCCAACGCATGTCCCGTGATCTGAAGTTGGCAAAAATGCAGCTTGCCGCCTTAATGGGCTTATCGCCCGATCAGGAATTTACCTTGCAAATGCCTGCCCGGCAGGCGCGGCCTATGGGGCTTGCGATGGATTATAATGAAATGATTGATCTCGCCCTGCGGCAGCGCCCGGAGGTACGCGAGACCATTTATGCCAAACGTATTGGCGAGCAAGAGATGAAAAAAGCCGTGTTTGAAGCCTTACCCACCCTAGAAGGATTTGCGGGACTTGATGTGAGCTCCAATGGATTTTTGTTTAACCAGAATTGGGCGGATTACGGTGCGCGAGCTAGCTGGAACCTGCTTAAAGTTTTCACCATTGGTAAGCGTAAACGCAAAGCGCGCGCTCGCGCCAACCTCGAGGAACAAAAGGGCCTTGCTGCTGCTATGGCGGTGATGACGCAAGTGGGAGTTTCTCGGGCGCGCTATGAGAGCCTGATGGAAGAATATGTGACCGCCGAGATAGGCGCGCAGGTTCAAAATAATATTCTCGGCCAGATCGAAGCTTTATCCAAAGCCAGTTCCACCTCACGACAGACCCTCGTGCGCGAGCGCATGAATACGATCATTGCCGATGCGCGGCTGGATGCGCTTCATGCCGAAATGAAAGAGGCGGCGGCGCATATCTACACCTCCCTTGGACATGATCCTTATGGGGCTGATATCAGGGGAGATGAGGATATTTCGGTGATCGCAAAAAGTCTGGAAAGGCTTTGGGAAAGCCGAAGCCAGATGAACCAAACCTAAGTCGGCTGTTGAGCTTTGAGATCCGGGGCGGCCATGTGGCTTGCATAATCGGCTTTCAAACCTCCACCAGCCTACGCCGTAATAAAACGCGGGCCTGCCCGCGGCCATAAACGAGTGGCTAATAGCCATGCCGGAGGAAAATAATGTCTCGCAAAACCAAAATAATATCTTTTCAAAATACCGCTTTAAGCCCGCTTTCCGCAAAAGAAAAATTGGGACTTTTATCCCTTGAGCCGCGCCTCTTACTGGATGCGGCTGGGTTTATCACAGGGGCAGAGGTCGCAGCAGATATGTTGGGGCAGGAAGATGCGGCGATTGCGACCGAAGAAATTTTTAGCGGAGAGGCGGCGCGCCATGAGTGGCTTGATCAATACTCGGGGCTGTTTGCAGCCGAGCGCGGGCAACCAGAATCGCAAAACGGGCTAGACATTAACGCGCTGAGCCTCTTGCCGGCACAAGCTGGGAATACGGAAAAGACAAGTCCCTTTCGCGCGGCGCTTGGCAGCCTTAGCCATAGCTGGCGTGACGCCCCGATTGGAGTTGGAGGGATCGGCGAGGCTTCGCAGCCGCTTGATCTGACACCTCTATACAAGGCGAACTCAGGCTTTCTACCGCTGGCTGATATGATTGACCCTGCGGCGGATATTCTTGGCGCATTGGAGGCGGTGCCTTCGCAAGAAACGCTTCAAAACACATTGGTTTTTGTGGACGCCTCTGTTGCGGGTTATCAAAGCTTGATCGGCGGCCTTCCGAAGGGCGTTGAAGCAATCATTATCAAGGCAGATGAAAACGGAGTGGAGCGTATGGCTGATATTCTCGCTCAGCGGGGCGATATTGAGGCAGTGCATATTCTCTCCCACGGCGGGCCGGGTGAATTTAGTCTCGGGACTGCCGTTGTAACGGAAAGCTCAATGACGGGAGAATATGCGAAGGCCTTTGCCGTTATTCGGGACAGCCTGTCTAAGGATGCCGACATGCTGATCTATGGCTGCGATTTCGGCGCCGACGAGGGCGCTGTCGCGGCGCTGGCTCTGGCGAGCGGCGCGGATATTGCCGCGTCTAATAATGATACAGGCGCGGCGGCGGTTGGCGGGGATTGGGATCTTGAGGTCGTCTCTGGGGATATAGATACTAAAGCTTTGACGCTGACAGCTTTTGCCGGCGTTCTGGCGGATACGGACAAAGACGGCGTTGATGATAGCGTTGATATTGATGATGATAATGACGGAATTCTTGATGTTGACGAGGGCGTTAGCGCGATCGATGGATTTACAATCGGCACGGTGATTTTAATAGAAAACGGAGATGGCAGCGGATCGTTTTTGATTCCTGTTCTCGATAGTCTGGGGCAAGAGGTCGGCGCTTTGACCCTGAATTACTCAGGCTTTACGGGCGATGGGAGTACGGGCGGGAGTAATGGTACCAACCCTGCGACGTTTTTCACGCCGGTCCTCAATGTCGGGCAAATCGGCAGTGATATTGCGCTACAATTGATCTACAGCGTACCAGATGTGAACCAGCATAACTTTGCCTATTCGGTGACGTCCAATGGGCTAGATTTTACGGGGGCAGAGCATAACCTTCAAGGCCAAGCGCTACAGGGCGGTGGGGCACCTGGGCGCGTTGAAAGCGGGCTGTTTACGATTGATCATACACTCTCAAGTGACCCGGTTTCCCTTTCTGCCGGAAATGGCGTCCACACAATTGACGGTACATCGGTTTCTGAGGGGCAGGCGCTCGAAGATGGGGATAGTATTTTGCGCAATTCTGGGCGAAATGCGAATCGCCAATTTAATATTGGCTTTGATCTTGGCGACGGCGAGACATATGGAGTGGACGTCCTGCATAATAATGGGCGCTTAGAAGGTATTGAGGTCACGACCTTCGTTTTGGGTGCCTCCGTCTTTGCCGTTGTCGGGACGGATTTTGATGGTGACGGCATCGAAAATCATCTTGATATCGATTCCGATAACGATGGTATCACAGATAACATTGAGGCCCAAACAACGTCAGGATATATTGCGCCAAATGCCGATGATGCGGCGACATATCTGGCGAATAACGGCCTGAACTCCGCATATGTCTTGGCCAATGGTATTACGCCTGTGAATACTGACAGCGCGGATAATCCAGATTACCTTGATACAAATTCCGATAATGAAGGCAGCAATGATACCGCAGAAGCTGGCCTTGGCGCAGGGCCTGCCATGGGTTTATCCGATGCAAGCACCGACGTTGATGGCGATGGCCTATTTGACATTTTCGACGCACAAGGCGGCACTCAAGCGGATGACGATTTTAATCCCAATGAGAATATGAACGCGGGCGCAGCGGCGCTTCCTGATACGGATAATGATGCAAGTGAGGGCGTGGCCCTAACAGCAGATGTTGATTTTAGGGACTCAGCGGCGAACCAGCCCGTTGCGGCTGATGATGAGGGGCCTATTGTTGTCACAGGTGCAGTCCCCGTTATGATTGATGTGCTGGACGGGGATAATGATCCAGAAAATGATACGCTGGTCGTAACGGGAATTGTTGACCCCTTAGACACAGCCACGGTCATCGCCATTCATGTAGGAGCGCCGGTTACGCTGTCTTCAGGAACGCAGATCGAGTTGCTTTCGGATCAAACGTTGCGCGTGACGACAACTGCGCTTGCCACGGGTAGTGAGACGTTCGATTATGTGGTGGATGATAATAGAGGCGGAGCAGATCAAGGCACGGTCACGCTCAGCCGCATGCAAGGTGATTTAATCACAACGCCGCCGTCCGTATCTGGCATTGAAGACACCGCTATTCCGCTCAATATCGTCATTGATCCCGCGATTATTTCCGGTGGTGCATTGCCGGATATTGTGGGAACAGATATTGGTTTTCGAGATGCTTACGCGGGTGCGGACCCGATAACTTTTGTTATCCCGCCAAATGCCACGGCTATTCGCATTACAGGTGCCGGCGGATTTGATAATGGGGCCGTGAGCGGTACGCAAGAAGAGTTGCAAACAAGCTCTATTATTGTTGATCTCGCGAGCGCTACATATTCCGGTCATATCTTCCAATCCCGAGCGGACGGCGGGGCCACAATCGATAATTACACCTTTACGGACATTCCTCTGGGGTCGCCCTCCGATAGCAATATATCGGGTAATCCACTCGCCGTTCTGACCTTGGATGTGTCAGGGAACATCCTAAGTCTCGTGGATGCGCAGGCCATTGCTGATCAGGGGTATCTGGTCGAATTTTTATCCGCTGATGGTACGTCGATTAATTTACTAGGATCTTCTGGCTCCGTACAGGAGCCGGGCACAACGCTGAGCACAGTGGAAATTGCTCCCGATGCCAATCTTGTCGTTGTATCAATTCAGAGCGGGCGAGATGGAACGTTTGAGCATGAAGATAATGCCATTGCACGTATTGTTATTGACTTGGATACGGGTCTGGCAAGCGGCATTGTCTCCACACAAATAGGACGAGGGGGAAGCCAGAACACGGCCTTTGGTTTCACAGATTATGACATCACAAGCGGCCAAAGCGTCGAAACAAACGCGACGATAGACGGAGATGTAATTGGTAATATCCCCCTCGATTTAACCCTTTCATTGGATGCAAATGGTGACCTAGTTGTGGAGCGTAGCACACCTTTTGCAACGTCATTTGATACGTTGATTAACGTGCAAAGTTTCGAAAGGCAGGATGTAGGGTCTGCGGCGATCAATCTGGGCACGTCATCGGCAGAAGTAAATTATGTTGGCGCGCCAAATGTCGAAACAACATTTGGGCTTGATGTACCTGAAGGTGCGCAGACCGCAAACATAAGTTTGGCATTCGGTAATATTGTCAGCTCTGGGAACTCGTTTAATGAAAACCGAGGCCGAGCCACTGTCACTGTAGACTTTGAGACTGAAACTGTCTCAGGGTCGATTATTATAACGCGGGCGGATAGACCTGACCTCGTCACTTTTATTGATGTGCCTTTCGGAACGCCTCTATTTGACGCAAACGGTCCCGCAACTGGAGTTACATCAAATCACGCTGCAATTGCGAATTTCACTGATCAATTGGCTGCAACTCTTACTTTTGACTTAGTTACAGCGCAGGATGGGTCGCAAACTTTGCAGGTGTCAGCGCAGCCGACCACCGGCCAATTGGTAGGTTCCCATGCTAATTACCGTATTGTCTCACAAGCGCAATTCTCTGGGCGTCTGCCAGTTACGATCTCTGGATTTGCGGACGGGGGCACATTCAATGCAGGCGCCATCAATGCAGATGGCAATCTTGAAGTGAATGCCGAAGATTTGGCAGGCCTTACGTTTACGCCCGCCGAAAATTACTCGGGGCAAACCCAGACATTGCTGGTGGGTTACAATGGAAATAGCAGTCAAATACTGGTTGATGTCATCCGCGAAGCTGATGCGCCCACACTCGTGACAACAGATTTCAATGGGGCGGTCGGCGAAGAAATTGCCATTGATAGCGCGGTTGTGGCTAATCTGGTTGATCAGGATGGTTCTGAAACCCTTACGGTGGAGTTACTAAATATTCCGGCCGGACATAGCCTGACAGATGGTATCAACAGCTTCACTGCGGCAGCTGGAAATCGCTCCGTTGATATTACCAATTGGGATATATCGGCGCTGAGCTATACTCCGGAAACTGGAGCGTTAGGGGAATATGTTATCGATGTTCGCGCGACCAGCTCTGATGTTGATGGTTTTAGCCCGTCGGCTGATACAGCCGAAACTTTGGGCAGCTTCACGATCACGATTAATGCAGACACGGATGGCGACGGCGTTACGGATATAAATGACATAGACGATGACAATGATGGAATTTTAGATCGGGATGAAGGCTATGTGACGCTTGAGTCTTTGGGTTTATCAACCACAGAATCCACTCTGTCATTCATAAGCACGAACGCAAATATCGTTGATCCTAGATCTGATTTTAATGATGTGCTCAGAATCGTGGATGGTAATCAGAGCAATGCCTCAGGCCTCGTTTTTAACGGGACGCTGGAACCCGGCTCAGAAACTGTCTTTACGCTGGGTTTAAACGTCGTAGAGGGCGATGTTATTGACACATTTGAACTGCGCGCGAGTGTGAGAGCGCTAAACGATTTTGATGTTCGGGCATTTGATTTGAACATCATAGACGCGTCAGGCCTGTTGGTTTTCTCAGCAAGCATAGATGACACCGGCCCGACAGCTACAGCGCCGGCATCCGTAAGCGGTTTCTCGCTCTCAGAAGGATTCTACACCGTCGAATTTATCCCGCAAACTCATGGGGCGGGTAATGCGGTAACAAGCCGGCCAGATTTAATCGCCGCGGAAATTGCGGAGCTTAGCTTTGTTGGCGTGACCAATACAGGGATGCAGATACAGGCTCCCGGTGAGCGCGATACAGATATGGACGGTATCGCCGACCACCTTGACATAGATAGCGATAATGACGGCATTCCTGATAACATTGAGGCACAAAGGACAGCGGATTATGTTGCCCCTAATGCCGATGATACAGTGACCCTGGAGTCCAATAATGGTTTAAACTCGGCTTATGCGTCTTTGAATGGGATAACACCTGTCAATTCTGACGGGGATGAAAATCCCGATTTTACAGATACCGATTCCGACAATGACGGCCGAAATGACGCACTGGAAGCCGGGCATTCTGGCGGCATTGCGGCAGGGCTCTCTGGCCAGTCTAATGACGCGGATGGCGATGGTTTATTTGATGTATTCGAAACGGCGCTCGACGGCGCGGCGGATGATGGATTTAATCCAAATGAAGGCCTAAGTCCGCTTGACGGCACATTGCCGGATGCCGGCGGTGACGCTACGGTGGGCAGTGCCGTGCCGCTCGTGAATGATCTGGATTTTCGCGATCCTAATGATAACCCTACCGCCAATCCTGATGGCCCGATCGCGATCACGGGCGGCGCAGCGATAACGGTGAATGTCGTGTCTGGTACGGCCATGGGCGAAGCGGCAGATAGTGATCCCGAGATGGATAGGCTTGTTATTAGCCAGATCATTGATCCGGAAGACTCCGCCAACCCCATTGCAATCACAAGCGCGGGACAAGCCGTGGTCTTGACCTCCGGCACGCGGGTCATTGTCAATGGAGATGGCACATTAACTGTGACAACGCCAGTGCCGGCAACGGGCACCGAAAGTTTTAGCTACGAAATTACTGATGGAAACGGCGGCACCGATAGGGCGGTCGTTACGCTCAGCCGAAGTTCTGGAAATACAGCGCCAATTGCGGTGGATGATGCTTTTAGCGGAGGGGAGAATACCCCCGCTGATATTAACCTATTTGCTGCAAACCCGCTGACCGCTGATAGTGACGCCCAAGATGATGCGTTCATGATCACGCGCGTCGTCAGCGGCGGCGATGCGGCGGCCCTTGCAGACGTGGCTGACGGCACAGGGGTCGCTTTAAGCGTGGATGGCTCCGGGGGCGGGGTATTCACCGTTCGGGCGGACGGCACCGCCAATTTTGATCCCAATAGGGAGTTTGATGATCTCGCGGATGGAGAGAGCCGATTAACGCAAATCGTCTATCAAATTGACGACGGGCAGGGCGGCGTAGATACTGCCGTTGTTTCCTACACGGTCACAGGCCAAAACGATGCAATCGCGCCGCAAATCCCGGGCGCAATAAGCGTGCCCCCTGACCGGACGGATTTTCTTCCCGCACAAAACGGCATAGATAATGTGGCCGCGGCGACCTTTGATCTCGCCGATTACTTTAGTGACCCTGACACGAGTAACAGCATTGGTTTTTCTCTTGATCCTGCGGACCTGCCCGCGGGGCTCACGCTATTAGGTTCGGTTATCTCGGGCACTTTTGACGCCAGCGCCTCACAGGGCGGAAGCGGAGGCACATATAATGTACCGATTACGGTCACGGATAATGCGGGCGATAGCTTTGTTACCACGCTCACCTATACCGTTAGCAATGCTGCGCCAATTGCGCGGGACGATGCTTTTAGTATTAATGAAGAAGGATCGATTTTTGTAAACGTTATAACCAATATGGACGGCACCGATATCGATAGTGATGGCGATAGCTTGTCTATTGACGCTGCCGCTCTCCCTAACGGTGACGCTATTGCCTTGGGCGAGGATATATTGCTGGCCGAGGGTACGCTGCGAGTGGAGCGCAATGGCCTTGTCATATTTAATCCCGTAGAAAACTACAATGGAGATTTTGTCTTTGGTTATACACTTACAGACAATGAGGGAGGTACAGATGCCGCCTCGGTCACCATAACCGTAAATCCCGTCAATGATGCGCCCGCGCCGCGCGTGCCGGGGGACATGAATCCGCCCTCGGACCCGTTTAATTATATTCCGGTGCAAACTGTTTCGGATAGTGCCAATATCCCGCCATTTGACCTTACGCCCTATTTCACTGATGTTGACGGCGATAGCCTGACTCTGCTGATTGAGCCAGCAGATTTGCCAGAGGGACTAAGCTTTGATGGCACGCAGATTTCTGGGCGGGTCGCAGCCAATGCCTCCCAAGGCGGAGTAGACGGGGTCTATACGATCCCTATCATGGTTATTGATAATAATGGCGGCAGCTTTACGACAAATATTACCTATACGGTCATAAACCCCGCTCCTATTGTGGACAATGCTATTGGAGCGCAGTCAGCCCAAGACGGAGAGACGGTTTCATATTTACCTCAAGTCTCTGATCCTGACGGAGATAGGCTCACCTTCTCTGCGACAGGCTTGCCAGTTGGCCTCGTCATTGACGCTGGGACGGGCGAAATTTCCGGCACGATTGATAACTCCGCCAGCCAGAGTCATGGCGGGGTTTATAACATTGTTGTCACGGCAGATGACAGCGAGGGCGGCCGCATCACGGATAGCTTTGATTTGACTGTGACTAACCCTGCGCCATTGGCCGCCGATGATGCCTTTGAGGCACCAGAGGACGGAGGCATCAGCGGAAATGTTATCACAAACTCCGATGTGGATCCGGACGGGGATATTGTGTTCATTATTGAAGTGGCCGGCGCGGCCGACAATATCGGGCAAGCTGTGCCCGGTAGCACCGGCGGACTGTTTACCGTTGACGAGGACGGCTCGCTGAGATTTGACGCAAATGGAGACTATGAAAATTTGGATGTCGGGGAGACGGTCACCTCTACGCTTAACTATGTATTGAGTGATGGTGAAGGCGGTCTGAGTGCGGCTATGGTTACCGTCACCGTTCAAGGCGCGAATGACGGCCCCATTGTTACCGGCACGATTACCGCTCAGAGCGGTGAAGACAGCACGGCGCAACTTCCGTTTGACGCGAGCCGTATCTTTTCTGATATTGACGTCGAGTTATTGACTTTTAGCGCCGACGATTTACCGGCGTGGATGGAAATTGATCCAGCGACAGGTGTTATTACCGGAACGCCGCCTGCAAATGCTAGCCAAGGCGGCGACAATGCGGACGGCGTCTATCAAGTTACCATAAATGCCTCTGATGGTGATGCAAGTACGCGCGCGCAAATCACCTACCGTTTCACTAACCCCGCTCCTGTTGTGGACATTGCTATTGGCGAGCACTCCGCGCTAGACGGGGAGGATGTGATAATCCAGCCTGCAATTTCAGACCCTGACGGAGATAACCTAACTTACGCAGCGACAGGCTTGCCCGAAGGCCTTATCATAGACGCCGCGAGCGGCGAAATTTCCGGCGCGATAGATAATTCTGCAAGCCAAAATCATGGCGGCGTTTATGATATTGTCATCACTGCAGATGACGGCGAGGGAGGCCGCGTCGCCGATAATTTTACCTTGACGGTGACTAACCCTTCGCCGATTGCCGCTGATCGTAGTTTTACACTTGAGGAAGACAGCGCCCTATCCTTTAATCTTTTAACCGAAAATAATACCGACCCCGATGGCGATGAGATATTCATTGAGACCGTAGTCTTGCCGGGCGGTATGCGCGCGCTTCCCGGAGATATCAGCGAGATTACGGGCGGGGTGCTTACGGTGAATATGGACGGCTCTGCCGAATTTACCCCAAGCCCCAACTACTCCGGTATTGTCACCTTTGGGTATATCCTTAGCGACGGCGAAGGCGGCAGAGATAGCGCGCAGGTCAGCCTGACGGTCACGCCTGTAAATGATGCGCCTATTCCTATTGATCCACATCAGCCCATGGGCTCGGGTGAAGCCAATTCCGGGCCGGTTGATCCAGAAAATTACATACCCGTGCAAGTGGCGAGCGACGGGACGGCTGTCTCAAACCTAGACCTCACGCGATATTTTGAGGATCCCGATCTAGGCGATATTCTGTCCATAGAGGTCGAGCTCAGTGAACTTCCGCCCGGACTTGAGTTTGATCCCGTTGCAGGCGTTGTTTTCGGCACCCCAAGTTCGAGTGCAAGCCAAGGCGGGGATCCGAGTGCTCCGGGTACGTACCGCGTGGCCGTGAGCGCACGCGATAGCCGCGGAGAGCGCTTTACCACCTATTTGACCTATGAGATCAGCAATATTGCGCCCTCTGCCGTCAATGATGGCCCTATTGATGTTATGGAGGATGATGACGTCACCATTGATCTATTGGGCAATGACCGTTCCCCGGACGGCGATAGCCTGATAATCACGCAGATCAACGGAATTGCTGTGGTCCCCGGAGAGCCGCTTATACTGCCAAGCGGCTCCGCTGTGACGGTTCTCACCGATGGTACTTTGCGCTATCAGCCCGCCGAGAATTTGAACGGCCGGGAGAGCTTAAGCTATTTAGTCAGTGACGGCGAGGGCGGCACCGATCAGGCGCATGTAGAAATCCAAGTCGCAGCAGAAAATGATCAGCCCAGCCTCGTGTCCTTGGGCGGGGGCGCCGAAGGCTCTGAGGGCGAAAATTCAGTGAGCGGCGAGGGCGGCAGTTCTGCGGTACTGCTCCCGCAAAGCCACGTTGATGGGCAGCATATCGAAGCTGTTGATATTTCTGCTGGCTTCCGCGATGCTGATGGCGATCAACTGCGTTTTACCGCCGAAGGCTTGCCGCCGGGGCTTAGGCTAAATGCACAAACGGGCCTCATCGACGGCACGTTGCTCTCTGATGCGTCTGAGGGCGGGCCTTATGAGGTGACCATTACGGCCACCGATCCATCGGGCGCGTCAGTGAGTACAGGCTTTGTCTGGACGGTCGATAACCTGCCCCCGGTGGTGGAGCCTATATCCATTTTACCCATGACCGCGGGTCAACCAGTCCATATTGATGTCGGCGACTCCGTCGTTGATCCTGATGGAGACGGCGATCTTCGTTACGCGGCCCTTGGCTTGCCGGCCGGCTTGAGTATTAATGCGCGCACGGGCGTCATCTCCGGCGTGCCGACCACGCCGCTGGCGACCGCTGATATTGTCACCATCAGCGTTGATGACGGGCAGGGCGGGGTGACCAGTTTTGAACTGAGCTTACTCATCACGGAAGAGCCCGCGCTTGATCAGAATTTCAGCGCGCCAGGCAGCGGATGGGGCACCGGGAGCGACGAAGGTAACAGTCTTTCATCTCGAAATCTGGAAGGTTTTGGTGACGATAGACTCGGTGATGACCTGAGCAGTTTTAACGGATTAGAGCAGAGCAACGTCTCCAGTGAACTCCAGCGCTACTTCAAGGAACAGGTAGCGGCCCACCGAGATTACCTTGGGCGCGCGCGCGGCGAAGCCGGCTTCAAAGGCGGCATAGGTTTAAGTCCGATCGCGGGTTACGGTAATGGCTATCTAATCGTCGAGGCCTTGAGCTATGAGCATAATGTAAATGTGCAGCTTTCTTCAACGCTTGACGCCTTCGAAGGCATCCAAGTTCAGAGCTGGCAGGTGACGTTGGCAAATGGAGACCCTTTACCGCGTTGGGCCGAACATCTTTCGGGGTCGGATTTCATGCAAATCACGCGCCCGCTCGATCAGGAGGTGATTGAGCTTCGCATTCGGGCTTTGCTTGAAAATGGCCAAACGGCGACCACGATCACCCAAATTGATCTGGGCACCGGAGGTGTCACCCAGCAGAGCGAGGCGATAAGTGCGGCGCAAAGCCTGCAAGATCAATTGGCACTTGAGACCCAAAGACTAGAGGCGGGCAGCCGCGAGCTTCTCAAGGCGCTAGCCTCCTAACGGCGCATTGGGGCTTTGCCCGCCAAAGGAAGGGCAGCCCAAAGGCGGGTTAGTCTTCTGCTTCGAGGGGGGAGAGTGTCCACGCTATATAAAGCGTTGGCAGTAGTAAAACTAAATATGTCAGAGTGACAGTGAGCGCGGCGAGCCCCTCGGAACGCAAGACAATGGATGGTCCTCGTGCAGCACTCACCCATCCGAGTGATTGCATTAATTGCCAAATGCCTAAGGCGGAGACACCTATAAAGGCAATCAATACGCCCCTTGCAATCATCCGGTAAGAGAAAGCGAAAGCGTCGCTTTGCACGCGCTCTTCCCATTCTTTTAGGCCTTTATTTGCGCCAGAGAAGCGTAGGAAGACCCGGTTTGATATGGCGTAAAGTCCAGCCGCAATCACAGCGGCAAACCCGACCCCGCACAAGATAACAGCCGGCGCTGATTTCAGCGCCGGATATTGGCTCGAAAATAGCATTACCGCGCCCAATATTTGTATCATGACGGGCAGTCCTATAATGGCAAGTGTTGTGCACCATTTAAGGCGCGCCAGATGGGCAGCCGAGAGTTCATGCTCCCTAAGTTCAATATTCGGTTTTTTTAAGCTCATGCGGCGCTCCTATATATGAGCCCGCGCGGCGGCGAGCTGCTGTGTTAGCGGTTGAAAGGGTTTGGGATTGAAAACCATATCTAAGGGGAGCTCAAAATAGTCTGCCAATTTGAACGCAAGCTCCAATGAGGCATTATAGTCCCCACGTTCTAAGTAGCCGATTGTTTGGAAATTCACGCCAAGAGCGTGAGCCAAATCCTTACGGGAGAGCCCCTTTGCGATTCTCAATATTTTAACTCTATTATATATCATAATGTTGTATATATATAACAAATAGTATAATATCAAGACGAATTTTGACAATTCTGCCGAATAGGCAGCCAAATGTTCATTCACCGGCTAATCTGATCATTCCAAAATGTAGCGGGGACATTCCCTCCGCTCACATCTTGCGGGATACATAAAGGAAAGGCGGCTATTGCCCCTAGACATTTGCGGGTAATCCTCTATGGCGGGCGCAATTGACGTTGCGTTATTTACGCAGCCCACCTCGTATCAAAGAAATAACATGACCGACTCTATTCTGACGCTTCGTAATGTGGCCATTGTGGCCCATGTTGACCACGGCAAAACCACGCTTGTTGATAAGTTGCTGCATCAATCCGGCACGCTCGGTGAACGCTCTGGCGCAGAAGAGCGCGTCATGGACAGTAATGATATTGAAAAAGAACGCGGCATTACGATTTTAGCCAAGAATACGGCTATTCGCTGGAACGAGCCAGACGGGCCATCATGGCGCATCAATATTGTCGACACGCCCGGTCACGCGGACTTCGGCGGGGAGGTCGAGCGCGTGCTCTCTATGGTCGATTCTGTTGTCTTGCTGATTGACGCCGCCGAAGGGCCGATGCCGCAAACAACATTTGTCACGAAAAAGGCGCTCGCGCAGGGCCTGAAGCCTATCGTCGTTGTGAATAAGGTGGACCGCACAGGCGCGCGTCCTGATTGGGCAGTTGACCAGACTTTTGACCTTTTCGTACGTCTTGGTGCAAGTGATGAACAGCTAGATTTTCCTGTTATCTTTGCCTCCGCTCTAAACGGCTGGGCCAGCGAGGAAAGCGGCGTCGTTGGCACAGATATGGGCCCTCTCTTTAAGGCGATTGTGACCCACGCGCCTGTCCCTGATGTCGATCCTGACGGACCGCTTCAGCTACAGGTCTCGGCTCTGGACTATAACAGCTATACGGGCGTGATCGGTATCGGCCGCGTTGTGCGCGGTAAGCTTAAGAAGAATATGAATGTGATTGTCGCGGACGCGCAGGGACATCAGCGCAAGGCGCGCGTACTTCAGCCCTTTGGTTTTATGGGGCTAGAGCGGGTTGAGATGAACGAAGTTGCTGCGGGCGACATCTGCTGTTTTACGGGCATAGACAAGCTCGGTATTTCGGACATGATCTGCGATCCTGATCATGTCGATATGCTGCCAGCTCTGTCAGTAGATGAGCCAACAATCTCTATGACATTTCAAGTCAATGACAGCCCCTTTGCAGGGCGCGAGGGTAAGTATGTAACGTCTCGTAATATCAAGGACCGCCTTGATAAAGAGCTGATCCACAATGTCGCCTTACGGGTTGAGCAGCTTGACGATGCGGACAAATTTCGGGTCTCAGGCCGGGGCGAGCTGCATTTGTCTATCCTGATTGAAAATATGCGCCGCGAGGGCTTTGAGCTCGCGATCTCCCGCCCACAAGTGATCAATAAGGAAATCGACGGCGTGATGTGCGAGCCTTATGAAACGCTAACCATTGATGTGGAGGAAGATCACCAAGGTAAGGTGATGGAAAAACTGGGCGAGCGAAAAGGTAATCTGAAAAATATGGAGCCTGACGGGCAGGGGCGCGTGCGTCTTGATTATGAAATTCCGACACGCGGGCTGATTGGGTTTCGGTCTGAATTCCTGACCACGACCTCGGGTTCGGGCCTACTTTATCATAATTTTGATAGTTATAAGCCGCGCGTAAAATCCGGCATTGGCCGCCGCCAGAAAGGCGTACTGATTTCAAATGGTACGGGCAAGGCCGCCGCCTTTGCGCTGTTTAATCTACAAGAGCGCTCACAAATGTTCATTGGCCATGCCACGGAGGTCTATGAGGGCATGATCGTTGCCATTAACGCGCGTGATAATGATTTGGTGGTGAATGTCCTTAAGGGTAAGCAGCTCACTAATGTACGGGCGTCGGGTACGGACGAGGCTGTGACTTTGGTAACGCCGATTAACGTCACGCTGGAATATGCGCTTGAGTTTATCAATGATGATGAATTGGTCGAAGTTACGCCAGACTCCATTCGCCTGCGTAAGCGCTACCTTTTGGAGCATGAGCGCAAAAAGGAACAGCGCCGGATGGAAGCTCTCGAAGCCGATAGCTAGAGAGCGGGCCAAGCGAGGCACGGCGCAGCAAATCGGGCGCGGCTAGCGCATCACTTTGATGGGCGGGCGGTTGTAACCCCAAAGACTTGCGGCTGATTTCACAAGATCAGATTCTTCTGCTCGGTATTCATCATCGCTGAGTGAAATTTGTACCATCGCATCATACATGTTTTCCATGTGAACCTCGTCTTTGAACTTTGACAAAGCGCGCAGGACCATGGTGTTGCGGCGCGGACCATTGAGCGTATCGCTAATCTTGTCACGATTGGCGGCAAACCACTTTTTCAGCTCGGTCGGGTTCATCGGATCAATCTCAAAAAGCTCGATCAAGGCAAGGGCTTGCAGCACAAAAGCTTCGATCTCGGGATCGCGCACTTTTGTGTCAATAATGACCGTGATGGCCAGAGGAGTTAATATGTCGTCATGAGTAAACATCACGCCCGTTCTTGCAGTTTCTTTCGCCCCCTTCTTACACATTAATAGCAGATTTCAAAACCCCAATACAATTCTTTACCAAATCTTAGCTTCACGCCGCGCCCGAACATGTTTATTGTCGTGGCCTATTGGGGAAAACAGAGCGGGGAAATATGTTAACACTCTTTGAAATTGCAGCGCTACTGCTCGTGCTCTCGGGCGGGTTTTCATGGTTTAATCACGCTTTTATCAAGCTACCGCACACGATTGGCCTGCTTTTAATGGCGCTTTTGGCGTCATTCGCGCTCATGGCCCTACAAGCCGTTTTCCCGAGCCTCGGCCTGACTGAAACATTGCAAAACGCGATTGGGCAGATCGATTTCAACGCCACCGTTATGAACGGCATGCTGGCCTTTTTGTTGTTCGCGGGCGCGCTTCATGTGGATATGAGCCTCCTAAAGTCCGCAAAATGGGCGATCGGCTCTATGGCGACAATTGGCGTATTGCTCTCCACATTTATCGTCGGGACAGGGTTTTACTGGCTGGCCAATGCGCTGGGCGTTGCGGTCCCCTATAGTTGGGCAATCGTCTTTGGCGCCCTTATAAGCCCTACGGACCCTGTGGCGGTCCTGTCTATTTTAAAAACCGTAAATATGCCCCATAGTCTGGAAGCCAAAATCGCGGGCGAAAGCCTCTTTAATGACGGGGTTGGGGTTGTGATTTTCACGATTGCCGTGGCTGTTGCCGTCGGAACAACGGGCGCAGGGGCAGATCTCGGGCATGCGGCCGCAGGCGCAGCAGCGCATGAAGGGGGCCACGCACAGGGGCACGGAGGCGGCGTTGATCCGCTATCAATAGCAAAATTATTTTTTGTGGAGGCCGGCGGCGGCGCGGTTTTGGGCGCGTTTACTGGATGGCTGGCCTATCAGATGATGGCTAAAATTGATGAACATGCGATCGAAATTTTGATCTCTCTGGGGATTGTCGCGGGGACTTATGCCTTGGCGCAACGGCTGCATCTCTCTGGCCCAATTGCCGTTGTCATAACCGGACTTTTGGTCGGCAATAAAGGCGCCTCATTCGCAATGAGCGATCATACGCGAAGCCATCTCTTTGGGTTTTGGGAGATGATCGATGAAATTCTTAATTCTGTTTTGTTTCTATTGATTGGCCTGGAAATTCTTGTGCTGGGGATCTCGCCGAAGTTTGGCATGATTATGCTGGCCTGTATTCCACTTGTTTTGGCGGCGCGATTCATGGCCGTTTCTGTGCCAATGCGGTTTTTGGGGTTGTTCAAAGACTTCACCAAAGGAGCCATTCCCGTGCTGACATGGGGCGGCCTGCGTGGCGGCATTTCTGTGGCTTTAGCGTTGTCTCTGCCGCCTGTCCCGCAAAAGCCTGTAATCCTTGCCGCGACCTATGGCGTGGTGGTGTTTTCGATTATCGTTCAGGGACTAACTGTTAAGCGCGTGGTGCAAGCCCGCGTCGACCCTACGCTGCTCTAAACGCGCGCGGGCTGAGGGCGCTTTGCTTCCGCGCCGGTTTGAGATTAGGTCAGCGTGTCAATCTTGAGCGTATTCGTCGAGCCGGCTATCCCGAAGGGAATCCCCGCGGAAATCAGGATATTGTCGCCTGTTTTGGCTCCGGCTTTTTCACGCGCGGCATCCCTTGCAATATCCAGCATATTATCGAAATTAGACGGGTCATGGGTAACAACCGGCATGACCCCCCAAGAAAGCGCCATGCGGCTCGCCGTGAGTGCGCGCGGTGTCAGGCCGAGGATACGGCATGGCGGGCGCTCGCGTGATATGCGCTGCACAGTCGAGCCCGTTAGCGTATATCCCAGCACCGCCTTACAGGCCATGATTTGCGCTATGCTGCGCACGGATATTGAAATCGCATCTTCACCCGTCGCATCATGCGGTAGGGCGCGGGAGCTAAAATAATTCCAAAACTCGGGATCGGCTTCCGCAGCGGAAATAATGCGGTCCATGATAGCAACGGCTGTCGCGGGATGGCGTCCCACCGCCGTTTCAGCAGAGAGCATGACCGCATCTGCACCTTGATAGATCGCTGTGGCCACGTCAGAGGCCTCCGCGCGGGTGGGCGTGGGGGCGTCAATCATGGACTCGAGCATATGAGTGGCGACAATCACGGGCTTGCCAAGGCGGCGGGCGGCCCGAATGATCTGACGCTGTACAACGGGCACCATCTCGAGCGGCAATTCAACACCTAGGTCTCCGCGTGCCACCATAACGGCGTCCGTATGTTCTAGGATTTCATCAAGATCATTGACGGCTGACGGCTTTTCTATCTTCACGATGATTGCCGCTTTTTCTCCGATGATCTTGCGTGCATCGACGACGTCTTGCGCCGTTTGCACAAAGGAAAGGGCAATATAGTCCACGTCCATCGAGAGGGCGAAAACCATGTCTTTGCGGTCTTTCTCGGTCATGGCCGACATGGGCAGGGTCACGCCAATCACGTTAATGCCCTTTTTGTTTTTCAAAACGCCGGGCACGTCGACGCGAGCACTCATCTCTTTGCCGTCATTGGAGACAATGGTAACCATGAGCTTACCGTCGTCAAATTTAAGCTGATGACCGGGTTCCATCGCTTTGAAAAGCTCTGGGTGATTGATGGGTATGCGCCCCTGTGTGCCGCCGTCTGCGCCCAGATATAGCTTTATTGCCTCGCCGTATCGAAGCTCGGTTTGTCCCTGTGTGAATTCACCCACACGCAGCTTTGGGCCCTGCATATCCGCGACAATACAAATTGGAGTGCCGGTCTCCTTTTGGATATTTCTGATCGCGGCGACAGAGCGCGCATGATCTTTATGATCGCCGTGGCTGAAGTTCAGCCGAAAGGCATCCACGCCGACATCATGCAATAGCCGAAGCGTATCCGGTGCCGCGCTGGCGGGGCCGACTGTTGCGAGTATTTTGGCAAATCTGTTTCGCATTTATTCCCCAATGCTTTGAATACGAATTATATATTTCATATACGTAATAATTAAGTTTACACTGCCTTCACGGTAAATGCACAGCTTTTATGATATAATCTTTATAAGATATGGGGCGCGCCAGCCAGCGCGTACACAGCTTCAGCTTTGACCTCGGAGGTAAGGCGGGAATGTCCACCCTAGACACTCAATCAAAGCGGCCCCAATTGACGGAAGACAGCTGAAGGACTTAGCAATTTGAGGCAGGAAGGCGAATCGTTTGACCGATTTTAAGGCCAAAACTGGCGTCCAGTCCGTTCATATTCTTGATGTCCTCAATGGAGCTGCATAATTGGCGCGAGAAACTATAGACAGTATCGCCTTTTCTAACGACATGGCTGCGGCCGAGGGCAAATGTGTTTTGCTGGCTAGACTGTAAATCCATTGCACGGGCATTTACCACTTCAGCGCGGGCGGGCGCGGCCTCTTCTGAGATGCCGGTTTCGACATTTTTCATAGCTTCATATCCGGGCGTACCTTGAATATCCTGCCCCGTTGAACTGACCGCTGTATATTGCGCCGCCGCATAGCTGCTTGTGTTTTGGCCAGATGTATTTGCGGCTATGATTGTCTCAGCGCCAGTGATCTGCAGCGTCTTATAAGGGCGGGTGATTTGCGCGGTTTGCGTACCGATTGAAATTGATTGCGGGGTACAGTCCAGTGTCCCTTGTTGTCCGGTAGTCACGCAAGTTGCGCTGATGCGGGAGTAGACTGGAGCGCCGCCAGACCCCGTGTTTTGAAGGGGCACTTGGTAGGCCGCACTCTGCGTTACTGCGGAGTGGGCTGATACGGCTTGATCCGTCAGGATTTGGCCAGAAGAAATGTGTGAGGACAAGGTTTGGCCCGAGGCGCTATGTAAGGCCGGGGCGCTTTGAACGCCCGCATTGTGGACTGTAATTGAATTGGCTGTACCGGTTTGGGGCGCATTTCTTGTATAGCTTAGCGGCGCTGAACTCGCCGTAGATTGGTAGCTAGCGGATTGGACCGTTGCGTGGGTCGCTGCGCCGTGCTGCGAGGCAGTGTTGGAGGCATAGGCCGAATTAGGCGCGTCACCCTTGTATTTGGTCGAATATTTGTAATGCGGATTTTCTTGGGCGGTGGCGCAGGCCGCCAATACGGCAGCGGCTGACAGCATCAGAGCGCGGGACAATACAGACATGTAACTCTCCATAATGGAATGACGATAAGTCTCGGTCACTATGGCTAATAATCAGTTAACGCACTGGGATTTGCCTGATATTTCGCGCGAATTTCAGGGGGATAGCTGTGCGCGGGTGTGCCTAGCAGTGCCCGTGCATTGACCTATCTTGCGGCCCTCCCTATATGCTGGCTAAGTAAAAATTCAAATGCGTTCGGGAGAAATCGATGAATATTGTAACAAAGCCGGTTGAGTATAAAGACGGCAGCCAAAATTGCATCGGTTATCTGGCATGGGACGAAACATATGCAGATCCAAAACCCTGTGTTTTGATTAATCATGCGTGGGGCGGACTAGACGGTTTTGCGCAAGATCAGGCCATTCAAATGGCGGCGCTAGGCTATGTTGGCTTTGCGCTCGATAATTACGGCGATGGGGCCTTGCCCGAAACAACAGATGAGAAAATGGCCTTGATGGGCCCGCTGAAAGAGGACCGTGCCGCGCTTCTCAAGCGGCTGAAAGCCGGCGTTAAGGCGGCATCTGCCCTCGAGCAGGTTGATGCAGATCACCTCGCGGCGATTGGCTTTTGTTTTGGCGGGCTCTGCGCCCTTGATATGGCGCGGGCGGGCCTTGATTTGAAGGCAGCGATTTCATTCCATGGTTTGCTTGATGCGCCCAAAGGGGCGAAACCCAAAAAGATGAAGTCCAAAATTCTTGTCGCACATGGCTGGGATGACCCTATGGTGCCTCATTCGCAAGTTACTGATTTTGCGTCGGAAATGAGCGCCTCCAAGTGTGAAGATTGGCAGTTCCTTGGCTTTGGCAATACCACTCATGCTTTCATGGTGCCCGAGGCAAATGATAAAAAACTTGGCTTGAAGTATCATGAGAAAAACGCCCAGCGCGCCGCGCTTGTGAGCCAGGATTTGCTGAACGAAGTCTTTGGCATGCACGGCGCAGTCATCGCCAGCTAGGGCGCGATTTACCGGCCTTCTGCCAATAAAACTTTAATTGGCTTATGGGTAGCCCCGCAACAAAGTAATTGGCGCTACTGGCTTGCGCGGACACGCGCGCGGGTAAGGATATTTGGATCTACATTTGCCTCGAGGCGCTCACGCAATTTTTTGCGGTCCAGATCATAATCATCAACGCCGCTCTGACCTGATTTCAAAAGCCAATAATAGGCGTCTTCGAAATTCTGAGGCACGCCTTCACCTTTGGCGAGGGTAAAGGCATAAAGAAACTGGCCTTCAGCGTCGCCGCCCATCGCAGATTTTTTAAACCACTCCGCCGCGCCTTCAATGCTGCGCGGCGCGCCCGCGCCCTGATAGACCAAAAGGCCATAATCGGCCTGCGCTCCCGCGATGCCGCTTTCGGCCGCTTGGCGCAGTAAAATCGCAGCCTTGGCGGAGTTCGGCCGGATTTCATAATTTTCAGCATACATAATGGCGGCGATATATGCGGCTTCATTATTGCCAGCGGCAGCGGCCTTTTCATACCAAACCAGCGCCGCTTTCGGGTCGCTCTCAAATAGGCTATCGCCCATGGCCTTTGCGCCGGCACCGTCGCCGGCGTCCGCCGCTTGGGTTAGCCAGCTCTTGGCTTTTTCAGGATCAGGAGCGATGCCAATCCCTTTCATATACATTTCCCCAATGGCGCGTCGCGCTTCGGCGCGCCCTGCTTGTGAGGCGGCTGAGAAAAACCCCATGGCGTCGCTGGGCGAAAGCCCGCCCCGTGATTTCAGTGCCATTTTACCGAGCGCTAGCTGCGCATCGCTATTGTTCAGATTGGCGGCGCGCCGCAACCAGTCGGCAGCTTCCTTATCATTTATCAATCCCGACTCGCCGTTCATCAAGATTGTTCCTGCCAGAACCATGGCGTCTGTATCACCGGCGGTGCCTGCTAGTTTGGCGCTGGAGAGGGCAAGGTCAAAATCACCCGCGCGATAGGCAGAAAGAGCGGCGTCAAAATCAGCGGAGGGTAATCCGTTTTTTGACGCGGCGAGACTGATATCAGGACTGGCATAAGCCGGCGCGCTGATCATCGGGAGAGTAAAGGCCGCTGCGCTCAGCAGGGCGAGTGATCTAAACAGAGCTGTGAAAGTGCTTTGATGGCCTCGGCGGGGCCTTTGGGGTGGGTCCACACGCCCGAACTCACCGCAATAAAATCCGCCCCTGCGGCTATCACTTGCCGCGCGTTGCTGACATTTATTCCGCCAATTGCGACGCTCGGTATCTCGACAGCTTGATGCCACCATTGCAAAATCTCCAGTTCTGCGCGGGATTTGGGGCTTTTGGTTTGCGTTTCGAAAAACGCGCCAAAGGCCACATAATCCGCGCCGGCCTGCGCGGCCTGAAACGCTAATTCGCGGCTATTATGGCAGGTCACGCCGATGATGGCATCCCCGCCAAGCAGCTCTCTGGATGAAAAATAGTCCATGTCATCCTGCCCGATATGGGCGCCGTCTAGGCCGCAATGCGCTGCCAAATCAGGGCGATCGTTCATCAGAACGCTCACGCCATATTGGCGGCATATAGGCAATATGTCAGACGCCGCCTGAATGAGCGCTGAATCCTCTAGCGGGGTGCCATTAATGTCTTTTAGGCGTATTTGTAGGCAAGCGGGCGTTTGCCTCTTTGGCGCGGCAGAGAGAGCGGCGCTTAACTGCTCGCAAAACTCGCTCATATCTTTGATTACGGGCGGGGTAATCAAATAAAGCTGGCAGGGCGGTTGGACGCTATCATTGAGGCCTTTATTGTCTGCCATAGGTAGGGCGCAGCCTTTCGTAATCTGCTACCATCCGCATTGACGATCTTTGTTCTCTTCTTGGAGATAAGTCATCAGCGGCGCGAAATACTCAATAATCGCCGTTGCATCCATATCCCGCGCACCAGTGAAGGCCTCAAGTGCATCTGGCCATGGCTTAGAAGCGCCCATTTCCATCATGGCCTTGAACCTCGCGCCGACGTCCTTGTTGTCGTAAATTGAGCAGCGGTGCAGCGGACCCTCAACTCCTGCTTGCTCACAGGCGGCTTGATGGAACTGGAATTGCAGGATATGGGCGAGGAAATAACGCATATAGGGCGTGTTTCCAGGAATGTGGTATTTTGCGCCCGGGTCAAAGGCATTTGAAGGTCTGTCGCCCGGCGCGCGCAGGCCTTGATATTTCTCGCGAAGCTCCCACCAGCCACTGTTATATTCAGCCGGTGATAATTCACCGGAAAAAACCTTCCAGCGCCACTGATCGACCATCAGGCCGAAAGGAATAAAGGCAATTTTGTCCATCGCTTGACGCAAAAGCAAGGAGAGATCGGCATCAGGTCCCGGTACGTCTTTCTCATCCAGTAGTCCAATTTTCACAAGGTAGTCTGGCGTAATCGACAGGGCGATCATATCCCCTATCGCTTCGTGGAAACCATCATTAGCTCCGTCATGGAAAAATACGGATTGGTCTTTATAGGCACGCTGATAAAAATTATGTCCGAGCTCGTGGTGAACCGTCGAGAAGTCTTCTGCATTGACCTTGGTGCACATTTTGATGCGAATATCATCGCGGGAGTCGATACTCCATGCTGAGGCATGGCATTGCACTTCGCGGTCCGCAGGTTTGGTGATTAGTGAACGCTCATAGAATGTTTCTGGCAGGGGCTTGAAACCCATTGAGGTGAAAAAGGTTTCGGCGGTTTTCACCATTTTTAGCGCGTCGTAATTCTGCTCCTTAAGAAGCGCCGTCACATCCACGCCCTTTTGCGCGCCTTTAGGCTCGACAATATCATAGATATTGCCCCAGCTCTGCCCCCACATGTTTCCTAATAAATCTGCGCGAATCGGCTGATCGAGCGGGACGATATTGTCTCCATATTCTTTGTTCAGCTCTGCGCGCGTGTAACAATGTAGCTGCTCATACAGAGGCTTAACCTGCGCAAAGAGGCGGTCAGCTTCTTTGACAAAGTCATCGGCTGGCATGTCATAGCCCGAGCGCCAAAGCGCCCCTGTGTCTTCAAACCCAAGTTCGCTTGCCCCTTCATTGACGATTTTGACCATATCGACATATTCGCTTTTCATGGGCATAGAGATTGTACGCCACCCTTCCCAAACCGCTTGTAACTCCTTGGGGTCGCGAGATTTTGCGATAATGTCCGACGCCTGCCCAAGTGTGAGGCTCTCGCCTTTATATTCGAATTGTCCCTTGCCGTATCGGCTACCGAGACTTGTCATCAATGTCGAAAGTTTCGTCGCCGCGCCGGGTTTGTCAGGCGCCGGGAAATTACTCCCGCGCTTAAGTCCGTCCATCTTGCGGGCCATATCAGCAGGCAGGGTGAGGTCGTTATAGCGCTTCGCCCGATTGGCAAGCGTGGTGGACAGCGCCGCGCCCTCTGCGCCAACTTTGGCCGCCAGCCAATCCGTGTCCTGGGTTATAAAATTGGCATTGACCCAGTAAACGCGCACGGCATATGCATTCAGTGTTTCAATTTGCTCTTCGGCTTCGGCCAAAAATTCGCGGGCCTGTTGCACTGTGGCAGGGCCGGTCGGATCGCCATATTTATCAACCTCTGGCTCTGCGGGGGCTTGCATCGCTTCTGCGGTCTTGGTCAGTTCTTCAAAATCAGAGTTGCCGCGCTCACAAGCGCTTAAAAGAAGCGCCGCAGCCCCCGTTGACGCAAGTAAGATAGCTGTGCGGCTTAATGTACTCTGTAAAAACTTTGTCATGGGAGCCTCTTTTTCTGGCCAAGCGATACATTCATGACTATTCGTAGACTAACCTTGCCTGTGGTCAAGCAAGGCTAATGCAAAAATTTCGCTTTCTTTGAGAAATGCGGCAAAAAACACACACACGTAACAAAGGAAACGGCGCCATGCCCTCCAACAACAATAAAGCCGGCGTGCTTATCGTAAATCTTGGCTCACCGGACAGAGCAGAAGCTAAGGCCGTTCGGCGCTATCTTTTCCAATTTCTCCACGACAAGCGAGTCATTGATACAAGCCGCTGGATTTGGTGCCCGATTTTGCACGGAATAATTCTGCGCGTTCGGCCCGCAAAATCCGCGAAGGCTTATAAAAAAATCTGGCATTTGCCAGAAGGTGAGCATGATGACCCTCAGGATTGGGCCGATAAAGAGGCGCCGCTTGTGCGCATTACCCGCGCGCAGGCCCAGGGCATTGCGCAGCGCCTTGGCGGGGATATCCCTCTCGAGATCGCGATGCGTTATGGCAATCCGTCTATCGGCGACGGGCTGGACCGTTTAAAAGCGAGGGGCTGCAGGCGCATTGGTGTTTTGCCGATGTATCCGCAATTTGCCGGGGCGACAACAGCCTCGATTTATGACGGTGTTGCCAAGGCATTGATGAAGCGTATGGACGTGCCAGAACTTCGGTTTGCTCGCCATTATTATGACGATCCGCGGTTCACGGAGGCCTTGGCCGAAGGATTGCGGTCTCACCTTTCCGGGCTTGGCTGGACGCCGGATGTGGTGCTCACTAGCTATCACGGCCTGCCGCAAAGCTATGTCGACAAGGGTGACCCTTACCAAGAGGAATGCATCGCAACGACAGATTTATTGCGCGATTATTTGGGGGAAGTACCCTTTGAGCTCCGTACCACTTTCCAGAGCCGTTTTGGGCCAAAAGCATGGCTCCAGCCATATACCGATAAAACGCTGGAGGCATTACCGCAAAGCGGAGTGAAAAACGTCGCGGTAATGATGCCGGGGTTTTCGGCAGACTGTCTCGAAACACTTGAAGAGATCGCGATGGAGGCCAAGGAATCCTTTGAGGAGGCGGGCGGGGAGAAATTTACGGCTGTGCCATGCCTGAATACGGATAAGGCCCATCTTGATTTTCTCGCGCAGTTCACCCGCGAGACTTTGCTGCACGGCTGGGAAACTTCCGCGGCAGTCGCTTAGGCCGATGGGCTTAGCTCGCCGCGAATTTTCTCGAAAATCATATCCGGGGTAACCCGCCGGCTCAGAACAAAGCTGCTTTCGAGGGTGAGATCGGCGAGGGCTTCGTAGGCTGTCTTTCGCGCGGCCAGAAGACCGGAATAGCACGCCAATACGCTTTCTTCTCGGGTCATGCCGTCTTGGGGGCGGTAATGGCCGCGCCAGACAAGGGGTTTGGGACGTGCAAAGTATTCTGATTTTAGCCTATCTATATCGCTTTGCTCGGCGGCGATATGTACGATCAGAAACCCATCCTTGAGCCGGGAAAGCTCCTCTGGCGCAATATAAATCACGCTGCCCGTTGTATCGAGCAATGAATTAACGCTTCCAGTTTTCTCAGTGCCCGAAATCGCTTTGTGCATGGCTTTGGTTTCAAGGTTGACGGACACGGCTTCTCGCGCGGCGTAGCCGTCGGTATAAGGCTGGCCTTGCCATTTGGCAAAATCAGCCATGCTGCCGTGTTGTAGTTCTTCCCATATCAGACGATCAACCTCAATCAGATCAAAATTATGGCTCTGGGTCAGGCGCGCGGCAGTATAACTCTTGCCGATATTTGACATACCAATGAAGGCAAGGTGCAGTGTGCCCTTGCTGTATTTGTCGTCAAATTCGCCGCGGGATATTTGCATCAAGCATGAGCCGCGAGATAGGCATCCAGCGCGCCAAGTTCAGGTGGCATGACATGAACGCGAGGTTTGCGCCGCATAGCGCTTGCGAGAACGGGCGGCATGGGTTGAGATTCATGTAAAATGCGCTCGACGCTGTCATTAAACTTGGCAGGGTGTGCCGTCGCAACAGTGACCTGAATAAAGGGACGGGATTTATCCTCTGAATAGGCCTGCATGGCCAGATGCCCGACTGCCGTGTGCGGACACATCACATATCCAGTTGCCATATGAATGCGGCGCATATGGCGTTCGGTCTCTTGATCGGAAAATGATGCGCCCCAGCAGGCGTCTTTCACCGCGTCATAATCTCCGCCGAAAAGGTCAACAACCCGCGGAAAATTATTAGGCCGTCCTATATCCATCGCATTTGAAAGAGTCGGGATGCTATCGCGCGGTTGATATTCTCCGGTCTCCAGATAATCAACAAAGGGATCATTGGCATTATTGCCAATTACGAATTTGGAAATTGGCGCGCCCATTTTGCGCGCGATTAGGCCGCCCGTTAAATTTCCAAGATTTCCCGACGGAATGGAGTATACAATCGGTAAGCCCGGATGAGCCGCCCGGATTTGTAAGCTGGACCAAAAATAGTAAAAGCTTTGCGGAATGACGCGCCCAACATTGATGGAATTTGCGCTCATGAGGTTGTATTTCTTATTCATCCCGCGCGCGCCAAAGGCCTGTTTCACAAGCGCTTGGCACGCATCAAAAGTACCATCAACCGCAATCGCTCGCACATTACAGCCGCGTCGCCCCATGGTGGTAAGCTGTTGTTCCTGTACTTTGGAAACGCCGCCTTTGGGAAAAAGGATAAAGACGTTAATACCAGCCTGATCCAAAAAGGCATCGCCGATTGCCCCGCCTGTATCACCGGAGGTCGCAACTAAAATAGTGCGTTTAGCGCCGCTCTTGCTCATAATATGACTGGCGGCGCGGCCCATAAAGCGTGCGGCATAGTCCTTAAAGGCGAGGGTCGGGCCGTGGAACAATTCAAGGAAATAGGCGCTTTCTGCTTCTGGCATAGCCGCGTCCATGACGCGGCCATTAACCGTGCGCAGCGGCATCTCAAAATCATAGGCATCTCGGCAAATACGGGTAAGCGCCTCATTTGAAAAACTGTCATCTACAAAGTGGCGGGCCAGCGCGGCGGCGCAATCGGCAAAGGACATAGCGCCAAGGCGCGCCTGAGCTTCATCATCGAAAACAGGTAGCGTATCTGGCATCCACAGCCCGCCGTCTGGCGTCAATGATGCCAGAAGCGCCTCGCCAAATTTGGCTTTCACATGTCGGTCTTTCAGCGAGTGATAGATCATGGTTTGTCTTTCGGCTGCTCCGCACAATCTGCGTAGATTTGCGCGATGTCCTATCAAATTTAGCTCAATTAGCAAGGAATAGCGTACGCAACGCGTGAGTATTTTACGGCTTATCTGCCCGCAGCGAGGTCCACCCCTCAATCGAGGGCTGGGCGCGCACGCTCAGTCCCTCCAATTCAAAGGCGCGGGTGACTTCCGTCGCCATGTCGTCGATAATTCCAGAGAGGATGATATGCCCGCCACTTGCTGCCGCGCGCGCAATGTCGGGGGCCAAACCCATGAGCGGCCCCGCTAAGATATTTGCAAAAATCAGATCAAAGTTTCGGCCTTTGAATATTGGTGATTGAAATCCGTCGGCCCGCGCGGCGAAAATTTGGTCGGCGACGCCGTTGATTTGTGCGTTGGCGGCGGTGACGTCGGCGGCGTCCTGATCTATGTCCGTCGCTAGAATTGGGGTGCTTTTGGGCAAGGCGAGCGCGCTGGCAATCGCGAGCGTGCCGGCCCCGCAGCCAAGATCAAGGACAGATTTTGGCGAAAAACCACCGTTTAGCAGATCCTCAAAAATCAATAAGCAGCCCTTTGTCGTGCCGTGATGACCCGTGCCAAAAGCTAGACCGGCCTCAATCCGAAGGGGATGCTGGATATCCTCAGGGACGTCGATCTTGGCATCGTGACTGCCGTAAACCCAGAAACGACCGGCCTTGACGGGCGGTAGCCCTTCCTGCGAGCGGCTGACCCAATCAGTTTTGGGGAGTTGCCCTATTTGCGCGCTAACGCCATTTGGCAGGGCTAAAGCCCGCAGCGCCGCCTTGGCTTGCGCCTGATCCGCGTAAAGGGCCTGCGCGGTGGAAAGCGGGCTATCACCGGCCGCTGTTGTCTCCGCTTCGAAAATAGAAACAGACAAAGCATCCGTGATCTCGTCAAAGCCGAGCGCTTCGCCCAGCTCAAAAATAAGGGCGTTAGGCCCCGTCAGGGTCAGGGTCCAAGGCTGCAAGTCTTTGGGTAGGTCATGAAAATCGGTCATGTAGGGCCTTTTGGCGGCAGAGTTATGGAATAGCAAAGCGAGTTAGCGCTGAGCGTTCGCTAATGTCCGCCTTTTCTTTTTCTTGGATTGTTTTCATTTGCAAGCTCTGTCGCAAGGCAGCCTTCGCGGTTGAGCGCCCCGCCGCGCGCCCCGCAGAGCATGTATAGCATTAGCTCGGGCTCTGAGGCGTGACCGCCGTGGGCCTGCAGAGGATCTACAAACCCCTTTAGAAGGGGCACCAATTTATCCGCAAATTCAAGGCGCATATCCACCATATCAAACCCAAGCGCAGACATGATCTCTTCGCTGGCTTGCTGCGAGGCGGGATCAGGCGTTCCGCCCGGCCGCGTTGAGCGCTTATAAAGCTGTTGGTAAAAGGGAATAAGCTCATAGGTGAGAAAATCATTGATCTCCGACATGGCGATGATCTTGGGGCGCTGGGCCTGCGGGCGCTGCGCGGGCCGGCTATCATTACCCCCCAATTTTAAATCAGAAAGAGATAGCAAGGCAATTTGATTGGCGAGCATGTAGGTTTCGCTGCCGTTAATGATCCTGTCGATAATCCCGTCCTGACCATCAAGGCTGTGCTGGCGTAATACGTCAAAGACAATCTTGCTGCCGAGGCTTTCTGTGACAAAAGCAAATTGGTTGGAAACTGTCGACGTATTTTCAGCCAACTTACAAATTTGATCAGCATTCACATTGCGGCTATCGCTCCCGCCGGCTTGGCGGGCGAAATCAAATCCGGCGGCATCCAGTGCGGCGCTGCACATGGCGCCTTCAACGGCGCGGCGAATATCTGCCCCCGCAGGTCCAAGATACATGACCGCATCGGAAATACCGTAATTAATGAGTTCGTCCTTTAGCCGGCGATTATACTTTCGGCGGAGATTGGCAAAGGGGCTAGACGAGCCTTGATCATCGTCTTGACCCACATGGGCAAACTGAAAACTATTCCAAAAAATATCGTCCCAAAACACGCGGTAGACAACGAATTCAAGAGCAGGGTCCACTTCCAATCGTTGCTTGTCCATACAGGCGAGGCGCTCAAGCGATAGCGAGGAGCCAGCGAGACCTGTGCCGTATATTTTCGGAGCGCTTGGGGTGAGGAAGACCGCATTGGCCGCGGGCTTTCCGGGGGCTGTTGGCTCCCCGCAGCGGGTCTTGATGATTTGGCCTTTGACATCTTTTCCGTAGGCGGCCGCAATTCCGCCAAGGAAGTCCTCGGCGATCTGCTCTGCGTCCGGGTCCTCCGTCCAGCCGATCCCGTGCACATAGAAAATATTGACCCGCGCTTTTAATTCGCCGGGCCGAACGTCTGCCAAAAACTCTAGGCCTTGAAACTCGCCTTCACCGCTAGCGGCTTGACTAAGCGAATTAATCTCATGAACCTTAAGCGGTACGGCCGTCGTGCGGCAAGCCGACAGCAGAGAGAGGGCGGCGATAATTAAATACAATAAAAAATGTTTCATTTCCGTGATTTAAGCCTGTTTCATAACGCATGCAAAATGTTAGTGGCGTTCGACAAAGCTGTCTAAAACCATCTTCTCGCCGGCTTTTTCAAAATCAATTGTGAGTTTATTTCCATTGGCATCGGTTATTTTTCCATAGCCAAATTTTTGATGAAAGATACGTTCTCCGACTTCGTAATCAGACGGGGTGTTTTTCGCGGGCCGCCGCACCGCTTTGCCCTCAAATTCTTTGGGACCGCGGCCAAAATTCTTGTCGCGATTGGCTTTGAAACGTTCCCACCCGGGGGAGAGACGTTCGGCAGAGCTACGCTGATAGCTGGCTGCAAAATGCTCTGTCGCTTTTTGCGTAAAAGCGCCGGACGATCCGCCAAACCCGCTCGTGCGTCCCTGATCATAATATCCCGTTTCCGATGCGACCTCGACATGGCTAGGCGGCAATTCATCAATAAAGCGCGAGGGGACAGAGCTTTGCCAGCTCCCGTAAACCTGCCGATTCGCGGCAAAATAAATCTTCGCAATTTCGCGGGCGCGGGTCAGCCCGACGTAAGCGAGCCTGCGTTCTTCCTCTAGCCCCGCCAAACCATTTTCATCGAGGCTTTTCTGGCTGGGAAATATGCCTTCCTCCCAGCCGGGCAGAAAGACTAAAGGAAATTCTAGACCCTTGGCTGAATGTAAAGTCATCAGGCTAATCTCGTCTTCTTTGGGGCCGCTGTCGACATCCAACACAAGGCTGACATGCTCAAGATAGGCAAGCAGTGTCGGAAACTCGCTCATGGCCTGTATGAGTTCTTTAAGGTTTTCAAGCCGCCCGCCGGACTTGGCATCTTTGCTGTCTTTCCACATTTGCGTATAGCCGGATTCGTCGAGTATACGCTCGGCCATTTCAGTATGGGAAAGCGTGAGAGCTTCTGCCCGCCAGCGGTCAATATCAGCAATGAAAGAGCGCAGCGCGCTACGGGCTTTGCCGCGGATTTCATCTGTTTTCACCAGCTCCCGCGTGACCCGTTCAAGGCTCATATTCATGCTGCGCGCCGCCACTTGCAATTTTTGTAAACTCGTGCTGCCAATGCCCCGCTTTGGCGTATTGACGATACGTTCAAATGCCAAATCGTCTGTGTCCGACTTTAGAACCCGTAAATAGGCATGGGCGTCTCTAATTTCCATACGTTCGAAAAAGCGCGGGCCGCCGATAACGCGGTAAGGCAGGCCAAGCTGAATAAAGCGTTCCTCAAAGCTGCGCATTTGCCGCGAGGCCCTTACCAAAATCGCAACGTCATTGTAGGCGCGGCCCTTATATTTCCAACTTTCAATATCATCCGCGATAATACGGGCTTCGGCAGGGGCATCCCAAACGCCCATGACATGGACTTTTTCTCCGCCGCTATCTTCCGTCCAGAGCGTTTTTCCAAGTCGACCTTGGTTGGCTGCAATTAGTCCAGAGGCCGCGGCAAGGATGTGCTCGGTTGAACGGTAATTGCGTTCAAGCTTGACAACTTTGGCGCCGGGGAAGTCTTTCTCAAAGCGCAAAATATTATCAACTTCCGCTCCGCGCCAGCCATAGATTGACTGGTCATCATCCCCAACCACGCAGATGTTTTGCTGTCCGCGTCCCTGCGTATCTTGGGCCAAAAGCCGTAGCCAGAGATATTGCGCAACATTCGTATCTTGATACTCGTCCACGAGCAGGTAGCGGAATTTCTTGTGATATTTCTCCAAAATTTCGGGATATTTTGTAAATATTGTCAAATTATGCAGCAGAAGGTCGCCGAAGTCACAGGCGTTCAAATCTATCAGCCGTTTTTGGTAAATCGCATAGAGATCGCCGCCGCGTCCATTCGCAAAGCTTTGTCCATCGCCTGGCCGCAATTTGCTAGGCGTTAGTCCCTTATTCTTCCAGCCATCGATAAGATTTGCGAGAAATCGCGCCGTCCAGCGCTTTTCGTCAATATTCTCGGCTTTGATAATCTGTTTGAGCAGGCGTAGCTGATCGTCAGTATCCAAAATCGTAAAACTACTCTTGAGATTGACCATTTCGGCATGGATGCGCAGGATTTTCGCGGCAATCGAGTGGAAAGTTCCCAGCCATGCCAGCCCTTCCATGCTGGGGCCGATAATGTCATGGACGCGCTCTCGCATTTCTCGCGCGGCTTTATTTGTGAACGTTACAGACAATATTTGGCTGGGGTAGGCGAGGCCTTGTCCCAAAATATGCGCAAGGCGGCAGGTTAGCACGCGGGTTTTGCCTGTTCCGGCCCCCGCCAGCACGAGCAATGGTCCGTCCGTCTGGAGGACGGCATCGCGCTGCTCTTTGTTTAGGCCTTCGAGATAGGCGCTGTTCTGGGACGCAGGTGCACGCGGCATGGCCCGCATTGAGATTGAGGCGGCGGGCGGCGGCGGGGCGGGCTGAAACGAGTCGGCTGACATGGCCAGAACATAGAGGCAACACGCGGCTTTGGCTATGGCTGGTTACGAAATTAACGTAAAAGAGACAGGCGTTATCATCCTAGCCTTAATCTTGGCATGATTTTGTGGTAAGGCTGTTGTTATGCATATCAAATTACCTTTTGTCCTCGCGGCTCTTTTTATAGCCTTCAACATAGCTCCAGACATTGCCGCAGCGCAAAGCGCGCAAACGAAAACTGAGGCGCATTCCAGCCGCAAAGCCCCTATCGGGGAGACAAAAACGGGCGATATAAAAGCCAAGAAACCAGCGGGGCACAATCAAGCGCCAAAAACAGATATTGATAGTTTTTTTGAAGATGCTGAGGCGCAGACGCGCAAAGCGCAGGAGCATGGCGGCTCTGGTTGCGTGCCAAAACCGGAACCCAAAGAGAGTAAACCCGTCAGCTAGCCTTTTGCCGATCAAGCATTTTAGACATTCAAGTAAGCTTGAGGATGATCCTCAGGCCGCCGCCAGAAAGGCTTCTCAAAGGCCAGAAGTTTGGCCGAGGTCGCGACAAACATCACCCAGCTAATGTCATTTTGCTGCAAGATTGTGGATTCGGAGAGAGAAAAGGCAATGAACATCAGAGTAGAGAGCACAACCCAGTAACTCTCTGTGCCCCCGCGAAAGACGCGGTCAATGGACAGGCCTGTGATTATAAGCATGTAAATACCAAAGATAATCACCGCGACGATGCCGCCTGCTAGCCAAAGATCAATCCAGCCATTATGGGCCGACGGAACGCCCCATTGCAGACCCGTCCTAACCCAGTAGCTCGGTCCGAGCGGATCCGTCCAATAGGCTCCGTATCCATAACCCAGTACCCATTCTTGTTTGATACTCAGCCGGAGCCATTCCCAAATTTCAGTACGGCCCGTGAACGTGGCATCTTTTCCGATCAAGCCAAAGGCGATATCCGGCGCAAGGGCAACAAAGAGACCTAATCCGCAAACCGAAATCATGACGGCATAGACCAGCGGCGCACGCAAGATCGGAAACCGCCGGAAAATGCGCAGGGCTATGAAAATACTGATTGAGGCCAGAGAAATCAGCAAGGCGGTTTTTGAGGTCGACATCACCACAAGCCCTAGGCAGAGTATCCCCGCGGGGGCCCATAACCATCCACGGTCCGGCCGCATAGCGAAAGCACACATAGCAGCAATAAGGCCCTTGGTCATCATGCCGCCGAGATAGTTTTTTTCAACAAAGGCGCCGCGCCATGCGCCGATATGAACCTCTGTCATAATGCCGCGTGCAGGGTTGAGCAAACAGACCAATAAAGAAATCACAGCGAGTATGAGAAAGCTCAGCGCAATTCGCTGAACCATTTCATTCCATGTATATCTGGCGGCCAGCACCAGCCCCATCATTGTTGTCAACATCAGCGCAACTGAGCGCCGCATGGTGATGCCCATATCAACGGACCAATACATAGATAGGCCGCACCACAATACACAAATGATGAGCAAGGGATTGAATACGGTTAAACGGAAAAACTGCGGAAAAGTTCGTAAAACCAACGTCAAAATAATCAAATATATGGGATACCAAGAGAGCCGAGCGAGCGGATTTTCCTGATCAAGGTTGGTCAAATCCGTAAAGACAAGACCAATCACCGCCCCTGAGAAAAATATCAGAAGACAGACGAAAGTAATATCTTCGATCCAGCGCAAAGCCGTAAACAAAGCATGGTCACGATCATAGGCGCCGCTTCTTATATATGTGATATCGACCATAGTTCATCCGATAAAGGCCCAAAGATTGCGCCAAAGTCGGAGAAAGCCGTTAACATCCAATTAACTATAAATTCCAAGATGTGGTTTTGCGGGAGATTTACGCCTATTTTTTTGGTTCGCGAGACGGCGGGGCCTTGGCCTGTTTTTTCTGCGCCCTGCGTTCGCGGATTTGAGCGCTCATACGCGGACCTAAATACTCAAGACTTCTGTGCATTGAATTCAGGACGGCTTGGTGAAATTCGGCCTCATCAAAGCTCGCCCTGAGGTCCGATTTTACATGGGCTTTGGCGGCGATTATCGCATCTGCACCGAGGATATAGCTTAGGTGATGGGGCCCGTGACGAATTCGTGCCCATTCGCGTTCAAAGTGAACCTGTAGGCGCGCGGGCATGCGCTGCTCCCATAGCTCCCGCGCCTGCGTCTCCGTCAGCGCGCCTTCTATGAGGGCCGTCTCCATGATAATTCGCATAGCGCGAATGAGGCGGTAATCCAGCCAGCCAAGCCGTTGGTCTGGCGCCGCGAACAGGCCTTTTGCCTCGGCCAATATTTCGGCATAGCTCGCCCAGCCTTCCAGAAATACTGTCGGAGTCGAGACGGGTCCGCGCGTGCAGATCGGCTCTCGCGCCATGGCCAGCTGTTGATGATGGCCGGGCATGATTTCATGCACAGCCAGCATGGTGTCATAAACGTGATTGTAAACGCCTGTTTGCCAGTAAACCACCATAGCATCCTGAGCGCGATTATAACTGGCGACGGCAAAATAGGGGCCATACTCGGCCTTGGTGATGATGCTGCCGGCCGGAACGGGGGCAAATGCAAAATCGTCTTCAAAAGCGGCTTCAATGCGGCGCAGGGCCGCTTCAAGCCGAGGTTTTAAGTCTGCATCTGTGCGGCTTAGATGATCGGGGCGAGCCGCAAATTCCTCAAGGCTCTCACCATATTGTTCGCGCAGGCGGGCTTCGAGCGCGGAAAGCTCCGCCGAAACAGTTTCAAACTCTGTTTCGCCGCGCGCTTTAATCTGCGCGAAATTCATAGGGATACCTGTAAAGGCAAGAGCTTTGCGTTCATATTCGCGCAATGCACGCGCCCTGGCTTGTGCCTCTCGCGCCGCCGTGTCCGCGATTTCATCGGGGTCATTTTTTTTCGCCTCATTTGCGGCATCGCCCCGCTCGGCCCAATATTGCCAGTGATGCACGGCGCCCCAGTAACGGTAGAATTCGTCTCGTTCGCAATAGTCCAAAGCGCGCGGGGCGATGCCGGCAAAGCGCTCATCAAACGCGTCCAACCCGGCGAGGTAGGTCTCTGTAAGGCGATGGGCTTCAGAGGCGGGCACGTTATCAAGCAATTCAGAGGTATTTGCAAAATTGTTCTTTGCGAAATTTTTCGTATCTGGCCTATTTTTACGTGCCAGAAACGGTTTCACCTCGGCAATTAGTTCCGCGTAGCGAGCTTGATTATCAGCGATGAAGCGGGCGTTTTTCTTTTGTACCGCCATAAAAACTGCCCCGCAGAGCAGGGCGAAAACAAGCGCGTATGTTAATAATTTTGGCAAATTAGCTCGTCTGAAGTAGCGCCCAAACCCGAAGATAGGCGGCAAGTCCGAGGCTGCTTTTGGCGGCAATCCGCGCGTCATCAAGTTCGCATATGAGCGCTGCCAAAGAACGGCCATGCGCGGCCGCCTGCGCGTCCAAAATTTCCCAAAACGGAGTCTCAAGCGCGACGGACGTGCGGTGACCATAAAGGGAGATTGAGCGCTTCTTTCTAACCGCCTTTGAGGCGAGGGCCGCGCCTACATCACATGGCTGATTAGTCGTCATCTGGGGCGCGTTCGATTTTGTGGGCATCGAGTTTGGTTTGCAATGTCTTCGCAAGTTCTTTTTTGAGGTCTTTCGCTGACTTTTTTTGGCCATGACGCGCGCGATTTGCCGCCGCAGTTTTTTCCTTTTTCTTTCGAGTTAAAGCTTTCTTGGCTTTGCCAAATTTTATCACGTTATCAGACATTTAGTGCCTTTTTCTACCGTGGTTTTATCATCAATTTGGGCTGAACGACCTTGTCAAACTCCGCTTCGGTAACATAACCCATTCTGACGGCTTCCTCGCGTAGGGTTGTGCCCTTCTTATGCGCGGTTTTAGCCACCTTTGTCGCATTGTCATATCCGATGGTGGGCGCAAGCGCGGTGACGAGCATGAGCGAGCGCGACAAGAGCTCGGCTATCTTGTCCTCATTGGCGGTAATGCCGCTCACGCATTTATCAGTGAAACTATTGGCGGCGTCGCTCAGCAGCCGAATGGATTGCAGCATATTATAGGCCATAACGGGCTTGTAGACATTTAACTCAAAATGGCCTTGACTACCGGCGATTGACATAGCGGCGTTATTGCCCATGACCTGTGTGCAGACCATTGTCAGCGCCTCGCATTGTGTCGGATTGACCTTGCCTGGCATGATAGAGCTTCCGGGTTCATTAGCAGGCAGAGAAAGCTCTCCTAAGCCCGAGCGCGGACCAGAGCCAAGAAAGCGGATGTCATTGGCGATCTTAAACAGGCTAACGGCGACTGTGTTCAGCGCGCCGTGGGCGGACACATAAGCATCATGTGCGGCGAGGGCTTCGAATTTATTGGTCGCGGTTTTAAAGGGCAGCTTAGTGTAGCGGGCGACTTCCTCTGCGAAGGCTTTGGCAAAGCCGGGCTTGGCATTCAGCCCCGTGCCGACGGCCGTTCCGCCTTGGGCAAGCGGGTAGAGTTCCTTGAGACCACGCTCAACGCGCTTAATGCCATTATCAAGCTGGGCGACATAGCCCGAAAATTCTTGGCCCAAGGTCAGGGGCGTGGCGTCTTGGGTGTGGGTGCGGCCAATCTTGATGATCTTTCTAAATTCTTGGGATTTATCATTGAGTGCGTTTCGCAGATATGTGAGCGCGGGCAATAGACTGTGATGTATCTCTTCCGCAGCCGCAATATGCATGGCTGTTGGGAAGGTGTCATTGGACGACTGGCTGCGGTTTACATGGTCATTGGGATGGACAGGGTCTTTGGAGCCTATCTCTCCGCCCATGATCTCAATCGCGCGGTTGGAGATGACCTCATTGGAGTTCATATTGGACTGTGTGCCTGATCCCGTCTGCCAGATTGAAAGCGGGAAGTGATCGTCTAGCTTACCTTCAGCCACCTCTGACGCGGCCGCGACGATCGCTTTGCAGGTTTTCGCGTCGAGGTTTTTTGCCTTTTTATTGGCCAACGCCGCAGAGCGCTTGATGATACCCAGCGCACGGATCATCGGCAGCGGCATGGTTTCTTCTCCAATCGGAAAATTAATCAGGCTTCGCGCTGTTTGCGCGCCGTAATACTTGTCGGCAGGTACTTTTAGCGGGCCAAAGCTATCGGTTTCTGTGCGGGTCTTAATCGTGCGGGAATTTGCCATGAATTTACCTGAAATTATTGGCCCGTTTTTCTTTTTGGGGCGCGCGGATAAAGTGTCTAAACTAGCGGGGTGCAAATAGCCTATTTTTTGCGAAAGGAATCAAGGCTTACGACCTTCTCGCCGCCGCCATCATCATCGGGGCCGCCCTTGTCATCCTCAGGACTGGTTTTTGCCTTCGCCTTGGCTTTCCCCTCCGCTTTCTTCTGTTTTGGCGCGGTTTCTTGGGGGGCAGGGTCAATATGAGCGAGCGTCGGCGGCGCAGGTTCCATTTCCGGCGGCGTGTCAAATTGCAGGGCAAAACCGACGCTAGGGTCATGGAAACGCGAGACGGCGGTATAGGGGACTTTGATATATTTTGGCACGCCGCCAAACTTTAACGTGACTTCAAATTCTTCCGCATAGGCATTGAGATCCCAAAACTGATGCTCAAGCACGATGGTGATTTCCTCAGGATATTTCGCCGCAAGGCTTTCGTCAATTTCCACCCCAGGGTAGCGGGTCAGAAAAGTGATGTAAAAATGATGCGCGCCCGGCAAGCCGTCTTCGCGAATAACGCGGCGGATTGCGTCTCGCACAACCCCGCGAAGCGCAAGTTGCGTCATTTGTTCGTAGTTCATTAAATCTGTGCTCATGCCGGTAGAGTAAATCACTGGCAGCTTTGGTCAACAGGCGTTTCGTCTCTCCGCCAATTTTCTTTCCCGTGTCACGTGCGGCGCTTGCGTTCGGGACGCGCGAAATGGGTAAAGCTATGGGCACGCGCAGGCGCGGGGAGCCTATATTTGCTTTGACCGGCGGCGAAGTAGATAGAGTCCGCCCACAACAGCAAGCACCAGCAGGGCAAATAGCGGCAAAATCCATTTGAGCCGTTCCCCGACGATTTCGCCAAGCAAATGCACGGCGGTAAAGACGATGCTGACATAAAGCGCGGCGGTAAACGCGATTCCTAAGCAGAACTTCAGATAGGATATTTTGAAATAACCACAGGCGACATAGGTGGGAATGCGTGCGAGCGGGACAAATCTTCCGATCAATAGCGTTTTTAAGAGATTGTCTTGAACTTTGCCGCCCATATCCGCGACATGTTCGCGCTCGGCATAGGCCCGCGCGCGAGGGTGCTTGAGGGCAGCCCAGCCTATCCAATATTTCCAAACATCGGATAAAATTAGTCCCGCCAGAATCGTAAAATAGAGTGGAAGCCACTGATTAACCCCATTGACGGCGAGGCCCGCAGCATAGAGCACAGCGGCGTCCTCCTGAACGAAGGGGCTGAAAAAGACACTGATGTAAATCGCGAGCGGATAGGAATCGGGAAACATATCCATTATTTTTCCGCCTGTTTTGCGTGAATTTCTCGCTTGCCGCGCCAAAACATGCCGTGTTCAGTCATTTTGGCAAGAAATTTATGCGCCGCGCGGCGCTTTTCTCCAATTTTGCCGATAAACTCTCGCAAGAGACATTGCGCCGAGAGCTTGCCCGTGACATAAGCCGCCTCAAATTAAACGGCAACGATTGTAAGGTCGGTGTTGTGTTGCTCATCGCAAAAATTTATGAGTAGCGCGCGTCGGCCTTTCGATATTATGATCGCCGACACTACAATGGAAAACGACCATGCAAGTTAAAGAACTCAAGTCCGAAGGCCTCAGCAAGACTTTTTCGGTGATTGTCTCAAAAGAAGACTTAAGCGGGAAGCTCGAAGCCAAGATCAAAGAAATGCAGCCGCAAGTCTCGCTAAAAGGCTTTCGTCCCGGTAAAGTGCCCGTCACCCATATCCGTAAAATGTTCGGCGCGAATATCATGAAAGACGTGATCGAAGAGACGGTGAATGAAACAAGCCAGCAAGCGATCAATGATAATAAACTTCGCCCTGCGGGCCAGCCCAAAGTTGACCTACGCGCCAATGGCCAAGAGGTTACAGAAGGCAAAGCTGATCTTGAATATCAACTGACTGTGGAAACCATCCCTGATTTTGAAGTTGCTGACTTTGAAAAAATGAAATTTACGCGCCTGACAGCCGACGTTGACGAAAAAATGGTTGAGGAGCGCATTAAAAAGCTCGCCGAGAATCAAAAGTCCTACAAAAAGAAAGCCAAAACCGCCAAAGCCAAAGACGGCGATGCAGTTTTGATCAACTTTGTTGGCACAGTTGACGGCGTTGCCTTTGACGGGGGCGCAATGGACGGTCACCAGCTTGTCCTGGGTTCGGGCACATTTATCCCCGGTTTTGAAAACGGGCTCATCGGGACAAAAGCAGGCGATAAGCTTGATGTCAAAGTCACATTTCCTGAAAATTACGGCGCAGCCGATCTTGCGGGGAAAGATGCGGTCTTTGCGACTGAAGTTTTGGAGGTACAAGGCGCGCAAGACGCCAAAATTGATGACGAGCTTGCCACGAAATTCGGGCTCGAAAACCTCGAAAAGCTTCAAGAAATGGTCAAAGAGCAGGCCGAGGGCGA
Organism: uncultured Caulobacterales bacterium; assembly: GCA_964410285.1. GTDB lineage: Bacteria > Pseudomonadota > Alphaproteobacteria > Caulobacterales > Maricaulaceae > Fretibacter. The sequence goes on along the minus strand of CAYPFR010000003.1, from coordinate 74,005 downwards.
GTTTTCAGGCCAAAGCCGCATGAAGCTTAAGCGCGCGATTTTGGACGAACTCGACAGCAAGCATAGCTTCGATCTGCCGCCCGGCATGGTAACCGCCGAATTTGATAACATCTGGGCGCAGGTTCAGGCCGAAAAAGAGGCCGGGCAGCTTGATGAAGAGGATGCCAAGAAAACTGATAAGCAGCTTGAGAAGGATTACCGTAAAATCGCCGAGCGCCGCGTTCGCCTCGGGCTTGTGCTTGCGGAGATCGGCCAAAAGCAGGAAGTGACTATCTCAAATGAAGAGCTGCAAGGCGCAATGATCGCCGAAGCCCGCCGTTATCCGGGCCAAGAGCAGCAAGTTATCGAGTTCTATCAAAAAAATCCGAATGCGATTGCCCAACTTCGCGCGCCAATTTTTGAGGAAAAAGTCGTGGATCTGATCATCGAGAAAGCAAAAGTAACGGACAAAAAGGTCGCCGAGAAGAAACTTTTCGAAGAAGACCCTATGATTTAGGGGGTTCGCCTCAATCAAGCGCCCTGCGCACAACGAATGACGACCCGATCCTTGCCCAGGATCGGGTTTTTTGTAGGCCATTTCGCTCCCGAACCTAAAAAAGCGCGCCAAAGCCCGTTTGGCCGCTAAATTGCAAGGTTGATTTTCAATGACCCCTTGCGAATAAATCTTTACGTATCAATATAGAAGTAACGTTTTGCCTAGATAGTCTGCTGGCACGGGGCAGAGCCCTGCCGCCAAGAAATATAAGAAGGATGCTCCATGTTTGATAACCCGCTTTCCAATGATAATGCTGCGATGATGGGCCTTGTCCCGACAGTTATCGAGCCGACAAGCCGCGGTGAGCGGGCCTTTGACATATTCTCGCGCTTGTTACGTGACCGCATTATTTTTCTAAATGGCGTCGTTGAAGACAATATGGCCAGCTTGATCTGTGCTCAGCTCCTATTCCTTGAGAGCGAAAACCCGAAAAAAGAAATCAGCATGTATATTAATAGTCCGGGCGGCGTTGTAACGGCTGGCATGGCGATTTACGACACAATGCAATATATCAAAAGTCCGGTTTCAACTGTGTGTATTGGGCAAGCGGCTTCTATGGGCTCGCTCCTGCTCGCGGCGGGCGAGGCGGGTATGCGCGTTGCTCTGCCCAATGCGCGCATCATGGTTCATCAGCCGTCAGGCGGATTTCGCGGGCAGGCCTCTGATATTCAGCGCCATGCAAATGATATTTTGGCGATGAAAAAGCGCCTAAACGAGATATACGTGAAACACACGGGCCAGAAATATGCCACGATTGAGAAAACGCTCGACCGCGACCACTTTATGACGGCCGAAGAAACAAAAGCGTTCGGAATTGTCGATCATGTCTACAGCAAGCGCGGAGACGAAGGCTAGGCCGTTTTGATCGTAACGTACGATATTTGCCCATCTTCGTGACTTGCCAGCCAGAGGCGTTCTGATATTCTACGCTAAGGCAATCGTAATAAAGTTGATGTAGCTAGGGTAAAAGCGGCGGTTTCGGCATTGAGTTTGCAAGGCTCCGAACCGGGGGCATAAGGAAAGAAATAATGAGTAAGACTGGCACAACCGACGCAAAAAACACACTTTACTGCTCTTTTTGCGGTAAAAGCCAACATGAGGTTCGCAAGCTCATTGCAGGGCCAACGGTCTTTATTTGCGATGAATGTGTTGAACTTTGCATGGATATTATCCGCGAGGAGGGCAAAGGTTCCATTTCCAAGGCCCAAGAAGGCGTACCAACTCCGGCTGATATTTGCGAAACGCTTGATGATTACGTCATCGGGCAATACCGCGCGAAACGCGTTCTCGCTGTCGCCGTTCACAATCATTATAAGCGCCTAAACCATGCCAATAACAATCCTGAGGTTGAACTGGCCAAGTCCAATATCTTGCTGATTGGCCCCACGGGCTGTGGTAAGACGCTTCTGGCGCAAACGCTTGCGCGTATTCTGGACGTGCCTTTCACTATGTCTGACGCGACAACGCTGACTGAGGCGGGATATGTCGGTGAAGATGTCGAAAATATTATTCTCAAATTGTTGCAATCTGCCGATTATAACGTGGAGCGCGCCCAGCGCGGAATTGTTTATATCGATGAGGTAGATAAAATCACGCGAAAGTCGGATAATCCGTCCATCACGCGCGATGTTTCGGGCGAAGGCGTGCAGCAAGCGCTTTTGAAAATTATGGAAGGCACGGTTGCCTCCGTACCGCCGCAGGGCGGGCGTAAACATCCGCAGCAAGAGTTTTTGCAAGTGGACACGACAAACATTCTTTTCGTTGTCGGCGGAGCCTTTGCGGGTCTGGATAAGGTTATTTCAAATCGGGGCGAGGGCAGCACGATTGGCTTCGGCGCGAAAATCAAGAATATTGACGAGCGCCGCGTCGGCGAAATTTTGCATGAGGTTGAGCCGGATGATCTGCTGAAATTTGGTCTTATACCGGAATTCGTCGGCCGCCTTCCTGTGATTGCGACCTTGCAAGATCTCGACGAAGAGGCATTGATCAAAATCCTGACCGAGCCGAAAAACGCGCTCGTTAAGCAATATCAGACGCTTTTCTCTATGGAGGATGTTAATCTGACTTTCTCTGATGATGCGCTTTCAGCTATTGCGAAGCGGGCGATCAAACGTAAGACAGGCGCACGCGGATTACGCTCTATCATGGAAGATATTTTGCTTGATACCATGTTTGACTTGCCGAGTTTTGAGGGCGTCGAAGAGGTTGTGGTCAACGGCGAAGTCGTTAATGGCGCCGCAAAGCCGCTTTTGATCTACGTAGAAAACAAGAAGAAAAAAGGTAAAGCCTCCTAAGATCTCTGATCACTGCTATGTGATCAGAGAAACCTGATGATTTTAGGACTTTACATGCTTTATGGCCTTGAAACTGCTGCTGTCTGACCCCAAATTTTATCACTAAGAGTGCGCTATCATGTGGCACCCTTAAAAGGATTAGATATGCCGGATACGCTTCTTTCACCCGTTTTGCCATTGCGCGACATTGTGGTCTTTCCGCACATGGTCGTTCCGCTTTTCGTTGGACGTGATAAATCCATCAAGGCCCTTGAGGAAGTCATGCGCGAGGAAAAGCGTATTGTGCTTTTGACGCAAAAGGACCGTTTGGCCGATGACCCGGGCCCGGAAGATATTTATGACCGCGGCTGCATTGCCAAAATCATGCAACTTCTCAAATTGCCTGATGGCACTGTTCGCGTTCTTGTCGAAGGCGAGGAGCGCGTCGCTGTCCAATCCTTCACATCACGCGAAGATTATATCGAAGCGAATGTAGACATCATTGCCGATGTTCCGGCGCCTGCGAAAATCGGCAAGGCTCTTGTTGCCTCTGTGGGTGAGGGGTTTGCAGGCTTTGCCAAGCTGAACAAGAAAATAGCCGAAGAGATATCTGCCTCCGTTTCCGAGACAAAAGACCCGTCGAAACTTGCTGATCTAGTGGCTGTCCATCTCAGCGCGCCGCTGGAAGAAAAGCAAAAACTCCTCGCCGAGGAAAAAATAGAAAAGCGCCTTGAGAAAATTCTGCGCCTCATTGAAGGCGAGATGAGCGTCCTATCTGTGGAGAAAAAAATCAGGGGCCGCGTCAAACGCCAAATGGAGAAAACGCAGCGCGAATATTATCTCAATGAGCAGATGAAGGCGATCAATACAGAACTGGGCAATGATGCGCCCGACGAGATCGCAGAACTCAATAAAAAGATCGAAGATACAAAATTCACCAAAGAAGCCCGTGAAAAAGTCGAGGCAGAGATAAAACGCCTCAAAAATATGAGCCCGATGAGTGCAGAGGCCAATGTCTCGCGCAATTTTATTGACTGGATGCTCTCTGTGCCATGGGGAAAGCGTAAGCGCCTGCAAAAGGATCTGACCCGTGCGCAAGAGATACTCGACGCCGATCACTACGGCCTTGATAAGGTCAAAGACCGGATTATTGAAAACCTTGCGGTACAGCTACGCACGAAAAAGCTCAAAGGGCCAATTTTGTGCCTTGTAGGGCCTCCGGGTGTGGGCAAGACTTCGCTCGGGCGCTCAATTGCTCGCGCCACGAACCGCGAATTTGTACGTGTCTCTCTGGGCGGGGTGAGAGATGAGAGCGAAATTCGAGGCCATCGCCGCACCTATATTGGGTCTATGCCCGGCCGGATTATTCAGTCCATGAAAAAGGCTAAATATAACAATCCCTTGTTCTTGCTCGACGAGATCGACAAAATGGGCTCCGATCACCGGGGCGATCCGTCTGCGGCTCTGCTTGAGGTGCTTGATCCAGAGCAAAACAGCACGTTCAACGATCATTATCTGGATGTGGATTATGATCTCTCCGACGTTATGTTTATTACAACGGCGAACTCACTCAATATGAGTCAGCCGCTTTTGGACCGTATGGAAATCATTCGTATTCCGGGATATACGGAAGACGAGAAAATAGAAATTGCGACGCGTCACCTAATCCCCCAGATGAGCAAAGATCATGGGTTGAAGGCGGGTGAGCTTAACATCACAGAGGCCGCTCTGAGGGCTGTTATACGCTATTATACCCGCGAAGCCGGCGTGCGTAGCCTCAAGCGCGAAATTCAGGCGATTGGCCGAAAGGCAATCCGAAAAATCGTCGCCAAAGAGCGCGCAAAGATCAAGGTCACCGATAAAAATATCGAAGATTTCCTTGGCGTCAAAAAATTCCGTTTTGGCCAGACCGATACAGACGATCAGGTTGGCATCGTAACGGGTCTTGCGTGGACCGAAGCCGGCGGGGATATCCTTACCATTGAGGCGGTCTCTATGTCGGGTAAGGGCAAAGTCACGGTCACGGGTAATCTGCGCGACGTGATGAAAGAATCGATTTCTGCGGCAAATAGCTATATTCAGGCCAAAGCCCCGCAGCTGGGCATTAGTCCGCGTAAATTCCAGACGACCGACATTCATGTCCATGTCCCAGAGGGCGCCACGCCTAAAGATGGGCCGAGCGCAGGTATCGGCATGGTGACAGCCATGGTTTCGGTGCTTACGGAAATTCCCGTGCGCAAAGATGTTGCCATGACGGGCGAAGTTACCTTGCGCGGACGCGTTTTGCCGATCGGTGGTCTTAAGGAAAAAATGCTGGCGGCCCTGCGCGGCGGGGTGAAAACCGTGCTCATACCGCAGGACAATGTGAAAGATCTCGCCGATATCCCGGATAACGTTAAAAGCGCGCTTGAAATCATTCCCGTTTCAACAGTGGACGAGGTGCTGGCCAATGCTTTGACCCGCAAAATCAAGCAAATAAAATGGACTGCCTCTGACGAAGCTGCATTAAGCGGAATTATTTTAGGCGGAAAGCTTGACCTTGGAGGGAAAGCCGCGCATTAAGCGCACCGATTAAGAGGATTGCGAATAGCGCAGTCAGCTTATGGGCGGTTAGCTCAGCTGGTAGAGCATCTCGTTTACACCGAGAGGGTCAGCGGTTCGAACCCGTTACCGCCCACCATTTCATTTATATATCGCTGTTATCTACGCATATGACATTCTGCGTAGATAAGGTCTCGTTAAAGCGGGGATAAACCTTACGCGGCGTTTTCGAACTGGTTCATAGTGTTGTGCTGTCCGCCCGCCTTTAGCGCGCGCTCGCCGCCTGTCATTTCCTTGAAATTGTCGCCGAGATTTGAGCCGACTTCATGTTGGTGCTTCACAGCTGACACATTGGTGCGAATTTCCTCGCGCTGGATGTTCTTAACATAAGCCAGCATTTTCTGCTCGCCAAAATATCCCTCTGATAGGTCATTCATAACCTTTGCAGTACCGTGAAATGTTGGCAGGGTAATTAAGTTATGGAATACACCGGCCTTGCGGGCGATATCTGTTTGAAACGCTTGAAGCCGCGCATCCGCCTCAAGTCCAAGCTTGTCGTCATCATAAGCGGCCGACATAAGCTGGGAGTTATCAGGATACTCTCCTGCCGAAATTCTGCCGCTTTCTATCCAATCTTCGCGGACCTGCTTTCGCAGGTTCAATGTCCAATTAAAGCTGGGGCTGTTATTATACGTCAGTTTCGCATGGGGGGCTTTTTCGCGAATGCGTGCTACCATATTGGCGATTTGCGAAACATTGGGCGTCGCTGTTTCGATCCAAAGCAGGTCGGCCCCGCCATCATTGAGACTTGAAATGCAATCCTCGATGACACGGTCCTCGCCCGTGCCGTCTCGGAACTTGTAAAGGCCGTTCGGAAGGCGCACAGGCTTACGGAGTTCATTATCGATATAAAGCGCAACATCACCCTCGGTGAGTGGATTCGTGTCTGTGATGGCCTTCGTTTCAAGCCATTTTGTATATTCATAGGCCGCGTCCCCGACTTTATTGGAGACAGGAATCTTTTGCGTCAGGCCCGCACCTAGGCTGTCTGTACGTGCCACAATAACGCCATCATCAACACCAAGTTCTTCAAAGGCCATTCGGCAAGCCCGCAGTTTTTCAATAAAATCCTCGCGGGGAACTGTGACTTTGCCATCTTGGTGACCGCATTGCTTGGCATCGGAGACTTGGTTTTCTATCTGAAGGCAGCAGGCACCTGCCTTAATCATTTCCTTTGCGAGCAAATATGTCGCGTGCACATTCCCAAAGCCTGCATCTATATCCGCAATAATCGGGCGCACATAGGTTTCATGGGCGTCAATTTTGGCAATGATGATGTCTTTTTCGGCTTGCTGAGTGGCGGCTTTCAGCTCCGCGAATAGATCATTGAGTTCAACCTCATCGGCTTGGCGGAGCGAGGTATATATCTCTTGAATAAGATCAACAACAGATGTCTTCTCATGCATAGATTGGTCCGGCAGATGCCCAAAGCGGTTACGAAGACCGGCAACCATCCATCCTGACAAATAGACATATGATCCGTCCAATGTCCCTTTCTGGCGTTTGATCGCTCGCATCATCTGCATGGCGTGAAACCCTGACCAGCAGCCGAGCGACTGGGTGAATTTGCTCGTGTCATTGTCGTACCGAGCCATATCCTTGCGCATCACTGAGGCCATAGCTTTGGCAATATCAAGATGGGTCTCGAATGTGTTTTGAGTTTTCAATTGCGCAAGATCTTCGAGATTAATCCCAGCGGGCGCGCCGTTCGGGTAGCGGTTTTCAAGTGCTTTGAGTTTAGATGTATAGGTCAATTAAGCCTCCAAGAGTGAGTAAGCAGGGATTGTAAGAAATTCAGGCAGGACATCAGCCGTCGCGGTTTGGGTGAACACATCAGCGGCCTCGGCAAAGCGCCCGGCGGCGTAAGCCTCCTCGCCGAGTTCTGATTTTAATTTGGTGATTTCTTCGGTGAAAATGCGCTCATAAAGCCGCTTGGTCAGAGTTTCTTTAAAACCGCCTTCCATTTCAATACTGGCGCCATGGGTGAGCCATTGCCAAATTTGCGACCGCGAAATCTCGGCCGTGGCGGCATCTTCCATGAGGTTATGAATAGGGACGGCGCCGCGTCCGCAAAGCCAGGCGGCAATATACCGAATACCAATTTCGATATTTGTGCGAACGCCCCCCTCGGTAATACCTCCGCTATGGGGGGATAGCATGGCCTCATCCGATATTTTGGGGAACTGACGTTTCTTATGGATTTGATGCTTAGACGGCATTTCGGTGTCAAAGACCTTCATGGCAACGGGCACTAAATCTGGATGTGCCACCCATGTGCCGTCATGGCCAAGCCTTGCCTCATGCTCTTTGTCTTTGCGCACCTTGGCAAAGGCCGATCTATTTGCCTCCTCATCGTTTTTGACGGGGATTTGCGCCGCCATGCCGCCCATGGCATGGGCGCGGCGTTTATGGCAGGTCTCAACGAGGCGAGACGCATATGCCAAAAGAAAGTCTCGGTCCATGCCGACTTGGGCGCGGTCGGGCAGAAGAAACCGCTTATGGTTTCGCAGAGTTTTGATATAGCTGAAGATATAATCCCAGCGCCCGCAATTAAGGCCTGTAATATGACGTCTGAGCACATAGAGGATTTCATCCATCTGGAAAGCTGCGGGCAATGTTTCGATGAGCACGGTCACTTTGATTGTGCCATTGGGCATATCCTGAACAGCTTGAACAAAATTGAAAATATCATTCCACAAACGGGCCTCTTGGTAGCTCTCAATTTTGGGTAGGTAGTAAAACGGTCCGCGGCCGCTCTCTGCCAAAAGCTTTCCATTGTGGAAAAAGTGCAAACCAAAATCGACAAGACTTGCCGACATAGCTTTGCCATCGACCGTGATGGCGGCTTCTTCGAGGTGCCAGCCGCGCGGGCGCACGAGCATTGCCGCTGTCACGTTGCCTAGCTGATATGACTTTTTTTGAGTTACAAGCGAGAGAGTGTTTCGCGCATAATCAAACATATTGATTTGACCTTCGATCATATTGGCAAAGGTCGGGCTGCTGGCATCTTCAAAGTCGGCCATAAACATCTTCGCGCCAGAATTGAGCGCATTGATCATCATTTTGCGGTCAACCGGTCCTGTAATTTCGACGCGGCGATCTTGAAGTGCCGGCGGGCAAGGATCGACCTCCCATATACTATTGCGGATATGCGCGGTCTCTGGGGGCTGGGCTGGCATTTCGCCATCATCAAAGCGCTCTTGTTGTAAGCGGCGGTTCTCCAGCAATATCTTTCGCTGCGGTCCGAAGCGGCGCTCAAGATCGGCCAAAAACAACAAGGCATCTGGCGTGAGTACCTCATCAAACCGTGCTGCCGTTCGCCCCATGACCTTGGCAAGAACGCGGTGGCGCGGAATAGGGTGATCGGTATTTAGCGTGGGTGCATTCATATTGGTCTCCAGATGTATTTTGTTGTCATACGATATTTACAAATCGGGATATATGTCTATAAGTAGCTGTAAATAATAGGTAATTTTGTAATCAAAGTAAAAAAATATGTGTTATATTTGTAAATGTTGTAAACATTTAGGTCGTCATCATGGCCGGTAAGGATGAGAAATTACTGATTGGGCCGCGCCTCTCGCGCTTTCGCAAGACACTGGGATTGACTCAAGCGCGAATGGCCGAAGACCTTGGGATATCAACATCTTACATAAATCTGATGGAACGTAATCAGCGGGCTCTCTCGGCTAAGGTATTATTGAAAATGGCGGAGATTTATGATTTTGACATCGCCGATTTCACGGGGGCAGGGGATGCGCATCTCGTTGCCGAAATTTACGAGGTGCTAAAGGACCCGCTTTTCAAGGGGGGGTCAATTTCGAAAAACGAAGCAGAAGACCTCGTCAGCACAAGCCCTGCTGCAGCCAAAGCTATCCTTAAGCTCTATAGTAAACACCGAGATATGGCCCGCCGTCATACAGAAATTGCCGTTGATCGAGATAAGGTTGAACTTCTTGAACAATCGACGGAGGCTGTTGAAGTCGTCAGGCGGTTTATCCATCAACAGAAAAACTACTTCCCTCGCCTCGACGCGGCCGCAGAGAGCTTATCAGAGGAATTAGGCCTGACCAAACGCGAACCTCACGCCGCTCTGACCGAGCGGCTTAAGGATAAGCATGATCTGAGCGTGCGGATCGTGCCCATTGATATCATGCCACAAATGCTTCGGTATTTTGATCGTCATTCCAAGCGCATCAACCTCTCTGAGCTCCTGCGTCAATCAGGGCGCAGGTTCCAGCTGGCTTATCAGATAGGCATGTTAGAGCATCGCAAGCTGATCGACGGCATCGTCAAAACCGCAGAACTCCCCAGAGGTGAAGCGGAAGGCTTAATGCGCACGTCATTGGCCAATTATTTTGCGGCGGCAACACTCATGCCCTATTCACGTTTTCTCAAAGAAGCGGAGCGCATTAAATATGATGTCGACCTGCTCAGCCATCGGTTTGGTACAAGTTTTGAGCAAACGGCGCACCGCTTAACGACGCTGCAAAAACCTGACGCACGCGGCATTCCCTTTTTCTTCGTGCGAATTGACGTGGCGGGAAATGTCTCCAAACGGTTTAGCGCAGGGCGTTTTCATTTCTCGCGTTTTGGCGGGGCATGCCCACTGTGGAATATTCATGAATGCTTCCAAACGCCCGGCAGGACTCTTAGCCAGATGATCCAGCTTCCCGACGAGACCACATATTTTTCTATTGCCAAAATGGTAAGCCGCAGCGACGGCACTTACAATTCACCGGCTCAAAAACTCGCCATTGGACTTGGCTGCGATATCGCCTACGCCCCGCGTCTCATCTATGCGCAAAATTATAACCTTGATAACCCCCAACCGGCGCCCATCGGCGTGAACTGTTACCTCTGCGAGCGTCCCCATTGCCGTCAACGCGCCTACGCGCCGCTTAACAAAACGCTGAGTTTTGATGAACGTAGAAGAAGTATGTCATTGTTTAGTTTCAGTGAGGATTAATCGCTGCATTTGGCGAGTGGTTCTGATCGAGGCGGCATCCCTCTTGGGGCCTCGCAATATCCAAGACCGCAGATCGGCCGCATGGCCTCCGCTGCGGCCTTTGCCAAAGCAAAAATTTGGTTCATGGCTGTCATATCATCTTGCAATAAAAAACCCTCGCCAGAGCAAGGGTGTTTTAGACAGCCATTTATAAAATGGCGCGAGTGACGGGACTCGAACCCGCGGCCTCCGGCGTGACAGGCCGGCGCTCTAACCAACTGAGCTACACCCGCTAAGATGTTCGCGCTGTCTAGCTTTGCCCGCCCGCCCCGTCAACGCCGTTTTGGTCTTTTCACCGTTTTTTTTCGCCTCCATAACCCCGCTAGAGCCGAGGGTTGGGTCGTGTGCGGTATTCTTGGCCCGAGCTTGCCTTTTTGGCTTTGCTTTGGCGCGGGGCCTGATTAAAGCAAGTCATGGCATTCTTGAGGTATTTCAAAGGCGTGCGTTTTGAGCGGGGTGTGATCCACTACGGGAAAACTGGCGTGGATATACGCTGGGATAAGGCGTTTTTCAAAAGCGCCTTAGCGATTGCCAAAATCAATCTGTCGCTTTCAGGGCACCGTATTATGCGCCGCAATAAATCTGGGACTCTGGCGTTTTACCCCGATATGCCGGGGCCATGGTACACGGCCTATTTTGCGGCGCATTTGGCAGGCCTTAGACTTACGTCGGACGCGCGGGCAGCGGACTCTGTTTTTATTTTCGATGATAAGACGCGCTCCCATGCAGCAGAGCAATTGCCGCCCGAAATTGTGGCGCGGGCGATTAACCGCCGGATTACCGATATCTCTAAAACCGCTGTCGCCGCCCACTTCAAAACCTTATTTGGCTATAATATCGACATTGATCCCCTCAGCTACTGCGGGCCGGCGGTGCAAAAATCAGATTCTAACGGCACACATGACGGAAGGATCGTCATGTGCCCGCTGACCCCGCCTGAAATTATAAAAGGCTGCGTGTATCAAAAGCTAATCGACTCGACACTGGGTGGCCAAAGTGAGGATTTGCGTTTTGCTTATGCCAACAAAGAGATCGTCACCGTCTTTCACAAATATAAGGACCTTGAGAAACGCTTTGGCACGGATTACGCCCGCGTCGATGTCAAAGCGGCAGAGGATGTCTTTTCAAATGATGAGATCAAGAAGCTCTGCGCATTTTGCGAGGCAATGGGTCTGGATTTTGGCGCGGTCGACGCCATGCGCGATAAAACCGATGGCAAGATCTATGTCGTCGATGTCAACAAGACTTGCATGCCCGTCCTCTGCCTGCCGCTCCGCGTTCAAATGCGGGTCTTAGGAAAGATCGCGAGCAGCCTCTCGCGCTTGACGGCCCGGCGCGTGGGCCCCACATAGAGGCTATGAAATCGCCTGATCTGTCAGCAATCCCCTCTCTGTCACGGGGGCAAGTTCCGAGTGTTGTTCCCAGCCTCGCCAAAGCATTTGAGCCGGAGCGCATAGCGCTGCGTAACGCGCTAACAGATACCGGGCAAAGCTCTGAAATGGTCGTGCTGGAGGCCCGGCGCGCGCTGGACCGCACAGCGGCGAGCTTCACGAACGCCACCGATGATGTGCAGCTTCAAAAGGCGGGGCTCTGGTTGCTGGAGATGATAAAATCCGGCGCGGGCGTTCTGGACCGCGGCACGGATGCGGTGATCAGCTATACGGAAATCGCGCGGCCCAAGATCAATGTGATGGCAGGACGAGGCCTGTTTTACGGTGCGGCGGGGGCTTTTGCGCTCGCGGGATTTGTCCAAGGTTCTGGCCTTGTGATTTTTGCCGCTGCCGCTTTGGCGGCGCTGCGCTTATTTGATCCGGGCCGCATTGAGGCGTTGTTCGCCCGATTGCCCTTTCGTAAAAAGCCGATGGCGCTAGAGGACGCCTCGGGAGCACGCCTAAAGGCAAGCGCTCATGTCGCGGTGGACCCTGACGGCTTTATTGATAGTCTTGCCGATGCTGTGCGCACGGCCGACCATATCTTGCTTCGCCTTGCCGGGCCCGACGATGCCCAAGACTGGAGCACAGATAGCCGCCTGATGGGGGTGATGCAGAACCTATTGGAAGCCAAAGCCGCAGGGGACGGTGCTTTCGCCCTGAAAGTAATAGAGGGAGAGCTTGGGTCTCTGCTATCCGCGCAGCAAGTGGAAATCGTGCATTACAGTAAAAAGACAAAGCATCTATTTGATGCCCTGCCGGCATTGGGGGAGGCAGGTGTTCGCGAGGCCGCACCCGCGCTAATGTCGGGCGAGACCGTGCTGCGGCGCGGCACTGTTTGGGTTGGCGAATGAGCGAGCGCCGCGATGCTGCCGAATTTATCGGTCTTGATCTTGGCCACGGGGAGACGGCGCTGGGCAGGGCCTATGGCCGCTCGATGCGCGAGCCGGAAATCTTGGAATATCGCGGCGAAAAAAGCTTTGTATCCGCTGTGGCTAAAACCAAAGACGGGCTGAAGATTGGCGCGGATGCGGTAAACCTCGCTGCTTTATCGCCCGCAAATGGCGGCGGGGACGCGCCCAAAGTCTGGGTTAAGTTCAAAGATAGAAATTTGTCAAACAAGACTGCGAGCGAGCCGACGAAATTATTTACTAAAGCCTTGATAAAGGCCCTGAGCGATGAAGGTAAAATCCGCGGCCCCAAAACGTCTCGTTTTGTTATTGGCTGTCCGTCAGGATGGGACGAAGATACGCGCGGGGCTTACCGCGCGCTCTTTGAAGGCATTGGCCTAAAATCCGTGCGCATAGTACCCGAGTCTCGCGCGGCGCTCATGACCGCGCTAGAACAGGGCTATCTTAATCTCGAGGCAGCGCGTAGCTCCGTGTTGATTGTCGATATTGGGTCTAGCACCACCGATTTCACCTTTTGTCAGGAACTTGAGGCTGAAGACGTCGGGCATAATTTTTTGGGTTCCGGTCTGCTGGACCGCGAAGTTTTCGAGCTAAACCTTGCCCGCCAAAGCGAGCGCGCCAAGATCGAGACACTGATTGCGCGCTTCCCGCATTACAGGCCGATCATGGAATTTTGGTGCCGCTTAGCCAAAGAGCAATATTTTAACGGCGAGGGCACGCCCGTTGATATGATCAAACGTCTGCCGATTGACGGCGGCAGTGCTCTATTTGAAATACGCCTAGATAAAGCTGATGCGGATGAAATTCTTTCCCGTCCACTAGAGGCCCTAAACGGGTTCACATGGCCAGATGCCTTTGCCTATGCGCTGCGGGAGGCGGTAGACTCTTTGGGTGGGCGTGATCCGGAAACCGTCCTGTTAACAGGCGGGGCTTCGCGCCTGCCGCTTGTCCTGCCCGCCGTTGAGAAAGCCTTTCCCAAGGCGCGGGCCGTGCGCGGCGCAGAACCAGAATTTGCCATTGCGCGGGGGCTGGCGTGGCTTGGCCGTTTTGAGCATTTGCACGCAAGTTTCAAATCCGCTGTTTCCGACCTTATGTCGGAGGGCGGCCCCGTGCAAAAGAAAGCCCAAGCGGCTAGTCGTGCGCTGGGCACCGAAATGGCGCCCGTGCTTGTCGATGCGCTCACGGAGGCCTGTATTATTCCTGCCTTTCAAGACTGGCGCACGGGAAAAGTAGAGAATCTAGAGGAGGTCGAAACCGCCCTTGGCGCGCGTGTTAAGGACTGGCTTCATAGCGAGGACGCGCAGGCAACCTTGCGCCCTGTTATTCGCCGCTGGTTCAGCAGTTTGCAGCGAAAGATAGAGGCCGATACCGATCCGCTATGCCGCGATCACGGCCTGCCGGCGATGGTGCTCTCGCTTGATGATAGTCAAGCCGTCAGCCGCCATCTTGAAGGGCTCACCGTGGCCGCGCCGCAGCTCGCGAGCCTTGAAAATGATACAGCGCTTATGGGCACCACGCTGTCCGCTGTGGTGATTGGCGTCTTGCTCGCTAAAGCAAATCTGCTCGCGCCGCTTCTGGCAAATCCTATTGGGCTTGTGGTTGGCGGGGCCGTGGGCGGGGCTGGATTTTTATTTGGCCGCAAAGCGCTGGAGGGAAAGTTTCGCAGTGCCAATGTGCCCGTGGTGGCACGCCAAGTCATCACCGATAGCCGCATTCGCAAGGCCGCCGCCAAGCAGCGCGGCGAGCTGATCGGCGCAGTGACTTCGGCGTGGGATAGCGCCGCCGCCCAGCGTTTTACCCAAGAGCTCACTGAAACCCTCTCGCAGGCCCTCTCCGAGCGCGCCGACGACCGCGCGGTCTTGTTTATGATTTAGGGGGCATTGGGCGATAAAGCTAACACGCGTCCTCGGAGGGTCTTAACGTCCTCCTTCAAGCCCAATCTAATGAAGGCTGAGCGTCTTTCTTCGAGCGTTATAACTCGCTGAATGCTGTCAAAAAAATGGCCGGGACGTCCCCGGCCATTCACAAACGTATAATTTCACGTTTAGAAGGTTGAATTCAAGACATCAGAACAGGTAGAGGTTCCAGCTTCGCAAACTCTATGGGTATGGGTTCCGCCGCCCTTATTGTTTGTAACCAAGGTGTAGCTTCCGTCATTCGGGGTTGTCGCAACGAGCACGCCATCAAGATAGATGTCGACGTTCGATGAAGTCGCTCCAGACCAGCTATAATCCCAACGTTTCTTGCCTTTGACCTTGTAGGCAGAGACAGAGCCAAGTGTGACATCGCCGCCGCCTGTACTGCCGTCAGAGACTGTCACGCTGCTGCTCGTGCTACTGCTTGCGCCGTCATCATCCGTGACCGTTAGGCTAACGGTATAGGTGCCAGCCGCGCCGTAAGTGTGCGACGGGTTTCGCGCTGAGGAAGTTGACCCATCGCCAAAGTTCCAAGCCCATGACACAATAGAGCCGTCCCCATCAGAGGAGCTGTCTGTGAAGTTACAGGATAAATCCGCGCAATTATCAGCAAAGCTTGCGTCTGGCGCGTTATTGGCAGGCGGGTTACTCCCGCAAGATGCTGGATCGACGATAAGGCCTTGCTGCCCATCTGGATTGCCCGACAACCCGAGATTTGCTGTCTTAGCCGCGTCGAAGAGACATTGAGCTGTTGTGCCGTTTAAAAACGGTCCAGCCATCCCATCAGAGGTCGTGTATCCCCATGAGTTTACAGACATGAGGGGGCCAGTTCCTGTCGCTTCATCCATCGGTTGAATCCAGGGGCCGCCTGATGAACCGCCAGAGAGCTGACTGGATGGAAGCCACCAATTATCGGCGCCTTCCGTGGTCATATCTTCCGCAGAATACATAAAGAACGGATCATCGGAATAGGAATATCCCAAAGCGTGAGTCCAGTCTGCGGAGCTTTCACCTGCTTGACCGTCATTTACATTTGGCGCGGCAAAGCTAACATCAAAACTGCCAACAGCCGCATCAAGAGCGCCGCCGGTCCCATTACCAGAATGGTTGCCGTTATCGCCAACGACATAATAGGCATAGTCCCAAGGAATGTTGTTTGGGAAGACGCTTGTCGTCCAATTTTGTTCGACAACGCCAAAGTCGGTGACCCAGCAGCCTTCTGGATCGTTAAAACAATCCCGGTCAGTCCCTGACCCTGTCGTCCCGTCTTGATTTGGAATGAAAATCACATTGCGCGCAAAGGCTGCATCGGCATCATCATAAACACAATGGGCTGCGGTGATGATGATCGATCGTCCGGTGGTGCCGTCCGTTGTTACCGTGCCAGAACAAACAAACCCTGACCATCCGCCGTTATTTGGCATTTCGTAAAGCAGGCGTCCGGCTGCAGTCTGAATTGCGCCGTTATTGGCCCAGCGATCATTAGCGATGACTCCGCCTCCGCCTCCGCCGCCGCCGCCGCCGCCTTCAACGGTGAAAGAGTAAGAATTGGTTGCACCGCGGTTTCCGCCGCGCCGCTTTTCATTATCACGCGTTAAGACACGCCAAGTGCCGCCGCCCGTGGTAAAACCGCTTACCGTTGTTTGCCATGTATTATTGCCGACATTTGTACCTGCAAAGGTTGAAACCGTCCCATTATATGTGAGCTCAAAGGTGACCTCTCGGACACCATCGACATCGTTTACAACGGCGGAGAATGTTTGACTGGCGCCGATTGTGGCCCCGTTTGCAGGTGTTCTTGACGTTACGGTAGGCGCCTGATTGTCCTGCGTGACCTGTTCATCCCAATTATCATTGCTGTTGATGCGTTTTGTATCAGCGGTAAGCTCGGGTTTATTGCTATGGCCATGCGGCGTTAGCTTTCCATTTTTTCCGCGAATATAACCTTTTCCCCGGTGGTCAATCAGCATGTCGCGCGGTTGTGCTGCGGCGATACGTTCTGCCGTCCAGTGTTTAAGGACTTTATTGGCCCGGTCGCTCGGCGCTTGTGCTTGCGCGGCGGTGGCCATCGACATGGTAAGCGCGAGTCCTGATCCGCCGATGAGAATTTTCTTGAATATTGTCATGCTTATTTCCCCTTTAAATAAACTTTGATGTGCTTTTTGCAAATCTATTGCAATTTATCCTCAGTCGATATGCGCCTGTCAATGTAATTACTCAGGTTGGTTTTGAATGGAGTTTAGAGCAAGTCCCGGCAATTTCACGCGCGTTTGCCCCCCCTACCGACATTCGATAACGTGCCATACCGAACAGAAAGGCGTCCTAAAACCCTGACTTTCTTTTGCGTTTTGGGACGATATCGAACTCTGTACTATCAGAATCGGTTTCGATAATGATGCGGGTTTTCTTTTTCCCGTTCTCCATAAAGGTTTCTTTTTCAATCGTCGTATTGCCGCCAAGGCTTTCGATTGACAGGCTGTTATTATCTTCATCCATAGAAAAACCGCCAATGCGTTTGCCGTCAAAGGACAGGCGCATACCGCCGCCTGTTTCCTCGATTTCAATATCCTCCGCCAGCTCGATGACAATATCGGCAAGCTCCTCTATGATGCCCGACTCCGAGAGCATATTTTGAAGTGAGCGCGCCGTATCGCGCAGCTCTTTTGGGTTTTCGATAATACGGATGCGTTTCGTGATCTTGCGCTCTTGTTTTGCGCTGGCGTCATTTTGCTCTGTCTCTTCTTCGCTGTCACCAAGAGAGCGGCGCATGATACGGCTGCGGATTTTTGCTTTATCCATAGACTTCTCAAGTGCCTTTTTATGACGTTCAAAATGCGCCTCAATATCTTTGTCAGTTAGATAGTCTGTCTCTTGCTCAATGCTGCTATTGTCTGCGCTCTTGTCCATCTTCTTGATGACGATTTTCTTGTTATGGGGGTGGGCCTGCGCGTTTTGGGTGGCGGCCAGCGTTCCCAATCCAACAGCAAGAACGGCCGTAGAGGCGGCAAGTATTTTCACGAGAGAGGGCATAGGAACTCCATTAAGATCGCATTAACCATAATATGGAGCATAATCTGCGGTGCGGCTCTCGTAAATCTCTTTCCACAGCGCCGCCGCGCGCCTATTGTTAGCGTATGAAGGACCGATATTTTTTCCCTATAGCAGGCCTCATGATTGCGGGGATTGTGGCCTATGCGCTGTCCTTTGAGGTCAACGAAGCGCCGGTTAATGCCGATCTCTATCAGCGTAGCGGCGCCGCGCTGGAGGCCTTATTTCCGTCTCCAGGCACCACAGTCAGGCCGCCAAGTGCAGAGGCCGGGGCGGGCAGTTATGCTGTGCTCACGGCGCATATGACCCAAGAGCTGGCCCCGCCCTCCGCAGGGGTGTTTGCGACATTGGGACCAGCATATGAGAAAAATTTTGCGGGGCAAGTGATTGACATAACTGTGCGCGCACGGGCGGGACAAGTTAATCCGTCGCCGAAAATGCTGGTAAATTATATCACCCCAGGTGTTGGGCAAACGGGCTGGCGGGCGTTTGATCTGGGTGAGGATTTCACTGATTATTCGCTTGAGTTTTCGCCGCTAAAGTCACCTGAAGTGACCAATCACTATCTTGGCATTTGGCCCGATACAGAAGGGCAGGGCCGAACAGTAGAGGTGGAAAGCGTGACGGTTGAGCGCCGACGACAAGAGCCTTAACCTCTAAGATAGGCGGTCCGCTTCCATAATCATGCCCATGATGTGGTAAAATGTACTGACCGGTATTGTCTTTGCACAAGGCATACCTTCGCCGCTGAGTTGATCTATCCAAGTTCCGTCACTGCGTAGATAATGCTCGCGAAAGGCGGCAATGGCGCGAACAGCGCGCGCACGTGCCTCTGGATGGCCACGTTCCATTTGTGCGAGATGAGCCCGGATGACTTCGGTCTGGACCCACAGACGCTTCGTCGCGCGGCGGACGTGCCCTTGCTTGTTTTCCTCGTCATTTAGAAACACTGGATTGCCAATGAAGGCCTTGTCATAAAGCGCGCTTGCAATCGGCCCGGTCGCAATAGCCGTGCGCTTTTCAAATTGTGAAAGCAGCCACACCCATTCTGCCGCATGACCCGGTTCTGCGCTTTGCCCAAGATCGCCGCTGGCAATTTGCCAATCCTGCGTGAAAAACTCTGAGATAACCTGATTTTTTGGGTCAAAGAAATGGCGGGTACACAAAGCGTAGACGAGGCGCGCGGGCATCAGGTGCCGAGCCTCACCTGTGGCGTCATAAAGCGCCATAGAGGCCTCAAGGAAATGCATATGCGGATTTTGGCGGCGCGGCAAGGAGGCGGGTTGGCTCTCTGCCCATCCGCCGTGATCTGTCTCAAGCTCAACGTCAATAAACCCGAGGATTTCCTGCGCCCGTGCTTTGGCGGCTGCGGAATTTTTCGCCTCCGCTAGGCGCATGAGGCTCGCGCATCCCAGCAGATGAAAAGCATGGTCGTAAAAATCGCGCAGAGGATCAACAACGGTATAATCCGGACCAATCCGATGCGCATAGCCGCCGCGCTTATTGGGTCCTTCGTCTGTCTGGAACCCATATCGTTCAAGGAAACGGTAGGTTTTATCGGCGATAGGCGCGCCTTCATACCAGCCGAGGCGCTGGGCCTGAGCGTAGACGAATATTTGGCGCGACTGCACGCGTATTCGCCTGACGGCTTGGCGGTTGGCGCGGCCATTTAGATGTAGATCTTCGAAGAAACCGCCCCGCCGGTCCATTCCGCGCGCCGCCCAAAAGGGCAAGGCCGCGTCAATCAACCAGCTTTTTAGAGCTTTGGTTTCGGACTTAAGCGAACTGGCCACTGCGCCGTTTCAGAAGAGCCTTTGCCTCCTCTCCAATTTCCTCATGATCAAGGGCGAAGGCAACAATGGCTTCAAAATACCCATATTTGGAGCCGCAGTCGTAATCTTGTCCTTCATATTCATACGCGTGGAAAGTTTGGGACTCCATAAGAGTTGCCATGGCGTCTGTGAGTTGAATTTCGCCGCCCGCGCCTGCCGCCTGATTTTTGAGGATGGTCATGATTTCAGGTTGCAGAATGTAGCGGCCCGTGATTTTCAAATTGCTCGGGGCCTCGGAAACCGGAGGTTTTTCGACCATGCCAGACATTTCAATCAAGCGCGCGCCGTCGGTGCGGTTTTTCGGGGCGATCACGCCATAGCTGCTCACACGCTCTTCGGGAACGGCGTCAACAGCAATAATATTTCCGCCGACCTTTTCATAGGCGCCGATCATTTGCGCAAGGCAGGACGTATTGGATTTCACAAGTACATCGGGCAATAGAATGGCAAAGGGATCATCACCGATCACATCGCGCGCGCACCAAATCGCATGACCAAGCCCCTTGGCGCTTTGTTGGCGGACAAATGACATCGTGCCGGCCTCAGGCGTATCGCGGTCAAGCATATCATATATTTGCGTCTTGCCCTTCTCCCGAAGGCTATATTCAAGCTCATAGGCCCGGTCAAAATAGTCTTCAATGGCGCCTTTATTGCGGCCAGTGACAAATACAAAATGTTCAATGCCGGCTTCGCGAGCTTCGTCGACGACATATTGCAAGGCAGGCCGATCAACAATCGGCAGCATTTCTTTGGGGATGGTTTTTGTTGCGGGAAGGACCCGTGTCCCAAACCCCGCCACGGGTAAAACCGCTTTTCTGATTTTTTTCATAACACTTCCCAGCCTTTGTGAGGGGGAAACTGTAACAGAAATAGATTACTCCACAGTTACCGACTTGGCGAGGTTTCGCGGCTGATCGACATCTGTCCCTAAATGGACGGCAGTATGGTAAGCAAGCAACTGTATCGCAATAGAGGCTATGATCGGCGCTACAAAGCTATCGGAGCTTGGCATGATGATCATTTCATCAGCCATATCTTGCGCGCTGCCAGCACCTGCCTCATCCGTAATCAAAATGATAAACGCCCCGCGCGAGGCCACCTCTTGAAGGTTAGAAATTGTTTTCTCAAACAGGGTGTCATAGGGCGCCAGAACGATCACGGGCGTGCCGTCCTCAATCAGCGCGATGGGGCCATGCTTTAGCTCTCCTGCTGCATAACCTTCTGCGTGTATATAGCTGATTTCCTTGAGTTTTAGCGCCCCCTCAAAGGCAATTGGGACTTGACTGCCGCGGCCCAGATAAAAGGCACTTGTCTTCTTTGAAAGGTCAAAGGCAATGGCTTCGATTTTGGGTTCTAGGGTAAGGGCGGTGATAATTTTTGCTGGTGTTTTAATCAAGGCACGGGTCAGGCGGATTTCGCCGTCTCGCGAGAGCGTGCCGCGCTGTGACCCTGCCGCCAGCGTGAGCGCTGCAAGGGCGGTGAGCTGCGAGGTAAAGGCTTTCGTTGAGGCCACGCCGATCTCGGGGCCGGCATTTATTGGCAGGGCCACATCGGCCTCGCGCGCCATAGTCGAGGTCATAACATTAACCAGCGCCGCCGTCCGCAGGCCTTTTTCCTTGCAGTAACGAAGGGCCGCCAATGTGTCCGCCGTCTCGCCCGATTGCGACACAGCGATAAAGAGCGAGCGATTGTCTACCACAGGTTTTCTGTAACGGAACTCGGAGGCAATATCGACATCAACCGCGATTTCCGCAATTTGCTCAAACCAATATTTCGCGACCATGCCAGCATATGCCGCTGTGCCGCAGGCGATGATAATCACGCGGTCTATGTCGGTAAAATCAATGCCCTCTGGCGCGTTGACGGCAAGGCGTAGCTCGTCAATGTAATTGCTCATCGTGCGGCCAATCGTTTCTGGCTGCTCGTGAATTTCTTTGAGCATGAAATGGCGATAATTGCCTTTTTCCGCGGTCGCTGGCCCGCCTTGCAGCAAGGTGATCTCTCGCTGTACCGCATTGTCGTCTTTGTCAAAAATCTTGTAGCTATCAGGGGACAGGATCGCCCAATCGCCTTCCTCCAAATAGATAAGCCGCTGGCTGAGCTGGGCAAGTGCCATAGCGTCAGAGCCGAGATACATTTCGCCGTCGCCAATCCCAATCGCGAGCGGCGAGCCTGCTCGGGCGCAGAAAATTTGATCTTCCACGCCGTCTATGATGAGACCAAAGGCGTAGGCCCCGCGCAATTTTTTCAAGCTCTTGCTAAAGGCGTCAATTGGCGACAGGCCCTCTGAAAGGGCGGCGTCAACCAAATGGGCCACCACTTCTGTGTCGGTTTCGGTTGTGAAGGTGCGAGACGACAATTCTTCGCGAATTTCAGTGAAGTTTTCGATAATTCCATTGTGCACAACCCCGACTCGGCCAGAAAAATGCGGATGGGCATTG
Source organism: uncultured Caulobacterales bacterium (assembly GCA_964410285.1). Lineage (GTDB taxonomy): Bacteria > Pseudomonadota > Alphaproteobacteria > Caulobacterales > Maricaulaceae > Fretibacter. The sequence continues at coordinate 52,010 of CAYPFR010000003.1, read as the reverse complement.
TTTTCATTGGGTATGCCGTGGGTCGCCCATCGCGTGTGTGCAATACCGATCGGGCCGTCCAGAGGCGCGCCGCCCAGTTTTGTTTCCAAAGACTTGATTTTACCCTCGGCGCGCGAGCGTTTTAAATTGCCTTTGTCCAGCACGGCAATGCCGGAACTATCGTAGCCGCGATATTCCAGCCGCTTTAATCCGTCTATTAAACGCTCGGTAACCGAGGTTTGTCCGACGATGCCGATGATTCCGCACATATTGAGCCCTTATCGTTTTCTTTTACCCTGTCAGAAAAAGGTGAAATTTTGCTGAACCGGATACTGCTGTAGCCTGCGTTAGCTGAACAGCTTTTAAATCTCAACCTGCTCATTGCATGATTGACAGCTTAAGCTATTCGCGCAGAATGATGGCATGGATATGATCGAGCCCTCTTTCCCGCCAATTTTGCAATATGCAGCGCCTCTTTTCTTTGCGGCCGTGGCCCTAGAGGTACTCTATTTGCGCCTTCGCAAAGCCAAATTGCATGCAAGCGCTGTGCCGGAAGTGTATGCTTCTGGTAAGACGAAAACGCTGCGCGGGCGATATGAAGGTAAGGATGCGGCGGCGTCGATGACGATGGGGCTTGGAAACCTTATAAGCGATATTTTGATGGGTTTCATTAGCCTTGCGATCATGATGTGGATTTGGCAATTCCGCCTCTTTGATTGGGGGGTTGGTATTGGCGCATTTCTGGCCTGCTTACTCGCGCAGGATTTTGTATATTTTTACAAGCATTATGCCGCCCACCGTATCCGCTGGTTCTGGTCAGCCCACGTCGTCCATCACAGCTCCGAGCATTATAATCTCTCAACGGCGTTGCGGCAGCCGTGGAATAATCATTTTACCGGTTTTGTGCTGCTCTCCTCCCCGCTGGTGTTCCTTGGGTTTCATCCCCTGCTTGTCGCCTTTGTTGGGGGCGTCAATCTGGTTTATCAGTTCTGGATACATACAGAGACAATTGACCGTATGCCGCGCTGGTATGAGGCCATATTCAACACCCCAAGCCACCACCGCGTCCACCATGCGATTAACCCGAGATATTTGGATTCCAACTTTGCGGGAATTTTAATTATCTGGGACAAAATGTTTGGAACCTTTGTCGAGGAATTGCCCGAAGATCCCCCAGTTTATGGCGTGGTAACGCCAATAAACACTTATAATCCTGTCAAGATTGCCTTTGCCGAATTGATCGCCATATTAAAAGATGCCGCTCGCCCAGGCCTGACCTTGCGCCAGCGCGCGGGCTATGTCTTTGGCCCGCCCGGCTACTCCCATGACGGTAGCCGGAAAATGAGTACAGACCTTAAACAGGATTATGTGCAGCGTCACCCTGATGAGGCCGGCGCGCAGGGACTTCCCAAGCTGCATAATTAGAGGTTTAAACAATCTGTAAATTCAGTAGCTTAGCCGAGTCCGTTAAATAGGGCGCGCTGCTTAAGATTAAGCCCCTTCGGCGCGGAGACCGATAAACGACCTTTGTCTGGGCGCACGGTGAAAGCCGCAACTTCGGCGGCGTTATAGTCCTGTGTTGTCACGTTACTAACGCTAATCATGCGCACGCGGGCGTTGTCTTTCATGAAGGTAATATCGGTATATCCATTGTGCATTGCATTATAATAGCGCGCATCTTCATTAGCTTGGGTGAGAAGCAATGCATAGTCCTGCGCACTGTCACCCATATAGGCGGTGAGGGTCTCGGAGCTAACAGATGTCGTGACAAATTCTACGCCAATTTGATCCTTATCTTTCGTTGTGAGGGTATTGACCCAATATTCATGCGCATCCCCCGTGAGCACGAATATATCGCGCACATCCTCTTGTTTAAGACGGCTGTAAAACCTCTCGCGCGCGGCGGGGTATCCGTCCCAACTGTCGGGATAAACGGGGAAATTATATTTAGAGAGACTGACCATATCGCGAACCCCCGGCCATTGCAGTTCAACGGCGGCAAGGGTGGACTCGTCGATATAAGGCTCCAGGTCCGGTGTAAGCAACCGCCCCATGATAACCTGATTGGCTATCACCCGCCAGGCTTGCCCGCGTTCTTTTGACTCGCTTAGCTTTCCGATAATAAAGTCCTCTTGCATCTGCCCATACATCTCGCGGGTTGGATCGCCCAAAACCTCGGACTTGAACGTCTCAACGCCGCCATCTTCAAGAATATCATCGATGTGATTTTCGATTATAAGTGGTTCGGCGCGCGCAGTGAGACGCGTCTCGACCGTTACAAGCGTTAAAAGGTCGCCAAAATCAAGAGCCCGGAGTAGTGTCTCTTTTGCCTTTTGGGGGGCTGGATTGCGCACAGGCATCCATTCATAATAGGCGCGCATGGCGGCTTGCTTGCGTGTCTCCCAACTGCCTTCGGTTTCGGGGGTATGATTTTCTGCCCCGCCCTGCCAGCTATCATTGCTGCTTTCATGGTCATCCCAAATGGTAACCAGCGGAAATTTTGCACTCATAGCCTGTAGGCTGGTGTCCGTTCGGTATTGAGCGTGGCGTATACGGTAATCCGACAAAGATATAATCTCGTGGCGCGGCTCATGTAAGCGTCCCATATTCCCGCTTGAATTATCAAGGTCCTTTGGTGCGCCATATTCGTAAAAATAGTCCCCAAGATGCAGAACTGCGTCAAAACCGTCTTGGCGCGCTATGTGATCATAGGCATTGAAATAGCCATGCTGCCAGTTGGCGCAGGAAACAACGGCAAAGCGAACTTGGGCAAGGGCACCGCTCGCCAGAGTTTTTGTCTGGCCTATGGGGGAGACCGCCTCGCCATAGACAAATCGGTAGTAATATAGCGTGCCGGGCTTCAATCCGCCGGCGTCCACTTTGGCGGTCCAATCACGCGCGGCGCTCGTCGTGATCGTGCCGCTGGCGGCTAGATCGGCGCTAAAATCGGGGGTTGTTGACATCTCCCAGTTTAATGCGACGGGGCCGCCATTTTGGTTTTGCGGCGTTACCCGCGTCCAAAGGATTACGCGGTCTTGCAATGGATCACCGCTGGCGATGCCGTGCGCAAACTGTCCAATGGCCGCAGGCCGCGCGGCGGAAAAGGGCTCGCTGGGACCTTGCTGCGAACAGGCCCCAACAGCTGAGCCAATACCGGCAAAGCTGGCCACAGAGAGAAGCCGGCGCCTGGTCAAAGAATGCGTCATAAATTTCCCGTTTTCTTTCACCCATAAGGCCAAATATTACCCTAAACAAGGCGCAACTTTGCCTTAATTTGTGCGTATCTAAAACAGGGTCATTCGTTGTTTTAAGGAGAAAAGCCCCATGATAATCGCTGAATTTTTGGCGGCTTGCGTGATTTTATACGCTGTCTCTCGGTTTTAACGCAGCCTTTATCTGCGCATGAAACCGCCTAATATGCCCCGCGCGATTGCGGCCCCGTGCCGTCCCGCTATTTGCCGTCCAATTGATGAGGCAATGCTGCGCGCGCCGGCCTTCATGCCCGCCTCTAGTGCCGATTGACGCTTTCGTCCGCTGCGGCGTTTGCGCGTGTTTTTCGGTTCACGCGAGGTTGACGAGTTTTTGCTGCGTTTGACCTCAGATTCGCTGGCTTTTTCTGCGGCTTCTTTGGCAGCGGCGCGTTTCTGCGTCAAAATTTCATAGGCAGATTTCTTATCTATCATCTCATCGTATTTAGCCCCCATAGGGCTGGTATCTAAAATGGCGAGGCGTTCGGCCTGCGTGGCCGGCCCAATACGCGAGGCTGGCGGGCGTATCATGGTTTGCCCAACGATATTGGGACGCCCCTTGGCGTCCAGAACGGACACAAGAGCTTCCCCCACGCCAAGCTCGGAGATCACGGTTTCGGTTTTAAATTTGGGATTTGGCCGAAAGGATTGAGCACTGGCGCGAATGGCTTTTTGTTCCTTTGGCGTATATCCGCGCAGGGCGTGCTGGATGCGATTACCAATCTGGCCAAGGACGTCATCAGGAATATCGGCTGGATTTTGCGTCACAAACCAAAGCGAGACACCCTTAGAGCGGATCAAACGCGCCACTTGTTTGATTTTTTCAACAAGGGCCTTGGGCGCGTCATCAAAAAGGAGATGCGCTTCATCAAAGAAAAACGCCATAACGGGCTTATCAGGGTCTCCAACCTCAGGCAGAGCCTCGAAAAGTTCGCTCATCAACCAGAGCAAAAAAGTCGAGTATAGGCGCGGCGTGTTGATCAACTCATTCGCTGCCAGAATATTGACGACGCCTTTGCCTTCCTGAACCTGCATGAAATCGGGTAATACAAGCGCAGGTTCGCCGAAAAATTCATCAGCCCCTTCACGGTCAAGCACAAGCAGGTCGCGAATGATCGCGCTAACGGAGACAGACGGGATATTGCCGTATTCCATCGAAAGATCTTTGGCGTATTCGGCGATATAAATCAGGACGGCCTTTAGGTCTTTAAGGTCAATCAGCGGCCACTCATTCTGCTCAGCGACATCAAAAGCAATATTCATGACGCCTTCCTGCGCGTCCGTTAAGTCCATCAGCCGCGAGAGCAGCATAGGTCCCATCTCCGAAATTGTTGCTCGTATAGGATGTCCTTTTTCCCCGTGTAAGTCCCAAAATGTTACAGGCATAGCGCCGTATCCATAAGAGGCGAGCCCGATGCTCTTAGCGCGGGCCACAAGCCGGTCGTGTAATTTATGATCTTGGCTTCCGGCTTGGGAAATTCCGGAAAGATCGCCCTTCACGTCCGCGGCGAACACCGGAACGCCGGCTTTGGAAAACCCTTCTGCGAGGATTTGCAAGGTGACAGTTTTTCCGGTTCCCGTTGCGCCGGCGATAAGGCCATGACGGTTAGCGCGGCTCAGCAATAAGGCCTGTTGGGCGCCGTCTGTATCTTTGCCTAAGAATATACTGTCCATTACATTCCCCATGGAGATCTCCGATCTATTCCAGCACTGCCTAGTGCGGGCGACTCTCTTGCCTTTACTATGAGCGCTAGCAGATATTGGCAAGCGGGCAGGCCAGCGGACCCGAATTTCTCCAAAAGCGCAGTTGATATTCAAGAGAGCGTTTGGTCATTGACCCAGATGCGTTTAAAAAAGCGATGGAGAGACTTATGGACACAACGATTCGCGCAAGTTTGCTATTTTTGGCCTTTGTCGCCCTGACATGGGGACTACACCAAACCGCGCATTTGGTCGCGCCATTTGCTCTCGCCGTCTTTATCTGGTTGATTATTGACGCATTCGCGCGCTGGCTGGATGGATTGTCGCCAAAACTGCCCTATTGGTTAGCGCTCAGCATTGCCGTACTGACCGTGGTGGCAGGGCTGATCGGGATTTTAGTGATTATCGCTGATACGGCGCAGGAAGTTTCGCAAGAGGCGCCGCGATATCAGGCGCGGCTATCGGAAATATTCTCATGGATCAGCCACAACCCGATTTTTACGCGATTTCTGGGGGAAGACCTCACTTTTATGGAGCTATCCAATAAGTTCGAGCTTGATCAGAAATTACAAGGGGCGATGGCAGGATTTGCGGCAACCATGCAATCGGTGGCGTCCAATTTTGCGCTGATTGCGATATATGTTGTCTTTCTTTTTGTCGCGCAGTCGAGTTTCCCCAAAAAGATGGATGATCTTTTCCCTGATAAAATGCGGCGGGCACAGGCCAGTAAGGTCGGGGCGCGTATTCGCCAATCGATTGAGAAATATCTGGGCGTACAAACTATCATTTCACTTATACAAACCTTGCTAAGCTACGCGATCATGGCGTCTATGGGGCTTGATAATGCGCTATTTTGGGCATTGGTGATTTTCATTTTGAATTATATCCCAATCATTGGCGGCCTTGCGGCTGTGGCATTGCCGGTTATTTTCGCGCTCGTGCAATTTGAAAGTCCTGCCATGATTGGCTTGCTGGCGGGGCTCTTATTTGGCGTACAATTTATCATTGGCAATACGATTCAGCCCAAGATGATGGGCGATAGTATGAATCTCTCAGCTCTTGTTGTCGTGCTATCGCTCACGCTTTGGGGCGCGCTTTTGGGCGGTGTTGGCGCATTTCTCTCTGCGCCGTTGACGGTGATAATCATGATTATTCTTGCCCAGTTCCCGACCACGCGCTGGCTGGCGGTGCTTTTATCTGCTGATGGTCAGCCTGATGTGGACCCCGAGGAAAAGAAACGTGAAGCCGTCCAGCCCTCAATGTAGGGCAGAGGTTAAGGCAGGCAGCCTGAATATTTTGGGCGCCTGAGGTCTCACTAATCTGTGATGCAAAAGCGATTGGAATTTTTCATTTGTCTATGGTCTAAGGTGCATATGAAACCGATCTTAAAGTCTCTTCGTAGCGCCGCATTCGCCGCCCTAATGCTCTCGCCCGCCGCTGCATTCGCAAGCGACACGCCGACGACAGTTGTTGAGCTGTTTACCTCACAAGGCTGCTCATCATGTCCGCCGGCGAATGAATTTGTTGGAAAACTAAGCGAAGACCCCGAAAAACTGGTGCTGACTTATGGCGTAACCTATTGGGATTATCTTGGGTGGAAGGATACCTTTGGTAATCCGAAATTCACCAAGCGCCAGCGCGCCTATGGGCAGGCCTTCGGCGCGGGTAATGTCTACACGCCGCAGATCGTACTCAATGGCTCGGCCCACAGCCCGCGTTATACCAAACGAGATGTTGAGACCATGGCTCTCAAAGAGAGTCCCGTGCCCGTCAAACTCATGGAGAAAGAGGGTAAGCTTGTCTTGGACACACGCGCAGATGCCGTTGTGGTCACCTTTAAGCCTGGGACGCAATCTGTCCCTGTTAAGGCTGGCGAAAACCATGGCCGGACGCTGAAAATTTCTAACGTTGTCATGGGCGTCGAAACTATCAAGGCCGGCGAAGCGCTCGATATAGCGGTAGAGCCCGGCTATGCCTACGCCGCCCTCATTCACGACCCTGAGACGCTTAAGGTCGTCAATGCGAGCGTCTACCGCCCATAGCCGCCGCCCGCAGCCCATCTATGGGGCTGTGCCCGATCACAAGAGGGCAAGCAAATTAAACGAAGTTTTCCTCTTCCTCAGTAACCGGCCCCAAAGCGGGGCTGGTCGCTTTGGGGCCGTCAACTGGCGGCTAATAGGGAAGCGCCAGCGTATGTGCCGGTTGGGAGGCTGGCATGAGATTGCCTCAGGATGAATGAGGCTAAGGAAAGATGATCGGCAAAGCCAAGGTAGGTAGGCTGGGGGGCAGAGTTTCGCCCTACGCGGACATTGCCAAACCGTTTTAACATTGCGCCGCACTGGGGCGGGAAGGCGGTGGAAATGGGGCAGAAATAAGGCAATGCGTGAAACTTTCGCAATCAAGTTAACGGGGATTAACCCCAGCCTCATCCGTCCTGTGCGCATGCCCGATAGCCCCATAGGGCTTGCAACCCTGCCTGTTTCGGCTAAGCTTTTGTATGCGTTCAAAAATACTGCCCTTTAAGCCAAACACCAAACCTCAAAGCTCGGATAAAGGGGCCGCGCGTCTTACGTCGGGCCAACTGCGCCCGCCCTCCCAAGTCGCGTTTCACCGCACGGAACTGGCTTTGATCCTCAATGTCTATGGCCAGATGGTCAGCCAAGGGGACTGGAAGGATTACGCCATGGATTTTCTAAAGGACCGCGCTATTTTCTCAGTCTACCGCCGCGCTAGCGAACATGCGCTCTATCGTATTGAAAAGACTCCGGCCCTAAAGGCCAAACAAGGCCAATATAGCGTGATTGCGCAGGGCGGCCTTATTTTGAAACGCGGACATGACCTCAAAACTGTGCTGCGCGTTTTTGATCGGCAACGGTTTCGAGTCGCGGATTAGGTGAGCATCGTTATAGGTTAAGGCAATAAAAAACCCCGCGAGCAGACGCTGCGGGGTTCTAATTTTATGTGGCCCGTTGCCTATTCGCGGCCAAAAAGGCTTAGCAGTATCTGGAACATATTGATAAAGGCCAGTAGCAAACTCGCGGCTCCGTAGGCGGACAGTTTACCTTCCATCGCGGCATTACCTGCGTTGCCGTAATACACCCGCTTTAGCATCTGTGTTTCCCATGCGGTGATAAAAGCAATTGCCAAAAGCGCGATAATCAGAACAACCGTTCCGAAGACGCCGCCTGCGAAGGGACTGATTGCCGGAACAAACATACCGACAACCGCCAACAAAATGTAGGCAAGAAAGGCCGCCGCTGCGTATTTGATATAGGTCGAGAGGTTACGCTCTGTTGAATATCCAAAGAGGCTAAGCGCGGCGAACATGGCAACTGTCATGAAGAAAATTTTCGCGATGATTAATCCGGGCACGAAAGCCGCCACGGCGGACATAAATACGCCCATGAAGGCCGCAAAACCAAAGAGGAAGGTTTGAACGCCGCCAAGGCTCATTGTCGGAAGTTTTCTACCGACACCTGCAAATAGAAAAGGAATTGCAATCATAAAGCCGATCAAAATGACCGGATTGCGAATCATACCCAGAAGCTGCGGGTTTGAGGAAATTGCTTGACCTCCAAAATAGGCGACACCCGCCGTGACGGCCATTGCGGCGGCCATATAGCGGTAAGTGCCAAGCATGAAATTTTTGAGGCCGAGGTCGACCTGCGCCGAATTTCCGACTGTATTGTTAAACTGGTTCATAAAATCGCTCCTTTAAAGGCATTTCCGTTGTAACGGCTCTTAACCCCTATATAGTGCACTTTTTACAAATTACAAAATTTTCTAAAGTTATTTTGCACGTTTATTTTAAGGGGGTTCTCATGGAAAAAAGGCAGCTTGGCCGCACGGGTGATCAGGTCACTTCGATATGTCTTGGCACGATGACGTGGGGACAACAAAATTCAGAAGCAGAGGCCCATGCGCAGCTTGATTACGCAATCGGCGCAGGCATTAATTTCATTGATACCGCTGAAATGTATCCTGTGCCGGGGCGCGCCGAAACACAGGGCCGCACAGAGAGCTATATCGGCTCTTGGATACAGGCACGTGGGCGGCGGGATGATTTCTACCTAGCAACTAAGGTAACGGGCCGTTCGGGCATGACGTGGTGCCGCGGCGGCAACGTAGATGAAACTCGCCACACCCCCGCGCAGATAGATGAGGCCGTTGAAAATTCGCTTCGCCGCCTGCAAACGGACTACATTGACCTTTATCAACTGCATTGGAAAGATCGCGCGCTCGCGAGTTTTGGGTTTCATAGCTATCATGATTATGACGCTGATGAGATGGTGCCCCTCGCCGATATCCTCGGGGCGCTGTCGCGCCACATAGAGAAGGGAAATATCCGCCATATCGGGGTCTCCAATGAAAGCGCATGGGGCACGATGAAGTTCCTCGAGCTTTCCAAAACACAGAACCTGCCGCGCATTGCCTCGATTCAAAATGTCTACAGTCTGGTGGCACGGCGTTTTGACTATGAGCTTGCCGAGATTGCTATGCGAGAGGATGTGGGACTTTTGCCATATTCGATCCTTGGCATGGGGAATTTGACGGGGAAATATGACGGCGGGGATGTGCCCGCGAAATCCCGTAAGGCGCTTTTTCCCGAATTTTTGGGCCGTTATTCTGGGCCTGGCGGGGGCGAAGCGATCAAAGCTTGTAATGAAGCGGCGCGGGATTTGGGCCTTACGCCCACGCAATTTGCGCATAAATTCACCCATAGCCGCGAATTTGTGACCTCAAATATTATTGGTGCGACCTCGGTTGCGCAGCTTAAAGAAAATATTGACGCCCATAATATCGAATGGACTCGGGAGATGGAAAAAGCGGCAAGCGAAATTCATAAACGTTTTCGCTCTCCCGTTTGCTGATCCATGCGGCTGTTTTCCGCGCTTAGGCTCCACCCCGATATCGTGCGTGACATTGTACGCGTGCAAAGGGGCGTGGCTGGCGCGCGCTGGGTAGAGGAAAGCAAGCTGCATATCACTACTGCATTTTACGGCGATGTGTCGCTTGATCAGGCCGAAATGCTTGATGATGAACTGGCGCAGATAAAGCAAAAATCCCTAACATTGCAACTCGAAGGCTCCGGCCATTTTGGCAGCAGTGAACCGCGCGCGATATGGCTTGGGGTGAAGAAAAATGACGGGCTTATGGCGCTACACGAAAAATGCAAGAACGCCGCGCGGCGCGCCGGGCTAACACTGGAGAAACGCAAATATATGCCGCATGTGACGCTGGCTTACCTCAAGCACACACCTGCAGAGCGGGTGATTGCCTTTGAAACGCGCACCTCCCGCTTTAATACAAAGCCGTTTTTAGTTGATGAAATGGAGCTGATTTCCAGTTGGCAAAAAACCAATGGCGGGATGAATACCTACGCAGTGGAAGCTAGCTATCCGTTTTTGGCGCGGGCGTAATATCAGATATTCGCGGCGCTATACTGCGGTTAAGAAAACATTTTTAACGTTCTGAAATCATTATTTTTTTAAACATGTTTTGTTCAATGTAACCATCAGCAGGCAAACCATTCGCGCTTTGCCAATTTTGAATCGCGCGCCGCGTTTTCGGTCCGATAATTCCGTCCGCCCCGCCTGTGTCATAGCCAAGCGCGGTGAGTTTTTTCTGCATACGAATGAGGTCCTTAAAGGCCACGCGCTTGTCTGATTTGGGCCAGGGTGTTTTTAACGTTGGGCGTCCCGCCAGCGCCTCTGCGAGCATTGAAATGCCCAGCGCGTAGCTGGTGGAATTATTATACCGCTTGATAACATCAAAATTTTTGAAAGTCAGAATGGCGGGCCCGCGCGCCCCTGCGGGTATGATTAATTTGGCTTGCATTGGCAAAGCTTGCCCGCTCCATTTTTGGCCATTGATTGGCGTAATACCTCGGGCTTGCCAATCCGCTACTGACCGCGCGCTGCCATCGGCGAGTGCGTAATCAAAACCGCTTGGCAGGCGAACCTCGGCAAAGCTCGGCAGGCCATATTCCCAGCCAAAGCGGGAGAGATAGTTGGCCGCTGAGCCCAATGCGTCAGCTTCGGATTTCCATAGATCTTTTCGTCCGTCGCCATCAAAATCAATGGCATAATCACGAAAGGTCGTGGGGATAAATTGCGTATTGCCCATGGCGCCCGCCCAAGAGCCGACAAGCTGATCGCGCGAAACTGCGCCGCTGCGCAGGATGTCGAGAACGGCAAACAGCTGTTCTTCGCCAAATGCTGTGCGCCGACCCTTAAATGCAAAGGTCGCCAGCGCGCTCGGTATGTCGTGACGGCCCTGAATCCGGCCATAGCTGGTCTCAAGGCCCCAAATCGCGGTTAAGATATGTGGGCTGACGCGGTAGCGGCCTTCGACGGCGCGAAAGACAGCGTCATTTTCCCGAAGAGCCTTTGCGCCGCCTTCTAGCCGGGCGGCGGAGGTAGTTTTATCAACGTAAGACCAGATCGGGCTGGTAAATTCGGGCTGCGTCTTGTCGCGCTCTAGGGCCAACTCATTGATTTTAGTTGGGGCGATGACGCTGCGCACAAGCTGCGCGGGGTAGCCTTTGGCAATCGCGCGCTCTGTGAAATCGGCTTTCCAAGCGTCAAATTTTTTCTGCTTTTCCGCGGCAGATACATAGGCAGGCTTAAGGCGCGGGACGGGAATAACGGCGGCGGTAATCACGTTTGCAGTAATTTGCGAGGCGGCTGATGCTAAGGCAGGTGTCGGGGTCGTGCTCGCGCAGGCAGGCGCCGCGGCCAGAGCCGCCGACGCTATAAATTTAAGAAACCGAATCCTCATAATTTCACCTAACAGATTTAAATGGGGCCTCATAGATGGCGGCGCAGTTAAAACGCTGGCGGCCCGCTGCTAGGGCCTGCTTAACGCCTAATCATTTCCCATCATGGAGGCGACCAAGGCGGCATTCTCCGATAAGGCCTTCGCCCCCTCCCGCGTGAGGCCGTAAACCCCGCGCTCTACCTTCTCGAACCAGCCATAGTGATTGGCCGCCATTAAGGCGGTGGCTTTCTCAAATCCGGCCATTTTGGCGACATAAGACCCTTTGCACGCGCCTTCATTGTGCAAAACTTTGGCACAGCGTAAAGCCCCCTGCCGGTAAGAGGTCATCAGTCCCGCGCTGGTCATACCGCCAAGATTGGGATCGCCGTGGCGAGAGCCAAATTCCCGCCGCAGCTTTTCTTTGCGGGCCTTGATCTTGCGCGGGGTAAACGGGGCAGGCTCGCAGTGCACATCAACTTGACCCGTGGCCATCCGCACCGTCATAAGCCCAAGACCCAGACGGCGGCAGAGCATCTTATTCTTGCGTATCGCAGTCATGGCCGCTTTGCCCGTTTTACGCGGTACGGCGATATAGACCTGATCTGTCATGGATTGCCGGTTAATCGCCTGATGAAAAAGGGATAGGGAAAAGCTGGTTTTAAGCTCGGCAATGATCGGCTCTCCGTCATCGGGGGCGGCGCGCGGGATGGCGACAATATCCGCCGCGCCGACCTCGCCCTTTACCTGATAGCCCCGCCCTTCAAAATAGGCCTTTATCGGCGGATAAAGATCGGTTTCCTTGATCCTGATTGTGCTTTTTTTGGGAATGTCGGGTCTCTTATCTGGGTCGTGTCCGTTCCCAAACTAAAAGCCCTAAGCGATTCCCTCAAGCGTGATTCCTTGGAGGCGATAGCTAGGATAGTAAAATATATTTCAAGGCTTTAATTTGACAGTCCCGCCGCTACGTTTCAGATTTATCATGCGTAATACACGGAAATCGGGGACAGATCATGAGATATAAGACGATAGCGGCCTTGCTTTTAAGCGCGCTTTTTGCGGGGTGCTCCAGTGCTGGGCCGATGGAGGGCTTGGAAAAAGCGGCTAATTCCGGCGACATCACCGCGCAGACCCAGCTTGCCGAAGTTTATCTTTACGGGCTGGGGGATGAGCGCAAGCATCAAGATCCGCCAAAGGCCATCAAATGGCTGAAACTAGCTGCTGAGCAGGGCGATATTCCTGCGCATAATTTACTCGCCACGATTTATATGTGCGGTAAAGGCATACCAAAAGATATTGAAGAAGGCCTTCGCTGGCTAACCCGCGCCGCAGAGCTTGGAGATAGCGCAGCGCAGAACCGGCTTTCCTCTATCTATTAGCATGGGAAGGGCGTGCCTGCTGATCTTGCAATGGCGGTGAAATATTCTCGCCAAGCAGCAGAGCAGGGCGATAAAAACGGGCAAGCGCGTCTTGGGCATTTTTACAACTCTGCGCCTTGGGGAGCTTTATGAACAAGGCCGCGGCGTGCCGCAGGATTTTGATGAGGCGGTCCTATGGTATGAAAAATCTGCGGCGCAAGATTTTTATGAGGCGCAAACCTTACTCGCCAATATGTATGCAAAGGGGCTGGGCACGGCGAAAGATTATGACAAGGCGGTCAGCCTTTACCGCGCGGCCGCCCAAGTGCCTGACCCGGCGGCGCAATACGGCCTTGGCGTGCTGAGCGAAAGGGGCTGGGGGCTGCCCAAGGATGAAGCCAAAGCGCTTGAGTGGTACCAAAAAGCAGCTCACAATGGCTATGCCCCCGCCTCGGCTCAAATCGCCCGCCTTAGCGGGAAATAATGCGGCGCGAGTGCACGGCTCGGGCGTCAAAAACTCTGTTGACTTGGGGGGCAGGCAGACTTATACGCGCCCTTCCTGATTCAATTGATTAGAAAGCGCAGATCATGAAAGTCCGCAGCTCACTTCGTTCCCTTAAAAACCGCCACCGCGATTGCCAGATTGTGCGCCGTAAGGGCCGCCTTTATGTAATCAACAAGACAGACCCGCGTTTTAAGGCCCGCCAAGGCTAATCAAAGGCTAATTGCGGCTATAGCTGGCTCGACCATCTGTTTCACGCCGCAGTCACGTTTCAGCGATACTGCGGCCCCAAGCGGCAAAATACTGACGACGCCTCTTGCCTTCGCGGGCAGGGGGCGTCAGTGTGTTTACATATGATGATTTTACCTCTCAGATCACTGCTTGCCGGCGCCGTCCTTGCCTTTGCTTTCACGGCCCCGCCTTCAATGTCGCAAACGCCGCCTGAGGATAGCCTGCCTGAACGTGAGCGCGGCGAGATACCACCCATTGAACAAGCCCCTATCGAGCAAGCCCCTTTGGACCTTGATGGTGGAGAAGTTGATAGCCTTTTTGAAAGCGAGAATGACGGCATTCCGCAAGAGGGCGAATTGACCGAACCGCGTGCCTTTCCCGGCCTTCCCGATATAGCTCTTCCCGATATAGCTGTTCCTGATCAAGCTTCGCCGCAGGCCGTAGCGCCGCCGGATTACAGCCGTCTGCCGGAAGGCGCGGAGCGTGAGGCAAAGCTCGATGCCCTCTTTGAGCGTTTACAAGCGGCCACAGGCGAGGAAGCGGCCAATTTAATCGCCGAGGAAATTTGGGCGATCTGGCTTGATAGCGGCTCTGATTCAGTGAACCTTTTACTGCGCCGAGGTAATGCCGCCCATAAGCGCGGAAATAAGTCCCTCGCGCGCCGGATGTATAATCACGTGACCGAACTTGCGCCGGACTATGCGGAGGGCTGGTCGCGTTCTGGAAGGTTAGCGCTGGAGGAAGAAGATTTTTCGCGTGCGCTCTCGGAAATCACTCAGGCGCTTATTTTGGAACCCCGCCAGTTTTATGCGCATTGGACTTTAGGAAATATCTTTGAGCGCGTAGGCCGCACTGAACCTGCCTATGAGGCTTATAAAGAGGCCAACCGCCTTTACCCTGAGCTTAAACCGGTTAAAGACCGCCTTGAGATGATGAAGGGCGATATTGATGGTGACGTCTTATGAAGTGCTGGCCTCGCTAGTTTTTACATTGCGATGACGATTACCACATGAACCTAATTTTTATCCTTGGTGACCAGCTCTCAAGAAATCTCTCGTCTTTGGCCCAAGCCAATAAGCAAGACGATGTGGTCTTCATGTGTGAAGTGCACGCAGAAGCCACCGCCGTCAAACATCATAAGAAAAAGATCGCGTTCCTGTTTTCCGCGATGCGCCATTTCGCCGATGAGCTTGCGGGCGATGGGTTTAATATTCGCTACGTTAAAATCGATGATGCGGATAACAGCCAAAGTTTTGAAACCGAGCTAGAGCGGGCCGTTGCTGCGCTGCGCCCCGAGCGCGTTCTGATCACCCAACCTTCAGAGTACCGCGTGCGAGAACGCCTAGAGGCGTGGAAAGAAGACCTGACCTGCGACGTTGAGATTTACCCTGATGATCGATTTTTGTGCACTCCAAGTGAGTTTCGGGAGTGGGCAGAGGGCCGCAAACAGCTTCGCATGGAGTATTTTTACAGAACTCTTCGCCGGAAATATGATGTGCTCATGGACGCAGATAAACCTGCTGGAGGGGCTTGGAATTTTGACAAGGAAAACCGAGCTCCCGCAAAGGACGGTTTGGATATTCCCGAGCCTTTCATGCAGCCGCCCGATGCCCTGACGCGCGAGGTCATGAAAGTTGTCCAAGCCCGCTTCTCTGATCATTTTGGCGATTTGGAGCCATTTCATTATGCGGTCACGCGAAAGGGGGCCCTGGCGGCATTAGATGATTTCATTAAGGCGCGCCTGGCCAATTTTGGAACCTATCAGGATGCCATGCTCAGCGGGGAGCCATGGATGTTTCATAGCCATATTGGTCTTTATTTGAACTGTGGTTTGCTTGGCCCAATGGAATGTATCCGCAAGGCTGAAATCGCCTATCAGGAAGGCGGCGCTCCGCTCAACTCCGTAGAGGGCTTTATCCGTCAGATTTTGGGATGGCGAGAGTATGTAAAAGGTATTTATGATTTGAAAATGCCAGAATATGCGTCGGAAAATTTCTTGGGGGCAGGGCGTGCTTTACCTGATTTTTACTGGAGCGCGCAAACGCAAATGAACTGCCTAAAGCAATGCGTGAGCGAGACCCGCGAAAATGCCTACGCCCACCATATCCAGCGGCTCATGATATTAGGAAATTTTGCCTTAATCGCCGGACTTCATCCCGATGAAGTGAATGAATGGTATCACCTTGTATATGCGGATGCCTTTGAATGGGTCGAACTACCTAATGTATCCGGCATGGTCTTATTTGCCGATGGCGGGCTGCTGGCCTCCAAACCTTATGCCGCCAGCGGGTCGTACATCAATCGAATGTCAAATTATTGCAGGGAGTGTAACTATAAGGTGAGTATGAAAAACGGCCCTAAGGCGTGTCCGTTCAACTATCTTTATTGGAATTTCATGATCGAAAACCAAGACGCACTTTCCGGTAATCCCCGCATGGCCATGCCCTATCGAACCCTTTCGAAGATGGATGAGGAAAAACGTAGCGCCGTCGTCTCTGATGCTCAAAGGTTTTTCAAAAAACTAGACAATAAAGAGATCGTCTAATGAGTGAAAAGCGGCATGACGGGGCGCTGCTGCAACATGGCGCCTAGGCGTCCGCGCTCTCGCTTTGCATCTGGATATAGTTTTGAATGCCAAGTTGTTTGATCAAGTCAAATTGCGTTTCTAGGAAATCGACATGCTCTTCCTCGTCAATCAATATGGATTGCAAGAGGTCGCGCGTGCCGTAATCACGCACAGATTCGCAATGTTCCACCGCGTCGCGGTAAATTGGCAGGGCTATATCCTCCAGTTTCATGTCACATTTTAAAATCTCTTCGACCGTCTCGCCTATGTAGAGTTTTCCAAGGTCTTGAAGATTGGGCAGCCCGCCAAGGAACAAAATCCGTTCAATGATTTTGTCGGCATGCTGCATTTCCTCAATGCTTTCCTCATATTCCTTCTTTGCCAGCTTTGACACGCCCCAGTCCTTAAGCATACGCGAGTGAAGGAAATACTGATTGATTGCCGTTAGCTCTGCTTTCAAAGCTTGATTGAGATATTCTATGACTTTTTTATCGCCGCGCATTTACGCCTCCAACATTAATTATACCCTTTAATTGGGGAGGTTGGCGCGAGGGTCAATGGCAAATTGCGAGACTGCAAATCACTCGCACAGAAATCTTTGCGGTTAATAATGACTTGCGATTGTAGGGGCGAAATAGCCTGAAATTATTCAGCAGCCTCAAGAATTGGACGCGCGGCGCGAGTCTCGAGCAGGCGGGCATTGATATCCGCGCGGCATTGCCCGCAGTTAAATTTTGTATTGCAGGCTTTCATAACGCAGCTCGCGCGCTCCGCCCCGCTGGCGGCGGCGGCATCAACTTTGGCCGTATTAATATTATTGCAAAGGCAATGTATCATGAGTCCTGTTATCGCATGTGCGAATGATTTGCAAGTACAAATGACAGTTGGTCCGCGCGCTCTAAAGTGCGCACGCCAAATAGTGCCAGCGGCTAGCAGCCAGCGTTATCGCATCGATTTTGCAGCTTGCAGCATCATGTCATTCATAATCTGCGTTTGTCTGGCGAGGTCTCGCTCTACGGCCTCTTGCATTTTGATCTGGGCCTTTTGAAAATCGCGCTGCGCTTCCCGCTGAATACACTCAATATAGATTTCAATGTCGCGCGCATATCGCATGAGACGAGCTTCGCTGGACTCGACTGAATTTGCGAGAGGCGCGATTGGTCGTGCGCATTCTGTGCTTTTCCATTGAAAGCCGCTGGCCGTGTCTGGCCGTATTAATTCTCCGGCATTTGCCGCGAGCGGTAAAACGAAGGCAATGCTAAAACAAATAAATCTTATAAGGATGGGGAGGGAATTAAATGACATTTTGGCCTCGAAGTTTATAATTTGGTTAATGCAACCCTAAATGAAATTATGCATTTTTCAAGCCTAGCGCCGATGTGATGCAATGTAGTGATATTTTAGGCTGGCATATCTTGCGCTCTTATGGCCGCCTCACTCAAAGCTTAAAATGTCTTCAAGTGTATAAAAGGGCTTGATTTCGCCGTCTTGATCGGCGCCATAATTGGGATCACCCGGGACGCATCGCGCGCCGCACAATAAACGGGCTGTCTTCTTTTGCCCATTTATATACCAAAGGCGTCCTCCCGGCGTGGAGATATAACCATCAATGCCTTCTTCAAAGTCTGAGAGAAGATCATCAGATGAAGGTAATTCAGCATCAAAATTTTTGTGGTAAGCACCGTGGGTGTGATATGAGGCGAGGAGCTAGGAAAAATCTAGATCATCTTTGACTTGGCAAGAGGATTTTCTTCCTTTCACCGCTGTTGAGGCCGCGAAATTCCCTGAACTATCAAGGCCTATGTATCCGCAATATTCCCTATTTGCGGCAAAGGACTTTGGCTGCAAATCCGCTAGAATAGCTTTTGCAAATTCAATTTCTGTTGCCGTTTGGGGCGCTTGTCGATTATAGGGCGCGTTATCGTAATCGCTAGAGACGCAGCCTGCACTGGCGAGCAGCGCAAAATATGTGATTCCTCTTAAAAGCATGTTCTATTGGGCTTCTTGAAGGTTGTTTTTCAAAAAGTTGTAGACATTCTCGCCCATAACTTTGCGGATAACGCGGTCTTCCATTCCCAGTTGCATGAGCGCGTGGGTGATGGCGGCCAGCTCGCTCGTGTCCAGCGCCGTTTCAACCGTGCCGTCAAAATCAGACCCAAGCGCCACCGCATCCTCCCCGAGGACTTTAACGGCATCATTTATAGCGGCGGCGATTCCTTTGGGCGAGATGTCGCATATCGTGCCTTCAAAATATCCAATGCCAATAATGCCCCCGCGCGCAGCAATCGCCTTTGTCAGCTCATTGGGCAGGTTACGATTTTTGGTTTTGGGGCAGTGGGAGAGCACACCGCCGTGAGAGATGAAAATTGGATCAGGCGTAATAGCCAGAACGTCGCGCACGACCTGTTCGCTGCTATGGGCAACATCAATAAGAATGCCTTGGGCGCGCATTTCCAAAACGGCTTGTTTCCCAAATTCAGTCAAGCCGCCTTTTGCTTGCCCATGCATTGAGCCGCCAAGGTCATTATCAAAGAAATGCTGCAAGCCCATCATACGGTAGCCCTGCGCCTTTAGGCGGGCTATATTCTCAATCTTTCCTTCAAGGGGGTGGGCGCCTTCAGTCAGCAATACGGCAAGCAGTGTTCCGTCATCACCAGCAGTAAGATCAGCCGCGCTACGGACGATTTTGAGACGATTATCCGGATTAGCTTCCAGCTTTTGTAAGCGCTGAGCTTGGTAGGCGGCGCGCTCATAAATTGAATTCCAAGTACGTAGAGGCCAAAGTTGGGCGGCGGCGAGCTTGGTGATATCATCGGAGGCATTGGCGTCATTTTCGCCAAAGTTAAGCCCGCTTGGAGATTTTGTTACGGCGGAAAACACCTGCAAATTAACCCCGCCCTCGCGCAGGCGCGGTAGATCTGCGTGTCCATAGTCATGCCGCTTTTCAGGGTTACGTCTCCACAATAAAGTGTCGGTATGTAAATCGGCGACGCGCAGCGTTTTGTGCAAGTTCTTTGCCGCTAGTGAAACGAAATGGGGCGGATGCGGGCGTACGGGATTTTTGTCCGCGTCAACGGCGGGGACCAATACAAGCTGTGAATAGACAAAGCCGCCTAGCAATAGGGCCAGCAATCCGCCCGTGAAAAACCTCTTTTTACCCATGGTGTCCCCAATTCCTTTTGCGCCGCTTGAAACGGCCTTGCGGGTAAAGTTAATGATAAAGCTGTTTTCGTCCACAACAAACTGCGGATTTTGTCTTTGATTGGCGGCGCAATGTATTAGCGTGCCGCCAGCGCACAAGAAGGATACCGCCATGATGACAGATGAACAGCGCGCCACCTCAATGGGTGACGCGACCCGCGAAAAGCTCAAGCAATTTATTGCGCGAATCGAGCGCCTTGAAACGGAAAAGACTGAGCTCGCGGCGGATATACGCGAAGTCTACGCCGAAGCTAAGACCTTTGGATTTGATACAAAGGTCGTGCGCAAGGTCGTTAGCCTGCGTAAGCTCGACGCCGCTGAGCGGGCCGAGCAAGAAGCCTTGCTTGATATGTATTTAGAGGTTGTTGCCGATCTTGCATAAATTTTTTGTTCGTGTATTGTTCTTGCGTGAGTGATTATGACAGACAGCAATGGCAAACCGAACAAGCCGCAAGGGACACGGCTCTGGAGGCGCAGCGTGCCCGTGAAGCCAAAGCGCGAGAGCGCTCTGCGCGTAATGCACAGCGCAAATTAGAGCGCCTTCACCGAACGCTCAAGGACAATGGTGATTTGACAGAGTGGGAAGATGAATTTGCAGGCTCTGTGCAAAAGCGTATTGATGAATTTGGCTCGGCCTTTAACGATTTACAAAAAGGACGTCCCGGAGACGCGCTCAGCTTTGCGCAAAAACGGGTAGTTGCGGGGCTGAATAAAAAGGTCAAAGACGCGCGCAAGGCTGCCAAGGCCAGTCGCCTCGCGGGATTAGAGAAGGATGCATTGCCGGATGCGGGGGGCGGCGCGAATGCAGCCTATACGCCGCGCTCGTCTTTCAAATCCAAAAAGCCGAAATTTTCGCCCCGCGTGCGCCGCATTGAAGATGACTTTGAGGACGCGCCGCCTGAAATCGCTCCAGATTTATCCCCAGTGCCAAAGCCTAGTCCGAAACATTATCCGCCCCTTCGCTCTGTACCGCCGCGGTCCGTGCAAAGCGAGGCGGAAGCGGCAGAATTGCCGAAAGCGAGCCGCGCCTCCGATGTTCAAGATGAACGGGCGCTTAAGCGTCCCTTCTTGCGGCTTGTGAAAACCGGGCGTTAGGGGAAGAGCGAAAGCTCTATACTTGGCCCTTGTCTGTTCCGGCGACGTAATCCCAAAACCTGAAATATAGGCCGTAATTTCCGGTGAATTTTGTATGGTGTAAATTGTGATGGGCGGCGGTGATAAAAATTTTGCCAAACCATCCCTTCACCCAGCGATCAGGATAAATTTCCCAGCCTGCATGGTTAAACACGGCATTGATCGTCATAATCATCAAAAGCCCGAGGGCCGCGCCAATATGCAGCGGCACAAACAATGCCAAAACGGGAAGCAGCCAAGCCGAACTGAGTGCCTCCAGGGGATCGAAAGAAAAGCTTGCCCAAGGGGTAGGCTGTACGCTTCGGTGATGACCCGCATGGGTGAGCGCGAATAGCGATTTGTGATGCATGGCGCGGTGGGTCCAATAAAACCACGTGTCTTGCACAAAGAGATAAATCAATGAGCTTACGAGGACGTACCCCCAGCCGCTCAGGCTACTTACAGGTCCGCTGTAAAGGGCGGTTCCGCCCGCTTTCCACATCTCAAGGACGACGGCAGCGGGCGCAGCATAAATAAAGGCGGAGATCACAGAGAGCTTGATTTCGTTTTTGATCGTCGCCCGCGTGGGTTCGCGCTTTGACAGCCGGCGGGCCTTCACGCGGTTAGGGTCTCTGCGCCAGAGCATATGATGAATTGGCCAGACAATCGCGAAATAGCGCGCGATAATAATCGCGGTAAACCCGAGATAGGTCAGAAGGGTTTGTCCCGCACTGATCGGCCAGCCGTCCATAGCTTGATATCTATAGAATTTCCGGCCCGCGCCAAGCCCGAAATCCGTTTCGGGTTATTTGCCGAGCCCAAATTGACATTAACGCCCTTATCAGACAGCCTGAGACATAGCCAAGCTGAAAACGGCGGCGTAAATGGGAGCGGGAAATTCATGCTGAAAAGATGGGGAGTGTTCTTGGCTGTGATCGGGCTTGGTTTCTGGTTGGCCTATATAGCAGCGACCCCTCGGTCCCCGCGGGCGCTGGATACGCCGCCTTTGGAATTTTCTTCAGCCCGCGCCATGGTCGATGTGCGTAAGATTGCCCAAAAGCCCCATCCTACGGGTTCAAAAGAGAATGCAAAGGTTCGCGCCTATTTGGCGAAGCGGCTCGAGGGTTTAGGCCTTGAGGTCAGCACGGAGCGCTCCAGCCTTGATCCGCGCGCATTGGCGCGGCTTAGCCGCTGGAGCGGGGAAAGCCTGACGGAGCAGGAGATATATAACGTTATCGGCATTCTGCCGGGGAAAGACAGGGCCAAGCCCGCTTTGCTTTTGATGGCGCATCACGACTCAGTCTGGGGCTCGCCTGCTTCGGCTGACGCGACCATTGGCCTCTCTAGTATCCTTGAAATTTTGCGCGCGGTCCGCGAAGCCGGGCCCGCCCCGCGAGACATCGTAGTTTTATTCACAGACGCTGAAGAATTAGGCCTTGTCGGCGCTCGGCATTTCTTTGCGCAAAATCCCATTCGTGAAAAAGTCGGGGCGATCATTAATTTTGAAGCTAGAGGCGCAGGCGGCACGGCCAATATGTTCCAGACATCAAGGGAAAATGGAAATCTTGCAGCGCTCTATGCCCGCGCGGTAAAGCAACCCAGCGCGTCGTCGCTGTCTGTTTTTATATATAATGCCCTTCCCAATGATACCGACCTAACGCCTGCACTTGAGGGGGATTATGCGGCCTATAATATCGCAAATATCGGGCGGCCTGAATATTACCATTCGCCCAAAAACGATATTGCGTCGCTTGAGGAAGGCACGTTACAGCATATGGGCTCGCAGGGGCTTGATCTGACCCGCGCCTTGCTCGCCGGACCGGAATTTCCTACGCCAAAAAAAGACGCGGTTTTCTTTGATCTCTTTGGGCTTTTCACCGTGATTTACGCGCCGTTCTGGGGCTGGGTTTTTATTGGGCTCGGAGCACTATTTTATGGCTTTTCGCTGCGCGGGGCAGGCGGCGGCGCGCGGGGAGTCATCAGCGGCGCTGCTCGCGGTCTCGCCTTCTTGGGGCTAGGCGGCCTTTTACTCTTTGGGCTAAATATGCTCGCCGGGACCGGCGGCAGGGAAAATTATTATGACGGGCTAGCCGCAATCGGGACCCTGCATTGGCTCGCCGCGCTGTCTATTTCTGCCGTGTTTTTAGCAATTTTCGGAGGCACAAAACTTGGCGCAGACCGGCGGCTCGGCGCGTCCTTACCGCTTTTTATGCTTGCGATTGTCGGGCAGTTTTTGGCTCCGGCGGCGGCCTATTTTCTTACCCTCGCCGTTATGCTTTGCGGTTTGGTTTCAATGATGTCGCGGGGAGATGCGGCTGTTACGCGCCCCGGCGGGCTGATCGCGGCGGGCGGCCTCGCGGCGCTTGTTATAGGCTATATGCTCAGCCTGTCTCATTTGCTTTTGCTGGGCGTGGGACCGGATATGCTTGCGGCGGTGATCTTGCCAGCCGCCATAGCCGCGATTGCAGTTTTGCCGCTTTATGCGGGTCATAGCGTTAAGATCAGGGCAAGACTGGCGGCGGCCTGCTTCGTCGCCGCCGTGGGGCTTGCGGTTTGGATACGCCTAGATCCCATTGCGGCAACCGTGCCGCTCTATGGCTAGAAATATTTGCGGCTTTTTTGATAAGTTTTACAGGAATTTTATTGTCATTATGGCTCGGCGCGCTATACCCATTCTCGGCCAATGGGGGGATAGCTCAGTTGGTTAGAGCCGTCCGCTCATAACGGATTGGTCGGGGGTTCAAGTCCCTCTCCCCCTACCATTCTCGCGCTTTGCTATGACGGGTTCTTTGCGCCCTAAGCTTAAGCGCCAAGCAGGATTGATATGTCAAAAGCTGAAATTTATGTTCAAAACGGTAAAGAGATTACGGCTGTAATTAGCGGTGAGCCGTCTCGCACGGCGCGCATGGCGACAGCCTCTTGTTTGCTCTCGCTTGCCTTTCCTGACACATTTTTCTGGACAGGATTCTATGTTGTTGACCCGCATAAACCTGAGGAACTTGTTGTCGGTCCTTATCAAGGTACGCTTGGATGCTTGCGGATTCCGTTCTCGCGTGGGGTTTGCGGAGCCTGCGCGCGCGGTCAAAAGACGATCATCGTCCCCAATGTGCATGACTTTCCCGGCCATATTGCTTGCGATAGTCAAACGAACTCAGAAATAGTCGTGCCGGTATTTGACACCTCCGGCGCGCTATTTGCTGTGCTGGATGTGGACAGTACGCAGCTCGACAGTTTTGATGATGTCGACCGCGCGGGCCTTGAGGCAATCTGCGCGGGACTGCTTGAGGGGGCAAGTCAAGCCTAAGTCTATACTAAATCCACACTCATTTGCGAAAGTTTGCGCTGCGGTGGCGGGTTGTCCCAATGGGTATGGATCAAATCTAGGCTGGCCTTGGGAGTGGCGGCGCGCAGAATTTCCCCGCGCATCCAAGCGGGTGAAAATTCTTTGTCTATCGTATGATGAAGAAGATCCATTAATGGCTGCCAATATTGATCATTTGACAAGAATACCATCGGCTTTGCATGAATTTGTAGCCGCATCCAAGACATGACCTCTATGGCCTCTTCTAAGGTTCCAATACCGCCGGGCAAAACAATAAATGCTTGTGAGGCGTCATACATTTTGCGTTTTCGGATATGCATGTCGGCGACAATTTCATGCGGCACATCTGAGAGGAGAGCTTCTGACTGGGTCAAAAATTCGGGGATGATGCCAAGAACGTCTCCGCCGTTATCCCGCGCGGCCCGCGCGGTTTGCCCCATGAGACCTACGCCTCCGCCGCCGTAAACGAGACGGTAGCCCTGATCTGCGATGGCTCTGCCAGTTTGCGCCGCCAGTGCCATATACTCAGGACCTAGACCCGTTCGTGACCCGCAAAAAACACAAATTGACTTTTTCGCTGAGTGTAAATTTACCACTGTTTATGTCCTATTATTAAATTTCCTAATCGGGTCTTTCCCCTTATAGGATTCAGACTTAGGTTAACAGAGTCGGAGCTCTTGCAATAGTCTTGAGCCATGCCAGGAAAGGCGCCATGTGAAACTCTCGAAAATTTCCATATTGGTTACGGGGGCCGTTATCTTATTGGCTATTCTGGCCGCAGTTCAATTAACCCGCAGCGCTCCGCCGTCTGGACTTGGGCAAGTCGCTTCAAAAGACGATCAAAGCAATACATCTATATCTATTTCGCCCGCCCTTTTTCGAACGGTTTCGGAAAATGCAGGCGAATTGCGTATGGCT
This sequence comes from uncultured Caulobacterales bacterium, assembly GCA_964410285.1. Taxonomy (GTDB): domain Bacteria; phylum Pseudomonadota; class Alphaproteobacteria; order Caulobacterales; family Maricaulaceae; genus Fretibacter. The sequence continues at coordinate 27,115 of CAYPFR010000003.1, read as the reverse complement.
GGCACGTCGCAGCCTCACGCATCCCTCGTACTCAGTCAAAGCGCCCAGCGTTTAGGGGAAGTAAAAGCTGATGAGGCCGGAAATTGGACAGCCATATTACCAATTAATCCGCAGGAAACGCAGGCGATAAATTTGATCATGGTGCTTGAGGACGGTACCCGCATGCGCTCGGATGAAACTCTCTTTCGAATCCCCAAAGCCAGCGACGAACGTCCAACTTCAAACAGGTCAATCGATACAGCTGTTGTTGTACCGAGTACGCCATTTGAGGCTCCCACTTTGATCCTTTTGACGACGCCGGGCGGGCCTTCACGCGTGATCAAAAGCCCCTTCGGCGGTATGCCGATTTCTGGCCCGCTCAGCCTTGGACCGATTGACTATGACGATAGCGGCGGTGCCGTCTTTCGGGGGCGTAGCGCCAGCGGTGGGCGCGTGCGAATCTATGCAAATGAGAAGGTGATTGGGGATGCTTCGGTGCAGGCGGATGGACAATGGTTTTATATGATCGCAGAGACTTTGCCGCGCGGCAGCTATGATATAGCGGTTGCCTTGATGGACGGCAGTAAGGAAACGGCGCGCATTACCGTGCCTTTTGAGAAAATGGGTCCAGCAAGCGACGAACAGGCAGGCGGCGGACTTTATGTGTCATTCGAACCAAAACGTTGGCAGGTGCGGCGTGACCTGCTCGGCGGCGGCGCGCAATATACAGCTTTGTTCGCGCCGGAGTAGCCAAGCCGGTCTTACTCGCTGATTTATTCTATACGCTTTACAAACTATTCCGCGGGCGCTGGCGTCTCGTCTGGCTTTGGTGTCTTCTTTGCAGCGGGCCGCAGCTTTGATAGAATCGGGCCTCCAAGGCGTTTCAGCCTGCCGCCAATCACGGTCGGCGCGGCGAGCAGAACAGGCGTAATCACGAGGGTCAAAAGGGTCGCAAAGCTGAGTCCGCATACAATGACATAAGAAATTGGCGCCCATATATCGGATGTGCCTGAGCCTTTGGTAGAGAATTCACCCGTGAAAATATCTGCTTTCCAACCAAGCACTAGCGGCATGAGGCCAACTACGGTCGTAAGGGTGGTGAGAAATACGGGACGAAGACGCTGGGCGGCGGTGCGAACGGCGGCGTCAATAGGCTCATAGCCAAGTCCAGTGAGGCGCTGATAGGCATCAATCAAGACGATATTGTTATTCACGACTATGCCCGCCAGCGCGATTACACCTGTGCCCGTCAAAATGATGGAAATATAACTATAGAATGACAGCCCCAGCAGAACACCAAATACGGAAAGAACAACCGCAAAGAGCGTTAAAAACACATGGTAGAAACTGTTAAATTGCAAGAGCAATATCACGCCCATCATCAGCATGATTGCCATTGCCGCGATTTGGAAAAATTCAGCGGCGGCTGCATTCTCTTCTTCTTGACCCAAGAATTTTGCGCCCACAGTATTTGGGAAGGCGGCCTCATCCTTTATCCATGTTTTTAACTCTGCAACTTGGACATTGGTGGCATAGTCTTTGGCGGTGTTTGCAAAAACTGCATAATATGGCAGTTGATCTCGCCTCTCGATCTTGTCTTGGCGTACCTTTGGGCTTCGGGTTACGACAGTTGAGAGGGGCAGCGCGCCCTCGCGTGTCTGAATCCGGAGCCGGTCAAGATTATCCAGTCCCCGTGCCGACGCCGGATAGCGTATGCGAATATCAACCTCTTCATCCGCGTCCAGCGGACGATATTGCCCTACTAGCGTGCCTTCGGTGACGAGTTGCACCGCCGCGCCAATGCGTCCAATATCAAGCCCAAGGCGTCCCGCTTCGGCGCGGTTAACTTCCAATTGCCATTCAACACCGGGCAAGGGCAGGGTGTCTTCAACTTCAATAATGCCGTCGGTGCTTTCTAGTTTTCGGCGCACCTGAAGCGTAGCCGCGCGCAGGGCCTGAGGATCATCAGATGAGATTTGGATGCCGATATCCTTGCCTACGGGCGGTCCGCTGTCGGTGGCCGTGACTTCGATCAAATATCCGGGAACATCGCGCGTGGCCTCCCGAATATAGTCCATGATCTCAAGTACGCTCTCGCGCTCATCAAAGTCCAAAAGCTCTGTATAGATACGGGCGACTGTATCAGAGGGTACATTTGACGGACCATTAAGACCGTCTGCTCCCCCGCCTGAACCGCCCGCACCTGCGCCTGCCACGGTGTAGACGGACTCGATTCCCGGCACATCTTTAATAAGGTGTTCAATGTGCTGGGCGATACCAAGATCGTTTAGGGCAGTGCGGTTGCCTCGCGCGCGAACGAGGATATAAACCTGATCGCTCGGGGATTGTGTAAAAAATTCAGCGGGTTTAGGGGGCGGACCCGTGACCGCAGCGCTAAAGATCGCGCGGATGGCGAAAAGCAGAAGAATGAGGCCCAAAACGACGAGAATGGGAAAGCGAACAAGTCTGTTGATGAAACGCACATAGACCCCCGTCAGCCCCCCCATCGCAAGCGGATCCCCGTCTTCGCCCGCAAGAGCTTTCGCTTTGTCACTAACGGCGACATTGCGCGGCCCGATAAGCGCACCCATTGTCGGCAAAAATATCAAGGCCATGAGCATAGAGGCCGTCAGCACATAGATCATCGTGAGCGGGAAATAAGACATGAATTTGCCGGTTACATCATCCCAAAATAGCAGGGGTATGAAGGCTGCTAAGGTCGTCCCCGTAGAAGATACGATCGGCCAGAACATGCGCTCGCCGGCGGTTTGGAAGGCCTCCCGGCGTTTTAGACCTTCGGCCATTTTTCGGTCCGCAAATTCAATGATAACAATTGCGCTGTCGACCAATACGCCAACAGAAAGTATGAGGCCGAATAAAATCATCATATTGATGGTCTGACCGTTTACCCAAAACAGGAACAGCGACATCAGGAAACTCGCGGGGACGGCCCAGCCGACAAAAAGAGCCGAACGCAGTCCAAGCGCGGCAATACATACGATGAAGACTAAGATAACCGCATTGATAATGGAGGAAGAGAGAGAGGAGACCATCTCATTAATGTATGTTTTTCGCTCTTGGGAGTAGTCAATTTTGATGGTCTCCGGCCAGTCCTCGCGAGAGGTTATATCCTCAACAAGGGCTTTAACGGCCTCGCTTGTGCGCAGGATATTTTCGCCCTGACGTTTTGAAACCTCGATTGAAAGCGAGGGAATTCCGTTAAAGCGCGCCAGCGTATCAACATCCTTATAGGTGCGCCGAACTTTGGCGATATCGCGCATGCGGATGATTGCGCCAGAGGGGCTTGCGCGAACAACAAGATCAGCGAGATCATCCGAATTTTCGATTAGGCCGGGCAGTTTGACGTTATACTTGCCTGAGTCAGTTTCGAGCACGCCGGCGGTAATCAGCGCGTTATTACGCGCCACAGCGGCGGATATCTCGTCAAAGGTGATTCCAGTGGATTCTATCAGAGCCGGGTCCAGCTCGGCTTCAAGGACTTCCGTGCGCTCGCCGGAAATGTTTGCGCCGAGCACTTGCGGGATGCCCTCTATTCGGCGCTGAAGGTCTTTGGCGCGGCGCTGTAATTCGCGCTCTGGCGCTTCGCCGAACATATTAATCACCAAGATAGGAATCGTGGCGGTATTAAATTCTTCAATGACGGGCTCTCGCGCCTCGCTTGGAAATTCTCCGCGCGCAATATTGACTTTTTCAATGACTTCTTGGATGGCTTTGTCTTGATCGAAAGAGGCGTTAAACTCGAGCGTCATGATGGCCACATTGTTGGCCGCGATTCCGTCCATTTGTTTGAGACCCTCCAGCGATTTTAGCTCTGCTTCCATCGGCCGGATCAAGAGGCGCTGCGAGTCCTCGGGCGAGACGCCGGGCAAAACAACACGTACATTGATAATCGGGACGGGAACATCGGGTTCGGCGTCCAGCGCCAGCTTGGAGAGGCCAAACAAGCCGCCGATCACGGCAAACAACATCAGGCCAATTGTGATCCGCCAATTATGGATTGCAAAACCAACAATGCGTTCCATTTAATTTGCGCCCCCTGCGGAGGCAATCGTTGCGCCTTCAAGGCGCGGGGCAACCTGCGTCCCTACGCTGACGAAATCTTGCCCTTGGGTGATAATGCGGACCTCATCGGGCAGGCCCGTTACCCACAGGCCGCTTGGGTTCTCGTCTATGGTTTGCGTGAGCGCAAATTTCACGCGGTTGTCGTCGGTCAGGTAACGCACGCCAACTTGCCCGTTTTCATCGAGCGTCATAATCCGGCCCGGAATATTATGTGCCATGACCGTTCCGGCCTCTAGAGTAACGGTTGCTGTAATGCCGGCCCGCAGAGCCATTTTAGGATTTGGCAAGGTGATTTCCGTGCGAAATGTACGGGTCATGTTATTAGCTTGAGACTCGATTAGCGTGACCTTGCCGCTCAGCCGCTCGCCCGTCGCAAGCTCTATGTCTGCGAGGACGCCCTCTTTGACCGTTTCTAACTGGCTTTCCGAAAGGTCCGCTGCAACGATGAGCGGATCAAGTTCAAGAAGCAGGCCGCAGGGCTGGCCAGGCGCAAGGTAATCGCCGGCTTCTGCGATCTGGCGTTCATACATGCCCTTGAACGGTGCGCGGATATTGACATTCTCAAGCTCGATCTCGGCCGATTTTACGGCGGCCTTCGCCCCGTCAAGCTGGGCTTGCAAATTTGCAAGTTGAATCTCTGATCGGTAGCCTTTGTCGACCAATATCCGTGTTGAGCGGAGATCAAATTCAGCCGAGGCCAACTGGGCGCGCGCTTGGTCGACTCGGGCTTGGCGGGCGTCGACATCTTGCTGGCATAAAATCTGACCTTTGCCGACAGTCGTGCCTTCGGGCGTGGGCGCGGCGATAATCACGCCGGCTGTCTTGGCTTTTACTGAAACCTGACGGTTGGCCTCGGTACGCCCGTATAGCTGGTAGCGATTGGTATGCGGCGCCGCGGTTAGGCGCTGATAGGTCACAGCCGGCAAGGTTTGCTCTTTTTCGGGCGGAGTAGAATTCGTAGCCTGCGGACTATCTTCTTGCGGGCCGCTATTGATCAAAAACCAAATGCCGATCACAACAAATGCCAAAAAGGCGATCACATAAGAGGTGTTAAGTTTCATGGTCACTCTATGTCCATTTTCGCGGGCTTGCGGGATATTATTCTGGGCGCGCAATAGGCAGTTATATGTCCCTTCAACGCGCGCAATGCAATGGGTATAGCCGCGTCAAAAACGGCTAAGAGCCCTTCGTTTTTGAATATAGCGCGCAATTTTGGAAATCACATCTCTGATTTAAGCGAAATCAAACTTGAATTACTTTGCCAGCTTAGTACTGTGCGAGATTAATTTGCAGCCAAAAGCGTCAGGGGGATGGTTTGAGCAATATTGTTGAGCAATTGCGGGAAAAGCGCAGAAGTGCGCGCCTAGGCGGCGGGCAAAAGCGCATAGACAGCCAACATGCCAAAGGCAAGCTGACCGCCCGCGAACGTCTCGAAGTCTTGCTGGACCCGGCTAGCTTTGAAGAATTTGACATGTTCGTGAAACACCGCTCCACTGATTTCGGTATGGAGAAAAAGCATTTTGACGGCGACGGCGTCGTCACGGGCTGGGGCACGATTAACGGACGCAAGACATTTGTCTTTGCGCAGGATTTTACAGTCTTTGGCGGCAGCCTTTCCAAAACCCATGCGGAGAAAATCTGTAAGGTGCAGGAAATGGCCATGAAGCATGGCGCGCCTATCATCGGCTTGCAAGATAGCGGCGGCGCGCGCATCCAAGAGGGCGTTGGCGCGCTCGCGGGCTATACCGACGTATTCCAGAACAATATCCTGGCCAGCGGCGTTGTCCCGCAAATCTCTGTCATAATGGGGCCAAGTGCGGGCGGAGCAGTCTATTCCCCCGCGCTCACCGATTTTATCTTCATGGTGCGCGATAGCAGCTATATGTTCCTGACAGGACCGGACGTTCTTAAAACCGTGACCAATGAAATTGTCACCGCAGAGGAGCTTGGCGGGGCCAAGACCCACACGACGAAATCTTCTGTCGCGGACGGGGCTTTTGATAATGATATGAAGGCGCTTGCGGAAATTCGCCGCTTGTTTGATTTTCTCCCGCTCAACAACAGATCGGGTGTGCCGTCCCGCCCCTTCTTTGACGACCATGACCGTATCGATACTAGCCTTGATACGCTTGTGCCGGACAATCCGAACCTGCCCTATGATATGAAAGAACTGGTTGAGAAGCTCGCCGATGAAGGCGATTTTTTCGAGATTCAGCGCGACTTTGCCAAAAATATCCTCTGCGGCTTTATCCGCCTCGAGGGGCAGACAGTGGGCGTAATTGCCAATCAGCCTATGGTGCTGGCGGGGTGCCTTGATAGTGACGCCTCGCGCAAGGCTGCGCGCCATGTGCGCTTTTGCGATGCCTTTGAAATCCCGATACTCACCCTTGTTGATGTGCCGGGCTTTTTGCCGGGAACGTCCCAAGAGTTTGGCGGGGTGATTAAGCACGGGGCCAAGCTGCTTTATGCTTACGGAGAGGCGACCGTGCCCAAAGTCACCGTCATTACGCGCAAAGCTTACGGCGGGGCCTATTGCGTGATGGCGCCAAAGCACCTTCGCGGCGATATTAATTACGCATGGCCGAGCGCGCAAATCGCCGTGATGGGCGCAAAGGGGGCCACGGAAATCCTGCACCGCAAGGATTTGGGCGACGCCGAAAAAACCGCCGCCCACATCAAGGATTATGAGGATAAATTCCTCTCTCCGTTCCGCGCCGCAGAGCTTGGCTATATTGACGAGGTGATACAGCCGCGTTCTACCCGAAAACGCGTCAACCGCGCCTTCGCCCTCACCAAGGATAAACAGCTCAAAAACCCATGGAAGAAGCATGGGAATTTGCCGCTGTGAGTGAGGATGAGAAAACTAGTATCAAGAATAAGGAAAAAAATCAAAATTCTTCTTGGCGTGAGAATACCGCGCTAATTTGCTCAATATTTGCACTAGTTATAGCTGGTTTTAGTTACTTGGACTCTAAACGTGCGTTAAAATTATCTGAGGTTGAATTTGAAGAAAAATTTCAAATTGTATGGAATGCAAGCATTGTAGATCAAGATGAAAATCTTGATTCGCGGCCAATTATAAAGTTTTCAGGACTCGCTGAGGGGCAGCAACCCCAAGAAGCGTTATTTTATCTTCCCAGCTCAATAAGCAAAGGTCACTATTTACTATCACGAACAGGTGGTGAAATACCTATTTGGAAACACAATGATGAACTAATTAATCTAATCCAAACCAGTATTCCTTGGTTAGGTAATTTGCCTCCAGATGAAGGTAGATTTATTACTTTCACAACGCCCTTGCTAGTATCTACAAGGTTTACTTCTGGAGGTAGTCTTAGGTCTGACACTTCAGTCTATAATATTGTTTATGATGTTATTTCTGACAAAGGAATTAGCGACAGTGTCTTCTTACAGTTTAAATCAGTAACTTATGGAATGCGCTATAAACAAATGAATGACGAGCTTGGAACTTACTTGATGCACTTAGACCAGATATGGAATGACCAACTGAAACTTCAGAGTGATTTGTACAATTCAAATTTTACTGCCGAAGGTGAAAATCCGTGAATACTATTTCTAAAATACTCATAGCGAACCGGGGCGAAATTGCTTGCCGCGTGATTAAAACCGCCCGCAAGATGGGCATTCAGACTGTGGCGGTTTATTCTGATGCTGATCGCAATGCGCTGCATGTTGAGATGGCAGATGAGGCGGTGCATATCGGCGCGCCGGCCGCGGCGGAGTCTTATCTGGTGATGGATAAGATCATCGATGCCATAGAGCAAACGGGCGCGGACGCTGTGCATCCGGGCTATGGTTTCCTCTCGGAAAATCCTGAATTTGCCAAACTGCTCGCGAAAAAGAAGATTACTTTCATCGGCCCCAATCCTCACGCCATTGTTTCTATGGGCGATAAAATCACCTCCAAAAAACTCGCGCAGGAAGCGGGCGTCTCCTGCGTGCCGGGCCATATGGGCCTGATTGAGGACGCGGATGAAGCCGTGAAAATCGCCAAGAAAGTCGGCTATCCCGTGATGATCAAGGCGAGCGCGGGCGGGGGCGGGAAGGGCATGCGCATTGCCTACACGGATGAGGAAGCGCGCGAGGGCTTTCAATCCTCCAAAAACGAAGCGGCGAGTAGCTTTGGCGATGATCGTATCTTTATTGAAAAATTCGTCGAGGAGCCTCGCCATATTGAAATTCAAGTTCTGGGCGATAAGCATGGTAATGTGATTTACCTCGGGGAACGCGAATGTTCCATTCAGCGGCGCAATCAAAAAGTCATCGAAGAGGCGCCTTCGCCATTCCTCGACGAGAAAACCCGCAAAGCCATGGGCGCGGAATCTGTCGCGCTCGCCAAGGCCGTGCAATATGACAGCGCCGGCACGGTGGAATTTATCGTTGATAAAGACAAAAACTTCTACTTCCTCGAAATGAACACGCGCCTGCAAGTGGAGCATCCCGTCACAGAGATGATCACCGGCGTTGATCTGGTTGAGCAGATGATCCGCGCGGCCAATGGGGAGACACTCTCCATGACCCAAAAGGACGTGACGCTGAACGGCTGGGCGCTTGAGAGCCGTATATATGCCGAAGATCCTTATCGTAATTTTTTGCCGTCTATTGGGCGGCTTGTGCGCTACCGCCCGCCCGCCGAAGCGACTCTGTCAAGCGGCGCGATCGTGCGTAATGATACGGGCGTTTATGAGGGCGGCGAAATTTCCATGTATTATGATCCCATGATCGCCAAGCTTTGCACATGGGGGGAGGACCGCGGCATTGCGCTCGCGGCTATGCGCGGCGCGCTTGATACATTCGAGCTTGAGGGCATTGGCCACAACATTCCGTTCCTGCAAGCGGTCTATGACCATGATCGTTTTGAGCGCGGCGATATCAATACCGCCTTTATCGCCGATGAATACCCAGATGGTTTTGAAGGCGCGCCGGTTAATTCTGGCCATGCGCGAAAAGTCGGGGCAGTTTGTGCGCTCATGCATGATATTTTCGAGCACCGCTCTGCCGGCATTTCTGGTAGCCTGCCCAATCATGCCCGCCACGTTCCCGATGAATGGGCGGTGGAGGTGAAATCCGCCGAGGGGGCCTATAACTACCGCGCCGATATTAACGGCGAGAGCGGACTTCGCACTATTGTTGTCGATGACGGCACAGATAAGGCCGCAGTCGAGATGGAGGTTCTCACCTCGTGGACACCCGGACAGCCCCTTGTGCGGGCCTTGGTGGATAACAAGCCTTTTGACTTTAAAGCCCGCCGTACCTCCGAGGGATATGATGTGCGCCACCGCGGCGTGGAATATCAGGTCGCTGTGCGCACCCCGCGCAGCGCCGAACTTGCCGGGCTTATGCTCGAGAAGGCCGCGCCTGATACCTCTAACCTGCTGCTATGCCCCATGCCGGGCGTGATCGTCAGCATTTTGGCCGAGGAAGGCCAAGAGGTGCAGGACGGCCAAGCTCTCGCCGTTGTGGAAGCCATGAAGATGGAAAATACACTGCGTGCGGAAAAAAAGGGTGTCATTTTGAAAATTCACGCGGGCGCGGGTGATAATCTCGCGGTGGATGACGTGATTATGGAGTTCGAAACGTCCTAGTGTTTTGTCTCCGGCGCTTTTTGCTTCTGGGTGCGTGAAAATTTGTCAAAGCGGTTTTGTACGTCCAATATCACCTTATCATTGATCTCGCCGTAACGGCGGATGATCTTTCCGCTTCCGTCCAGCAAGACATAATGTGGCACAGCCGTGCTGAGCGGGAAGACATCTATATCCTCGATCAAGCTGCCCTCGGGGTCTTGGAGGACGGGATAATAGAGCCCCTTGCTACGCAGGAACTGCGCGGCGTTGTCAAAACGCCCATAGCGATCAGATAAATGCACGGAAATGACCTTCACATCAGGATTACCGATATTTTTGTTATAAAGCTCGCCAAATTTGGGCAGGCTCGGCATGCAGGGCGCGCACCATGTCGCCCATGCATCAATAAAGACCATCTTGCCCCTAAGCTGATCTGAGGTCAGCGTGCGCCCATCCGCATATTGTAACGAGAAAGGATTGACGTCCCAATTGTTATCAGAGGCGTCGGAGCTAGAGGTGGGCCCCAAAGGAATATGAGTTTGCGCCGTGGCCGCAAGTGCGGGCAGGAAACAGGCGAGCCCCGCCGCATAGGCGTAAATAATTCTTCGCATCGTCCTACTCCTTGCCCCATTTGCCGCGCCTTAATCGGGATAGCGGGGGCTTAAAGCGCGCGCAAGCGCTGCGTGCAGCGAAGTTTAGGTTTTGCGAGAGGCCTAAACTAGCGCTTGCGAAATAAAGAAAGCTGCGGCAGATGAAAAATATGATGTCTGCGCCGCAATCCTTCGAAAGTTTCCCGCATCCCACGGCTCATGCTGCGCCGTTCAGGCCGCCGTTTTGGATGGCGCCGGCCATGGCGCAGACTATTCTTGCGAGCCAGAAATTTCGAAAATCTGGCGTTCACGCCATGGAAATTTGCGCTGAGGAACAACTTCTGACATGTGACGACGGGGAGGGCGGAAGCGCCGTGTTGATGGGGCAATATTCTAAGGCCGAAAATGCGCGCGGGATTATGATCTTGCTGCACGGCTGGGAAGGATCTCAGGATAGCACCTATGTTATGTCCCATGCGCGGTTTTTATTTGATCGCGGCATGTCGATTTTTCGCCTTAACTACCGTGATCATGGCCCTACCCATCACCTTAATGAGGGTATATTTAACTCAACCTTATTCCCAGAAGTTTTTGAGGCGGTTCGGCAAATCGCAGAGCGTGAGTCTGTGCCTGCTTATGTCATTGGGTTTTCACTGGGCGGGAATTTTGCTTTGCGGATTGCGCGGCATTTGAAAGACGCGCCTGTGCCTAATCTTGCGCATATTTTTTCAATCAGCCCCGTAATTGATCCCGTGCCCGCCGCGCCGATGGTTGACGTAAATCCGCTCATTCGGCGGTATTTCGTAAAAAAATGGACAACAAGCCTCGCGAAAAAGCAAGCTTGTTTTCCGCAGCTTTATGACTTCGGTGATTTGACGTCCTTTAAAACAGTGGGCGCCCTTTCGGCAGAATTTTTGCCAAAATTCACCCGTTTTAAAACGCCCGATGAGTATTTCACAGCCTATAGAATTTGGGAAAATGATTTAGTAGACTGCTCCGTTTCTGTCTCGATTATCATCGCCGATGATGATCCCGTTTTGCCGGCAAAGGATGTTTTGAATTTGAATCTCGGTGAAAGTACGGCCCTTCATTATCTGAAACGCGGCGGCCATAACGGTTTTTTCCAAAGCCTTCGCGGACCTTGCTGGTATGATGAGCACATTGCGCGGGTTTTGGATTTGTCGTCTTAATCTCGCAAGATGCGCGTTCAAACTTGGGCTGGTCACATTTAGCAAAAGGGGCTAAGTAACTGTTATGATTATAATTGAAGGAATGTTTTGGTTTGCCTTGGCGGTTTGCGGGCTCTTTATCCTTTTGGGACTTAAGTCTCAAAAGGGGCAAGCCAGCGGCCTTGTGAATGGCCGCCTCGCCGCGGCGGGAAATGCGCCAAACTGTGTCGTGAGCGAAGCCGGCACCCCGTCCGAGCGGGCGATTGCCCCGCTTAATTCCAGCTTAGAGCAAGCCAAACAAGCCGTTGTTAAAACCGGCGGAATTATAACAGCCCAAACCGATAGCTATATCAGTGCAACCTATATGAGCCGAATTTTTAAATTTGTGGATGATGTAGAGCTTAGGGCAGCAGAGAACGGTATTGTCCATATTCGTTCGGCTTCCCGCGTTGGCTACTCGGACAGAGGCGCTAACCGAAAGCGGGCAGAACGTATCCGCGCGGCACTTTAACCCTGCGTGTCATTTGCGCGCGCTCCCAATATTTCAGCGGAGTTTTTATTTTAAATAGGGTATAGCCTTCCCATTGGACCTCTAACCGCAGTGAGAAATTTATGCCGTCACGCTATAACGAAACGCCTCGCAAAATTGACCATGACAAAGTCAAATTGCTTGTCAGAGAATTACTAAGCGCAATCGGGGAGGACCCAGACCGCGAAGGCCTAAAAGAAACGCCGCGCCGCATCGCCAATTTTTGGAAAGAATTTATCGAATATGATGCTGGCAAACTGGATACAACTTTCTCTGCGGTCAAGCACAACCAGATGGTTGCTGTGACGGGTATGCGCGTATGGTCCATGTGCGAGCATCACATGCTGCCCTTCTGGTGCGATATTTCCATCGCCTACATCGCCGATGACAAAGTTTTGGGCCTGTCCAAATTCGCCCGCATCGCTCATAAACATGCCCATAAGCTCACGCTGCAAGAGCAGCTTGTTTCTGATATAGCCAATCACTTAAAAGTGGTCCTTGGCACGGATAATGTCGCCGTCATGGCCAAGGGCGAGCATTTATGTATGACCATGCGGGGCATTAAAACCCCGCACCGTATGATTAGCTCCGCGCTCTCTGGCGCGTTCCACAAAGCCGAACAACGTGCGGAGTTCTTCCGGCTCGTTGACTAATTTTTTTCCTGAAATTTCTCCTTTATGAAGGCTCGCCATGAAAAACCCGTTTGATACAAATGAGCGGCGCGCTTTTAGAGAGATGATCACGAATTTCGTGCAAACGGAAATCCGTCCCTATGCTTTTGAGTGGGATGAACGCGGATATATCCCGCCAGAGTTACATGAAAAAGTCGGGGCGCTTGGCGTTTGGGGCTTTGGGATCGACGAGGCTTATGGCGGGCTAGGTTTTGATGACCCTTTCATGCGGGTGGATACGGCTGTCGCGCTTGGGATGTGCGGGGCGGGCGGCGTGCCGGCAGGGCTTGGTGGCCGGGGCATTTCCATAGACCCGATTTACAAACTTGCCAGTCAGGAGATTAAGGATCGCTGCCTGAAAGATATTGTTCAGGGGCGTGTACAAAGCTCACTTGGTATCACGGAACCGGGCGGCGGATCGGATGTGGCAAATTTGAAAACAAGCGCCAAGCGCGATGGCAATCATTGGATGATTAATGGATCAAAGACATTCATAACCGGCGGAATGGAGTCGGACTATTTTGTTATTGCGGCGCGCACGGGCGGGCCGGGACTTGCAGGAATTTCACTCTTTTTTATTGACGCCGATACGCCGGGGTTCTCGCGCAGCCCGCTGACCAAAAAAATGGGCTGGTGGGCATCCAATCAGGCGACGCTCTATTTTGATGACTGCCGTGTGCCTGCCGAAAACATGATGGGGCAGCAAGATCATGGATTCATCCAAATTATGCATAACTTTAACTATGAGCGCCTTGGGCTTACGGCGTGGGCGCTGGGGATGATGAAGGTTTGCTTTGAGGATTCTACTGCTTGGGCGCAAGAGCGCGAAACCTTTGGCAAGCCCCTAATTAGGCATCAAGTCATTCGCCACAAGCTTGCGAATATGAGCGCAAAAATCGACGCAGTTGAGAGCTATCTCTGGGCAATTTGTGCCAATATTGAGGCCGGCAACATGCCAGTTGCAGAGATATGCAAATCCAAATTTTTTGCCACCAAGGCGCTTGAGTATTGCGCCTCCGAAGCCATGCAAATTCTTGGCGGGGCCGGATACATGCGCGGTAACCGGATTGAAAATGTCTACCGCGAGGTCAAAGTCATCGCTATTGGCGGCGGCTCCGAGGAGATCATGCGCGATCTGGCGATGCGCCAAATGGGGCTTTAGGTGCCGCCGTATTGGCCTCATTTTGCCTTCAGTCCATTTTTAAAATGACCTTGCCCATGGCGCGGCGGCCATAAAGTTCGTCAAACGCGTCTTTGAAATCCTCTAATGGGTAGGCTCCGCTAATTCGGGGTTTAATTTTACCAGATTTATACATAGCAATAATTTCGCCCATGTTGGACTGATGTTCCTTTGGGTTTTTCATGGTCCACGTCCCCCAGAACACGCCGCGAATATCAATGGACTTTAGAAGCGCGAGATTGAGCGGAATTTTCGGGATTTCGCCGCCGGCAAACCCAATCACAAGGTAACGTCCATACCAGCTAAGCGTGCGCATAGCCGGCTCTGCGAACTTATCCCCAACTGGATCATAGACGACATCGCAGCCGCCCAATTCCTTGACGCGGGCTTTAAGGTCCTCAGAGCTGTAGTTGATTAGTTCATCCGCGCCGTGTTCTTTGCACACAGCGAGTTTTTCATCTGTACTCGCCGCAGCAATGACTTTTGCGCCCATTGCCTTGCCAAGTTCCACAGCGGCAAGTCCAACTCCGCCGGCTGCGCCAAGCACGAGCAAAGTTTCGCCCGCTTGAAGCTGCGCGCGCTGCTTTAGCGCGTAATAAGACGTGCCATAAACAAGAGCCATGCCGGCCGCTGTTTCAAAAGGCATATCGCCAATTGGCCATGTCACCATCATGGGCGAGAGAACTTCAGTGGCAAATGCGCCGTTCATCACCATACAGGCAACGCGGTCTCCGACCTTTAGGTGCGGTACGTCAGGCGCTAACTCGGATATGACGCCTGCGCACTCACTGCCCGGTGTGAAAGGAAAGGGCGGCTTAATCTGATACTTGCCTTCGACCATCAAAATATCTGGAAAATTGACCCCCGCCGCTTTGACGTTAATGCGCACATGGCCTGGTTTCATTTTTGGCGAGGGCGCTTCTTCAACCTTGTGCTTGTCATATGGCTCAAAAGCGTGAACGGTGAGAGCTTTCATAAGTGTACCTTTATCGTATGTCTGCGGAGATACGCCGCGCGCCGGCTGCGGGCGGCGTTTCTGGACCGCCAGCAAAACACTGGGCTATCTTCATCCATTGTGTGGCGGTATCCCCCGTGCAGGTCAATTGCGTATCGGCAATATTTCTGCATTGGGTGACAACTTGTGCAAAGTCCTCAGCGGTGCCGTCGATACGGTTACCTTCTTGCAGGCTATTCCATTCCCAAATCTCGCCTCCCGGCGCAGTGAGCCGCACATAGGGTTTTGGTGCGGGCGGGCTAAGGCCGTTTATCCGAAAAGACCAGCTATAGGTTGTGACGCCAATATGGGCGATATTTTTCAGGCGCTTGCCATTGCTGCGCACCTGCCCAAAGACATCAAAAATCGCTTGGGCATGAGCCCAATGCTCCATTTGGCGCGCAATGATACAGCTTCGAGTCGACATATCCGGCCCCGCCCAAGCCACGCGCGCCTCGGGGTCCGCGCCGCGATACCGTTCTGCCATGTCCGCCGCATAGCTTTGCCAGCGCGCGAATAAGGCGCGGCCCTCAAGCGTGCCCAAATGCTTGGCCTGCAGAATTTGATGCGTCCCGCCCCCGCCCAAATGGCTCATAGCGGCAGAGATAAATGCCTGAAAGCGATCAGGATCATGCACGGTTTGATCTGCCGCGATATTCCAAAGATGAAGATGGCCCAAAATATCATTCACCGTCCAGCCTTTGAATAAGGTCGCGGTCGCAAAATCTGCGTCGCTGCGCCCCTGAAGCAGGCCTGCAATACTTGCGCACTCTTGGGCGAAATCATTAACTTCTGGGAAAGAATTATTCATCGGCTTAGGCCTCACTGTCTAGCTGGCGAGCGATCTGCGTGGACACAAGAATATCGCGCGCAAGCAGGACCTGCGCATAGCCCTTTGCCTGCGCATCATTCCTTAAGGACGCCGCTCCGCCGCCGCCCAGAACGGCGTGAAGCAAAATATTGACCGCCTTTGAGCCCGGTAGATAAAACCGTTCAATGCGGCTCTGATCATCCATGAAATGGCTGTAGCACCCCGCGATCATTTCCTCGCTCAGCGCCGCCCAGATATAGGGCACATATTCTGCTTGCCGCGCGATAATACCGATATTGGCTTTATTGCCTTTGTCACCAGAGCGTCCCCATGCGAGCTTTATTAGCGGCACGGCAATGCAGGCATCATCAGGGGCGGGCGGAGGTGATATGTCTACAGCGGGGGCTATGAATTGGGGCGGAGGGGCATCTTTATGCGTCAGAATTTTATCGCCTAGATCGATCGAAATGTTAACATCGCTCTTGGGCGTTAGGTAAGAAAAAAGCCGCACCACGGGGGAAGGACGCGCGCGCCCAGCGCCGGTAAAACCTGAAAGCCCGGGCGGGGTCGCTAGGCCTAATCCTGCGAGTTCCTTGAGAAAAATTCCCGCGCCTATTGCATCGGGATGTTTCACCGCCGCTTTGAGAACTACCTCAGACGCCTCATTTGCCGTGCCCATTTGCGATCCCGCGCCGATAATCTCATAGCTAGTCTCGCTAAACGCAGCAAGGTTCTGCGCTTTAAGCTTATCCTCGGCCCGGGTTAGCCCCGCCTCGAAAAAGCGCTTCGCTTTGCGGCCTGCCTGCACGCCGTAAAAAGATAAAAAAGTGCCCGCCCGGTATCCGTCCATATATGATAGGCAGGTTTTATAATGGGCAGGAGCGGGGCGGCCAATCGCGGGCGAGACCCTCACGCGGTTTGGCGCGACCTGCGAGAGCGTTACTTGGGAAAAATCGCAGCTCACATCCGGCAAGATATAATTTCGCGGATCCCCAATCTCATAAAGCATTTGCTCAGAGACCGTGCCAACATTGACTATCCCGCCGGTTTTGGGTGGTTTAGTGGTGACAAAAGACCCGTCATTGCTGATTTCGGCAATTGGGTATCCAATATTGGCTATATCTCCAGCCTCTTCCCAATCCGTGAAATTACCGCCCGTGGCTTGCGGTCCGCATTCCAATATATGACCTGCTAAAGACCCGCTTGCGAGTTTGTCCCAATCCTGCTCGCTCCAGCCAAAGGCATGAATACAGGCGCCTAGGGTAACCGCGCTATCAACGCTGCGGCCAGTGATGACAATATCCGCCCCTGCCGATAGCGCCGCCGCGATTGGAAAAGCGCCTAGATAACAATTGATGCTAGCAATGGTTTTGGGATCAGGAAAATTTGCGCCTGAATAGATGTCGCTTGGGGCGCGGGCCCCAATATCAGCTAAGTTTGGTAATAAATCATCGCCTGTGACAACGGCTACGCGTAAATCAAGGCCGCCGGCCTTGATGAGGCCGCGCACGGCGGACGCGCAGGCCAGCGGATTAACGCCGCCTGCATTTGACAAAACCTTCACACCTGAGTCCGCAATCGTTTTCAAATACGGGCGCATAACGCCGTCAACGAAATCCGTCGCATAGCCCTTATTTGGGTCTTTGGCTTTGGCCCGCGCCAGAATAGACATAGTGATCTCGGCGAGATAATCATAGACAAGATAATCGAGACCGCCGGCTGCTAGAAATTGCGGCGTGGACATAGTGCTTTCGCCCCAATAACCGCTCGCCCCGCCGATCTTTATCGTCTTTTTCATCAGCGTGAGAATATCTTATTTGCGTGTGTTGACAATGATTACTCTGCGCGTAACCCTTACTATTCAAAAATGATTGAACGGAAGGCTGAGGACGCGATGAGTGGGGAAATCAAAGAGTTTGCGAAAGACGCTGATGCATGGTTTGCGGAAAACACGCCGCGCGACCCGGGCTTTATGTTGCCGCTCACTTTTATGGAGGTGGGAACCGATCAGCAATTTGAATTTCTCCGCGATTGGCAGCGCAAAGTTTATGAAGCAGGTTATTTAGGAGCGGCTTGGCCCAAAGCTTACGGCGGCGGCGGACTTTCGCAGGCGCATCAAGACGCAGCAACAGCAATGATGAAAAAGCACAATGCGCCGATAATGTTTAATACCATTGGCCTTGGATGGGCGGGTCCGTTGATTTTGGATATGGGCCGCGAGGACCAGAAACAAAAATATATAAAAAACATCCTAAGCGCTGAAGACGTCTGGTGTCAGGGGTTCTCCGAGCCCGAGCATGGCTCAGACCTTGGTAATTCCCAGCTTCGGGCGGTGAGGGACGGCGATGACTATGTGCTAAACGGGTCAAAAATTTGGACCACACATGGCCATTATGCGAAATATATGATTTTGCTGGCCCGGACAAACTTCGACGCGCCGAATAAATATGCGGGGCTGTCCTTCATTCTGACTCCGATGAAAGTACCGGGCATTGAGACGGTAAAAATCAGAAAGCTCACGGGGGAGCATGGCTTTACACAAACTTTTTTCACCGACGCGCGCGTACCGGCTGATGGTCTTATGGGTAAAGAAGGCGAGGGCTGGCGTGTTGCCATGCAAACCTTGATGTATGAGCGCAACGCCAAGGGGGGGCAAGCGGGCGGGATTTCGATCACCGAAACCGACCCGCTGGAAATTCTTAGCCTTGCCAGAACGGCAAGCCGCGGCGGCAAGCCCGTTTTAGAGGACCCCGTTATTCGTGAGAAACTGGTTGAATTCATGATCGAAATACAAGGCTTTCGCCTAAATGCAGAGCGCGCCAAGCTGCCCCCGCTCAATCAGGATTGCCCGCAGGCCATACCGCTCATGTCAAAACTTATTCATACAGAATATACGCGCCGCATTAATCAGTTCGCGCTCAGCCTTCAGGGGACAAATAGCGCTTATTATGTCGGGGAAGAGAATGCCGTCGATAATGGCTATTGGCATCGCGGATATTTGAACGCGTTTTCCGCGACTATTGGGGGCGGCACATCGCAAATTCAGCGTAATATTATCGCCGAGCATGCTCTTGGCCTGCCCAAGACGCGTTGATCATGCAGGGTTTTGGACAGATTGGCATCTCTGATGCTCAGATAGATATTTTGGAAGCGGCCGAACGGTTCTGCCGAGAGCGTTCCTCCATGGAAAATGTGCGCGCCCTCATGACATCAGAGACAGGATTTGATGCGGCTGTCTGGCAAGAGATTGCCGCGCTAGGGTGGCTCGGGGTTACTATTCCAGAGGAATATGGCGGGCTTGGCCTCACGCTTACCGAAGCTGTTGCAATTTCAGAACAAATGGGCCGGCGCATGCTCCACACGCCTTATGCAGCGAGCGTGCTAGCGGCGCAGGCTTTGATTGCCGCGGGGACGCAAGCGCAAAAGAAAAAGTGGCTCGCGGCAATTGCGGGCGGCGCTGCGGCGAGTCTTGCGCTCTTTGAAAAGAATGGGGATTGGGAACTGGCGAATATTTCGGCCAGCGCCAAGCCGGATACAGATGGCTATATATTATCGGGCCAAAAGGTCCTCGTCATGGACGCACTCGCAGCGAAGTTTCTGATCATGTCTGTCAGGATTGCGGGGGAACCCCGCCTAGCGATTGTCAAAACGGATGATATTCGCAAACATGCCTTTCGCCGCGAGGTTTTGATTGACGAGACCAAGCGGGGATATGAGCTTGACCTTGAAGGGGTAAAAATTCGAGACGAGGATTTGCTTGATGGGGAGACAACGCCGGCCGCGTTATCCCATATTCATCTTTCGGCTAATTTGCTATCCGCCGCTGAAATGACAGGCGCTTGTCAAAGCTGCATTGATTACACGGTAGAATATCTTGGAACACGCAAACAATTTGGGAAGTTAATCGGCAGCTTTCAGGCGCTGAAACATCCCATTGTAGATGCTTTTGTCGAGTATCAAAAATCAAGATCGCTGCTTTATGCGGCCGCTTTTAGTTTTGGGAAGCAAGGTGAGGGCGAAGTTGCGACCCGCATGGCGGCCGCGCAAGCTGATAAGGCACTGTCATATGCTGCCGACCGGGCGATACAATTTCATGGCGGGTTTGGTTTTACTTATGACTGCGATGCGCAGCTTTATCGCAGGCGTGCGATTTTCCTGACATCTCAGTATGGCGACGGACACTACCATAAACAAAAGCTGGCGGACTTGCTGCTCTGACGCTCCGCGCGGCGCCTAGCGCTGATGGGATAGGCTTTATTTCTGAGGGGGAGAGGCTATATTTTTGAAGGCATAAGACTTGCCTTGCCGATCATCCCGGCATTATGGTGTTTCATGGCCGCCCCAACAGCAGAGCATTATAACCGCGTAGCAAGATGGCTGCATTGGAGCCTTGCGTTCTTGATTATTGGGCAATTGATTGGCGGTAAGATCATGATGGCCCTAGACCCCGCGCCGCTGAAGTTTGAAATTTTCCAGCTCCATAAATCATTTGGTTTTGTCATTTTAGGGTTGTCGCTCCTGCGACTTCTCTGGCGGATGACCTATAAGCCGCCGGCGCTGCCGAGCACGATGAAACCCTATGAGCGCTTTGCTGCCAAATTTAGTCACGTGAGTTTTTATGTGCTGATGATTGGCACGCCGCTGGCGGGATGGGCTCTCGTGTCTGCATCTACGGCGCGCATTACCACCAAGATTTTCAAAAGCCTGCGCGTCCCCGACCTGCCCGGGATTGAGCGCGGTGAGGCGGCGGCGAAATTCCTTGCCAATGTGCATGAATATATGGCGTTTGGATTTATTCTTTTACTCATATTGCATATAAGCGCGGCGCTGAAACATCATTTCATAGATCGCGACCGCGTACTCATTCACATGCTGCCATGGCTTAAGCAAAAACAACCCAAATGAGGTTCTTATGACACGAATTTCCCGTTTATCTATCGCGGCTTTGTCGCTGGCGGCCTTGGCGCTTAGCGCTTGCGGGGCCAATGAGAGCGCCGCCGCGCCGACAACGGCCGAAGTGCCAAGCGCCGGAGATATGGCCAAGCTGAATACGCAATTGCCGGTCTTGACGGGCGCCGATGTATGGACGATGGACGCGCAAAATAGCACGCTGACATTTGACGCCTATTTCAATGGAGATTTCACCGGCGAGTTTACCCGTTTTCAAACCGCGATAAAACTAGACCCGGATGCGCTGGCGACCGCAGAAATTCACGCTGTGATTGACCTCACCTCTGTGGCCGCCAAGGATGATGATGTGCGCGCGAATTTGCTCACTAAGGACTGGTTTCACACTGCGCTGCATCCCTACGCCGTCTTTAGCTCCAAAATGGTAAGACGCGAGGATAGCGGCACTTATGTGGCGGCGGGTGATTTAACGATCAAGGGGGGTTCAAAACCGGTGGATCTCGCTTTTGCCTTGACGATCGACGGCGACACTGCGCATGCGAAGGGATCAACATCATTCTCGCGCATGAACTTTAACGTCGGGGAAGGGGCCGATTTTGCCAGCGAAGACTGGGTGAAATTTGGCGTCAACGTCAATGTTGATATAATGGCCGAAAAATAGGCCTTCAAATACGCATGCCAGTCGTCCTTTTTCAATGGATGACAAACCCCGCGCCCCCATGCACGCTAAGGGCCGAAGCTAAAATACCCAGGAGAGCCTTATGATCGGCGTTATTGCAAAACTTGACGTGAAACCAGATATGGACGCGGCTTTTCGTGAGCACGCCGCGGCCCTCATAAAGAAGGTGAATGCCAATGAAGATGGCTGCATGCTTTATGAGTTATTCAAAGCCAAAGAAGGCAATAGCTATGTGTTCATGGAAAAATATGTCGATCAAGAGGCTTTGGCCGCGCATGGCCAGACAGAGTATTTCAAGGCCGCGCAGCCGCTTCTTGGGGCCTGTCTTGCCGCCGCGCCAGACGTTCAAATTTACGACGCTATTTAGGCTTGCTCATTAGCCTTGGGAGCCGCTTAGCTGCATGCATTTGGTGGCAACCCCAAATGGCAAAGCCGATTTGCGCCCAAAAATTGCTAGAAATGCGTAATTTATGTGACATATTGCTCCAATGACCAAGGGAGCAAAAGCAACATTAGAGTCCCGCATAGACCGGCTCGAGAGCCTTGATGCCATCCGGCAGCTTGCGTCGAAATATGCGCTATCTTTGGATATGCGCGATGTGGATGCCCATGTGAATTTGTTTTGCGAGGACATACGCGTCAGCCGCGAGGAGAGCGGGCGGCCCGCGCTCAAACGCTGGCTTGATCAAATGATGCGAGAACAATTCACCGGCACATCCCACCACATTGGAAATCATGTGATTGAATTTGATAGCCCAGATCAGGCCCACGGCGTTGTCTATTCTAAAAACGAACACGAAACCCCGCGAGAAGACGGCGACGCGGATTGGGTAATCATGCAGATGCTCTATTGGGATAATTATGAACGGGTAGACGGGGTTTGGTATTTTCGCCGCCGCTTGCCTTGCTATTGGTATGCTAGCGATCTTAACCGTCCGCCGATTGGGGAGTTGAAAATGCGCTGGCCTGACAGGGAGCCCTATGAGGGGGCCTATCACAAACTTTTTCCAAGCTGGGAACATTTTTGGAAACACTCACCAAAAGATGAACAAACTCCCGAGGTTGCTGCACCTGCGCCGATCGGAGAGTTTTTGAAAACCATGCGCGGCGATCACCCAGACCCCAAGATCAGGGTCAAGTAATGCCGACGCTTTTTGACCCTGTGAAGCTTGGCGAGATCACGTGCCATAACCGTATTGTTCTTGCGCCGATGACGCGCTCTCGCGCCGATGAGAATGATGCGCCTAGCGCTATGAATGCGCTTTATTATGGGCAGCGCTCCGGCGCAGGCCTGGTGATTACCGAAGGCGTTTACCCTAGTTTTGATGGCAAGGGGTACGTACGCACGCCCGGTATCGTCACGCCGGCCCAAATTAGGGGCTGGGAATTAGTCACGCGGGCGGTGCATGAAAAGGGTAGCAAAATCGTCATGCAGCTCATGCATTGCGGCCGAATAGCCTCCCGCCACAACAAAGCTGAAACGGCGCGCACCCTCGCGCCCTCTGCTTTGCAGGCCGAAGGTGAAATGTTCACAGACGCAGTGGGCATGACGGCTTTTGATGTTCCCGAAGACATGAGCGCGGCAGATATAGCGCAGACTATTGCCGATTACGGAAAGGCGGCGAAAAATGCGGTTGATGCGGGTTGTGACGGTGTGGAGCTACATTGCACCAGCGGATATCTGCCCGCGCAATTCCTCTCCACGGGCACGAATAAGCGCAGCGATCGCTATGGCGGCAGTCTTGAAAACCGGCTGCGTTTTGTCCTTGAGGTTTTGCAGGTCCTGATCGCTGCGGCGGGGGCAGGGCGCGTGGGTATTCGTATCTGTCCTGGCAATCCTTTCAATGATTTGCATGATGATGATCCTGAGGAAACTTATCGCGCATTGATCAAGGCGATAAACCCAATGGGGCTAGCCTATCTTCATGTCATTCGCATGAAAGCGGGCGTGGACAATATAGAACTTTCTAAAGAATTTGACGGCGCGGTCATCCTTAATGACAGCTACGGTTTAGACAACGGAAACCGCGCAATTGATCTAGGCCTCGCCGCGGCGATCAGTTTTGGACGCCCCTTTATTGCTAATCCTGATTTACCTGATAAATTTAAATCCGGGGCGGAGTTGCGCCGGCCTGATTACGCAAAAATGTATACGCCAGGCCCCGACGGCTATATCGATTATGAATGAAGCCGGCGTTAGCGGCATTGATCCGTGGCGCGACATTAACAGCGGTGTATCCTATCCAAATAATTTGGCCCGCCGTGCAAGGGCGGCTTTCATACCTTTGTCTTTTACGCGTTTAAAGAAAGCCAAGAAGGTCGGGCTTTGGTGAAATTCAGCATCAAGATCAGAGGCCTGACGCGTGCTTTTTTCAAGCCCCATATTATCATAAAAATTATTCGCGGCTTGCTTTAAGATTATCAGGTGAGCAACTGGAGTTTTAGCAATATCAAGCGCAAGGGCTCGGGTCGTTTTTTCTAGTTCATCTTCCGGCGCGACTGCATTGATAAGGCCGCGTTTTTCGGCCTCATTGGCGCTCATATTTCCTGCCGTAAACAGCATTTCTTTGGTCTTTCGCATCCCTAGCAGATAGGGCCAGAAAAAGACGGTCGGCGGAATCCCAAGGTCTCGCGCGGCGGGATGACCGAAAACGGCATTTTCGGACGCCACCACAAGATCGCAAGCGGCCAAAAGCTCGCCAGCGCCGGACAGGCATGCGCCCTGTACTTGGCAGATAATCGGTTTAGGAAAACCACGCATTTCTAGCCAGTAATCTAATAGGGCGGCAATATCCCTTTTGTCTGTCTCTATCTCGACGCCCTGCGGGTAATTGGCCGGGTATTGGGAGGTGATCCAATCCGCCTCATTAAGATCATATCCGGCGCAAAAAGTCTTTCCTGCCGCGCGGATAACCACCACGGAAATCGTCTCGTCTACGGCCGCGCCGTCCAGCGCCGTTTTGATCTCCGCCAACATAGTGGGGCTAAGCGCATTGAGCCGCGCGGGACGGTTGAGCGTAATTGTCAGGATTTTCTCCGAGCTTTGGGTCAGTATAGTCTTAGCCATTCTGAGCGGGCCTCTTTGTGCGAACGAAAAACATCACGAGGGCCGCGAGTATAGACACAGGGATAAGCGCGGTGAAAGCGTGGTCATAATTCTGATTTTGTTTGAAGGAGTTGCCGACAAAGCCGAGCGCCGCAATAGCGAATAAAACTGTAATGAGATTCATCATTCCAATTGCCGGCGCAAAATTGTCGCGGCCGAATGTGTCGGCAGTAATCCCTGTCCAAACGGGATAAATGCCGCCTATCGCCATGCCAACAATGGCGGCAACGCTAAGCAAGAGGGCAAAATCCCGTACCAGAACCGCCGCGGCGAGGAAGGCAACATTTGCAAGACAAACCAATGCAAAGACATAGCGCTTATCAAATCTGTCAATCATCCAGCCCACGGCAAGCTTACCCGCAATTGCAGATCCGGCCACAACCGTGGGGATCAATGTTGCCTGTGCATTGGTAAAGCCAAGGCCCTCGCCAAAGGGTTTTAACGAGGCGAGCAAAGCCTGATCACTCCCGAGCAGGAGGCCGCAGGCCAGCGATATAACCCAAAAATCGCGATTCTTAAGGATCTTGCCCGGCTCGCTTGCGGTGGTGATTTGAGGAACCGCCGAGGCATATCCGTCTGGAAACTGCCCTATGTCTTCGGGGCGCGAAATGAAATAGCGGGCGATTAACAGGATTGAGATGACGCCAATCAAGAGGCCCATCATCCATGTCGCCTCCCGCCACCCGCGCGCGTCAATGAGATGACTGAAGATAGGCTGCACCAAAAATCCGCCGGCTGAGGTCGCAACAGCGGCAATGCCAAGAGCGCGACCGCGCTTTTCATAAAACCAATTCGTTGTCAAAACATTGGAAATAAACGGTCCGCAAGCGGTAAACCCAAACCCGATCGGCAAGGCAATGATCAGCAGCATTTGCAGCGGGCTGGCCGCAAATGACAAAGCGACAAACCCGGCTGAAATACTGATAACGCCAGCGAAGGCATAGGCTCTTGGGGAGCGATTTCGCAGGGTGCGACCGACAATTGCCGCCCAAATAGCCGCGCTAAGTAAAAAGATCATCATGCCGATATTCGTTTGGTCGCGGGCCAGTCCAAATTCAGCTTCAATCGGGGTCACGAAATGCTGAAAGGAATAAAAGGTAACGCCTGCCATCAACATGGCGGTTGTGAAGCTTGCGCCCAAAACATGCCAGCCCTGAAATTTACGCATTTTTCGCCCCGCAGCACGAGATGGCAGAATATTTCAAGGGGCTATCAAGATGCGAAAGAAGCATAATTTCTGGTCTTATTTTGCGTAGTTATATATCTCTTATGTTGCGCAAAATTATCTCTATGTATAGTCAAACTCTCCGATTGCGTAAAAAGAGCCACGAAATGACGACTATCCCGCACGTATTATTCCGGCAAGCGGCTGCCAGGCCCAATGCTCTGGCAATAGAGGATGGCGTTTGGTCCCTCAGCTACCGAGAACTCACGAAATTGGTAAAACAAGCCGCTGAGGTGATGTCCGCCTTGGGGCTTGAGCGGGAAGACCGGTTCGGGATTTGGGCGCCCAATTGCGCCGAGTGGATTATTTGTGCCCTCGCGGGCCAGAGCCTTGGCGCTATATTGGTCACGCTCAATACGCGCTACAAAGGCGGGGAGGCGGCTGACATATTGCGCCGCGCGGAGTGTAAGTTGCTTTTCACCGTGAGCGGCTTTTTGGATCTTGATTATCCGGCAATGCTATCGGGACATGATTTGCCGGCGCTTGAATATACGATTGTCATGAAGCGCGGGGAAGGCCGCGCGGCCTTTGATCGCTTTTTATCGCGGCCCGCTTCCAAAAACCCCGAAGGCTATGGGCCAAAAGGTGGGGATATTTCGGACATTATCTTTACCTCGGGCACGACCGGTGCGCCTAAAGGCGCAATGACCACCCACCAACAAAATGTAGAGGTTTTTGAGAGCTTCACCGCCGCCATTGGTATGCATGAGAATGACCGCTATCTTGTCGTTAATCCATTTTTCCACAGCTTTGGTTATAAGGCCGGTTGGCTTTCCTGCCTGATTAGGGGCGCGGCGATTTTTCCGCTAGCCATCTTCGACCCTAAAAATGTATTAGAGCGTATAGAGCGAGACAAAATCACGGTCATGCCCGGCGCGCCGACAATTTTTCAAACGCTGCTGTCCCATGCCGATTTGGAAAAATATGACATCTCCAGCCTACGCGTCGCCACGACGGGGGCCACCACGATTCCGGTTGATCTCATTCGGCGCATGCATGAGGGCCTAGGCATTGATGATGTTTTCTCTGCCTACGGACTAACGGAGTCTACGGGCGTTGTTTCGCTCTGCCAAAAAGGCGATGATTTTGAAACCATTGCCAGCACATGCGGGCGGCCTTTGCCCGGCACGCAGCTGCGATTGATGGATGATAATGGCAATGAAGTAGGCACGGGTGAGGCGGGCGAGATTTGGGTGCGCGGCTTTAATGTCATGCAGGGCTATTTAAATGACCCAGCCGCCACGGCGCAGGCCATTACGCCAAGCGGTTGGCTGAAAACGGGCGATATCGCCACGCAAGATGCGCGCGGCTATATTAAAATCACCGACCGCAAGAAAGACATGGTGATTGTCGGCGGTTTTAATGTGTACCCCGCCGAGGTCGAAAAAGCCCTTCTTCAGCATCCGCTGATCATAGATGCCGCCGTTGTCGGTCAGCCCGATGCGCGATTGGGCGAAGTCACTCATGCACATATCGTATCATCGGGCGAAATTGATACAGACGCTCTTAAGTCTTGGTGTGGAGAGGTAATGGCCAATTACAAAGTTCCCCGCGTTTTTGTGTTTCATTTGTCTTTGCCTCGGACGGCGTCTGGTAAGGTGCGGAA
>CAYPFR010000002.1:0-285908 GCA_964410285.1 uncultured Caulobacterales bacterium | reverse complement strand
TTCATATCGACAACGGGATTATTTACCTTGATTTTAGCCATAATTACCTCTGTAACGCGGGGTGTTGAATGTTGGCGCAGCCTTAACACTGTGCGCCGCAATATTAAAGAGGACTCTCGTTTAAATTACGGGAGAGGATTATGGGTGGTTTTGTAAAAGATCAGTTGGGACGCGTGGTCGATCAAACAGGGGAGGCGGAGACAGCGCCCGCAGTCATCCTCGTCAACCCGCAGCTCGGGCAAAATATTGGGGCGGCCTGCCGCGCTATGCTCAATTTTGGCCTCACGGAGCTTCGACTCGTTAAGCCGCGTGATGGCTGGCCTAACCCTGATGCCGACGCCATGGCCGCAGGGGCAGTGAGCTTGATTGAAAATGCCAAGCTTTATGACACGACGGCAGAGGCCGTGGCAGATCTAAAATTTGTTCTGGCGGCCACAGCGCGGCGGCGGGAGCTTGAGGTGCCTGTTATGGGTACGGGCGGGGTCGGCGCGCAGCTGCATGAGTTTGCCGCTAAAAACATTCCAACAGGTATTTTGTTCGGACCAGAGAAAGCAGGGCTGAAGAATGCCGATGTCGTGCTTGCGGATGCGATCTTGACCTATCCGGTTAATCCGGCCTTTCAGTCGCTAAATCTCGCGCAGGCCGTTAATATTTTTGCCTATATCTGGAAGTCAGCGGAGGGGGCCGCGCCGCCAAAATATTTCCAAACTGAGATCAGCGAAGCGGCATCACGCGATGATCTTGTGCGCATGTTTGACCATCTTGAAGAAGAACTGGAGCACGCAGGCTATTTTTTCCCAGAAGCAAAAACGGCGCTGATGAAACAAAACATTCGCGCGCCTTTTGTGCGCGCCAAAATGACAGTACAAGAGGTGCGCACATTGCGCGGTATCATTAAGGCGCTGGCGAAAGGGCGCGGGAAAGCGCGCGTAAAACAGGACCGTTCCTCATGAAAAAGCACACTGCCAACCCCGCGCTGTTGCTGAGGAAATGCGGGACGTTCCTCAGCTTGTTTCTTAGAAGGTCAGTAGACTATCTGGGATATATTTTGGCTATGATCGCAGGGGCGAGAAACGTAACCGCCCTTGTCATCGTAATTATTGCGGTAGGCACCACACTGTTTTTTGCGAATAAACGCCGTACTATTGATCGAGGCCGCCCGTCCGCAGGAGTGCAGAGCCCGGTTCTGGACAAAATTTATTTCTTTTTTGCGCAGCTTCTTATTGTCTTTGTTGCCTATCTTCTGGGGTATTTTGCCACCTCGGCCGGCGGTGAGTTGTTTGGCATGTGGATTCAGCAAGAAGTCCTGCGCATTCCGCAATCCTCAGATTAGTCGGCGCGGCGTCTCCACGCATCCCATGTAAAGATAAGCAGCGCAGTCCAAATGCATGCAAAGCAAATTGCATGGGCAAGGCTAAAGGTCTCGCCGTAATAAAGGCCGCAGCCAAATTGTAATGTCGGAGCAATATATTGCAAAAACCCAAGCACTGAGAGCTTCAGCTTTCGCGCTGCAATAGCAAATGCAAGCAAGGGTAAGACGGTGATGGGCCCCGCGGCAACCAATAGGGCGGTGAGCTGTTCCCCGCCGGCCATATCTGCACCAAATACCAAACCGCCGCTGTGGCCTAGCCACATAAGGTATAGTAGCGCCGGCGGAAACAGAATGATGCATTCAATCATTAGTCCCGGCATCGCGCCAATGTCGACCTGTTTTCGAATAACGCCGTAGAGCGTGAAGCTACAGGCTAGGGCAAGAGAAATAAGCGGAAAGACGCCGCCGTAAACGGCCAGTATTGTGACGCCGATCGCGGCTAACCCTGCCGCGAGGCCTTGCAGGCGCGAGAGCTGCTCTCCGAAGAAAACCACGCCAATGATCACATAAATTAAGGGGGTGATATAATAGCCAAGACTGGCTTGGAAAATCTGGTCGATCTGTATGGCCCAAATATAGACGCCCCAATTAACCGCAAGCGCAATGGCCGCCACAGCAAGCACTCCGAGCGTTTTGGGCGTGCGCAAAGCGCGCCCAAGCTCGGCGAACTGGCGGCGTGTTGCAATGATTACAAGGCCAAAGGGAACTGACCAAAAAATGCGGTGAGACAATATTTCAAGCGGGCTTACGGCGGCGGTCACTTTGAAGTAAACGGGGAAAAACCCCCAGATGCTATAGGCTAATATCCCCGCGAGCAGCCCAAGGCGTAATTGGCTTTGCGTGTTAATGGCGCGGCTTTGAAGCATAATTCGAATTGTCACGGAATTCGCCTCTTGGCTAGCCCTATTTGAGCCTGCTTTGCTGCTATGGGGGTAGGCGTGAGAAAGCCGCCGTAAAGTAGTTGACTTGCAGATCAAAGACCGTAAAAGGCCGATGCTTGACATCTCAAAGAGGCGTCAGCTTACGGGTAGGTGTGGCGCCGCCGTTTTTATCGCAATCCGAATTGGTTGGATTGCCGGGCCACGTCAAAATGAAAGGGCATCGCTATGTCCAAACGTATTGAAGCCAAGTATAAACTTGACCGCCGCATGGGCGAAAATCTTTGGGGCCGCCCCAAATCTCCAGTTAACAAGCGTCCATTCCCTCCGGGGCAGCACGGTCAGGGCCGCAAATCGAAATTGTCTGATTTCGGCTTGCAACTGCGCGCCAAGCAGAAGCTTAAAGGATATTACGGCAATATCCTCGAAAAGCAGTTTCGCAATATTTACGGCGAAGCTACGCGCCTTCGCGGGGATACGTCTGAAAACCTGATCGGTCTGCTAGAGCGCCGCCTTGACGCAATTGTCTACCGCTCCAAATTCGTGCCAACCGTTTTCGCTGCCCGTCAGTTCGTCAACCACGGTCATGTGCTTGTGAACGGCAAGAAGGTCAATATTCCATCGTACCGCTGTAAGGAGGGTGATGTTATTGAAGTGCGCGAAAAATCCCGCACAATGGCACTTGTCCTTGAAGCGCTGGAGTCCCCTGAGCGCGACGTGCCTGAATATATTTCTCTGGATCCCAAAGCGATGAAAGCAACTTTCACCCGTACGCCAAGCTTTGATGAGGTTCCTTATCCTGCGCAAATGGAACCAAACCTCGTCGTCGAATTCTATTCACGCTAAGAGGTCTGCGAAATTAAAATCCTAAAGCGCTGACGAGAGCTGGCGCTTTTTTTTAATCTCGAACCCAAATAATACGGTATCCAGCCTCGCGTTCCTGAGCTGTGGCTGGAATGCCATCAACCGAGCGCAACCTATCGTCAAACCGAAAGAAGGCGACATCGCCAAATTTAAATTTGCGGGTTCCAACGCCTTCTTCTAGCGTCACATGTGAGCGGCCCATGACATCACATATATGGGCTTCCAAAATGAGTTTTCGGCTGCATTGCTCGATTTGTAGATCGACAATCATGCCTTTTGGAATAACGTAATGCGCGCGGATAGATTGGCCTTTGCCAAGGAAGGTCTTACGGATTTCAAACGGGCGTAATAGTGTATTGCGTATCCAGCCCATATTGTTTTGCTCAAGGGCCGCGGCGGCATAATTTTGCTGGGAAATTCCGAGTATCTGGCGCGGAGTCGCAAAGGGCAAGATGTATAAAATGGCCGTGTAACCCGCCGCAATCCCTAAAATAAGAGCAAGGGCGGTGCCAAGCGTTCGACCCATTCCCATTGGCTCTTTACTCACCGCCTCATAGGTCGCGAAATGATACTGAGACCGCGTCGACTCTCCGTGAGCCGGCTTTAGTAATACCTTCAATCTTGACATATTGACCTGCTATTTTTGAGCAAGCCATATATGAAAAAAGTCTAAAACTGGTTAATTTTATTTAAGCGCGCCGTTAAGCTTTAGACAGAGAAATGCCATTTTCTTCCATCAAGCCTCTCAGCTCTCCGGTTTCGAACATCTCTTTGACGATATCACAGCCGCCAATAAACTCTGATTTTACAAAAATTTGGGGAATTGTAGGCCAGTTGTTAAAGTCCTTTATCCCTTGGCGAATTTCTGGATCATCAAGCACATTCACCGCCCCATAATCGACGCCGATATAGTCCAAAATTTGTACAACTGTGCTTGAAAACCCGCATTGCGGAAAGGTCGGCGTTCCCTTCATAAAGAGAACAACATCCTTTTCCGCGATCAAGGATTTGATCCGGTCAACTACTTTCGTCATAAAAACCTCTTTTCCATCCGTTAGATAATAAGGGCAGGCAGATAATTCAAGGCGGGGGCTGTGTCTTGTGCCCCTCTCTCAGGCCGATATGAAACCGGCCTAGCTTTCGGTTTGCGGCGCGCGTGTCTCCAGGGCTAGCGCATGAAGTTCGCCGTTCTCCCCGTCCATCTTCCCTTTGAGCGCAGCATAGACAAGCTGATGTTGCTTTATCCGGCTCAAGCCTGCGAAATCAGGACTGATTATGACGGCTTTCCAGTGATTATTGTCCCCCGCAAGATCAATCATTTCTACGTCGGAGCCGGGAAGGGCCGCCATGATCAATGCTGCAATATCTTCGCCTGCCATTGCCATGATCAGCCCGCCATAAACTTGGGTAGCCATTCTTCATGCTTACGGCGCAGACCTTCTAGGCTGACGTCAAAGGCGCCAGCGCCGCTAATGCGTTCGCCGCCTACTTTACCCACCACCTGCGCCGCAACGCCTTTGGCATGGGCGGTGCTGACTACGGGATTAACGTCATTGTCGCCCACCGCGATGAGGTAGCGCGCTTGATCCTCTCCAAAGAACCACGCATGCAGTGGCCCAGAACTTGGTCCGCTCAAGGAAAGTCCAATATTACTCGAGAAGGCCATTTCGCAGGCGGCAATCGCCAGCCCGCCGTCAGAAAGATCATGAACGGCGCGCACGCGGCGATTACGGATCAGCTTACGGATGTAATCACCATTTGCTTTTTCTGCGGCCAGGTCAACGGGGGGCGGCGCTCCGTCCTCACGTTGCAATATCTCGCGCAGGTAAATAGAGCTTCCAAGCCAGCCCGTCGTTTCCCCAATCAGGATGAGCGTATCTCCCTCGCTGGCACCCGCCAATGTCTTGAAGAAATCAAGGTTCGGGATAAGGCCCACCCCGCCCACGGCAGGGGTCGGCGGGATAGCGACGCCATTTGTCTCATTATAAAGCGATACATTACCCGAGACGACGGGGTAATCAAAAGCGCGGCAAGCCTCATTCATACCGTCAATACAGCCAACAAATTGGCCCATGATTTCAGGCCGCTCAGGATTGCCAAAGTTCAGGCAATCGGTAATGGCAATCGGGTCCGCCCCAACGGCGGTCAGGTTGCGCCATGTTTCGGCAACGCATTGTTTTCCGCCCTCATATGGATCTGCATAGCAATAGCGCGGCGTCACATCGGTAGTAATGGCAACGGCCTTATTACTGCCGTGAATACGTACAATCGCTGCATCGCCATTAGACTGGCTGCTATCAACGGTATCGGCCATAACGTGGCGATCATATTGTTCCCATATCCAGCGTTTTGAGGCGATATCAGGGGCAGAAATGATCCGGACAAGGGCATCGTTGTAATCTTGCG
This sequence comes from uncultured Caulobacterales bacterium, assembly GCA_964410285.1. Classification (GTDB taxonomy): domain Bacteria; phylum Pseudomonadota; class Alphaproteobacteria; order Caulobacterales; family Maricaulaceae; genus Fretibacter. Next base: position 280,388 of record CAYPFR010000002.1, on the reverse strand, counting down.
TCTCAAATACCTCATTTGGCATCAGAACGGCACGTGCAGGCGTCGGGACATGGGGACGGTCGTAATTGGGCGCATCATCCCCGAGCGGCGCAATCGGAATATCGCAAACAGTTTTCCGCTTATGTTTGAGCACAAGATTACCTGTATCGGTCGTTTTACCGATTTCCGCTACATCAAGCTCCCATTTATTAAATGTGTCAAATGCAAGCTGCTCCATGCCGGGTTTAATCACCATCAGCATACGCTCTTGGGACTCCGAGAGCATCATTTCATAGGGCGTCATGCCTTCTTCGCGTTGGGGGACTTTATCCAGATTAAGCTCAACGCCGACGCCGCCCTTATCCGCCATTTCAATTGAGGATGAGGTGAGCCCGGCCGCGCCCATATCCTGAATAGCAATAATGGCGTCTGTCGCCATCAACTCAAGGCAGGCCTCAATCAGGAGTTTTTCAGTGAAAGGGTCGCCAACCTGAACCGTGGGGCGCTTTTCTTCGCTATCATCATCAAATTCCGCAGAGGCCATGGTCGCGCCGTGAATGCCGTCTCTGCCGGTTTTGGACCCTACGTAAAAAATTGGATTTCCCACGCCTTTGGCGGCAGAATAAAAGACATTGTCTGCCCGCGCGAGGCCAACGCACATGGCGTTTACAAGAATGTTGCCGTTGTACCCTTTGTGGAAGTTGGTTTCCCCGCCAACAGTGGGAACGCCGACGCAGTTCCCATAACCGCCAATACCGGCCACGACGCCCGATAGGAGCTGGCGGGTTTTTGGGTGATCAATTTCGCCAAAACGTAGCGCGTTCATCAAGGCAATCGGGCGCGCCCCCATTGTGAATACGTCACGCATGATGCCGCCAACGCCCGTGGCTGCGCCTTGATAGGGCTCAATGTAGCTGGGGTGGTTGTGGCTTTCCATTTTGAAAACAATCGCGTCGCCGTCGCCAATATCAATCACGCCCGCGTTCTCGCCCGGCCCTTGTATGACTTTGGGACCAGATGTGAGGAACTTACCCAAATGCCGCCGGGAGGATTTATAAGAGCAGTGCTCTGACCACATTACCGAAAAAATCCCCAGCTCGTTAATGTTTGGCTCGCGGCCTAAGCGATCGAGAATGATTTGATATTCACTCTCCGATAGGCCGTGTTCTTTGACGATTTCAGGGGTGATTTTCATCTTTTTACTTTTGGCCATTAGATTGACTCGAGAATAGATTTAAAGAGCGCAATGCCGTCTGTGCCGCCGTGCAGCGGGTCCACTGCGCGCTCGGGGTGGGGCATCATACCCATCACATTACCGGCCTCGTTACAAATGCCCGCGATATTGCGCGCCGAGCCATTGGGATTACCGTCATACTCCACGATCACACGTCCAGATTTTTCCAGCATGTTGAGTGTGTCATTATCGGCAAAATAATTTCCGTCATGATGCGCTATGGGAAAGACGATCTCTGACGTGCCTTTGTAGGCGGAGGTGAAGCGGCTATTGCCATTGACGATCCGCAGCTTTTGCGGTTTGCAGACAAATTTCAAATTTGCATTGCGCATTAAAACACCGGGCAGAAGTCCCGCTTCGCACAAGATTTGAAAGCCATTGCAAAACCCAGCAACAGGAAGACCATTATTCGCCTTTTTGACAAGATCTTGAATGATGGGCGAGCGGGCCGCCATTGCCCCGCAGCGCAAATAGTCGCCGTAAGAAAACCCGCCGGGAATAACAACAAAATCAACATCCGGCAGTTCGGTATCGCCATGCCAGACACGCTCGGCTTTGCGTCCTGTGACCTGCTCAAGCGCCAGAGCGGCATCGCGGTCACAATTGGAGGCCGGGAAAGTAATGACGGCTGTTCTCATGCCGCTATTCTCCAGTGAGGATTTCGATGCGGTAACTCTCAATCACCGTATTGGCCAAGAGCTTCTCGCACATCGCGGTTACGTCTGTTTTTGCCGCCTCTTCATCCTCATGGCTTAGGTCAAGCTCAATCGTTTTGCCTTGGCGCGCGGCCTTGACCCCTTCAAACCCAAGATCATTAAGCGAACGGGCGATCGCCCTGCCTTGCGGATCCAATACGCCCGGTTTTAATCCGACATGAATGATAGCTTTCATGATTATTCCTCGTTTTTGACTAGGGAAACAACATTATTGGCTGTGCCGTTTTCTTTGATAATGCCAAGACGGGTTGCCACTTCCGTGTAGGCTTCAGTGACATCCCCAAGGTCGCGGCGGAAGCGGTCCTTATCCAGCTTTTTATTCGTTTCGCGGTCCCAAAGACGGCAGCTATCAGGACTGATCTCGTCAGCCAAGACGATTTGATGGCCGCCTTCCATTGGCAGGCGTCCAAATTCGATCTTAAAATCAATCAAGCGGATGCCGACGCCGGAAAACAGGCCGCACAGATAGTCGTTAATCCGCAGGGTAAGCGCGATAATGTCATCAACTTCGTCTTCGCTGGCCCAGCCAAACGCTGAGATATGTTCCTCGGCCACGAGCGGGTCGCCTAAATCATCACGCTTGAGGCAGAATTCTACAATGGCGCGGGGCAGGGGCTCGCCCTCCTCGATCCCAAGACGCTTGCTCATGGTGCCGGCTGCAACATTACGGACAATGACCTCGAGCGGCACGATTTCGACTTTCTTGCAAAGCTGCTCGCGCATGTTTAGCCGTTTGATAAAATGCGTCGGGATCCCGATCTCAGAGAGACGAAGCATCATAAACTCGGAGATACGGTTGTTGAGCACGCCTTTTCCGTCCAGCGTGGCTTTCTTTTGAGCATTGAACGCCGTGGCATCATCTTTAAAATATTGGATGATCGTACCGGGTTCTGGCCCCTCATAGAGGATTTTGGCTTTGCCTTCGTAAAGTTTTTTGCGGCGGCTCATGATTTGGCCTTAAAATTATGTCGACTCACGATGAGTCCACGGAAAGTGAGTCTCTTTTGAGGCCTTGTCCTAGACGATTGCACTGCGTGCGGCAATCACCGCGCAGCGAAAAATCACCGAATTCTGTTGATTAGCCCCGCTTGAATTCTTACATAAGCGCTAGAACCAAATTCATCTCCGCAAAGGATATAAAATGTCGACATTTGAAGACCGCCAGAACGCTACTGAAACCAAATTTGTGATGGATGCGGCCAAAGAGTTTAAGTCCGAAGCTAAGCGCAATAAAATGCTCGGCGAGTGGGCGGCGGCGCTCATGGGGATTGAAGGCGACGGCGTTGACAAATATGCGCTGTCTGTGATCGTGGCCGATATGGAAGAGGCCGGGGATGATGATGTTTTCCGCAAGCTGCGCAAGGATTTGGACGCAGCCGGTATAGATATGAGCGACACGGCCCTGCGCGAGAAAATGGCGGAATGCCTCAATGCAGCGCGCGAGGAGGTCTACGGCCTTAAGGCCTAGCCAGCGTCCCGCCGCGGCTTTCAGATGAAGCGCGCCTTTTCAGTGAGGCCCGCCCAATATGGCCCGCCTAGCGCGGGGCGTTTGGCTCCGGGCAGGTAAAGTCTGTGCTTGGCTGGTTAGAAACCGCATAGGTTTTCAGATTGCTAATGTGTTTAGCCGTTGAGGCGGCATCATAAAGCATGTTCACGCAGCCTAAGGTGCGCTTTGTGTCGCCGTCGATGATGGCGGCAAAGCCTGTCACGCCCATCCAGCTATTATATTGCGGTACAAGTTCGCGGTCAAAAGCATGGTGGGCGCTAATTTCTGAGCGGGCAGGATCGGTAATATCAAAAGTGAGATATTCAACGGAGGGATCTCGAAGCATATCGCGGGCCTGAATGAGGTTCGGCTCGACCACTTTGCAGGGCGCGCACCAATCCGCGCGAAACATCACGACATACATGGCAGGCTGGGTGAGGGCAGGCTGCGTCATGACTGGTTGATATGTCTGGGCGCTAGTGGAAATGGCTGGCAGCACCGTTACCGCTAAAGCCGCCGCGAGGGCTTTTGTTTTGAACATGGTCATAAGCTATCCAATCGCCGGAAATTTGAGTTCACTATACAATATGGGTCTTAAGGTTTCACTTTCAAATGGCAGCTAGCCATATAACGAAGCCGTGAAACAACCCAGAGGGGAAGCGGGCCGCAAAAAAGCCCCGCTAGCAAGCCAGCGGGGCCAAATATTGCTCATCAAGCCGGGTTTAGCGGCCTGGGTCAACGTTGTGCGCTGGTGGGCACTGTGTCGTCTTACGGCGCGTAGACGCGTTAGACAAATAGGCTGAACCAGAGGCGCGTGACGCCATTTTGCGGATTTCTTGGGCCATTTCAGAGGCATCAAAAGTGCTGTTTACACATCCGATTACGCGCTTTGACTTGGCGTCAACAACTGCGGCAAAGCCGGGAAGGCCAACCCACTTGTTAAAGACAGGAACGATGTCACGATCAAAAGCTTCGTGTCCGCCTTTTTCCCATTTTGCGGCAGTTGACGTGTCAATTGTCACTTCTTCGGCTGATACGCCAGCAATGGCGATAGCAGAGGCAAGCGTTGAATCAAGCTGGACGCTTTCAGGGTTTGAATCGGCACGGAAGTTAACGACATAAACATCAGGAGAAGCTGCAAAAGCAGTTGCGCCGAATGCTGATGTCAAAACAGTAGCGCTAAAAAGTGCGATAAGTTTTTTCATGGTATTAGTCCTTGGTTCTCTTGGAATTGAAAAGTAGTGTTTTTGTTATGTCTCACTTTATAGGGAGCATTGGTTTATAAACCGCAAAAGCAGCATTAATTGATTGTTATCTATAAGGGATTGAGCAAGGAAAAATGATCTTAAGTTATTGATTTTGAAGCATAAAAAAAATCAAAAAAAGTACAGGTCAGCGAGGATCGTAAATTTTAGGTAAAGAAAAAGCGCCCCAAAAGGCGCTATTTTAACGGGGTGTAAACCTTTCCATTACTCGCTGGTAATATTGTGTCCAGCCCGCGTTAAGGACGGGGTAAGATTTGCCCCCGTGATTTAGGCAAAAACACGGCTGAATATATTGTCGACATGTTTTGTGTGATACTCATCGTCAAACATAGAGCGTATCTGATCCTCGGAAAGGCGAGCCATAACATCTTTGTCTTTCAGCAGTAAGTTCAGGAAAGCGCCTTCGCCGGCATTGCCGCCCGTACGGAATAATTCCCAGACCTGCATCGCATTGCGCTGCACGAGACGGTAGCTGTCCTCGCGCGAGACGCCAGCTTGGGTGAGGGCAAGCAAAAACCGCTGGCTATTATGAAGTCCGCCAAGGCGGTTCATATTATCTGACATTTTTTCGGGATAGATCACAAGCTTTTCAATAACCCCTGCGAGGCGGTGCAGGGCAAAATCAAGATGCACCGTAGTGTCTGGCCCGATGCCTCGTTCAACCGAGCTATGCGAAATATCGCGCTCATGCCAGAGGGTCACGTTCTCCATTGCAGGGACAACGGCCATGCGCACGAGGCGCGCCAGCCCTGTCAAATTTTCCGTCAGCACGGGATTACGCTTATGCGGCATGGCAGAGCTGCCTTTTTGGCCCTTAGAGAAAAATTCTTCGGCCTCGAGTACCTCTGTGCGCTGCAAGTGACGAATCTCTGTGGCGATATTCTCAATAGAGCTTGCGATAACGCCCAGCGCCGCGAAATAGGCGGCGTGACGATCACGCGGGATAACCTGCGTTGAGACGGGTTCGACCTCAAGGCCCATTTTCTCGGCGACATGGGCTTCGACGCTAGGGTCGATATTTGCAAAGGTTCCAATCGCGCCGGAAATGGCGCAGACCGCGATTTCCTTGCGGGCCGTTTCAAGGCGCGCGCGCCCGCGCGCAAACTCGGCGTAAAAGCGGGCAAATTTCACGCCCATGGTTGTCGGCTCGGCATGGATGCCGTGGCTTCGGCCGATTGTCAGCGTATATTTATGCTCCTGCGCGCGCGCTTTCAGCGCTGCGAGCACGCGGTCCATGGCGGCCAGCAAAAGATCGCTTGCGCGCGCAAGCTGCACAGACAGGGTGGTGTCAAGAATATCAGAGCTGGTGAAGCCTTGGTGCACAAAGCGCGCATCCTCGCCTATAAAAGTCGCAAGATGGGTGAGGAATGCAATCACGTCATGTTTGACCTCGCGCTCAATCTCATCGATTTTGGCCACATCAAACTCGGCAGAGCCGCCCTTGTCCCAGATATTCTTGGCGGCCGCCTTGGGGATTACGCCAAGCTCTGCGAGCGCATCGCAGCCATGGGCCTCAATCTCGAACCAAATCCGGTATTTGGTCGCCGCCGACCAGATTTCTGTCATTTCTTTTCGGGCGTAACGTTCAATCATAATGGCGACTCGTCTTTAGAATATTTGCGTCCGCTTAACCTCCATTGCGCGCTTCTGCAATGGCCCAATCCTTTGGGAGCGTCTTAGCGGCCCAAAAGAATGAGATTATGGAGATAATATAAGGAACGATCAAACAGCTGATCGCAAGGCGCAGCCCGTTTACAGGGCCGTGCTTGATCGCAAAAAAGTCGCTGAGATAACCCGTTATTGTCGGGCCGCCGCCCAGCGCGATGATGTTTAAAATAAGGAAGAATAAAGCGGTCGACATCGCGCGCATATTCACAGGCGCCAAAGTTTGTGCTGCGGCAAAGCTGGGTCCAAGATAGACACCGGCCGCGAGAAGATAGATCGTGACAAGACAAAGGTGCAAAACAACACTATTGACCCAAAAGGCGGCAATCAAGCAGGGTACACCGATGATCAGGACGGCTCCGGGCATGATTCCGTACCATGCGATATTTTTCTTCGCGAGTTTCTCGGTAATCAATGCCCCGAAATACGTCCCCGCGCCATAACCAAACAAATGTATCAGCCCGAGCCACATCATCAGCCAGCGAAATTTCGCTGGGTCATTTGCTGGCATATATTCAGGTGCAAAGCGCGAGAGGTAATCTACGCCCCAAGCCGAGACAGCATAGCCCCCAAAGCTGACCCAAGCGATGCCCATGCACATTGCCCACCAGCTTGGGATTTTTGCCAGCGTTTTAATCGACTCGCTAATACCTACAGGCTCTACGTCAAGGCTGCCGCTTTCCATTTGGCCGCGCCTCGGTTCACGCACAAGAATCGCAAGCACAAAGGCCAGCCCAATTCCGACAACCCCAAGGCACATGAGGGTTCCGCGCCAGCCAAAGGCCTGAATGAGCTCTCCGGCGAGAATATAAGAAAACCCAATTCCGATCGGAATGCCTAGTGAATAAACGCCAAGGGCACTGGCGCGCTGTTCTTTGGGATATAAATCAGAAATAATGGAGTGAGAGGGGGGGGAGCCGCCGGCCTCTCCAATGCCGACGCCGACGCGCGCTAAGAACATATGCAGGAAGTTTCCTGCCATACCTGTCAGCGCTGTAAATGCGCTCCAAAACATGAGCGAAATAGTGACAATACGCGTACGGTTATATCTATCAGCAAGCCAAGCAATGGGTATACCCACGAGGCAGTAGAGCAAAGCAAAGGCAAATCCTTTAAGCCAGCCAAGCTGCGCATCCGAAAATCCCATTTCGGCTTTGATAAAAGGGGATAGAATGCCAATGATTTGCCGATCAATAAAACTCATCACATAAACAAGCGTGAGTAAAATCAGAACCAGAGTGCGATACCCTTTGGAAACCTGCGCGGAATTCGTGGTCATAATATCCCCAATATTGTTTTCGCCTATTATTTTATTGCTATCAATACCTTGGCGCGCGGCGGGCTCTACATCAATCCCAAAGTCTTAAAACTTGCGATATTTTCACGTCCGATGATCAGGTGATCGTGAACGGCGATGCTCAGCGGTTTGGCGGCGCTAATGATATGGTTCGTCATATCAATATCCGATTGGCTAGGTGTTGGGTCACCGCTGGGGTGGTTGTGACATAAAATCAGGGCCGTGGCCTCTAGGTCAAGAGCGCGTTTCATAATTTCGCGCGGATAAACTGGGGCGCGGTCAACTGTGCCTTTTCCAAGAATCTCATCGGCAATTAACCGGTTTTTGCGGTCTAGAAATAATACGCGAAATTGCTCGATCCCTTCAAATTGCATAGCCGAGCGGCAATAATCCAATAGTGCGTTCCAAGAGGATAAAATTGGGCGGCCCAAGAGACTTTCCTGACCAAGCTTGACGGCAGCCGCTGCAAGGACTTTTAAATCGAGCGCGACATTTTCCGATACATATTTGGTTTCCGTCAGCCGGTGGACGGGCGCGCTTACGACCTCCGCAAAGCTCCCAAAGCGCGAAATCAAGTCTTTGGCGATGGGTTTGGTGTCGCGGCGCGCAATGGAGCGAAAAAGATAAAGCTCCAACAGTTCATAATCGGCCAGCGCCTGCGCCCCATTTTCTGCAAACCGTTTCCTGAGCCGGTCTCTATGGCCGTGATGGTGGGGCTTTGCGGCCTTTGAGGGCGGGGTTTTGAGTGATGATGTCAACTGGGCGGCTTCGGGCGCGCTTACAGGCTTTGCCCCCGTTTCGAAATATCGCTCCAGAGGTCCATCACTTAATTTTCCGCTCACGCGCGCACCCCCCATTTAATCTGGCAAATATCTGGCATCCTTTACCGATGCGGCACCATAGTGCGATTAGGCAAGGCTCGCTAGCCATAATTTTCAAAGATAAATTGGAGACCGCCTAGCGCGCATGCACCCGCATGGGCATGCCTTGCTCGGGCTGAAGGGTAATGCGCATCAAAGGCCATGGCGGCTCGGGCGCGTTATAGTCAAAGCGGTAGGATTTAAAAATAAGGGCGATCAATATGGCCGCTTCTTGCAAGGCAAATTTTTGCCCGATACAAACCCGCCGTCCCATACCAAAGGGCAGATATTGAAACCGATCAATAGCGCTGCGGGCCTGCCCGTAAAAACGCGCGGGGTCAAAACTGTCAGGGCGGTCCCAGAGTTTTTCATGGCGGTGGAGGGTCCAAAGGTTGACCAGGATATTACAGTCTTTTGGTATGTCGGCGTCTTCAAATTTGTCGGCCTTTCGGGCAAAACGAGAGATTATCGGGGCCGGCGGGAAGAGGCGCATAGACTCTTCAAAACAGGCCATTGCCCATGGCAAATGATCCGCCCAGTCTTTGGCAGGACGGGTCATGTCTAGCGCATCTATCTCCGCCTCAAGGCGGCTTCGCGCCTGCGTGTCCTGCGAGAGGAGATAGGCCATCCAGCCTAGCGCGCGTGATGTCGTTTCATGCCCAGCCCCGATAAATGTGATAATGTGATCTTCTATTTCGGCATCCGATAAAGCGCCCTGTTCGTCGCGCGTGTTCAAGAGCAAAGTGAGAAAATCATCCGGAACGGCTTGGCCTTGATCTATCCGCGCGCGGCGATCCTTAGCCAGTTCGGTAACGCGGTCCCTTAAACGCTTTATGGCTGCAAATCCGCGAAGTTTAGTTGGGCGAGGAATGAAATTTGGCAAGCCGATAATATCCAAAGGATCGACTCTCCCCAATGCCGAGAGGAAAGTGCTGACATCGCGCAGAACAGATTCGCTTTCCCCTGCGATCTCCCCTGAAAACAGCGTGTCCGAGAGTACCATATAAGTCAGGCGCAGCATGGCGTCACTGAAGTCGGCGGTGTTTTTGCCTTCAAACAGTCTCGGTAGGTATGCTTCAACGGCGTTTTTCATTTGCGGCGCAAAGTTTTCTGTGCTGCGCGGCGTGAAAAGCGGGGAAAGAGCACGGCGGGCCCGCCGCCACACCGGTCCCTCGGCCGTTAGCAGGCCGTTTTTCAAAATCGGCTTTAGTATGAGTTGCCGAATGGAATTCAGGCCATAATTTTCGCCGTTCTCAACAAAGATATATTTAATAAGTGCCGGACTACAGGGTACAAGTAGGCTTTGCCGATACATATGGGTGAAAACATAGGGTTCTGTGCGCGTTACCTGCGTTGAGGCCGTGATTGGGTTTTTACTCATCGCACCTATGTTTCTCAGGCCCTCAAACAGGCTCCAGCCATCAGGATGAGCTTGGACAGGTTGGGGTACTGAAGGGACGAAATAGCCGTTCTCCCAGCGGGGTTCTGGCCGAAATTTGTAATCGTGACGGGGCATATCTCCCTCCTGTTGACCTAAGCTAACAAGAGGGCGAGCTCCGCGCAATTGCTTCGCGCGCATAGCTGCTCTGCGCGCAGGTTTAGAGTTCTAAGGCACTATATAAGGGGGTTTGTGCAGGCCTTTGGGCGAGAGCGTGAAAATCTCGCAGCCATCACTTGTGACGCCGATGGAGTGTTCAAACTGCGCGGTGAGTTTTCGGTCACGCGTCACGGCTGTCCATCCATCGGATAGAATTTTGACATCTGGGCGGCCAAGATTAATCATGGGTTCAACGGTGAAGAACATCCCCTCGCGTAGCTCCTCACCTTCGCCGGGTCGGCCATAGTGCAAGATATTGGGCGCATCGTGAAATAGCCGTCCTAGGCCATGTCCGCAAAAATCTTGTACCACGGAGCAGCGCTCGCCTTCGGCAAATTTCTGTATGGCATGACCAATATCTCCAGTGGTATTTCCGGGTTTCACTTCCGCAAGACCAAGGATTAGGCTGTCATAGGTAATGTTGATCAGGCGTTCGGTCTTTCGGTCGACTTTACCGACGGGATACATGCGAGAGGTATCTCCATGCCAGCCATCGACAATAACCGTAACATCAATATTGACGCTATCGCCATTTTTTAAGGGCTTTGAACTTGGAATGCCGTGGCAAACGACATGATTGACAGAGGTGCAAACCGTATGCTGGTAGCCCCGGTAGCCAAGACAGGCGGGCACGGCTCCGTGGTCCATGATAAAGTCAAATGCAGCTTTATCGAGCGCGGCTGTACTGACGCCGGGCGTGACCATTTCCGTGAGCATATCAAGGCATTCTGCTGCAAGGCGGCCAGCCTTGCGCATGCCTTCAAAATCGGCTTTGCTATGGAGCTTAATGGCGCCGTCGCGCAGATCACCAGCTTCGCTTGCATCAATATAATTCATGTGGGGCCTATATCAGTTGGCGTCCCATGGGGCCACTATAAAATTGCCGCACTAAATATATCCCAAGACGGATTAGAATTTTTTCGCAAGGCCAACCGTAAAGGTGAATCCATCTGATCTTTCGGCGAATTGGCTTTCCTGAACATTGCCAAATAATTTGGCGTATTCAACAAGGCCGACAATATCCCAGCCTCGGTCCGTGCTGCTTTCCCCAAGGGTGAAATAGCTCACGGCAAAGAGTGAGCCTGCGTATACACTTCTGCCGTCAAATCCTGCGGCGAGGGCTGTACCCGGCGCGCCGTAAAGCTGCTCTGCTTGGGCAGAGTTGCGAAATGTAATCCGCGCGCCGGGATTAATGCGCCAGTTGGATAGCGGCGAGACTTGAGTGATCGCAGCAACATTCGCGCTAAGGCCCTCTTGATTGCCCGTAAACGGCACGGTCACAAGGGAGTCGATAACGCCGACAGGGGTGAGGATACGTAGACTTGCATTGGCGGTAAAGGCGTCATCAATATCCTCTACATTGCGGGCGGCAAGGCTTTCGCTCTCGCTAGCTTGGCGGCCGTATTGATAGCTAACGCCTGTCGAGAAGCGGATACGGTCATTATTAACAAAATGCACACCCGCCCCGAGGGCAGGTTTGATGAAAAAACGGCCTTTATACTCGGCGTCAACATAAGGGATAATCTGCTCTACCCGATCGTCACTGCCAAGATATGCAGGGCGTGAGAGCACCGCGCCGCCAATGTCGATATAGGTGTTATTGCGGCTACTGGCCACATCCGTAAGGTCATCGGGCATATCAGAAATTTGTGCCGCAGCGGGCGCGGCAACGGCGGCAAGAATAAATGACAAAGCGGCCGTATGAACCCAAGCGGCTTTATGAAAAGAGGGCAGAAATTTTCCTAGCATGATATTCACCTGTCATGTGTAAAGTTGCCCTTCCCTAAAGCGGGAAGGGGTGCGACTGAACACACAAGTCTTCACAAGACGGTGAAAAGTAATTCATTAAGGCGATCGCCCGCCGCGTGAGTTCATCGGGCATAGATTTAACGAGCTGCGCAGAACATGCCTCTATACGGTCAAAAGAGAAACATCCCGTAGATCGCCAATCGTGCCTTTGACAAATGTATTAAAAGCGATGGAATAGCGCAGCTCATTTGACTCATTTGGCTGCACCAAGTGGGTAAGACGGGAGGAGAAAAGTAAAACCTCGTTTTTCTTGGGCACCACAATATTGACGGGCGTATTATAGAGGCTACGTTTTTCCATTGCCGGATCAAGCCTAAGCTGGCGATAACCCGTTGAGCGGTCAAATATCATAGAGGCGGCAGGCTCTGGCATATCCGTAAAATACAGCGAGCCGGAGATAACCGAATTTGAATGAGAATGGGCGTGCATGCCTGCGCCGGGCTTATTAATGAGCGCCCATGACTGGGTGACATAGAGCTTTTGCTCAATGCCCATGACTTTGTCCGCGTAAATATCAAGCACCATTTGCACGGCGCGCTTTATATTTTCCAGTTCGGGTTCATCAAAGATATTTAGATTTTCCGAAATCAAGTTGGTCTGATTCGGTATCATCTTAAGTGATTTGACGAATTCGACCTGTTTGGGCGTGATCGCCGCGCCGATATCGGCTCGAAAAACGGGCTCTACAAAGAGCGCTTCTACGTCATATTTAATCTGACCCATTTCATTCCCCCTCAGAAACAATCGGACTTTATTTTATAACTATGCCTTTTCCTGCGTGTCTCTTCCCTAAAAATTAAACAGAGAAACTTGTGCCGCAGCCGCATCCTGCAACGGCGTTCGGATTATGGATTTTAAAGGCGCTGCCAATAAGTTCATTCGTATAATCGATTTCAGACCCGCCAAGAAACTCAAGGCTCATATCGTCAATGACAACCCGCGCCCCGCTACGTTCAATGACAATATCATAGGCATTGGGCGCGTCTGCAAAATCGAATTTATATTGAAACCCAGAGCATCCTCCGCCCTCAACGGCCACGCGCAAATATTTATCCACGCCTTGTTTGGCCATGATTTTTTTAATTTGCACAGCGGCCGATTCTGAGAGCGTGACTTGGACAGTAGCGTTTTCCATAAAGCTATATATAGAGGGTGCAGCGGTGATTTGAAAGGCCGCAAAGCTTTGAAAGGCAGACCATTGGGAAAATTTTCTCCACTTCGGGAGCGCGCGATCTATGCCTCCGACCCGCAGCGCGCCCGCGGCCGCCGCATCAAGCAGCCTAGCGGCTCTGAGCGAAGCCCCTTTCAGCGCGATAAAGACCGGATCATCCACAGTTCTGCTTTTCGCCGCCTAAAAGGCAAAACACAGGTCTTTGTTGCCCATGAAGGGGATTATTATCGCACACGCCTGACGCATAGCCTTGAAGTTGCGCAGATCGGGCGATCTATCGCGCGCGTGCTCGGGCTTGATGAGGATTTGGCGGAATGTTTGTGCTTGGGGCATGATTTGGGCCACCCGCCCTTTGGCCATTCGGGAGAGGATGCGCTGGCCGAGGGCATGGCGCCCTACGGCGGCTTTGATCATAATGCGCAGACTTTGCGGATCGTTGAGCATTTGGAGGGGCGTTACGCCGAATTTAACGGTCTGAACCTGACATGGGAGACGCTGGAGGGGATTGCCAAGCATAATGGACCCCTGATTATGGAGGCTGCGGATAAGGATAAATTGCCATGGGCACTGCGGGCGCTTGAGGATTGGGAGCGGCTAGAGCTGCATACATATGCCGGTCCAGAGGCGCAGGTTGCGGCGCTAGCTGATGACATCGCCTATAATAATCACGATATTGATGATGGGTTAAGGGCGGGGCTGTTTTCGGTCAAGGATGTATGTGATGTGCCGCTTGTTGGCGAAGCTTTTCAGGATGTGAAGCGCCGCTACCCGGATATTTCCGAAGACCGCATGATCCACGAAGCGGTTCGTGATCTGATCGGCTATATGGTCGCCGATGTTCTGGCTGAGACCCGCAAGCGTCTTGCTGCGGCGGCGCCCAAATCGGCAGATGATATTCGCGGCCTTGATCATGCCATTTGTGATTTTTCGGAAGGGTTTCGCGCCCAAGAAGCGCCGCTTCGCAAATTTCTCTATGAAAATATGTACCGGCATTACAAGGTCAACCGAATGATGGGGCAAGCGACGCGCGTTGTCCGCGAGCTATTTGACCTATTCCTTGAAGACCCCGATATTTTGCCCACAGAACTTCGCCGGCGCTGTGACGGGCCGCGCACGCCCACGACGGCCCGCATTGTCTGCGATCATATCGCGGGAATGACGGATAATTACGCTATCTCCGAGCATCGCAAATTATTCTCTGTGACGGGTTATCTCTAGCGCAATTTTGGCCAAGGGAGCGGAGGAAAGCCGTGCGGGGCCGTGATCTGTGTTTATCGCGCCGCATTAGGACTTCGTTAAGGGTTAGGCGGTTTCAATGGCCGCCCGGTAGCTGCGCTTTTGCGCAGGTTACGCCTTAATTTTGCCATGAGAGCCTCACATTTTTCTTAAATGATCGCCGCGAATCGGTGCAAAGCTAAAGCCTAGGACAGATCATGATTCAGCCAGATACACATAATACCAACGCCGCTGGTTTCGAGCCGGTCTCCGGGGAGACAGACCCGCTCATCCCTTTTGATGTGCGTGAGCAAAACGGTCGGCGCGGACTTTACATTCTTCTAGGCGCTATTATCGCCCTGCTTGTGATCGCAACGGTTTTGTTTTTGACATATCAACCCGGAACGCGTGACCGAGACGCGACGCCGCGAATTAAGGCGGATAACCAGCCCTTTAAAGTCGAACCGGAAAACCCGGGCGGCGCGCAGACGCCAGATCAGGACAAATCTGTTTATGATGTCATGGCAGGAAAGGCCGTTGAGGAAGACGTCGTCGCTACGCCGGGGTCGGAGGTGCCGATTGAAATGCCCAAGACGGCCAATATCCAAGTTCAGGCTCCCAAGGCGGTCACGCCGAAAATGGATAGTCCAAAGCCTGTTGCGGTAGCCCCTGTCATCACGAAGCCGGCACCAAAGCCCGCCGCACGCCCCCAAGCTTCCGCTCCTGTTACGACAGGTTCCGGGACAAGCGTCGTGCAAATCGCCTCTGTCCGTTCACGCGGGGCGGCCGAAGATATATGGGCTAATGTGTCCAGCAATCATTCTGATCTTTTTGTGTCGGGTCTTTATTCTGATATTGTGAACGTCGACCTTGGCGATAAGGGAATTTACTACCGCCTGCGGATTGCCGGTCTTTCCGATAAGGCCTCGGCCAAGCGGCTTTGTGACCAGCTAAAGGCGCGGGACCAAGCTTGTCTTGTGACCAAGCGGTAGGTGACATTTGGGGGAACTTGCGACCATATTTGGCCTGTCTGGCCCCCGTCTTACGGCAAGTGAAAAGCTCTTTTTCCGCGATGCGCGGCCATGGGGCTTTATCTTATTTTCCAGAAATATAGAAACGCCGGACCAACTCCGCGCGCTCTGCGCGGAACTGCGTGGATGTGTTGGGCGTGACGCGCTTATTTTTATCGACCAAGAGGGCGGCCGCGTGCGTAGGCTGCGTCCGCCGCATTGGCCGGATTATCCGGCGGGGCAAGTGTTGGCTCATGTTTATGCGCTTGATCGGCGCGCAGGGCTTCGGGCGTGTTATCTGCATCACCGCCTAATTGCTGATGATCTTCGTGCCTTGGGGATCACGGCCAATTGCACGCCAGTGCTTGATTTGCCTGTGGAGGGCGCCGACCCGATTATCTCTGATCGCGCATTGGGGGACGACACAGGCGCAATCACGGCGATGGCCCATGCCGCCATGGCTGGTCTTATGAGCGGGGGCATAGCGCCTGTTATCAAACATATTCCAGGTCATGGCCGCGCCAATGTTGATAGTCATAAAGCCTTGCCGAAAATAACTGCCAAAGCGGTGCAGCTTCGGACCTCTGATTTCATCCCCTTTGCCGCTCTGAGTGACGCGCCCATGGCCATGACTGCGCATGCTGTTTTTGATTGCGCGGATCAACACCGCCCCGTGACCACATCAAAAAAGGCGCTGACCCGGCTTATCCGCGAAGACATTGGCTTTGAGGGGCTGCTGATGTCTGATGATTTGGACATGAAGGCGCTGCATAGGGGGAAACTGTCGGGTGATTTGGCAGCGCTGACCGAACAGTCCTTAGCCGCCGGCTGTGATATTGCATTGCAGTGTTCTGGCAAGCTGGCGGATATGGTCAAGGTTGCTAAAGGCGCCAAAACCCTTAGCGGCGCTGCGGCTGGGCGGGCCTTTATCGCCGATCAATGCGCGGTAAAAATTAAGCGCTTGAATCGGCAGGCGGCCCGCGAGGAATATGACGCGCTTTTGGCGACGCGGTTGGTGGCGTA
Organism: uncultured Caulobacterales bacterium; assembly: GCA_964410285.1. Taxonomy (GTDB): domain Bacteria; phylum Pseudomonadota; class Alphaproteobacteria; order Caulobacterales; family Maricaulaceae; genus Fretibacter. The sequence continues at coordinate 264,061 of CAYPFR010000002.1, read as the reverse complement.
ATGGAAGACTTTGCTGAAGACGTAAAATTCGAGGCGGCAGATGATGCGGCGGATATAGGCGAAGGACTATTTCTTGATATTGATGGTTATGAAGGACCATTGCATCTTTTACTTGAACTTGCGCGTAAGCAAAAAGTCGATCTGGCACGAATTTCCATTCTCGCTCTCGCCGAGCAATATCTCGCTTTCATTAAGGCCGCAGAGGATTTGCGCATAGAGCTGGCGGCAGATTACCTTGTGATGGCGTCATGGCTCGCCTATCTCAAGTCCCGCCTGATTTTGCCCAAAGAGGGGGCAGAAGAACAGCTACCCGAAGAGGACGAGCTTGCCGCTCATCTAGCGTTTCGTTTGCAGCGCCTTGAGGCCATGCGGCGCGCTGCCGACGCGTTGTTTCGTTTGCCGATCACGGGGATTGCGACCCAGATCAGAGGCATGCCCGAGGGGCTACGCTCGCGCACAACGCCGCTTTATAGTGCTGAGCTTTTTGATATTTTGCAGGCTTATGGCCAAAGCCGGTCAAAGGCGGCGATCCGAAACCATAAATTACCGATGCCGAATGTGCTTTCCCTTGATGATGCGCGCACAAGGCTGCGCCGCGCGCTGGCATCTGTGGGGATCGAAGGTAGTGATAGCTGGACATCATTTGATGCGTTGCTCCCTGAGGCAAGCGAGCTAAAAGACGGCTTGCCCGCCGCCTCCGTGAAGGCAAGTTCACTTTTGGCAGGGCTTGAGCTGACCAAAGAGGGGCAGATGGAAATCCGTCAAACGGGTACATTTGCCCCGATTTATGTGCGGGCGGCGGAGCGTTTAAATATGCCTGAGAGTGAAGCCTCCGAGCGCGAAGCGCCGGAAACTGGTCAAAAAGAGGGGAGCCAGACGAATGACTGAGCCAAAGAAGCCTGACCGCGTAGAGCTAGCCTCGGCCGGAATTGAAAAGGGAGTTGTCGACCTCACCGAGCGACTTCGCGCAAGCGGTGACGGGGAGGCTGCGGCGGTGGATAAAGACCTGCGCCTGCTTGAGGCGCTTTTATTTGCGGCATCTGAACCAATTGATATTGAAACCCTGCGTGAGCGTATGGCGGAGGATGTCGATATTTCAGCGCTTCTGGCGCGTTTGGCGCGGGATTATGCGGGGCGGGGCATTAATCTTGTGACAGTTGCGGGACGCTGGCGGTTTCAAACAGCGCCCGATCTGGCAGGTCATTTAGTTGATGTCAAAGAAGCGCCGCGTAAACTCTCGCGCGCGGCGCTGGAGACCTTGGCGATTATCGCCTACCATCAGCCCGTGACCCGTGCCGAGATTGAGGATGTGCGCGGCGTCGCAGTGTCCAAGGGCACGATTGATGTGCTAATGGAGCTTGGGTGGGTGCGTCTGCGTGGCCGCCGCCGCACGCCGGGCCGGCCGGTTACTTACGGCACGACAGAGGATTTCCTCGCCCATTTCAATCTTGAAAACATTAGCGATCTTCCCGGACGTGAGGATTTGAAGGCTGCCGGACTGCTGGACCCGCGTCTTCCAAAAGACTTTGAAATGCCAACGCCAATGATGATGGATGATTTGCGTATTGACGAAGACCCGCTTGAGGAGGATGAGGACGAACAGGCCGAATTTTTCGAAGACTTCATCGGCGAGGATGAGGATTAGTCAGGCTAATTCTGCGCAGCGAAAGCCGAACATGGCCGCTTGAACATAGCGGCGCGGCGGGCTAGACTGCGGGCCTAATCAAAGGAAATCATCATGGCACTTGGCCCTTGGCAAATTCTTCTCGTTCTCGCACTTGTCGTGCTGCTCTTTGGCGGAAAAGGCAAGATTAGCTCTATCATGGGTGATATGGGTAAGGGGATTACCTCTTTCAAAAAGGGCCTGAAAGATGAGGTCAAAGACGCCAAAGATGCAGCGGACGAAGCCTTGGATGTCACCCCGCGCAAAGATGATAAAAAATCCTAGCTGACCCGCGCTAAAGGCGCTCTCTCATGATACCTCAAATTGGATTTGCAGAAATGATGGTGCTAGCCTTGCTGGCAATCATTGTTGTCGGGCCCAAAGACTTACCGGTTTTAATGCGCAAAATTGGCGGCATGATGGCGAAAATTCGCGGCATGGGCCAAGAGTTCAAAGATGCCTTTGCGGACATGGAAGCCGAAACGGAAATGGCCGAGCTGCGCAAGGAAATTCAGGCGCTCAAAGATATGGGCAAGCTCACTGATGATGATCTTTCAAATGAAATGCGCGAGATTGAAATGGAAGTCCGCGATGCCGTCGATTACGCAAGCCCCAAAACGGATCCTGCGATAAAGCCCGAGGATGCGGGATAATGACTAAAACGCCCGCTATTGAATCCAGCGAAGTTGACGAAAGTAAAGCCCCCTTAATGGAGCATTTGATAGAGCTGCGCGCGCGGCTTATGAAATCGGTTTTCGCATTAGTTGCGGGCGCGGTGATTTGCATACCTTTCTTGCGCCAAATTCTTGATGCGCTGGTCTGGCCTTTTGCGCTGGCGGTTGAGCGGTTTAATGTGAAAATGGAGGCGAGGGGCCTGCCGCTCATGGATTTGGATATTATTGCAACCCATCCGCTAGAGACGTTTTTCGTAAAATTGAAACTGGCGCTTTTTGGGGGTGTGCTCTTGGCCTTTCCTGTCATCGCCTATCAGCTATACCGCTTTGTCGCGCCGGGGCTGTATAAAAATGAGAAAGGCGCGTTTCTGCCCTATCTCATTTTGTCCCCAATTCTGTTTCTTTTAGGTGCTGCGCTCGTATTTTTCTTTGTTTTCCCGTATGTTATGGAATTTGCCTTAAGCCAGCAACAAGGGCTTTCGGGCGGGGGGGAGATCGCGCTTCTGACAAAGATCAGCGATTACCTCAAGCTTGCCATGACGCTGTTCCTTGCCTTTGGACTGTCCTTTCAATTGCCTGTTATTCTTTCGCTTTTGGGGCGAGCAGGGATCATTGGCTCCGCGGCGCTCAAAAAGGGCCGGCGCTATGCCGTGGTCGGGATTGCCGCCTTTGCTGCCTTTGTGACGCCGCCTGATCCGATCACGCAAATTGTCCTCGGCAGCGCGATTTACTTGCTTTATGAAATTTCGATTATTTGCGTTCGGATTGTCGAGCAAAAAGATCAAGACGCTCCAGTGGAAACAAAGGCCAGCGCTTAAGACTTTACCCGCTGCGCTGCCCCCGCTAAGACGGGCCAAATTAAAGAGATCTGCCATGTTTGACATTAAAGCCATACGCGAAAATCCGGATGCATTTGACCGGCTGTGGGCCAAGCGCGGCCTTGCGCCGCAATCCAAAGCGATCATCGATAAAGACGCGCTTATCCGCAAGGCGGGTCAAGTTGTGCAAGAGGCAGAAGCCGCGCGCAATAAAGCCTCCAAGCAAATCGGCCAAGCCATGGCCAAAGGCGATAAAGATGAAGCCGAGCGCCTTAAGGCAGAAGTTGCCGGCGCGAAAAACGTGATCGCCGCTATGGGGGTTCAGCTCGATAGCGAGAAGGCAGAGCTGAAATCCCTGCTCTCTTCTATCCCCAATGTGCCGTTCGCCGATGTGCCCGAAGGGGAAGATGAGGCGGGAAATGTCGAGCTTCGCAAAGTCGGTACGCCCAAAAGTTTTGATTTTGAGGTCAAAGACCATGCCGACCTCGGCGAAGCACTCGGGATGATGGATTTTGAAACGGCCGCCAAAATGAGCGGGAGCCGCTTTGTGGTGCTCAGCGGGATGCTGTCACGGCTGGACCGCGCGCTGGCGGCTTTCATGCTCGATTTGCAGACGGAGGAACATGGCTATCAGGAGACAACGCCGCCGTTTTTGGTGCATACGCACACCATGTTTGGAACCGCGCAGTTACCTAAATTTGAAGATGACCAATATCGTATCGCCGATTTCAACCTCAACGAAATGGAAAGAGAGTCCGGCTCTGTTGAGGCTATGGCGGCGGCCATACGGGATAAAAGCATGTGGCTTCTACCGACAGCCGAAGTCGCGCTAACGAATATTGTTCGGGAAACTATCATTGATGCGGATTATTTACCTCGTCGTTTCGCCGCCCATACCCCCTGTTTTCGCCGGGAGGCGGGGAGCGCGGGGCGCGACACAAAAGGCATGATCCGCCAACATCAATTTAACAAAGTGGAATTGGTCAGCATTACAAAACCCGAAGACAGCGAAGCGGAGCATCTGCGTATGCTGGGCTGTGCGGAGGAAGTGCTTAAGCGCCTTGATCTGCCTTACCGCGTGGTTGAGCTATGCACGGGGGATCTTGGGTTTGGCGCGCGGCGCACATTCGATATTGAGGTTTGGCTGCCAAGCCAAGAGACCTACCGCGAGATTAGCTCTGTTTCCAATTGCGGGGATTTCCAAGCCCGCCGCATGAACGCCCGTTATAAACATGCGCCCAAGGATAACCGTTTTGTGCATACGCTGAATGGCTCCGGCCTTGCGGTCGGGCGCACGCTTGTGGCGGTGCTAGAGAATTACCAAAATGCCGATGGCAGCATCACCGTGCCAGAAGCGCTTGTCCCCTATATGGGCGGGAAAACGGTGATTTCGTAGGTGCGTATCCTTTTGACCAATGACGACGGCGTGCGCGCCGAAGGCATGTCTGTACTGCGCAAAATTGCGGCGAAATTATCAGATGATGTCTGGGTCGTGGCCCCCGACACAGAGCAATCGGCGGCCTCTCGCGGGGTGTCTTTGCACAACCCCGTCATGTGCCGAAAACTGGAATCGCGGGTCTACGCCGTAACGGGAACGCCGACAGATAGCGTGATCGTCGCCCTTAAAGACGTGCTGACCGATGGCGCGCCTGATTTGGTGCTCTCGGGGGTGAACCGCGGGCAAAATCTCGCTGAAGACGTCACCTTTAGCGGGACGATTGCGGGCGCGCTGCAAGGGATGCAAATGGGGGTGCCCTCCATTGCGCTCTCGCTTGCGCGCGGATTTCAGGGCGCGCGCAGCTTGCCGTGGGATACCGCAGAAGCCCATGCGCCCAAGCTCATAGAGCAGCTTTTGGCGGCGGGCTGGCCGAAAGATGTGGTGCTTTCCGTGAACTTTCCAGATACGCCAATTGACGGGGTGAAGGGCGTTCAGATCACGCGCCAAGGCCATCGTGATTTCCAAATGACGGGCGTGGACAAGCGGACACATCCGCGCGGGGGGAGCTATTTTTGGCTGACTTACGGCGCGCGAAAATCCAACCCGCCGGCAGGCACAGATTTGCGGGCGATCTATGACGGCTATATCTCTGTCACGCCGCTGCATGTTGATCTGACCCATCAAGAAACCTTGGACGCGCTCTCTCGACAATTAGGGCAAATCACCTAAGAGCAAGTCTTTTTAACGGCTGGGCTGGCGATGTTCGATCCTGAACGTATTGATATGTTGATGAGGCTGCGTGGACGCGGCATCTCAGACAACAATGTTTTGCGGGCCATGGAGCTTGTGCCGCGTAAGAACTTTCTCTCGCGGGAGCATTTGGCGTCTGCCTATTTGCCCATGACCTTGCCAATTGCCTGCGGGCAAGAGATGTCCTCGCCCTATGATATTGCGATCATGTCTCAAATGCTGGAACTTGAACCAGATCACAAACTCCTCGAGATCGGCACGGGCAGCGGCTACCACGCCGCGGTCCTTTCCCAAATTTGTCGCCGCGTTTACACCGTCGAGCGTTACCATGGGCTGCTCAAAGGGGCGGAAGCACAATTCGAAGCGCTAGGGATTGTCAATGTCGTCAGCCGTCACGGCGATGGGCGTTATGGCTGGCCCGGGCAAGCGCCTTTTGACCGTATTTTGCTCACCTGCGGCGTGCGGGCCATGCCAGATAGCCTTTTAAAGCAGCTCGCGCCCGGCGGGCGGATTGCGGCGGCCTGTGATGGGCAATTCACAATCGCGACCAAGGCCCGCGTGCGCACAGAGGAGCGGCAGATTATGCCTATGTCTTTGCCAATGATAGAGGCCGGAAAAAGCAAAATCCTCTAACAGATGTTAACGTCTCACTAACGTAAAATTAACTCTGTTCCTTCATTATGTGTCCATATATCATAGACCATGCGGAGGAAACACCATGGCACATCTGAGAATTTTAGCGGGCAGCGCTCTGGTTTTGTCCATGTCTTTTGGCGCTTCTGCGCAGGTCATGACGGTCACTGAAGCCGTCCCGGCGGCGGAAACTGAAATCGTTCGCGCTCAATATATCCGTGAAGGCGATGTTAGCCCCGAAGAATATGCAGCTTTGCTTGCTGAAGCGGAGCGCGTGCGCGCCTATCAGGGACATAGCAGCAACTATACCGGCGTTTCCTATGAGGCTGCCACGAGCCAGAACAGTGATACCCTTGGTTATCAGATTGACATTTACGACGCGGGCACCGCGTCGAGCCGCGAAAGTTACTCGCAAGCCGGTTCGGCCTATAATGTCGTCACAGAGCCGGTCACGAGCGCGCCGCTCCAATATCCTATGGCTAAAACATATCCACTTGGGACAGATTTCTCTACGCCTGAATTTCAATCCGGATACAGCTCTGACCAAGGCTCAACCACCTATGTTTCCGCACCTCGCGTAACCTACGAAGCGCCGAATCGCAGCTTTGAAACATCGCAATCCACTCGCCACTATGTGGTGAAAGGCGATACCTTATATAATATTGCGAAGCGCAACGGGACCTCTGTCACGGCGATCAAAACAGCAAATGGTCTAACAGATAATACGATTGGCCTCGGGCAAACGCTGATTGTCCCTAGCGCTAGCCGCGTTGTGAATGTTCAGCCCTATCAGCAATATACAGCGCCCGTGACGACCGTGTCTTCTGTGATTGCGCAAGAACCGGTGCAGAGCGGATCTCGCCCGACATTAGTTAGAAATGTTGAGCCCATTCCGAGCTCCAGCATCTATGCTGTCTTACCCAAAGATACGCTCTATTCGATTTCGCAGCGCGCCTGCGTGAGCGTTGCAGATATACGCAGCGTCAACGGCAATATTGACCCGCAAACATTGCAGCCCGGACAGCGCCTTACATTGCCGGGCGGACACTGTCTGCGATAAGCTCTAAAATTCACCTTTGAAACACTAACTAGCCCTGCCTCTCGGCGGGGTTTTTTATTGCGCGCGAGAAAGCCCAGTTCCGCGTTGCAAATCCGCCAAAGCCCCTTATATACACAGACATATAAAATTAGTGATTTTCTGAGGCGGCCAAGGCCGAGAAGGGACCCTTATGTTACATCTTGTTATGCAGGCCGCGCCGGGCGGCGGAAGCGCGCTCGCCGCGCAGCTTTTGCCGCTGATCCTGATTGGCTTTATATTCTATTTCCTTCTTATTCGTCCGCAAAATCAGCGCATGAAAGCCCACCGCGCTATGCTTGAAGCGATCACCCGCGGGGAAACTGTAGTCACGAATGGCGGCTTGATCGGCAAAGTTGTCAAAGTCACGGAGACAGAGCTGACGATTGATCTTGGCAATGCCCAAAAGGTTCGCGTTATGCGCTCTATGATTGCTGATGTGCGTGACCGCGCCGCGCCCGCAAATGACCGCGCGGAAAAGGCAAAGAAAAAGAAATAGGCTGCGCCGCGCCGCCCAATCAAGGATAGTTCATGCTGTATTTTTCCAAATGGAAGACTATTTATATTTTGGGCGCTGTTTTGCTCGGTCTTCTTCTCGCCTTTCCTAATATGGTGGGGCAGGAAACCCGTGACAAACTCCCTGCGCCGATGCAGCGGACAATTAATCTTGGCCTCGATTTGCAGGGCGGGGCGCATATGCTTCTCGAAGTGGATTTGTCCTCTGTTGTGGAGCAGGCGCTTGAAAACGAACTCGAAGCGATACGCTCTGAATTTCGTGCCAATGGGCGGATCCAGACGGAGTATCTACGTGTCGAGAACGGGGAAGTGATTGGCCGTTTCCGCAAACCCGAAGAGATCGAAGCGGGTCTCAAAATTATCGAAGAAATGTCGGTGCCAATCGATGCGGCCGCCCTCGGAAATGACAAGACCACCAAAGTCAGCTCAAATGATAAAAATTTCACCGTCGAAATTACGGCGGCAAATATCGAGGCGATTGAAAAGCGCACGATTGAGCAATCCATCGAAGTCTTGCGCCGCCGGATTGACCCCACAGGCACAACAGAGATGACTTTGGTGCGCGAGGGGGATGATCGCATTTTGCTTCAAATTCCGGGCGCTAAAAATATCGGCGATATTAAAACCCGTATCAATAAAACAGCGAACTTAAGTTTCCGCATGGTGCGCCCAGAGAGTAATTCGGAAAAAGCGATGCAGCTTGCAGTGGAAGGAAAATACCCGCCGGGCGCGGTGTATTTCCCGCAAGAGCAAGGCGGCGGACTCTTGGTCGATAAGCGTACAAAAATTACGGGTGAGTGTCTAAAGAGCAGTTCAGAAGGCCTGCACCCCACGGGCGGTTATCCGATTGTGAATTTTACTTTCAATTTAAAATGCGCCAAGATTTTCGGGGATTTGACCTCCAAAAATGTCGGCAAGCGCTTTGCCGTGGTTCTGGATAATGAAATTATTACGGCCCCGCGCATTAACGGCGCGATCACGGGCGGCTCCGGCTACATTGAGGGTAGCTTTACTCCGGAAAGCGCTAAAGAGCTTTCCTTGCTCCTCAATGCAGGGGCACTACCGGCCAAGCTGATTATTGCCGAAGAGCGCACCGTGTCGGCCGAACTTGGTAATGACTCAATTAATGCTGGTAAAACCGCCTCTATCATCGGCCTGATCGGGGTCGCTTTCTTTATGTGGCTGTCATATGGCATACGCTTCGGAACGATTGCTAATTTGGCGCTGACGTTTAATATTATGCTGATCGCGGCCGCGCTCTCACTACTGGGCGCGACGCTAACCCTTCCCGGGATTGCTGGGATTATCCTGACCATCGGTATGGCGGTGGATGCGAATGTGCTTATTTTTGAGCGTATTCGGGAAGAATCCGCTAACGGACGCCCGCCTGTCAATGCGATTGAAACTGGTTACCGCCTATCTCTTGCGCCGATTTTGGATGCCAATATCACCACATTGATTGCGGCTGTGACGCTTTACTTCGTTGGCTCCGGCCCGATTAGGGGCTTCGCCGTGACCCTGGCGATCGGAATCGTTATGTCGGTCTTTACGGCGGTGGTTGTCGCCAGATTAATGACGGCCACGTGGCTGCGCCGCGCGCGTCCCAAAGATTTGCCAATTTAGGAGGCCGCCATGAAAGATATTTCACTCATTCGCCTTCTTCCGAAGGATACAAAAATTCCGTTCATTAATATGCGGGTTATCGCGGCGATACTTTCAACGCTCGCGCTCATCGCCTCGGTATTTCTCTTTATGACCAAGGGTCTAAATTACGGGATTGATTTTACGGGCGGTACAGTCATTGAACTGGATACAGGCGCGGAGCCGCAGCCGGACGTTATTCGCGCAACGCTCGATCGGCTGGGTTACGGCGGCGGTACCGTGCAAAACATTGCGCCGCCGCCCGATAGTAATGTCACTTATGACTATGTCCGGGTGGGTATTCCCCTCCAAGAGGAAACCGAGGAGGGCGGGGCCACCGCGCAGCAGGAAGCCTTGGCGGCTGTTATCGCAGGCCTGACGGAAGAGATTGGCGAGTTTAATATCCGCAACCAAGATGTTGTAGGCTCTAAGGTCTCCGGCGAGCTACGCCAAAAAGGGACGCTGGCGGTTGTGCTCGCGCTGGCAATGGTGCTGCTTTATATCTGGTTTCGCTTTGAATGGCAGTTCGGGGCCGGCGCGGTTGCCGCGCTATTTCATGATGTGATCCTCACGATTGGCGTCTTCAGCCTGACCCAAATCGAGTTTAATCTCTCTATTATCGCTGCGATCCTGACAATCGTAGGATATTCGCTCAATGATACGGTGATCGTGTATGACCGTATTCGCGAAAACTTGCGTAAATATAAGAAAATGCTACTGCCTGATGTGTTGAACCTGTCGGTTAATGATACGCTTTCGCGGACTATCATGACATCCTTGACCACGCTTCTGGCTTTGATCGCGCTTTATGTTCTTGGCGGCTCTGGCCTAAGAGGGTTTTCCTTTGCGATGATTTGGGGCGTTCTTGTCGGGACCTATTCGTCAATCTTTGTGGCATCCCCTATGCTGATGTTGCTAAAGCTTAAACGCGGCGCGAATACCGGCAATGCAGAGGCGGCCGCCGTTTAGCACATCTGGTGGGCGGTTTTTAAAGCCTAACCAAGCGGCCTTTCCGGAGAGCAAATAGCGCCCGCCTTTTGATGCGAGATGTTTCCACCGTGCCCAATAGCGCTGCCGGCGTGGAGGCAGGGCTGTCTCCGCTAAGCTGCGCGCGTCCGCGCCTATCAAGGCTCTCTACGCGTTTGATGATCTGCCCTAGATCGGGGTGATCAATGACATAAATAAGCCCCGCGCAAATTACGCGAGGCTTTATCGTTATTATGACATCCCCATCAATAAGCGCAGGAGCCATGCTGCCCCCGCTGACTTTGATGAGTTTGATCATTCGCAATGGGCGCGCTAGAGCGCCGGAATGACAACATCCACATTTGGCGCATAGGGGCAGGGGGCCGTCTTCGTCTTAATGCCCTTCATGTCCCAGAACATTTCTGAAAACTCATTGCAGAGTGCAACAAGCTTTTCGCCGTCCTCGCGGTGTAAATCTTGCTTACAGGCAGAGCCTGCCATCATGATTTTGTGAGCAAGTTCATGCGCGCCGGGATGCTTTTCAAGATGAGCGCCTTTCATGAAATCGCCCCAGATAACGCGGACTTCATGTTTGACCAATTCGGCCTGTTTTTCTTTTTCGGCTGTGTTGCGCGCGACCTGCATAGCAAATCCAGTATCGGATAAGCCTTTGTCCTTTAGCGACAAAAGAATATCGATCTGGCGCAGCGTAGAGACTGCGTGATACATAACGGTACGGGCATCATAGACCCCGCAAGGAATGTCGCAGTGAGCGGAGGCAGTGGGTAAATTTGCAAATATTTTATCAAACATATTTTGGTCCTCTATGCGCGTTTTTTAGTGAGTTTAACAGCAAGCGCCAGCACGGCGGCGCCGGCGATAACGGAAAATAAGGCGTGGGTAGGGCTGCTGAGCCAATGACCGATAGCCGCGAAAACGCTCATACTGTGATCGCCGTCATGGGCGAAAGCCGTTGGGGCAATCGCCAGGGATGCCGCAGAGATGGCGGTGAGTGACAAAAATTTCTTTTTCATGATAGTCCTCTCTTTCAGATAATAAATTGAGTCGCCTTATGGTAACGTCTTGTTAACCATAAAGCCATTGCAAGCTGAATGCTATGTGCGGAAAGCGCGCGGCTCAGAATCAAAAGGAGTATCATGCTCGCAGATACGCTCATTGATAATTTGAAAACGGTCGACCCTGATCGTTATCGCAGCGCGCTCTTTGCCGACAAAGCAGGGCGAGAAAAACTGCTAACGCTTTACGCTTTTCATGCAGAGCTTGCGAAAGTTCCGGAATTGGTAAGCGAGCCTATGCTGGGAGAAATTCGCTATCAATGGTGGCGCGATTGCATTGCTGAAATCTATGCCGGTGGGGCCGTCCGCGCCCATGAGGTATCAACGCCGCTCACGGGACTATTACGCAGCAGCGACATGCCGCGTTTCTGGGTGGATAAACTCATTGATGGGCGGGCGCGTGATCTTGATCCGCAGCCTTTTAAGGATGTTAGCGAAGCACAGCTTTATTGCCGGCAGACCTCGGGGACATTGATGCAGATGGCCGTACATATTCTTGGCGGAGAGGCAGTAGAAGAGGCAGGAGAGGCCGTGATGAAGGCCGGAGAGGCTTGGGGCCTCACGGGCATTGCGCGGAGTTGGCGCTATTACACGAGCGGTATGCTGAGCCAAATAGAGTTTAACGCCGTGTGCAGCGCCGCAAAGCTTGCCCTTGAAGAGGGGAGATCGGGGGTGAAGGCGCTGCCGCCCGCAGCGTTTCCCGCAGTGGCCTATGCGGCGCTTGTCCCCAAATTTTTGGCCAGATTATCATATTCCGGCCATGATGCGGCCAATAAGTCTGTGCAATATGCGCCGGTCCTTAAACAATTGCGGTTGATGGGTGCGGTACTCACTGGACGTATTTAAAAGGATTGGAAGACTTATGGCAGAAAATGTAAAGCGTTGGTTCACACGGTTTCCGGACTTGGGCGCGGTCCTGACGCGGTTTCCCGTTACGATACTCTGTATGGCTATTTTTACCTGCCTGTTTATTGTCTTCAAAGATCAGCTAAATAATGATGCCTATGAAATGGTAGGGCGGCTTTTGCTCGGCCTTCTGCTTGCGGCTTATGTGACTGTTTCTATGACCTTGGCGGGTGAGGGGCGCGGGACACCGCGAAAATTTGTGCTGCAAGCCCTAGCCGTTTTAGGTATTTGCGGGCTGGCGTGGGTATCCAAGGCGTTAAAACTCAATCTCTTTATGCTGATTGGGGCGGCTGTACTTTTGCTTGGAAACTCAATTCTCTGGCGGCGACCGCGTAATGATCTGCATGTCTGGGATTTTACGCATAAGCTTTGGACGGGGGCGGGGTTTGCCGCCGCGGGGTCATTCATATTTATGCTTGGACTGTTTGCAATTTCCTCAGCGCTTAAAAGTCTGTTTGGCGTCAATATGAATAAGCTAGTCGAAGATATAATCTTACCCATTGGGTTTGGGTTTCTCGCGCCCATTTACTGGCTCGCCGTCCTGCCGCCAGTGGACGAAGATTACAGCGAGCTTTATGAAAACCCCGGATTTGTCTCCAAAGCCGTTGCCTTCATGGGCACATGGCTACTTTCGCCGCTAACGTTGATTTACGCACTGATCTTGCTTGCATATAGTTTCAAAATTGTCATTGCCGGGGAATTACCAAAAGGCGAAATCGCGCAATTAACAACCCCCTTTTTATTGGTCGGCACGACCGCATGGCTTGTGCTGGACCCGCCATTTGCAAAAGATAAATGGCTCGCGAGAGTATTTCGAAGATTTTGGTGGTTGCTCTCCATACCTGCTGCGCTCATGCTACTGACCGCTGTTTGGGTGCGGGTGGGTGAATATGGGTTTACGCCTGAAAGGATCCTGCTATCGGCTATTGTTGTCTGGTCCCTCGGGCTTGCGCTTTGGTTTGGTTTCGGGCCGAAAGAAAAGCGCGATATTCGCTTTATCCCCGGCGCAGCAGCGGGACTTCTTGTCGCGGCCGCATTTAGCGTGAGCTGGATCGCCCAGCATAGTCAGGGCGCGCGGTTTGAACGCAATCTCATTGCCGCCGGCATTATGGAGTCTAGCGGAAAAATCCCCGCCGCTCCGCAGATAACGAATATGCTGGCGGCAAGGCATGCCAAAGGTGCGTTTCAATATCTTATGCAAAATGATGGGCAGTCGAAGATCGCAAAAACCCTTGACGGTAGCGGCGCGGCTTTTGACGCGGATACAGCAACGTCCAAAGACATTCTCGCCCGACTGGGCCTAATTGCTGTCAAAATTCCTAACAGAAAGGGAATGATGAATTCGACTTATTATAACGATACGAACGCTGCAATTCCGGTTGAGGGCTTTGAAAAAATATTCGGTGTTCATAGTCTTTACCGTTCAAGTTTTGCTGATAGCGCAGAACAGATTCTATTTAGTAATGGTACGCTGAAGGTAACTGCGCATGATGGTAAAGCTCGGTTTGTAACAGGAGAGCTTGAAGCGTATTTTGATTTTAACGCTTGGGTGAAAACCCAAAATTTCGGCCCGCGCGATATAGAGGGACCGTTCGACCCAATTGCGGTTGTAGATACGCCGGCGCAGGGCATATCTTTATTCATTACCAATATCCAAGTTTCAAATCATGACGGCGACGAAGCAGGTTTTAGCGTAAGCTTTTACACCCTGACGCGCGGCATAGACTAAGCTGCCGCCCAGCCCTCTATGTCTTTGAGTGCGCGCTTTGCCAGCAGGCGTTTGCGATAACGGGTTTTGTCCTTACCGCGCAGGCGCTTTCCGTCGACTTTTTCATAGACCAGATTTTCGATCGGCGGGAATAGGCCAAAGTTCACGTTCATAGGCTGAAACTTGGCTTTTGGCCCGTCCATATATCCGCCCGTGACATGCTCTACCAATGCCCCGAGTGCGGTCGTTTTGGGCGGGGCGTGGATCGTTTTTCCCTGCGCCTGCGCCGCCGCCATGCGCCCTGTGATAAGGCCGAGCGCCGCCGATTCGACATAGCCCTCAACGCCCATAATCTGCCCGGCAAAACGTAGGTCAGGCCGCGCCGTTAGCTGTAATTGCGCATTCAAAAGCTTGGGTGAATTAATGAAGGTGTTGCGGTGAATCCCGCCAAGCCGCGCAAAGACCGCATTCTCGAGTCCTGGTATGGTTTTAAGAATTTGCGCCTGCGCGCCATATTTCATCTTGGTTTGAAAACCCACCATATTATAGAGCGTTCCAAGGGCATTATCTTGTCGTAATTGCACAATGGCATGGGATTTAACGGTGGGGTCATGGGGATTGGTAAGGCCGACAGGTTTCATCGGTCCCCAGCGCAAAGTTTCCGCCCCGCGTGCGGCCATAACTTCAATGGGAAGGCAACTCTCAAAATAGGGTGTATCCTTCTCAAAGTCCTTAAACTCTGTTTGTTCTGAATTGACTAAGGCCTCGATGAAAGCGTGATATTGCTCCTTGTTCAGCGGGCAGTTGATATAATCCGCGCCGTCTCCCCCTGGACCTTTTTTATCATAGCGGGATTGCATCCACGCTTTGCCAAAATCGATACTGTCCTTATAGACGATCGGCGCTATCGCGTCGAAAAAGGCAAGGCTATCCTCGCCGGTCAATTTTTGGATTGAGTGCGCAAGGGGGGGGGCGGTGAGGGGACCGGTTGCAATAATCGTATTGCCCCAGCTTGTGGGCGGCAGGCCTTTGACCTCGCCATATTCAATCGTGATCAACGGATGCTGCTTAAGCATCAGCGTGACAGCTTCAGAAAAGCCGTCTCTGTCAACCGCCAGCGCGCCGCCAGCAGGAAGTTTTTGCAATTCCGCCATGCCCATAATTAGGCTATCAGACTTTCGCATCTCCTCATGCAGAACCCCGACTGCATTTCCAAATTTGTCATCAGAGCGAAAAGAATTGGAGCAGACAAGTTCGGCAAAGCCGCCCGTCTGGTGCGCCTCTGTCATGCGGGAAGGACGCATTTCATGAAGGATAACGGCAACGCCGCGCTGCGCGCATTGCCAGGCCGCTTCTGATCCGGCCATACCCGCACCGATAATATGGACTGGTTTTATATCTGGTTTCATATTTGCACGCATGACCGCTCTACTAGCGTGATCTTTCCCGTTGTAAAGCCCGTGATTAAATCAATTGACAAATTCATCCTAAGGTAGTTTTCTGCCTGTATCGGGGGATAAAAAATGTCAGAATCAAATGGGGCGCCGAAAGCGGCGTTTGATATAGGCGAGGCGATTGCGGTGCCATGGACTTTGCCTGGGGGACCAAACTTTCTATTTCGTGTTATCGCATGGGGAACGGCACTACTTTTGTGTGTTTATGCGATATTTGGCCGGAGTTTTATGTCTGCTTATGGCGAGTTCATAAAAGCATCCCTTCAATTACAAAATTCTGGTGAACAGGCCGACCCCGAAGAGGCACTCGCGCTTTTTGAGTTAATGGGAAACCTGTTTCCTAGCGCGGTTGTTGTTATGGTACTTTCAGGTCTTGTCCTGACGTCTATGGAAACGGCTCTGCACAAGAACGGGTTTAGAGGTGTCGATAAAGGCGCTATGCCGTTACGGTTTGGCATTGATGAGCTTCGCGTTCTCCTCGCAAAAATTGTTGTTTGGATCGTTATGGTCGTGATCTACAGTCTAGGCATATTCGTTTTGGTAGCTGTCCTTGGCTTTTTCGGCAAAGCTTTTGGGTCCGGGGCCGGTGTGTTGATCGGCGTTTTTGTGTCGTTCATTGCCTTCTTGGTTTTACTGATCCGCAGCGCTATGGGCCTGGCCCCTGCCGCCGCCATGTCCGTGCGTGATAACCGCATTCGCCTGTTTGAAGGATGGGGGGCGGTCAAGGGCCGCGCTTGGCCCGTGTTTGGCACCTATTTCATTGTGTTTTTTATCGGCTATTTTGCTTCATATCTTATTATGGGGATTGGCATGTATATTTCTTTCGGGAATATTGATTTCCTAACGGTGATGACCGAGAGTCCGGATGATATAGACGCGGTATTCGTTCAAATGGGTGAGGCGATAAGTCAGCCAAAGACCTATATCCCATTAGTGATTTTTACCATCATCTATGCTGCCATGATGCTGATCTGGTATGTGCATATTTACGGCGTGGCGCATTACGTTGCGCGGCTAGACGCGAGAGACAAAGGTCTGGTGTAGAATTTAGACCTTTAACAGTATGGATTAAACAAATGAGAAATTTTTTCCCTGCCCTATTCATGGCCAGCACAATGTTACTCTTGCCTGCTGTGCCAGCCTTTGCGAAAACGCCTGCGGAGGTTAAGGCGCTTTATAAGGATTACCGCGCGGCGTTAAAATCGGGCGATAAGGTGAAGGCCTCTGATGTCGCCTATGAGGCATGGCAGGCAGCTGAAAAAAAGATGGGAGATCATAAAACGACGGGTGATCTCGCCTATAACTTTGCGCAAATTGATACGAACGCCAGACACAACTCTTATAAGCTCCATAAAAAACGCGAAAAAGCCTTTCAGCGAGCGGTCGAACTCGTGAAGTTTTACGAAATGGATCGGGAAGGACAGGAAATAGACCGCCGATTAAAATTGGCGGCGCATGGTATTGCGCTTGGCCGTTATAAAAAGGGCGAGCACATCCCAGAGAATAGGATGATAAATTTCCATAATGTTCGAGACGCCATCGAAAAATATAATAAGGCTGGAACCACCTATGAAGCCGACTACCACAGCCTGCTTGCCCGTTTTTACGAGAAGCGGCAGGATTATGATCAAGCGTTGATCCACGCTAATAAGGCCATTGAAATTTTTAATTCGCGCACAGATGATCTCACATCAGGTTATTTTTATTTCGTAAAATTATTCAAGGCGAATATTCTTTCCGGCACGGGGGAAAAAATTCCCGCAGCATTGCAATATCAAGAAATTATGCAGAACCTAGAAGGGGCGCTGGAACCGGATCACCCTTTCATCAAGAAGTCGTTCGCGGGCTGGATGGTCACGCGATCTGAGCTTGATTCGGCGGGACGGCTTGATGAAGCCGAGGCCGCAGGCCTTTGTGAATGCTGGCCTTTTGAGAATTATAAAAATAAGCCTCTGCCGCTTGAGCGCGTGCCGCCCGTAATGCCGCGCACCGCAAAGCGTTCAGGACATGTGAATGTGATTTTTGACATCAATGCGTCGGGAAAGCCGATTAATGTAAGCGCTATCAGTACGACCGATAGGGTTTTCGTCAAGCCTGCGCTGAAGTCGGTTGAAGAGTGGCAATACAGCCCCGCCGATGATGATGTTGACCCTGAGCTTAGAAAAGACATTGCAACAAAAATTACATTTAACCTGAAGAACCGACGGGGAGAGATAATCAAGGAAGGACAACTCTATACTCTAGAATAGAGACGCATATTGTTATTGTGTCTTTATTTTCTGGCTTTGGGCCGTGTTTTAACCTGATTTTTGCCGCGAGCTTTATCGCGCGACAGCATGGGTTTGAGGAAGCGTCCGGTCCAGCTTGTTTTTGATTTTGCGACCGTTTCCGGCGTGCCGACCGCGACGATTTCCCCGCCGCCGTCACCGCCCTCGGGGCCGATATCAATAATCCAGTCAGCAGCTTTGATGACGTCCAAATTATGCTCAATGATAATCATTGTATTGCCTGTGCCAACGAGCGTTTGTAGCACATCCAGCAATTTCGCGACGTCATGAAAATGCAGCCCTGTGGTGGGCTCATCAAGAATATAAAGAGTTCGTCCCGTCGCGCGTTTAGAAAGTTCTTTGGCGAGTTTCACGCGCTGTGCCTCGCCGCCAGACAGCGTTGTGGCCTGCTGTCCAACCTTAAGATAACCGAGTCCGACGCGCTGAAGCGTGACCATTTTATCGCGTATGCTGGGTACGGCCTTAAAGAAACTGGCTGCCTCGTCAATGGTCATAGCTAGGACATCTGCGATTGACTGGCCTTTGAATTTGATCTCCAATGTCTCGCGGTTATAACGCGCGCCGTTACACACGTCGCAAGTGACAAAGACATCCGGCAGGAAGTGCATCTCAATTGTAATAACTCCGCCGCCTTGGCAAGCTTCGCAGCGCCCGCCTTTCACATTAAAGCTAAAGCGGCCGGGTTTATACCCGCGGGTTTTGGCCTCAGGGAGGCCGGCAAACCAATCGCGAATTGGCGTGAAGGCCCCCGTATAGGTCGCGGGGTTAGAGCGCGGCGTGCGGCCAATCGGGCTTTGGTCAATATCAATGACTTTATCTAAATGTTCAAATCCAGACGCTTTGTCATAGGGCAGGGCGGGTTTGCCGGAATTATTGAGTTTTCGCGCCGCCGCGCGGTAAAGCGTTTCAATGGTTAGGCTGGATTTCCCGCCGCCAGATACTCCCGTCACGCAGGTCATGACCCCCAGAGGAAATTCGGCGGTGACGTTTTTAAGATTATTGCCCCGCGCGCCTTCTATGCGGATATATTTATCGGGATTAGGCGTGCGCCGTGTCTCGGGGATTGCGATAGACTTGCGCCCCGTCAGATAATCGGCAGTCAGGGATTTTTTATTTTTCTGAATTTTAGCGGGCGTCCCTTCGGTAATGACCTGTCCGCCGTTCACCCCGGCGAGCGGGCCCATATCAACTACATAGTCGGCCGTTAAAATCGCGTCCTCGTCATGCTCGACGACAATGACAGTATTGCCCAGATCGCGTAGATTTTGCAGCGTCTCCAATAGGCGCGCATTATCGCGCTGATGCAGCCCAATTGAGGGCTCATCGAGTACATATAAAACGCCTGTTAGCCCCGAGCCGATTTGAGAGGCTAGGCGAATGCGCTGGCTTTCCCCGCCGGAAAGCGAGCCTGACCCGCGTCCCAATGAGAGATAGTCGAGTCCTACGGCATTAAGAAAATTCAGCCGGTCATGAATTTCCTTAAGGATGCGCTCGGCGATGGTCATTTGCTGCGAGGTGAGTTTCTCAGGTAGGTTATCAAATAATATCTGAGCGTCGCGAATGCTCATTTCGCCAGATTGGGTGATGTCCATGTCAGCAATTTTGACGCAAAGCGCTTCGGGTTTTAACCGCCGGCCTTCGCAGGCACCGCAGCGTGCATTTGACATATATTTCCCCAGTTCTTCGCGAATCCAAGAGCTATCTGTATCTCGGAAGCGGCGCTCAAGATTCGGAATGACGCCTTCAAAGGGTTTTGTCGTCTCGTAACGGCGGCCCTCGTCTTTATAGACGAAATTTATCTTCGCCCCGTTGGTGCCGTATAGCACCACATCGCGCGCACCGTCGGGCAGATCATCCCATTTGGTTTCTGTCTTAAAGCCGTAATGTTTGGAGAGCGCCTCAAGTGTTTGCATGTAAAGGCTACTGGGTTTTTTCGACCAAGGCGCAATCGCGCCCGCGCCTAAGGACTTAGTGCGGTCGGGCACAACCATATCTGGGTCAAATTTTTGTTCTACCCCCAAACCATCGCACGTTGGGCAAGCGCCGTGCGGGCTGTTGAAGGAAAATAGGCGAGGTTCTATCTCGGGCAGAGTAAAGCCGGAAACAGGACAGGCAAATTTTTGCGAGAACAAAGTGCGGGCGCCGTTGTCCTCTGCGACTTCGGCAACCGCAAGGCCGTCCGCAAGCCCCAGCGCCGTTTCTAGGCTATCGGCGAGCCGTGTCTCTAATCCTTCGCGAATGACAATGCGGTCGACAACTATATCAATGTCATGTTTGAACTTTTTATCTAGCGGCTCCATGTCCTCAATGCGGACAAAATCGCCATTGATTTTTGCCCGCTGAAAACCTTGTTTCATATAGTCCGCGAATTCCTTTCGAAACTCGCCCTTACGCCCGCGCACAATCGGGGCGAGAATATAGAGCTTCGTGCCTTCCGCCATGGCCATGACGATGTCCACCATTTGGGACACCGTCTGGCTCTCAATCGGCAGGCCTGTCGCTGGCGAATAGGGCACGCCAACACGCGCCCAAAGCAGACGCATATAATCATAAATCTCTGTGACCGTACCAACAGTCGAACGGGGATTGCGAGAGGTCGTCTTTTGTTCAATCGAAATAGCGGGGGAGAGGCCTTCTATGCTATCGACATCGGGCTTTTGCTGCATTTCTAGGAATTGCCGGGCATAGGCAGAGAGGCTCTCGACGTAGCGGCGCTGACCCTCTGCATAAATCGTATCAAATGCCAGTGAGGATTTCCCCGAGCCCGAAAGTCCTGTGATCACGATCAACTTGTCGCGCGGCAAATCTACATTGACGCTCTTTAAATTGTGCTCGCGCGCGCCGCGAACGCGGATATGGGTTAAAGCAGAGGAAGCCATAGAAATACCATTTTAGAAAGATATGTGGATTATTATAGGGTGCGGAGTGGACTCACAAAGGGCAATCGTTAATTCTACCCCGAGAATCAAGAGTTTGTTGTGTAAAAGCCTGACTTTGTTATGCGGTCTTGC
The DNA here is from genome assembly GCA_964410285.1 of uncultured Caulobacterales bacterium. Lineage (GTDB taxonomy): Bacteria > Pseudomonadota > Alphaproteobacteria > Caulobacterales > Maricaulaceae > Fretibacter. The sequence goes on along the minus strand of CAYPFR010000002.1, from coordinate 243,444 downwards.
AAATCAGAACAAATTGTGAACATAATAGGCGATAAGTCAAGAGAATAGGTGGTAATATGGCAGGCTCAGTCAATAAGGTAATTCTTGTCGGAAATGTGGGTACGGACCCCGAGGTGCGAACATTTGGTAATGGTGGTAAAGTCGCCAATTTGTCGCTCGCAACCTCTGAGACGTGGAAAGACCGCCAAACGGGTGAACGCAAAGAAAAAACTGAGTGGCACCGTGTGGCGATTTTTGGTGACGGCCTTGTGGGAGTGGTTGAGCGCTATGTCAAAAAGGGCAGTAAGCTTTACATCGAAGGCAAATTACAGACCCGTAAATGGCAAGACCGCGATGGCAATGATAAATACACGACAGAAATTGTCCTTCAGGGGCCAAATTCATCCCTCACCATGTTAGATAGCCGTAATTCGCAGGGCGGCGGCGGATATAGTCAGGGCGGGGGCTATGGCGGCGGCCAATCGGGCGGCGGCAATGTCACTCAGGGACAATCTCAATCTGCATCCATGCAAGAAGGGCCAGCAGAAAACTTTGATTTGGACGATGAAATTCCGTTTTAGCTCTAAACCTGATATCACTTTTTAATCTAACGGATGAAATCCGTCATGGCCCGCTCTATTTGAGCGGGCTTATTCATGACGACCAATGGTTTTACTCTCAGAGAGACCCCAGTTCATTCCAGTTTGTTAACTTTGTTTCCTAAGGCGGTTTTAAGGACTTTCCGTTACAAAGCGGGAGTTTTCATACGGCAGAAATGTCATTTCGTAAGCGGGAATAGGTGAGCCATGAGAGATCTTTTAAAGAGATATAAGACTGATGAGGGCGGTAATTTTTCCATAATTCTTGGATTTACCATATTGTTATTAATTTTAATAACATCTGCCGCGCTTGAAATTTCGCGCTTGTCCTCTGCGAAAGGCAAATTGCAAAATATTGCCGACTCTGCGGCGCTCGCGGGCGCTGTTGCCGCCGATCAGCGTGCGGCTGACCGACTAGAGCAAGTTCGCAATATTATTGAACAAAACGGTGACCTTGGTCTTGATATGGACGAGCCCGAAATTGTCTTTAACGATGATACTCAGATTATTTCGGTGTCCTTGTCCGGTAGGCTCCCTTCTTTTCTCTCGGCTTTTCTTGGAAAAAAGACATTAAACACATCGGCCGTAAGTGAGTCTCTCTATGCGCCCGAGAGTATTGCGCCGATTACAATCGTGTTTGCCCTTGATGTGTCGGGTTCCATGAATGAAATGACGTCCGATGGTGATGTTAAAGTCGAAACTTTGAAAGATTCGATAGAGATACTTTTCACCAGCCTCGAAGCGGGCTCCAAAAACAAGGTGAAACTTAACGAAAAACTACGAACGGGCATGTCGGCTTATAACACAGAGCTGGTTGAGGAGTTTGAGCTGGATTATGGCTGGGAAGAACTTGACGAGTCGATTGATAGATTAGTAGCTGGCGGCGGAACAAACTCTGTGCCCGCGCTTCAAAACGCCTATGATCAACTGCGTGCGGATCGCGATTACAGACGATCAAAAGGCGAAAACGTCGACTCACTTGTTGAATTTGTCGTCTTCATGACAGATGGAGATAATAACCAACCGGAATGGGATGAAGAATCATTTGAAGTCTGCAATGCCATGAAAGAGGACGGTATAGATATTTACTCCATTGCCTTTGCTGCCCCCGAAAAAGGGGAGGCTCTTTTGCTGGACTGTGCATCCTCCAACACGGGCGAAGAGACCGATGACGAGGACTCAAAATGCTTGAACAGCGGAGCCAAAGGCGCCGGGAAGGCCAATGGACATTGCGACGGGAAAAAGAAAAAAGATATAGAAGAGGCTAAGTCAAGGCACTATTTTGACGCCGAAGATGCAAAATCCTTCAAAAAGGCCTTTGATGCAATCGGTGAAAGCGTTGCAACGGTTTATATCCGGATTCTTTAAACCCTGAGCTCTAATTTGAAGTAATTAGCGCGCATCCAATGCGCGCCCCCGCGGCGCCGCTTGGCTGGCTTTTAAAGTCATCTGCTTTTTCATGGATAATCAGCGCGGCTCCGTCTGCGTCCATGAGCGCGGGCAGAGCGCCGCCTGCTGTGATAGCGAGGCGGTCATTAACGAGCGTAAGCTCGCCTGTGCCATCCGCAGCAATTTCGATGTTCATCATATCGCCCGCATGTGGTCCATTGGGCATATCCATGCCGTGATCTGCCCCGCTGGGATTAAAATGACCGCCGGCGGATTTGAAATCTGGTCCCTCACATTTACCAGTTTCATGGAAATGCATGGCGTGCATCCCCGGGCTTATGCCGGCGATTTTGATGTTGACATGCGTGCTTCCTGCGCGAGTGGGCGTGAGCGCAACTTCTCCCAAAGCTTGCCCGGAACCCGAGTTGATCACAAAAGATCGCGTCTTCCCATCCAGGTCCGCTTTACCCGCATAGGCACTCCCATGGGAAGGAGCCTGCGCGGCTTTTTGCGCTGTCCCTGAGTGATCGTTAGGCGGCGTTTCTGAGGCTGAGCAGCTAGCCAGAACCAGAAGTGAAGCGAGAGTCGTGAGGGCATAGGTACGGGTCATTTTGGTCTCCTTTCGTCCCGATTAGCATAATTTGCGGGCTTGGGCCATGCCGTAATAAATCCGAGGTTAAAGAGCCGAGAAACACGGGAATAATTTGCCGTAAAGCCTCACTGCTGCTAAGTTTTTTTTTCATAATTCGCGCGATTCGGCGCGCTCCGGCAGAAGAGAAAACCTAAACGTTGACCGACGATAACGACACATCTGACACTGAAGACCTGCCGCCTGAAAATGGCTCGGAAAATGGCAACGGCGAAGGCGGGCTGCCGGAGGGCGTAGAGCAGATCACGATCGAAGACGAGATGCGCAGAAGCTATCTTGATTATGCCATGTCTGTAATTGTTTCCCGCGCAATACCCGATGTGCGCGACGGGCTTAAACCCGTGCACCGGCGTATCCTCTACTCAATGCATGAGAATGGCTTCACGCGGGAGAAGGCCTATAAGAAATCCGCCCGTGTTGTCGGCGACGTGATCGGTAAGTACCACCCGCATGGTGATAGCGCCGTCTATGATGCGCTCGTGCGTATGGCACAGGATTTTTCCATGGGTTTACCTTTGTTGGACGGGCAAGGCAATTTCGGCTCTGTCGACGGGGATCCGCCGGCGGCTATGCGCTACACCGAGGTTCGCATGGATAGTCCTGCCGCGAGCCTTTTGGCGGATATTGAGAAAAAGACTGTCAATTTCCAAGATAATTACGACGCCTCAGAATCCGAGCCTGTTGTTCTGCCTTCGCGCTTTCCAAATATTCTCGTTAATGGCGCGGGCGGTATTGCCGTGGGTATGGCGACAAATATTCCGCCGCACAACCTTGGCGAAGTGATTGATGTCGCGACTGCCTTGCTTGATAATGGTAGCCTGCCAGATGAGCAAATCCTTGACCTTATTCCCGGGCCGGACTTTCCGACAGGGGCCTTGATCATGGGCCGCTCCGGCTCGCGATCCAGCGTCCTGACGGGCAAGGGCTCTATTGTCATGCGCGCGGTGACAGAGGTTGAAGAAATTCGTAAGGACCGCTTTGCAATTGTCGTCACAGAGCTGCCATTTCAGGTCAATAAGGCCCATTTGATTGCCAAGATCGCCAATCTGGTCAATGAAAAGCGCATTGAAGGTATATCGGGCATTCGCGACGAGAGTGACCGCACCGGCATGCGGATTGTGATAGAGCTAAAGCGCGATGCAGTTGCCGATGTTGTGCTCAATCAGCTTTTCCGTTTCTCGGCTATGCAAACGAATTTCAGCTCTAATATGCTTGCGCTCAACGGCGGGCGACCAGAGCAAATGAATGTGCGTCAGATGATCGAGGCTTTTCTTGCTTTTCGCGAGGAAGTCATTGCACGGCGCTCAAAATTTGATCTCGCAAAGGCCCGCGCCCGTGCCCATATCCTTGTTGGGCTTGCGACCGCCGTTGCCAATATTGATGAGATTATCAAGATCATTCGTAGCTCGGCTAACCCTAAAGAGGCGCGCGAGAAGCTGACGGCGCGGACATGGGACGCCAAATCCATGAGCGCTCTGATTACACTCATCGCGGACCCGCGCTCCAAACTTCAAGACGATGGGACGATCATCCTCACCGATGAGCAAGCCAGAGCTATTTTGGATCTGCGCCTCATGAAACTCACGCAAATGGGAATGGAGGAGATAACCGCTGAGGCAGAGAAGCTCGCGGCCGTTATCACTGATCTACTCGATATCTTACGCTCGCGCTCGCGCGTGCAAGAGATCATTCGCGGGGAACTGGCAGAGGTCAAAGAGAAATTTGCTGTGCCGCGCCGCTCTATCTTCACCGAAGGCGGCATGGATTTTGAGGACGAAGATCTGATCGCGGTCGAAGATATGGTCGTAACCGTCACGGCAGCAGGATATGTCAAGCGCACGCCGCTGGATACCTACCGCGCGCAGCGCCGCGGCGGCAAGGGCCGATCTGGCATGTCTATGAAGGATGAGGACTACGTCACCACCGTTTTCGTCGCGACGACCCATACGCCTGTACTGTTCTTTAGCTCAAATGGCATGGCATATAAGCTCAAGGTCTGGAAGCTGCCGCTGGGCGGGCCCGCCACACGCGGCAAAGCACTTGTGAATCTTCTTCCGCTGTCTCAGGGTGAGACGATTAATTCGATTATGGCCCTGCCTGAAGATGAGGAAAGCTGGAAGGATATGGACATCATGTTTGCGTCGCGCTCCGGCGGCGTGCGGCGAAATTCTCTGGCTGATTTCACGCGCGTGAACCGCAACGGTAAAATTGCCATGAAACCCGATGAGGGCGACGGTATTGTGGATGTACGCGTTTGCTCCGAAGATGATGATATTATGCTGACGACGGCTCTGGGTAAGGTCATTCGGTTTAAAGTCACGGATGCGCGCCGTTTTAACTCGCGCGCCTCAACCGGCGTTCGCGGGATTAAGCTCGCCGATTTTGGCAAAGAGGATGGCGACGAAGTGATCTCTATGGCCATATTGCGCCATGTCGATGTGACCCAAGATGAGCGTCAGGCCTTCCTCAAGCGCTCAGGCGCAGAGCGCCGTGCCCTAGGCGATGATGTCGTTGAGGAAACGCCGGATGAAGAGACTGATACCGCCCTTGATGATGAACGCTATGCCTTCTTGTCTGCCAATGAACAGTTCGTTCTTTCTGTCGCCGATGATGGCCTTGGGAAGCGCACGTCCTCTTTCCGCTATGCTTGTAAGGGGCGCGGCGGTAAGGGCATGGTCGCGCAGATACTTGATCGCGGCAAGAAAGCTCCGCCGGCCAAGCTGGTGCGCAGCTTTATTGTCGAGGACAGCGATCAAATTATGCTGGTGACTGACGGCGGGCAGCTTATCCGTACGCCGGTCAAAAACATCTCCATAAGTCAGCGCTCGGCCAAAGGTGTGTGGGTTCTGCGCACCAAAGATGGCGAAAAAGTCGTCTCTATCGGCCGTATCGAGGATGCCGACAGCGACGAGGTAGAAGAGGGCAGCGGCGGCGAAGCGGCGGCGGCCCCGCAAGCCCCAGAAACGTAACTCTGCGGCGTTGCGGTCTGCGTATTGGGGATATAGTGATGCAGTGGATGCTCCATTTGCGCTGGGGTTACCTCATCAAGAGCTCCAAACTTGCACAAATTCACTTGAGCTGATTATTTATGCGGCGACTTAGGAATTGTCCTTGCCCAATGAGCTTGGCATAGCTTGCCCATTTGGACGGGCTGATTGCGAGCATGGCACTCATTCGCAACCAATCTTTACACACCCATAGATTTTGTTGTTTGGGATTTAGAATATTTTGGCGCGCGTGTTCGGTCCATTTTATAGCCTTTGGAGAAAGAACAATGTCTTGTGCGGCGCTGTTGGGAAAGAGCACCTTGGTCATGGCTACAAAACTGTCAAAATGGCTGAGACGGCCAACCGCCTGAAAGGCCTGTCTCACTGTTTGATAATCAGCGCCCGGGCGCGATAGCAGATAATTAAATTCCAAGGCATCCCGAATCAAAAACTTGCGTCTGTGATGGCGATGCGACCCGATTTGCGCATGGGCGATGAGGTGAATCAGGCGATCAAAAATGCTTGCAATTAGCACCGTTCCTTCCGAGGTTTCCACCTGCTTGGCGCGATCACGTATGCCGTCCGGCTCTAACAGCGTGTTGATATCATCAAGCAAGAGCCGTGTATGTATTTCGATACCGCATGTTTTTCCTGATTGAAGCAAAATAGGAAAATGCGGATTGAGGCGAGGTAAGTAAAGCTCATCGGGCCTAGGAGAATACCCAATGGCCTTTACCGCGCCGACAGCCTTGGTGAGGTGCTCATGCTCGACTAACATATCAAAGTCGGCCATATACCGCCAATACTGCGGTTCAAAGTCCTGTTCCATAAGGATTGCCGCGCCTTTTATATAAACAGGCGAGCAGACCTTGGAGAGCGCGTTATGAACCGCTCGCAATTCAACGGGCAGAGTTTGCGCAAGTCTTCGGGTTTGAGCTGTCAAGGCATCAACAAGCGGATTGCCGGCCTGGAGTCGTTGTGTTGCCATCATCGGCCAAATTACATTATGTTGTTTCGCAAGTTCAAAAAGCGAGTTGGTCAATGGTGTTGCGGGTGTGCGTGCGGGCAGAGAGTCGCTTTGCAAAGCCTCGCAAAGGCTGTCTAAATCTTCCTGTGTGAAGATACTCATGCGAATTCTATCAGGCCCTGCTCCAATAGTTCGGCTATCAAGGATTTATAATCATCTGCGGCAGTCTTCGCGTCAATTTCATAGCTGGCGACCAATTCCGCAACGCAGGCCTCCCCTTCTATAGCCGTATTTAGCATATTCCAAATATCAGCCCCAACTGAATTAAGTCCAAAATAGATGCCGCGCTTTAAATGAAGCAATACTGCCCCGTCATTCACAGTCGAGAGCATGACATCTGGCGAAGGTCTATAACGCATAATTGGGCTCATTTAAGAAACTTTCTTTCATATGTGCATGTATGGCCGCGCGCACTGCGGGTAGCCTTTCATAGCCGCGTGGATAGCACAGCCGATAGCCTGTAATTCGATTTTTCATTAGGTCAATCTGCTTAAAAAAGGCCTGTCCTTGGGGCTGCGCGGTGGGATCGAGCCGAAAACTGCCTGCAATCAAAGCCATCATGACTTCACGCTGAGATAAAGGTGTGATGCTGATATCACTATCGGCCTTTCCCATATCAAGCTGGAAAAGCGCGTTGACCTTATGGGGGTGTGTTATGGCCGTTGTCTCGCTAATATCTACTCTGCGTTTGGTGGAGTAATGCGCCATTTCCGAAGTTTGGGAATTTGCAACGCAAAGGCCATCAAGCGCGTGCGGCCATAGTCTCAGGCTAGGATATAATCCGGCGGCGCTTACGCCATCGGGCGCGAGACAAAGATGAACCGCATCATCAGACAAGAGCTGAGCTCCGCTTTGAATAAATCCCGCCGTCATAGAGGATTTGCCATGACCGCTCTCGCCGACAAAGGCGGCGCAAAACCCATCTGAAACAATAGCCCCTGCATGAATGACAATTTCGCCCGACCATGCCAGCAAGCGCGGGAGGACTTGGTCGAGAAGCAGATGTGAAAGTGTTGCGCCGTCTGTTCCCGCGTAAACACGAATTCGGGCCTTATCTGGATGAATAGTGAATACGGCCAAATCGGGAAAGATCAGGCCGTATAAATCGCCAGATTTATGCACGGACAATGTTTCATTGGGACCAGTCCAAACCTGGCTGCTCATTGACATTAATTCGGCGGGCGGGGTGGGCGTTTCCCCTTTACCCACATAAATGACTTTTGGTGGTTCCGCAGCACAAAGGGCTTTCAGTGGGCGAAGCCCAGATAAAGCAAAATCTGACCTTAAGTTTCGGCCACCATATTCATAAGCGAAATTCGGCAGCATGGTTTGGGCTTAAGGTTTTCTTGCGGTGCCATTGCTATTCTCATTCGCTGTCCCTGTGCCGCCGGCCGTCAATTCTGTGACCTTACCGTAGCGTGTCAATTTAGGCGCGAGATACGTTTTCTTTTCCGTCAAATGCTCGCATTGTTGTAGTTTACTCATAAAGCCTATACCTTTCTATACGCCGGACTACTTTCAAATAATCCAATCCAATTCATTGAGTAAAACAGATCATGTTTTTGAGAATCTGTCATTGCGCTTAGAGGTAGATTAACTGTTGTATATTTTGAAATCAAGTCTTGGTCATATTTTGTGAAGGCCTTTTTGCCTGCGACATAAACGCCGTTAGAAAATTTGAATCCCAAATGCTCTTTGGAAAGCCGTGATGTCACCGGGGCGGGCAAAAAATCCGACATTGCGCGGCGCAAGAGTAGTTTTGGTATGCCTTCGGCCGTCCGCTGGTCTATCGGCAGGCTTAAACAAAATTTCACAAGATCAATATCAGTGTACGGGTCACGCATAATGAGGCCAAAGTGGCCCGCCACGCGATCATACCGTTCTCGGGCGACCGTAAAATTCGGATGATGAATGATCTCCGCGGCTTCATCGTGCAGATTGTGCCAAGTTTTATAATTGATATGGCTGTAATATTTTTTTAGTCGTTCAGCCAGTTTATTGCGGTTCGCGAACCCATCATCCAACTTAAGGGACTTTATGAACTGATTCGTCCGCAATTGGTTTCGTATCGGGAATATGCATGTTTTTAGCGCCGAGGGAATGAAGGTTGAGCCCAACAGTATAATATATTTTGGCAAGGAGGGCGTTGTTTCGCCGTGATAATCACGGTCGGCGTTTAACGCTTTACGCGCGGCAAAAAAGCGCCCGTCGCGTATTAAACGCCGCACATGAGACCCTGGCGCGAAAACTGTATCGCCCCAGGCTCCGTCCATTAAAACAGTCATTTTTTCCCGCTTCGCCGCCCCGCATATGCCCCGCATCATATTCATATTACTGTCAAATGGATCTGATATTTCAGCCAGGCCACTTCGGGCATCACCCAGCCACTGGGCGGGTTTGGCTAAATCAACATATTTCGCCGTGATGCCAAGATGACTATTCACTTGTCTAATCATCCGCGTTTCAATGCAATTCGGGTCGGCCGAATTTATTGCGGAAAAGGCCTTAATGTCTGAGCCAATTTTTTGAACGGCCAGTGCCGCCGCCGCGCTTGAGTCCATTCCGCCGCTGACCATCATGCCTGTGGTCTCTGTACTATCGAATCGGCGCATCACAGCCGTTTGAAGATGGGCATTGAAGGCTTCAATAAACGCGCTTTGCGTTTTTAGTTTGGATGGCGGCTTAGGTTCTAACGTCCAGTATTTTGAGAGTGAAACATGGCCGTTTTTGAGGATTAGACTATGACCTGGCGGCAGTCTGTTAACGCCCTCAAATGCGGTGCAGGATTTATCAATGCCTTCCAATGACTGAACGAAGAAATCGAGCAATCGTGCTTCACTCATGCGTCGATGGATTCCCTCATGCGCAAAAAGCGTTTTGGCATCGCTAGCGCAGCCAAAGACTTTGTTGGCTGTAAAATGGTAAAGAAGTTGCTTTAGCCCCAGATGATCGCGTGCGCACAACAACTGATTTTTGCGCGGGTCCCAAATCACAAAGGCAAAATCACCTTTGAGATGGGACGGGCAATCTTGTCCCCATTTCAAATAAGCCCTCACGATTATCTCAGCTATGGACGTGTTTGATCTTAGTGCTAAGGCCTCGGTTAGGTCTTGTTTGTTGTCCAAACGTGCGTCGGCTGCTGCTACGATTGAGGTTTCACGATGGTGGTAGAGAGAGCCTTCCGAGGGATGATTGGCGCTAAAGCCAAGACCTAGTGCATCCAAGATGTAGCTATCGGTAAATCGCGCACCGCGGTTTTGCATCGCGATTTGCGCTCTGTTTAAAATACGTCCTTCTAAAGGGCGGCCAGATAAATTGTAAAATCCAAAAAGGCTGCTCATTTAATTGAAGCCTCAAAGATCGCATGGCTTTGTGCGATATTGTCTCTGTCATTTACGGGAAGGCCGCCAAGTTCAACCCAGCTATGGGCTTGAAAGTTGGCGCCGTCTTTTCCCATGCCGAATATAATTTTGGGAGCGTAGCCGTGTTTTGCAAGATATCGGGCCAGCATGACCGAGCGAAGCAGACAATTATCATCTCCAGCAGTTGCCCTCACAGCCATGTTGATCAATTTCCCATAATGTTTTGCCAGCTCAATTGTGTTGGGCGTCGTGTCGCTTTGGTGTGAGGCTATGAAAAATCTCTGAAATCGTTCATACCCAAAAAGTGTGAGGGCCAATTTATAAAAAGGCACGCGCACACCAAACAAGAGAAGTGCCACGCGATCAGAGCCGCTGAATTCAAAAAAACGCTTTATCCGCTGCGAAGTTAGCATAACAGTTTTATATAGCGTGCGCGGCAAAAATAGCTATCAAGATAAAATGCCAAATTCTTCGCTAAGAACACTGCCGATACTTGTCGAATATGCAAGAGACATCCGCCGTAGCGCGCCAGGCCTGTCGATCGTAGCGTTAACATTGCTTTTGCTATCAAGTTTATTTGAAGGTGTAGGCTATCTTTTGCTACTCCCCATTTTGGGGTATTTGGGTCTAAATTCTCGCGGCGCTTCGACGCCTGCTGAGGGTATGGGGTCTTTCCTTGACCCGGTTCTGAATATTCTTAACCCGCATCTTTCGCTGGGCCTATTACTAGTCTTATTCCTCGGAGTTTTAACCTCACGCGCAATACTTACATATTTAGCTGCATCCTCAACGGCTCTCCTCAAAGGTAGATTTTTGCACCATCACCGTTCGGCACTTCATAAGGCCCTATTGTCAGCGTCATGGGCGTTTCTGTCTCGGAAACGCCGCTCAGCGCTCACCCACGCCTTGACGACGCAGTCAAACATAATTGTGAACGGCGTTGATACGCTCTTCAGGTGTGTGGCGACTCTTTTTGCAATGGGTATATCCGTTAGTGTCGCCGCAATTTTGTCGTGGAAAATAACTTTGGGGGTTTTGTCAATTGTTTTAGTTTTTTTGTGGCCTTTGAAATATTTCAATCACAAAGCGTTTAAGCTTGGCGACCAAGCTCGGAATGATATGGTGTCTCTTTTTGAGCATAGTATTCGCTATTTCAAAGGCCTTAAAACCATTAAGTCCACCTCCGCTGAAAAAGATATATTGGCTTTCTTCGAAAATAGATCACTCGCTCAATCCAAAGTCTTTAGCGCGTTAGAGCGCAATCATGCGAAAGCCAATCTCGTTTATCAACTTGGGTCCGCTCTTTTTCTAGTTGGCTTTGTATATGTCACGCTCACATTTTTTCCTTACCAGAAGGCACAAATCATCGTTTTGATTGTGATATTTGCTCGGCTTGCCCCGCGCGCTAATGCTTTGCAAATATATGCCAATGGTCTGTCGGCCATAATGCCAGAGTATCTGGCAGCGAAAGACTTGTATCATACGGCGCTGAACGCGGAAGATGTCGGCGGCTTGCCAAACTTCCCCACGGAAGTCAGGCGCGTGCTGGGTTTATCAAATATCAGTTTTAGCTATCCTTACTCCGACGAGAACGCGGCAGTTATCAAAAATTTGACCCTAAGTTTTCCAATGAAATCTTCGGCCGCTATTGTGGGGCCATCAGGCGCCGGAAAAACAACGCTTGCCGATCTTATAGCGGGGCTTTTTACTCTGGGCGCAGGCGAATTGACAGTGGACGGGAGGATTTTGACCGAAGCAGAATTGCGCGGTCTTAGGCAAAGCATTCGCTACATACCGGATGAAGACTTCCTCTTTGATGACACCTTGCGAAAAAACTTGTTGCTAGGTCTTGAAGAGGTGTCAGATGAGAATCTTTGGCGGGCGCTTAAAAATGCGAACGCCTTCGACTTTGTTAATGCTCTCCCGCAAGGGCTAGACACGCAAATTGGAGATAGCGGAATACGGCTCTCTCATGGACAAAGACAAAGATTAAGCCTTACGCGTGGCCTGCTTGGCAATCCTCAAATTTTGATTCTTGATGAGCCAACATCCGCTTTGAGCCAGCAGGATTTAGACCAAATCCTTGATACTCTAAAAACATTATCGCGCGAAATGATTGTCATTATCATAACGCATGACGAAGCAAATTTTGAGTGGGTCGATCAAATTATTCGGTTAGATTAAAAGCGTCAGCGCCCGACCCCCGCCGATATTTTGACGTCTGAATGCGGCCTTTTTTCTTTCTTTTTCGTTTTCCGCCCATAGAGCCGGGAGTGAGATTTAGCTAGAATTCAGCGCCGCGCGCGTTATAAGTCCTTATGACCCAAGCAAAATTCAGAACGGCGCTTTATCCCGGTACATTTGACCCGATGACCCTCGGGCATTTGGACATTATTAAACGGGCGAGCCGGCTTTGTGATAAATTGGTTGTGGCGGTCGCGATTAATCGCGGCAAGAACCCGCTTTTTGGTCTTGATGAACGTGTCGAGATGGTCGAGATGGCCGTTGCCCCCCTGCGTGAGCAAATAGAGGTCGAGGTGAAACCTTTTGAAGGTCTACTGATACATTTTGTTGAATCTGTGGGCGCAAGCACTATTGTGCGGGGCTTACGGGCCGTTTCGGACTTCGAATATGAATTTCAAATGGCAGGAATGAATGATCGGCTTAACCCGGATATAGAGACTGTATTTTTAATGGCTGACCCGCAATATCAAACGATTGCTTCGCGTCTCGTCAAAGAGATCGCCCGCCTTGGCGGGGATGTCTCGCAGTTTGTAACGCCTGAGGTTGAGCTACGCTTAAAGGATAAATTTTCATGATGCGTTTTAGTTTTGCTCTTATATCATCCCTTGCTTTTTCTATGAGCGCCTGCGCTGCCGAAACCCCTTCCGGCGGCGCGGCAGATGCGCCGCAGACAGAGGCGGTCAGCGCCGCCGCGATGAGCGCGGGGAAGACTTTAAGAAACGGATATGACGCGCCTGCATCGGCTTGGCGCGACGTTGACCCTGAAAATCTTTTGGTGATTGATACGGCTTATGGCCGCATTGGCGTTGAGCTTTACCCTGAAATTGCGCCGCGCCATGTTGCGCAGATCAAAACGCTAACCCGCCAAAAATTTTATGACATGATCACATTCCACCGCGTAATTGATGGATTTATGAACCAGACGGGCGATCCAAAAGGCGACGGCACGGGCGATAGCTCGCTTCCGGATATTGAGGCTGAATTTACCTTCCGCCGCCCGCCCACTATGCCCATTACATTGTTTGACGCCCGTAAGACCCCGCAGGGTGAGGTTGGCGTTGGGTTTTATAAGGCGCTGCCTGTCGCGAGCCAGCCAGCCAGCCAAGCGATCTTGACCAAAGACGGCAAGGTCGGGGCTTACGGACTGCATTGTTCAGGCGTAACCTCTATGGCGCGCAGTGGTAATCCCAACAGCGGGAATAGCCAGTTTTTCCTCATGCGGGGAACCGCGCCGCATCTTGATACGCAATACTCGATTTGGGGTTCGACTGTTTATGGCCGAGAGCTTTTAACAAGATTCAAAGTGGGCACAAAAGGGGATGATGCGGCGTTTATTCCTGACGTCATGGAAAAGGTACAAATCGCGGCAGATATGCCAGACGGCGAGCGGCTGAAAGTCAAAGTGCTCAAGCCCGACAGTCCGGCCTTTAAGCAATATCTAACAACGCAGAAGACGGCTGACGGCAGCTATCCCGATATTTGCGACATCACGATTCCGTCTCGCAAATTCTAACTGATTGACTCACACACTTACTCATCCCTGAAAAATAAGGAGCCGGAATGGCCGATACACTTACACTTACAATCGACACAAATAGCGGAGAGCCCGCCGATGTCGTGATCAAAATGCGCCCGGATTTAGCGCCGGCCCATGTAGCCCAAATTTCGCGCCTTGTCGGCGAAGGCTTTTATGATGGCCTAACCTTCCACCGCGTGATCGACGGTTTTATGGCGCAAGGTGGCTGCCCCAATGGGTCAGGCATGGGCGGTGCAGATGTACAAATACCTGCGGAATTTTCGGCAGAGCCGCACAAGCGCGGCGTGTGCTCTATGGCAAGGGCGCAAAACCCTAACTCGGCTTCCAGCCAATTTTTCATCTGCCTTGATGACGCAAATTTCTTAGATAACCAATACACAGTCTGGGGCGCGGTTGAAAGCGGCATGGAGACAGTTGACGCCATTCCCAAGGGGGAGCCGCCGCGCTATCCTGGCAAGATTGTGAAAGCTGTCATTAGCTAGCATTCATATAGTTTAGTATCATTCATATAGTTTAGTATTAAGACACCCTTCGCTAGCGGAGGGTGTTTTTATTTCCAAGTATGGTTAATCGATTTCTACGATCTGTTAACCCTTTTGCGCGAATTTGGCCGAAGATCTGAAGGGCTGATTCGTTCGTGATAAATTGGGATTTCAAAGCAAGAACAATGAATTGGCGGGCAGGGCGGCTGCTACGCCGGGTCTTTGGCACTGCTGTCACGAACATAATTTTATTTGGCCTCGTTCTTTGCGCCCCGCTATGCGCGTTTGCCGCCGATGCCGGCGCGGTTTTCACGGGACATTGGGGCAGCGCTAGCGAGAGCCGTATAAAGTCTTTGATCGCAGAGCGCAGCAATGTGAGTAGCGAGGATATCGAAGCTGCCGCCGCGTTAGACCTTGCGATATATTACGCAGTGGGCCGACAGGCAGAGCCTTTGCAAAGTTCAACTGAGATAGCTGAGCTTGGGCGGTATCTTGCAGCCCCGATCGGCGAGGGCCTGAAAGCTGACTTGCTCACGGCAGTGACCCTAAAGAGTTTACGGGATAAGGATCTCTCCGGTCTCATGTCTGCGCGCGCGCGCTACCATGCCCAAAGCGAAAACCCGCTCGGCCGCTATGCCCTCGCCTATGGGTATGGGCGTATATTGCAATCATTGGCTTTGCACGGCGCCGCGCATGATGTGTTTACCGATATTTTGACGCAGGAAGAATTTCAGTCCTTGGCGCAGTTTTCGCGTGACCACGCTGACATCCTCTTGCGTTTAAGTGATCTTGCCTTGGCGCAACAAGACCCAAAGCAGGCATTAAATCATGCAAAGGATGCGGCGCTAGCTTATCACTATTTTGTCGGCCAGAACGACCTAAAGCGTGAGGACACGAGCTATTTTCGCAGGCAACTCGCTTTAAAAAGTGCGGCCGCCTTTGCGGGTGTTGGCGATATAGAGACGGCGGCGCAAAAGGCCGATACCGTCTTGCAAGACGGGAAAGCTGTCCATGATTATCCCGTCATTTTTGCGGCAGGAATTTTGCTGGGCGAGCTTGCCGTCCAAAAAGGTGATTTTGCGGCTGCGCTCTCGCGGTTTCGAGATGTCCGAGAGAGTCCCTATTTTACGGCGCAAAATCCATTGGGCGCTAGGCTATATGACGGGCTGGCTGCGGCCAACGAAGGGCAGGGCCGTTTGGCGCGCGCGCTCGAAATGTTTAAATATGCCAATCAAAATCGGGCGCAGGCTGAGCGAGACTTATCTGCAAAGCGTAGCCTATATCTCTCGTCTCAAACCATTTCGCCGCGCCCGTTGACGGATTTACCGATTAAATATCAGGGGGATATTGGACCGGCCGGCGGGCTTAGCGATGATGTTCAAATGATAAGCGGGGCGCCAATAACCCTGAGCGCCGCGCCAGCGAACCCGCCGGTGAGCGCTCAAAGTGAGGCTTTAAAACACGTCAATGCGATTATCCTTTTTGGCGGCTTCTTGGCCATATCAGGGCTTTTGATCGCGGGGGTCTCCTTCATACGCCTTCGGCAGGCGCGGCGCGAGCTTGAGTTCTCCCATGAGAAATTACAAAATAGCCAGCAACGCGAGAGAGACAGCAATCAAAAAAGCCAAGAGGACTTGCGAGCTTTAAAATTTGCTGATGAGGCTAAGAAAGCCTTTCTTGCCAATGTTAGCCATGAAATCCGCACGCCGATGAGCGGCGTTCTGGGACTAGCGGATGTCCTGCGCCGCACCACGCGGCTTGGCGCACGGCAGCAGGAAATCGTCGACACGATTTACCACTCCAGCCAAGGCGTTGTCTCTTTACTGGGTGACGTATTAGATTATTCCAAAATCGAATCTGGAACCTTTGAGCTTAATATTTCGCAGGCCAGTGTTCGGGTCATGGCTGAAAATGTTGCCGCCCTTATGTGCGATGAAGCACGGCAGAAAAATATTGAAATTTTGATTCGCTGCGCGCCTGATCTGCCAGAAACCTTGCCAGTGGATATCGGGCGCCTGCGGCAGGTATTGATCAATCTTGTTCAAAATGCCGTAAAATTTACGGAAAAAGGATATGTTATTATCAATGTTGACGCAGCTCGCAGTGAAGACGACATGCGGCTTAAAATTCAAGTGCTGGATACTGGCATTGGCATTAGCGACGCCGACCAACCCCGTCTATTTGACGATTTTTTCCAGTTAGATCAGGGACGAAGCCGCAAATATGGCGGTACGGGGCTGGGCCTTTCGATCTCAAAAAAACTTATGCAGGCAATGGAAGGGGATTTAACCGTCCGCTCCCAACTTGGGAAAGGTTCGGTCTTTACTCTCGAACTCAAAATTGAATTGCCCGCAAAAATGCCGCTTGATAACGTCGCGCCGGTAGCGCCTATATTTGCCTCTGGCCGGGTCCTTGTGATTGATCATCTCTCGCCGCGCCTTAAAATTATGTCGGCCCAGCTCAAGCATTGGGGACTGTCCTGCCGCACAACCCAAAGGCCTAAGGACGCCATCGCGGGCATGCTGGCGGCTGCGCGGGGAGGGAATGCTTTTGATGCCGTGATTATTGACGCCGGCAGCCTAGGTCAGCCTTCAACCGGCACGCAAGATTTTATTGCTCAGATGAAATCCGAAGCTGAACTTTCCGATTTGCCGATTATTTTACTGCAGCATTTAACGCAAATTAGAGCTGAAGACTCAGCCAGCGTGACGGAAAAAGTTGCTAAACCGGTTCGCAGTGACGCCCTCCTGCAGGCGCTGAAATCCCATATGCAAACCCATTTAAGCCCCGAAGCCAAAGTCATTGATGGGGGTGCGCCGCTGCGCCAAAAACGGCCCCGCCCGATTGCTGCTGCGCCGCGACCTGAGCGTAATCAGTCACGCATTTTGATCGCTGAGGCTGAGACGGCCGTGCGTCATGTCATGAAGAATTTTCTAGAGGATAAATCAATAGAGCTGCATACGGCGCGGGACGGCGAGGAGGCGCTGGAAGCTGCAAAAACGATTGATTTTGATATTATTTTTATGGACGTGCAGCTGCGCAAGCTGGACGGATTTTTGGTGACGCGTGCGCTTCGCGCCTTTGAGAAGGAAACAGATGCGGACCGAACGCCGGTCATCTGTCTCTCTGCCTATGCCCTTGGTGCGGATGAGCAACTCGCCAAGATCGTCGGTATGGATGATTTCCTCGTAAAGCCGCTGAGTCACGATAGTCTAGATATCATGGTAACAAAATGGGCGGCGATAAAAGCCGATCTGCGCGCTGCCAAGGCGGCGCAATTGAAAGCTGAAAAAAGATCAAGGCTCATAGATCCGATGGTCAAGCCTTTGAAAACGAAACCTGCCTTCAAAGCAGCATGAGCGTATGAGGCCGATCAAGCTGAGGGCTTAGCCTGAGTGCCGATTTCACGCTGCCGTTTCTAACTAAAATCAAAGAAACAGAGTTTATTCCCGTCAGGGTCTTTGACATAGGCACCGTAAAATCTATCCTCAATCCGCTGACCGGGCGCTCCGTCGCAACTTGCGCCAAGTTCGATTGCTTTGTCATACATGGCTTTGGCACCGTCTTTACTGCCGCCCGGAAACGCAACCATTACGCCGTTCCCGGGATGGGGTGCATCTTCGTTATACGGTTCACAGACCGCAACCATGGGCGCGCCCATTGATTTTCCAATCATCGCGAGGCGGCCGACATCGACCAAAACCTTGGCCCCGAGTAATTCTGAGTAGAATGTTTTGGCTGCATCCAAATCTGATACACCAAGCGTAACGTAACCGATCATAGTGTTTCCTTTAGTCCGTTCATCCAATGGGTGAGATCTTTGGCGTCAAATAAAAGGCAAAGCCGCCTGCGTGCAAGGCCTTATATTGGATATGGGCCGTTCAGAATTATTGGTTTTCGAGTTTTTTGATCTCGTCTCGCAGGCGCGCGGCTTCTTCAAACTCCAAATTTTCCGCGGCAAGGAACATTTGCTTTTCAAGGTCAGCCAGCACTGCCGCGAGGTTCGCGCCAACAAAGCCTGCTTGGCCCGGCTCTGCCATTTCCATAAGGCGGCGCCTTGCCTTACCTGATTTTCCGCTTTTCTTTTTAAGGCCAGATGGCGTCCAGCTATTGGCTTCATCTTTAATATCTTGCGCCGCTTCGCTATCGCCAACAACATCAATGACGTTCCTGAGAACGGTAGTGGGCGTGATGCCGTGTTTTTCATTGTGGGCGATTTGGCGCTCTCGCCGGCGGTCAGTTTCTTCCATGGCCCGCTCCATGGACCCCGTGATTTTATCGGCATAGAGGACGACCTTGGCATCAGAGTTGCGGGCAGCGCGGCCAATAGTTTGCACAAGAGAGGTCTCGCTGCGCAAAAACCCTTCTTTGTCAGCATCCAAAATTCCTACAAAGGCACATTCAGGAATATCGAGTCCCTCTCGCAGCAGATTAATCCCAATCAGGACATCAAACGCGCCCATGCGCAGGTCGCGAATGATCTCAATCCGTTCAAGCGTATCAATATCACTATGCATATAGCGCACACGTATGCCTTGGTCGTGCATATATTCTGTTAGATCTTCCGCCATTTTTTTGGTGAGCGTGGTGACAAGAGAGCGAAAACCCTTGGCAGTCGTGTTGCGGACTTCATCGATCACGTCATCAACTTGGCTCGCCCCGTCTTTGGCTACGGGCCGGACTTCGACGGGCGGGTCAATCAGACCTGTTGGGCGGATAACTTGTTCCACAAATACACCGCCTGTGCGTTCCATCTCCCAGTTCCCTGGCGTAGCGGAGACATGAACAGTCTGGGGCCGCATAGCGTCCCATTCCTCAAATTTTAAGGGGCGATTATCAATACAACTTGGCAGGCGAAAACCATGCTCGGCGAGCGTTCCTTTGCGGTTCGCATCGCCCTTACTCATCGCGCCAATTTGCGGAACGGAGACATGGCTCTCATCCGTAAATAAAAGCGCATTTTCAGGCAGATATTCAAACATGGTTGGCGGTGGCTCGCCTGGCGCGCGCCCCGTCAGGTAGCGAGAGTAATTCTCAATCCCGGTGCAAAAGCCCTGCGCCGCCAACATCTCCAGATCGAATTCCGTGCGCTGAGCAAGGCGCTGAGCCTCTAAAAGCCGGTCTTGTTTTTCAAACTCCTCAAGCCGCATAGTGAGTTCGGCTTTGATACCTTTCATGGCCGCCTGCACAGTCGGGCGAGGCGTGACATAGTGGGAATTGGCATAAATTCGTACCGTATCAAGCTTGCGGCCAGATTTGCCCGTTAGCGGGTCAAATTCCACGATACTATCAATCTCGTCGCCAAAAAAATCAAAGCGCCAAGCGGTGTCGTCATAATGGGCAGGGAAGACCTCGACTGTGTCGCCGCGCACGCGAAATGTCCCGCGCTGAAAGGCAAGATCGTTACGCTGATATTGCAAGGCGACAAGCTCGCCCATAAAATCGCGAGGGTCTTTTATAGCCCCTTTGGCAATATCTATTGTCATGGCCGTATAGGTCTCCACCGAGCCTATGCCGTAAATGCAAGAGACAGAGGCGACGATAATCACGTCATCGCGCTCCAGAATTGCGCGGGTAGCGGCGTGACGCATACGGTCGATCTGCTCGTTTACACTGGAGTCCTTTTCAATAAATGTGTCAGTGCGGGGGACATAGGCCTCTGGCTGATAATAGTCATAATAGCTGACAAAATATTCGACGGCATTGTGAGGAAAAAAGTTTTTGAACTCCCCATAAAGCTGGGCGGCAAGGGTTTTGTTGGGCGCGAGAATGAGCGCAGGCCTTTGAGTTTGCTCAATGATTTTGGCCATTGTGAAGGTTTTGCCAGAACCCGTCACCCCCAGCAGGACTTGATCACGCTCGCGCTCGGCCAAGCCTTCGCACAGGGCTTTGATTGCGGCGGGCTGATCGCCTTTCGGTTCAAACTCAGAAACCAGTTGGAAACGCTTTCCGCCCTCTGATTTTTTAGGACGATCTGGCCTATGGGGTATCCATATGGCCGGCGCTTCAAAAGCGCCCATGTCAGCGGTTGATGGCATAGAATTAAACTAGTGCAGGAACCTCGTAATACAAGGGCAAAGGGGGAAATCTTAACCAAGCCTTTACTCTCTTTATCAGCTTTATCTTCAAAATAAGTTGCTAGCTTGGACTTGTATGGGGCGACTATGCTGAAATTTGGGAACATATCGGGGTTTGGGTTGAATATAGGCTGTAGAGATTTCCGGCTAAGCCAGCGCCTCTCGGCGCGCGTGATAAGCCTTGGAGCTTGCGCCCTCGTGGGTGTTTCAAGCCTTGCCCCGCTGCAAGCCCTTGCCAATGTTCAAGATCGGCCATTTTTTCGAGCTAATTCACTTGTGATCGTTTTTGGCGCAGATGATTTCGCTGAAGAGGGCGGGCAGGCCCCGATTGTTTTTGATTTTGTCACGCTGGACAATCTGGGGTCGGGCGCTGAAGGCAACGATTTGATCGCTGCGGATGGGCGTTCGATCAATTATAATACGGGCCGCTATAACCCAATCCAAAGCGGCACGGATTCGGGCTGGGAGTTTCAGATAAATGACCCTACATCTGGCGGGGTCTTCAACAGCAGCGCCCCACATCAAACACTCGATAGCGATGACAGCTATACGGCCTTTGGTTTAGATGATGATACAGATATAGATCTGCTTGGCGGGGGCGGACGTGCGGCGCGCTTCTTCGTGGCCTCAAATACCGCTTTTGATCTCTATGCCCAGGCCGATAATTTTCAGGCCACAGGTGATTTTTCAACTATGGATTTCGAAAACATCCGTTATCGTTTCCGCTATCAAGTCAGCGGCGGCAATGGCGTCAACCGCTGGGGTCAGGCCGCGCAAGATCCTGCTGTTGGCGGCAGCGGCGTTGTTATTGGCCAGAACGGCTCTCTTTTTACATTAGATGATCTTGATGGAACGCCGGTGAAAGTCTTTGACGGTGGCCGCCGTACAGCGCGCGTGCCGGGTTCCATTATGCAGCAAGCAGTCGGCTTTCAAAGCCGCTATAACCTGCGCGGCGCGGCGATCAATGGCAATAATTATGATTTCTCGATGGGAACGGGACTCGTAAGCGCCGAGATCACCTATACTGTCTACACCCCTTAATCTCGCATATTCCTTCCTGAGAAAAACCCCGCGATAATCAGGCGGCTGGGCCGCAGTTCGGGGTTGAAATTTCCCCGCCAAGACCGCATATGCGGGCCATCTCATATTTGATTATTCAGGGGTCCGTTATGGCACGTCAATTCTGTTACCACATGCAAGGTCTTACCAAGAAATTTGGCAATAAGACGATCCTTGATAATATACATTTGTCCTTTTACCCCGATGCGAAAATCGGCCTAATTGGCGTAAACGGCGCGGGTAAATCAACTTTGATGAAAGTCATGGCAGGCGTAGATACAGAAGTCACGGGCGAGCATTGGGCCGCCGAGGGCGTCAAGGTGGGATATTTGCCGCAAGAGCCAAAGCTGGACCCTGATAAAGATGTCTGGGGTAATGTCATTGAGGGCTGTGAGGACAAGAAAATATTTGACGAGTATAATGCCGCCGCGATGAAAATGGCCGAGGATTATTCAGATGAAATCATGGAAGAAATGACCGCCCTGCAAGAGCAGGTGGATGGCCGCGACGCGTGGGATATCGATTCCAAGATTGAAATGGCCATGCAGGCCTTGCGCTGCCCGCCCAAAGACAGTCCGGTGACGACGCTTTCAGGCGGTGAGGCGCGCCGGGTTGCCCTCTGCCAGCTTTTGCTCTCAAAGCCGGATTTGATGCTGCTTGACGAGCCGACCAACCATTTGGATGCAGAGACCGTGGCGTGGCTTGAAAATTACCTCATTAAATATCAAGGCGCGATTATCCTCATTACTCACGATCGTTACTTCCTTGATAATATCACCGGATGGACGCTGGAAATTGACCGCGGGCGCGGTCTTCCGCACGAAGGAAATTATTCAAGCTGGCTTGCGGCCAAAGCCAAACGCATGGACCAAGAGGGGCGCGAGAGCGATGGTAAGACGAAGGCGCTTAAGCGGGAACTTGAATGGATACGCTCCAACCCCAAGGCGCGCCAAGCAAAATCAAAAGCCCGTATTTCTGCATATGAAAAACTGCGCGATGAAGCCGATAATGAAGTTGTCTCCCATGCTGAAATTCGGATCCCAATGGGCGAACGCCTTGGTAATGTTGTGGTTGAAGCCAATAATGTCTCCAAGGGATTTGGAGAAAACCTCTTGATCAAAGATTTATCCTTCAAACTGCCGCGCGGCGGCATCGTTGGGGTGATTGGGCCAAATGGGGCGGGTAAGACGACTTTGTTCAAAATGATCACCGGCGCAGAGCAGCCCGACGAAGGGACCTTCAAAGTCGGCGAGACCGTAGAACTCGGTTATGTTGACCAGACCCGCGCCGCGCTTGATCCGAGTAAAAATGTCTGGGAGGCCATCTCCGACGGACTTGATATTATTGCCATGGGCAAGCGCGAGGTCCCCTCTCGCGCTTATGTCGGGGCCTTTAATTTCAAAGGCACAGACCAGCAAAAAAATGTAGGGCAGCTTTCCGGCGGTGAACGTAACCGCGTGAACCTCGCAAAAATGCTGACTAAGCCAGCGAACTTGCTGTTGCTTGATGAACCCACCAATGACCTTGACCGCGAAACGCTGGCCTCCCTCGAAGTCGCCCTGGAAAAATTTCCGGGCTGCGCCGTGGTGATTTCTCATGACCGCTTTTTCTTGGACCGCGTTGCCACCCATATTTTAGCCTATGAAGGCGATAGTCATGTGGAATGGTTCGAGGGCAATTTCGCAGATTATATCGAAGACAAAAAGCGTCGCCTTGGCCCTGACGCAGATATGCCCAAAAAGCTCAAATTCGTGAAATTTGAGCGCTAGCCGCTTCATTTTGCTCAATGCTTTGCTTTGCGCCGGACTTTTGGGCGAAATGCTGGGAGATGAAAAAGATTGTGGCCATGCCCGCATAGCCAAAAATAAAGTGAAGGAAGTCTAGCACCCAAAGCCATGTCGGCGTGCCGGCAAATAGGACCGCATTACCAAGAACCGGTAAGGCGATCAATACGGACAAAATAGCCGCCACTGCGTGATAGGCCAGGAAGCTCGCTGCGCGTGTCATTCGCAATATCAAAAAAAGCCCGGCGGCCTGAATACCGCTAATAAGGTAGCTAAGGACAGACTGCATAAATCCTCGCGCCTGCGCGAGTGCAATCAACTCGTCTTCCGTGCGCGCGATGAGACCCTGCCAGACATCATCAAAAACGCTGGCATACCAAATATAGCCCCACGCCGTAAAACAGACTGTGGCTGCAACTAGGCCTGCGCTCATCCAGAATGACTCGGATTTAGAAATGCCGGTAAACATTATTTGGCTCCTTTCAAGGGCGTTCTCACCAACGCTCGCTACCGGGTGGACGCAAGGGCCGTGCCGCGATGAGAAGTTTCACTCAATTGTGATATGCGCGCCCGACGATAAGGCGAGCCATCTTTGCGGTGCACGTCTTCGGGGTTTTTCCGCCTGTTTGATTGTAATATCTGCGTCTCTTGGCCTATAGTCGGTCATGGACAAGAAAAAACCTCCGCCCAAAAAAGCGCAAATCAAGACAGCAAAATTTAAGAAAGCCAAATCTGCCAAGGCGGCGTCCCAAAAGGAACGCTATGAGCCCGCAAAACCGAAAGCTACGCCGCAAAATGGATGGGCCCCTGAACTAAAGGAGCTTAAAATGCGCACGCGCCTTGGCCAAAACATGGGCGGGGCGGAAAAACTTGCGCGGCAAAAATCACGCGGAAAGTTAAATGCACGCGAGCGCATTGTTGCCTTGCTAGACGCCGGAAGCTTTCGGGAAATTGGCGTGCTGGCGGGGCGCGGGCAATATAACGGAAGCGGCGATCTGGCTGGCATGACGCCGTCTAATTTTATCTTCGGTCGCGGACATATTGACGGGCGGCCGATTGTCGCCACGGCAGATGATTTTACTGTGCGCGGCGGGGCAGCAGACGCGGCTATTGTCCGAAAGTTTATAATGGCTGAGCAAATGGCCCATGAGGTCCGCTTACCTTTGATCCGCATGATCGATGGGACGGGCGGCGGCGGGTCGGTAAAAATGCTCGAAGACATGGGCCATAGTTATGTGCCCTATGTGCCGGGGTGGGATCATGTCGTCAAAAACCTCTCCAGCGTCCCGGTCGTCGCCTTAGCGCTCGGGCCCACCGCAGGGTTGGGCGCAGCGCGGGCGGTCGCGAGCCACTATTCGCTCATGGTCAAAGGCCTGAGCCAGATATTCACCGCAGGCCCCGCCGTTGTCGCCGCCCTCGGCGAGACGCAGGATAAAGAGAGCCTGGGCGGCTCCCACATACACACGCGCAACGGCGTGATTGATGATGAGGTAGAAAGCGAGGCCGAGGCCTTTGCCCGCGCCCGCCGCTTCTTGTCTTATCTGCCAAGCTATGCCGGTGGGCCGCTTATGCGGGGGGAGACTACTGACCCCGCCAGCCGCGCAGATGACATGCTGCGCACTATCGTGCCGCGCGATAAGCGCAAGGCCTATAATATGCGCCGCGTCATAGAAACGCTCGCCGATCAAGGCAGCGTCTTTGAGATGGGCGCGCGCTGGGGGAGAGGAGCGATCACGGCCTTTTGCCGTTTTGACGGCTGGCCCGCCGCGCTTTTGGCGGGGGATCCAACCTCGCTTGGTGGCTCATGGACGGCGGACACAGCCGACAAAGTCCGGCGCTTCACCGAGCTTGCCGAGCTATTTCGCCTGCCGGTTATTCACCTTGTGGATAATCCCGGCTTTATGATTGGCCTAGAGGCGGAGCGCGCAGCTACCATCCGGCGCGGCGTTGAGGCCATGAATAGTATTTACCGCGCCAGCGTGCCGTGGGCGAGCGTGATCATCCGCAAGGCTTACGGCGTGGCCGGCGCGGCTATGTCTGATCATACCCGCTTTCAATACCGCGCCGCTTGGCCAAGCGGAGATTGGGGCAGCTTGCCCATGGAGGGCGGGGTCGAGGTTGCTTATAAATCCGAACTCGCGCAAAGTGAGGACCCCGCCGCAAGGCTCTCGGATATAAAAAGCCGGCTCGCCAAAGTTACGTCGCCCTTTCGGACGGCAGAAAATTTCCTCATTGAAGACATCATCGATCCCAGTGAAACGCGGGAACGCCTCTGCGAGTTCGTCGCTCTCGCCATGCGGTGAGGGAGGTAAGTTTGAGAGGTGGGCCATGATTAGAGGCCGGCGCTATTATATTTTGTCAAAGGATTTCTGGCAGGCCTCATGGCGACCCTATTTTCCTTTAGTCTTTATCCTGCCCTGCATCCCAAGTGGGGGCTAGTCCCATTTGGCTTTACCATTTGTTCGTGTTTTATTCCTATTTTTGACCCCATATAGGCGCTCTGTCCCATTTTTTATGCTTTATTTTGTCTTAATCGGCTAATTTAGGCATTGTATCCCATAATTTCCCATGTTATCCCAAGTTTGGCCTTTGAGAGAGAGGCGCATAAGGGGAAGTTTTGTGTTCTTGTCGACGACGACAAATAACCGCGATGCCAAAGGGCGGGTCTCTGTGCCGGCTGATTTTCGCGCAGTTATAACGGCGCAATCTGCGGGACTTTCCGCGCCTTTTGACGGGATAATTGTGCGCCCCAGTTTTAGCGGTGAGTGCCTTGAGGGCGGGGGAGAACGTCTGTTCGAAGCCTACCGGGCCAGCATTAACGCCCTTGATTATTTTGATCCTAACCGCGAAGCGATGGAACAGGCGATTTTTGGTGAAAGCCGGCGTTTGCCTTTTGATAGCGGCGGGCGGGTGTCCTTGCCGAATGATTTGGCGGACATATTCGGATTTAACGGGCGCGTGACCTTCGTTGGGCTTGGCGATCGTTTTGAGATTTGGCCGCCCGAAGCCCATGAGGCGAGGGCGGCAAAAATGCGCCAGCTCGCCTCTGAAAACCGGCATTTGTTAAAACCGATTGTGCCGGCGGGCCAAGGCGGAGGCGCCCTATGAGCGGCCCGCATTATCCCGTTATGCTGCCGCAGGTTCTGGCGGCGCTTAGCCCCAAGGACGGGGAGCTTTATGTTGACGGCACATTTGGCAATGGCGGATATAGTGAAGCCATTTTGCAAGCCGCGCAGTGCGAGGTTATTGGGCTTGACCGCGACCCAAGCGTTGCGCCGCGCGCAGCCGAGTTGTCGGAGGCTTACGCGCCGCGTTTTCGCCTCATAGAGACGCCGTTTTCCAAACTTGATGCATTGGACTTGCCGACGCTTGATGCTGTGGTTCTCGATATTGGTGTGTCCTCCATGCAGCTTGATCAAGCGGCGCGCGGATTTAGCTTCATGCGTGCAGGACCGCTGGATATGCGAATGGGGCGAGGCGGTCCAACGGCGGCCATGGCGGTCAACCAGCTTGGTCATGGGCAACTCGCGAGTATCTTTAAGATGTACGGCGAGGAACGCCAAGCTGGGCGGATTGCAACGGCGATTTTGCGCGCGCGGGAAGCTGGCGATATTTTGACCACGGACGCGCTGGCGGCTCTTGTAGAAGGCGCGATTGGACGCGGCGGTAAAACCCATCCGGCGACGCGTGTGTTTCAAGCGCTGCGTATTTTCATCAATGATGAACTTGGAGAACTTTATAAGGGACTCTGCGCGGCAGAAAAAGTGTTAAAACCGGGCGGGCGACTCATTGTTGTTACCTTCCACTCGCTAGAGGACCGGATTGTAAAGTCATTTTTTCGCCGCCGGGCCGGCGAGATGTCTGGCGGCTCGCGCTATGCACCGCAAGTGATCTCTCATGACGCGGCGAGCTTTACTCTCGCGCGCCGCTCTGTCGTCAAGCCATCCCCTGCGGAGGTGTCCGAAAATCCACGTTCGCGCTCCGCAAAGCTGCGCTGCGGGATTCGCACAGAGGCGCCCGCGATGAGCGCCGATGATAATTATTTGCCAAAGGTCCCGCGGCTTGATGATATTCGGTGGGCTGCCTAATGCGCGGCGGCTACCAAACACAGGCGGATGCTACGCGCCGGATTATGGCCTTTGTTTTGCTGCTGACGGGCGTGTTTTTGATGATCGCGCTTTATTACGTCAAAACGCGGGCGCAAACCGCGCGTAAAAACGTGCAGGCTTTGCAATATGAAATTGCGCTTCAGGAAACGGCGATTGATGTTCTACGGGCTGAGATTGCCCATTTGGAAAATCCGGAGCGCCTCCAGACTCTTTCTGCAAAATATTTGGGTCATGAACCAACCCAAACACGGCAAATGATGACTCTTGAGGATATTGAAACCCGCTTTGCCCTCAGGCCAGAGGCCGATAGTTTGGCGCAGGAAGAAGAGGCCGAACCTTTGGGCGGGACGGCGCCAAAATGAACAACTCTTTCACCCATGCAGATGGCTATCAAACGACCGTCGTGACGGTTGCCGATGACGAATATGCCGCCGTCTCGGAGGGGCGTATCCGCATACGTATCGGGGCCTTTATGTTCATTTTCATGATGATTATCATTGTGCTGCGCCTCGCGGAGACAAGCCTGCTTGGCGATAAGCCTGTGCGCTCGCAGCTCCCTCAGGCCATTACAACAACACGCGCTGATATTACCGACCGAAACGGAGAAATACTCGCCACGACATTGCAAACCTATTCGCTCTATGCCGAGCCGCGTAAAGTGTGGAATGCCGATCAGGCGCGCGACAGTCTTATGCATGCCTTGCCGGGCCTAGACCCTGATCGTTTGCTC
Source organism: uncultured Caulobacterales bacterium (assembly GCA_964410285.1). Taxonomy (GTDB): domain Bacteria; phylum Pseudomonadota; class Alphaproteobacteria; order Caulobacterales; family Maricaulaceae; genus Fretibacter. Next base: position 215,430 of record CAYPFR010000002.1, on the reverse strand, counting down.
GCGCGATTGTCGGCTGACGCAGCGTTTAAATGGATTGCGCGCGGCCTAACTCCCAAAGAGCGGCAAGCGGTATTTGATCTGGGGCTTCCAGGGCTTGCCTTTCGCCGAGAGCCGAAACGCGTATATCCGCGCGGGCCTCTCGCGGCGCATGTCCTTGGGTTTTCCGATCCCGATATGCGCGGCGTTGCGGGCGCTGAAAAAGCATTTGATGCCGAGCTATCAGCGGAAAATACGCCGCCCAAAGCCCTCTCGATTGATATGCGGGCGCAATTTGCGATCACAGATGTCTTACGCGCGGATATGGAGCGGTTTCAAGCTGACAGTGCGACATCAGTCTTGCTTGATATCAAAACGGGCGAAATTATTTCAATGGTGAGTCTGCCCGATTATGACCCTAATGCAGCCGGCGCAGCATTGCCCAAATACCGCTATAATCACGCCGCAATGTCCACTTATGAACTGGGGTCTGTTTTTAAGCCGATTACCGCGGCCCTCGCGCTTAAAACAAAGACTTCGAACATGAGCGAGAAATTTCCAGTGCATAAACCCTATAAAGTCTCGATCAAATATATTCGCGATGATCATCCATCCAAGACGGCGCTCGCAATGCCGGAAATTCTTGCCGAGAGTTCCAATCGCGGGACATCTATGATGGCGATGAGGGCCGGCGGCGCTGCGCAAAAAGCTTTTCTGGGCGAGCTAGGATTGCTTGAACGCGTGCCCTATGAGCTTATGGAATCAGCCCATCCCCAAGTTCAAAGAAAATGGCAAGACTTGACTACGGTCACGGTCTCTTATGGGCATGGGATATCAGTGACGCCTTTGGCGCTGGCGGCGGCGACAGCCGCGCTCTTGAATGGCGGGGAGTATATTGCGCCGACGATTTTGCGGCGTGATGCGGCCAATCCTATTAAAACACGCCGAGTTATCTCTCGGCAAACCTCGCAATCGGTCGCGGATCTTATGCGTTTTGTTGTGACAAATGGCACAGGGCGAAATGCGCGTGCGGCGGGTTATGGCGTTATGGGTAAAACGGGTACTGCCGATAAACCCAGCATTGGCGGCTATGATGAGCAGCGTTTGGTAACTTCATTTATTTCAGGCTTTCCCTACCGTGACCCGCGCTATGTTTTAATGGTGACGTTTGATGAGCCAAAAGCACTGCCAACTGACCACGGCTATGCGACGGCGGGATGGAATGCGGCCAAAAGCACGAAAAAAATTATCACGCGTATTGGTCCCATACTTGGGGTGGAGCGGACGCCGCCCGTCGTTGCGCAGGCCGCATTTGAGCCAAAAGGAGCCCTGCCGTAATGCCCCTTTTATCACAGCTTCTCCCCTCAGCGCCCATAGTCGAGGATCCGGAAATCACCATGATCACTGCTGACAGCCGCACGGTGCGTCCGGGCGGACTCTTTGTGGCTATTCCCGGCACAGCAATTGACGGCCGGGACTTTATTCCAAATGCGATTGAAAAAGGCGCAGCGGCTATTTTGTCGACCAAGGGTCTGCCTGATATGCCGGTGAGCTACATAGGTGTTGATGAACCTCGTCTTGCCTATGCCAAGGCTGCTGCGGTATTCCATGCAGGACAACCCAGCACATTAGTCGCTATGACAGGTACAAATGGCAAAAGCTCGACTGTCGAATTTTTGCGCCAAATCTGGGTCTATGCGGGTTTGCCGGCTGCGTGTTTTGGTACGCTCGGCGTACAGTCGCCTGCGGGATATACGCCGCTCACCCATACAACGCCAGACGCCATGGCGCTGCATGAAACGCTCAGCGGGCTCAAAGCGGCTGGGGTGACACATGCGGCGATGGAGGCCTCTTCTCACGGGCTGAAGCAATACAGACTAGACGCGGTGAAAATTGCTGCGGCAGGGTTTTCCAACCTCACGCAAGATCATTTTGATTATCACCCCGATGTGGAGGATTATTTCAGCGCAAAAGCCCGCCTCTTTACCGCACTAACGCCGGCGCACGCGCCTGTGGTCATAAATGTGAATGACAAATACGGGCAAAAGCTTGCTCATCTGTGCACGGCTCGGGGGCAGAAGGTGATGCGCGTGGGCTGGAGCGGGGAAGACATTCGAATTGATGAGCTTATGCCGCGCCGTGCGAGTCAAATGATGACGCTCATCGTGCGCGGTACGCGTTATCAGGTCGAATTGCCGCTGGCAGGGGAGTTTCAGGCGCTGAACGCTGTGGCGGCGCTCGGATTGGCGCTGGTAACAGGTGTTGGCCAAGACACTGCCGTAATAGCCTTAGAACATTTATATGGCGTGGCGGGCCGCATGGAGCGCGCCGGACAAACCCCGCAAGGTGCGCCAATTTTCGTTGACTTTGCCCATACCGAAGACGGCCTTGATAAGCTTTTGCGCTCCGTTCGGCCGCATACGATGGGAAAAATCGTTATTGTCTTTGGCTGCGGCGGAGACCGTGATCCAGATAAGCGCGCTAAGATGGGCCGCATTGCTGCTGCTTTGGCCGATGAGGTAATTGTCACAGATGATAATCCACGCACAGAGGATGCCGCTCATATTCGCGCCATGGTGATGGAGGGCTGCCCGAAAGCCACAGAGATCGGTAGCCGTGCGGCCGCTATTCGCGAAGGCATAGCGCGCCTTGGGTCCGATGACTGTCTTGTGGTTGCGGGCAAAGGGCATGAGCAAGGGCAGATCGTCGGCGATCAAATCATTCCGTTTTCGGATGTCGATCAAGTGCAAATCGCCCTCAAAAAACGAGGTCAATCGGAGGTAAGCCATGGATAATGGGCTTGAGGCGGCAATGCCTTTGTGGACATCTAGAGGGGCGGCCGAGGCCAGCGGCGGCACAGCCATCGGTGAATGGGCTGTGTCCGGCGTATCAATTGACAGCCGCAGCCTCAAGGCAGGAGAGCTGTTTGTACCCCTCAAAGACGTTCGCGACGGGCACGATTTTATCCCCGCCGCGCGCGAGACCGGCGCAGGCGCTGTCATGAGCGAAACGCCACAGGACGCACCTGCTTTGATTGTGGGTGATAGCCTAAAGGCGCTCACATCTATGGGTCGCCACCGCATGCAAAAGTCAAATGCCCTTCGGATTGGCGTCACCGGCAGCGCGGGAAAGACTAGCGTCAAAGAGGCGTTAGCGCATATTTTCAAGGCCTTCGGACATACGCATAAGTCTCTGAAATCTTATAATAATCACTGGGGCGTTCCGCTCACGATGGCGCGCATGCCTATGGCAACCGATTATGGCATATTTGAGTTAGGCATGAATCATGCGGGGGAAATAGAGGCGCTCTCAAAAATGCTAGAGCCTAATATCGCCTTGATTAATAATGTGGCGGGCGCGCATCTAGCGCATTTTGAAAGCCTTGAGAAGATCGCAGATGCAAAGGCCGAAATTATTGACGGACTGGCGCCCGGCGGCATAGTTGTGCTCAATGGCGATAATGAATTTACGCCCTATATCCGCGGGCTTGCAGAGGCGCGCGGTATCGCGCCCGAGCGTATTTTCACCTTTGGAACGGACGCTTCAAATACGGCGGCAATTGTGGATGTGCGAAAGCATCCGCAAGTTACGAATATCCGCCTCAGAATCGAAGGCCAGCAAATCGATGTGACTTTGCCGCTTATCGGCGATCATTGGGTGAGTAATGTCGCGGCCTGTATGTGCTGCGCGCTCGCCGCAAAAGTTGATTTGCGCAAGGCCGCGCGGCAGCTTCGTAGTTTGCAAGCGGCGAAAGGGCGCGGCGCGCGCCATAGCCTTACTCTTGATGGCAAGACCTTCACGCTGATCGATGAAAGTTACAATGCTAACCCCGCCTCAATGCGCGCGGCCATCGGCGCAAGCGCAATGCTTGAGGGACGCAAGATCGCTGTGCTTGGGGATATGTTTGAACTTGGCGCAGACGAGCTTGCGCTTCACGCCGCGCTGGCGGCCCCGCTCGAGTCAGCTGGTTATGCGCGGGTCATAACGACAGGCGAATGTATGCGCGCGCTCAAAGGGGCCTTGCCGCAAAAACTGCGCGGCGCGGCCTGCGCGGACTGGGCCGGAGCCAAGGCCGCGCTCATGGAAGAAATAGAAACAGGCGACATTGTCCTGATCAAGGGGTCAAATGCGGCAGGACTCGGGCAACTCGTGGACGCGCTAATAAAAGAAGGGAGCGCCTAATGCTCTTTGAACTGCTCTCTCGTTATGCCGAAGATTTTCAGCTGTTTAACCTGTTTAATTATATTACCTTTCGCACTGGCGGGGCCCTGCTGACCTCTATGATCATTGCCTTTATTCTCGGCCCGCGTATGATTGATATTTTGCGCTCCAAACAAGGTAAGGGACAGCCCATCCGCGAGGACGGACCGCAAAGTCATATTATCGAAAAGGCCGGGACCCCGACAATGGGCGGACTCCTTATTTTGCTCTGCGTGATGACCTCCACCTTGCTTTGGGCAGATTTGAAAAATCCGTTTTTATGGACGGTGATGCTCGTGACTTTGGGGTATGGCTTGATTGGGTTTTATGATGATTTTCTCAAAGTGTCTCGGCAGTCCCATAAAGGATTTTCGGGCAAAATTCGTTTGCTTCTGGAGTTTCTAATTGCGGGGGTTGCCGTTTTTTATCTGACAACGATTTTTCCGCAAACGCCTGACGGTTTTCAAACAGGTCTTGCTATTCCGCTACTGAAAAACTTTACCATCAATCTAGGAATATTTTTCATCCCGGTGGGCGCTTTCGTCATTGTCGGTGCTTCCAATGCTGTGAACCTGACGGACGGGCTCGATGGGCTTGCGATTGTACCTGTGATGATTGCAGCGATGAGCCTTGCTTTCATTGCCTATATTGTCGGTAATTCTGTTTTTTCCAACTATCTAGGCGTTCCTTACGTGCCAGGCTCCGGCGAAATTACGGTTTTCCTCGGCGCGATAATTGGGGCGTCTCTGGGCTTTCTTTGGTATAACGCTCCGCCTGCTATGGTGTTTATGGGCGATACGGGCTCGCTGGCACTCGGGGGGGCGCTCGGGACCACGGCTGTTGCCATTAAGCATGAAATCGTGCTGGCGATTATTGGCGGGCTTTTCGTCCTCGAAGCTGTTTCGGTGATCGTGCAAGTGGCGTCGTTCAAACTTACGGGAAAACGTGTTTTCCGAATGGCACCTATCCACCATCATTTTGAGAAAAAGGGCTGGGCCGAGCCGACGATCGTTATTCGTTTTTGGATCATTGCCATAATTCTGGCGTTGATCGGACTTTCAACCCTAAAGCTGCGCTAAGGAATCGGGACATGATTAAAGCCGCCTCCTTTAAAAATCAGGACGTCGCTGTTTTCGGACTGGGACGAACGGGATTAACCGCCGCCAAGTCTCTGGCGGCCGGAGGGGCGCGCGTTCATGCTTGGGATGACCGTGAGGAAGCCCGCGACATTGCCGCTAATGCGGGTATCTCCCTGACGGATTTATCCAAATCTGATTGGAGCGATTACAGCGCGCTTGTTCTTTCGCCCGGCGTTCCGCACAAATTACCAAAACCGCATTGGACAGCGCAGCGTGCGGATGCGACAGATACGCCTATTATATGCGACATTGAAATTTTTGCGCGCGAGATCAAAGCTCGCGCGCCGTCAAACCGTCCCAAAATTATCGCCATTACCGGTACGAATGGAAAGTCTACGACGACTGCGCTCACGGCGCATATTCTGTCTGAATGTGACCGCGCCGTTCAAATGGGCGGCAATATTGGGCGCGGCGTTTTAGACCTCGACCGTATGCACGCGGGGATGGTTTATGTGCTGGAGCTTTCAAGTTATCAATTAGAGCGCTGTCCCAGCCTGCATGCGGATGTTGCTGTGTTTCTAAATCTTTCGCCGGATCACTTGGAGCGCCACGGTGACCTCAAAAGTTACGGCGCAGCCAAGCGCAATATTTTTAACAATCAAACCAGCGATGACACGGCCATAATCGGCGTGGATAATCCCGAAGGTCGCCGCCTTTGCACGGTTATGACCGCACGAAATGGGCGAAGCGTCGTGCCAATTTCAGGACGAAAATCATTGGGGCGCGGAAGCTGCGTTATCAAAGGTAAACTATATTGCGCGCAGGGCCGCAAAGTCGCAGAAATTGCAGATTTAAACCAAGCAAAAGCCCTTGAAGGTGTTCACAATTGGCAAAACGCGGCTGCCGCATATGCGGCCGTGCATGCGCTAGGTCTTTCGCCCGCCAAAATTGGCAAGGCGATTTTGTCCTTTCCGGGCCTTGCGCATCGAATGGAAACTAGCGGGCGCGTCGGACCGCTTCGTTATGTCAATGATAGCAAAGCCACTAATGCGGATGCGGCGCGTCAAGCGCTCGCGAGCTATAAAAATATTTACTGGATTGCCGGCGGCATGGCCAAGGCGGGCGGGATCGAGCCGCTGGCCGAGCTTTTCCCGAATGTGACGCGCGCGTATTTGATCGGCGAGGCAGCCGAAGATTTTTCCAAAACGCTCAAGACGCATAAGGTTTCTCATAAGATTTCCAAAGAGCTGCACTATGCCGTGATCTGCGCCACCAAAGACGCTCTGGCCTCGGGCAAAAAAGATCCGATAATCTTACTCTCGCCCGCCTGCGCGAGCTTTGATCAATTTGCGGATTTTGAAAAACGCGGTGATGTCTTTCGGGATAAGGCCGGCGAAATCGTAGCTATATTTGAACGCGAATTAGAAAATAAAAAGAACCGCGATTTGCGGCCGGAGAGCGCGGCGTGATTGGTGCCTCAATTCGGCCCGCGCGCACCAACCGCTCTCCTGTCTTTGAGTGGTGGCGATCTGTTGATCAAATCACGCTAAGCCTATTGCTCTGCTTGATCGCCGCGGGACTAATATTGTCCATGGGAACCTCGCCAGCAGCTTCGGCGCGGTTGGAATATGCCAATCCATTCAACTTTCTCTATCGCCATGCGATTTTTGCTGCCCTCGGCCTCTTGGGAGCCATATTAATTTCCATTTTGGGCGCAACCTTTGCGCGGCGTATTGGTATTCTGGCGCTTATAATTTCTCTTGTGCTGATGGCGGCTTTGCCCTTCATTGGGTATGAGGTAAAAGGCGCAACGCGCTGGTTCCGAATTGGACCTTTTGGTTTGCAACCCTCAGAATTTGCAAAGCCCGCCTTTATTGTGTTCGCCGCTTGGATGTTTGCGATGAAAAAACGCGATCCCAAAGTGCCGGCCTTACCGATTATGCTGGCGATCTACAGCGTCCTTGTGCTTTTGCTTCTTCGCCAACCGGATTTCGGGCAAACCTTTTTACTGACCCTTAGCTTTGCGGCAATTTTCTTTTTTGCGGGGCTGTCACTTGGAATTGTGCTTGTTTTGCTTGGGATGTCTGTTGCGGGATTTATCTGTGCTTACATGGCGCTCCCGCATGTGCAAGACCGCGTAAACAGATTTTTAAATCCCGAAAACTCAGACACCTATCAGACCGATAAAGCGCTAGAGGCCATAGCCAACGGCGGCTGGCTGGGGCGCGGGCCAGGAGAGGGGACGGTGAAACATTCCGTGCCCGATATCCACACAGATTTCATATTCGCGGCCACAGTCGAAGAGTTCGGTTTTCTCATTTCGCTATTGCTATTGGCGATGCTAGCAGGATTTGTCCTGCGCAGTTTCAGAAATGCACTAAAGCTCAATGACTATTTCTCCCAGCTTGCCGTTGCGGGCCTCGCGACAATGGTGGGTATGCAGATTGTGATAAATCTTTTTGTAAATCTAAACATGGCACCCGCCAAAGGCATGACCTTGCCGTTCATCAGTTACGGCGGCTCTTCTATGCTGGCCTTATGTTTTACTGCGGGGCTTATTCTGGCCTTCACGCGCCACCGTCCGGGGGCCTATGCATATGGCGACTAAGCGCCTACTTTTGGCGGCGGGCGGTACGGGCGGGCATATGTTCCCCGCCCAAGCTTTGGCCGAAACACTGACCGCGCAAGGTTGGGAAGCCGCCATGATAACGGATGCGCGCGGCCGCCTTCATGCAGGCGCCATTCCCGCGTCGCCAATACGAGAGGTCTCGGCCGCGAGCATCACGCCGCGCAAACCTATTGCCGCCGTTAAGGGGCTCATAAAACTCGCCAATGGTATAAATGAAGCTAAATCATTTATGCGCGGCTGGAAGCCAGATATTGTTGTCGGCTTCGGCGGCTACCCGTCCTTTCCCGCCGTCAAAGCGGCTCAGGTCATGAATATCCCCACTGTACTGCATGAACAAAATGCAGTGTTAGGACGTGTGAACCGATTGCTCGCGCCCAGTGCAGAGTTTGTCGCGACAGGTTTTAAGCGATGCGACAAGGCTCCCGCTGGCGCAAACCTAATCTTCACTGGCAACCCAATGCGCGCCCAGATTTTAGCCGCTGTGCCCAGATCATATAAATCCCCTAGGGGCGACATAAATCTGCTGATTGTTGGCGGCAGTCTCGGGGCAAAGCTGATCTCCGAAACGACGCCCGCAGCGCTCGCGCTGTTGCCAAAGGCGCTGCGGAGCCGCCTCGTTGTCGTGCAGCAAACCCGCAAAGAATATCTGGACGCGGCGAGAGACATCTATCGCCGCGCAGGCATTCGCGCCTTATGCGAGCCTTTTTTCCCTGACATTGAGGTGCATCTTGCCAAGGCACATTACGTAATTGGCCGCGCCGGTGCGGGCAGCGTAAGTGAAATTGCGGTGATGGCAAAGCCTGCACTCTTTGTGCCTCTCGCCATTGCAATGGATGATCACCAGACGATAAATGCGTTGTCGCTAAAAGACCTCGGCGCTGCCGATATTTTGCCCGAATCAGAGTTTACCCCCAAGGGCGTAAAATCTACTTTGGAGGCAAGACTAAATGATTCGAACTGGCTTGAAACCGCTTCCGCCGCCGCAGCGTCCGTGTCCCGTAAAGACGCCGCCGCCGCCCTTGCAGATTTGGTCATCAAAGCCGCAGCGACGTAAAGATAACTCCATGCCCAATACCAGACCCGCGACCAAACTGCCGTTCGAGCCGGGAGCCATCCATTTTATTGGAATTGGCGGCATTGGCATGAGCGGCATAGCGGAGGTCATGCTGAATTTGGGTTATACGGTGCAAGGTTCAGATTCGCGCGAGAATCCAAATGTGGAGCGCCTTCGCGGGCTGGGGGCGAAAATATATATCGGGCAAAAAGCAGAGCAGGTCGCCGGTGTTGGCGCGATTGTCATGAGTTCTGCCATCAAGCCGGATAATGCCGAACTTGTCGAGGCGCGGGCGCGCTCTATTCCTGTTGTACGGCGCGCGGAAATGCTTGCGGAGCTGATGCGCCTAAAATGGGCCGTCGCGATTGCGGGGACGCACGGTAAAACGACGACGACAACAATGATGGCGGCCATCATGGAGGGCGGCGGGCTGGACCCCACGGTGATTAATGGGGGGATTATCAATGCTTACGGGTCTAATGCGAAATTAGGGGCAGGGGACTGGATGGTCGTTGAGGCCGATGAGAGCGATGGCTCTTTTCTGAAATTGCTGGGCACAATTGCAGTTGTGACCAATATCGACCCCGAGCACATGGAACATTACGGCGATTTTGATACTCTGCGGGCGGCTTTTGATAATTTTGTCGAGAACCTGCCCTTTTACGGCTTTGCCGTGCTCTGCATTGATCATCCCGAGGTGCAGGCGCTTGTGTCTCGCGTGACGGACCGCCGCGTTGTGACCTATGGCTTCAATCCGCAAGCCGATGTGCGAGCAGAAAATATCGAGCTTGAGACAGGCGGCTCGCGTTTTGATGTCGTGTTCCGAAGCCGAACTGGTGTTGAGGATCGCTGGAATGGCCTATTTCTACCTATGGCCGGCAGACATAATACGCAAAATGTCCTTTCCGCGATTGCGGTCGCGCGGGAGCTGAATATTGATGAGGAAAAAGTGCGGGCCGCGCTCGCTGGCTTTGGCGGCGTGAAACGCCGCTTTACCCAGGTCGGAGAATGGAACGGCATTACGATTATTGATGATTACGGCCATCATCCTGTTGAAATTTCCGCTGTCCTTCAGGCTGCGCGCCAAGTTAGCCGCGGCAAGGTTCACGCCGTCGTGCAGCCTCACCGATATTCGCGGCTAAAGGACTTATTCGAAGAATTTTCCGCCTGCTTTAATGACGCAGACGCCGTTTATATTGCCGATGTTTATGCGGCTGGCGAATCCCCAATAGAAGGGGTCAGCGGCCCTGACCTTGTCGGGAGCCTCACGCGGTTCGGCCATAGGCAGGCGCGCTCTATCACCAAAGACACCCTTGCCAAGACCCTGAAACCCACGCTCGAACCGGGCGATCTTATTGTTTGCCTTGGTGCAGGCGATATTACCTATTGGGCCGCGGGGCTGGCGGATGAGTTGAAAGCTCTGAAATGAGAGTTTTATGGATAAAGAAGGCTAAATCGCTTGAATAGTCTTTCGCAAACCCTTCCCTCTGTTCGCGGTAAGCTGTCTTTTAATGTGCCGCTGGCGCCTTATACTTGGCTGCGTGTGGGCGGGGCGGCGGATGCACTATTTATTCCCAAAGACGAGGCGGATCTTGCCAACTTTTTAAGCGCGGTACCGCAGGATATTCCTATCACTATACTGGGCGCGGCCAGTAATACGCTTGTACGCGGCGGCGGCGTGCGCGGCGTGGTCATTCGTCTTGGGCCAAGCTTTGGTCAAATCAAGACCGACGGCCTTAAGGTGACTGCAGGCGCGGCAGCGCTGGACAATAACATAGCTAAACGCGCGGCCAAGGCAGGCATTGCGGGGCTTGAGTTTTACGCTGGTATTCCCGGTACGATCGGCGGGGCGCTGCGGATGAACGCGGGCTGCTACGGCGGGGAAACCAAAGACGTGCTGCAAAGCGTGGCGGCGCTCGATCGGCGCGGACGCCGGCAAATTCTCAGCGTCTCTGATATGGAATATGGCTACCGCCATAGCGGCGCTGCGCCTGATTTGATTTTTACGCAGGCTGTTTTTAAAGGCACATCCGATAGCGCCGAAGCCATAACCGCGCGCATGAACGCGATTACCGCGCGGCGCGAGGAAAGCCAGCCCATACGCGAGAAAACTGGCGGCTCCACATTCAAGAACCCTGACCCGAGTCAAAGCGGAGGGCGGGGCGCGTGGCAAGTCATTGACGCGGCAGGCGGGCGCGGATTTCAAGTTGGTGGGGCGAAAATGAGCGAGCAGCACTGTAATTTTATGATCAATATGGGCGAGGCGAGCGCGCAGGATTTAGAAAATCTCGGCGAGGAAATTAGGGCGAAAGTTAAGGCCTCTGAAGGGGTTGATCTGGAATGGGAAATAAAACGAATAGGCGAAAAGTCATGAGCGGCGGCGCGCCGAAAATGGCGCTGCATGTCGCCGTTTTACTCGGGGGTCTCTCGCCTGAACGCAGCGTCTCGCTTGTCTCGGGCGCGGCCATTGCCAAAGCGCTGCGGGGGGAGGGATGCCGCGTCAGCGAGATTGACGCGGGGCGCGATCTTTGGCGGCAGCTCACGGTCGCGGCCCCCGATGTGATTATTAATGCCCTTCACGGCGAGTGGGGCGAGGACGGCCGCGTGCAAGGCGTGCTTGAACTATTTGGAACACCCTACTCACATAGCGGGGTCATGGCGTCTGCGCTGGCGATGGATAAGCACCGCGCAAAAGCCGTTATGAGTGCGGCGGGGATAACTGTTGCGAAACATAAAATTACCTCGCGCGAAACGGCCGCTCGCGCCCATGTCCTGCCGCCGCCCTACGTGATAAAACCCAATGCTCAGGGATCTTCTGTCGGGATTTACCTTGTAAGGGATGGGGACGCTTTGCCGCCGCAAGAGATACTCACAAATGAAGCCATGGGTGACCTTGTTATGGTCGAGCCTTATATTGCGGGGCGGGAGCTCACCGTCACCGTTATGGACGGCAGAGCCCTTTGCGTAACTGAAATTGTACCAAAAACTGGCTGGTATGATTATGATGCTAAATATGCAGATGGCGGCTCTTTGCATGAATTGCCGGCCAAAATACCGCAAATCGCGACGGATTTGGCATTGAAATGGGCCGCATTGGCCCATGATGCGCTAGGGTGTAGGGGCATTAGCCGCGCCGATTTTCGCTATGATGATAAAAAAATTGGAAAAAACCCCTCCCAAAGCGACATAGTAAATAAAATGGTAATGCTTGAAGTGAATACTCAACCGGGAATGACCCCAACATCGCTTGCGCCTGAGCAAGCGGCTCATGTTGGAATGTCTTTTGGCGACCTTTGTCGCTGGATGGTTGAGGATGCTTCATGGCCAAGGTAGCGAAAGCTAAGAAAAACACATCTCCAAAGCGGCGCGTTAGCTCGCTTAAGCCTGGCCTTCGCGGCGCGCGCAATATGATGGCAGCCCAAATGCGAGCCTCGACACATTCGCCGGCGGCGGCCATGCGCTTTTGGGCGGGAGTCCTATTTCTGATATTTGTCACGATTTTTGGCGCGCTTTGGCTCGGCGGATATTTACCCCAGCTCAAACAGGCGGGCGCGGACTTTAAGCGCGATCGCCTAATATCCATGGGATTTGTTGTCGACCGCGTCGATGTGATGGGCGAGGGCCGCCTTGTTGAAGATGATGTGCGCACGGCCCTGCAAATCTATCAGGGGCAGTATTTCTTTGAGGCGGATTTGAAAGCGGCAAAGGCCCGCGTCGAGAGCCTGTCTTGGGTTGATCATGCACTGGTACGCCGCCTTTGGCCAAACCGCGTTGTCGTGCAAATAATTGAACGTAAGCCTTATGCGCTTTGGCAAAATGACGGGCGTATTCAGCTTATTGATGCTAAAGGCACCGTGATTTCAGACGCAGATCCCGCGCGCTTTGCCGGGCTAGACCTAATTGTTGGGCGGGACGCGGACAAAGCCGCGCCGCAATTTCAAGCACAGCTCTCTCAATTTCCGGTGCTCTCTTCTCGGGCCGAGGCCTTTATTTACGTCAATGAAAGCCGCTGGGACATTCTTTTGAATGATCGGCAGACCTTAATAAAGCTTCCAGCAGACGATCCAGCGACAGCGCTCGCTAGGCTTAATGAACTTCAGCTGCAACACCGTGTTCTTGATCGGGATATTGGCGTCATCGACCTTCGACTGACGGGACGTATCATCCTCACGCCGGGGCAAGCGCCGAAAGAGCGCGCCTAAGCCTTATGATTTTGCGGGGGACTCAAAAACGCTCGGAAACAGCGGCCGTTCTCGACATCGGGTCAAATAAGGTCGTGTGCATGATCGGGCAAGCCGATCAGAACATGGGCGTGCGCTTGCTTGGCTTTGGCTTTGGCGCGAGCGCGGGCATTAAGGGCGGCGTTGTTGTCGATATGGACGCCGCCGAGGCGGGCATTCGCTCGGCCGTCGAGAAAGCTGAGCGCCAAGCGGGCATTGCCGTGCATTCGGTTTCGGTCAATGTCTCGACTCGGTCCTTGCGCAGCCAGCATATGACGGTTCAGACCGAATTTGCCAGCGGCGAGGTCGCCGACCGCGACCTTACCCGCGTCGTCAACTCCAGCCTGTCCGAGCTCTCGCAGCCGGACGCTGCAATTTTGCACGCTATCCCGCTGAATTACAGCGTCGACGGCGAACATGATATTCGCGACCCTCGCGGCATGTTTGGCTCGCGCTTGGGCGTAGATATGCATTTTGTTCTTGCCGGTATCGGGCCCTTGCGAAATCTCGCCCATTGCGTCGAGCGGTGTCATCTAAGGATTAACTCCGTCAGCGTCTCGCCCTTCGCCGCAGGCCGTGCCGTGCTTACCGAAGATGAAAAAGATCTCGGCGTGACTGTGATTGACATGGGCGCGGGCATTACGACGGTTGGTATTTTTCGCGATAATACTTTGGTGCATGTCGATGCTCTGCCAATCGGGGGACAATCTGTTACCAATGATATTGCCCGCGGTCTTGTTACCCCTATGGAAGCGGCGGAACGGATAAAATTCCTCTATGGCTCGGCATTGCATGGCGCCGATGATGATGAAGTTATGGTGCCGTGCCCCCCTATGGGCGCGCAAGATGAATTGCATTATCAGCCCAAATCATTGCTGACATCAATCATCCGGTCTCGTATTGAAGAAATCTTTGAACTTTTATCCAGCCGCATTGCTGATGCGGGGCTTGATGTCTATTCAGGACGACGCATTGTTCTAACGGGCGGGGCCTCTCAATTGATTGGCGCGCCGGAACTTGCTGAGCTTATATTTAACAAGCGCGTGAGAATTGGCCGTCCGCATGGTCTTTTGGGCCTAAAAGAAAAATTGTCAGGGCCTGAGATGGCGGTTGCCGCCGGTATTTTAAAATCTCGATTTGAAGAAAACCTAGAGGCCATTTCCGGCCCGCCTGATTTGTCGGGTCGCCGTTATCGGCAGCGGCGCTATAGCGGCGGGGCACTTGGCCGCTCTTATCAATGGCTGCGAGATAATTTTTAACGGCAAAGCGCCGCCGCTGCGGCCTTTTTCCTCAAAATCTTCATTTTGGTTAACACCTACTTAACCGAATTAAGCGCATGCTTATTCAAATTAATTAACCATAGCCGGATGTCACTATGAGTATTTCTCTTTCTCTTCCAAAAGCAGTTGAACTTAAACCGCGCATCGTTGTGATCGGTGTCGGCGGAGCCGGAGGCAATGCTGTCAACAATATGATCAATGCGGGTCTAGACGGCGTTGATTTCGTGGTTGCCAATACGGACGCGCAGGCACTTGCACTCTCTAAGGCCGATCGCCGAATACAGCTTGGCGGGGGCATTACCGAAGGTCTTGGCGCGGGTATGCGTCCTGAGGTCGGGCAGCAATCCGCCGAAGACAGCATGGCCGAAATCCTTGAGCACATTGAAGATGCGCATATGCTATTCGTCGCAGCCGGTATGGGCGGCGGCACCGGAACGGGGGCTGCGCCTGTTATCGCGCAAGCAGCGCGGGAGCGGGGTATCTTGACCGTCGCGATCATTACAAAGCCGTTCCAGTTCGAAGGCTCGCGCCGCATGAAATTGGCCGAGGAAGGGATTGAACGGCTAGAGCAGGTCGTAGATACGATTATCACCATCCCCAACCAAAATCTGTTCCGCGTTGCCACAGAACAAACCACAATGTCTGATGCTTTTGCCATGGCCGATGAGGTCCTGCATAGCGGCGTTCGCGGCATAACCGACCTCATGGTTGTTCCGGGGCTGATTAACCTCGATTTCAATGACGTTCGGACGGTTATGGATGAAATGGGCAAAGCCATGATGGGCACAGGTGAGGCCACAGGCGATCGCCGCGCGATCGAAGCGGCTGAATCTGCGATCTCTAATCCTTTGCTCGATGATGTTTCCCTTAAAGGCGCTCGCGGCGTTTTGATCAATATTACAGGCGGTAATGACCTGACTTTGTTCGAGGTGGACGAAGCGGCCTCGCTGATTCGCGGCCAAGTGGATGAAGATGCCAATATTATCGTTGGCTCTGCGCTGGACCCCGATTTGGACGGCATTGTCCGCGTGTCCGTCGTCGCCACAGGCGTTGGCTCACAACATCATCAAGCCGCCGCCCCGATCGAGCGCCAAGCGCCAGTCCGGCGTTATCAGGAAGAAGAAATCATCACCCGCGAGCCGGAACTTGAGGCCGATTATGAGGAAGACGCAGCATATGCCTCTGATGTTTCTCCTGTGGAGCATCCTGCCGCCGCGCAAAATCTACGCCCGAGCGGCGGGGCTGTTCAGCCGGTTTCGCAAACCCCGCCTCCTATGCCTCAAGCGGCTCCCGCGCCCCAGGAAGCGCCTGCCTATCAGGCCCCGCGTCCCTATCCGCCAAAGGTTCAGCCTCAAGCGCAAGCCCCGACTCCCGCGCAGCCAGACATAGAGCCGCAGGCTGAAGCGCCTGCGCTCTCTCGTTCTGTTGTGAAAGGCATTGGCGGCTTTTTTGGCCGCAAAAAAACACCCGCACCCGTGGCGGCCCCATCGGCCCCTGCCGCGCCCCGCCCTGTGGTGCGCACGAAGGCCCGCGCCCAATCTCCCGCGACAGGCGAGCTTTTCGGGGACAACATTGACGATGAACTAGAAATTCCTGCATTCCTAAGGCGTCAAAACAGATAAAACCTGCTACATTTTCTTTCAAAATAATATCAAAAACGTCGATCTGATCGGCGTTTTTTTGTTACATTTCAGTTATTTACGATTATGTAATGTGCATATCCTCCCCGCGTAACATAGAGAAACACGGCTTTAGTTGCGCGCAGCCCTCGATATTCATAACAGTTGCAGCGTCCATCTTGGCGGATTCGCTTGCTGCGGTTTTCTGATTGAATATGACGCCGGAATTGATGAATGGAATAGGATGAAATCTAAATCAACATCACCGATTATTCCGAGCCTTGTTCGCCGCCAGTCGACGATCAAGTCAACGATTATGTGCGCCGGCGTCGAACTTCACGGCGGAGAGCACACGCGCCTTGTTATGCGGCCTGCCCCAATTAATACGGGGCTGGTGTTTGTCCGCACTGATGTAACCGATCGAAATAATCACATCCATGTGCGTGCCGATGCCGTCACAGGGGTGAGAAATTGCACAACGCTCTCAAATGCTGCAGGGGTGAATGTTTCGACAATAGAGCATTTACTCGCCGCGCTATCGGCGACGGGCATAGACAATCTTTATCTTGATCTGGACGGCGAGGAGCTTCCCGCCCTTGATGGGTCCGCCGAGCCATTTCTGAAATTAATCGAGCAGGTCGGTATTGAGCGCCAACCCGCCGCCCGCCGCTATATTCGAATTGTCAAAACCATAGAGGTTAAGCGCGGCGATGTCTTCGCGCGGATCGAACCCTGCGAGCGTCTTGAACTTGATGTTACCATCGATTTTAAAGATGATGCGATTGGACGCCAACGGGTTGAAATTGTCCCCGATGTACGGGCTTTTCGTGACCGTTTGGCATCTGCACGTACCTTTGCCCGACTCCACGAGGTCGCGGCTTTGCAGGCCGCAGGGCTGTCCAAGGGCGGCTCTCTTGATAATGCGGTCGTTGTTGACGGGGCGAAGGTCCTCAACCCTGAAGGCTTGCGTTTTTCTGATGAATTTGTTCGCCATAAGGCCCTAGATTTGCTCGGTGATCTTTATATTGGCGGGCCGATTTTGGGACGCGTAACGACCTTACGGGGCGGTCACGGTATAAACCATGACCTTCTTATGACGCTATTTGGAGATAAGGATGCATGGCGCTTTGAGACCTTGCCGATGCCCCATGATTTACTTAGACGCACAGGCGGGGCTAGACCCCAAGCCGTTATGCCTGCCTAGGGGCTATCCCGCGCCCAATTTCTAACAGCTTTCTCACTTTGCAGCTTGCCTTTTCTCCGCTAGAAGGCCTTGATAAAACTGGCCGACTCAAGGCGCAGCGCCCCAACCTTTCTGGGGGGTATGTCTGAGCTATCGGGCCGAACATAGAACAGAATAGGACGCGCCGCATGTGCGGGCGCAATGCTTATGGCTTTTTACGGTAAAATAGCGGCAAAATCTGTCAAATTGACGATGCTATTAGGCGCGGCAGCTGTGCTGGTGGGTTGTAGCTCACTAGGGTCTAACAAAAAAGAAAAACTCGCCTATGTCGAGCGCCCAGCGGAGCAAATTTACCGTCAGGGTTACGATCATATGGAAAAGCGTGATTGGGATCGTGCCAAGCTTTTCTTTAATGAGGTCGAACGTCAGCATCCTTTTTCTAAATGGGCGCGCCGCTCCATGCTTATGACGGCCTATGCTAATTACAAGGCGACGGAATATGAGGAGGCCATTGCCACCTCCCAGCGTTTTATCGGCCTGCATCCGGGTAGTGATTCGACGCCTTACGCTTATTACCTCATCGCTATGAGCTATTATGACCAAATTTTTGATGTCGGACGGGATCAGGAAACAACCGTGAATGCAGAAGCCGCTTTGCAGCAAGTTGTTCGCCGCTATCCCGAAAGTGATTATGCCCGCGACGCGCGGCTAAAACTTGAACTTACCCATGACCATTTGGCGGGCAAGGAAATGGCGGTAGGCCGTTTCTACCTCAAGCAAAATCAACAGCTGGCCGCGATTGGCCGCTTTAAAAATGTTGTGCGCGATTACGATACAACCTCCCAAGTGGAAGAAGCACTTCACCGCACGGTCGAGGCCTATGTCTCGCTCGGAATTATTGATGAGGCCAAAAAGGTTGGCTCCGTTCTGGGCTATAACCACCCAAATTCTGATTGGTATCGCGACAGCTATGCTCTCTTGGAGGAGTTTGGAGTCAATCTTGATGACGAGATCGACAAGCCTCGTGACCGCGGATATTGGAACCGATTGAAAGAACGCCTCTTCTAAGGAACAGCCGGCATGCTAAGCGCGCTTTCCATACGCAATGTTGTGTTGATTGAGGCCTTGGACCTTGAGCTTAAGGAAGGCTTGACCGCGCTAACGGGCGAAACGGGCGCAGGAAAATCCATCATATTAGACGCGCTGGGCATGGCGACGGGCGCGCGCTCTGATCGCGGGCTTATTCGCACCGGTGCCAAAGAAGCCCATTGCACCGCCGTTTTTGATGTTCCTATTGGCCATGCTGCGTTTGATAAACTCGCCGAAGCCGGCATAGAGAGCGAGCCTAGCGAGAGCCTTAGATTGCGCCGCCGCGTGGGCGCAGACGGCCGTAGCAAAGCCTATATCAATGACGTCCCAGTGGGCGTGAAACTCCTTTCCGAAATCGGCTCCGTCCTGCTCGAGGTGCACGGGCAGCATGATGGGCGCGGCCTTCTGGATCCGGCTATGCATATTCACATGCTTGATGATTTTGGCAATTATAGTGATATATTAAAAGCTACTGCCGTGAACTTTGCCGCCCGCCAAGACTGCGCGCAAAAGCTCGCTGCCTTGATAGAGAAACGCGATAAAGCCATCGAAGACCGTGATTTTTTAACCCATGCCATCGCTGAGCTTGACCGCCTTGACCCGCAGCTGGGAGAGGACAGCGAGCTAGCGGATCGCCGTAAATTTCTCCAAGGTGCGGAAGCTGCCCTGACCGAGCTAACCGCCGCGCAAGAGGCTCTCGGGGAGGACGGCGGATTTGAGCGCCGCCTTGGGAGCGCGCTGGCGGGGATAGAGCGCGTGCGCAATAAAATCGGGGAGGGAACGCCTGCTGCTAGTCGTCTGAGTGAGGCGGCCTTGGCTCTTGAGAAGGCTATGCTAGAGACCGAGGAGGCGCGCGGAGCGGTGGCCGCTGCGGCGCAGGCATTTGATATTGACGGCAGCGAATTAACGCGCACAGAGGACCGGCTTTTTGCGCTGCGGGCGGCCTCCCGCAAATATGGCGTGGATGTTATTGCCCTCATGAACAAGCGTCTTGAATTTGCTACAGAGCTAGACGAAATCGAGAATGTTGAAAGCCTTGTGAAAGCAGCGAAAACCGAAAGTGCGCAGGCCGAGGCGGCTTATCAAAAAAACGCCAAGGCACTCAGCGCGCTGCGCTTGAAGGCCGCAAACGCGATTGAAACAGCCGTTCTAGGGGAGCTTCCCCCGCTTAAAATGGAGCGCGCGCAATTTCAAGTCAATGTCAGCGAGGCAGCCCCAACCGCCTTGGGGATGGATAAAATCCGCTTTAACGTCTCTACAAACCCTGGAACTGCCATGGGGCCGCTTGATAAAATCGCCTCTGGTGGGGAAATGGCGCGCTTTGCGCTCGCGATCAAAGTCGCTTTGGCGGGCCGAAATGAAGCTGTCATGGTTTTTGATGAGGTTGATCAGGGGGTCGGCGGCGCGGTGGCCAATGCGGTTGGTAAGCGCCTTGCGCGCCTCGCGCAGCAGGCCCAAGTATTCGTTGTTACCCATAGCCCCCAAGTTGCCGCCAATGCCAGTCATCAATTCCGCATTGAGAAATCCTCTACAGGCTCCACGACCACCACCCATGTTAGCCTTGTGGCGGATGACGCACGGGAAGAGGAAATCGCGCGTATGCTTGCGGGCGAGTCGATCACCCAAGAAGCGCGCGCCGCGGCCCGCCAATTGATGGCGTCCTAAGTGAGCGCTGAGGTTAATGAGGGCGAGGCAAGAGACGAAAAGGCTGCGGCCGCGCGACTGAAAGTCTTGGCACAGGAAATACGAATTGCCGACGCGCAATATTATCAAGAAGATGCGCCTGTTTTATCAGACGCGGCTTATGACGCGCTTCGGCGTGAAAATAAGGCGCTTGAGGCGGCTTTCCCGCATTTGATCCGCAAAGACAGCCCGAGTAAACGCGTCGGCGCAGCACCTTCTGGCAAATTTGGGAAAATCACCCATAGCGTGGCCATGCTCTCGCTGGACAACGCCTTTACAGACGATGACGTGTTGGAATTCACCGCGCGGGTGAGAAAATTCCTGAGCCTTGAGCCAAAGGCGAAGCTTGAGTTCACTGCAGAGCCGAAAATTGATGGGCTGTCTGCGGCGCTGCGATATGAGAGGGGGAAGCTGGTCAGCGGGGCCACGCGTGGCGATGGCAAAACGGGCGAGGATGTCACAGCGAATTTGGCAACGCTGCCGACTATCCCGAAAACCTTGGGCGGGAGAGGCTGGCCCGATATTTTGGAAGTGCGCGGCGAGGTCTATATTGATCACGCCGATTTTAAGGCGATGAATGCTGCGCAGGAGCTGGCCGGTAGGAATAGCTATAAAAATCCGCGCAATGCGGCGGCAGGATCGCTTCGGCAAATTGATCCTTCCATTACCGCGCAGCGCCCGCTCAAATTTTTTGCCTACACATGGGGGGAGGTGTCGGCCCCGATCGCGCAAACGCAAATGAGCGCAGTGGAGAAATTTAAAGCCTGGGGGTTTTCAGTTAACCCGCAAATGAAATTGCATAGCGGGGCGAAGGACATGATCGCTCATTATCATAATATTGAAGCGCGCCGCTCAGCGCTTGGATATGATATTGACGGCGTCGTTTATAAGGTCAATGACCTCGTTTTTCAGGCGCGCCTTGGCTTTGTCTCGCGCGCCCCGCGCTGGGCAATCGCGCATAAATTTCCCGCCGAAAAAGCGATTACAAAACTTGAAGATATCGAAGTGCAGGTCGGACGAACCGGCGCGCTTACCCCTGTGGCGCGGCTCACCCCCATCACGGTTGGCGGGGTGGTGGTGTCCAATGCGACCCTTCATAATGAGGATGAAATTACGCGCCTTGGCGTCAAGCCCGGCGATATCGTTGAGATACAAAGAGCCGGCGATGTCATTCCCCAAGTGCTGCGGGTGGTAGATGAGGGCGGCGGCGTGCCCTTTAGCTTGCCGCATGCGTGCCCAATTTGCGGCGCGCCAGCTGTCCGTGATGTAGATCCCAAAACAAGCAAGCAAGATGTTGTGCGGCGCTGCACAAATGGAATGAATTGCCCCGCCCAAGCAATTGAAAGTCTTAAACATTTTGTTTCCAAGCGGGCGTTTGACATTGACGGGCTTGGCGCGAAACAAATCGAGCTTTTTTATGAGAAAGGCCTCGTTACTGCCCCTGCCGATATATTCACGCTGCAAGCGCGCAATGACGAAATAAAGTTAGAGAGTTGGGATGGTTTTGGGGAAACCAGTGCCAAGAACCTCTTTGCGGCAATTGAGAGCCGCAGGGAGATCGGTTTTGCCCGCGCGCTTTACGCGCTGGGTATTCGCCATATCGGGCAGGGCAATGCTGAACTTATCGCCAAACACTATTTGTCATGGGGAAAGATGCAGACGGCCTTGAGCGCCGCGCGGTCTCACATGGGCGAAGATTGGGCGGAGCTAATTTCTATTGACGGTATGGGCGAGGCAGCTGCAGGCTCTTTAGTTGATTTTTTCAACGCCCCAAACAATGCAAAGCTAATTCAAGATCTTATGGTCCCCGTAGAAATTTTGGACGCCATAGCCCCCGCAAATGACAGTCCCGTTGCTGGAAAAACGGTTGTATTTACAGGCAAGCTTGAGCGCCTCTCGCGAGATGAAGCCAAAGCGCGGGCGCTCTCGCTCGGCGCGAAGGTCTCCGGCAGTGTATCCAAGAAAACCGATATTGTCATTGCTGGGCCGGGTGCCGGTAGCAAACTTAAGAAAGCCGCCGAGCTGGGGGTTCAGACAATGACGGAAGACGAGTGGTTGGCCTTTATTGGCTAGCCTTTGGGTCTATTTCTTCGGCGTAAGCTTAATAAGCCGTCCGTCTTCCTGATCTTCTAGCACATAAATCGCGCCGTCTGGACCTTGTTCGACCTCGCGGATGCGGCGCTCCCATTCATAGCGCTCGGCCTCGGCGGCGGTGACCCCTCTGCGGGAGCCTTCTTTGGGTTCCGTGATTTCAACACGGATAAGCGCCATAGACGACAGCCCGCCAATGAAAGCATCTCCCTTCCAGTCACCAAAAATTTTACCCGTGTAAAACATGAGCCCGCCCGGAGAAATCGCCGGCACCCAAGAGACCTTGGGCGCCTCATATATCGGAATATCTGCATGATCAGGGATTTTCTTGCCGCTATAATGGTCCCCGTTTGAAACATGGGGGTAGCCGTAATTTTTCGAGCGCTCGATCAAGTTCAGCTCATCGCCGTGGCGTGGGCCCATTTCCTGCATCCAAAGCCGGCCCTTAGGGTCAAAGGCGATCCCCAAAGGGTTGCGATGGCCGAGCGTCCAAATTTCGTCTGCGGCGCTGCCGTCGCCGATATAAAAGGGATTATCCTTCGGCGCGCTACCGTCCTGATTAAGCCGAATGGATTTGCCTAAATTCATAGACATATTCTGTGAGGGGGTGAATTTCTGGCGCTCACCCGAGCTGATATAGAGATAGCCTTCCGGCCCGATCACAAGGCGGTGGCCATAATGACCATTTCCCGTCACTTTAGGGCGCTGTTCCCAGACTCGTTCGCGCTTGGTGAGCTTACCAGTTGAAGCCCCTAGCGTTAGTTTGGCGCGTTCAACAACCGCGCCAGAGAGGCGAGATTTTTTGGGGTCGCGCTCAACATAACTTAGGAACACTGTCCCATTTGTCGCAAATTCAGGATGAACGATAATATCGCCCATGCCGCCTTGGCCGCGGGCCGTGACAGTCGGGCCGCCGGAAATTTTTCCTGCCTTGCTACCGTCTTTATTTATTAGCCAGATCGCGCCGTTTTTCTCGCTCACGAGTGCGCGCCCATCGGGAAGGAAAGTCATAGCCCACGCCGAATCAAAGGATGCCAGCGGCTTGGCCGTCAACTCCGTGCCTTGGGTCCCTTTCACGTTAAAGCTCTTCATATCTGCAAATGCGGAACTGGCCGCAGCACTACTGAGCATTAAGGCGGCGAGACTTGCAATTAAAACGGGATTTAGACGGGGCATATGATCTCCTTTGAGACGTTAATAGCACAGCCAGATGATATGTCATCTCTGACAGCTTACAATTTTCAGCGAGGGCGGCTATAACGGCTTATGCCCGAGTTAATGAAAGTCTCAACGCGCGTTTTTGTTCCCCATTCGGAAATCGAATTAATTGCCATCCGCGCGCAGGGTCCGGGCGGGCAGGCGGTCAATAAATCAAGCTCGGCGGTGCACCTGCGTTTTGACGTAGGCGCAAGCACGGCGCTTAATGAGGCGCAGAAACAAAGAATACTGGAGCATCGCGACAAAAGGATAAGCGCGTCGGGCGTGATTGTGATTAAAGCGCAGAACCACCGGCTTCAAGAGCGCAATAAAGATGAAGCGTTAAAGCGTTTGCAAAAGCTATTGAGCGAAGCCTTATTCGTAGCGCCAAAGCGCCGCCCGACACGGCCAAGCTGGGGCAGTACGAAACGCAGGCTTAAGAAAAAGGCGGAACGCAGCCAGACAAAAGCCCTGCGCGGGCGGGTTCGGCGCGAGGATTAGCGTTAATATACACAAACTACAATTAGTTACCCACAAAGGCATGCCTACTACATCTTGTAATATTCTTCTGATTTCGTAGCCTGAGAGAAAGAAGAATCGGTGCCCCATGGGAAAATCTATGAACATTGCTGATATGCGCTGCGTGCGGCCTAGTCCGGGGCTACAGACGGCTGGGGCGCTGCGTAGTAATCCGCTAAATGTATTTGAGCGTATCGCTATTGCCGAACATTACGACTTTGAGCGTGTCGGCGCGGATGAAATCCATATAAACCTTCCGGGACAATGGACGGATCATGATGTTTCGCTGACATGGAATAGCAGCGATGAGGCCTTGCAGCTTTTTCTCATATTCGAGGGCCGTTTGCCGGGCGGGCGAACCGATGACATCTGCCGTCTTATGAGCCTGATTAATGAGCGTCTTGCGGCGGGGCATTTTGATTTTTGGAACAAGAATAAGGCGATGGTGTACCGCAATAGCCAATCACTTCGCGGCGGGGCGCAGCTAAAGACGGAGCAAGCCCTTGATATGATCGCTCTGGCACTCGATGCAGCGGAGCGCGGCTATCCCGCTTGCCAATATGTGATTTGGGCGGGAAAATCGCCAGAAGATGCTTTAACGGCGGCCTTGGTAGATTTGGCGGCCAACGCTTAATCCGCTGCCTTGATATTGTAAACGGTAGAGACATTTATGAGTGATGACTATCTCGTGGTCGGCGCAGGACGTATGGGCGGGGCGCTAATATCGGGCTGGCTTTCCGCGAAAGGCGGCGCGATTTCCGCGCAGCAGCTATTGATTGTTGAGCCAAAGCCGCAAGGCGCGGCCAAAGCCGCGATTGAGGCAGGCGCGCGCCATATCGACCCAACTAAAGACGCAGAGGCGTTTAGCCAAGTGGGGACTGTTTTGCTTGCGATAAAGCCGCAGGCTGTTGCAGATATTGCTCCCGTGATTGCCCCTCATTTACCGGCTGGCGCGCTTGTGATTTCGATTTTGGCAGGCACGTCCATCAAAGAGCTAAGCGATTTGTTTCCCGCTCAGAACATCATTCGCGCTATGCCCAATACGCCCGCAGCTGTCGGGGCGGGTATCACGGCGTTTACATGCACGGAGAATGTAAGCGCGGCGCAAAAAAGAACCGCCCAAAAATTGCTGGCGGTCGGGGGCGCCGTACATGAAGTAGAGAGCGAGCATTTGATTGATGTCGTAACAGCGGTATCTGGTTCAGGCCCTGCCTATGTGTTTCATATGGCGGAAGCCTTGGAAGCGGCGGCAATTAAAATCGGTTTGCCAGAAGAGATCGCGCCGCAATTTGCCCGTCAAACCATCATAGGCGCGGCCGCACTCTTGGAAGGCAGTGATCGCCCGGCCAATGAGCTGCGCCAAGCGGTTACCTCGCCGAACGGAACGACGCAGGCCGCGCTAGACATACTCATGCCAAATCTTCCGGCGCTGATGCGCGATACGGTCAAGGCGGCGCTGACGCGGGCAAAGGAACTTGCGAGGGGCAAGGGAGCTTAATAGGGCAGGCTGATAACCGCTTTCAGCCCCCCCATGTCGCTTGCGCTTAAGCTTAGGGAGCCGCCGTGGCTTTGCGCAATGTCGCGCGTGATTGACAGGCCTAGCCCCACGCCGTCCCGATTTTGATTTCGGGCAGGATCAAGACGGCTAAAGGGTTTGAGGGCTTCTTCGATTTGATCGGGCGAAATGCCAGGGCCGTTATCTTCGATATTGATCAAAACAAAGCCGCCGGCCTTTACCGCGCTAACTTTGACGTCTTCCGCGTGGTCTTGCGCGTTGTTTAACAGATTGGTGATTGCTCGGCGTAACGCAATTGGCTTGATTGGCGCGTCAATATCGGGATCGACGATCAGTGAGAGAGTTAGGCCCTCGACTTTGTCGGTAATGGCTTTCAGGAAAGGCGCGAGGAGTTGGCGCTGAGAGTTTTCACCCTTAAGGCCCCGCGCAAAATCCAAATACCCGTCCAGCATATTTTCCATATCTTTCAGATCCTGTTTGGCCGCCATCAACTCCGGGTTTTCTTTTTGCAACGCCAAATAAAGTTTGAGTCGGGTCAAGGGCGTGCGTAAATCATGGCTTACACCGGCAAGGAAAATTGTGCGCTGATCAATCGCGTTTTTGATGCGGCGCCGCATTTTCAAAAAGGAATGCCCGGCAAGGCGCACTTCAGAGGCGCCGCTAGGCTTGAAATCAGCAATATCCTGCCCGCGCCCAAAACGGTCAGCGGCCTTGGCAAGCTCGGCAATGGGGCGCGCCTGATTTCGGATGAAAAGCACGCTTACAAGGGTCAAAAGCACGGTGGCGGTCAGAAGCCAGAAAATAAAAACATAGCCTGTCGGCGCGAAGACGCGCTCACGCGCAGCGAAAAACCGAAGCGTGCCTTCATCGACCTTTACGCGAATGTCGATATGATTGGGGTAACGCGTCGTATCAAACCAGAAGGGCTCGCTGATTGCCTGATCCAGCGCGCGGCGAAGTGTTTTATCCAGCGCCGAGAAAAAGGCTTTACGAGTAGTTTTGGGAAGATCATCATCAGGCTCTAGCGCGATAGACAATTGCATATTCGGGCGCAGCATTTGATCCAGCGCGCTGGCCCTTTGCCCGCCGGGGTCTTGTTTGTAAAGCTGCACGGCAACAGACACGTCGGCGGCGACGCTATCGGAGAGGCTGGCCGTAACAGTTGCCCAATGCGCATTAAAGAAGAAATAGGCCACGGCCATTTGCATGATAGCAATCGGTAAAATTATAATCAGCATTGCCCGCGAAAAAAGCCCCTTTGGCAGAAGGGTTTTGGGATGACCTAATTTTGAGAGTAAATTCAAAATTTGTCCTAATCGGGTGAGTCAGCCAAGAGCCGATAGCCATGTCCTCTGACGGTCAAAAGATAGGTCGGCTCACTGGGGTTTTCTTCTATTTTTCGCCGAAGACGCGTCATTTGCACGTCCACAGCACGAGCTGATTTGGCGGAAATTTTTTCCGAAAGAGCATGGCGACTAACTGGCGCGCCGGCGCGCCGCGCCAGCAAAGTCAATAAGGCTTCCTCGCCCGTGGTCAGAGCGACGCGTTCCCCATTTTTGGTGAGCTCCAGCCGCTCAATAGTATAAGACCAAGGCCCGAAACTGATTTGACTGGCAGGGGCGCTCAGGCCAACGCGGCGAAATATTGCTTCTATGCGCAGGACTAACTCTTCAGGCTCAAAGGGTTTGGCAAGATAATCATCCGCTCCGGATTTGAGGCCTTCAATTCTGTCTTCAGGCGCGCCTCTGGCCGTCAGTAAAATAATAGGGACATCATTTTTGCTTCGCTGGTTTTTGGTGAACTCAAAACCCGTCTCGCCGGGCATCATGACATCGACAATTAAAAGATCAAATTCGAGCGTCTCCATGAGCCGCCGTGCATCTTCAGTATTGGCTACGGTTGAGACACGAAAACCGCAGCGCCCGAGATAGCTTGCGAGCAATGTGCGAATGCGGTCATCATCATCAATGACCAGTAAATGAATGTCATTGCGAACAAGTTTTTCACTTGCCGATGTGGTCACAGTTTTGGCGGGTGATGGCGACATAATTATCCTGAGTTGTCACGTGAAATATGTTGACTTCTTAAACGGCCTTGTAACAATGGCGCGAAATGAGGAAAACGGCAAGTGGCGCTGCATCGCTGCTGCAAATGTTGCGGTCAAAGAATCGCGAATAAAGAAAGACTAAGCATGATCGAGAAAGCCTATCATGACCGCGACGGTCAAATCTGGATTGATGGTGAATTTGTAGATTGGCGCGAAGCCAAAGTGCATGTTCTTACCCATTCCCTGCATTATGGCTCGACTGTTTTTGAAGGGGACCGTGCCTATGAAGGCGAAATTTTTCGCTTGAGTGATCATAGTCAGCGGCTCGTGAAATCAGCCAATCTTATGGGATTTGAAATTCCATTTACCCGCGATCAAATTGACGAGGCTTGCCGCGAAACACTGGCTAAGACGGGACTAGGAGATGCCTATATCCGCCCATTTGCGTGGCGCGGTTCTGATATGATGGGAGTGGCGTCGAAAAATAACCGTATTCATCTGGGTGTTGCGGCTTGGCATTGGGGGAACTATTTTCCTGATAAAATGAAGGGCATTCGCCTCACCATCGCCAAATGGAAGCGTCCTTCGCCGGATACAATTCCGTGTAAATCCAAAGGCGCAGGCCTTTATATGATTTGTACCTTGTCCAAAGATGCGGCAACTGCAAGCGGTTTTGATGATGCGCTGATGTTTGATTATAAGGGACGCGTCGCAGAGTGCACGGGCGCGCATATTTTCTTTGTGCGTGACGGGGAAATTCATACGCCGACAAATGACATTCTACTGGAAGGCATTACGCACGATACGGTGGCGAAGCTGGCGGAAAAACGCGGACTTAAGGTTTATAAGCGTGATATTTATCCGGCTGAGCTACCGCATTTCTCAGAATGTTTTATTGTCGGCACAGCGGCAGAAATCACGCCTGTCAGAGAAATTGACGGACAGACCTATGTGGTCGGGGACATTACCAAATCTTTGGCGGCTGATTATGATGCACTCGTGCACAGAAAGCTTGCGCTTTAACCCAAGCTTGCGCGTAAGCTTGATCTGTCCGGGCTATTTTGCGCTTGGGGCAAGGCCTGCGCGCAGATAAAGCGCGCCCGTATACACAGAGAGCACTGCCGCCACCCAGATTAGGAGCAGGCCAATGCGCCCAGCCCATTCGACGAAGGGCGGTATCATGCTGTCAATCGGAATGAGACTTCTGCTGGCTGCCCAGAGGATCAAAGTCCCGATACCAAGCATCTCGGCGGCGGTTTTAAACTTCGCTAGATTTGTTGGCGGCATGACCCGCCCCATCAGCGCCGCATGTTCTCGCACGCCGCTTACCAAAATATCTCGGCCAATAATCGCTAACGCCGGGAAAATTATCAGAAGGTCACCGTCGGTGATAATACAAAAGGCAATCAAGCATCCTGCCACCAATAATTTATCGGCGATAGGATCAATCATACGCCCGAAATCCGAGGTCACTTTCCAGCGACGCGCCAGAAATCCGTCTAGAAAATCTGTAATCGCGGCGAGGATAAATAAACTGAAAATAACCGATGGACGGCCAAGCCATGCACCTAGGCCTGATCCTGTGCCAGCCGCCAGCATAATTATACCTGCTACAAGAAACGGGATCAGCACGATACGCCCAATTGTCAAAACATTGGGCACAAAGGCGAGGGGATGAGCCTGCGCGGCAGCGGGGGACTGGGCATTCATTAATGATTGTCCTTATCGGCGCTCTCGCCCTCAAGACTTGCAGGATCATAATGGCGAAGCAAGCTTATGCCCGTTGCGAGGGAAATAGCCGCAGCCAGCCAAAGTACGCCTTGGCCAATCATCCATATATGCGGGGAGTTGGTCCCAAAAACTTGCATCAAATTGGCGTCATCGGCTCGTTGCATATCCAGCCACGCGGTCAGCCAAGGGGAGGCGAGCAAAATACAGGTCGCCAGAATGGTGAGGGCATTTTTCAGCCAGCCCCACCGCGTTGTCGGCCATCCATATTTGTTAAATTCGAACCCTTTGACCAGGCCGATTATGACCTCCCGCCCGATAATAACAAAAGCCGGAATGGCAAAGGCCCATCCCAAAATTCCATTCTTCCAGACCACGAAGAGCAAGGCCGCGAGGGTGCCGATAATCAAGACAATATCTGCAATGTCATCAAACCAGCCAAATTTTCGTGCCTTGGAGCGCTCGGAGCCGCCAATGATGTCATCAAAAATATCTGTGATTGCGGCAATGATGAGTAAAGCCGTTGCGAGGACGGCCACTTGGGTTGATGGCCAGCCCATAATTATGGTGGCCATAATCACGGGGGTTAGAAGAAACCGTATCAAGGTCAATCCGTCGGCAAATGCGCCGCGAGTTTCGCTTAATGTTTCGCCGTTTGCTGTCTCGTTCATTTTATCCCTCGACCATTAGTCTGTAATTTAACATTCTTTTCGCCGCGTCATTCATTGAAATAACCATGAATAACTTCAGCGAGTTTTTGGCTAACTCCGTCGACTTTAGCCAAATCACTTACCCCTGCCGTTTTGACCGCTTTGGCCGAACCAAAATGGGCCAGCAGGGCTTTTTTCCGGCCCGCCCCAACTCCTTTGATACCATCAAGTGGACTTGACTTCATCTGTTTTTTGCGTCGCGCGCGGTGCGTGCCAATGGCAAAGCGGTGCGCTTCATCGCGCAACCTTTGCAGATAATAGAGCACAGGCGTTCGTGGCGGCAAAGTGAAATCGGCGCGCCCATTCATATAAAAGGTTTCGCGCCCTGCATTTCGATCAGGACCTTTCGCAATCCCCACAAGAGTAATTCGCTCCAGCACGCCAAGCTCGCGCAGCACTTTGCTTACGACTGAAAGCTGCCCCTTACCGCCGTCAATCAGTACAAGGTCCGGCCAGACAAGGCTCGGGTCTTTCATGAGGCGAGAGAACCGCCGTTTGAAAACTTCGGCCATCATAGCGTAATCATCCCCGGGGGTCATTTGCGGATCTTTTATATTAAAGGTTCTGTAATCGCGGTTCATAAAACCGTCTGGTCCGGCGACGATAAAGGCGCCGATCGCATTGGTGCCTTGGATATGACTATTGTCATAGACCTCTATACGCTCCGGCGGGGCGTCTAAATCAAACACCTCTTGAAGCTCACGCATCAGCCGCGCCTGAGAGGCCGTCTCTGCCTGCTTGCGGGCCAAGGCTTCTTCCGCGTTCTTGATCGCGCGGTCAATCAATCCGCGTTTCTCCCCGCGTTTGGGCGCAGAGACCTTGACTTGCGTGCCGGCGCGCTCGGAGAGGGCCTGCTCAATGAGTAATTTACTCGGCACCTCCTCGCTTGTGAAAATATTTTTGGGTATAGGTTTGTTAGAATAAAATTGCGCGATGAAGGCGTCGAGTATTACCGCAGGCGGTTCGTCTTTACCGTGTCGCGGGAAGAAGCTATGATTGCCGTAATTTTGCCCGGATCTGAAAAAGAAAACCTGCACACAGCTCTGTCCGCCTGCGCTATGTATGGCGAGAATATCTCCATCCCCAAAAGTTTGTGGATTCACAATTCCCGACCCGTTACTGACATAGGCAAGGGCACGAATGCGGTCCCGAAGCTCGCCGGCTCTCTCATAATTTTGTACCTTGGCGGCGTCTTGCATTTGAGTGTTAAGGCGTTGGCGAAGCTTATCCGATTTTCCGCAAAGGAAGTCTTCAGCGTCACTGATCAGCTTGCCGTAATTTTCGATTGAAATTTCGCCAGTGCAAGGCGCTGAGCAGCGTTTTATTTGGTGCTGCATGCAGGGCCGGGTGCGGGCGTTGTATATACTATCCGAGCAATTTCGCAGTAAAAAGGCGCGTTGCAATGTATCCAATGTCCGGTTGACCGCATTGGCACTGGCAAAGGGGCCGTAGTAATTGCCCTTGATCTTGCGTGCCCCGCGATGCTTGGTCACTTGCGCGGCGGGATGGTCCTTGCGCACCAATATATAAGGGAAGCTCTTATCATCGCGCAGAAGGATATTATAACGCGGCTTTAGGCGTTTGATCAACGAGGCTTCCAGCAGCAAGGCTTCGGTTTCGCTCTCGGTGATCACAAATTCCATTGTACGGGTGGCGCTGATCATGCGCTGCAAACGCACGGGATGACGCTTCAATTGCGTATAGGCGCTGACGCGCTTTTTTAGATATTTGGCTTTGCCGATATAAAGCACAGAGCCATGTTCATCAAACATTCGGTAAACGCCGGGCTTTAGCGGCAGGCGCTTGACGTAATCCGTGATCAGTGCCGTGCCTTGCAGGGGTACTTCATTCCCCGATTCCGGGGCTTTTAGCGCAGGGTTATGAGAATCGGGTGTCTTCATCCCTTGTAATCTAAGGGGCAGGGACGCGCGGCGCAATCTTTGCGGAGTTTAAGGCGCAGCTAACGCGCCTTATAAATCTCAACGCCAGCAGTTTCCGCTTTCAGCAAAGCTTGCGGCTTGGCGATACGCACTGTAACAGCCTGTACGCGGCTGTCGGCCGAAAGCGCCCAATTGGCGATACGATCCGCGAGCGTCTCCACGAGCTGCACATGGGCTTCCAGCGCGATTTCTTCGGCTTTTTGCGCGATAACCCCGTAATCAAGCGTTTCCTCAAGCCGATCATCCTTGGGCGGCGGCATCAGGCCCATATCTAGGATAATATCCATAATGATCGGCTGCACGGTTTCATATTCATGGGGATGAACGCCAATGCTCGCTTGGACAAGGAGCCCTTCGACAAATATACGCATGGATGGCTTTGAGCGCCGCTTGGCGATGGATTTAATCATGGGTTTGGCCAATCATTAGGTCTGGCGTGCGCCAATTCAGGTGCTGTCCACCGTCAACGGCGATCATCTGCCCGGTCACGGATTTCGCGCTCAAGAGGTAACGAACCCCGCCGAGCACCTCATGAGGTGGAGACCCGTGTTCCAGTAAAGTAGCTTTGGCTTCGGCAGTAAACTCATCGGGGGTTTGATGCATGCTTACAAGGGTGGGGCCTGGGCCAATGCCGTTCACCCGAAGCCGCGGCGCATAGCTCTGCGCGAGGGTTTGTGTAGCCCAATACAGCGCGGCTTTGGCGGTGCTATATGTGAAGAATAGCGGGTTAGGCCGAAGAACGCGTTGATCGATCATATTGATAACGCAGCCGTTTTTTCCTGCCGGTAATTGGGCCGCCAGCTGTTGAGTTAGCGCCAGCGGGGCGCGCAAGTTAACATCCATATGAAGGTCATAACTCGCGGCTGTGAAGTTCTGTGCGTTGTCTGGGAGAAAGGTTGAGGCGTTATTGATCAAGGCGGTAAGCGGGGCATTAACTGCAGCGCTTGCGCGCGCTACAAGCGTCTTAAGCGCAGTCTCTGCGGTTAGGTCAGCCTGCACCGCAGCGGCCCGCCCGCCGGCCTTGTTTATCTCATGGGCGAGCTCTTCTGCCTGCGCCCGGGAGCTGTTATAATGTACCGCAACCGTCCAGCCATCTTCTGCAAGGCCAAGGGCGATATGTTTGCCGATCCGCGCGCCGCCGCCTGTAATCAAGACTGCGGGCTTCATCAGCGTGTGCCTTTATGGTTTACAGACGGGGAAGCGCGCCGAACACGGGCACGCTCTCCGCAGCTCTCTCGTCGCACCTCAACACAAGAAAGGCCTGGAAGTTTTGGCTCCAGCCTCTCGAAAATCCACTGCGCGATTTGCTCTAGCGCGGGGGCCGTGAGACCCTCGACATCATTCAGCAGGGTATGATCGAGCGGGGCGATGATGTCATGGATTAGTGTTTCAATCTTCCACAAATCGCGAATCCACCCTTTTTCGTCTTGCGGGTCTCCCGTGAGGGTGACCGTGCCGGCGAAACTATGGCCGTGGATTTTTTTGAATAAATCATTGGCGTCTTTGTGGCCAAAATAGTGAGCGGCTTCGAATTTGAAGTCTTTTTCTATTTCATAGGTAAAGGCCATGGCGGCGCTTAGATGACGGCGCGAACAAGCGCTGCGAGATAAAGCACATAGCCAATAAGCAGAGCAGCGCCGGTTTTCTTGCCAATCGGCTGCCGCGTCCCAATCAATATCATAAGTGTGATCATGGCGACGAGCATGACCCAAAAATCAAAGACAAAGATTTGCTTTGCAATCCCGACCGGCCCCGCCAGAGCGGCGGCTCCCATAACGGCAAAGAGATTGAAGATGTTGGATCCTAAAACGTTTCCAATCGCGACTTCTGAATGACCGCGGTAGGCGGCAACCATCACTGTTGCGACCTCGGGCAGGGAGGTGCCAATCGCGACAATCGTCAGTCCAATGATGGTTTCGCTTACGCCCAAGGTTGCCGCAATGCCGACCGCATTCGTAACAATCAAATTCCCCCCAACTGCCAGGCCAATAAGACCCCCAATAACAAAAATGCCAGATAGCATTATATTCGTGGGCAATCCGCTCTCGCCTTCGTCAAGCTCTGTCATCTCCGCTAAAATCGGATCATCTGCGCCTTGTTTGGCAAGGCGAAACATCCAGAGCAAATAGATCACAATACCCGCGAAAAGGGTGGCACCTTGCCACATTTGCAGCGGGTTGGCGACAAAGGCGAGAATGATGAAAATCAGCGTGGCGGCAAAGGCGACAAGCGCATTTCTTCCTACGCCCGGCATATTAGTTGGGATCGCCATTATGAGTGCGGGAAGGCCAAGCGCAAGCAGGACATTGGCGATATTCGAACCGACCACATTGCCTGACGCCAACTCACCCGCGCCGCTCAGCACCGCTTGGATGCTAACAACGAGTTCAGGCGCGGAGGTGCCAAAGGCGACGATCGTAAGGCCAACAATCAGCGCAGGGATACCCCAATGGCGCGCAAGCGCGGCCGCACCGCGCACGAGAAAGTCTCCCGATGCGATGAGGATAACAATCCCGAGAACGAGAAGTAAAAATGCGGGAAGGATACCCATAATCAAAATCCAGAATGGACGGCTAATCGAACCGTTTAAATTCGAACAGATTTAGTCCGCCGAAAACAATCGCGATCAGCAAAAACGTAAACATAGCCGGGTCCATTGTGATCAAGCCAAAGACATTAATGCCGGCAAATATAATTGTGCTCATGAAAGCCTCGCGTTTATAAGGTCGTACCGATTGGCATTGCCAGCCGATTTATGCCTCCTATAGCGTGAAACATGTAAAAGGCCAATAATTAGTGCGCGCAATATAACGCCAAACT
The DNA here is from genome assembly GCA_964410285.1 of uncultured Caulobacterales bacterium. GTDB lineage: Bacteria > Pseudomonadota > Alphaproteobacteria > Caulobacterales > Maricaulaceae > Fretibacter. Next base: position 180,850 of record CAYPFR010000002.1, on the reverse strand, counting down.
TGACCAGAAGGTGAATAAACATGATTGTTCGGTTTTAAGTTACAGGTGAGGCGAAAATGGCAAAAATTCTGGGTTTGGGCGGGGTTTTCTTACAGGTGAGCGATCCTGCTGGTTACCGTGCTTGGTATAAAAAGGCTTTGGGCGCCGAAATTACCGATTGGGGCACACTGGAGTGGGAAGCGGACGGCGCAGGGCGAACAATGATGAGTCCGTTTGAAAGTGATTCGACCTATTTCGCGCCCTCTTTGCGAAAGTTTATGATAAATCTGCGCGTAGATGATGTCGCAGCTTTGATTGACAGCGCACGGTCCCATGGCGCGCAGATTATTGGCCAGATTGAGGACACTGAATTCGGTATTTTTGGCTGGTTTATTGACCCTGAAGGGTTAAAGATAGAGCTATGGCAAGAACCTTCGAGCGGCTGACCGCTCAACCCAAAAGGAGATATTATGTTTGGAATTGTACCATTTGTGAAAATGGCGGGCCGCGGCCTTGGTAAGATTTTCAAAGGCAAAGAGGCGGAGGATCGTCTAAAGAAAGAAGTTGATGACCTTGGCCTTGCCAAGGATGACATTGACATCAAAGTGGATGAGAACGGTAAGGTCACTGTAAAAGGCGAGGGCGTCTCTCAAGAGATGAAAGAAAAGATCATACTCGCTGTTGGCAATGTCGAAGGCGTCGGTGAGGTTGAAGACGGCATTGAAAGCAATGACGGCGGCGCGCCTTCCACCTTCCATACTGTTGTCTCGGGCGATACGCTTTGGGCTGTCTCCAAGTCCTATTACGGCAAAGGCTCGCGCTATATGGAAATTTTCGAAGCGAACAAGCCTATGCTTAAACATCCTGACAAAATTTATGTCGGGCAGGTTCTGCGTATTCCGGCCGATAATGCGAATATCGCCTAAGCCTCAAACCTAAGCCTATAATAAACGTGCAACGCTCCCCTGCCTAGGCGGCAGGGGAGCGTTTTATGTAAGTATTATAATTTCTCAAAAGACAAAGCGGCGACATCGGAAAAGAGAGAACCCGAGGTCAACCGCCTTGCTGCGTGAACTGTGGACCAGAAGGTCATCCGCAAATTCAGCCCAGGGGGAGAAAGGACTTGGCGGAAGCGACACAGAAGGGACGCACGCAAGGTCTTTATAGGATTTTGAGTTGAACTGTGGCTGAACGGAAGGCTTAGATTAGGTTTATCTTATTAATATCTGCGTAATAATTTTTCTAAGCTCATGTTTTATATTGTTATTATTTCATCTCGTTGTTTAAAAAAAAGACGAATTAATAACTTGTCAGCGGAAAAAGTTCGATCATTTGTGGGATATTTTCTCGAGCCGGGATGTTTTTTCGTTCAAATAGTGGAATGCCATTGGGCGATTCTAGCGTTATATTAAGAATCGGCGCGGGAAGCTCCGGGTCAAAGTTGAGGCTTGGGGCAAGAATCGAAAAATCAACTCGTCCGTCGCCGTCACTGACAGGGATAATCCGAGAACTTAACGGACTTTGGCTGCCATCGGGGCCAAGCGGATCCATCACATTCAGACGAAGGAAAGCTCCGCGCGGCAGACCTCGGGGCGCTATGAAAACGATTTGCCCCCGAACCTCGCTTCGCGCGGCAGGCGGCGCAGTGATCTCAAACTGCGATACGTCCGGTCCTTGGCGCAATGCATCAAGCGTCAGCCGGTAGTCAAAATCGGGGCCATTATAGTCAACCCCCTTTGCCATGACATGGGTTTTACGGCCCGCCCAATCGGTAATGAAGGCTTGGAGCTGAAGCGGCATCTCAAACCCGCCTTTGGGAACGCCAAAGCTTAGATCAAAACGATAGGGGGGCTTTAATCCGTCTATAGAAAATTGCTTTTCTCCTCTGATAAGCACGCCCGGTCCGCCCGCTAGGCCCGCTTCAAATAACTGCACAGTCAACGAAGCGCCGCGAAACACGTCTTGCGCTTGGCTCAAGCTGATTTGCCCTTGCACGGTTTCGGCTGAAATGGGCGTACTAGGCGGAAGAGGGGCGGAATTGGGGTCTTGCACGGGGATCATAACCAACTCGGCGGGCGCGCCGTCCAAGCCGATGGCAAGCTGGCCGCCGAGCGGGGCTTGCAAGATATCGCCGTTTTTATTTTCTATGCGCCCGGCAATATAGGTCACGTCTCCTTGCAGAGCGGCGGGAACATCGACGCGCACATCATAAGGGGCGGTCAGGCCGCGCAGTAAAATCCGTGTCTCGCCCAAAAGTTCTCCTCGGCGCTGCGGATTGTCGGCCCGCGGGCCATAGGCAGACATGACCAGCCATTCGGGGGCACGCCCCTCTCCGCGTTCTGGGGTTTGAGGGGCTTGGAGGGTTACTCGCACAGCTAGGCTGTTTAGCTCTTCGCTGCTGCTTGGCGGCGCGGGAAAGCCAAGACCTGAGTTTTCTGGCAGTTCACCCAAAATACCGCGAATGATTTGCGTCATATCCGATGGCAAATCATTCGGCGGCGGCGTTTGTCCCGCAGAGAAAGCCGGTAGGGCTAGGGCGCTAATGAAGATAGCTGTGTAAAGCGAACGCATACACTTTCATAGCGCTTTGCCGGCCATGAGGGTAGGGCAAAATACACGCCTGATCTAGGCGGGCTGCCATAGAGGATGTTTGATCATTACATTTTTGAATAATTCCGATTGTAAATGCCCGTCCAGCCAGCGTCGAAGGGCCGGCAGGGGCGCGGCTTGCCACCACGCGGGCTCGACGGCGGCAAATTGCCGAATGAAGGGGAAAATCGCAATGTCGGTGAGTGACCGCTCTGGCCCGCTTAAATAGGCGTATTGGGTCAGGCGATCATTGAGGTCCAGTAGAATTTCTAGAGCTGCCGCGCGGTGAGCGGTATCAATTTCGCCGCGTTTTTTAGAACTGTCATAGCGCGATGCATATTTGTAGCGGTCAAGATGGGTTTTGAACGGTCCGTCATTTCGCGCAGCTAGCTCTGCGTCAAAAGACTCCAGCCAGTTTTCAGGATCACGGCGGCCTAGCGCCCACAGCGCCAGATCAAGGCTTTCGTCTATGACCTTGCCGTTATCTGTGATGAAGACAGGAACTGTGCCTTTTGGGGAAGCCTTCAGCATGGCGTCTGGCTTGTCGCGTAGCAGGATTTCTCTGTGTTCATATGACTCACCGCTGATGCGAAGGGCCATACGTCCGCGCATCGCATAAGGACAGCGGCGAAAGGAATAAAGGACCGCCATTACCGCGCCTTGCGTCCAATATGTGCCTCTCCGCGAGATTTGGCGAGCGCGATTTGCTTTTGCCGCTCGGCAAAGCGTTCTTTTTGCTGTGGGCTGACTTTGTCATGGCAGCGCGGGCACGAGACGCCCTTTTCATATAGGGGTGAGGCCATTTCAGCCGGCGTTAGCGGATAGCGGCAGGCGTAGCATTGGTCGTATTCCGTCTCGGAAAGACCGTGTTCAACAGCCACCCTTTGATCAAAGACAAAACAGGCTCCATCCCAAAGACTATCTTCTTTGGACTGGGTCTCCAGATATTTCAAAATTCCGCCTTTCAGATGGTAGACATCCTCATAACCGTTTTTAAGCATAAAGGCGCTGGCTTTCTCGCAGCGTATACCGCCCGTGCAGAACATGGCGACTTTGGGTTTGCTGAGCCTGTCTTTATTGGCCTGTACCCAGGCTGGAAAATCGCGAAAGGTTTCTGTCTTTGGATTAATCGCGCCTTTGAAGGTGCCAATCTCGACCTCGTAATCATTGCGCGTATCGATCAGGACAACATCCGGGTCGCAGATCAGCTCATTCCAATTCTGCGGATCGACATAGGTGCCAACGGTTTCCGTAGGGTCGATACCGTCCACGCCCAGAGTAACGATTTCTTTTTTTAGCCGCACTTTCATACGGTAGAACGGGCAGTCCGCTGCATGAGAAAGCTTATAATCAAGCGCGCATAATCTTGGGTCGGCTTTTAAAAAATCCATAAGGCTTGCTACCGCTTCAGCCGTTCCCGCAATTGTGCCGTTTATGCCCTCGCGGGCCAGCAAAATTGTCCCTTTGATATGCAAAAGGTCACACATGTCTTGCAGTGGCGCTCGCAGCGCCGGATAATCGGCGAGGCGCGTAAAGTGATAGAGGGCGGCAACAGTGTAACTCATGGCCGCCTCTTAAAAGAGGGGCTTGGCCGCGTCAAACCTCTATCGGTTTAGGGCCCGAAATTTTGCACAGCCTCAGGCGTCTACGTTACAGGCGGGCGGGTAATTCCTGTCTCAATCAGCTCTTTATATCTCGGCAGGCGCTCAACGAAATCAATCATCTGCTGAGAGAGGCCATTATCGCGCATCAAATTGCTCATAGCGCCCGTGACAATTTTGGGATTGTTACAGGTTCGCGCCAAGGTTTTTAAATCCCGCATGCCTCGTCCGCTCTCAAGCTCTCGCGTAAGGCTTTTGACAGACCCTTGTAGCGACCAAAGCTGGATGGCGTTGGGCTTTTTACCACTCGCCCAGCTTTCCGCGGCTTTGCCCAGCTTGCTAAGCGCGGGTTTGGCCTTACGCTGTATACTGGACATCGCCTTATCCGAGCGCTTTCCGATCCAGTCCGCTGTGCAGACTTTTTCCGGATTTGCCGTGGTCGCGCAGGCCGAGAGCCCCACAAGAGAAAGCGAGGCGAGGCAGACAATAAGTAAATGTTTCATGAGGCTCTCCTGATCGCGCCGCCAAGTCATCTTTTGGACTATTTCCCATCAAAGCAGCCGCCGCAAGGTCTCGTCGCAGTCAAAATACAGCGCCGCTCATACATCCTTATCAGATAGGGGATAAGTGGGGCTATTGGTTTACATGTCCTGTGAAATCTCTACTCTAAAGCCAAAATCAGGAGGATCTCATGAAGAGAGTGGGTCACTACATCGACGGACAGCGGGTTGCAGGCGAGGGCAAGCGCACAAAAGATATTTTTGACCCGAATACCGGCGCTGTTCAGGGTAAGGTGTCTATGGGCACAGACGCTGAACTTAACCGCGCTGTCGCCTCTGCAGCTCGGGCCCAAGCTGATTGGGCGCGGGTAAATCCGCAAAAACGTGCCCGCATTCTTTTTGCCTATAAGCAGATTGTTGAAGGTCATATGGATGAGCTGGCCGCGCTTCTGTCCTCCGAACATGGTAAGGTGCTCGCCGATAGCCGCGGCGACGTCATGCGCGGTATTGACGTTATCGAATTTGCATGCGGTATTCCTCATGGCCAGAAGGGGGAACACACCTATGGCGCGGGGCCGGAGATTGATGTCTATTCCCTGCGGAAGCCGCTCGGCGTTGTCGCGGGCATTACGCCATTTAATTTTCCGGCTATGATCCCAATGTGGATGTTTGGCATGGCCATCGCGACAGGTAATTCTTGCATTTTGAAGCCTTCGGAAAAAGATCCGTCTGTACCTATGCGCCTTGCCGAGTTGTTCGTTGAGGCCGGCGGGCCAGTGGGGCTTTTGCAATGCCTGAACGGGGATAAATCCATGGTTGATGCGATATGCGATCATCCTGACATTAAAGCCGTTAGCTTTGTCGGTTCCTCTGATATTGCGCAATATGTTTATGGCCGCGCGTCGGCCAATGGCAAACGCGCGCAATGCATGGGCGGTGCGAAGAACCACGGCATTATCATGCCGGATGCCAATATGGACCAAGCCGTCAAAGATATTTTAGGCGCCGCCTATGGTTCGGCGGGGGAGCGCTGTATGGCGCTGCCGGTTGTGGTGCCGGTCGGCAAAGGCACAGCCGAAAAATTCCTAGAAAAAATGCTGCCCGCCATTGACGCCATGACCGTCGGCACTTCGGCTGATCCCGAGGCGGATTACGGCCCTGTCGTCACCAAAGTGCACAAGGAGAGCATTGAGGCCAATATCGACAAGGCCGCCGCCGAGGGGGCAACCGTGCTGCGTGATGGGCGCGGCTTTACGCTTCAGGGGCATGAGGACGGATTTTTTATCGGGCCAACTTTGCTTGATAATGTCACGCCTGAGATGGAGACTTATCAGGACGAAATTTTTGGCCCCGTTTTGCAAATTGTGCGCGCCGATAGCTTTGAAGAGGCCATTGCCCTGCCAAGTGAGCATCAATATGGCAATGGCGTTGCGATTTTCACGCAAAATGGCCGCGCGGCGCGCGAATTTGCCGACCGAGTCGAGGTCGGCATGGTCGGAATTAATGTGCCCATCCCCGTACCTGTCGCCTACCATAGTTTTGGCGGATGGAAACGCTCGGCCTTTGGTGATGCCAATCAATATGGCATGGAGGGCCTTCGCTTCTATACCAAAGTCAAAACCGTCACCCAGCGCTGGCCTGAAGGCGAGACCGAGGATAGCGCTTTTATTATTCCAAGGTTTTAAAGGAATGGGTATGCGGCAGTTATGGCATAAACTTTCCATCAATTGCGCGGCGGCAATAAGCGCGGCCGCTCTTTGGGGCCTGCCAGCCTTCGCGGGCGTAGAGAACGTTCATGGCCTTACCGCACCGCTCGGGCAATACCGGCTTTTGGTGATGTGCGGCGCGGGCGCGGATATGCCTTTTGAGACAAAAGTCATGCTAAGCGGTCTGGATTGGGAAGGTTTTGCGGAGCGCGATCTTCTGTTGATTGAATTAAGCCAAGATAGCGCTGCGGTGCTTCGGCCACATGCACGCATTTCGGGCGGGGATCGGGGGGCTATTTCGGGGCTAGGTCGTTACGAGATTAAGCGCGGCGCGCGGGCCATTCGCGAAACGGCACGCTGTAAGAAGGCCTATGAATTTGCTCTCATTGGTAAAGACACGGGCCTAAAGCAGCGCTGGCAAAGCTTTGTGCCGACAAACGCGCTTTATTCGCTGATTGATGCTATGCCAATGCGCAAGTTTGAAATGAAGCGCAAAATGGATGAAAACTAAATGGACTTCTCCCTGTCCGAAGAACAAGTCATGATCCAAGACATGGCGCGCCAATTTGCCCGCGCCGAGCTTACCCCCCATTCGGCGCGGTGGGACGAGGAAAAAACGCTTGATCGCAGCGTTTTCCAAAAGGCCGCAGAGCTAGGCTTCATGGGAATTTACTCAGGCGAGCAGCACGGCGGTACGGCGCTCTCGCGCCTTGATAGCGCGCTGGTGTTTGAGCAGCTTGCGGCTGGGGACGTCTCTCATACCGCCATGATGACCATACACAATATGGCGACATGGATGGTGGACCGCTATGGCAGCGGCGAGCTTCGCGCGAAATATGTGCCGCGCCTTACGTCGGGGGAGCTGATCGCCAGCTATTGTCTCACTGAGCCCGGCTCCGGGTCGGATGCAGCCTCGCTTTCGGCTAAAGCGGTGAAAGACGGCGATCATTATATTTTAAACGGGACAAAGACCTTCATTTCGGGCGCGGGCTGGTCGGATGTTTATGTCACCATGGCCCGCACGAGTGATGACGGCGCGCGGGGGGTATCCTGTTTTGTGATAGAAAAGGACGCGCCCGGCCTGTCGTTTGGGCCCAATGAGAAAAAGATGGGCTGGAACGCCCAGCCTACTGCCCAGGTTATCATGGAAGACTGCCGCGTGCCCGCGGGAAACCGCGTCGGAGCAGAGGGCGAGGGGTTCAAATTTGCGATGAGCGGGCTGGACGGTGGGCGTATTAATATCGGCGCGTGCAGCCTTGGCGGCGCGCAAAAAGCACTGAATGCGTGCCTTCAATATACCAAAGAGCGCAGGCAATTTGGCAAGGCCATCTCTGATTTTCAAAATACGCAATTCATGCTCGCCGATATGGCGACGGAGCTCGAGGCCTCTCGCGTGATGATCTACCGCGGCGCCGATATGATCGACAAGGCTATGCCCGGCGCGGGGGAGGCCTGCGCTATGGCAAAACGCTATGCCACCGATATGTGCTCCAAAATCGCCAATGACGCGCTTCAGCTCCACGGCGGATATGGCTATCTATCGGAATATCAGATCGAGCAAATCGTGCGGGATCTGCGCGTGCATCAAATCCTAGAAGGCACCAACCAGATCATGCGAGTTATAATCTCGCGGGGGCTGTTGCGGCAATGACAGGCGCGGGGGCGCGAAGGAGAAAGTATGACAACAGATATTAAGTCGCGCATCATTGGCAATCTTGGCCATATTACGCTTAATCGCCCCAAGGCGCTGAACGCGCTCAATCAGCCTATGATTAATGAGCTGACGCGGCTTTTAACGGCGTGGGAACGCGACCCTCATATCGGCGCAGTTCTGATTGATGGGGCGGGGGAACGTGCCTTTTGCGCCGGCGGAGATGTGATCCTCCTCCATGATAGCGGCAAGGCCGGCGATAAGCGCGCGGAGCATTTCTGGCGTACGGAATATGCGCTCAATGAATTAATTCACCGCTATGCCAAGCCCTATATTACTTTGATCGATGGATTTGTAATGGGCGGGGGCGTTGGGCTGTCTGTGCATGGGCGTTTGCGCATTGCGGGGGATACGACCGCCTTTGCTATGCCGGAAACCGGAATTGGATATTTCCCTGATGTGGGCGGCAGCTATTTTCTGCCGCGCCTCGGCAATGCGATTGGTAATTGGCTTGGGCTAACGGGCGCGCGCCTAGGCGGGGGACAATGTATTGCGCTGGGGATTGCCAGCGCCTATGTACCCACGGATAAACACGCTGAGTTAATTGCGGCGCTCGGCGCGGCGGCGCTCGATGGCTCTGATTCTGCCGCTGCCAATGTCATCATGCGGTTTATAAAACGCCCGCCCGCAGCACCCCCTATTCCTAAGGAAGTCAGTGCCTTTGACGGGGCGACCTTACCTGCGATCTTGCGCGGCTTGGACGCGGCCAGCGGGGCCAGTAGCGGCGGGGAATGGGCCGCAAAGCAGGCCGCGAACTTACGCCGCAAATCGCCTCTTGCGCTAACTGTGACGCTGGAGGCGCTTCGCCGTGGTCACAAAATGCGCTTTCGCGAAGCTATGGCGCAAGAGTTAGATATTTCCCTTAACTTTCTGAAAACCCAAGATTTTTACGAAGGTATTCGCGCACAATTGATTGATAAGGATAGAAATCCAAAATGGTCACATGAAAATGTTGAGGCCGTGCAGCCCGCGCAAATTGCTCGCCTGTTTCGTTCGGCGAGCGGGCGCGGCCTAGAATTTCTTGAAGGATAAATCGCGGGAATATTTCGGAGAATAGTATGGCAATCATAGGCTTTATCGGACTTGGCAATATGGGCCTTGGCATGGCGGTCAATCTGGCCAAAGCTGGGCATGAGGTGCGCGCTCTCGATATTTCAGAAGACGCGATAGCCCGCGCCGCCGACATGGGCTGTACGCCCGCGCGCGGCACTTCGGATGCGGTGGGTGAGGCCGATGTTGTGGTGACGATGCTCCCTGCCGGAAATCATGTCCGGCTTGTTTATACGGATGCGGGCGGCGTATTCGAGCATGCAAAAAAAGGCGCGCTGTTTATCGATTGCTCCACGATAGATGTGGCGAGCGCCCGGGACGTGATCGGGCAGGCTGCCAAGGCTGGCTTTGAGATGATCGACGCGCCGGTATCGGGCGGGGTCGGGGGCGCGCGGGCCGGAACGCTGACATTTATGTGCGGCGGCGTTCCATCTGCTTTTGCGCGCGGGAAGGCCATTCTTGAGGTCATGGGTAAGAATATCTTTCACGCGGGCGGCGCGGGCAATGGCCAAGCGGCAAAGATCGCCAATAATATGCTTTTGGGGATTCATATGATTGGCACATGCGAGGCTTTTAACCTTGCAAAGAAACTTGGATTGGACGCCCAAACCTTTTATGACATCTCTAGCACGGCCTCGGGGCAAAATTGGTCAATGACAAGCTATTGCCCCGCGCCGGGACCCGTAAAAAGCGCGCCGTCTAATCATGATTATCAGGCAGGGTTTTCTGCCGCCATGATGCTTAAGGATATGCGTTTGTCTCAAGAGGCGGCCAAGGCGGCGCAGGCGTCAACACCGCTCGGAGCGCAGGCCGAAGCCCTCTACGCGCTTATGGAATCAGAAGGTAAGGACGATCTTGACTTCTCAGCGGTGATGAAGCTCATAAACGGCACGCTTTAGGTAATGGCTCGCTTTGCGCAGGATTTGCCTTCAAACCTTCTGTAGGCTCCGCAGCACATATACACAGATGAATAGCGGCCCGCCAAGGCTGCTGAATTGACGGCTAGCGGGCGATGGCCGAAAGTAGGGTCATGAGGATCCCCGACGAACCCCTAGCTGATTTAATAGCCGATGAGACCTGCCATGAGTAATATTTTCAATCCGCTGACCCTGCCCAATGGACAAGTCTTGGCGAACCGCCTGTGTAAGGCCGCAATGGAAGAAAATATGGCTGATCCCGGCCAAATTCCGGGGACCCAGCTAGAGCAGCTTTACAAAACATGGGGTGAGGGTGCGCCGGGCCTAATATTGACGGGGAATGTCATGGTTGATCCCAAAGCGCTTACGGGTCCGGGCGGGGTGGTTTTACAAAAAGACACCCTCTCAAACCCTGAAATCCGCGCGCGATTTGAACGCTGGGCGGCCGCGGCCAAGGCGGGCGGCTCAAAAGTTTGGATGCAAATCAGCCATCCGGGACGCCAAGTCTATGCCAGCCAGGGCACGGAGGCGGTCTCAGCTTCGGCGACTAAGGTGAATATGGCAGGCGCAGAAAAGATGTTTGATACGGCGCGTATGCTAACGGGCCAAGAGATCAAGGCCATGATCAGGCGCTTTGCCGATACCGCCGAGGCGGCGCAGTCCTGCGGATTTGACGGCGTTGAAATACATGCCGCCCACGGCTATCTCGTGGCGCAATTTCTCTCGCCGTTAACAAATCTTCGCGGGGATGAGTGGGGCGGCCCGCTAGAGAACCGCGCGCGCTTCCTCCTTGAAATCGTGCGCGCCGTTCGCGCACGTGTCGGGGCAGAATTTGGTGTTGGCGTGAAGCTTAATTCCGCGGACTTTCAAAAAGGGGGCTTTGATGTGGATGATGCACGCCGCGTAGTGGAGTGGCTCAATGCGGAGTCTATTGATCTGGTCGAGCTTTCCGGCGGGTCTTATGAATCTGCGGCCATGATGGGCATGGCGGATGATGGGCGTCTTAGTTCCACGGCGGCGCGGGAAATGTACTTCATAGACTTTGCGGCAGATATCGCAAAAAGCGCCGATATGCCAATTATGGTTACGGGGGGTGTGACCAAAAAAGAAACAGCCGAGAAAGCGCTTGCGTCTGGTTCTGTAGATATAGTCGGCATTGCGCGAGCCTTTGCCTATGCCCCTCATCTTGCAAAGGATTGGGAAGCGGGCGGGCACCAAGTCGAGCTACCGGTTGTAGGTTTTAAGAATAAATTGCTCACCGCGCTTGGGACAATGGCGCTGACAAAAACGCAATTGTTTCTGCTGGCGCAGGGTAAGGCCCCCAAGCCCAAAAGTAGTCCTCTCCTGTCAATTGTCAAAGATAGGCTTAGGATATCAAAGAAGACAAAGCTATATAAACAATGGCTTAACCAGCATTCTTAATTGTCCTCCCGCGTTCAAAACGGCCGGCGCAAAGAGCAAGCAGGCTGAAGGCAAAGAGAGCTGTGAGCGCGAGTTCAGTCGTTGAGGCAGGCGGCGGCCCAAAAGTGGTTATGCTTTGTAATGTGATAAGGCAAATTGCAAATCCGCCCGCCCATAGTGCCGCGCGCGGCGAAGCGCTTTGCGTTCGGCGAATATAAATGGCCAACGCGCCCAAGGTCATGATTAACTCCAGCGGATAGCTGATCCATAGATAATTCCAAAGACCAAAGCCGGCCTTATGTTCTGCCGAGGTCACAATTAGGTCTGGCACGTGGACGATTAAGTCAAGGAGCCAGTGGCTAAAGACTAGCGCCGCAATCCAGAGCGGGCCGGCCCAAGGGCCTTTCCCTGACAGCGCTCTAAATCCGAGCGCGGCAAAGAGCGCCCAGAGCAGGGCGGCGAGCAGGGAATGTGTATAAGGCATATGATAAAGGTCAAGGTGATTAGCTTGGGTAAAGCCCTCGATGATGCGGGCTTTCTCTATGCCGGTCAGGATGAATCCTGCCCAGACAAAATCGACAAATTGCACGGCAATAAAGGCCTGCCAGAGCTTCACCCGTCCCGTAGAGGCAGCGATAGGCGCAAGGGCATAGTGGCCTATGAACACGCTTAAGAGATGGGCGGATTTGTGCCCGCAAGGCGCTGTGCAATGGCCTCAATGCGCTCCGCTGTCTCATTTAGCATATCCGCAGCTTTGCGCTCTGTACGGGCTGCATGAGCCTTAGCGCTATTGGCTTGTTTTTGCACGTCGTGAGACATTTGCTCAGCTTGGGCGGAAACATTGTCGCGAAGTTCGTCAAGCTCATCCATCAAGGTGATTCCCGCCATAACCATAAGCCGAAGATCGCCAATCTGCCCGAATTGATTAGCCAGCATAGAGAGGCGCTCGTCCAGTTGCTGCCCGAGGCGTTCCAGCCGCTCCTCTTCGCCGTCATCACAGCCAAGCGCGTATTTCCGTCCATTTATTGCTATGCTGACTTTAGCCATTAGCTCTCACCCCGGATTAAGGCCTGTTCAAACTGCGCAATGACGGCATCAAGCTCCCGCTTGGTGGCATCTGCAAGCGTATCAAATTCGGCTTCTCGGGCGGAAAAATCCGCTTCTCTTGATTTGGCCTCATCAAGCTGGGCGGCGAGCTCTGCGCGGTCGGTTTTGAAACTTTCCGCATCTTGGGCCGCCTTCTGCAAGTGATCAATTTTGGTAATCATCGGGCCAAGCGATTCTTCGAGATTGCGTAAGGACTGCTGTAGTCTGGCCGAAGCCGTTTTCATGTCAGCGCTGTCATTCATTTCATACCCCGAATCTAACCCTTCGTTTACCAGAATGGCGTATATATTGCCTCACGCCAACTCATAAATATTGACGCCTATAAATGAGATTGTCAAAGCCCTCATGCGAAGTGCAGGGCGAAGTAAGGACCTATATGACTGTGAGAATCGGAATTAACGGCTTTGGGCGAATTGGCCGTCTTGTGGCGCGTGCGCTGTCTGAATACCAGATTTCGGACGTGGAGCTTGTCGCGATCAACAGTCCTGGCGCTATTGAAACCTCTGCGCACCTATTGCGATACGACAGTGTGCATGGCCGTTTTGAGAAAGAGGTTGCCGTGGGCGAAGGCTATATTGAGTATGGCGGAAGGCAAGTTCGCATGACGCATGAGCGTGATCCTGCCAAGATTAACTGGGGAGATGTGGGCGCTGATATTGTCATGGAGTGTACGGGCGTGTTCAGGAACGGCCCCGCCGTGCAGCCGCATATCAAGGCCGGCGCGCGCAAAGTGCTAATTTCCGCTCCGGCAGATCAAGTCGATAGCACCATTGTCTTTGGAGTGAATAATCATGATCTGAAGGCAGAGCATACGGTTGTCTCCTGCGCGTCGTGTACAACCAATTGCCTCGCCCCGATTGCGAAAATATTGCTTGATGCCGTCGGTATTCAGCGCGGATTTATGACGACTGTTCACAGCTACACCCAAGACCAGCGTATTTTGGATAATAGCCATAAAGACCTCTACCGCGCGCGGGCGGCAGGGTTAAATATGATTCCTACCTCCACGGGCGCCGCGAAGGCTGTGGGGCTTGTGCTACCGGAACTTGAGGGCAAGCTCGTGGGCTCTGCTGTGCGCGTGCCAACGGCAAATGTTTCTATGGTGGATATGGCCTTCCAGCCTCAACTGCAAACTACCGCGCAGGATTTGAACGCTGCCGTGAAGGCTGCCGCTAGCGCAGCGATGAAGGGCGTTGTGCGCTATACGGAAGAGGCGCTGGTCAGCTCTGATCTTAACCACGACCCGCATAGCACGATCTTTGCTGCGCCGCTCACCAAAGTGCTGGACGGCAATCTTGTGCGCGTCGTGTCTTGGTACGACAATGAATGGGGGTTTGCCAATCGCATGATTGATGTTGCGCGATCGATGGGAACCCTTAAATAGGGCGCCTAACGAAAGTCCTGCATTGCAGATGCAGCGGGCAAAAAGGAAATAAACATGGATTTTAAACGTCTAAAGCAGGCTAAACTCAAAGGTAAAACCGCGCTGGTGCGTGTTGATTTTAACGTCCCGTGCGATGGCAAAGGCAATATCTCGGATGAGACACGGATTCGCGCCGCCGTTCCGACGATCAAAGCCATTGTCAAGGCCGGCGGCAAGGTCGTGCTGCTCAGCCATTTTGGTCGTCCAAAAGGTAAGCCAGATCCGAAATTATCTCTTGAGTTTCTTGTGCCAAAACTAGCCGACATTCTGGAAATGGACGTTCATTTTAGCGATCAACTGCATGAGGCTGTCGTGGAGTCAGTACCCCAAGACGATGTGCTGTTACTCGAAAATACTCGCTTTCATGCAGGCGAGACTCAGGGCGATGAAGATCTTGCCAAGGCCTATGCCGCGCTGGGAGATGTATATATTCAAGATGCGTTTTCTGCGGCCCACCGCAATCATGTTTCTTCTGCGGTGATCGCAAAATTCCTGCCCGCCTATGCGGGTTTGAATATGGAGCGCGAGCTTGATCATTTGGCACAGGCCCTAGATATCCCTAAATCACCCGTTATGGCCGTTGTTGGCGGGGCTAAGGTTTCAACCAAAATCGAACTTTTATCTAATCTTGTCGATAAGTTGGACGTGCTCGCGATTGGCGGGGGCATGGCCAATACGTTCTTGTATGCGCTCGGCCACAAAGTCGGTAAATCCCTCCATGAGCCTGATTTCAAAGACACGGCACTCGAAATTATGAAGGCGGCAAAAAAGGCGAAATGCCGAATCCTGCTGCCTGTGGATGGGGTTGCGGCTAAGGACTTCAAGGCCGGCGCAGATCACCGCGTTGTTGGGCTTGATAACATCAAAAAAACTGAGATGATTTTAGATGCCGGTCCCGAGACGGTTGAGGGCCTTTTGGACGCGATTGACGGGGTGAAAACCTTGATATGGAATGGCCCACTCGGCGCGTTTGAACTCTCGCCATTTGACACATCCACAGTCGAGGCAGCGAAATACGCCGCCAAGCGCGTGCGAGAAAACGGCTTGATTGCAGTCGCAGGCGGCGGGGATACAGTCTCTGCACTTAACCATGCAGGCGCGTCTGATGACTTCACATTCATCTCGACCGCAGGCGGCGCTTTTCTGGAATGGATGGAAGGTAAACCGCTTCCGGGCGTAGAGATTTTAAAGAAATAGGCTGTAAACCAAGTAAACGCCAAAAGATGGAGCTACCCATGAATTTAGAAGAACTGAATAAAATTGCCGAAAAAATGGTCACGCCGGGGCAGGGAATACTTGCCGCCGACGAGAGTACAGGCACCATCAAAAAGCGCTTTGATAGTATCAAGACGGAAAGCACGTTTGAGAAACGCCGCGATTGGCGCGAGATGTTGTTTCGTACAGACAAGGCGATGGCAGATCATATTTCCGGCGTGATTTTATATGACGAAACTATTCGTCAAGAGGCCAAAGATGGCACCAAACTCGTCGATCTTATTCATGCGAATGATGCGATTGCCGGCATTAAGGTAGATATGGGCACGACGCCGCTTGCGGGTCGTCCGGGCGAGACAATTACGCAAGGTCTTGATGGGCTTCGCGAACGTCTTGCCGAATATTATGAGCTCGGCGCACGCTTTGCGAAATGGCGTGCCGTTATCGAGATTTCCCACCCCGATCAATATGTTGGCGCGACGCCGACAATTGGCGGCATCAAAGCCAATACTCACGCCCTCGGGCGCTACGCGGCCCTGTGCCAAGAAGCGGGTATTGTGCCAATCGTCGAACCCGAAGTTTTGATGGGCGGACATCATTCGGTTGAGCGCTGTCACGAAGTCACGGAAATGGCGCTAAATTCTCTGTTCACGGAGCTTTATGAGCAGGGCGTGGCCTTGGAAGGGGTGATCTTAAAGCCCAATATGGTAGTGGCCGGCAAAAAGTGCCCTAAGCAGCCCACACGTGAGGAAATCGCAGAGCGCACCATCAAAGTCCTTAAAGACACTGTCCCGGCCGCTGTGCCGGGTGTGGCCTTCCTTTCCGGCGGGCAAGATAATGAGGAAGCGACCCGCAACCTTGATATGATGAATAAAATTGGTGGCTTCCCTTGGAAAATGACCTATTCCTATGGACGCGCGCTCCAGCAATCTGCCCTGCAGGCTTGGCAGGGCCGTGAAGAAAATTATGAAGCCGCGCAAGTTGCGTTTTATAAGCGCGCACATATGAACGGGCTTGCCTCAAAAGGGGAGTGGAGCTCAGCCCTCGAAAATGGCTAATCTTCTCCCCATTTTATGCGCTTTGAAGGCCTCTGAACTGTTCAAATTGTGACGTTAGAGGTCTTATTTATGGGCTAGTGTCTTTACTTGAGCGGGCGGCTGTCTTAGCTAGGCGGCATAACACAATGGAGCCCATCTCATGAAAAATGGCATTAGAACCTTATCCCTAACGGCCCTGCTTGGCGCCGCAGCACTCGTGGCCTCTTGCGAATCTGCTGAAGTCAAAGCCGAGCGGCTGGCTGCAGAAAAAGCGGCGCTGGCCGTTTGCCCCGCTGAGCAAACGGTGGCGCTTGACGCCTACACGCTTGACCTTCCCGAACTCGCTGGGTCTGCCGACAAATTCCACACTGATCTTGCTGTGCGCGACAACGTCGTAACCCTGCCTTCCGGCCTCCAGTATAGCGTGGTTAAAAGCGGTAATGAGTCGGCTCCAAGCCCGACGCCGGAAAATGTAGTGAGAGTGAACTACCACGGCGTTTTTCCTAACGGTGAAGTTTTTGATAGCTCCTATGAGCGTCAGGATCCCGCTGAATTTCCGCTAAACCGCGTTATCCCCGGCTGGACGGAAGGCGTGAGCCTTATGCGTCCTTGTGATGCTTGGACTTTTTATATCCCATCCGATCTGGCTTATGGTCCAAGAGGTCGTCCAGGTATTCCGGGGGGCGCGTCTTTGGTCTTCCATGTTCAGCTTCTGGAAGTGAAATAGACAAGGCCCTTTTGGTCTCTTAAAAGTCTTCGTTTGGGTTACAAACAGAAAAAAGGCGCCCTTTCTGGCGCCTTTTATTGTTTGGCTTAAAGCCTTAATTTGTAAGGCGTAGACTGGACAGACTTGCTGCGATTTCGGCAAATGCGGTGCGTAGATCGCCAGCATCGCGAGCATCGAAGTAGTTTTCTTTGTCGCTGGCGCAGCCGCGAAGCAGGTTGCGTGTGCTGTTGCTGCTGATTTCATAAGCGATGGTGTATAGTTGAATACCGTCGCCCTTGATGCCGCGGCAAAGCTTTCTTGTATCGCGATCCGCGGCCTGCGTTTGGGTTGATTCATGTAGAGTTCCGCTGCTTGCGCGTGTATTTGCGCCATCTGTCATCATGACCATGATACGCTCGCGTTGCAGGTTACCGTTTTCACGGGCTTGGCGAAATGGGGCTGCGCCGTCCAATGTGCGCCATCCCCAGATCAAACCAGATGGCATATATGTCCAACCTTGGGCGACGAGGGCTGAAATGTCCTGTTTGACGGTATCTAGATCATCAGTCAGCGGCGTGATCGGTGTATTACAGACAGTGCCCGAGATTGCGGGGAAGTTTGCGCCGTTATGATCAGGCGTATCAGCGCGATTTCCGCTACGAGAGCCAACGCAGCCTGCCCAATTCCCATTCACATTAGACGTATCGAGCCAGCGCTCGTTGAGGTTTTCCGTGCCAATGTTCACATATTGCGCAAATGGCACAACCGAGACACGAATGTCTGCTGATGCGTCTTCTAGCGTTGAAATCAGATCAGTCGCGGCTTCGCGCAGTGTATCGATTTTGGCGCCGCTCATGGAGCCGGTCGTGTCAAGAACAAGAGAGACGTCAAGGCCTTTGCTTCTAAATGTGGAAGCGGAATTAACCCGAACGTCAATGGTTTCAAAGCCCACAAACTGACCAAAGGCTGTCCCGACCTTTGTGGTCGCTTCAACGCTAACTGTATCGCCATTACGCTGAATGTTTTCGATCACAATGTCGCCTTTGGTGTTGGGGTAGTTGAAGTTTACATAGTCCTGAGCAAACGCGTTTAGCGCTCCTCTGTCTGTTTCCAACGTCTTAGCCGCGTAGAGCGAGATTTGATCGGCTGTATCTTGCAAACGCTGTTTCTCAGAAAAAGCATTCCCGATATCGATTGAAGCGGCCAAGCCACCCACGATGACGAAAAGACCGATCGCGAAAATTGTCGCGAAATTGCCTTTGGTGTCATTTGCATATGAAAGAGCAAGGTTTGACGCGGTGAGTTTGGCTTTCTGTAGGAATGTCATTTTCTGATCCTTATCAAGATTAGCATGTGTGCCGATTTGCCAAGGACGTTGCATTCACCCTGCCAACGGGAGAGAAATGGACCAAAATCACCCACGAAACGAATATTAGGGTTAACAAATTATAAATTCTGCGCATTCCGTTAAAATTCAGGGTTAACAGGCGCTTAACCCCTTGGTGTTTGGGACTTTGTCAGCCTTTGTTCGCCTGTTAACGCGAGCGAGTTATGCGGCAAGGGGATTGATTGATCGGTTTTGGCACAAATATCCCGAAAAGAGGGAGGGATAGGTCACTTTCCATTGAGCCTGTTCTAAAGATGAACGGTAAATGAATGGTCTTTCATGGCGTTAACTATATGTGCTTCGCAGCCTTGCGCCCAAAGCGCGAATATTGCATTCCCTCCGCAGGGTCGCGATTCCGCGGCCGTCTTATGGGATTGTGGAATTATGACGCGTGTGCCGAGCAGCCAGACAGCTCAATCTGCAAAACCAGCCAGTTTGGCTGGTGCAGATGCGGCCGCTGCTCGTATTGTCGTCTTCGACTTCGATGGAACGATCACGACGGACGATACATTCCGCCTTTTTCTGAAGTATTACAAAGGTTCGGTAAGCTATGCGATCAAGATCGCAAGCCTGTTACCGGTCTTTTTGGCCTATTCTGTGCGGTTGATTGACCGAAATAAGGTCAAGGCCCACGTTATCCGCAAGTTTTTTAAGGGGGAGAGCGTCGCGCAGATCGAAAGCCGCGCGGATAGCTTCGCCAAAGATGTTATTCCGGCGCTGATCCGTCCGGCGGCAAAAAACGCGCTAGAGGCAGCAAAAAAGCGCGAAAAAAGCGGCGGCGAGTCATTATATATATGCAGCGCATCAATCGGCCCTTATTTACGGGCCTATTTTGAGCCACAAGGTGTGGATAAAATTTTGGCGACAGAGCTAAAATCCGAATCGAATATCTGTAACGGTGAAATAGACGGCTATAACATATGGGGTGAGGGTAAAATCCGCCGCATTTTGGCCGAATTTGCGCCGCAAGAGGTTAACATAATTGAAGCTTATGGAGATAGTAGGGGGGACAGGGAGTTATTAAACGCCGCTGAGGCGTCTTTTTACAGGCCTTTTCGCCTATCACCAACATAAGCATTGATATTCCGTCTTAAATTATTAAGAAGGAACTAATGCCTAGCAATCTGTCTAACAGAATGTTAAGGTTTGAAGATGTCTGCGTTGTGCAGATGATTGTAACAAAGAGTTTGGGGGTTTTCGAAATGAAACGTACTCTATTATTAGCCGCTAGTGCCGCCGTATTAGCCGCACCAACTATCGCTCAGGAATTGCCGCCAGGTAATCCGCTTCCTGGCGAATGTTTTGCTCGGGTGATCGTGCCTGCGCAGTATCAAACATCAACGGAGCAGGTGGTTCTCAAGCCTGCGAGCGAAGAGATCAAGAAGATCCCAGGTCGTTTTGAAACCGTAACTGAGCGTGTGCTCGTCCAAGAAGCGAGCTATGAGCTTGTTACTGTTGGCGCAGGCGGAGGAACTTCAGTTGTTCCGGGCCGTGCCAATCTCCAAATCGTCGTCAACGGCACAACATATAATATTGATAGCGCGCGCAACGTTACGAACTCCTCCGGCGCGCGTGTTGGCCGAGTTGACAATAGCGGCAATATCGTCGGAACAAATGGTTCCGTGATTGCAGCGGCAGCGGTTAACCCGCTGACAATGATCGGCACTTCAGGCCGTACTCGTCTAACAATGGGCGGAACGACTTATATGGTTGATGCCAACGGGACAGCTTATAATGCCTCCGGTTCGCGCATTGGCACACTTGACCGCAATGGCAACATCGTCGGATCAGGTAACCGTACACTCGCATCGCGCGCAGTCGCCCATTACGGCGGCAGCTCAGCGGGTTCAACCTCTGGCGCGCCGTCTTTCCGTACGGTCACAGAGACTGTGGTCGTTCAAGAGGCGTCAACTGAGCTTGTTGTCATCCCGCCTGTTTATGAAACAGTCACGGAGACAGTCGTGGTACAGCCACAATCTGTTGAATACACGTCTATTCCGGCTGAATATGAAACTTACACTGACACCGTCGTCGTCCAAGAGGCGTCGACTGAACTCGTATCTGTACCCCCTGTATACGAGACAGTCACAGAAACCGTTGTGGTTCAAGAGGCTTCAACGGAGCTTGTTACAATCCCTGCAACATATGAAACTGTCAGCGAAACCGTTGTCGTTCAGCCCCAGACTGTTGATTACGTTACCGTTCCGGCGACGTATGAAACTGTTACGGAATCTGTTGTTGTAAAAGACGCGTCGACCGAATTGGTTACAATTCCGGCGACGTATGAAACCGTCACAGAAACAGTTGTGGCTCAAGAGGCCTCAACCGAGCTCGTCACGATCCCGCCTGTCTTTGAGACAGTCACGGAAACCGTTGTGGTTCAAGAAGCCTCAACCGAGCTTGTGACGATCCCTGCCACGTTTGAAACCGTTTCAGAGACAGTTGTTGTTACGCCGCAATCTGTGGATTATGTAACAATTCCAGCGACTTACGAAACAATTCAAGAGCCAGTTGTGGTCCAGGAGGCCTCTACAGAGCTTGTGACTATTCCGGCCACATATGAGACTGTCACTGAGACCGTTGTCGTTCAGGAAGCCTCTACAGAGCTTGTCACCATTCCGGCGACATTTGAGACGGTCAGCGAGACAGTTGTTGTTCAAGATGCCTCGACAGAGCTTGTGACTATTCCGGCGACATTTGAAACTGTATCCGAGACTGTTGTGGTCACGCCGCAATCTGTTGATTACGTTTCAATCCCGGCTGAATACGAAACTTACACAGATACAGTTGTGGTTCAGGAAGCGGGCACCGAGCTCGTCACGATCCCACCTGTCTTTGAAACCGTCACGGAAACGGTTGTGGTTACGCCGCAAACCGTTGATTACGTGGCGATCCCGGCAACTTACGAGACAGTGGCCGAAACTGTTGTGGTTCAAGAAGCCTCTACAGAGCTTGTGACAATCCCTGCAACGTTTGAAACCGTTACAGAGACTGTTGTTGTGCAGCCAGCGGGCGTTGAATATGTCACTGTTCCGCCTGTGTTTGAGACGATCCAAGAGCCAGTTGTGGTTCAGGAGGCTTCTACAGAGCTTGTCACAATCCCAGCGACTTATGAGACGGTCACAGAGACAGTTGTCGTGCAGCCAGCGGGCGTTGAATACGTCACTGTTCCGCCTGTCTTTGAGACGATCCAAGAGCCGGTTGTGGTTCAGGAAGCCTCTACGGAGCTTGTGACGATCCCTGCCACGTTCGAAACTGTCACAGAAACAGTTGTCGTTCAGCCGCAGTCTGTTGATTATGTCACTGTTCCGCCTGTCTATGAGACGATCGAAGAGCCAGTTGTCGTTCAGGAAGCGACCACAGAGCTTGTCACTATTCCAGCGACTTATGAAACTGTTACAGAGACAGTTGTCGTGACGCCGCAGTCTGTTGACTATGTCACAATCCCTGCAACCTATGAGACGATCCAAGAGCCAGTTGTGGTTCAGGAAGCCTCTACAGAGCTTGTGACTATCCCTGCCACGTTCGAAACTGTCACCGAGACAGTTGTTGTGACGCCGCAGACCGTTACTTATGAAGTTATCCCGCCTGTCTATGAGACGATCCAAGAGCCAGTTGTGGTTCAGGAGGCCTCTACAGAGCTCGTGACCATCCCTGCGACGTTTGAAACTGTTACAGAAACAGTTGTTGTGACGCCGCAGTCAGTTGATTACGTTACTGTGCCAGCTGAGTATGAAACATACACGGACACAGTTGTGGTTCAGGAAGCCTCTACGGAGCTTGTCACAATTCCGGCAACGTTTGAAACAGTCACAGAGACTGTTGTCGTTCAGCCAGCCTCATCAACATTTGAGACAGTTCCAGCTGTATATGAGACGATCCAAGAGCCAGTTGTGGTTCAGGAAGCCTCTACGGAGCTTGTGACCATCCCTGCGACATATGAAACTGTCACAGAAACGGTTGTTGTTCAGCCTGCGACAACAGAATATGTCCAGATCCCGGCTGTATATGAGACGATCCAAGAGCCAGTTGTGGTTCAGGAGGCCTCTACGGAGCTTGTCACAATCCCGGCAACCTTCGAAACTGTTACAGAAACAGTGGTTGTTCAGCCCGCGACGACAGAATATGTGTCTGTTCCGGCTGAGTATGAAACTGTAACGGAAACAGTTGTTGTTCAGGAAGCCTCTACAGAGCTCGTCACCATTCCGGCGACCTTCGAGACTGTTAGCGAGACAGTCGTTGTGCAGCCTGCCTCTTCGGCGTTCCGCACAATTCCCGCCACATATGAAACCGTTCAAGAGCCTGTTGTTGTTCAAGAAGCCTCAACAGAACTTGTCACAATCCCGCCTGTTTACGACACGGTCACAGAAACGGTTGTTGTTCAGCCCGCCTCTGTTGAATATGTCTCTGTTCCAGCGACATATGAAACAGTCGCAGAAACAGTGGTTGTCCAAGAAGCCTCTACAGAGCTTGTCACCATTCCGGCGAAATACAGAACTGTCACAGAGACAGTTGTGGTTCAGGAAGCCTCGACAGAGCTTGTCACTATTCCGGCAACTTATGAGACTGTTCAAGAGCCCGTTGTTGTTCAAGAAGCCACGACAGAGCTTGTGACAATCCCTGCAACCTTCGAGACTGTCACCGAGACAGTTGTCGTCACGCCGCAGACGGTTGACTATGTCTCAATCCCGGCTGAGTATGAAACGTACACAGACACGGTGGTTGTTCAGGAAGCGTCAACAGAACTCGTTACTATCCCTGCAACATTTGAAACAGTCACTGAGACTGTTGTTGTTCAGGACGCCACGACAGAGCTTGTGACGATCCCGGCAACATATGAGACCGTCTCTGAGACAGTCGTTGTTAAAGAAGCGACAACAGAGCTTGTCTCTATCCCTGCGACCTTCAAAAACGTCACAGAGACAGTTGTTGTTACTCCGCAGACTGTTGACTACGTCACTGTCCCGGCTGAGTATGAAACATACACAGAGACAGTTGTTGTTCAGGAAGCGTCAACTGAGTTGGTTGTCGTTCCAGCAACCTATAAAAACGTAACGGAAACTGTTATTGCGCAGGAAGCCACAACCGAGCTTGTGACGATCCCGGCGACATTCGAAACAGTCACCGAGACCGTTGTTGTCCAGCCTGAAACTGTTGAGTATGTCACTGTGCCGGCTAAGTTCCGCACCGTGAACGAAACTTACGTTTCTCAGGACGCTGCAGATCAGTTGACGGTCATTCCGGCAACTTATGACACAGTGACAGAGACAATTGTTGTTCAGGAAGCCTCTACACGCCTTGAAGTGATCCCTGCGAAATACCGCACGGTCACAGAGCAAATCGTCGTACAGCCTGCCCGTCAAGAAATTGATGTCATCCCAGCGCAGTACGAGACACGCTCCGAGCGTATCCTTATCTCTCCAGCTCGCGAAGAGTGGAAGCCAGGTTCACAGGCCCTTAACGCCTCCGAACTCGGTGCAGGTGGACGCCTAAATACGAGCGCCCGCGGTCAGTTTACTGTCTTCAACGGTGTGTCTGATCAGGTTGTTCAATCAACTGAGACGACAGTTACACAGACTGGCGAAATCCTTTGCCGCGTATTGATCCCGGCGCAGTATAAAACCATCACCAAGCGTGTTGTGAAAACACCGGCTCGCGTCGTTGAGAAAACAATTCCAGCGGTCACCAAGTCGATCACAAAGCGCGTCATTGATGTGCCTGCGACGACCCGCGAAATTCCTGTTCCTGCACGGACTGATACTATCACTCGCCGCGTTGTTCGCACGCCGGCCCGTGTTGTTTCGGCCTCAGAAGCCGGCAATTTAGGCGGCCTACGCCGCGGTCCAAACGGCGCTGTTATCAGCGGCTTTACAGATGCAAATTCTGACGGCCGTGATGACCGTGATGGTCTGTCACGCAGCCAAGCGGCCAACGCTGATCGTGCCTCCGCGAATGCCAATGCGCGCGGTGGACGTTTCAGTCAGCAAACCAGCACGGTTTCCAAGCGTGTTGTTGCTGAGGAAGCGAAAGTTGTGGAACGCCGCGTCCCTGCGGTCACGAAGCAGGTTTCTCGCCGCGTTGTGAAAACTCCGGCCCGTACGCAGGAACGTGTGGTCCCAGCGAAGACACAGACTGTGACCCGCCGTGTTGTTGACCGTCCAGCGTCAACCCAAGAGCGCGTCATTCCAGCAATCACAAAGCAGGAAACTCGCCGCCGCATCAAGACACCAGCTCGCACTGTCGAGAAAGTGATCCCAGCGGTAACGCAGCAAGTGACACGCCGCGTTGTTGACCGCCCAGCGTCAACACAAGAGCGCGTCATCCCAGCCGTCACTAAGGTTGAGACCCGCCGCGTTGTGAAAACACCGGCTTCGACACAAGAGCGTGTCATTCCGGCGAAAACGCAAACTGTTAGCCGCCGCGTCGTCAAGACACCGGCCAGCACGCAAGAGCGCGTTACTCCAGCGATCACAAAGCAGGAAACTCGCCGCCGCATTAAGACACCGGCCCGCACTGCGGAACGTGTTGTCCCAGCGGTGACTAAGCAAGTGACCCGCCGCGTTGTGAAGACCCCAGCGTCGACAACAGAGCGCGTCATTCCGGCTGTCACGAAAATGCGTTCTCGCCGCGTTGTAAAAACGCCAGCGTCGACACAAGAGCGGGTAGTTCCAGCTGTCACCAAACAGGTAACTCGCCGCGTTGTTGACACTCCGGCTGCTACGCAAGAGCGTGTTATTCCCGCGATCACAAAGCAGGAAACTCGCCGCGTCATCAAGACGCCAGCGAGCACAATCGAGAAGCAGGTTCCGGCTGTGACTAAGCAGGTGACTCGCCGCGTCATTAAGACGCCGGCTCAGGTTACCGAGCGCGTCATTCCGGCGATCACTAAGATGGAAACTCGCCGCGTTGTGAAAACACCGGCGCGGACTGTCGAAGAGGCTGTCCCGGCTGTGACTAAGCAGGTGACTCGCCGCGTTGTGAAAACACCGGCCTCGACACAAGAGCGTGTTGTGCCAGCGATCACAAAGCAGGAAACTCGCCGTGTGGTGAAGAACCCTGCTCGTACGATTGAGCGCGCTGTCCCGGCTGTGACGAAGCAGGTGACCCGCCGCGTTGTGAAGACCCCAGCGTCGACAACAGAGCGCGTCATTCCAGCTGTGACTAAAATGGAGACACGCCGCATCGTGAAAACGCCAGCGGCAACGCAGGAACGCGTTGTTCCAGCCGTCACCAAGCAAGTGAGCCGCCGCGTTGTGAAAACACCGGCCTCGACACAAGAGCGTGTTGTGCCAGCGATCACAAAGATGGAAACTCGCCGCGTTGTGAAAACACCGGCGCGGACTGTCGAACGTGCGGTTCCAGCGGTAACGCAGCAAGTGACTCGCCGCGTCGTCAAGACACCGGCCGCCACGCAAGAGCGCGTTATTCCGGCAATCACTAAGCAGGAAACTCGCCGCCGCATTAAGACACCGGCCCGCACTGCGGAACGTGTTGTCCCAGCGGTGACTAAGCAAGTGACCCGCCGCATTGTGAAGACACCGGCTCAGACGACAGAGCGCGTCATTCCGGCGATCACAAAGATGGAAACTCGCCGCGTTGTGAAAACACCAGCGCAAACTGTTGAGCGCGTTGTTCCGGCTGTCACCAAGCAAGTGACCCGCCGCGTTGTTAAAACGCCGGCCCGCACGCAAGAGCGTGCAATCCCGGCGATCACAAAGATGGAAACTCGCCGCGTGATCAAAACGCCTGCTGCGACGCAGGAACGCGTTGTTCCGGCTGTGACGAAGCAAGTTAGCCGCCGTGTTGTGAAAACGCCGGCCGCCACACAAGAGCGCGTCATTCCAGCGATCACTAAGATGCAGAAGCGCCGTATTGTTCGCACGCCAGCGTCGACAGTCGAGAAGGTCATTCCCGCTGTGACGAAGCAGGTGAGCCGCCGCGTTGTTAAGACGCCGGCCCGCACGCAGGAACGCGTCATTCCGGCTATCACGAAGATGGAGACTCGCCGCGTTGTGAAAACGCCTGCGCAGACTGTCGAGCGTGCAACGCCGGCTGTGACCAAGCAGGTGAGCCGCCGCGTTGTTAAGACGCCGGCCCGCACGCAGGAACGCGTTATTCCCGCGATCACAAAGCAGGAAACTCGCCGCGTTGTTAAGACACCGGCTGCCACGCAAGAGCGTGTCATTCCAGCGGTGACTAAGCAGGTGACTCGCCGCGTTGTGAAAACTCCGGCTCAAACGCAAGAGCGCGTTATTCCGGCGATCACAAAGCAGGAAACTCGCCGCCGCATCAAGACGCCGGCCCGCACTGCGGAACGTGTTGTCCCAGCGGTGACCAAGCAGGTGACCCGCCGCGTTGTGAAGACCCCAGCGTCGACAACAGAGCGCGTCATTCCGGCTCGTACTCAAACTGTCACCCGCCGCGTTGTGAAAACGCCAGCGTCGACACAAGAGCGCGTTATTCCGGCGATCACAAAGCAGGAAACTCGCCGCGTCGTTAAGACACCGGCGCGTACGCAAGAGCGTGTTGTTCCAGCTGTCACAAAGATGGAAACCCGCCGCGTTGTGAAAACGCCAGCGTCTACTGCCGAGAAGGTCATTCCGGCCGTCACGAAGACAGTGAGCCGCCGCGTTGTGAAAACACCGGCCCGCACGCAAGAGCGCGTCATTCCAGCCGTGACCAAGCAGGTTACGCGCCGCGTAGTCCGCACTCCGGCCTCGACGCAAGAGCGTGTCATTCCGGCCATCACAAAACCTGTTACGCGCCAAGTCGTTAAGACTCCGGCTCGCACTCAGGAGCGTGTTGTTCCGGCTGTGACTAAGCAGGTGACCCGCCGCGTTGTGAAAACGCCAGCGGCGACACAAGAGCGTGTCATTCCGGCTGTGACGAAGCAGGTAAGCCGCCGCGTTGTTAAGACGCCGGCTCAAACGCAAGAACGCGTTATTCCGGCTGTCACCAAGCAGGTATCGCGCCGCGTAGTTCGGACACCAGCTTCGACGCAAGAGCGCGTTATTCCGGCGATCACGAAAACGGAAACCCGCCGCCGCATTAAGACACCGGCCCGCACAGCGGAACGCGTGATCCCTGCGGTGACCAAGCAGGTGACCCGCCGCGTGGTGAAAACTCCGGCGACGACACAAGAGCGTGTCATTCCGGCTGTCACTAAGCAGATCACACGCCGTGTGGTTGACCAACCGGCTCGTACAGAGCGCCGCGAAATTCCGGCCCGCTACGAGACCGTGACGGTTCAGAAAATGGTGGAAGCACCACGGACTGAAACAATCGTCATTCCGGCTGAGCTTGGATCAATTGAGAAGCGGACACAGATCACGCCTGAGAAAGCCGAATGGCGTCAGGTTCTCTGTGAAGCGAATGCAAACACAACGGTGATCTCTGCGATCCAGCGTGCTCTGCAAACTCAAGGCTACTACAAAGGTGCAATCGATGGCCGTCTCGGTCAGGGTACTTACGCCGCAGTAGAGCAGTTCCAACGGGCTCGCGGTTTGTCTACAGGTGGTCTGACACTTCGTACGGTTGATGCTTTGGGTGTCGATTGGCGCTCAATGGTCGGCGGTTCTGCGACAGGTGGTTACTCTGGCGGAACATTGTCCTCGACATCTGGTGGCTTCACCGGTTCGTCAGGCGGTGCGTTCTCTTCAGGAACGATCGTTGGCGGTGCGTCTGGCGGTTCCTCTGCTGGCTACACTATCAATGGCAACCAAGTGCTCAATGCATCAGGCGCCGTGATCGGAACGCTTAATAGCAATGGCGACGTTGTTAACTCTGCAGGTCAGATCGTTCTGCGCGGCCTTGGCGGCTCAGCAGGCGCGGCTGGCGGAGTTATCTCCGGCGGTAGCATCTCTGGTGGATCAGCGGGCGGCGTTTCAGCCGGCGGCTTCTCGGTCCGCGCAGACGGCTCTGTTGTTGACAGCCGCGGCGTAACGGTCGGCCGGGTAGACGGCTCTGGAAACATCATCAGCGCAACAGGCCAAGTGATTGGCCGCGTAACGCCGCGCCAATAGGCTCAGCCTGACAGGCGCGTTAGCGCGCCTTCAAGAATTGACTCCCCCGCGGCTCAGCTGCGGGGGTTTTTCTTTGGGGGCTTGATCTATAGCCGTGCGGTGACTTTTGGGAATGGTGGGAGGCTTTTCCGCGACCGCCGCTCCTTTGGCGATAATATCCACACAGGCCATTTTTAATGGAAGCTTCCCTTGCGCTTCGGGTCATGAACGCGCATCTAGGAGGGGACGGTACTGCGGGCTTCGTGATTGGCACTTATCCTAGGGACCTTAAACACTCCATCGGGAGCTGGCTCTGTTCGGACCGTGGTTCGTTTAATTCCGGCGCCCACCTGAACTTCAGGTTCATGGGGATTCGAACGCCTCCACGGGTTTGTGGGCCGTCACTTCAAAGCGTAAAGGAAATCGCTCCTGTGGAGCGATTTTTAGCTTTGAAGTGACGGCGAGACGCGCAGCGTCGAGGGTGGCACGCTTTGGATAAATGTGCGTACACTT
The DNA here is from genome assembly GCA_964410285.1 of uncultured Caulobacterales bacterium. GTDB lineage: Bacteria > Pseudomonadota > Alphaproteobacteria > Caulobacterales > Maricaulaceae > Fretibacter. Next base: position 152,007 of record CAYPFR010000002.1, on the reverse strand, counting down.
TCACGGTTCAGTATTGCGTAAAGGAAATCGCTCCTGTGGAGCGATTTTTAGCTTTGAAGTGTCGGCGAGACGCGCAGCGCCAAGGGGCTGCCGTTAGTCCCGCGGCCATTACCGGCTCCATTGCCTTGCCGCATGACTTTCCTTCCCCTAAACCCGCTTTATGGATATGAAATCTCAGAAAACGCGTGCGCGCATTCAGGCCAAAGCACGGCGGCAGGACTTCATAGCCTCGGGCAAGGGGCAGGCGGCATCATTGGAACTGCTTGCTCAATTTCCGGCTCTAAGGTTCAAAGGCGCTGTCATTGGCGGCTTTTGGCCGCTGATCGGAGAGATAGATATTGGTCCGCTAATGGGCGCGCTCTTGGCGCAAGGGCATGAGCTTGTACTGCCCTGTACGCCGCGCGCCGGTAATCCGCTGATTTTCCGTGCGTGGAAAGCGGGGGATAAACTTAGGGCGGGCCCCTATGGCACGCGAGAGCCGTTTGCTGCCGCGCCAAGCCGCATACCAAACCTTGTTCTCGTGCCGCTGCTGGCCTTTAGCCCGAGCGGGGAACGTCTTGGCTATGGGGGCGGGTTTTATGACCGTACGTTGGCGGATCTGCGTGTGCGGGGCGATATTTTTGCTTGCGGCGCGGCCTTTGCTGCGCAAGAAGCGCCGCATATCCCGACAGATCAATATGATCAGCGGCTGGATGGAATTTTGACAGACCAGTATTTTAGGACATTTTGATGCGCTTTGCTTTTTTTGGAGATGTGGTAGGCCGAGCCGGCCGTTTGGCTGTGACCGATCATTTGCCGCGCCTGAAGGGGGATTTAAAGCTCGACGCCGTTGTCGTGAACGCTGAAAATGCAGCGGGCGGTTTCGGCATTACGCGGGCGACCGCAGATGAGCTTTTTGATGCTGGTGTTGATGTGCTAACCCTTGGCAATCACAGCTTTGATAATCCATCGGGTATTAGTACCATTGAAAACGAGCCGCGCGTTCTGCGTCCGTGTAACTATCCGCCCAATATGGTGCCGGGGCGGGGGGCAGGACTGTTCCAAATCAAAGGCTATAATCTATTGGTGATTAACGTGCTGGGGCGCGTTTTTATGGACGCGCTTGATGATCCTTTCGGCGCGGTTGACAGGGAGCTTTCCAACGCGCCATTGGGCGAAGTGGCAGATGCGGTCATCGTTGATATTCACGCCGAAGCCACGTCGGAAAAACAAGCGATGGGCGTGTTCTGTGATGGGCGCGCCTCGCTTGTGATTGGCACGCACCAACATGTGCCCATGGCCGATACGCGCATCCTTACACACGGGACGGCATTCCAAACCGATGCAGGCATGTGCGGGGATTATAATAGCGTGATCGGCATGGATGCAGAGGAGCCGGTCCGTCGGTTTACAACGCGAATGCGGTCCTCGCGTTTCACGCCGGCCGCCGGCGCGGGCACGCTTTGCGGAATATTTGTCGAAACGGATAATAAGGGGAGGGCGCTGCGGGCGGAACCTATACGCATTGGGGGCGTTCTTTCACAGTCCCGCCCTACTTTGACGGAAGCGACAGGGAGCTAGTTATGAAAAAAACATTCTTATTCAGTGTCTTGGCGGGGCTATCTCTTGCGGCTTGCGGGGGAAATGGCGAGCTCGAAGTCGCTGAAATCAATAATGACTGGACGGGAAACGAGATCAAAATTGAAGGCTTTGAGGATGAAAAAATCAAAGGCATCACCTGCCATATGGCGCATTTTGATCGCAGCGTGATTGACCGTATGCGTAAGGGGGACTGGTTTGAAAACCCTTCCAATGGATCAATTTCTTGCGGCGTGACAGGCCCCGTCATTATCGGGGATATTAATATGGGTAAGGGCGGGGAGACGGTCTTCAAGCAGCGCCAAAGCGTTGTGTTTAAAAAACTGGCGGTGCGCCGCGTGTATGATCGTGAACATGATAGCCTAATATATCTGGTGTACTCCAAACAGATTATTGATGGGTCCGCGAAAATGAGCATCGCGACCGTGCCGCTATACGGAGCAGAGGTTACCTGGGAAAATTCGCAGACCCAACCATAGCCTCCCCGCGCAGCTTGCGTATTGACATCAAAACATTAGCCCCCATTTGGCATAGACGGGGCCTCGGTCCTCACACTTCAATGTTCATTGTTTTAGGAGTGATGTTATGGATATTCAGCTTTACACGCAGCGCAGCCGCCGTGCCGTACAAGCCGCGCAGTCGGAAGCCGTTCTGCGCGATCATCAGCATTTGCGGCCCGAACATATTCTCGCGGCACTTTTGCAGGATGAGGGGGATTTGCCCGAAAGCCTTCTCCGGACGGCAGGGGCCGATGTTGCGGGATTGAAAACACGCCTTGAGGCGGCCCTTGACAAATTACCCCGCGTTGAGGGCGGCTCGGGGCTAACGCTTTCTCCTGCCGCGGCGAAAATATTTGCTCAGGCTGAAAGAGCGGGGAAAAAGGCGGGCGATGCGTATGTGACGCTTGAAAGGCTTTTGCTTGCCGCTGTGCTAAACGCCGGTAAAGATACCAAATCCCTCCTATCTGAAAGCGGCGTGGACGCCGATCGTCTTGCGGAGGCCATCAAATCCGCAAGTCATGACGAGCCCGTTACGTCTGATACCGCCGAAGATCAATATGAGGCACTTGCAAAATATGCCCGTGATCTCACAGCGGCGGCGCGATCAGGGAAGCTTGACCCCGTCATAGGGCGCGACGAAGAAATTCGCAGAACCATGCAAGTCCTCTCCCGCCGTTCGAAAAACAACCCGCTCTTGATCGGGGAACCGGGCGTTGGGAAAACCGCGATAGCTGAAGGTCTGGCTAACCGCATTGTGTCGGGTGATGTGCCCGAGTCTATTTTGGGTAAACGTCTGCTGGCCCTTGATATGGGGGCACTCATCGCAGGGGCAAAATATCGGGGTGAATTCGAAGAAAGGCTGAAAGCAGTCCTGAAAGAAATTCAGGCTTCAAACGGCGAAATCATCTTATTTATCGACGAAATTCATACGCTTGTCGGGGCAGGAAAGACAGACGGGGCTATGGATGCGGCTAATCTGTTAAAGCCGGCTCTGGCGCGCGGAGACTTGCACTGCGTGGGCGCGACCACCCTTGATGAGTACCGAAAATATTTGGAGAAAGATGCAGCGCTCGCGCGCCGGTTCCTGACGGTATTTGTAAATGAACCTAGCGTAGAAGATACGGTGTCTATCCTGCGGGGCCTGAAAGAAAAATATGAGGTTCATCACGGCATTCGTATCTCGGACGGAGCTATTGTGGCCGCCGCTCAATTATCCAATCGCTATATTACCGATCGCTTTTTGCCTGACAAAGCTATTGACCTTATGGATGAGGCGGCGTCTCGGCTGCGTATGCAAGTCGATAGTAAGCCCGAGGCACTGGACGAGATCGACCGAAGGCTTGTGCAGCTCAAGATCGAGGTTGAGGCGCTGAAAAAGGAAAAAGACAAAGCCTCTGAAGATCGTTTGGCCAAACGCAATGCCGAAATTACTGACCTTGAAGCGCAGTCCTTTGAAATGACGGCGGCGTGGCAAGCTGAAAAATCCAAGCTGGCAGGGGCAACCGATATAAAAGAAAAGCTTGAGCAAGCGAGATTCTCTCTGCAAGACGCCGTTCGGCGGGGTGACTATGCGGCGGCGGGTAAGCTACAACATGAAGATATTCCGGCGCTGGAAGAAAAAATGAAGGCGCTCGAGGCGCAAAACACTGACGATACCTCCCTCGCATCGGAAACAGTTACATCAGAAATTATCGCCGCCGTTGTCTCGCGCTGGACCGGTATTCCGGTAGAGAAAATGCTGGAAGGCGAGCGCGAGAAACTCTTGAATATGGAGGCCGTTTTAGGCGCGCGTGTGGTCGGGCAAGAGCAGGCCCTTGCCGCGGTCTCCGATGCGGTCCGCCGCGCTCGGGCGGGGCTACGCGATCCCGCACGCCCCATTGGCAGCTTCATGTTTCTCGGACCTACGGGAGTCGGCAAAACCGAGCTTACGAAGGCCTTAGCCGCTTTTATCTTTGATGACGACGGCGCGATTACCCGCATGGATATGTCCGAATATATGGAGAAACATTCGGTTGCCCGCCTTATCGGCGCGCCGCCGGGCTATGTCGGGTATGAAGAGGGGGGCGCGCTCACCGAAGCGGTTCGCCGCCGTCCCTATCAGGTTGTTTTGTTCGACGAGATCGAGAAAGCCCATCCCGATGTTTTTAACGTGCTTTTACAAGTGCTGGATGATGGCCGCCTAACGGACGGGCAGGGGAGAACAGTAGATTTTCGAAATACGTTGATCATAATGACCTCCAATATTGGCGCGCAGCATTTGCTAAATCTTGGCGAAGGCGAAACGGTTGAGGGTGCGCGTGTTGGCGTCATGGCAGAGGTCGGGGCGCATTTCCGCCCTGAATTTTTAAACCGATTGGACGAAACCCTTTTGTTTGAGCGGCTGAAACCAGAGCATATGGGTGCGATAGTCGATATTCAGATGAAGCGATTGCAAGGGTGGTTGACGGAAAAACAGATTACGCTGAATTTGACTGACAAGGCGCGTTCATGGCTCGGGAGTCAAGGATATGACCCTAGTTACGGTGCACGGCCCTTAAAACGCGTGATTCAAAAACATGTCCAAGATAAGCTCGCCCGTGAATTACTTTCGGGCACAGTCGCTGATGGGCAAGTGATCCGGATAGACGGGGGAAAGGGCGGTATCACCTTGGCCACTATAGGGAACAACAAAGACGCGGCCTAGGACGGGACGCGGCCATGAAATAGGGCTAGACAGCTCTGCCTCTCCAAAGGCATGATCGCCTAAGCCTATTTGCGCATTTGCTGCGCGCCCTAAAAGGTCACGACATGCGCCGCGATAATCTACATCTGCTGCAAAGACATATGAGCCGCGAGGAAGGCTGTGTCTTGAGCCTAAATTTGTGGCTGCCGTTATGAGGGTAATAATCGTTGGTGGAGGTATTGGCGGGTTAACGGCGGCGCTATGTTGCCAGCACTTTGGTCATGAGGTCACTGTCCTTGAACAGGCCGAGGTCCTTGGGGAGGCGGGTGCAGGCATTCAGCTCCCGCCTAATGCAGTGAATGTTTTCCGCGCACTTGGTATTTATGAGGCTATCGCAAATAAAGCGGCTCGTCCTGAGGCTATTGAAGCCCGCATGGGCGAGAGTGGGCGCTCCATTTTTACGATTCCTCTGGCCCAGTATTCCCTCCAAAGATGGGGCGCGCCTTATTTGCATCTTCACCGCGCTGATTATATCCAGGCTCTTCATCAAGCGCTTAACGCTCGCGCGCCCAAAGCGTTGCAATTGGGCGCGGCCGTAACAGGATATGAGAGCAGCCCCATTGGCGTTAAAGTGCAGCTCAAAAATGGACGGCAAATTTCAGGTGATTTATTGGTGGGGGCTGACGGGATTAAATCGGCTATACGCGCACAGATGTTGGGACCGGGTAAACCGCGGTTCACAGGGAATATAGCATGGCGCGCCGTTGTGCCCGTGAGAGACCTTGGTAAAGATGCACCGAAATCAACGGCCTGTGTATGGATGGGATGCGGGCGTCATGCGGTTACTTACCGCCTGCGCGGGGGAACGCTCGCAAATTTTGTCGGCGTGGTAGAGCGCCGTGATTGGACGCAGGAAGGCTGGCTTGAAAAGGGGACCCAGGCGGAGGCCTTGCGTGATTTTCAAGGATGGCATCCGGTTATTACAAGTCTATTAGAAGCGGCCGCGCCAAGCGCGCTATACCGCTGGGCGCTGTTTGACCGCGACTCGCTGCCGCGCTGGATTGCTGGCCGAACGGTTTTGCTGGGCGATGCCGCCCATCCGATGTTGCCTTTCCTCGCGCAGGGCGCAGCCATGGCCGTTGAAGATAGCTGGGTGCTCGCGCGTGAGATTTCACAGGCGCAGCGCCCGCTTGAAGCGTCACTAAAGGCCTATCAAATAAAGCGGTATGAGCGAACGCGGCGCGCGCAGCTCGGGTCCCGGGCCAATATGAAAACATTTCACCGGCGCTCAAAACCTGCGCAGATCATCACTTATGGCCCAATGTGGTTGGCCGGAAAACTCGCACCCGCCGCCGTGCATAGGCGGATGGACTGGCTGTATGGTCATGACGTGACCCAAGAGTAAAGCTGAATTAAGGCGCCCTAAATGATATAGGGGCTTACAAGTTCCATTTCTTTTTATGGAAATTCCAAGCCGTTTCAATAATGTTTTCAAGCCCAGAATGCTGGGGCGAAAATCCTATAATATCTTTTGAATAAGCCGCATCCGCGAACAGGCGAGTGAGATCACCTTCGCGCCGTGGGGCCTCGTCATAAGGAACAGCCATGCCTGTGACCTGCTTAATCATGGCGAGTATATCAAGGACGCTATAGCCGGCGCCTGTGCCGATATTTAACTCAGCCTGCGTTAGACCTTCGTCCATGGCGCGCAGGGCCAATAGGTGAGCGTTTGCAATATCACTGACGTGGATATAGTCGCGAATACAAGTGCCGTCAGGCGTATCGTAATCTGTCCCGAAAATTTTCATTTTTTGGCCAAGGCCTGCGGCGGCTTTCAATGCATTGGGAATGAGATGAGTTTCAGGATCATGTTCCTCGCCAATCTCTGCGCTTGCATCCGCGCCTGAGGCATTGAAATAGCGAAAGGTCACATATTTTAGGCCGTAAGCTTTGTGATAACTTTGAATCATATGCTCGATAGCCAACTTCGTTTTTCCGTAAACGCTAAATGGGTTTTGCACCTCGCTCTCAACTAGCGGCATATTTTGTGTCTCGCCGTAAGTGGCGCAGGTAGATGAAAATATCAGGCGGTCCGCGCCTGTCTCTTTCATGCCCGTCAATAAGTTTAGCGCGCCGCAGACGTTATTGTCGTAAAATTCCGCGGGCTGACGCTCGCCGATGCCAACTTCTATTGAGCTGGCTAAATGAACAACGCAGCGGGCGCTGGCGTGCCGGCGGAAGGCATTTGTTGTGGCAAGGCGGTCACGCAAATCAACCTCCTCATGTGGCCCCCATTTCACGGCGTGTTTATGGCCTGCGGAAAAATTATCAAAGACAATAGGAATACCGCCGTGTTCCGCGATGGTTTTGCAGACGTGAGCCCCGATATAGCCCGCGCCGCCAGCGACAATAATCGGTTCCTGATTTAAGGTGTAATTGGTCATATTCCTAGGCCACTGTAAAGGCTGCGGGATGGGCGGCCAAGAGTGACTTTGTCCACGGCGCCAGATGTTCACGGTCAACGCAGGCGACAATACAACCGCCAAACCCGCCCCCTGTCAGGCGCGCGCCAATTGCGCCAAATTTAACCGCGTCCTCAACCAGGACGTCGATAGAGGGCAGGCTCATCTCAAAGTCATCTCTCATGGACATATGGCTTTCATTCATTAATCGCCCGAGCATGGCTAGGTCACCTGATCGTATGGCGTCTATCGCCGCAATGACACGCCTATGTTCACTAACGCAGTGGCGCGCCCGCTTGATTATGGTCTCCTCAAGTCCCGAGAGGCTCTCAAGCTGCGCATTTGTCATAAGGCATATATCATCGCGGCCCAAGCGAGATTTGACCGCGTCACATTCTTCTTTGCGAACTTTATAATGCCCCTCTGCGAGCCTGCGGTATTCCCCGGAATGAATAACGGCCATATGAACATTTTTCGGCAGATCAATAAGCTCGAATTCAAGCGTATGTGTATCAAGCGACAACGCTTGGCCTGATTGGGCGATGGAGACCGCCATCTGGTCCATGATCCCGCAAGGCATTCCGATGAACTCATTTTCTAGTTTTCGGGCCAATATGGAAATATCCGTATTTGACATTCGCGCGCCCCCGCAGTCTCTAGCAAGCTTTAAGAGGCCAACAGTGAGCGCTGCGGAGGAGGAAAGTCCTGCGCCAAAGGGCAGGGTGGTGCTAAGTGCGATATCTGCGCCCGCAGTAATAAAGCCCGCCCTATTGGCATATATCACCGCGCCCAAGGCATAATCAGACCACTCGCCCGCCGCGACGTCATCAACTGTCCGTTCCGCCAATATTTCAAATTTGTCTGAATAGATTCGAACGCGCTTATCCGTGCGCGGTTTTAAGCTTGCTGATATGCCTAACTCCAAAGCAAAAGGTAGAACCCGCCCGCCGTTATAATCAATATGCTCGCCGATCAGATTGACTCGGCCGGGCGTAAAACGCGTCTCTTGGGGTGGATAGCCAAATTTTTTCTCAAATATAGTCTCGATTTCCATCATAGATCCCGCAGGATTTTTGCCGCCGCTTCTGGCATGACATCAACGGTAAATGTACCCGTTGATTGCTCCACCGATGCCAGATATTTTACCCGCCCCGGCGCGCGTAACAGGGGATAAAATTGCGCGGTGAAGTGCCAGCTTTTTTCATGACCCAGCGGGGCGGCATGAAGGGAAAGCATGTAGGCTGTGGGAGCTTCGAAATAGGCGTCATATCGGCGAGTAACGTCGCCAAGCAAATGAGCAAAGCCGTCCTTTTCCTCTTCTGTGAATGCCCATGGGCCAGCTTTGCGGATTTGCGGCGCGAGCCAGACTTCATAGGGGAAGCGCGCGTAAGAGGGACAAAACGCCTCTATGCCGCCCGTCGATGCGACGCCAAAATCGCCTTTATGGCTTTGTATGTAACCGCTTAAATCATAACCTTCACGAAAGGCCTGTAGTGCATCTTGCTGCACGCGCGGAATAAAGGGGAAGGCATATATTTGCCCGTGGGGATGGGCGAGGGTGACCCCGACCGCGTCCCCGCGGTTTTCAAAAGGCAGGACATATTTGCAGCCCTGATCAAACAGGGCCTGATATCGGTCTATCCACGCTTCAATCAGCAGCCGGCGTTTATGTTGTCCGATTAGGTGTAGATTTCCCGCTGCTTCGGGTCCGTAAACAACGACGTCGCATCGTCCTATGGCGCGGCGAGCGCCGCTTCCCGCCAGCGAGGAAGGCTCCGGTGCTTGCGCGTGAAGGCTGGTGAATTTATTTTCGAATATGGCAAGCTCAAAATCCCTGAAGGGGATTTCCGTCGGCGGACGGCCGGGCGCAGAGGCTGCGAGTGGATTGTCAGCGGATGAAGGTTTGAAAGTTCTATTCTGCCTGTGGGCGGCGTAAACATTATGCTCGCGCCGCAGGGGATGCCAGCGGAGTTCTCCGCCTTTGGCGACTTCAAAATCTTCTTGCGGTAGAGACGTTTCAGTATGTGGTTTATAGCCATAGAGAAAAAGGTCGCGGCCATCGCGTTTTTGGAAATGGCGGCGGTGCACGGCTCTCGCGCCGATCTTGGGCGCAAGTATGGTCTGTGTATCAATCATATTTTACGCGAAAATCCTTAGGCGGTAATTGTCCTCAAACCAAGCTGGAAATCGGCCCGTCACTTAAAGTTTTTAGCTGTTTTGGTGTAGCCATGCGGGGAGCCATTCACCATGTGCCTCGATAAGTTCATCGACGAGTGACCAAATCTGCTCAAGATCCAGCTCAGCGCCTGTATGGGGGTCCATCATGGCAGCTTGATAAATATAGTCTCGATTTTCGTCCATAATGCCTTTGATCGTCAATTCTTGAACGTTCAAATTCGTGCGGATAAGGGCCGTTATTTGCGCCGGTAATCTTCCAACCCTTGTGGGCTGAATCCCGTTTCTATCAACGAGGCAAGGAACCTCAACCACGGCATCACCGGGCAGGGAGGAAATCGCCCCGTCATTTTGGACATTGCCATATATGACTGAGGGCGTGCCGGTCCACACAGAATTCATAATGCTGGAAGCATATTCGTCGCTCTGGCAGACTTCAATTGTTTCGCTCTCGCGATAAGTTTTGGTTTGGGCTTGCCATTCCTCATTGGCTTCAATGCAGCGGGTCTGATATTCATCCAGCGGAACAGAGAATTTTTTAATGAGATCCTCGCGCCCGCTCTTGATAAACCAAGGCACATATTCCGCGAAATGTTCGGAACTTTCAGTAACAAAATAGCCCATGCGCGCCATCATTTCATACCGCACGAGATTTTTACAACGCAGAACATGTGGAGCTTTGCTGTCGGTAATCTCTTTGGGGAAGCGGCCTTCACGGTAACCCTTTAAGAGCTCTGGGTAGAGATCGCGATAGGTTCCATCGTCTTGGCGAAGCTCGAAACGCGTGTAAAACGACATGTGATTAATGCCTGCGGCCTGATAGCGTAAATCCTCATATGCAACCCCGAGATCATAAGCAAGCTCAGCCGCGGTGCCCTGAACCGAATGGCAAAGCCCAACTGCCTTAATGTTTGGGAATTTGGCAAAAATGGCACCCATATTAATGCACATCGGATTAACATATTGCAGCAGCAAAGCATCTGGACAGACCTTCTGCATATCCTCGCAAATTTTCCAAAGATGCGGCACAGTTCGCAGCCCGCGCATAATCCCGCCCACACCCAATGTATCGGCAATGGTTTGGCGTAGGCCATATTTTTTTGGGATTTCAAAATCCGTTATCGTGCAGGGATCATAACCGCCGATTTGAAACGTCGAGACAACGAAGTCAGAGCCGATTAGCGCTTCTTTTTGGTCTAGATGAGTGGACACGCTGGCCGAGACGCCAAGCGTGGAAATGATCTTCTTGGCGACGATTTCGGACTCTGATAGGCGCACAGGATCAATGTCCATGAGAGCGATATGGGCGGATGATAGCGCGTCACGCAGAAGGACATCACCCACTATGTTTTTCATAAAAACCGTAGAACCCGCGCCTATAATGGTGATTTTTGGTGAATTTGCCATGGAATTACTTTTCAATATCTGGTTACGCGCGTTTGATCACTCATTGCTATAGAAAAACGACCGTTTCAATGGGTTTAATGGTTACTCTTGTGCCATTTGGTAAAGGGTTTTGCGGTTTGTTTCGATTTGGCGGCCTGTTGATTTTTCCCAAATGATTGGCTTTCTGTCAAAAAACACGGGTCTTGTCCTTGAGCATGAGGAATATTTGGCTAGTAATGTGTGTTATGGTTTTGTAAGCGGGGCGGCATATCTCAAACGCTTTTCGTTCTGAATGGCCGTAAATACCCATGGGAATTGTAAAAATACTGAGAAAGGACACAGCGTAAATGTCTTTATCCTCTCGTAAGACCCATTTTCTGGCCCGCAATTTCGACGTCTCCCCGCTCGGCGGAGTTCGGATGTCTGGATTTGTAAAGGATGGGCGCGGCGTGCTGCAAAAACGCCGTGTTTTGAACCGCTATTGCCTTGTTTATGTGATTAAGGGAGAGGGGACGTATGTGGATACGTTTGGGAGAGAATTTAAGATAAAGGAACATGACGCCTTTATCACTATGCCTGAAATCCCCCATCACTACGGGCCGACAAAAACAGGATTTTGGGATGAAATTTATATCATTTTTGAAGGCCCCGTATTTGACCTTTGGCGGGGGGAGGGACTTTTTAATTGGCCAGAGCCAACGGTAAACCTGCCCACCGAAGGATTTTGGATAGACCGGTTTGTCGAAACAGTGAACGGCGATAATGGCGGCGACCCAAGAAAAATGATGGCAGAGGCGTTGAGGTTGCAGACACTCTTGTCTGATATATCCGCGCTGGGCAATGCCAGCATCGAAAGCGACCTTGAATGGTTGGGCCGCGCGAAAGAGGGGCTAAATACCTATAAAACCAATGAAGAAGCGGCCCAGTACTTGGATATGAGTTATGAGTCGTTCCGAAAGAAATTCCGAAAACTCTCAGGTAAATCGCCGGGACGCTACCGCACTGGAAAGGTGATGGAGTCGGCCTGCGAACTTTTGGAGACAACGGATTTAACGGTTAAAGCGCTTGCCGAAAAACTGGATTATTGCGATGAATATCACTTCAGTAAACAATTCAGCAAGACAATCGGTTTGTCTCCCAGTAGCTATCGCGCGCTTTCTATGATGCGTTGAAATTAATTTTTACTGTGTCGCCTTTGCAACAGTTCTGTCCATTTTGCCGTATATCTTGATAATTATGGGGCCTTAGCCGTGCTGGGTCCCGTCGCCGATTAGGCCAAATATCGGGGAAAATTCTCCCAATTCTTAAAAATAACCAAATAACACATCCCTTCCCAATACGCCCATTGTTTCAGTAGAAACCGTGATTGATAAATTTCCCAATAACCAAAAGAAAAAATCTTACAACGCAAACAGGGGAAATCGCATGCAATTTCAATCCAATAAACGTGTATTAATGTCGTCCGTAGCTGCCGCTATGTTGATCGGGTCGGTATCGGCTCCCGCATTCGCACAGGACGCCTTCGAGGACGAAGTCATCGCGACGGGTATCCGCAGCAGTTTGAAAAAGTCATTGGATGTAAAACGAGATTCCAATCAGGTTGTTGATGCCATTTCTGCTGAAGATGTAGGCAAATTTCCGGACTCAAATATTGCTGAGTCTTTGCAGCGCATCACAGGTGTATCAATTGACCGGTCCGGCGGCGAAGGGCAGTTCATAACGGTACGCGGCTTGGGACCTGAATTTAACACAGTCACGCTGAACGGGCGGACCATTGCCACGGATAACGATGGCCGAGAGTTTTCATTTGATGTCTTGTCATCTGACATTATTAGCCGGGCCGAGGTTTTCAAGACATATACACCTAACCTGCGGTCTGGCGGGATTGGCGCGAATGTAAACATCGTAACCGCGCGTCCATTTGAGCGTCCGGGCACCTATCTCTCCGGCTCTATTGGCGGCACCTATGACACACTCAGAGAAGAAGTCTCGCCGGAGGCCTCGCTGGTCGGAACATGGACGAATGCAGATAACACCTTTGGCCTTGCTGGCGGCGTGTCGTACTCTGATCGTAAAAGCCAGCGCGACCGTGTGCTCACCAATGGGTTTTCTGATCGCAGCGGCTCTGATTTCATCAACACAGGCGGGGCAGGCACGGCAGGCGCCGCTGGCCTGACGGACGCTGCGAATGTTGAGCAATTACCGGCCGGTGCCCGCGTGCAGCAGCAGGCGATTGTCAGCCGCGACGTGCAAGACCGCGAGCGCATTACCTTGAATGCGACAGCGCAATTCCGTCCGGCAGATAATGTCGAGCTTACGATTGATGGCCTTTACACGCAGTTTGACATTGAGTCATTTGATACGCAGTTCTCAGGGTTCTTCAGCCCGCCTTTCATCGACCCGGTCGTTGATTCCAACGGGACTGTAACGTCATTCTCCCGCCCCGGTCTGGACTTTCTTGCCGCTAACCCCGGCCTGACGACAGGACCGTCGCAGAACGATAATGTCTTAACCTCCGCAAATAGAGAAGCAGATACCTATTTGATTGGCGCCAATTTGGATTGGGACCTTAGCGAGAGAGTGACCGCCAATTTAGACGTTTCCACGTCCAAAGCGACGCGCGATGGTATCAACCCATTTGTTGTTCTCGGAGCTTTGGCACCGCAATCGCCACTGATTTCACTGCCAGATGATGCCGAGATTACAACACTTACAAATATTGTCGGTGCGCAGGACACCTCCATTCAGCGACTGCATTTTGTAAATGTGAATCGTCAAGTCATTGACGATGAAATTTTTGAAGCTAAAGGCAGTTTTGATTGGGCCGCAAATAATTCAAAAAATACGGTTATTTCTGTCGGCGCTGCCTATTCAGATCGCACGAAATCTCGTGACCTATTTGATAATTTCTCCCCGACCCAAGGCGGCGGTATTTTCTGTGCCTATTGTGGTTATGCGACGGATTTTGACGATAGTATTCTCTCTCCCGTTAATCTTGATGGTTTTCTTGGCGGCGTGAGCGGGGCGGACCGTATTCCGCTCAATTTCTTGACGGCAACTTTTGAGGATGCGTTTGCGCAGCTCAATTCCGACGCGGCAATTTCGGACCCTAATCGCTCTGGCCGCGCAAGCCTCTCGGATGAGGAGCTTCGCCGTCGCCGCGACGCGACAGACTCATTTCTTGGTTTCTATGATCCCGAATTTAATGCCGCCGGCAGTTTTGCTGTCGACGAAAAAGTCACCTCGGCTTTTGTAAACTCATCATGGGAAAGTACATTTGGGGACGTTCCATACTCAGCCAATGTCGGTTTCCGCATCGCGCATACCGAAACGTCCTCCTCAGGCGTAGATCAGCCGGTTATTCAGTTCCGCGAGTCCGATGGAGATACACAGCTTGTGCCTGTCCTTGGCGCATCCACGCCCGTCACAGTGAGCAATAGCTACACAAATGTCCTTCCGTCTGCCAATGTCAAATTTGATGTGTCCGAGGATAAAATCGTGCGCCTTGCCGTATCTCAAACGGTGACGCGGCCAACGCTGACGGCGCTGGGCGTTGCCAACAGCTTTGCGGGACGTGCCAATGCGCCGACCAGTACGGGCGGCAACCCAACCCTCGAAGCGTTTGAGTCCACCAATTTCGATGCGGCGTTTGAATGGTACATGGATGATTTGAGCTTCTTTGGACTATCTGCCTTTTATAAGGACTTTGGAAACTTCATTGAATCTCAGACCATTGGTATTCCAACTTCTGTTGTCTTCCCTGCTGGGAACGCTTCAAACCCGACGGCCGCCGATGTGACGCGTACCGTCAATCGTTTGGACACACGTAACCGGAACGGCGAAACAGGTCGCCTCCTAGGACTAGAAGTCGCCGCCCAAAAAGCGTTTGAGAATGGCTTTGGCCTGACGGCTAACTACACATATGTGGATAGCAGCATCAACCGCGCCGAAGGATCCAGCTTTGCGAATTTGGATTATAATGGCCTATCGCCGCATTCGTTTAACTTGAGCGGTTTTTATGAGAAGGGACCGATCCAAGCCCGCTTGTCCTATAATTACCGTGACGAGTTTTTGGTACTTGCCTCGGATGGCTCCGCGCAGGGCGAACCGCGAGAACGCGAGTCCTTTGGGCAGGTCGACTTCTCAGCCGCTTATGCCGTGAATGATCGTTTCCAAGTCTTTGCAGAGGGCGTCAACCTTCTGGATGCTGACAGACGTGATTTTTCTCGCTTCCAAAATCGATTCCTAGAGTATGAAGATACAGGGAGCCGCTTTACGGTTGGCGTTAAAGGTAACTTCTAATTATCCCCTTAATTTGAAGTGCAGGGCGGCTTTAAGCCGCCCTTTTTGTAACTATCCTAAGGCCTGACCCGAGTTTTGAATTGTTTGACATCAACACCTCGTCTTTCGCCGCAATCTGGTCTAGCAAGGTAATGAAGGAGTCTGCTCATGGAACTCGAACCCGTACAGATAATCGTTTTTCTAGCCATCACGGCATTGATCGCCGGCGTGACCTATTGGTACTGCAAGGGCGCCCGGCATAGCGAGAATGGAGAGCAAGAGTATTTTCTCGCGGGCGGGTCTCTGAAATGGTATTTTGTTGCAGGTTCGATAACGTTGACAAATCTTTCGACCGATCAGCTTGTAGGAATGAACGGCAATCAGATGGCGCTTTTGGCGTGGTGGGAACTGGCCGCAGTCGTTGGCCTGTTCATCTTGTGTTTTTTGTTTATACCCGTTTATTACAAATATAATTGCACAACCACGACAGAGCTCTTGGAGAAACGTTATAGAAATCCCCACATAAGAGCGCTTATCTCCATTCTTTTCCTTCTGGGGAATGTCTTCATTTTTCTTCCCGCCATTCTATATGGCGGTTCCCAATTTATGATTTCCATGTTTGGCCTATCCCTAGAGCCCGTTAGGGTCCCGGGGTTCGGACAGATTGATCCGATGATATTTGTGCTGTCGCTTGTTTTTGCCACTATGGGCGCGGCCTATGCAATTTTTGGTGGACTGCGCGCTGTTGCCGTCTCGGATACATTCTCGGGTGTACTCTTGTTGGCCTTAGCGCTTTTTGTGACCTTTGTTGCCCTAAAGGCCATAAATTTTGATTTCAGCGGAATTCCGAAAGAGCGCCTGACATTAATTGGGGCACCAGACTCTGACATTCCCTTTAAAACGCTCTTTACGGGAATGTTATTTATCCAAATATTTTACTGGTCGACCAATCAAACCATCACGCAGCGCGCCATGGCGTCGCCAAGCGTTAAAGAGGCCCAAAAAGGGATATTGGCTGCGGCGGCTATTCGGCTATTAATTGTTCCTGCGATTATCGTGATCCCCGGTATTGTGTCTTATAAACTTTATGGCCGTATCGAAAATGATATGGCCTATGGGCAGCTTGTCGGTGATATATTGCCAACCTTTCTCTCTGGCGCTTTTGCGGCGGCGATTTTGGCGGCAATCTTGACCACCTTTAACTCGATACTTAATGCCTCGGCAGCGCTCTGGGTTTGCGATATTCATGAAACCTATGTAAATGAAAACCCAGACATAAAGCGGCTATCCCTCTGGGTGTCTATATTCATGGTGATAACAAGCTTGCTGCTTGTGCCATTTTTCGCAACGCAAGATAGCCTCATTAATACGGTGCAGACACTATATGGCTTGCTGTCAATGCCGATTTTGTCTGCTTTTATCGTGGGCGTCCTATTCAAAAATGTTGACGCCCGCGCGATGATAATGGCGGTTGTTTTCGGCGTCTTGTTTTACTTTTGGATGCTCAACCCGCTTGCAGAAAATGCAGATTTAACAACCCAGCGTGTCGGTCTCCACTACATTCATCTCATGGCAATCAATCTGTTTACCATGGTAGGATTGGCGTTGGCATTAAACCGCTTTGTTTTCAAACAGAAGGCAATATGGGATGCTCATACTGTGTTTGGCAAAACCGCCCAAAGCTAGGCACCGCTTCGTTCTCTCCCGCCGCAATTCTTGAGGACTTTCTCCGTATTGGGTTTTTAGTCTGGCGCCGAGTAAATCGCTGAAGCGGCCTAGATAAGTCCAGTGAGGCGCGGTAGGGCTTCGCTGAAAAAGGGCACATATGTCACAAGCAAGAGCGCCGCGATAAGGGCGAGATAAAGCATCAACAAGGGCCGTATGAGGCCTTGTATAGTTGTATTGCCAACCGCGCAGCCGACAAAGAGAACGCTTCCCACCGGCGGCGTGCACAGACCAATTGAAAGGTTTAAGACGAGCATAATTCCGAAGTGCAGCGGCGTCATGCCCAGCTCTATGGCGACCGGCAAGAAGATAGGAGTGAAGATCAAAATAGCGGGGGTGATGTCAAGAAATGCGCCCACGATCAACAAGATAATGTTAATCAATAAAAGAATGATGATAGGGTTATCACTAATGCTGAGTAATCCGTCGCTAATCGCTTGCGGGATGTTTTCATAGGCCAAAACCCACGCCATACCCGTAGAGACGCCAATTAAGAGCAAGACCATAGCGGTGGTTTCGATAGACTTCAGCAGAATTTCCGGCATATCCTGCATCCGAATTTCCTTATAAATGAGCGACAGGATCAGAGCGTAAATCACGGCAATGGCGCTGGCTTCTGTGGCCGTGAAAATTCCGGCGATAATTCCGCCGACAACAATCAATATCATGGCTATGCTGGGGCCCGCATCCAGAAGTTTCCGGCAGGCCTGCCGAAAGGGTATTCGGGGAGCGCGCGGATAATTCTCCTTTTTCGCATATATGGCCGCGACGATCATCAGGGCTAAACCTGCGAGGAGGCCCGGCAAATATCCGGCCATAAACAGGGCGGCGATGGACACGCTACCAGCGGCCACGGCATAGACGATCAGAACATTGCTCGGCGGAATCAGTAAGCCCAAGATGGAACCTGTTACCGTGACCGCCGTGGAGAAGTTCTTATCATAACCCTCTTTCTCCATCGTCGGGATCATAAAGGTCCCGATAGCAGAGGTTGCGGCCACCGCCGAGCCAGAGATAGAGCCAAACAACATGCAAGAGAGAGTATTAACGAGGGCGAGGCCACCGGGAAATGTTCCGACGACGGATTTAGCGGCTTCGATGAGGCGTTTGGCAATGCCGCCGCGCCCCATAATATAGCCTGATATGACGAAGAAGGGGATTGCCAGCAAGGTGAAGCTATCAAGCCCCCCTGCCAAGCGTTGAGCCATGGTGACCATGGCAGGTTCAAAAGGCATGCTCAAAAGAAGCGTAGAGACAGAGGCGAGGGCGATACTGAACGCAATCGGTACGCCAAACATGACGAGAATGAAGAAAATGCCCAATAATACGAGAACAGTTGTTAGCATTTTACGTTCCTGTCTGAATGGATTCGTTGAGCTCCAAGGAGTCGACCTCACTCGGTTTGTGAATTTTTCCGCGGAAAATCACATCAAAAATATATTGCAAAGCGTAAAGCGCGATCAATATGCCTGAGAGGGGTAAAACCGAATAAACATAGGACATCCGCACGCCCAAAGCCGCAGATGTCTGGTTAAGCTCATGGGTGAGCTGCACAAGTTTTCCGCCGCCGTAAATGAGGATAAAGACGGCAAAAACGAGACAGGATATGAGCGCAAGTAACTCTGCCGCGAAACGGCGGCGCCCTGTCAATGGCGTAACCAATATATCGATACCCACGTGCATCCGGTTGCGGAATGTGTAGACCGCGCCCAAAAGCCCGAGCCAGATCAGTTGAAACCGCGCGATTTCTTCTGTCAGTGAGCTGGGCGCTTTCAAAATATAGCGCGAGAAAACCTGCCATGTAACAGTGATAATCATCACCGATGCAAGCAAGATAAGGCCCCAGCGCAGAAACCAATCAATCCCTTTTAAAAGTGCCTTCATCAGCGGGTCTCCATAGCCTCAACGCGGTTCATGAGCGTTTCCAAATCAGTCCCTTTGAACTGATCGCGCATGGATTTTACGGCCTCGCGAAAAGGCGTTTTATCTGGGACAATCACTTTTACGCCGGCTTTTTTGACCTCTGTCAAAGCCTCCGTTTCTGCTTTCATCCAAAGCTCGCGCTGAAAGGTGACGGATTGCGCGACGGCATCTTTCAGCCAGGCGCGCTGTTGATCGGATAAGGATCCGAAGACCCGTTTAGAAATAATCATCATATCCGGCACAGAAGTATGTTCATCCAAAGTGTAGTATTTCGCGGTCTCGAAATGTTTGGAGAGATAAAAAGAGGGCGGGTTATTCTCGGCGCCGTCAACAATGCCCTGCTGCAATGCCGTGTAAAGCTCTCCCCACGAAATCGGCGTTGCTGCTCCGCCCATGGCCTCTATCATATTGATAGACATGCGGCTCGGCAGGACGCGGACTTTCTTGGAGGCGAGGTCTTTGGGGTGGCGTAGCGGAGCCTCGGTCATGTAAAAGCTACGGCTCCCCGCGTCGTAATAACAAAGACCTTGCAGGCGCACGCTTTGCAAGGAGTCGAGCAAAGATACACCAAGGTCGCTATTTAGGACCCGCCACAAATGGTCTCTGTCTTGAAAGAGGTAAGGGACTGAAAATAGCTGCATATTAGGCGAAAAACCTTCCATGGAAATGGAAGAGACTTTTGTCATCGCCAAAGAACCAATTTGTAAAAGCTCTATGAGTTGCCGTTCGCTACCGAGCTGTCCGTTAGGGTAAATTTCTACCTGCATTTCGCCCGAGGAGAGTTCGGCAAGTCTTTCTCCCATGAAGGCCATAGCCTTGTGCACAGGGTGGTCACTATTAAGGCTATGAGCGAGCTTGAGAGAGACTGCAAAGCGGGCTTTTGCGGAACAGCCGCTAACGGCTAGCCCCGCCGCGGAAGCGAGCCAAGCTGTGCAGGCACGTCGTGATAAGCGGGCCATTAAAAGAGGCCTTTATCCGCCAGTTTAAGTACATTTGCCCCAGCAAGTAAGAACGCGCCCGCGCCGTAAAATTGTGTTTCATTCGGCGAGACTTTATCAGGGGCAAATCCGACTTGCTGCACGGATCCGATCATGCCATCGGCGGTGACAGATTGATTGAGGCCCGTCCAGCCGCGTTTGATATGCGGGAGATAGGTCGCCTCGTCGAGCAAACCATTTTCTACGCCCCACGCCAGGCCCGCAACGAAAAATGCGGTGCCGCTCGTTTCCTTGACCGGATAGTGTTCACCCGCCGCCAGCGAGACAGGCCAAAAGCCCTCATCTGTTTGAAGGGTAATGAGCTTTGCCGCCATGTCCTTATAGAGCGCGGTGTATCTTGCGCGGGAGGGGTGATCAGCGGGCAGGGCGTCCAGAACATCGGCAATACCCGTGAACACCCAGCCGTTTCCTCGGCTCCAGAAAATCTTTTCGCCGGTTTCTTCGCGCTTTTCGAAGAAACGACTGTCCCTAAAGAATAGGCTTTCTGATTTGTCAAAGAGGTAATCGGTCGTAATCCAAAATTCCGAGTCAGAGAAGTCCAGATATTTTGAATCGCCGGTTACAGCGCTCAGCTCTGTTAAGACCGGCGGAGCCATGAACAAGGCGTCCGCCCAGCACCACCGTTTAAGGCAGGCATGGGAGTAACCTTCTTCTGTACCCTTGGGGCCGAAGTCCAAAGAGACTTTTGAGGGGTTGGCAATGACCTGATCAAATACTTTGCGCATCGGGGCGAGCATTTCAGGGTCCTTATATTTATTATAAAGCGTGAGATAATATTGACCAACAACGTGATCATCTGCGTGGTACAATCGATCCTCAAAGCGGAACTCCTGCTCAGTGGCAAATCTGCGCAGCCATTCAAAATATTCATCATTATCTGTGGCGCCCGCCCAATCTGCGAGGCCCTTGAAAAAAGCCCCCTGAATCCAGCCGCGTTTTTCCAGCGATCTATCTTGGAAGCTCGGGACGAAAGGCGCAAATTGATCAAGCTCCATGTGCGCGAGTTGCCAATCGGCCACGCCGTCTGTCACAAACTGAATGTGCGTTTTTGAGAATATGTCCTCGGCCGATTGCGTGACATCGGATGACGGGGCCTCTCCCTGACAGGCCTGAAGTGCGGTTGATAGGCCGAAGGCACATATTATGCCTATCGCCAAGTGACGTGCGCGCATCCGAAATTCCCCATATTGTTTTAATTGGTCATGCTAAACTGACACTTACTGCAAAATTGGTCAAACATATTTTGAGTTTATTGTGAATTTCGCTTGGGAAACCCGCTCGCACACGGGTTTTTACTGGGCGTTTCGGCTTCGAAAGGGCCAATCGGCAGATAAGTCGCTCGATTATCCTACTTTATGGCCTCAATTGTGAGTTCTTCAGCGTATCGAGACGGTAATTCGCCACTCGGGTGCAAGGCCGTATTGGTCAGTCCAAATACGCCAGTGTTTTGAGTATTGGTCATCCTCCCAATTGGTAAAATGCAGGGAGGTAAGGGAAGAACACTTAACGTTGGTGCGCTAACCCAAGGCTGTTAGCCGATTTCTGCGCGGTCAATGTGATCCATGTCGTCAAACTGCTGGTTCTCGCCGCCCATTGACCAGATAAATGTGTAAGCGGATGTTCCAGCGCCGCAATGCATGGACCAGATTGGCGACAACGCTACCTCGCCGGATTTCATGATCATAGGGCGCATATTATCGGCTTCGCCCATGAAGTGAAAGACGCGGGCATCTGGCTCCATGTCAAAATACATGTAAAACTCTGAGCGGCGCTTGTGGGTATGCGGCGGGAAGGTGTTCCATACATTTCCTGATTCCAGAATGGTAAATCCCATAACGATTTGGCAGGTCGTCACAATATCGGGATGTATCGGTTGGAAGATTGTCCGTTTGTTACTCGTTTCCGGCGCGCCCATATTTATTAAATTAGCATCGGATTTTTTAATGTGTTTTGTTTCGTAACGTTTATGAGCCGGATAGCTGACAAAATAGAACTTGGCGGGATTTTTCCCGTCATCGCTGGAGAATTTTATGCCTTTGGACTCGCGGCCTACATAAAGGCTATCGAGGTTTGCCATATCATAGCGCGCGCCGTCCACTTCAATCGCTCCTGCCCCGCCGATATTGATAATTCCCACTTCACGGCGTTGAGCGAAGTAATCACTGGCAAGATCTTTGTAAGTCGGAATTTCAAGAGACTTTGAGACGGGAACCGCAGATCCAATTACGCCCCGATCAATGTCTGAGTAGACCAAGGGGACTTCATCCGGCGTCCAGAGGGAGCTCACGACAAATGTGTCGCGTAATTCAGAATTAGTCATGGTTTTATAGCGAACAATGTCGGCTGAATAACGAATTTCCATAATTGATCCTGTCGATATGGCGTGGATTAGGGGATTAGAGATTAGGGGGTTGGCGAGTTGAGCTTGGCTTGAGTGTCTTTGAGCCAGCGCTCAAACTCTGCGCCTGTTGTAATCCCGCCCGGCTCCTGCGCCCATAGCGCGGCTGTGTAATAATCTGGCCGCTGCCCGGTGTTAAATGCAATATAGTGATCATCAGAGTCTTGCCCTGCCGCGCTAACATCACTTGCTCTATAAAATAGCGCCAGCCCCAGATTATCCGGTACCAAGCTCTGTGAGCCATACCGCGCAATATATTGCCAGCCGCTTGTATTTTCAGGCGACTGAAAGGCCATTGTATCCGGATGAATAACGAGGCCTGCTGCCAAGGGCGCGGCGCAATCGGTATCAAGGCTGATACGTGTTAGGCGCGAGCCCGATTTTATAACATAATTGGCAATCACGTCGCCGCCGCAATATTCAGAGTCTGCGTGGGTAACTTGCACATGGGCTAGCGCCCCCGTATCTGAAATGACCTCGGCTACATATTGTTTTGCCGTCCCGATTTGGCGGGCTTCGCCATTTTCAAAGCGGCCCCAGCCGCCCGCGCCAAGTGATTGTCCAACCTTGAGTATGTCCATGCCCCACGGCGCCATGCTGTGGTAATCATCCCCGCGTCCCACCGTATGTAGAACCATATCAGAAGTTTTCTTACCGAATATATCAATCGCGTTTCGCCCGTCCAGATAAAGGCGGTAGCCGACTTTATCAGACTCCCAGCCTGGACCTTCATAGGCGACTAATTTGTCACCTTGCTTGTAATCCGGCGGGGTCTGAATGCGGGCAACAGATTGTCCATTTTGACTTAGGTCTCCAATATCCACGGCAGCAAGGTCTGCCTCCTGCGTCGATTGACAGGCCGACAGCAGTAGCGCTCCAGCTGCAATACAAGAACCAAAGGAGATAAGTGATGTTTTGATTAGGGAAGGCATGTTTCTATTGTCCTGATAAAGCGTCATAGCACGGTTGTGGGCAGTTCACAATGAACCTATTAGGCCAACTCAAAGCAAATGTGAATATTGATCAGGCCAATTTTTGGTCTCATAGGTTAGATAATTGATCTTATATTTCGGCTTCGATGTCATGGGCGGGTGGTTTGGTCTCTTGCTTATTATCAACCGATATTTGCCGTCTTGATTAGCTAACTTTCAAAACTTGGGAGAAGCGCTCCCGGTCTTCTGAGACGCGGCGCTTTGCGGCTTCTACGGCTTCAATTTCAGTCACTTCAAACATATTATCAATGACGCGAGACAAGTGGCTGCGCATGGCTTGTCGGGCTTCTTGGGGGTCGTGCTTTTTCAAAGCAGCATAGATATCCCAATGCTCCTGAATACGCGGCTTTACGCCAAGTGTTCGTGCGATCTTATATATTCTCTGCGTGAGTTCCGATTTCTCTCTGAGATTCCACAAATCTTCGATGATAGAATGAATCGCGGAGTTGCGCGTCGCAGCAGCAATTAACATATGAAATTCTTTGTCGGCAGATTCTTGCCCGCTGTTGTCTTCATTTTCCTGCTGCATACGTTCTATGATATTGGCAAGTTCAGAAATTTCTTCGTCTGTAATCAAGGTCGCCGCCAATCCGGCCGCTTCGCCTTCAATCATCATGCGCGCTTCGGTGAGTTCAAAGGGACCCACATCCATGTCCAAGGATTGGTTTTTGAGCTTTGATGTCTCGGTGACATAGACGCCTGACCCTTTTCTGACCTCGACGCGTTCGGCAATTTCCAGGGCAATAACGGCCTCACGGATGGTGGGGCGACTCACGTTATATTGTGTAGCCAGCTCTCGCTCAGCAGGCAGCCGGTCACCCGTGCTGTAAACCCCCGAGTCGATTTTCGTGATTAAATCATCGGCAACAAATTTATATAATCGCTTTGTTTTCAAACTGTCCCCATGAGCCGCAAAATTCGACTGGACTCGTGCTAATTATGGCAGCCTATGCAGAAAAGATGGTTGATGCAATAGTGATTTTCACAAAATAAGCATGACCAATATTCAAAATACTGGTAATATTGGCTTGTCCAATATAGTGATATGTATTAAGAGGCTGCCTAGAAAAACTGGGCGGCAGAATAAATGCAGAAAGGTGCCAAATCTATGTCCGACTCAGCCCTGTTGCATAGTGATAGATTGTTTCCTTCGGACGCTGCGACGCGTAAAACATGCCGGCATTTATACGAGCTTGTCCGATCTTTCCCTATTATTAGCCCGCATGGGCATACCGATCCCATGTGGTTTGCCAAAAATGAAAACTTCTCCAATCCGGTGGAGCTTTTTATCATTCCTGACCATTACGTGCTGCGCATGCTCTACAGCCAAGGCCTAACCCTTGAGAGTTTGGGCGTCCCGCCGCGTGATGGCGGGGATTATGAAACCGACCCGCGCAAAATCTGGCAACTTTTTGCTGATCATTATTATCTCTTTGCCGGCACGCCGTCCCGAATGTGGTATGACCACGTTTTTGCTGAAGTCTTCGGTGTCGATATGCCGCTGAATTCTGAAACGGCTGGGGATATCTACGAGATAATTGACACGGCGCTACAGACCGAGGCGTTCCGGCCTTTGGCCCTCCTTGACCGGTTTCAAATTGACCTGATCGCGACCACAGAGGGCGCTCTGGACGATCTACGCTTTCACAAAGAGATGGTGGGATCAGGCTATGAACACAGAGTTATCACGACCTTCCGTCCTGATGATGTTGTGGACGCCGCGCGAGCGGATTTTACCGATAATTTGAAAACGCTGGCGGAACTAACGGGTCAGGATACCTCGGATTGGGAGGGATATTTGCAGGCCTTGCGGCAGCGCCGACGGTATTTCCGTGAGGTTGGCCGTGCAACAGCCACCGATCATGGCCATCCATCAGCACGTACGGCAGATTTGCCGGCCACGGAATGCCAAGCTTTGTTGACGCGGTGTTTATCCGGTGAGGCCTCGGATGAGGACTGTGATCTGTTTCGCGGTCAGATGTTGACTGAAATGGCAGCCATGAGTCTTGAGGACGGGATGACCTTGCAAATTCATCCCGGCAGCTATCGCAATCACAATACCGAACTTTACGCTCGGTTCGGTCCGGACAAAGGCGCGGATATTCCTATGCAGATGGAATATACCAAGGCGCTTCAGCCGCTGCTTGCGAAATATGGAAATCGCGCGGATTTAACAGTTATCCTATTTACGCTGGACGAGACGACATACGCACGAGAGCTCGCGACATTGGCGGGGCATTACCCCTGCTTAAAGCTAGGCCCGCCGTGGTGGTTTCATGATAGTCCACAGGGCATGGCACGTTTTCGCGACCAGGTCACAGAGACTGCGGGGTTCTATAATACGGCTGGATTCAATGATGACACCCGGGCTTTCATGTCGATTCCCGCCCGTCATGATGTGGCGCGCCGGATGGATTGCGTGTTCCTAAGTCAGCTTGTGGCAGAGCATAAAATCTCGCTCGCAGAGGCGGAAACGCTGATTGTCGATCTAACCTATAATCTGGCAAGGCGGGCCTATAAATTGCCGCTTGCGGACAAAGTTTCCTAGTGCAGCGGTTATCTGATGTGACGCTTTCGGGCGCAAAGGTTATTGGCCCCGAATATGATCGGTCGGCCGTAGATATTGGTATTGTGCATCTTGGACCCGGAGCGTTTCACCGTGGGCATCAAGCAGATTTCACAGATAGGGCTATGGCGCGCTCAGGCGGAAATTGGGGAATTTGCGCAGTCTCGCTAAACAGCCGACGCGTGGCGGAGGCTTTGACGCCGCAAGATGGGCTTTATACGCTGGCGATCCGAGATAAAGCGCTTTCATACCGCGTCATCGGCGCAATCAAAGAGGTGCTTTGCGCGCGTGACGGGCCGGACATCGTGCTTAACCGCCTAAGCCGCCCGTCGGTAAAATTTGTGACGCTGACGGTTACAGAGAAGGGGTATGCTCTGACGGCGGATGGGCGGCTCGATCAGCGTAATCCGTCTATTCAAAAAGATATGGCCACTCCGCAAAATCCGATTTCTGCCGTTGGATATCTGGTCGAGGCCTGCCGCTTAAGGCGTGCGGCCAATATCGCGCCAGTTACGATAATCAGCTGCGATAACCTGCCTGAGAATGGGCATAAATTGCGCACCGCATGTCTAGATTACGCGGAGGCGGTCTATCCTGACATGCGGGATTATATTGCGAATAATGTGCGCTTCCCTTGCACTATGGTAGATAGCATCACGCCGGCTACAGATGACAACATGCGGGACATCGTGGCAGGCGCGGTTGGAGTGAGAGATGCGTGGCCCATTCAGCGCGAAGCCTTCACGCAATGGGTCATTGAGGACAATTTACCGGATGACCGTCCTGATTGGCACGGGGTGGGCGCGACGATCACTCATGATGTCGCGGGCTATGAGGCAACTAAGCTGCGCATTTTGAACTGTGCGCATAGCTCGCTTACCTATTTGGGCTTATTGGCGGGCGAGGAAACCGTTGAAGGAGCCGTGAATAATCCTGTTTTGCGAGGTTTCGTTGATGACCTTATCGTCAAGGAGAGTATCGCCACAATTTCCGCGCCCTCGGGTTTGGATTTGAATAGCTATTGGGAAGCCATTCAGGGGCGATTTGAAAACCCACATATTCGCCACAACCTTGAGCAAATATCCCATGACGGTTCTCAGAAAATACCTGTGCGCATTTTGCCTGTCGCGCGCCAATTTGCACAAGATGGTAAGCTCGCTCGGCGGGCCTGTTTTGTCGCCGCGGCGTGGATTGTATTTAATCAAACCCGCCGGGTGTCGGCTCTTAAACCCACAGATGGATATCTGGATCAACTGGAAGATAAATTGCCGTCTCCCGCCCTTGACGCTGCCGGTTACGCAAAGGCGTTTTGGCAACATACGGACATCATCCCCGAGGATCTCTCGGCAAATGAATTACTATTGGGTGAAATCGTGAACGCGGCTGTAGAAATCCAGGGCAAGGGAGTTTTGCAGGCTATAACCGAGAGCAAATTTTAGGGGGAACGAGAGTTTCAAAACTATGAAAATCACTAACATAAAAACTATTGTCACATGTCCTGACCGGAATTTTGTCACAGTAAAAATCGAGACAGATCAAGGGATTTACGGCATTGGAGATGGGACCCTCAACGGGCGTGAACTGGCCGTTGTCTCCTATGTGGATGACCATATCACCCCCTGCTTGATCGGCAAAGAGGCTGGCCGGATTGAGGATATTTGGCAATATCTATATAGGGGATGTTACTGGCGCCGGGGGGCGGTGACAATGACGGCCATTGCAGCGATTGACACAGCCCTTTGGGATATCAAAGCCAAGGCTGCAAATATGCCGCTTTACGAATTACTGGGGGGTAAATCCCGCGATGGTGTGATGGTTTATGGCCATGCCAATGGCGGAGATATTGCCGAGACCGTCGATGAAGTCGCTAAGTATAAGGAACTGGGATATAAGGCTATTCGCGCGCAAACAGGTATCCCGGGCCTTTCTTCGACCTATGGCGTCTCAAAAGACAAAATGTATTACGAGCCCGCTGATGGGAATTTGCCGACAGAAAACGTCTGGTCGACATCAAAATATATAAATCATGTGCCGAAATTGTTTGATACATTGCGCGATAAATTCGGCTTTGATGTGCATTTGCTGCATGATGCTCATCACCGATTGACTCCCCAAGAGGCGGCTAAAGTCGGGAAGTCATTAGAGCCTTATAATCTGTTTTGGCTCGAAGATACGGTGCCGGCTGAAAACCAAGAGGCCTTTCGGATGATCCGTCAGCACACAACCACGCCTTTGGCTGTGGGCGAAGTTTTCAATTCCATATGGGATTGTAAAACCCTCATCGAAGAGGGCTTGATCGACTACATCCGTAGCACCGTTGTCCATGCGGGCGGAATTTCCCATCTCAAGAAAATTTTTGAATTTGCCGCCATGCATCACGTGCGCTCTGGCTCTCACGGGGCGACTGATTTGTCGCCTGTCTGCATGGGCGCCGCGCTTCATTTGGATACGGCGATATACAATTTCGGTGTACAGGAATATATGCGCCACACGGAAAAAACAGACGAGGTTTTCCCGCATGCTTATTCATTTAAAGATGGCTATCTCTATCCGGGCGAAGCACCCGGACATGGTGTGGATATTGATGAGGAGCTAGCGGCAAAATATCCCTATGAGCGTGCTTTCCTGCCAGTCAATCGACTGGAAGATGGTTCCATGTTTAATTGGTAGGAGGCGAGAATGGTGATGCGTAAGGAAATAACACGTCTTGGACTGATAGTGACAGCTTGCTCCTTTGTCGCAGCAGTGGGCTTGTCGGCGTGCAAAGGCGAATCCACATCATCGCCGCAGGCCGTGCATATAAAGGGCGAACTTTCCCCAATGATTGCCGTCGCCATACAGTCGGAGCGGCGAAAAATTTCTAAAGGCTGGCAATATCTTGAAAATCCCGTTGATAACCCCAAAGCCGCCCTTAAAAGCTCGGGTTGGAAAGCTATCGATCTACCGCATACGTGGAATGCGGACGACTCCACGGATGTCATAACAGGCTACCGCCGCGACGGGTCTTGGTATTTCAAAACCATTGACCTAAACCTAGAAGAGACGAAGCGCTATTTCCTTCATTTTGAGGCTGCGCAGATGCGCGCTGATGTTTTCGTAAATGGGAAAAAATCTGGTGAACACATCGGGGGCTATACAAGCTTTGATATTGAGTTCACAGACCAAGCTAAAGACGGGGTAAACGAGATATGGGTGCGAGTTGATAACCGTGTGAACTTCGATATCGTGCCGTCGCAAAAAGCGGATTTCTTTCAATATGGCGGACTGACCCGCGACGTTTGGGTTCAGACTCGCCCGGAGAATTTCCTCAAGCAAGTCCGAGTCAATACGCCTAAGGTGTCCAAAGACTCGGCCACAGTGCGGCTTAACCCGATTGTTAAAGGCCGCAACGGATTTGAGCCGGCAGGATTTCGCCACACGATCATAGCGCCCGACGGCGCGGTGGCCGCGAGCGGTGAGGGCCCTGAATTTACACTTGAGTCGCCAGCGCTTTGGTCGCCGGAGTCGCCCAAGCTTTACCGCCTGAAATCGGAAATGTTGGACGGGCAGGGGGAAGTTCTGGATACATTTGAAGATACATTTGGGCTGCGATGGTTTGAATTTAAAGCGAACGGACCTTTTTTTCTCAACGGAGAGCGCTACCTGCTCAGGGGCACTCATTTGCATGAAGGGCATGCCGGTGTTGGCTCGGCCTTATCAGACGAGCAGCGAATTAAAGATTTGACCATGATCAAGGAACTGGGCGCCAATTTTGTGCGTCTTGGGCATTACTCCCACGATCCCGTTATTTACGACACAGCGGATAAGCTTGGTATTATTCTTTATGATGAGGTGCCGTGGAACCGGGGCGGCGTCGGTGGGGCGACTTGGCGTGAGAATACGCAAAATATGACCCGGGCTATGATCGAGCAAAACTATAATCGGGCAAGTGTGTTTCTCTGGTCACTCGGCAATGAAATGTACTGGCTTCCAGATGTCGAGGGCGGGGGAGACAAGACACGTGTAGCCGAAGAGCTTCAGCTCTTGCATGATATAGCAAAAGAGCTGGACCCGGGCCGTTTGACGACGATACGCAAATTCCCGGAAGGGGCCAATATTGTCGACGTATATTCGCCGAGTATTTGGGCGGGTTGGTACGGCGGCGGATATGTCCAATATCACGATGCTATCAAGGCTGCGCGTGCTGAACATCCATACCTTTTGCATATGGAATATGGGGGCTCTTCCCATGTTGGGCGGTTCAGGGAAGATCCATTCGGACGTTATGGAACTTCCGATCCCGAGAGTCTTGGATCGGTTGCCGAAGCGGTTAATCAGACAGGCGTGACCTCTGTCGCCAAATCCAAGGTATGGGATATGAGCTACATGATCGATCTATTCGATTGGTATTTGCGTATTTCAGAGACCGATCCGGATTTCGCTGGTAGCGCGCAATGGGCATTCAAGGATTTTGGTACACCAATCCGTCCTGAAAACCCCCTACCTTTTGTTAATATGAAGGGTCTGGTTCAGCGTGATGGGGTGAAAAAAGATGTCTATCATGTCTTCGCGAGCTATTGGAGGAAAGACCCGGTTTGCTGGATTGAGAGCCCGAGTTGGAATTACCGCACAGGCAAAGCGGGAGAAGAAAAGACCATTTCTGTCTTTTGCAATACAGACAGTGCGGAGCTCTCATTGAACGGTAAGTCTTTGGGTAAGAAAAAACGCGATATTCAGAAATATCCAGCCTCGGGCCTGACATGGGACGTAGCATTCAAAGAGGGTCCAAATACACTCTCTGTCAACGGCTATGACGCGAACGGGAAGGGTGTGGCGGATCATGCCTATGACCTAACTTACTCAACAGCGGAGATAGGAAAAATGCGCGACATTATTTTAACCGCGACGCCGAATAATGATGGCTCTTATACGATCTTTGCCGAAGCGCAGGATAGTGATGGGAACCGCGTAACAGATATGAACTCGCGCGCCTATTTCACAGTTGACGGCGGCGGTGCGTTTTTGAAAAATCAAGGCACGCCGACGGGAAGCCAGACGCGTGAACTCGCCAGCGGAACAGCGTCTATTATTTTTTATCCGGGTGAGCGGGACTCATATATAAATATTCAGACGCAGGATTACCGCGGAAATTTCATCACCGTGCCGGGGAAAGGGCGCTAGAGATTTATTCCTGTTAACGGCATAACCTCCAAGGCGCGGCGTTTTCTGATATCACCGATTTTCCCATTTTGGCTTTTGCTTTGTCAGAAACGCCATGAGACCAGCTTGCAAATCCTGCGATATTGCAAATTTAAGAATAGCGTCAGATTGTGCTGATGCGGCATCGACGGG
Source organism: uncultured Caulobacterales bacterium (assembly GCA_964410285.1). Taxonomy (GTDB): domain Bacteria; phylum Pseudomonadota; class Alphaproteobacteria; order Caulobacterales; family Maricaulaceae; genus Fretibacter. The sequence goes on along the minus strand of CAYPFR010000002.1, from coordinate 121,030 downwards.
ATCGGCTATATCTGCGCCTTCATACATCATGAGGAGTGAGGCGGACACGGCAGTTGGGCTGGCAGAACAGATCTCGAGCGCAAGCTCGCGTGCCTTTTCCATGACACGGCCGGATGTGGCTATATAATTTATCAAGCCATATCTCTGCGCTTCATCTGTGCCCATGGCGCGTCCTGTCAGGATCATTTCGCGCGCAATGTGATGCGGAATGGCTTTGGGGAGACGGAAGACGCCGCCCGCCGCAGCAATCAACCCCGTTTTGACTTCGGGAAGCGCAAACTTCGCGGCCTCATCGGCGATAATCATGTCGCAAGCCATTGCGATTTCTAAGCCGCCGCCATAAGCAAATCCGTTAACCGCCGCGATGACGGGCTTTAGCCGCTTCTTACGGCTGGTCAATCCTCCAAATCCCGTTTCGGGGACCCAGATTTGTTTGCCAGTAGCGCTATATTTTAAATCATTACCTGCGCAAAAGGCTTTAACGCCAGCACCGGTGATAATGGCGGCCCAAAGGGTCCGGTCAGCCTCATAGAGGTTAAAGATATGTTCCAATTCATAATTGGCATCAGGCGTTAAGCTGTTCCTAGACTCCGGACGATTAATCGTGACTTCGAGAACATTTCCGTCGCGTTTCACAAGGACATGTTCAAAGTCTCCCTCTAGGCTTTTGGGTAGAGGCGGGATGAATGACGTGGTTTTCTCTTCACTAAAGGTGAAGCGATTGCCGGGGCCTTTACTGGTGACGAAAATCTCTCGGCCAAGCGCATCCGCGCTGAGCAGCTCTTGAATTGTTTCTTCGTCCGCGCGATCCGTTGAGCCCAAAAAACGTCGCCCGTCTTCGAGGCGTCCCAGAATAAATCCGCGTTTGGGGCCTTTTGAGCCAAATTCTACTGAATAGCTTTCGATGACAGCTCTGCCGTCAGCGTACTCAGCGACCACTGGACTTTTTTGCGCTTGAACCTTTGCATCCATTGCGGCGGCATCTGCGAGCCTGAAGCCTTTCTCCGGGGCTTGCGTGCCATAAATGCCGGTAGCGTGTTTTGATAGAAAACCGCCATTCGCGCCGACAAGGCCATAGCCACTCCCGTCTTTGCGAAGCCGCTCGACAATATTGACAATCGCGTGCATGGGGTAGCCGTTTCCGGGGCCCCCAAAGAAGGGGAGTCCGCCCGTGACCGTCAGCCCGCGCGGGTCATCTGGCTTAATGCCCAGCGCTTCGCAAGCCGCGAAAACGGCAATGGGAAAGCAGCTATAAAGATCCATGCAGCTAATATCAGAAATGTCCAATCCAGCCATGTTAAACACGCCTTCATAGGCGGCTTCCATTGCGGCGGATTTTGCTAGGTTTGCTCGGAAGGGGATTGTTTTATCTGCCGCCTCGCTGCCCGCGACAGGATAAATGAAGGTGTCACGGCTAATGCCGAGGCTGAGCGCTTTTTCTTCGCTCATTAAAATAACGCAGGCTCCCAAATTGACGCCATCCTTGGCGACCATAGCGCGGGTGTAGATATCTGTTACGGGTTTGTTGCTCTCCGTAATTGCGGCAATTTCCTCGGCCGTATAAGCCTGCGGAAACATCGCATTAGGATGGCTGGCCGCGACTTTTGAAAAGCTTTCAAAGAGCTGGCCGCACTCTAAGGCATAATCGCTTTGGCTTTTACCATTTTGTCCGCGCCGCGCATTTTCAAACAGGGAATACATCGCCGCAATATTGGTTAGCTCATTATACATTTGCGAGATATGAAGGGTGGTATAAGCATCCGCGCCGGCATCGTCTAACGGCCCTGTAATATCGTTTCGCCAATTGGCTTTAACCCTAGACTTTTTGAGGGCCTTTTGATTGGCAATGGCTTCCGCGCCGACAATCAGAACGGCTTCCTTTTGGCCTTTGCGGATTTGCTCTGAGAACTTATTGACGAGGGATTGCGGGGTACTCCCGCCAGATTTTGAATAATAAGCCTGCTCTGGATTCGCGCCAATGTGATGCGCGACAGAACGGGGATAGTTAGCCGCATCACCAAAAGGGCTTTTTAGGGTTCCGGCAGAATCAGACGTTGTTCTGACAACAGCAATCGTATCCAGAACAGATTTTAAATTTGTGGCCCCGCTATTTTTGAGAGCGGATTTTGCAGCCGCGACCATCAGATCGAGGGGGGAGGCGGCATTTTCTAAGTCTTCGGGAACTTGCTCAACAACCTCGCCGACGCCGACTATTACTACATTCTGCATCTATTTAATTCCAAATGACTTCGTTTGAGGCTTCGTGCCAGCCCAGATAGTCCTTACTAAAGTTATCATCCAATGCGAATTTTTTAACTTTCAGTGTCGGCGTTAGGCAACCATTTTCAGGCGTCCAACCTTCTCATTGAATAATAAGTGTTAAGATACGCTCATAATTGTAGCTGGATCGATTCTTGGGTTCAATCCAGCTTGCCGTGAATTAAGACTATACCGAGCCTCGGGTGAACCGCTCATTGGCAAAGTTGAGCCTGAGTCTGGGCTTCACTCCGAACAAATTTGGTGGCAGTCTAGCAAGATAGGGCGAAAATACTCAGAAAGGCATTGCTATGTTGCAGACACCTTGGCTCAAAACATATGAAACGCTTGGCATTAAAGGTCTGGAGCCGGCGGACCAAACCCTCGCGGATTATGTTTTTGAACATGTTAGCGTTCGTCCGGATTTGCCCGCTATACATTATTTTTCGCGCAGCTGGACTTATGCCGAAGTCAACAAAGAGGCCAACAAGCTCGCCAATGCCTTGAAAGCTCAAGGCATTGGGGCAGGGGATGTTGTCGGTTTTCATATGCCCAATATTCCGCAATATATATTTGGCTTAATCGCTGTTTCAAAACTGGGCGCCATCGGCTCGGGGGTTTCCCCGCTCTTGGCTCCGCCGGAATTAGCGCACCAAATATCAGACGCAAAAATAAAGGTGTTGATGAGCTTTGAAGCTCTAGCCCCCGCTGTCACGGCTATGTCTGCGCCTGACTGTTTGGAGTGCGTTATGATTTGCGGCGGGGGCGATACGCTCGGGGCGCCTGACGCTGTATTGCCAAACTTGAAGCGCGTGGAGACGGTAAGTTACCGTGCCGCAACCGAAAATGTAGAGTCGCATTTTCAGACCGTTTATGTCGATCCAACAGAGACTTACATGATTCAATATACAGGCGGCACAACGGGAAAGCCCAAAGGCGCAATGCTGTCTCACCGTACGCTTTTGCATAATCCTTTGCAATCTCTGGCGCTTGGACCGGAAATACAAATTGGGAATGAAGTTCTTGTTTCAGCTTTTCCGCTCTTTCACATTGCAGGGCTTTGTTTTTGCCTTATGAGCTTCGTGACAGGCGGCTCTTATGAGTTATTACCCGATCCGCGCGACACAGACCGTTTTTGTGAGGCCATGAAATTACGCCCGCCGACGCGTATTGCAGCTGTGCCCGCCCTTTATGATATGCTCACGGCAAATCCTAAATTTGCGGAGGTTGATTTTTCTCGGATTGTTATGGCCAGTTCTGGCGCGGCGCCAATGACAAAAACGACACATGATAAAGTTGTCAGTCTGATCGGGAAGGCTGTGATGTCGGATATTTTTGGAATGACGGAAACCGGACCTTGTCACACGACAAACCCCGTAGGCGCATCAAAGTCAGGCTCCGTCGGCATCCCTTGTGTCGGCGCTAAAATCCGTATTCGAGATGTCGAGACGGGAGAAAAGGATATGCCTTTAGGCGAAATCGGAGAGATATGCTCGGCTGGACCGCAGCTGATGAAAGGTTATCTGGGCTTGCCCGAAGAAAGTGCCCGCGCCATGCGCGAAATCGACGGCGAGCGGTGGATGTTTACGGGCGACGTTGGATATATGGACGAAGACGGCTATATCTTCCTTTGTGACCGTGCCAAAGATATGTTGGTTGTGGGCGGTTACAAGGTCTTTTCTGTTGAAGTTGAAGATAAACTGGCGGCACTGCCCATGGTGGCCGGGTCAGCGGTTATTGGCACGCCTGATACCAAGCGACTGGGGAATGATATTGTTAATCTCTATGTTTCGCTTTCGCAGGACTATAAACAGCGCGACCAGGAAGAATTAAAGACCGAACTTACAAGCTGGATTCGCGAGAACATGGCGGCGTATAAAGTGCCTAAGAAGATCGTTTTCATTGATGACATCCCGCTTACGCCCGTTGGCAAAATTGATAAAAAGAAACTTCGGGCTGAGGCATTAGCTGCCGCATCTTAAAACCTTTGCCTTGGGCTAGCGGGTATTGGGCTAGCGGGTATTGGGCGGGCCGGTGTTGATCGGCCTCGCGCGCTGCCTGCCGCCATATCTCTAGTGAGGGAGGCTTTCACAAAACTGTGATAATTTTATTATTGACCAATTGGTTTAATACTTCTATACGTTTTTTGAAGGCGGCAAGCGCCTCATATTTTTAATTTTATATTGACCAATTGGTAAATAAAAGGACACTTCAAATGTTAAACAAAATTACTCTCACATTTCTCGCTGTAACCGCATTAGGCTTCAGTGCATATGCGTCCACGCATTCCCAAGCTAGCAACATCAATCTTGGCGAGCCCACACAGGCCGTTGAATCGGTGGCCGATAACACACTCTCGCTTTCTTCGGGGCATTTTGATGGACGCTCTGATCACATCACGGCCGGTCAAGTAAAGTTGGAGAAGACGGCTACAGGATTTCAGCTTAGCTTCGCGGCGGATTTTTCGCTGGATGGTGCGCCGGATCCCGTTGTCGCGATTGGGAATGGCGAGACTTATGATGCCGCCAATAAGCTTGGGAAGTTAAAAAGTAAGACCGGCCGCCAGATCTACCAACTCCCCGCAGATTTCGTGCCCGGGCAATTCTCCGAAGTTTACGTGTGGTGTGAAAAGTTCTCCGTCCCTCTTGGTGTCGCCAAGCTAACTCCAGCCTAATTCATTATTTCAAAGGAAAATAAAATGTCTAAATCCATCGTACTATATACCAAAGGTTATTGCCCATTTTGTAAAGCGGCCAAAGCGCTGTTGACTGAAAAAGGTGTGCCATTTACCGAGTTTGAAATTACAAACAATGACGCCCTGACGGCCGAAATGGTCAAGCGATCTGGACGCTATACGGTCCCGCAAATCTTTATCGGAGACGTCCATGTCGGCGGGGGCTCAGACCTCGCAGAGCTTGAGGCTTCGGGAGGGCTTGACCCGCTGTTGACCCCATTTTTGCCGCAAGCCGCATAACAGGCGTAAATGGAAGAGCAGGCTTCACGGCCTCACCTTAGACACGCACATTTTATGCCCCCAACTTGGCCGCTGTTTCGACAGCGGCCTTTTATGTGATTTGCGAAAAGGACATTCAGGCGATAGAGGTTTAGAAAAAGGAGCGATTATGGCGCATATCACACCGACCCGCATACTTATTCTCTTAAGCCTTCTGTTCGCCATGCTCGTGAGCGCCTGCACAACGGCGCCGCAAAAACGTTCTAACCTTAAGCGTCTTTACGACAAGAGCGCGCAATATCATCAGCCAGACCGAAACCCTGTCATCGTTATTCCCGGAATATTAGGGAGCCGCCTAGTCGATAACAAGACAGGGATGACGGTTTGGGGGGCGTTCCGCAGGGACTTTGCAAATCCAAAGTCTGATGATGGCGCGAGACTCATCGCGCTACCTCTTTCGGCCGATCTCGCTCACGACGACAATCACCACATTAAAACGAGTGTGCGCCCTGATGGTGTTTTAGAAAGCTTGCAGGTTGATCTTGCGGGTATTCCCATTTCAATTCAGGCATATGCAGGTATTTTAACAACCTTAGGAGCAGGCGGATACCGTGATGAAAGCCTCGGACTAAACTCAATTGATTACGGAACCGACCACTATACGTGTTTTCAATTTGATTATGATTGGCGTCAAGATATTCCATCGAATGCGGCGCGCCTTAAAACTTTTATCGATGAAAAGCGTAAGGACATTCAACAAAAATATAAAGAAGATTTCGGAATAGAGAATGCCGAAATAAAATTCGATATTGTCGGCCACTCGATGGGCGCAATTTTATCGCGATATTTTGCGCGCTATGGCGCAGCGGACTTGGATGCTATTCTGGCCGGTGAGGTGCCTTGGAGCGGTGCAAAAGACGTAGAGAGACTCATTCTTGTCGCGCCGCCTAACGCCGGATCACTAGAGGCGATGGATCAATTGCTGAATGGTTTCAACACGGGGCGTCCCGTATTGCCATATTACCATCAAGCCCTGATTGGCAGCTTTCCTTCGGTCTATCAACTTCTGCCCCGGACGCGCCATAAACCCTTGGTCTGGGATGGCGATATAAATCAGCCTGTGAAAGACATGCTTGACCCAAACCTTTGGCAAAGGATGAAATGGGGGTTGAGCGGTGAGGATGAAGAAACTGATACCGTTCTAATAAGTCTTATGCCGGATGTGAAATCAATGGCAGAACGCCGTAAAATCGCCCGCGCCTATCAAAAAGCTGCTTTGCAGCGCGCTAGTCTTTTTCATATGGCGATGGACGCGACCGCACAAGTGCCGGCTGATTTTGAGATGTTTCTAGTCGCCGGTGATAATCGTAAAACACCCGCGGTTGCGTCAATTGATAAAGCGAGCGGCGCGTTCTCGATACTGCGCTATGAGTTGGGTGATGAGACTGTGACTCGCGGCAGCGCTCTGCTTGATGAACGTGTGGGTCAAAAATGGGAGCCCAGAGTCGTGTCTTCACTCAATTGGTCATCCACACTCTTCATTCCAGGGAAACACCGAACGATAACAAGTGGCCCGATATTCGAAGATAATGTGCTTTTTTGGTTGTTAGAAGATCCGCGCAATTGAGCTGAAAATCCTTTTACATTCAGTACGGCGAGGGCGATTGGCTTTATCAGATTGCGGGCGATGAACTTTCGATAAAGCTAAAACATTATACTTGACTAAACAGTCAAATAAAGTGTAACCCCATATGTGAATAAAAAGGAAGCCTGAGAATGGGTAGACCACGCGAATTTGATAATGATGAAGTTTTGACGGCCTTGCAGGACGTGTTCTGGGAGTATGGTTACGAGGGAGCCTCTTACGCAGACATTATGAAGGCGACAGGACTTAAGAAAGGTAGCCTATACGCGTCCTTTGGCGATAAGCGATCTCTCTATCTCCAAGCATTGGACAAATATGACAAAAGCAATGTCTCGGGCGGTGTGGCGATGCTGCGAAATGAGGGTTTAACAGGACACGAACGTATCAGCGCCTTGATGCAAAGCCTTGTTGATGCGGCGGAAACCAAGCGGGGGCGGTGGGGATGTCTGCTGTGTAATGCGGCGGTTGATCAAGCTCCATTTGATTCATCAACTGAGAAAGTTGTTCAGGCGAGCATGCAGCGCATGAGGGACGCTATCGCTGTTGCGCTTAAAGAAACCCGTGCGGCGGATAAAGCGGCTCTTATTTGGACCGCCTATTTCGGCGGACGTGTCATAATCAAATCTGGGGGTCGTAAAACCGTTCTCAGGGACATTAAAGAGCAAACTCTATCCCTACTCTAAACACTGATTTCAAAGGCTTGCCGGAGGGCGCTTTGCTGTCAATTAACTGAGGGCATTAGTAAAGGTGGTATTGTGGATATTCTTAGTGACATATTGGACACATTAAACCTGAACGGTGTGTTTTACTTCAGAACGGATTTCTCAACGCCTTGGAGTGTGCAGGTCCCAGAGCATAAGCAAGCTGCCCGGTTCCACATGGTCGTGCAGGGCAGGTTAAATGTTCGAATTGATAATAAGGAACACAGCTTAACCGCGGGTGATATGATACTCATCACGGGCGGCGCATCCCATATTCTTTACGACACTGACTATCAGCAGGCTCCAAAACTTGAAACGCTCCTTGAGGATGTGGGGTATGATGGTAACGGAGTGCTTGTTGTGGGGGAGGGTGATGATAGGGCGAAAACAAAACTTATCTGCGGACATTTTACGTTCCGAACTGATGCCGATCACCCCTTGCTGAGTGTGCTTCCGAAATACCAAATAATTACCCAAAATGAACGGGCATCTAACCCTATGCTTGATGATATTTTGAATCTCATTATTCGCCAAGTTTATTCATCACAATTGGCAATTCAGGCGTCCGTTATTCGGATGTCAGAAGTCATGTTTATTGAGTTGCTCAGGATAAATATTGATAAAAATGATAAGCTTAAAGGGGTGCTAGCCGCCTTCAGTGATAAGCAAATTGGCCGTTCAATTGGCCTAATTCATGCGAATCCGTCATTTCATTGGTCGGTTGAAAACCTGGCATCAGAAGTTGGAATGTCTCGTAGCCGTTATGCGAGGCGTTTTCGTGAGTTATTGGACATGGGTCCGATGACCTATGTTTCAGAGTGGCGCATGCAAAAGGCGCTAGCGAGGCTTCATGAATCAAGTGACAGTATTCAAGAAGTGGCCAAATTATCGGGCTATCAATCGCCAGCGGCCTTTACACGTGCATTTAGAGCAAAGTTCCAAATGTCTCCGTCTAAATACCGTAAAGTCATGATGTAGCTTTGCATCTCGTCTCTTTTTCTATGCAGATAATGTCGCATTGTGATCCTCGCCTTGATAATTGAGCGCTCAGGTGAGCAACTGATCGCATCAAATTTTGTCAAATTTGTTACAAAAACGACTTATTTTAGGGGACATCATGGACACGGCGTTTTACTATCTGGCTCTCAGCGGCCTTCTTACAATTTTACTTTGGATACCTTATATCTTGGCGAGGCTTTTTACTTGGGGGCTTCCAACTTTTTTAAAGAATTACCCTGAAGGCTTTCCAGCCAAACAGCCCGAGCCCCCATTGTGGGCGCAACGGGCACAGCGGGCGCATCTGAATATGGTTGAAACCATGCCTGCATTTATCGCGGTTGTGTTAGCAGCCGCCTATTTTGCGAAAGCTGATGCAGCCATCATTCCTGTTGTCGCTCAGTGGGCTATGATCTTCTTTATTGCCCGAATTGTGCATGCCGTCGTTTACATTGCGGGTATTCCTTATTTACGCACACCTGTCTATCTGCTGTCTTGGCTGGCGGTACTTGTTATTGGTGCACAATCGATATTGTGATAGTTAGGCAAAGGGCCACCTCTGGAGGGTTTTTTGGAAATTTCTCAGCCGTCAAATAATGATCTGCACGCACTCATTAACTCAGTTAGAAATTGTACGGCCTGCGAAGACCTCCCGCTCGGACCCAAGCCAATACTTCAAGGCGGCCCAAGCTCAAAGGTTCTAATTGTGGGTCAAGCCCCAGGACGGATCACACACAAAAAGGGCATTCCCTTTGATGATCCGTCCGGGGTTCGATTGCGAAATTGGATGGGGATTTCCGAGACCACTTTTTACGATCCGAAGAAGATTGCAATTCTTCCCATGGGATTTTGCTTTCCGGGAGCTGGAAAGAGTGGTGATCTTCCCCCGCGCCCTGAATGTGCGGCGCTGTGGCGAGATCAATTACTGGATGGTTTCAAAGACGTAGAACTCACTCTTATCATCGGACAATACGCTATTGATTGGCATATCAGGGACGGAAAGAAGATAACCCTCACCGAACGTGTTTCCAGATGGAAAGACCATATGCCGACAAGACTGGTAATGCCTCACCCTAGTCCAAGAAATAATCGTTGGCTCAAACGTAACCCTTGGTATGAGAGTGAGGTTTTGCCTGCATTAAAACGCCGGATCTCCACTATTTTGGACGAAGAAACCGCCTGATTCTTTCACTGCGCTTAAATCAGATTAATTACCGAGGGCAGGGGTAAAGATATTTTTGGGGCTCACAAATTCGTGATATTAAAATATTTGACCAATTGGTTTAAAAAACATATATCAATTTCATCGCAGTCACCGAACTGCATTTTTTACAATTCAATATTGACCGATTGGTCTATAACAAAGGAAAAAATCATGACTACCACAGCAACTTTCTCTGACACAACAACCGCGGGATTTTCCGCCTCGCAAATCAACGCCCTCGGTGAAAAAATTAGCAATGTTGGCGTGAACGCACTTCGCTTTACAGGCGCGACGGTTCTCGGATGGATCGGAGCTATGAAATTCACCGCATATGAAGCCGGCGCCATTGAAGGCCTCGTTGCCTCCAGCCCGTTGACATCTTGGTTATATAGTGTTTTCAGCCTCCAAGGCGCATCCAACCTTATCGGCACGACCGAAATAGCGTTGGCTATTATCATTGCCCTTGGCGCAAAATTCCCGAAGCTCGCACTTGTCGGGGCTCTTGGGGCGCTCGCAACATTCTTTGTCACATCAAGCTATCTTTTGACGGCGCCTGTTTGGGAAGCGAGCCTTGGCGGTTTCCCCGCCCTCTCCGTCGTCCCAGGCCAGTTCTTGCTCAAAGATATCGTCTTGCTCGCAAGTGCCATTTTCCTCACCGGTGATGCGCTTAAGCGCATCGCCCGTACGGCTTAACGGCTCCAGACTCAACCCTAATCACAATTGAAAGGACTATCATGTCACGTTTAAATACAGTCAATCCAGACACGGCAACGGGCCGTGCCGCTGAACTCCTAACGGCCGTAAAGGCCAATATGGGAGCCGTTCCAAATCTAACCAAAGTCATGGCAAATCAACCCGCTGTACTTGAGGCATTCTTAGGATTAGGCGCTGCGCTTTCAAAAGGCAGCTTTGATTCCAAGACCCGCGAGGCGATTGCCTTGACCGTTGCCGGCGCAAATACATGCGACTATTGCGCCTCGGCTCACAGTGCGATTTCCAAATCCCTCAAGGTGGACCAGTCAGAAATAGACTCACGTCTAAAAGGGCGGTCCGCTGATCCAAAACTCGCAGCGTTACTGACCTTTGCGAAAACCATTGTCGATAAACAAGGGTTAGTCAGCAATGACGAGATCGGGGCCGTGCGTGCTGCGGGCTATAATGACGGCGCAATCGCTGAAGTCACAGCCCATGTCGCGGCGAACATTTTCACAAATTATATCAATCATGTCGCCCAAACAGACATTGATTTCCCTGTTGTGAATACTCAATAAAATTCAGCCTTACGGTCAGGTTATTCAAAACCTGACCGTAGCAAGTTCATTAAACCTTCTTCTCATTTACGTGCATTTTAAGCAATTACTGCGCCTATTTTTCTGTCTTGCAGCCAAAGCAGCCAGTGGCGATTAGAACTCTTCCGTATCAATGGCCTTTCGCATAGCATCAGGGTAGCGATGTCCGGAAACTGTGTTTTGATTAATCAGAGTTGAAACTTCTTTTAGAGTTTCGGCGGAAATTGTTTGATCAAGAGTGTCCAGATTTTCTTCCAAATGAACGATCGATGCTGTTCCCGGAATAGCGTGGACATGACGGCCTTGCGCCAGTACCCATGCGAGTGAAAGCTGCGCAGGCGTTACGCTCTCACGTTTTGCTATTTCACAAAATTTGATGATTAGCTTTTGGTTCTTCGCCCAGTTCTCATCCAGAAAGCGTGGGTGTTTGGAGCGCAAATCCCTACCATCCAGTGTCTTTGGCTCATCCACACCGCCAGAAAGTGCGCCGCGAGCCACGGGTGAAAAAGCCACAAAGGCAGTGCCTAATTCTTTACAAGTCTCTAAAACGGCGATTTCAGGATTACGGGTCCACAGCGAATATTCCGACTGCATAGCTGCGATGGGGTGTTCTTTAGCCGCCGTTCTTAAAGTCTGAGCCGACATCTCGGAGAGGCCAATTGCGCCAATTTTTCCTTCTTCAATTAGGCGGCCCAGCGTGCCAACGGAATCGGCGATGGGTGTATTTATATCACGGCGATGGAGATAATATAGGTCGATGTGATCTACATTAAGCGCGGCGAGACTTTTCTCGACCGCGCGGCGGATCGTTTCGGGTTTGCAGTCTACACGCCGATTACCGTCATCAAATTCAATCCCGCATTTAGATGCAATGAAAACCTCATTGCGGCGTGTTTTCAGCACACGGGCCAGCAAGGTTTCGTTGTGCCCTTGGCCATATAGGCGGGCACTATCAAAATGGTCATAGCCGATATCGATTGCGCGGTGAAGTAATGCCTCGCCCTCCGCTTCGCTCGGCAGAGGGTAATAGGCTTGGCTAAGGGACATACATCCGAGGCCTATGGGGCGCAACTGTTTGCCGGCTAATGATCGTGTGAACAGCATTTGTCCTAATTATCCCTGCTGGGCGTTAAGTTGTTTCTCGACCATGCGTTCGATTTTTTCCATGACTTCATGGGTTGCCAGAATTTGTTGCACGGACCCATTGGGTTCGCGGTCTTCGGCGATAGCGGCCAGAAATTCACGCTGCATGAGTTCAATGCCATTGGTGGAAACGTCAATCCCAGAGACGTCAACCACTTCGCCCGTGCCTGTTTTCATATCGTCATAATAGGCTGTGTAAGTGCCGTTATCACAGATGTAGCGGAAGTTAGTCCCTAGCGGCCCTTCATTGTTAAAAGAGAGGGATAGATTGCAAACCTTGCCGCTCGGCGTGCGCATCACAATACCCATATCCATATAGATACCCAAATCGGGGTGCTCAGGCCCTGCCACGGCATAAACATCTGAAATAGGTTCCTGTGTTTGATACATGAAAAGGTCAATGGAATGGGCCGAATGATGCCAAAGCAAATGATCGACCCAAGAGCGCGGTTCACCTAAGGCATTCGTATTCGTGCGGCGAAAGAACATGGTGCGAATTTGCATTTGCTGGACGTTCAGGTCTCCGCTCTTGACCCTATTGTGAATCCATTGGTGCGGCGGATTAAAGCGGCGAACATGGCCAACCATAGCTTTCTTACCAGACGCATTAGCGGCCTCTACAAGTCGGCGGGAGTCTCCAATATTATCGGCCATAGGGATTTCGACGAAGCAGTGTTTGCCTGCTTCTAGCACCTGTATGGCTTGAGCAGCATGCTGTTGTGTTGGGGTCACCAAAATGGCGGCATCAACATCATCGCGCGCTAAGCCTTCGGCGAGATTCAAACCCCAATGCGGAATATTACGTTCCTTTGCCATAGCTTTGGTTGGTTCTGCTGTTCGGCCAATAATTGACGTGACTTCAACGTCGTCAATATTATCCAAGGCCGCCATATGTTTGCGGCCAAAAGCACCTGTTGCGCCAGCGACTAATAACCTCATTTTCCATTCTCCAAAACGATATGTCCGAGCGCTGTGTTCGAAGCGGGGACATGATAATGACGATGTAATTCTTTGGGATTTGTCAGCGCGCCGAGCATCACAAGCCACATCACCATCTCAATGCCTTCAGATCCCGTTTCGCGCAGATACTCAATATGCGGAATTGCACGAAGGCGCTCCGGGTCTGCTGTCAGGTCATCTAGGAATTTTTGATCCCATTCCTGATTGATAAGCCCCGCACGCGGCCCTTGGAGTTGATGGCTCATACCGCCTGTGCCCCAGATTTGTATATTTAAATCCTCGGGGAAACTTTCCACGGCTTTTTTGATAGCCTGTCCGAGCCGATAGCAACGATCACCCGACGGGATTGGGTAAGTCACAACATTAATCATAATCGGCACAACCAAGGCCGGCCATTCCTTAGGCTCTCCAAACATGGCGGAGAGGGGAACGGTCAGTCCATGGTCAACATCCATCTCATTTATGATGGTCATATCAAACTCATCGATGATCAGGCTCTGGGCGATATGCCATGCGAGGTCGGGATAGTTCTTGACCGCCGGAACGGGGCGTGGCCCCCAGCCTTCATCGGCAGGCTGAAATTCTTCGCCGCAACCAATCGCAAAAGTCGGAATGATATCCTGACCAAATGCCGAGGCATGATCATTAAAGACAAGTACAACGACATCAGGTTTGTTCTCAGGTTTTTTAACCCACGCTTTCGTCCACTCATATCCCGCAAAAATGGGTTTGAAATAGTCTTCCTCCTGTTTGTTCTGGTCGATACCCACGCCCATGAGGGGAACGTGGCTGGTTGCGATGCCTGCTGTAATTTTGGCCATTTTAATTGCCCTCTTTTATGGAGCGAACACCCTCGGGGGAACGGCCGCCAGCATTCATCATGGCTTTGTAATCTTCGACATCCATGCCGGTCATGGTGGAGACAGCTTGTACGAAGGAGAGCCCGTCGGTCGAAAAAACCTTGGCGAGGTAATAAATATTTCCGCCCAGATCGAGCAGACGGTTATAATCTCGGGCCAGTAAGGCTGCTTTTTGTTCAGAGGTAATTTTCCAATCTGCAAGATAGGCTTCTTCATCTGTGAGCCATCGTTTCCTGTTCTCTGGCTTCATGAGAGTCATGCAAAATTGATTGAGGTGATAACCTTGCCTCGCGCGCTCCGTTGTGAAGACCCGCGTTCCTGGAATATCTTCGAACGCCTCTTTGTAATTTTGAAGCTTATCACTCATCGTCCCTGATCCTTTAGTCGTTCATCAAGCCGCGGATAAACCCTGCGCGCATTGCCCTCAAAAATATTGTGACGCACGTCAGGCGGAAGGCCGAGGTTTTCGACATAGCGTTTCGTGTCGTCAAAATAGTGGCCTGTTTGCGGATCAATGCCGCGCACGGCTCCAATCATTTCAGAAGCGAAGAGTATATTTTTTGGGTCAATCACATCGAATAATAAATCGATACCAGGTTGATGATAAACGCAGGTGTCAAAATAGACGTTTCCCATTACATATTCATCCAGAGAGGGTCTTTTCATCATATCGGCAAGGCCTCGGTAACGTCCCCAATGATAAGGTACGGCCCCGCCGCCATGCGGGATAATGAAATTGAGTTCTGGAAAATCTGAAAATAGGTCGCCTGTCATAAGGTTCATAAAGGCGTTAGTGTCTGCCGCCATATAGTAAGACCCCGTCGCGTGTAAGCAATCATTACACGAAGCTGAAACATGTATCATCGCTGGAACACGAAGCTCGACCATTTTTTCATAGAGCGGATACCAATAGCGGTCCGTCAAAGATGGTGCCGAGAAATGTCCTCCCGAAGGATCCGGGTTTAGATTGCAGCCCACGAAACCTAACTCATCCACGCAGCGCTCAAGCTCTTCAATGGCGTCTTCTAGCCCAACCGGTTTTCCGTCTTTGATTTGTTGAGGGAGTTGGCACACGCCGACAAAATTATCGGGAAATAAATCGACCGTGCGCTTGATCATATTGTTGCAAGCATGCGCCCAATCGACGGAAGTTTCACTATCGCCAATGTGAGGCTCCATGCGAGAGGCTCTTGGCGAGAATATTGTGATATCGGCACCGCGCTCTTGTTGGAGCTTAAATTGATTATTCGCGATTATCTCTTGCAGTTCTTCATCCGCATAATCTGGTAAATTGGGACGTGGTAGAGATGGGTCTTTCAGACGAGCTTTCTGGGCTTCACGAAACTCTAAGTGAGCTTGCGGTACTAATGTTTGATGGCCATGGCAATCGATAATCAAGCTCATAAAAACACTACACCTTTTCAATTAGTGCAAATGTAGAGGTTTTCCGTCGGCAAACCGAATTAGGAGTCTACATTTGGTATAAGAAAATGCTAATAGGATATTATGGAGACATGGCTTTTTAATATCCGGCATCTTAAAGCATTTGTGAAAATTGTAGAGCTCGGGACATTGCAAGCGGCGGCGCGTGCTGTGAGCTTATCTCAATCCGCTGTCACGCAAGCTATTGCGAAACTAGAAAATCAGCTTGATGTGCGCTTGTTCAATCGTCAAAATGAGGGGATGGCCCCCACAGAGGCTGCTGGGCTGATTTATCCGCGTGTGCAGGCTATTCTTGGGTATATCGGCCGCAAAAATGTGACTCATACGCAGATCAAAGCCTTTCTCGCTTTGGCCCGAGGGGGAAATTACGCTGAAGCCTCTCATTTAACGGGATTGTCTACGGCTTCACTGCATCGCGCTATTCGTGATCTTGAAATTGTTTTGGTGCAGGATTTAACCCGGCGAAAAGGAAGGGGCATTGTTTTAACGGATTTCGGCTTGCTTAAGGCGCGTCAATTTGGGCTAGCTGGGGCTGAATTGCGCTACCTGATAGAGGACATTTCCGCCTTTAAGGGCGTGAAATCAGGACGTGTGTCTATCGGTGCTATGCCGCTGTGTCGGGCCCGCGTTTTGCCATCTGCAATCGTAGACTATCAGCAAAAATACCCCGACATTGATATTTATATCGCGGAAGGTTCATTCATTGAGCTGATTGAACCCCTTCGAAATGGTGAACTTGACTTTTTGATTGGGGCACTACGCGATCCAGAGCCGGGACCCGACCTCGTTCAAGTTCCTTTATTTAAAGATGCGCCCGTCATTGTCGCTCGGGCAGGGCATCCACTTGTTACTGGGGAAACGCCCACATCAATGCCTGCGCAGGCTTTAAGCAAATATCCTTGGTGTGTCCCGAACGCCGGCATTCCGCTTCGCGATAAATGGGAAAGTCTATTTTTGGAGGAAGGTCTATCTGTGCCGCGCATCTCCGTGGAATGCGGCTCTGTTATCGCCAACCGTCAAATATTGATGAAAACAGATTGTTTGACCATTTTGTCTCCCGACCAAGTTGCTGTTGAGTTAGAGGCAGGATGGCTCGCCATTGTGTGTCCATTGCCGCCGCGTTTAAACCGTTTGATAGGTTTGACACACCGTGAGGGATGGCGGCCGACGGATTCGCAGTCCAATTTCATTAAAGACCTTCGCAGGGTTTGTTAAAACAATTCGTATTTTCTAATGGGCAGAACTGACTTCGGGCTGGAATTGGTCGTCTGTAAGAATAATAGTTCAGAGGAACTGAAGAGGATGATATGGCTGAACATGTTGTTGTGCAGAATATTGATCGTGTTGATCTAAGCATCGTTGATGGATTGGGTGCAAGTGGCGTTGCGACTGTGTCCGAAGCCCAAGGCCGAACAGGGTGCATGAAACCCTATATGCGGCCTATTTATCCCGGCGCCCGCGTCGCAGGGAACGCGGTGACTGTGTCTATCCCTCCAGCCGATAATTGGATGATCCATGTTGTTGTTGAACAATGCCAAGAAGGGGACATTCTCGTCATCTCGCCAACATCTGAGTCTGATGCCGGTTATTTCGGGGACTTATTTGCAACGGCTTTAAAATTACGCGGTGTTCGCGGGTTAATCATTGAGGGCGGCGTTCGCGATTTGGCCGAACTACAAGAGATGGATTTTCCTGTCTGGTCCAAATATGTTCACGGCACAGGCACCGTCAAAGAGAGCTTAGGGTCAATTAACGTACCGATTGTGTGCGCAGGGCAGGCCGTCAATCCTGGAGATGTTATTGTCGCTGATGATGATGGCGTTTGCGTCGTCCCTCATGCAACGGCTGAAACGGTCTTAAAGAACGCTCATGCACGTGAAGAGAAAGAGGCGCGTAACCGCGCACGGTTCGCGGCTGGTGAACTGGGTCTTGATGTTTACGGCATGCGAGAGCGCCTCAAAGACAAAGGGCTGAAATATATCTAATGGCGAATATTCAAGCACAGCTTCCAACTGAAGGTGCGCGTGATGTGCATGCCAATCCAAAGGTGCCTGAGTTTAAGGTTCCTGTCGGCGCGGTAGACGCTCACTGTCATGTTTTCGGACCGTCAGATAAGTTTCCCTATTCACCCATTCGTAAATATACGCCCTATGATGCGCCAACTGAGAAGTTATTCACGCTGCGGGATCATCTGGGGTTTGATAAAAACGTTTTGGTACAAGCCAGCTGTCACGGTAAAATTAATGACGCTATGGTCGATTGCCTGAGACGCTCTAAGGGCAAGGCGAGGGGCGTTGCGATTGTTGATCCGGCCATATCCGATGCGGATCTTGAGGCCTTAGACGCTGCGGGCGTAAGAGGCGTGCGGTTTAATTTTCTCAAACGTCTTGTCGATCCGACACCTAAGTCAGACTATTTGAAAATCGCGAAGCGTGTCGCCAAAATGGGGTGGCATGTGGTTGTCTATTTTGAAGCGGAAGAGCTCGAAGAAATCGCGCCTTTTCTTGAGGCCATACCGACCCTGGTCGTGATTGACCATATGGGCCGTCCTGATGTTTCGTTGGGCGTATCCCATCCACAGTTTAACCGCTTTATCAAACTGATGGCTGATAACCCTAATTTCTGGGTTAAGGTCTCTTGTCCGGAACGCCTATCTGTCGCGGGGCCGCCCTATGACGATGTTGTGCCTTTTGCCCGTAGCTTGGTGGAGCGTTTTCCCGATAGGGTTTTATGGGGCACAGATTGGCCGCATCCTAATATGAAAACGCATACGCCTGATGATGGCTTGCTGGTTGACCGTATCCCGCATATCGCGCCATCAAAAGCTGTGCAGCATAAGCTGCTCGTTGAAAATCCAATGCGGCTTTATTGGCCCGGGCACACTATCCCAAAAGGCGAAGCATGACGTCAATCCCTTGCATGTTCATGCGCGGCGGCACATCAAAGGGGCCGTTTTTTTTGGCAACTGACTTGCCGTCTGATGTTAAGGCGCGCAATCAAGCTTTACTGACGATTATGGGCTCACCTGATGCCCTCCAGATTGACGGGATTGGCGGGGCGCATCCCCTCACAAGTAAGGTGGCGATTGTCTCGCGGTCCGATCAAAACAGTGTCGATGTTGAGTATCTCTTTTTGCAAGTCACACCCAAGACAGGTGCGATTTCCGACTCTCAAAATTGCGGAAATATGCTGGCGGGTGTTGGCCCTTTTGCTATTGAGCGAGGCCTCGTAGAGGCAGAGGAAGATGAAACAACTGTGCGGGTCTATATGGTCAATTCTGACTCGCGCGCGGACCTCATTGTGCAAACGCCCCATCGCAAAGTCACCTATGACGGCACGGCGCGCATTGACGGTGTTCCTGGAGTGCATGCCCCGGTTTTACAAAACTATTTCGGAACCGCAGGGGCTCAGTGCGGAGCTTTACTGCCCACTGGCAACGAGATTGACAGTATAGACGGCATTGAGTGTACGCTTGTTGATAACGGCATGCCGAGTGTTTTGATACGCGCCAAAGATTTAGGTCTGGGCGGATACGAAACACCGGAAGAATTAGAGTCGAATGACAAAATAAAAACACGGTTAGAGGTGATCCGGCTTCAAGCTGGCGTCCTGATGAATTTGGGTGATGTCGCTGATATGACGATACCCAAAATGTGCCTAATCGCGCCGCCGCGAAATGGCGGAATTATTTCAACGCGTACCTTTATTCCGCACCGCGTCCATCAAGCGGTGGGTGTGCTGGCGGCAGCTTCCGATGCGGCGGGCTGTATGTTTATGGGCGGCGTTGCCGCTGGTATGGCTAATTTTGATGAGACGAACCCATGCCGCGTTGATGTTGAACACCCGACGGGCGCGCTGACGGTGGAGTTAGAATGGGAAGGGGGCACCGTTATTCGCACGGCTCTCTTGCGCACAGCGCGTAAGATTATGGATGGAAGCGTGTTCTTATGAAGATCGCCATAATCGGATTTGGTGAGGCCGGGCATATGTTCGGCCAACATCTTACGCAACACGCTGATGTTCATGCATATGATCTCAAGCAAGATGATAACATCAAAGCTAGAGCTGCGTCAGCCGGTGTTAGTTTCCTTGGAACATTGTCTGAAGTGATAGATGATGCAGATTGGGTGCTCTCGCTTGTAACAGCAGAGCAAGCCCCAATCGCCGCAAAGCAAGTATCGCAATATTTGAAACCCAATCAATACTTTCTAGAGATGAATTCTATTTCGCCTAGCACAAAGCAAGCCAATGTCGCTATCTGTGAAAACCTCGTCGATCTTGCGATTATGGCGCCTGTTTACCCGAAACAAGCCAATGTGCCTTTGCTGCTGTCTCACCCTGACGGAGAGGCCATATCCAGTAAACTGAGCCAGCTAGGATTAAACGTTAGATGCGTTGGGCAAGAAATAGGGCGTGCCGCCGCAATAAAAATGTGCAGATCCGTCATGATTAAAGGTATGGAGGCGCTTACCCTAGAATGTTTCCAAGCTGCCCAGTTTTATGATGTTGAGGCGGAGATAAAATCCTCATTACATGGCAGCTTCCCCGGCATGGGCTGGGACAAAGATCGCATGGAATACTGGTTTGAACGTGTTGGAACTCATGGCATTCGCCGCGCCGAAGAAATGCGAGAAGTCGCTAAAACCGTAAAAGATGCCAAGGTGAATTCGGAAATGTCAAAAGCGGTTGCAGAGACGTTTGAAAAATACATGCATAGAAATAAGTGCTGAAAACCTATCGAAACTATAAATTCGGTTTATTCCTGATAATTGTTTAAGAAAGACCATAAATAGAGAGGACTCAGGGGAAATGGGCGCCAGAATTAATGTGTCTTTTGGCAGTGCCTATTGCACGCCTTGTGGCATATTTGAGTGTTAAACTATTATCTATTATATCGGCAATTATGAGTAATATTATTATAAAAAATGAGCAATTTAGGGTAAGTGTTGCGCCCATGATGGATTGGACGGACCGGCATTGCCGCTGGTTTCACCGCCAGCTAAGTGCACGGGCTTTGCTTTATACGGAAATGGTGGTGGCGGATGCGGTTATCCACGGGCCACGTGCGCAGCTTTTGGCGTTTAATCCGGCCGAACATCCTGTGGCCTTACAGATTGGCGGCTCGGACCCTGATAAGCTCGCGAGGGCGGCAGAGATCGGCTGCGCTGAGGGCTATGACGAGATAAATATCAATATTGGCTGCCCGTCCGACCGCGTACAATCGGGCGCGTTCGGGGCTTGCCTGATGAAAAACCCTGACCTTGTGGCAAAATGCTTTACCGCTATGCAGGCCGTAAGCAAGAAGCCCGTGACGGTCAAATGCCGGCTTGGCGTAGATGACCAAGAGATTGAACGCACGCTGCCGCAATTCATCGAAACGGTCGCTGCGGCGGGCTGCCGCCATTTCATTATTCATGCGCGTAAGGCCTGGCTCAAAGGTCTATCGCCCAAAGAAAACCGGCAAGTTCCGCCTCTCGATTACGGCTTGGTGCGGCGAATGAAAGCCATGTTTCCAGATCTTGAGATTGTTCTCAACGGCGGGCTGACTGACCTTGATACCGCGCTGAAGGCCAGTAGCGGACTTGACGGGGTCATGATTGGCCGCGCGGCCTATAATACGCCGTGGATGCTGACCGGGGTCGACGAAAAAGTTTACGGCGGCGATGCCTTTAATCTCACGCGTGAGCAGGTCGCCGCACGGCTTATTGATTACGCGCTAAGCTGCCAAGACGCAGACCGCTCCACCAAGGCACTCATCAGGCATATTATGGGACTTTATGCGGGGCAGGCGGGCGCGAGGCTCTGGCGCAGAAGCCTAAGCGAAGGCCTTTCGGCCAAGCTCGCCCCGTCAGATATTATCGCATCCGCCCTCGCGCGCATAAATGCGTTTAAAGCCGCCGCCTAAGCGCCAATCATTATCAGCGCCAGCCAGTATATTAGCGGCATCGTGAGCACCGAGAGTAGGGTTTGCACGGCAATCAGATTGGCCGACAAAGGGGCATCTCCTCCGAGTTGGCGAGAGAGAATATAACAATTGGTTGCAGTTGGTGTTGCTGTGCATATCACGGCAATCAAAAGGTACAGGCGCGGTAACCCAATAAGAAGCCCAAAGGCTAGCGCGGCCAGCGGCAGACCGATAAGCCGGACAAGTGACCAGATCAAAGTGCGCGCCCCCGTGCGCTTAAGCGCCGTAAAATCAACGCCTGCACCCGCCGTTAGCAATCCTAAAGCGATTACTGATCGCCCCAAAAGACCAAGTGTTTTATCCGCCACCCCGCGCGGCGTGAGGCCGAAAAGGTTGAGTCCAATGCCAATCATGCACGCGATGATGAGCGGATTGGTAACCAGACCGTGCAGAACATTGGGTGTCTGGGCGGGATTTTCGGACACATTGATATCGCCATATTTCACCAAGGCTCCGACGGAAAGAATATTGGCGATCGGGATCATAGCCGCCGCCGAGATCGCAACCAGCGCGAGCCCTTCGCCGCCGAACAACGCGCCGGCAATGGATAGCGCGACAAAGGCCGTCCAGCGGACATTGCTTTGAATGATTGAACCTTTTGCGGGGCGGCCCTTTTGATCGCGGGCAAGCAAGCCCACAGCCGCCAATAGTATCTGAGCGGCGATCAAAACGGCGGCAAGGCCCCAAGGGGCGCTCTCCAGCGGCGCTTTAGCTATCTCTCGGATAATGAGCGCGGGAAAGAGGAGTACATAGCTGATACGTTCTATGCCGCGCCAGCCGCCGTCGGTGATGATTTGCTTCCATGCTAAGCCTCTGCCAATCGCAACAATAACGATGACCGGGATCAGGGCATTTAGAAAGGTAATCATGGCGGGCTTTCATATAAGCCCGCTGATTATGTTTAGCCAGCGAGTTCTTCTTCGAGAGCCGCTTGCAGCCTGTCTGTATCAGCGCCAGGTATCATAATATCATTGATGATGAAAAAAGGCGTGCCGGTCAGAGAGGGGATACGGTTGGCTAGGATGAGCGTGTCTTCAAGCAGACGGTCAATCTCGGGGTTTTGCATATCTTTTTGCATTCGTGTGATGTCCACACCTGCCTCTTTGGCGATATCATTTATGCGCTGCGGAGTCAGGCCGCTAGCATTCATAAGTGCAAGATGCAAATCCATATATTTACCTTGCTTATGGGCGGCAAGGGCGGCTTTTGCTGCAATACGAGAAGTCTTTGTGCGGCCATCCAAAATGGGCAATTCTTTGAAAATCACGCGTACATCGCGGGGGTGCTTCTCAATTGTCTGGCGCACCCATTCTGTTGAGCGTTTGCAATAGCCGCAATTATAATCGAAAAATTCGACGATCGTCACTTTGGCATCACTTGGGCCGATCTTGACGTCGCGCTTATCATTCTCAAGTCCTTCGCGGACGGCAGCCATCATGGCGGCTTCTTCGCGCCGATCAAGCTCGTCGAGGGCATCACGGATGATTTCGGGGTTTTCCAAAAGATAGTCTTTAATAACGGCCTCAATTTGCGCGCGGTCCGCAGGGGCGGGCGCGCTTTGAGCTTGGGCGCAGCCTGCCATAGCAAAAAATGACAAGGCCATGGCCGTAGAGGTCAAAAATTTCATCGAAATCTCCAAAGAGGTAGGACAGCTAAAGGTTAGGCCTTAGCCCTTAAATTTATATTACGGTTTAGGGCGGTAACGGTTTTTGCCCTTTGCGGCAAGCCTTGTACGGGCAATCACAACAATATCGGAGGCGCGGCGATATTGCGGCGTGCCGGCGTCCATATCTTTTTGAGCCCGCTCTGCGAATGATTTCGCTCGCTGCATGTCACCCGCACTAAACGCTTGCTCCGCCACGGCATATTTTGCCAGTGCCTCTTTATTCTGCTTGCCATAGGCCTGCGAGAGATAATACCACGCTGCGCCATTTGCGCTTTCTTTCTGAAGAGCCGATTTCAGCAGGGTCACCGCGCGGTCAACTTGGTCTTTTCGGCCTTGCTCAATCAAGGCTTGAGCAAGCGCGATCTTGAAAAGCGGCGTGTCGGGCTTGAGGGCAAGGGCGCGCTCGGCTGGCGCAATAGAGTCTGCGCCTTTTCCGCTTTCAAATAGCATCTGCGCCTTTAGTTCATAAAAATAGGCGTTATTGGGGCTATCCTCAATGAGGTTATCGACCTCGCGTATGGCGCTGCGTAGGTCTGCGCCTTTGAAAAAAGCCACAGCACGGGCATAGCGCGCCTCTTCGGATTGATCGGTTTCAGGAAATTCAGAGAAGACACGCTGAGGAGATTGCAAAAATCCCTTGAGCTTCGCTTTTGCCATGTTCAGCCGTTTCACGTCTTCCTCCGGGTCAAGCGTGTGCCGATATGGGCTTTCCTCGACTACCTCACGCAGGGCATCAATCCGGTCAGAGGAAAGCGGGTGAGAGCGAAAATAGGGATAACGACGGGAGACTGAAAAGACTTCCTGATAGCGGAATTTTTCAAAAAACTCGATCAAGCCTTGGCCTGACTGGCCTGTCCTCTCAAGATAATCCGCCGCATATTGATCGGCAACCGACTCCCCGACGCGGGTATTGGCCAAGACATCAAGCTGTGCAAATTGCTGCGAGCCAGAGAGGATCAAGGCGCCCGCCTGTCCTTCGCCTGCCAGGATGGCGGCAAGGCCTAGGCCCGCTGCGATTAGCAATGAACCATAAGCGTTCCGATTGCCGTAATCAGAGCGGGCAATTCGCCCATCAGCGATATGCCCAGCCTCATGAGCGATAACGCCTTTTAGCTGCGACGGTGTATCGGCTTGTAGGATAAGGCCAGTGTTTAGAAATATGTTTTGCCCGCGCGTTACAAACGCATTTAGCGAGTTGTCATTGACGATATAAATATCGACATTATCTGCATTTAGCCCAGCCGCGCGTAGCAATGGCGTTGTAAAATCTTCTAGCGTGTCCTCTATTTCAGTATCGCGTATGAGCGACTGCGCACTCGCGGGCAGGGCAGACCCTGCGATCATAGCCAGCGCAAGGCTGGCGGCGGCTGCACGTCGCAGCGCACTGGAAAATAAAGCTTTAGACTTGGCCAAAATAGATGATCCGTTGATTAACCCGCAAAACATCTAATTTTCGCGGGCTTAGGTCAAGTGACGGAGCTGTAAGAATGTTGGCTATGTGCAGTCACATTTACTTGAGAATGCGTGACAGCCAGCCGCCCTTTTTCTTACCTTTATCCTTTGCCTTGCTCTCTGCACTCTGATTTGAAGCGGGGGCAGGGGCCTGTTGCGCTGTCTGCGCTGTTATGGGCTCGGAGGCGGCTTTGGGAACAGTGCCGCTGTCATCGCTGGCACTGGCCCCTTTTTTGGCGGGCGCTTTGCGCTTTGCCGGAGCCTTTTTCGTCCTCACGGTCTTGGCAGCAGGCTTCGCCTTTGCAGCCACTTTTTTCGCAGGCGCCTTTTTCGTCGCTACCTTCTTAGCAGGTGCCTTTTTCGCTGCTGCCTTTTTTGCGGGCGCCTTCTTGGCAGGGGCTTTCTTGGTTGCCGCTTTCTTAGTTGCCGCTTTCTTGGTTGCGGTTTTTTTTGTCGTAGTTTTCTTTGCCGGCGTCTTTTTTGCCGCCTTTGCGTCCTCATCTGCAGGCTTAGACGCCTTGGTCGGGGCAGGCCGGGTGCGGGCTGTCTTAGACTTCGCTTTTATTTTACTAACCTTCGCTTTTGGATCTGGCTCGCCGCTGGATTGCTCCGCGCCGGTCTTTGGGGCGGCTTTGCGCCGCGAGGTTTTTTTAGCAGGCTTATCTTCGCTGTCCTTAGCGCTTTTGCGTGCGGGTGCCTTCCTGACGCCCTTTGTACGCTTTAACGCGGGCTCTGAAGCGCCCGTGCTCTCGGGTTTGGCTTGCGGTTCATCCTGTTCTTTGACAGATTTCACGTCGGGCTCGGCGTCTTGTGCCTCCGTTTTGGAAGGCGCCTTACGCCGGCGGCCTCTACCGCGCGGTTTTTTAGCTTCGCTATTGTCATCTGACTGTTCACCGGAGTCCTGTTCGGAGTCAGCTGCGGCGCTGGCGTCGTCGTGAGCGTCTTGGTCATGAGAATCCCGCTTCTTATTACGGCCCCCGCGGCGACCACGGCGGCGGCGGCGCTTGCGTCCGCCCTCTTCATCTTCGCCTCGTGCTTCGGATTTCTCTTCACCGTGCTCGCCTTTGTCAGTCTCTTCATCCTCATCGCGTTCCTCACGGCGAGGTTTGCGCTTGGCTTTATTACGCGCCTCGTGATCTAGCTTGCGGTTTTCTTTTTCGATCTGATCAAGGGGGTCTTTGTCCGATCCCGATTTTTCGACAACCTCAATCGAGAACGACGGCCGGATCAGGTTTTCATCACCCGATAGCTCTGTAAACAAACTAAATTCTTCGTCGACATGGGTGAGCAAGTCGCGTTTTTCGTTAAAGATATAAAGCGCAACATCAGGGGATACTTTCAACTTTACCCGCTTGGCAAGGCCGCGCACGCCCGTCTCCTCGACGGCGCGAATGGCGGCAAGGGCGCTGCTTTCGATTGTGCGTTTGCGGCCCACGCCGTCACAATGTTCACAGGAAGCGGTCGAGCCTTCAAGCAAGCTGCGGCGGCGACGCTGCCGAGAAATTTCCATGAGGCCAAATTGAGAAATGCGCCCCATTTGCACCCGCGCGCGGTCCTCAGACAATTTGTCCTTCATCCGTTTTTCAACGGCGCGATTATTTCGGTTCTCATCCATGTCGATAAAATCAATGACAATCAGCCCCGCAAGGTCGCGCAGACGCATTTGTCGGGCAACCTCTTCGGCGGCTTCCAGATTGGTTTTCAGAGCTGTGCGCTCGACATTGCGCTCCTTTGTCGAGCGGCCCGAGTTTACATCTACGGACACCAGCGCTTCTGTTGGGTGAATAACAAGATAGCCCCCCGATTTAAGCTGTACGACAGATTGTAGGCTGTTCTCAATTTGCTTTTCGACTTCATAGCGAAGGAATAGGGGGATGTTGTCTTTATATTGTTTTACGTTTTTGGCATGGCTTGGCATCAGCATTTTTATGAAGGCCTTGGCCGATTTATAGGACTCCTCGCCCTGCACCAAGATCTCATCAATATCGCGGTTATATAGATCACGTATTGAGCGCTTCACGAGATTGCCTTCCTCATGAATGAGGGCAGGCGCGTTTGATTTTAGAGTGGTTTCACGAATTTCCCCCCAAAGGCGCGTCAGATAATCATAGTCACGCTTGATTTCGGCTTTGGTTTTTTTCGAGCCCGCTGTGCGTACGATCACGCCAATACCGGGCGGGACATCAAGATCGTTGACGATAGCTTTCAGGTGCTTTCTGTCTGCGCCATTGCTGATTTTGCGCGAAATGCCGCCGCCGCGCGGTGTGTTTGGCATGAGCACACAATAGCGCCCCGCCAACGATAGATAGGACGTCAGCGCCGCACCTTTATTACCGCGTTCTTCTTTTACGGCTTGAATAAGCATGATCTGGCCGCGTTTGATAACTTCTTGAATTTTATAGCGGCGGCGATTAATGCGTTTGCGGCGTTTATTTGCCACCTTGTTTTGCTCGCTGGCAATTTCTGCATCAGAAGCATCGGTGACGTCCTCATCTGAGGCATCAAGATTGGGGTCTAGTTCCTCCTCATCAGAGCCGTCCTCATCTTCATCAAAAGAATCCTCGGTTTCGTCCCGCTCTGGATCATCCCCCTTTAGATCATCATCAATTTCTTCGTCGTCTTCAATCTTGGTCTTGGGCGCTTTCTTGCGGCGCCCACCGCGTGATTTCTTCGCGACCGCTTTTTCTTCAATATCTTTTTCTTCGTCCTCTAGCTCGGCCTTATTGTCCGCCTCTTCATCCTCGATGAGCTTGATGCGGTCCTCATAGGGGATTTGGTAATAGTCCGGATGGATTTCGCTAAAAGCAAGGAAGCCATGGCGGTTTCCGCCATATTCCACAAATGCGGCCTGAAGGGAGGGTTCAACGCGGGTAACGCGGGCCAGATAGACATTTCCGCGAATTTGCCGCTTGTTGCGGCTTTCAAAATCTAGTTCTTCAACACGGGTTCCATTGACGACAACCACCCGGGTTTCTTCCGGGTGGGAGGCGTCGATAAGCATTTTCTTTGACATGGTATTCTCCAAAACGCCCGATAATTGCGTCTGCAAACCGCGATAAAGCAAGGTGAGACGAGGCAAGGCGCAAAGCGCCGGCGGGCATGTATAATAATGATGTGAATGTTCGTTCCGAGCATAGCGCTGCGCGGGCTTTGGCCCGGCGAGATAACATATCTTTCAGTACTACGTTCATTGTAACTCTTTTATGTGCGCTTTAAAACGCATCGCGCCGCATCGGGATGATGCAGCCTCAGCGGCCGTGCCTTATGATCACTTTCAACAGGATCAATTTTAGGGCTCCGCCTACATAGCCTTAGTGCCCGAAATGAGGTCCGGGCGCAAAGGCTTTTTATGAGAAGAGGTGCTTTCTGCTAACCCATTGCTAATAACTGACGTCCTATAACGTGTTGTTAATAATAAAAGGTAGGTTTTTGCGCTTCTTGACGTGCATATGGGTGGTTCTTCTGATTCTCGCAAGTGCCGAGACCGATAGCGCATGGGCTCAGACGCTCAAGTCGATCTCGGCCACTCAGGAAAACGAGGCGACCTATGTTGAACTGCGATTCGACTCGGCGGCCCCGACGCCGGACAAAATTTTCCAAATAAAGGACGGCAAAGCCCGACTGGTCATAGATTGGTCAAACGCCGTTCATGCGATTTCCCAAAGGTCAAATACCGTAAAGGGGGCAGGCCTGGTCAAAACTGTGCGCTTTTCAGATCGGGGCAAGGGCCTGCGGGTTGTACTGGATTTGGCGCAGGGTGACATTCGTTATGCGCCCGTTACTAGCGGCAAGGTTATGACGCTGAATGTGCAGTCTCATTCTAATGGCCCGCCTTCAGGGATGGGCGCAGCTAATCCTCAAGCCCGCTCCAGTCAAGCCCGCCTCCATCAAGCCCGTCCCACGCTCGGGAGCACGGTTCAGCCTATCGGGTCTTATGCCGTTCCCGTACCGTCCCTCAAACCGGGGCAGGCGGTCAAAGCCCCTCCGGAGCAAAAGCCCAGATACTTTACGGGACGCACACCTTTCCCGCGCCTTAAACCTGCCGGGCAATATGCGGCAGTCAAACCCGTCCGGAAACCCGTTATTGTGATCGACCCTGGTCACGGCGGTTATGATCCGGGCGCGCTTGGGTCTGCCGGCACGAAGGAAAAGCATATTACCTATGCAGCCTCGCTCGAGCTGAGAACGCAGCTGGAGAAAACAGGCCGCTATAAAGTCATTATGACACGCGCAAAGGATGTCTATATCCCTCATGAGAAGCGGCTTCGCCTTGCGCGGGCCGGCGGCGCGGATTTGTTCATCTCTATTCACGCAGATGCCACGGCGCGCGGCTCTGCGCGCGGGGCGTCAGTATATACTTTGTCGGACCGCGCCGTTAACCGCTCCAAGCGGCTGGTGAACTCGCAAAACTGGATCATGGATGTTGACCTGAGTGAGCAATCCGATCCCGTGGGCGACATACTGGTTGATCTGGCCCAACGAAAAACCGCCAGTCAATCCGGCGAGTTTGCAGATATTTTGATAACAGAGCTTGCTCGTTCTACGATGTTGATCGGCAATACGCACAGGCGTGCCGGCTATTTTGTTTTGCTTGCGCCGGATGTGCCCGCTGTGCTGCTGGAGCTTGGGTTTTTATCCAATTCCGAAGATGAGGCGCTGCTCAACAAGCCAGCTCACCGTAAAAAGGTCATTTCCTCTGTCACACGTGCGATTAATCGCTATTTCGCCGCGCAAAAGCCGTGACGTAGGCGGGCAGGCGTCTTATATTCCCCTCACGCACGAATCTCTATGGCTGGTCTTTCATCGAGCTTCTCGATAATTTTAGAGCTCAGCCATATTGTTGACTCATTATCAGGTCAATTCGCGCAAAACATAGACGGATGACAATGAAAAAGTTTCTTGCAATATTGAAGTGGCTCGTTGCGATCGGGCTCGTGCTTGCGATCATATTCGGCGTGTTTCTGCTGGTTTTCATTGCACGGGCAACCAAAGATCTCCCGTCCGTTGAAACGCTGAAAGACTACCGCCCGCCAATTATGTCACGTGTCCATGCGGGTGACGGGAAGCTGATCTCGGAGTTTAAAAAGCAGGCGCGGGTTTTCGTGCCGATCGAAACTGTACCCAAGCAATTGCAGCACGCCTTTGTCGCGGCCGAAGATCAACGGTTTTACACCCATGACGGCTTTGATGAGCGCGGTTTTGTACGCGCAATGATGGCCAATGTCGGGCATGTTATGAATGGCCGCCGCCTTGAGGGCGGCTCGACGATCACCCAGCAAGTCGCAAAAAATTTCAAAGTTGGCAACGCCCGTACCGTTGAGCGTAAGCTCCGGGAGGCCGTGATTGCGCGCCGCATTGAAAAAGCCATGACGAAAGATCAGATTTTAGAGCTTTACGTCAATGAGCCCTACTTTGGCCGCGGCGCATATGGCGTGGCGGCGGCGTCACTGAATTATTTTGGCAAACCCATGAAAGAGCTTAGCCTTGAGGAAATCGCCTATTTGGCTGTTTTGCCCAAAGGGCCAGCAAATTACCAAGTTGGCGATCCTGCCAAAAAGGAAAGGGCTCTGCGCCGGCGCGCTTATGTGCTTACACGCATGCAAGAAGACGGTTACGCCACTAAGGCGGAAGTGGAAGCGGCAAAGGCCACGGATATTATTGTCGCCAAGCGCTTTGAGGGGGAAGAATATCTCGCTGCCGAATATTTTGTGGAGGAGGCCCGCAAACAGATTTTCAATCTTTACGGCGAGGACGAACTTTATGAAGGCGGGCTTTCTATTCGTACAACTCTGGATACGCGATTACAGCTCGCGGCACGTAAAGCTCTGCGTAAGGGGCTTGAGTCTTATGACCGCAGAAGAGGTTACCGCGGCGCTTTTGCCCGCATTGAGGAGTTCTCTGGCTGGAAAGATCAGCTTAAAGCTCTAGATGCGCCAAAGGATATTGGCGATTGGCGCGTTGCGTTAGTACTCTCGATTGAGGGAGATCAAGCGGTGCTTGGGTTCGCAGATGAGCTGTCGGAGGCACCTGATGAGGGCACGGAGGAGAGCGAAGAGGCGCGCGAGATACGCAAACGCCGCTCGCGCGGGGTGCTCAAACTCAAAGATGTGAAATGGGCGGGTAAACCGACAAAAAGCGGCCGCGGCATAAAAGCACCGTCTAAAATCACCGAAGTCGTGACCACGGGTGATGTTATCCTCGTGCAAGCGCAACGGAAGACCAAGGAAGAGACCTATAATATTCGCCAAGTGCCGGACGTAAACGGCGGCCTGATCGCAATGGACCCGCATACTGGGCGGGTGCTGGCGCTGGTTGGCGGGTATAGTTTTGATCAGAGCCAGTTTAACCGCGCGACCCAAGCTTACCGCCAACCCGGTTCGGGCTTTAAGCCTTTTGTTTACGCTGCCGCGCTGGATGAGGGCTATACGCCGGCAACACAAGTCCTTGACGCGCCATTCGTCATCGAGCGTCAAGACGCGGATGAATGCCGGGCCTTACTGGCGGAAGAGGAAGGCGAGGGGAGTGCCTCTGCCGAGCCTAATTCTGCGCCAGAGCTACGCCGTACAAATCTGGACAAAGTCAAGATTGACGCCGAAGGCAATGTCATTGAAGATGAAAAATGCGAGCTGTTTTACAAGCCGGCTAACTATAATGAAGGTAAATTTTACGGCCTAAAGACGCTGCGGTTCGGGCTAGAGAAATCCAAAAATGCCATGACCGTTCGTATGGCGAATGATATTGGCATGTCGCGTATCAAGCAATACGGCGAAGGCTTTGGGATTTATGATGAGGTCAAACCGGAGCTTGCTTGGGCGCTGGGCGCGGGCGAGACGACTATGCTGCGACTGGCAACGGCCTATTCTATGTTGGTTAACGGCGGTAAAAAGATAGAGGCGACCATTCTTGACCGCGTTCAGGACGGTACTGGCAAAACGATCTACCGCCATGGACAAGCCTGTGAAGGTTGCAAGGTTGAGGAATGGACTGGCGGTCCTCCGCCCGTGCAGCCTGACCTGCGTGAGCAGGTGATTGATCCAGTCACGGCCTATCAGGTGACCTATATGCTAAAAGGCGTGGTCGATAATGGAACTGGACGCTCGATTTCTGTCTTGGGACGCCCGCTGGGCGGGAAGACCGGCACAACAAATGATTATAAAGATGGATGGTTCATGGGTTTTTCTCCTGATCTCGTGACGGGGGTTTACGTAGGATATGATACGCCAAAGCCGCTGGCGGGAGAGGCGGGCGGCACCGTCGCCGCGCCCGTTTTCCGTGATTTTATGCGCGTGGCCCTGGATCAGCAGGATGCTGTGCCATTTCGTATCCCTGACGGCGTGACGCTGTCGCCCGTGACGCGCGATACCGGCGAACCCAGCTATATTGGCGCGCCGGACTTTATCCTCGAGGCTTTTCGTGCGGGTACGGAGCCAAAATTAGGCGAGCTTTCAGACACGATCCGTATTGGCGGTGCCCGCGAGAGTTTCTTTGGGTCCTCTATTGATTTTAATGATGATGAGGATGGCTATGAGGCAGAGGGCGGCGCCGAAGGCAGCGGGCTTGATGCTGATGAGGGCAGTGACGATACGCCGGCCCAGCGAGGCCTAAGACCGTTAAGTGAGGCCTCATTTAAACCTTCCGAAGGGCAAGGCGAAGACGGTGCACAGCCTCAGACTGGATCTGAAAACAGCGAGGAAGCCCCCGAAGGCGGAGGCCCGGAGACCAATAACCGCAGAGATGATCGCGGCGAGGGGGCGGCGCAGGCCGCTACGGCTGACGCAGGTGACCAACAGGCTTTGGAGGGAGCTTCGGCCCTGGAGGCCGACCCCGCAACCGCCAACGAGGCAGAGACCGGAGCGCGCCCTGCGTCCGCCACCGAGAGCGGCGAGAGTTCGATACAAAATCCGGCGGGTCAGACCCCCGAAATGAACGCGCCTGCGGCTGCAAATGTGCCGCCTGCTGCTCCCAAGAAAGTGCCGCCCGCTGCACCCGAGCCGGAAGAAGATGATCTTGATGATGGACTTTATTAGGCGTGAATTGGGCCGCTGGAGATTCGGCTCTTTACAGCTTAGTAAACTTAGCTAGAACACAGACATGCGAGCAGATATTGCAAATATGAAAGCAGCCATAGAGCAATCAATTGGCCTGCTAAGGAGGCGTCTTTGACTGGGATGTCGCCGAGCGCCGCCTAGCTGAGCTAAATGCCCTGTCCGAAACCCAAAATTTTTGGGATGATCCGCAGCGCGCCCAAGTCTTGATGCAGGAACGCGCTCGGCTCGATGGAGCCTTTAATGACATAAATACGCTGACGAGCGATCTGGCAGATACAATAGAGCTAGCTGAGCTTGCCGAAATGGAGGGCGATCAGAGTTTGCTCGCCGAAGCCATTGCTGCGCTCGAAGGGCTGCGCGAGACGGGCGCGAAGGCTGAAATCCAAGCGCTATTATCTGGCGAAGCTGATGTGAATGACGCCTATGTCGAAATCCATCCCGGAGCGGGCGGAACAGAGGCGCAAGACTGGGCGCAAATGCTGCTGCGGATGTATTCTCGCTGGGCGCATGCAGCAGGCTATAAAGTCGAGGTTATGGAAGAGCAAAGCGGTGATGAGGCCGGCATCAAATCTGCGACTATCAAAGTGAAGGGCGAGAATGCTTATGGCTGGTTGAAAACGGAAAGCGGGGTTCATCGCTTGGTCCGTATTTCTCCTTATGACAGCTCTGCCCGTCGCCATACGAGTTTTGGGTCTGTTTGGGTTTATCCGCAAATCGACGAAACGATTGACATAGACATTAATGAAAGCGAGTGCCGCGTTGATACTTATCGGGCCTCCGGCGCGGGCGGGCAGCACATCAATAAAACGGACTCCGCCGTGCGGATTACTCATGAACCTACGGGCATTGTGGTGCAATGTCAGAGTGATCGCTCCCAGCATAAGAACCGGGCCAATGCGTGGAATATGCTTCGGGCGCGCCTCTATGAGCGGGAGCTGCAAATCCGCGAAGAGGCCGCGCAGGAGCAAAACGACAGTAAATCAGAGATCGGATGGGGGCATCAAATCCGCAGTTATGTCTTGCAGCCCTACCAACTTGTCAAAGATTTGCGTACGGGGGTAGAGACTTCCGATACGGCAGGGGTCTTGGACGGAAAGCTCGACGACTTTATGGCGGCGGCGCTTTCCGCGCGCATCGACGCCGAATCCCAAGACAGCTAGTAAAGTTGACCTCTGTTTCTGATTTTGAAATTTTCCTCTCGGCACCGCCGGGGCTAGAAAATCTATTGCATGCCGAAGCTGTGGAAGCGGGTTTTACTGGCGCGAAGGTCGTAGGTGGCGGCGTTGTTTTTCAGGGCGGCTGGCCTGAGGTATGGCGGGCAAATCTAACCTTGCGCGGGCCGTCAAAAGTTCTTGTCAGAATCGGTGAATTTCGCGCCTTTCATTTAGCACAGCTAGATAAGCGTGCGCGTAAATTTCCATGGGGCGATATTCTAAATCCAGCCTATAGCGTCAAAGCCGAAGTCGTGACAAACCGCAAAAGCAAAATTTATCATGCAGGCGCCGCCATAGAACGCATAGAACGTGCCATTTCCGAGGAACTGGGCGCGCCAATTGCGCCCAATGCACCAAGCGCGGACATTGTGATAAAGGCCCGCATTGACGATAATAATGTACGCTTTTCCGTGGATAGCTCTGGAGAGGGACTGCATAAACGTGGCCATAAACAAGCCATGGGCAAAGCCCCGATACGCGAGACGATGGCGGCGCTCTTGCTGCGTGGCTGTGGCTATAACGGGCAGGAAACCGTGCTCGACCCTATGTGCGGCTCCGGAACTTTTCTGATAGAGGCTGCCGAAATATCACGGGGGATTTTGGCGGGCCGTTCGCGCCGTTTCGCCTTTGAAAAGCTAAGGACCTTTAATCCGGTCATTGTGGATGAGATTAAAGGCCAATGGACCCCGCAGGATAGCCCGCACCGCTTTTACGGCTCTGATCGGAACGTCAATGTTATTGGCT
Source organism: uncultured Caulobacterales bacterium (assembly GCA_964410285.1). Taxonomy (GTDB): domain Bacteria; phylum Pseudomonadota; class Alphaproteobacteria; order Caulobacterales; family Maricaulaceae; genus Fretibacter. The sequence goes on along the minus strand of CAYPFR010000002.1, from coordinate 86,491 downwards.
TTTCAAAAGAGAATGCTCGCCGCGCTGGGGTGGAGGAGGTTTGCCATTTTGAGGCAAAGCCTTTGTCCATGATTACCCGTCCCAAAGGACCGCCGGGCCTAGTGATTGTTAATCCGCCTTACGGTGCCCGCGTGGGTAAAAAGAAAGATCTGTATGCACTCTATAGTGCCTTTGGGGATGTCATGCGGGAGCGCTTTAAAGGCTGGCGCGTGGGCATGGTGACGGCAGATCATCACCTTGCGCAGGCAACGAGGCTCCCTTGGAAAAGCGGCGAGGCCCCCATAGCGCACGGCGGCCTTCGGGTGAGGCTTTACCGAACAGAGGCGCTTTAGCTTAGGGCCAAAAAAAAACGCCCCGCTAAGGGCGCTTTGAATTATTGAGATATGTAAAAGACTTTAAGCTGATTTGGCTTTTGTTTTGCCCTTAGAAATCGGCGTCGGAGCCTGCGTTTTGCGAGAGCATTTTCCGTCGAAATAAGCGCCATTGGCAATGGAGAGATCATCTTGGATGAGATCCGCTTGTACATTTGCCGTTTCAGAGAGTTCCACAGCGAGCGCATTAACTTTACCCGTCACTTTCCCGCGAACATGCACGCGGTCAGCCTTGATAACGCCGTTGACGGCGCCTTGCTCGCCTACGGTGACGATAGCGGCGGAGACATTGCCCTCTAAGCGGCCATCAATTTGGACTTCGCCATCTGTTTTGATGTCGCCCGTGATAATGATGTCCCGGCCAAAGATTGATGGCGCGGAGTTCACAGTACGCGGAGATGCTTTTTTGGAGCCAGCCGCTGCGGTTTCAACCATGGAGGCGCCTTCCGCTTTTCCATTTGCTTTGGAAGGTGTTGTTTTACTGAACATATTTTCCGGCCTTTAAAAAATTATTGGGGTCATAGTCTTGCCCCTGAAAAAATATTTCATAGTGCAAATGGGTGGCCGTACTACGCCCAGTCGATCCCATTCCGCCTATCTTCTCACCCTTTTTAACACGTGCGCCGCGTTTTACATAGGTTTTCTCAAGATGAGCATAGCGCGTTACGAAGCCATGTCCATGGTCAATTTCAACGGTCCGCCCATAACCGCCGTTACGGCCGACAAATTTAACGACGCCGTCCGCGGTTGCGACAATCGGGGCTAGGCGGTGGGCTCCAAAATCAACACCGCCGTGAAAGGCGGGGCGCTTGTTAAACGGGTCCTTGCGCATGCCATATCCGCTTGTCTGGTATGTGTCGGTTCCAACAGGCACACCAAAAGGAACTGATTTTAGGGCGTAATCAAGGGCCGACGCCTCGGCAACGCGGGCTTTGATTGTGCTAATGCGGGACCCAAATTCCCCGTCGAGCCGAGGTGTGTCTGCATCGTCGAGTGGTACAAAAACGCCCCCTTCACCAAAGCCGCCATTTTTCAAAATCGTCTCGACGCTAAGAGCGGTTGAATTCAAAATTGCGCGATTACGTTCGATGCGCTCAAGTGTTTCGGACTCCGCCTCTGCTAGAATCGCATTTTGCTTTTCCTTCAAGGCGCGAACGCTCGGGTCAATGTCGACACTGGCGTCAAGGCTGGCTTCCTTGCGAATATCCACGCGCGGACGGCGAGGCAAGGCATCACGAGTGGTCGGCGCCATCAGGATACGGCTGCTGGCATATTCCATCTCTGTTATCTCGGGCAGGGCTGCCCGGCTTGTACCTTTGACAAATTCGGTAATCGTGTTTTGCGCTTCGGCAAATTCACGGGTCTGGTTTTCAAAGGCTTCGCGCTGTTGATTGATAACAAGCTGCGCATTTTCATAGCGGGCTTGAGCATCCTCGAGTTGGCGCTCGTAGAGCGCTGTCATACGCTTGTTTTCCTTAACAGGGGGACGCATGGGATTATTCACCCAGAGCACAGAAATCATTGTTAGAGCACACCAGAGCGCAACAAAGGTTAGCGCGGTAACAATCCCGACTTGCAGGCGCGTAGTCAGCACAAAATAGTGCACTTCGCCGCCGGTTCGGTGGTAAATTTGCCGTTCAGGAAAATAATGGAGAATCCGCGAGCGGCATTCGTCTATTAGATCATTAAACATCATTCCCCAATCTCGTAAGTGATTCTGTTTTAAAAAACTAAGACAAAACCTTAACATTTACCTTAAGGCTTTTACGGCCTTTGCCTATCTTTTCAAGTAAACCTATCCAAAATTTCATAAATTTAAGAATCTGTCACCGCTAAGGGCTCATAAAACTGCCTTGGAAGCCTCGCTTTTGTGCGGGCTGGCACGTTGAATGGCGGTTTCAACTGCCCTTTGAAATATTTTTGGACAAGCGCGTGAAATTGCTCGATTTCAGTTGTTTTGTTGTGTTTTGCGACCTCCGCGAACCATTTGCGGCCAATCGCGACATGACGCACTTCCTCGTCATAAATAATTTGCAACACATCAGCGCTTTTTGAGTCACCATTTCCCTCCAATTTACCAATCATGGTGGGCGTGACGTCAAGGCCGCGCGCTTCGAGGACGAGCGGGGCAATCGCGAGGCGGGCGGCAAAATTATCTTTGGTTGCAAAGGCCGCTTCCCAGAGCCCATTATGCGCAGGGAGATCTCCATAACTGACGTTCATATCTGCCATCCGCTTGGTTATAATCGTGAAATGCCGCGCTTCATCGGCGCAAACGCTAATCCAATCCGTGCAAAATTCGTGCCGTCTTTCGGGCTCTATGCGGGGGTCAAGCCCAAAGCGGGCGAGCATATCCGCAGCCAGGTCAATCGCGTTAAATTCGATATGAGCAACGGCATGGAGCAAGGCCGCGCGTCCAGCCTCGGAGCCAAGCCGGCGGCGCTTCACCTCATTTGGAGCCACAAGCGCGGGTAAAGGGGGACGGGCAGGATGGTCGGCGAGAGCGGCGCTGGCCGCCGCGGTCTCGTTCCTGCTGATTGGCAGGCCTTGGGCCCAGCTCTGCGCGAGACGCTCCGCTGCTGCGACTTTAGCGGCCGGATCGCCCGCCGCCAATACAGCCCGCGCTAAGGTGAGGGCGCACGTCATTATTCGGCGTGGGATTTTAAGGTATCATAGACAATATCGACATGTCCTTTCGCTCTTACCTTACGCCAAATTTCGAGAATTTTGCCCGTTGGCCCGATCAAAAAAGTTGCGCGCTCTATGCCCATGTATTTTCGGCCATACATATTTTTCTCAACCCATACGCCGTAGCGTTCGCACAGATCGCTTTCGGCATCAGAAATGAGCGGAATTGAGAGATCATGTTTGGCGACAAATTTGTCGTGTTTGGCGACCGTGTCCTTGGAAACGCCCAGAATACGGCCATTGACCAAATTGAAGGCTGATTTCTTAGCACTGAAGTCTACCGCCTCCAGCGTACAGCCGGGCGTGTCATCTTTCGGATAAAAATAAAGTACAAGATAATGACCGCGAAAATCATCCAGCGAGAGCGTTTCTCCGCCGTCGCGGGGGAGGGAAAAGTCGGGCGCGTTATCGCCTATGGCTAATTGTGTCATCTAGGTCTCCTTAACCGTAATGTAATTTGCTTACAGTTTGCTGGATTTCTAGGTTCGCAGCGCTTAGAGCACAAGGCCTTATGACGAATAAGATTATCAATCCGGAGTTCAGCTCTGCTGCGCCTGACGTAGCTAAGGCGCAAAGCGCAAAGGCCGTCCCAGCCAGCGGTGCTCCCGCCGAGGGTATCGGCACGGCATCGCCCCGCCGCTTCGGGCTTTTTGGAAGGCGGGCGCAGAAGACCATTAAGTTGGTGGGCGTATTTTTCTTGTCGTCCCTCGGTGAGCTAACCGCGATCCTTTTGGGCCTTACGTTTTTTTGGATGTCTGCAATCAATATGCTTTTGGCCCAGCGCGTAATGGATGTGTCCTTCATGAAAGGGGACGCAGCGCGCTGGTTTTCTGGCGCCTTTGACGGGAATGAGGCGAAGATAGGGGGCATGAGCCTTGCATGGGAGGCGGCGGATAATACTGTCATCTTTCGCGCCGCCGATATTGCCGTGGTTGATAAACTCGGCGCGCCTTTAAATGAGATCAATGCCCTTGAGTCGGAATTCTCGCTTCGCGATTTGGCCCGCGCGCGCATCGACCCGATTCGCGTGGCCGTCGATGGGGGCCGGTTGAGTTGGGTGCGTGACGCAAAAGGTGCATTTGTCGGCGGACTTGGCGCGGCTGAGACGGTCGGTCAGCTTGGTCCTGTTTGGCGAGGGCAGAAAAATGACGGTGACCGCGATCTTGATTTAGGGCGGCTGACATCTGTAAATATTGTAAACGCGACGATTTTTGTGCGGGATGCACTCTCGGATTATGATGCCGACCTTGAGGGCGCGGCTTTGAGGATTGACATTGATGGGCCGAATATAAGCTTTAAGGGGAAGGCAGCGCTGACCTCTGACCGGCAAGGCGCGGGCCCGCTGGCCGGTTTGGATATCGGCGGCTCGATCAGCCCTGATCTCGAAGACTTTGATGTTTACCTAAAGGGCGTCGCGCTTAACCCGTCTCGTGATTTGCCGCGCAAGGGCCGATTGTCTGCATTGAAACCTATTGACGCGCCGATAGACTTTGAAGCGTCCCTCATCGCCCGCAAAGGGGCGGGTATAGAGGCCTTTGATGTTTCGGCAGAGGCGGGGGCTGGCCGCTGGCGACGGGGCGATCGGGACATGGCCTTTCAAAGCGGAAAGTTGACGGCGGCATTCAATCCGGAAACCGATCAGCTCAATATCAAGCGCCTCTCGATCGAGAGTGAACCCTTGAGCCTTAGCGGCGCCGCAATGCTCAGGAATATAGGCACGCCGGCGGGCGGGGTATTCAAGCAGGACACTAAGTTTGACGTTAATATCTCTAGCCTTCTCTGGACGGGGGAGAGGCTAGGAATTGATCCGGTTAGCCTAAGCGGGGCGCGGATCAGGGGACAAATGCACTCGGCCGAACAGAGCCTCAAATTTGATGAAATTTCGGCAGATTTTGGAACATTTACGCCCGTTTTTTCCGCGCGTCTTACCCGAACCGACGAAGGCGGGCTGGAGTCCGTCACAGCTCAAGGGCGGATAAACGGCGAAATGAGCCCAAAGCAGCTCTTGGAAATTTGGCCCAGACAAACCATGCGCGGGGCTCGGCGATGGGTCGCGCGCAGCATAATTGATGCGCGCCTGTCAAACATTGAGGTGGACCTTAGTTTTGATGAGGCCGCGCTTTCGGGGCAGCCATTACGGGATGAAAATTTGTCAATGACCTTTGACCTCGCAGAGGGGCAATTACGCTATATTTCAACCATGACGCCGGTCGTCGGCGCTATCGGCCGAGGGCGCGTCTGGGGCAATAGAGCCAGTTTTGATATAGAAACCGGACGGATTGACGATGTCTTGCTCGGCGCGGGAACGGTCACGATACCGCGCATTTATCCATATGGAGGGGATCTTATAATTGAAGGCGGCGGCTCGGGGCCTTTGAAGACGCTGATTGGCCTTTTGGATCAGAAGCCCTTCGAATATGTCACGCCTTATGGGGTGAGCCCATCTGATTTTTCGGGTGAGGGTGAGATTGAGCTTAAAATTACGCGTCCACTTCGCGAAAAAATCACCTATGAACAAGTGGATTTCGAGGTCACGGGTAGATTAAGCGATGTCACTGCCCCCTTTAGCTTGGGTAGGCACGCGCTTACCGATGGACATGTCATCGTGTTTGCGAACCGCGAGGGGCTAAGCGTTAAGGGACCTGTGCAGATTGGACCTTGGCAGGCTGATCTGGCGTGGAATGAAATATTCGATAATGGCCAAACACCCACACGATACAAAGTCGAAGGACGTATGAATCAATCTGTCCTTGATAGCTTTGGCGTGGGACTTCGTGAATTTATTGGCGGGGGTGATGTGCTTTTGTCAATAGATGCGCAGGCGGACGGGCTTTCTATTGCGCGCTCGGATATTCGCGCAGACTTAACGGATACCGATATGCGCATTGGACCCTATTGGAGTAAGCCCAAGGGCGCCCGCGCCGATATGACGGGGGTGATGTCCCTGACCAAAGATCGGCGCTTTCAGCTCCGCGATATAGAATTACGCGCACCGGGTCTTGAACTGGCGGGCCGGCTAGATATCGCTTCCGATTACAAATTGCTGGATATGCATTTATCCAAAACCAGGATAACAGGATTTATTGACGCGGCCGTTCAGATAAAGCCCGGACCCGATCAAGACCGTTTCGATGTTTTTGTGACGGGTGATTATTTGGATGTCTCTCCCTTTGTTGACCAAGCTATGGGCAGCACGGGCCCGGGGATTGACGTACCGATTTTGATGACCGCCGCGCTAAACAAGCTTGTCCTTAATGAAGCTTACGTTCTTGGGAACGCAAATTTTCTCTTTGCCCATAACGGTGAGGGCATCACGCAAGCCCGTCTTAAGGGTGCAACCCCCAAGGGCGAATTTGTCGCGAATTTGACCACGGATCAGGAAAACAATTTGCGCGAATTGATCGTAGATATTCCTAATGCTTCCGATGCCGCGATTGCATTTTTTGGTATTAGAAGCCTAACCGGCGGGCGACTTCAAATTGATGCGGACCTCCCCGCAGTGGGAGTAAAGGGCGCATTGCGGGGAAGGACGACAGTTAAAGACGTAACGCTCGTGAATGCCCCAATTATGACGACGATTTTATCGCTGGCCTCTTTGCAAGGGCTGGCAGATGCGCTTGGGGGCACGGGGCTGAAATTTGAGAATCTTGATGTGCCTTTCTCTTTCGATAGCGGGCGATTATCGGTACGCGAGGCGCGAGCCTCTGGCCCGGCGCTTGGCATGACGGCAAGCGGGGAATTGTCCCTTGATCAAGCTCTTATTGATATCGACGGCGTTTTGGTCCCCGCCTATAGCGCCAACTCCTTATTAGGGTCTATTCCGGTTCTTGGCGATATATTCGTCGGCAAAAAGGGTGAGGGTGTTTTTGCCCTGAGCTATACGGTCAAAGGTCCGCTCAAAGAGGCCCAAGTGGCGGTTAACCCGCTCTCGGCGCTTACGCCCGGGTTTTTACGCAACATTTTCACGCCCCAGCGTGATGATTTGCCGGAGGGGCTACGCTCTACAATTGAAGCGGTCCGCCCAAAAGCCGCGCCTCAGCCAAAGCCATAACAAGCCGAAAAGGCCTGAACGTTCGCGTGTCAGGCTGGCTTGATTAGCGCGTGACGTTTTTTGCCCACGGAAATTTTTATGACGCCATCGCTATCCATATCCATAGGGGAGAGCATTTGTTTGTCATCGCTTACCCGCGCGTCATTGACCTTTAATGCATTGCCTTTGATATGGCGGCGGCCTTCGCCCTTGGAGGCAGCGAGTTGAACCAGAATAGCGGCGTCAAGCACGGAAAGACTTGCCAAATCTGCAAGCGGGGTTTCAAAGGTTGGCAATCCTGCCGCCGCGCCGCCGGTTTCAAAAGTCTGCCGCGCGGTAGCTTCGGCCTCTTTGGCCGCTTGCGCGCCGTGCAGCATTGTCGTCGCCTCATTCGCGAGTCTGATTTTGGCCTGATTAATTTCTGCCCCCTCCAGCGCGTCCATTTTCGTGATCTCACCCAAAGGCATTTCAGTAAAAAGACGCATGAAGCGGGTGACATCTGCATCATCGGAATTGCGCCAGAACTGCCAGTATTCATATGGGGTTCTGTAACGGCCTTGCCCGAGTGAACTGTCTGCGCTGAGCCATACGGCGCCGTCGGCTGTCTTGCCCATCTTACCGCCGGATGCAGTGGTAATAAGAGGCGTCGTAAATCCGAAGCATTCCTTGCCTTCGACCCGGCGGGTCAAATCAATGCCCGTCGTGATATTCCCCCATTGGTCAGAGCCGCCAAGCTGTAATTGGCATTCATATCGCCGATTTAGCTCGAGGAAATCATAGCTTTGCAAAAGCGGGTAATTAAACTCAAGGAAGGTCATGGGCTGCTCTGTTTCCAGCCGCCGTTTTACGGTTTCCATGGTCACCATGCGGTTGACGGTAAATAATTTTCCAATGTCGCGCAGAAACTCAATGTAGCCGAGCTTATCGAGCCAATCTGCATTATCGACCATGATCGCGGCGTTCGGGCCGTCAAAATCGAGAAATTTGGCAAAGACCTTTTTGATACCAGCTTTGTTGGTTTCGATCATCTCTTCGGTCAGGATAGGGCGTGATTTATCTTTCTGCGATGGATCGCCGATCTTTGTCGTCCCGCCGCCCAAAAGCACGATCGGTCGTCCGCCCGATTTTTGCAAATGGCGCAGCATCATAATCTGGACCAGTGAACCCACGTGCAGGCTCGGCGCGGTGCAATCAAAGCCAATATAACCCGTGATTGCGGATTGCGCGGCCTTGTCTAGTCCGGCCTCGTCTGTGCATTGATAAAGGAACCCGCGCTCGGTGAGGGTTTTCATCAACTGGGATTGGTAACTGGACATGAATCACGCCTATAGATAATGGTGAATGCGTTCTATCAATGCGGCTCATAATGTCAAAGATTATGGAAGATAGCTTTAATTTTGGCCAAAGGAGGCCCTGTGGCAAAAGGTAAGATTTACCGCGCGCTCGGCCTAATGAGCGGCACGTCGCTGGATGGGGTTGATGCGGCGCTTATGAAAACCGACGGTGAAAATTTCCTAAGGTTGGGCTCTGCGATTTCAGTGCCCTACACAGCGGCGCAGCGCAGGGACTTGAAATCGGCAATTGATGAGGCGTTGATCTGGCAGTTTGAGGGACCGCAACCCAAGAGTTTTGCGAAAGCGAATGAAATTTTGCATAATGCCCATGAGACGGCCGTCCGAGAGCTGTGCAAACGCGCAGGGGCCAGCTTAGAAGAACTCGATTTAATTGGTTTTCATGGCCAAACCGTTTTGCATCGTCCCCCTTCACGGGGGCGAAAGGGGCAGACCCTGCAAATTGGAGACGGTGCGCGGCTTGCTCAGGCCCTGAACGTGGATGTCGCATATGATTTTCGCAGTGCTGATGTTGCGGCTGGCGGGCAAGGCGCGCCGCTGGCCCCCATATACCACAAGGCTCTGCTCCAGGCGTCCGGCTTCGAACATGCTGCCGTACTAAATATTGGCGGGGTGAGTAATTATACCTTAATCGGCCCCGATGGAGCGCTGGCCGCGAGTGACTGCGGCCCGGGAAATGGCCCTCTTGATCAGTGGATAAACCAAAACGGGCTGGGGGAGTTTGACAAAGATGGCAGGCTTTCGCTCTCTGGCACGCCGGATTTCGCGCGTATTGAAGGCTGGCTGCGGGGCGGGTTTTTCAGTGCCCCCGTACCGAAATCCGCAGACCGTTATGATTTTGATGTCTTGCCGCGTATGCATGGACTTTCGCCGGAAGATGGCGCTGCAACGCTAAGTGCCTTTTGCGCGATGGGTTCGGCCCGAACGTTAAAGCAATCAGGCGCAAAGGTGGACACATTATTCGTCTGCGGGGGCGGGCGTAAAAACCGGGCCATCATGGCGGCATTGTCCGAGGCCTGTGATGTGCGGGTCCTGAGCGCCGAAGCCGTTGGCTGGGACGGGGACGCATTAGAGGCGCAGGCCTTTGCTTATTTGGCGGTGCGAACGCGCAAGCGGTTGCCGATTTCATTTCCGGGAACCACGGCAAGCCCACAGCCCATGACTGGCGGGATTATTGCCGCCGGTGACGCATGAGCCGCCGTTCCGACACCCTTTTATCCTAAGTGCGCAGAAGCGGGGCGTGACTAACCTTCGAGGAGGGGCGTCGCGCGCGGCGGGCTGTAACGTGGGTCAAGATGCTCGTCGAGATAGTCTTCAATGACTTCAATCGCCTCATCAAGATGATCTGTATAAAAATGATCGGCCCCGACAATAGGATAAGTCGAAATTTGCGTGCCTTTTTGAACGCGAATGCGCTCGACAACTCGGTCGACATCTTCATGCGGGACAATTGGATCATTAGTCCCATAAGTCACAAGGCCCGACGCTGGGCAGGGGGCAAGGAAAGCAAAGTCGTAAGTATTGGTCGGCAACGACATAGAAATAAATCCGGACACCTCTGGGCGGCGCATCAAAAGCTGCATGCCAATCCATGCGCCAAAGGAATAGCCGGACACCCAGCTAAACGGCGCGTTCTGGTTAAAGCTTTGCATCCAATCCAGCGCATAGGCCGCGTCTTGTAGCTCACCTTGACCATTGTCATAAGTGCCCACAGAGCGGCCAATGCCGCGAAAGTTAAACCGCAGCACAGAAAAGCCGCGGCGTTTATATTGTTCATACATCGCCACAGGAATGCGGTGGTCCATATGACCGCCGGCCTTGGGGTGCGGAGAGAGGATAAGCGCGCAAGGCGCAGCCGGATCATCGGATGGATGATAGCGACCTTCGAGGCGGCCCTCTGGACCGGCAAAAATGACTTCAGGCATAGTGCCCCCAATATTTATGGACCAGCGCACAAATGTCGCACACAGGCGCGCGGTCTAATCTTGACTAATTTAGTAGGAATTAATATATCCCACAAGAGATTTCGAGTTCGGGCGGGTCTTATCAAGCCCGCGTTCGAAAAGCGAGAAAAAAACAGTCTAAAGCTAGGTGAAGCGGTGAAATTAACAGCGAAGGGACGTTATGCGGTCATGGCCGTGGCCGATATGGCCGCGCAGGGCGTTGATGCACGCTGTTCGCTTGCCGAGATTTCCGCCCGCCAAGGTATATCGCTGAGTTTTTTGGAGCAGCTTTTTGCCAAATTACGCCGCGCAGGTATCGTCGAAAGCCGCCGCGGGGCCTCTGGCGGATATGTTCTCACCCAAGCGCCGCAAGCTCTCACGCTGGAGCGCGTGATTTTTGCTGTTGATGAAGATATCAAGGCGCATGGGTGCTCGCCTGAAACGAAAATCGCTTGCACGGGACGCACTGCCAAATGCCTAACGCACAATCTTTGGGGCGCGCTGGAAAATCATATAGAGAATTTTCTGGCTTCGATCACAGTCCAAGACGTGGTGGACGGGCGTTTCCCGGCAGCGCTGGAGGCGGCTGAATGAAAATTATTTTCAAACTAATCGCCGTAGGGCTTTCGTTCAAATTGGACAATATGAGAAAATGACCAACTCGCCAGCGTCCAGCAGAGTTTATCTCGACCATAATGCAACAACGCCGCTGCGCCCGCAGGCGCGCGCGCTCATGCTTGAGGTGATGGACCAAGTGGGAAATGCTAGCGCGATTAATGGGCATGGCCGCGCAGCAGCCAAATATGTCAGTGACGCGCGCGAGGCAGCGGCGCTCGCAATGGGCATTTGCGCGCAAGATTTACTGTTCATGGGAAGCGGGACAGAAGCGGATAATACAGCGATACACTCGGCCGTTCGCAGCGGCTCAAAGCGCCTTTTGATTTCCGGCATGGACCACCCTGCGACTTTTATGGCGGCGCGCCAGATGGGCGCTGCGCATGAGGCTATTCCCGTAAGCGCCGACGGCGTGACGGACATGGCGTGGCTCGGCGATCGGCTTGCGTCTTGGGACACCGCCGAGGGGCCGCCCTTTGTGTCTATCGCCGCGGCTAATTCCGAGACAGGCGCGTTGCAAGATATTGAAACCGCGGCTGAGCTGACCCATGCGGCGGGCGGGTATATTCTAGTTGATGCCGTGCAGACCCTCGGGAAGGTGCGCTGGGAAGGACAGGCCGATTATATCGCCGTTTCAGCCCATAAAATTGGCGGCCCGCAAGGGGTCGGCGCGCTGTATGTCGCGCCGGATGCGCCTTATCATAATTTGATTTCTGGCGGAGGACAGGAGCGCCGCCGCCGTGCGGGCACGACCAATACGGCGGGGGTCGCGGGCTTTGGCGCCGCGGCAAAGGCATGCGAAGGCAGCTTAAGCCATACCGGCGCTATTCGCGACCACATAGAAACAGAGATGCGCGCGATGGAGTCAGATTTATATGTCTTTAGTCAATCGGCGCCGCGTTTGCCTAACACCAGCTTTTTCGCTGTGCCGGATACGCCGTCAAAAACCCTGCTTATGGCGCTGGATCTGGAGGGGATTTCTGTCTCCACTGGAACGGCTTGCTCGTCGGGCAAAGTTGGCGCAAGCCGCGCGGTGACCGCCATGGGGCTTTCGGAGCGCGCTCCCCAAGGCGCAATTCGGGTCAGCCTGGGCTATACAACAACATTTGAGGACGCCGAAGCCTTCCTTGAGGCTTGGTATAAAATCAGAAAACGTAATCGGAAGGCGGTATCCTATGGGTGAGCAAATAAAAGTTGCAAAAGACTCCATTGATGAATCCACTGTTGAAGGCGTGCGTTCGCTTGAGGCGGATAAATATAAATATGGCTTCGATAGTGATATTGAGCAGGAGTTTGCCCCTAAGGGGCTGAATGAAGATATTGTCCGTTTTATCTCCGAGAAAAAGGAAGAGCCGGAATGGCTGCTGGAATGGCGGCTGGAGGCTTACCGCCGCTGGCTCACCCTAGAGGAGCCGGAATGGGCGATGGTTGATTATCCGAAAATCGATTTTCAGGATGCATATTACTACGCTTCGCCAGTCAAAAAAGAAGGCCCAAAGTCGCTGGATGAAGTCGATCCTGAAATTCTCGCGATCTATGACAAGCTTGGAATTTCCTTGCGTGAGCAGGAAGTTCTGGCGGGTGTGGAGGGTGCGCCTAAAGTTGCCGTAGATGCCGTCTTAGATAGCGTCTCGGTGGTCACCACATTTAAGGAAGAACTTTCCAAGGTGGGGGTGATTTTCTGCTCGTTTTCCGAAGCGGTTAAGGAACATCCCGAATTGGTGCGCAAATATATGGGTACGGTTGTTCCGCAAACGGATAATTACTACGCGACGCTGAATAATGCCGTCTTCTCTGATGGTAGCTTTGTTTACATTCCGCCGGGCGTGCGATGCCCGATGGAGCTCTCAACTTATTTTCGTATGAATGCCCAAGGTACAGGACAGTTTGAGCGCACGCTAATAATCGCCGATAAGGGCTCATATGTGAGCTATTTGGAAGGCTGCACGGCGCCCATGCGGGATGAAAATCAGCTACACGCCGCAATTGTCGAAATCATCATTCATGAGGACGCCGAGGTAAAATACTCCACCGTGCAAAATTGGTGGCCCGGCGATAGCGAAGGCAAGGGCGGGGTCTATAATTTCGTGACGAAACGCGCGGATTGCCGCGGTGAAAATGCCAAGGTTAGCTGGACGCAGGGTGAAACAGGCAGTGCTGTGACGTGGAAATACCCAAGCTGTATTTTGCGCGGAGATAACAGCCAAGGCGAGTTCTATTCTATCGCGATTACAAATGGTCATCAGCAAGCCGATACAGGCACAAAGATGATCCATTTGGGCAAAAATACGAAATCACGCGTGATCTCCAAAGGGATTAGCGCCGGAAAATCTAATTCGACCTATCGCGGCCTCGTAAGCGCGCATAAAAAGGCCGTCGGCGCGCGCAATTTCACGCAATGCGACTCGCTCCTTATTGGCGATCAATGCGGCGCGCATACCGTGCCCTATATTGAGAGCAATACGCCGAGCGCGAAATTTGAACATGAAGCGACGACAAGCAAGCTGTCCGACGATCAGCTCTTTTATTGCCGCCAGCGGGGCCTGTCCGAAGAAGACGCTGTGGCCCTTTTGGTGAACGGATTTTGCCGCGATGTTTTGCAAAAACTACCGATGGAATTTGCCGTCGAGGCGCAAAAACTCGTCGCGATTTCGCTTGAGGGGAGTGTGGGGTGATGCGGCTGGCGGCTCACTTAACATTCGCACTCATGCTTTCTGCATGTTCGCAGCAGCCTGAGACAATGAGAGCACCAGCCGCGCCTCAAGCGCCTGCAGGTAGCCTTGCTGTGCCCGATGCACCAGCCGTGCCGGATAGTGCGACGGGAATTATGCGGATTACGGATATTGATTTTACCTCTTATTCTCGGGATTTAGCCAGCTTTGTTAAGCTTGAGGTTGGCGAGAGCATGGTCAGCGCCACCCCCAAGATCGAAAACTTTTTCTCCCCCCAAGGCGGCAGCCTTGAGGATGCGCGCGATTATAGCCGCGAGAAAACAGAGACGGAATTTTCAACCTTCGGGGCGCAGGGCGGCAAAGTCACCCTCGTCGAGCGGGTCAACATCAAAGACGACAGCGTGAAGGCTGAACAGTTCTACGCCATTTTCAAAGCCAAAGGCGAGGGCCATATGCTCGTGGATTACGGCATGAAAATCAAATGCCACCGAGGCGAAAACACTGAAAATTGGCAAATTAAGCCTTGCCAGTAAACCGCTCAATCTAATTACTAATATATCAAACTATGGAGGCCAAAATGGCTGCTAAGAAAAAACCAACACGCAAATTCATCCAGCTTTCCGAAGGGGAGTTAAATTACGCTATGTCCCGCGCTGTTGTTCAGGGCGATTGGTGCTTTGTATCGGGCACCATGGGCTATGATTATAAAAAGCAAGAACTCCCAGAGAGTGCCGCGCAGCAGGCCATGAATACTTTCACCAATATCCGCCAAGCCCTTGACGCGGCGGGCTTTGAACTTGGCCATACCATCCGCGTGCAATACACGGTCTCGGACCGCAAATATGTCAAAGAAGTCCTGCCGATTATCAAGCAGCATTTCGGCAATATCCTGCCCGCCGCCACCATGGTTCTCGCAGAAATGGTCGACCCCGCCGGCAAGATCGAAATCGAAGTGACGGCCTACAAAGGATAGCTTCTTAAACGGGATGATGCCCTCGGTCTTGACCCGAGGGTCTATTATTAAGCTTCGAAATGGAATCTCGGATCAACTCCGAGGTGACGGGATAGAGAAAAGAAAAATAATGCTTAAAGTAACGAACCTATCGGCGACAGTCGATGACGGAAATAAGACTATTCTTGAGGGTCTGTCCCTTGAGGTGCCTGCGGGTGAGGTCCATGCGATTATGGGGCCGAATGGGGCAGGGAAATCGACCTTGTCCTATGTGCTGACGGGGCGCGAGGGCTATGACGTTTCGGGCGGCAGCGTTACGCTTGGCGGCGAAGACTTGCTTGAGATGGACCCGGAAGAGCGCGCGGCCAAGGGCCTATTCCTATCCTTCCAATACCCGCTCGAAATTCCGGGCGTGCCGACCATGACGTTTTTGCGCACGGCTATGAACGCGCAGCGCAAAGCCCGTGGCGAGGAGGAGATGTCTGCCCCCGAGTTTTTGAAAAAATCCAAAGCGACGGCGGCCATGCTAAAGATGAAGCCGGAAATGCTCAAGCGTCCGCTGAATGTTGGCTTTTCGGGCGGTGAGAAAAAACGCATGGAAATTTTCCAAATGATGATGCTAGAGCCAAACTTTATCGTGATGGACGAAACCGATAGCGGCCTTGATGTGGACGCGCTGCGGATTGTGGCTGATGGTGTGAATGCGCTTCGGGGGGCTGACCGCGGCCTCCTTGTGATTACCCATTATCAGCGCCTTTTAGATTATATCGTGCCCGACAAAGTTCACGTGCTTGCGGGCGGGAAGATCGCGGCTAGCGGCGGCGCCGATTTTGCGAAAAAGTTGGAGAAGGAAGGCTATGACGCCTATGCCGCTTAGTCCCGATACGCTCCCCCATCGCCGGCTTGAGGCGTGGAAATGGACGGACGTGCGCACCGCCGCGACTGACGGGCAGGCGGGGCTCTCCGCCCATGGCTTGCCGCATTTTACCGTGCCGGACGGCGTTCTCCTAACCGAGCAATCGGGGGAGACTTTCAAAACAGATAGCCCCAGCGGCGCGCCTATGGCCGATCTTGCGCGCCGCTTTGGCGGCTCTGTGTGGGAGATTACCGTGCCAGAAGGGGTCAAACCCACATCGCCGCTGATGATTGATAATCTGACTAAGGGTCATGCGCGTATTCGGATTACCGTCGAGAAAGGCGCGCAGCTTGAGATGATTGAAACGCTGAAAGGCGCAGGCGGCGGGTTTTCTAATCTGGATATGACGTTAAAGCTTAAGGCAGGGGCAAAGCTCTCGCGCCTGACCGTGCAGGACGATCCGGCGGATCATATACGCATCGCCACCACCCATATCACCGCATGGGACGGGGCAGAAATCACCCAGCATTGCCTTTCCTTTGGCGGCGCGCTCTCGCGCCTTGAGACGCGGGTTGCGGGCATGGGCAAGCATATCTCGGCGGTACTAAACGGCGCTTACTTGCTCAGCGGGACGCGCCATTGCGACATGACCAGCTATATTGATCTGGCCTCGCCCGATTGCACGATCCGTCAAGCCGTGAAAGGCGTGGTGACGGATAAAGCGCGCGGCGTTTTTCAGGGCAAATTTCATGTTCGCAGGCCTGCGCAAAAAACCGATGCGGAAATGCGCCATGATGCGCTGATGTTGTCGGAGACCTCCGAAGTGCGCTCTAAGCCCGAGCTTGAAATTTACGCGGATGACGTCGCCTGCGCCCACGGCAATACGCTCGGGCAGCTTGACGAAAGCGCGCTATTTTACATGCGCCAGAGAGGCCTACCCGCCGCGCAGGCAAGAGCGCTGCTGACTGAGGCCTTCCTCGCGGAAGTCTTTGATGACATTGAGAGTGAGAGCCTGAGAGAGAGCGTAATTGCGAAGCTACGCACGTGGCTAGAGAGGCAGTCTTGAGCTTTAATATTGACAATATCCGCAGCCAATTTCCCATTCTCTCACGAGAGATTAATGGCAAGCCTTTGGCCTATCTTGATAATGCTGCGAGCGCGCAAAAACCGCAGGCGGTGATAGACGCGATGACCCACCAAATGAGCCATAGCTTTGCCAATGTGCACCGCGGGCTGCATACTATGGCGAATGAAACGACAGAGGCCTTCGAGGGCGCGCGGGCCAAAGTCGCGAGCTTTCTAGGCGCGCCAAGCCCAAATAACATTGTCTTTACCAAGGGCGCGACTGAGGCGCTAAATCTGGCTGCCTACGGCCTCGCCCATACCATTGAGGCGGGCGACGAAATCATCATCACCCAGATGGAGCACCATTCCAATATTGTGCCGTGGCATTTCCTGCGCGAGCGCCGAGGTGCCGTGCTGAAATTCGCGCCAGTCAACGAGGACGGCTCGCTTGATCTGGCGGCGTTTAAGGCTTTGCTTTCCGCGAGGACCAAAATCGTCTCCGTGGTGCATATGTCTAATGTGCTGGGGACGGTTAATCCCGTTTCTGAGATCACGACATGGGCCAAAGCCGCCGGCGCGGTGATGATCGTCGACGGCACGCAGGCCGCCGTGCATATGCCGGTCAATGTCGCCGACATTGGCTGTGATTTTTACTGCATGACGGGGCATAAGCTTTACGGGCCCACGGGCATTGGCGCGCTTTATGGCCGAGCGGAGGCGCTAGAGAGGCTCCAGCCCTTTAACGGCGGCGGGGAGATGATCGAAGATGTCTATGAGGACCGCGTCACCTATAACGACCCGCCGCATAAATTCGAGGCCGGAACGCCGCCCATTTTGCAGGCCATTGGCCTCGGCGCGGCGATTGATTGGTATCGCCAGTTTGATATGGAGGCGGTTCACCAACACGAAATGGCGGTATATCACCACGCGCTTGACGGGCTTCGCAGTATTAATAGCTTTCGCCTAATCGGCGATGCCCCCGGTAAGGGGACAGTCCTTGCGTTTAATCTGGAGGGGGCGCATGCGCATGACCTTGCGCAAATACTTGATAAATATGGCGTCGCCGTGCGTGCAGGCCAGCACTGTACCCAGCCGCTGATGACGCGTATGGGGATACACTCAACCGCGCGGGCAAGCTTTGGGATTTACAACACACTTGATGAGGCTGACCGCCTTGTCGAGGGGGTGAAAAAAGCCGCCCTCTTTTTATCTTAAGACGAATGACTATATAGAGACAGTAATGAGCACAGATAGACAAAGACAAGCGGAAGCCTTGGCCAATGCGCAAATCCCGGGCCTCACCGAAGCCAATGCGGCGGGCGAGTTCAGGTCTGCCCCTGAGACTGCGCGCGATGTGATCGACCTTTCCGGCGCGCCCGTAGAGGCCCCAGATGAAGCGGAGATCGAACGCATCACCCTAGATGTGATCGGGCAGCTTAAATCCGTTTACGATCCTGAAATCCCGGTGGACATCTATGAACTTGGCCTGATCTATAAGGTCGAGCTTGAAGATGACCGCACGCTCAAGGTTGAAATGACGCTCACCGCGCCGGGCTGTCCTGTGGCGGGCGAAATGCCCGAATGGGTGCGAGAAGCCTGCGAAGTGGTGGCAGGCGTGCGCCGCGTTGAGGTCTCTATGACTTTTGATCCGCCGTGGACGATGGACCGTATGAGCGAGGAAGCTAAACTCGAATTGAATATGCTATGACTGAAACGCCCTCAGAAACGCCAAGCCGTTCGCGCCGCCCAAGGCCCAAGCTCGTCACTCTCACGGATGCGGCCGCCGTGCGCGTACGCGAAATTCTCGGTGAGCGCGGCGAGGGTTTTCTGCGGGTCGGGGTTAAAAATGGCGGCTGCGCGGGCATGGAATATGTCATGGATTATGTCTCTGAAATCGAAAAATTTGACGAGCTTGTCGAAGATAAAGACGTACAGATCGTTGTAGACGCCAAAGCGGTGCTATTCATTCTCGGCTCCGTTGTTGATTATGAAACCGACGTGATGAGTTCCAAGTTCACCTTCAAAAACCCGAACCAGACCGACGCCTGCGGCTGCGGGGAAAGCGTCACAATCCTGCCCTTTGCGGGCTAGGCCGGTTATGGTGCGGGCAATGAAGACATTGTTCGCAGCTTTTACCGCGCTGTGTCTATCATGCATTCCATTGCCTGCGGAGGCTCACCCCGGCGGCAAAGATAAAAATGGCTGCCATACAAATAAAAAAACAGGTGAACGCCACGGGCACCCTGAGAACCGTATATGCGGCGGTAAAAATTCATCCAGTCAATTGAATTTAGGGCGCCGGCCCAAAATATATGCAAATTGCGCCGCCTTCAGGGCTGCCGGCGCAAATCCTATTCGGCGCGGTGAGCGCGGATATGGCTATCATCTTGATCGCGATAGGGACGGCATTGCCTGTGAGTGCGGCCCTAAAGGCGGCAATAGCTCTGTTAAGGGTGCGGCAGAATTAGGGTGCGACTCCTCACGGGGTCGCAAGTCATGAAACTCGATGATTATAACGCCCATTGCAGTTCTCTCCCCCATAGCCATTTGGTGCGCCAATGGGGCGGGGCTTATGTTTGGAAAATTGATACCAAGATGTTCGCTATTGCCTGGGAGCGGGGAGAACGTCTTGAGATAACCTTCAAAGCGAGCGAGATCGGTTATGAAATCATGAAAGATATGGAAGGTCTGCGCCCCGCGCCATATCTCGCCTCGCGCGGGATGAAGTGGATACAGATGCACGGCGCGCCGGGCCTAGATGATGAAAGCCTTTGTGAGCATCTGACCGCCTCTTATGAAATGGTATCAAGAAAGCTAACGAAAAAACGCCAAAAGGAACTTGGGCTTATTCAGGGCTAGCAGGGGCGCTTTAGGCGCGCTACTCTGCGGCATGAAATTGATTTGCCACCCCATCTCCCCTTATGCCCGAAAAGCTATGATTTTAGCCCGTTTGCACGGTATAGAAATTGAGGAAATTCAGCCTGAGAAAAACGGCGCGAAAGGCTATATGGCGGGCGATAATCCGCTCGGTAAAATTCCCGCTCTGGAATGGCAGCCGCAGCAATATCTCTTTGATAGCCCCGTAATTTGTGAATATCTGGATAGCCTTGCTGCTGTGCCAATTCTGCCCAAAGATGGCCATGTGCGTTTTTTGCAAAAATGGCAACACGCATTGGGCGATGGTCTCTCGGATGCGGTTTATAATTACCGGATGGAAACGGCGCGGCCAAAAGCACTCCATTGGGACGAAATCATAGAGCGCCACGAGACGGCGATTATATCTGCCGTGGAGACGCTGGAGCATATCTGCCAGTGGCTTGGCGAGAGGTGGACCTTTGGGAATCTTTCCATTATCTGCGCTCTTGATTATACGCGCTACCGCGCGGGGCATTTGGACTGGCAGGGGCGCGCGCCAAAACTGGCGGCATGGCATGCAAATTTCACAGGTGACGCCGCCTATATCGCGACCTATGGCTACCCAAAGTCTGAATAGTTTCTTTCTAGTTTTAAAAATGGATAACCGGCCTCATGCCTAAATTATGGAAAAGTTTGGCTCTGTTTTTTGGCGTTTTATTGGCGGGCTTGATCGTCTGGCCCGAAGCCAAATATAGGCCCTTTACCCCAAGCGAAAGCTATCTGGCTGATAGCGCCGCTTATAACATTCCTGATATGCCGCAGGGCTGGAGATGGGCGTATCACGTTGCAGCTGACGGGACTAAGCTGCGCTATGGATATATGCCCGTGCGCGAAACCGACCGCGCTGTGGTGATAGCTGTTCCAGGATATACAAGTTCAATGGACATGTACGGGGAACATGTCGCGCGCCTGTCTGCCCGCGGCTATCAGGTTATGGGGTTTGATCTGCGCGGGCAAGGCGGCAGCGAGCGTCACCGCGCGGCATTCCCAGAGAAATTATATGCCAAAAATTTCGGCGTTTATTCCGACGATTTGGCTGGATTTATTCAGGCCCAAAACTTTAGCCCCGAGCGGCCCGTGATATTGCTGGGATCCTCCTTCGGCGGACATGTGAGCTTGCGTCTTGCGGCGGATCACGACACCCAAGTTGACGGTATGGTATTGCTCGCGCCGGCCTATGCGCCCAATACCGCGCCATTTCCCTTTTGGCTCGCCAAGGCATTTGCAGGGTTCGCGGGATTGATTGGTAAGGGCGAAAACTATGCGCCCGCCCAAGGTGATTGGGTGCCGGACGGCTTGGACTTAACCTTGGCCAGTGATTGTGCCTCCGAACCCAAGCGGCTCTACTTGCGCGATACGCTTTTTGTTCGAAAGCCCGAGCAGCGGGTTGGCGGGGCCACAAATAATTATGTTTACGGACTGATTACCAGCGGCGAGCAGCTGCAAGAGTCCAAATATTCTGCCCAGATTGATCTGCCCATTCGTATGGTTGCCGCGCAAACGGACGTCGTTGTTAACAGCCCCGTTGCTGAATTTGCGTGTAATAATAGCCTGCCAGATTGCACATTGATAAAACTGCGGGATACGGGGCACTGCCTTATGCTGGAGCCTGATGCGGTGCTGGAGAAAATTTTTGCGGAAGTGGATATATTGGCGGCGCATCTCGAGCGTGCACCGTAAGGACTATAGCTAAATATTCGGCGAATTGCTGAGCAGATGAAAGTGAGGCAGCGCTAAGATTTCCGATAACAGACCGCTAAAATGAGTTTTTGAAAAAGGCGGGAACATCTTCCCCAAAGCCTGAAAAATCCTCTTTTTGGCCTTTGTCATGGTCGCGTTTGCGTGAGCGTTTTTTATTGGCGCGGTCATTTTCTTTTGCGGCGTCTTCTCGGCTGCGAGAGGGTTTGGCGCGGGAGCGAGAACTATCGCGGTCCGGGCTCGCGTCGCGCTTGGAGGCTTTAGCAGAAGATTCAGAACCTCCGCCTGACTTTGTCGCGCGGCGGGATTTCGGTTTGGCCTTGCGGGAAGGCTCGGGCGAGCGCTCTTCCTTGCTCTGTGTCTCCTCGCTCTCTGTATTTTTACTCCCTGCCTTGGTCTTTGCGTCCGTATCCGCTCTCTTGCGGCCTTCAGGCGCTTTTCTGCGGCCTGGAGGGGCCTTGCGCGTACGCCCGCTCTCATTGGAGGCCGGCGTCCTTGAAGAGGCGGGAGCCTCCGGGGCTGCCGGTGCGCTGTCTTCTGTTTCTACTTTTTTACGGCCAGCGGGAGCCTTGCGCGTGCGGCTGGAATCGCGAACGGGCCGCTTCGGTTTGGGCGCATCGTCTTCTGGCGTGGATTTCGCTGGCGCAGGTTTACTCGGGGCAGGGCGCGCACGCTCTGAATTTCCGGGGCTATGGCCCGAGTTGCTGCGGTTTCTGCCGCCGCCGCGATGTCGGTCGCCGCGTCCTCGGCTGCCAGAGCCGCCGCTGCGCCCGCGGTTGCTTTGTCCGCGCCGCGCTTTGCCTTCCGTGGGGAAGTCTTCAATGCCCGGAATTTCAAGTTCGTCAATGCCGTCGACTTTGATCATATGCAAAATAGCATCATAGTTTTTTTCGTCTAACCGCCCAACGAGCATAACTGTGTCTCCTTTGCGGCCCGCGCGCCCTGTGCGGCCAATACGGTGGACATAGTCTTCCGCGTGGCTAGGCACGTCATAGTTAAACACATGACTTACGCTCGGTACATCAAGGCCTCGCGCCGCCACATCAGAGGCCACAAGGAGCTTTACCCGTCCCTCTTTGAAGTCAGCCAAGGTTTCGGTGCGCTGGCTTTGCGGGAGGTCCCCATGAATGGGAGCAGCGGAATGACCATGCTTGGTGAGGGATTTAGCGACAATATCGACGTCGCGTTTGCGGTTGCAAAAAACGATTCCGTTTTTCACATTTTCGTTCTCAATAATCCAGCGGAGCGCCGTGCGCTTTAGTTTTGCATCAGACTTTGGCAGGCGCACAATGCGCTGCGTCACTGTCTTGGCTGTCATGTTTTTGCGGGCGACCTGAATGGTTTCAGGCTGATGCAGAAATTGGTCGACCAGGCGCTTAATTTCATTGGGCATCGTCGCTGAGAAAAACAGCACTTGGCGCGTGAAAGGCGTCATTTTGAAGATTTTTTCAATATCGGGTATGAATCCCATATCCAGCATACGGTCAGCTTCATCAACGACTAAGGTCTGAACGCCGTTGAG
The DNA here is from genome assembly GCA_964410285.1 of uncultured Caulobacterales bacterium. Classification (GTDB taxonomy): domain Bacteria; phylum Pseudomonadota; class Alphaproteobacteria; order Caulobacterales; family Maricaulaceae; genus Fretibacter. The sequence continues at coordinate 63,811 of CAYPFR010000002.1, read as the reverse complement.
CAGAATTTTCCCGCGCTCAAACTGATCAAGCAGTCGGCCCGGCGTGGCGATGAGCACATCCACACCCCGCGAGAGCTTTTTATCTTGCTCAGCAAAAGACACGCCGCCAATTAGCAGTGCCATTTCAAGCTTTAGATATTTTCCGTAAAGCTCGACATTTTCAGCAACTTGGGCGGCAAGTTCGCGGGTTGGGCAAATAATCAGGCAGCGCGGCATGCGCGCGCGGGCGCGCCCCGTCGCAAGTTTATGCACAGTTGGCAATGTAAACGCGCCGGTTTTGCCCGTGCCAGTTTGGGCGATTCCAAGGACATCTTTGCCTTGCAGGGCATGAGGAATGGCGTGGGCTTGAATCGGTGTTGGCCGCTCATAGCCCATATCGTCTAGGGCTTTGATGATTTTGGGGTGGAGGCCTAGCTCGGCGAAGGTGACTCCGACATCAGCGTCGGCAGAGATTTCTTTTGGGGTGTTATTGGAGGTCAAATCGGTCTTTCAAGAGTCTAACCGCGCTTAGTTTGCGGTCGACTGTGGCGCAAACGTCGCGCCGTTGTAAAATGCGCAGATAAAACCGCGCCCTGCGTATGGCGCGCAACATAGCGCCAAGTCCGCAAAGGTCAAGCAATGAGCGCAATGACGTCTAATCTCTTTTACGATGCTAACAGGCGAAAGCCGAGCCAAGGATCACGCGCCTAATAAGAATGGCTTGGGCGTATCAGTCCGCTATCGGTATTTATGCGGGCGTGTGTCCGCCGAAGCCGGATTATAGCGATCACGGAGAGCCGTTTGACGCGAAGACATCTCCTGCGGTTTGCCGTTGATAAAGATATGTTCTGCGCCGCTGGTGACCTCCAGCGGATCCCCGTCCCAGACAACAAGGTTCGCAGCGGCGCCGCGCGTAATCGTGCCGCTATTACTTCCAAACCACCGTGCAGGGGTCGAGGAGATCGCTGCAAAGGCTTTATCCCAAGGCAGACCTGCCCCAACGGCATTTCCAGCATGTTGGCCAAGCACGCGGATATTGTGCGTGAGCCCCGCTGATCGTGTCATGATCGCGTAATCAACGCCCGCTGCGTCCAGCATAATAATGTTATCACGCCTTGCGCCGACGCTATCAAAACTGCCGGGCAGGTTTTCTTGCGGATCGACCATAACACGAATATCAGCGGCTTTCAGTTCTTCCGCGACCATCCATCCTTCGGCCGCGCCGACAATTATAACGTCAAGTCCATATTCTTGTTTCAGCTTGATAATATTGAGCAAATCCGCCGCGCGGTCAGCATCAATTAGGAGCGGCATTTGACCGCGCGCAGCCTTAAATAGCGCCGCCGCGTCACGCCGCGAGAGGGCATCACCATCATCGGGCCCGCCAAAGCGCGAAGGGTAGGCCCCCGCATCATCAAGGGCCGCGCGAAGCTGATTCATCGCCGCCGAGCGTGATCCGCCCGCAGTGTCTGCACCGCGCTCCCCAAGGCTCACATAAATAAAGGCTTGCTCGGTTTCGATGGAGTCGAATGCGCCCGACGTATTGGCAAGCAAGCCAATGCCGCCAAAAATGCTCTTCCCGGTGCCGGGGGCGGACAGCATATGGGTAATCCCTTCCAGCCGCGTATTGCCGATCACGGGGGATTTGGGATTGAAGCTATCGGCTGCGAGATTGCTCACCGAGGTGGCCGCCTCATCTGCGCTAATGTCATTTGTGCGGGCTTCGCCGCTTATCTCGACGAGGCCTATGCGGGAGAAGGGCGCAAAGAGACCAGGGGTCACCCATTTGCCTTTAGCATTTATCACTGTCATGCCCGAAGGTGCATCGGCTATATTTCCCATATTCACGATTTTTCCGCCGCGAATGAGGATGTCGCCCACGTCAATACGGCCTGCATTCGTATTGGTGACGATGGTGGCGTCTTCGATGAAAACATCTTGCGCAGCGGCCAGGCTAGGGGCAGCGAATACGTAACTCCCCGAGATTAGGAGCGCGGCACAAGATTTTGAAAAATAACGCATTATTGGTCTGCCTTTCCTGTATAATTTTGTCCTAAGCGGAAATCAGAAATGGGCTTAATGCCTGCGGCTTTATCAAAGACAAGCGCCCCATCAAGCAGGACCTTCTCAGGCCGAGCATAGGTCGAGAACGGTTCTGCGGACCACAGCACCAGATCGGCGCGCTTGCCTACCTCAAGGGAGCCAACATCTTCCAAAATGCCAAGGGCCTTGGCGGGGTTATAGGTCATCCATTTCCACGCTTCGGCGCGGGAGATGTTTAGCCCCGCACGATTGCCATCTGACCATGCTTTCGCCACTTCTTGGTTGAGCTTTTGGATGCCCAAATCACTATCCGAATGGATCATGGCACAGGCCCCTTGGGCATGCACAAACGGGATATTTTCCCGAATGGTGTCATATGCCTCCATTTTGAAGCCATACCAATCGGCCCACATCGCCGCGCATGTGTCAGCTTCGGCAAGGATATCACCAATTTTATAAGCCTCAATGGCATGATGGAAGGTCGTAACTTTGTAATCAAACTCTTTGGCGATATCGAGGATCTGCGCCATTTCATCGGCGCGGTAACAATGCATTTGTACGAGGATTTTCCCGTCCAGAACATCGGCGAGGGTCTCTAGTTGTAGATCGCGTTTGAAATCGTCCCCGCCCTTATCGCGTTTCTTCTTATAGGCCTGTGCTTTGATCCAGTTTTTGCGGTATCCAGCCACATTGCCCATGCGCGAACCGGGGCCGCCTTTGCTGCCGTAAACACGTTTTGGGTTCTCTCCGCAAGCCATCTTTAGCGTATAAGGCGCGCCGGGGAATTTCATACCCTGTACAGTCCGAGAGGCGATATTGCGAAGGGTTACGCCGCGCCCGCCAAATAGATTGGCCGAGCCGGGTAAAATATGAAGCGTGGTGACGCCCCCCTCCAAGGCTTCATCAAAGCCGGGGTCCTGCGGCCATACCCCGTGCTCAGCGTAAACCTCCGAGGTCACAGGGCTTGTGACTTCATTGCCATCGCCATGCGCGCGAACACTAGGGGAGGGGTAGTTCCCCAGATGGGAGTGAATATCAATTATGCCGGGCGTGACATATTTTCCGCCAGCATCGATAGTAATTGCTGCACTGCCCGCGTCTATCGTCTCGCCAATCGCAGTAATACGCCCATTGGTAATCAGAATAGAGCCGGACTCAATTTCTCCGCCCGCGCCGTCGATAATGTGCGCATTGGTGATGAAGGTCGCCTCAGAGGGCAGGGGTTGATAGGTAGACGCAAAAGCCGCAGATTTATCGGTCTTTTCTGTCTTTGTATCTTTGTCATTTTCTTCGCCGCCGCAGCCCGCCAAGACCGCTGCCGCTGCGCTTAGTAGCGCAAATTTCATCAGGTTTTTCATGGTGCGAATAAATCATGTGCGGGCAATCAGGGCAAGCGCTTTAGGCGAATGTGAAAGGTTTAGTAGCGGTCACGATTATTCGAGGATTTGGCAAATTCACCTAGCGTGAGCAAAGAAAGGCGAATGCCAAAGCCCTCATTGTCTCCGACAACACCAATATTGTTGCGAGTTTGATTATAAAAAAGTTCGATGCGCGTGCATTGATCATCATAGATTAAGCCAAGTTCTTGGCGGCGCGCGGTATCGGCATCAATGTCATAATAGGTCGAGTAACGCGTACTCCAATTCTTTGCGAGCTTGACTGTAATATTGCCGGAAATTTCTTCCGCGGGAACGGTCAAGGTCGCGCTGGAATTAGACGGGCTTGCTGTATTAATACGGTAATAACGCCAGTTCGTTTTGATCCGATCGCCCGTATATCGCAAGGAAGTGTCAATTGTACGAAATTCGCCGTCATCATCATCGAAGCGCACGCGGGATTTTAGGCTGAATTTATTGGAAAAGGCATATTCGGCTTCGCCGACAATATCAGATTTATCCCCCTCAAGGCCAGAATTGCGCGCAAAACTGTCGTCAAAATCACTTGCGTAGCTTTGGCCAAGAAACAGGCTGGCGCGCGATTTACCCCAGTCCGCCGAAACCGAAGCGCCGACGTCAGCTCGCAGACCCTCTTGCCAGAAATCATAGCCAAGGGATTTATTACTGGCAAAGAAATTAGCACGGTCAAAATCAAGACCGATGCTGTCTTGAAAAAGCTGAGTGCTGCTGGCGTCGCCAATAATCTCTGAGAAATTGCCAAGCTCGCCATCGCCAAAACTTTGCGTAACTTGGACGCGCGGTTCAATCACAATATTGCTGCCGGCGGCGTGCTTGATGAATGGATAGCGAATATCAACGCCGACTTGCCCTAGATTGCGCGAGAAATCACGGGATTGTCCGTCTTCTGTTTCTAGCTCGATATAATCATAACGTAGCTCGCCAAAAGGTTTAACCTCCAGACCGCCCGGCGCAATCCAGCGCTTGTCATAGGAAATACCGCCCGTACCACGAAGGTAGTCTTCGCCGTTTTTGCGCGACAAAAGCGTCAAATCTCCGAAAAGCTCCGCTCGTCCGCCGATAACTGGATCGGTCACAAAGTGATTGAGTTCGACCTTGGGCAGGGCGATTGGTAAAATACTGTCATCCTCGCGGAAAACATTGAACATTGTGCTGTCGGCCGAACTGCGCGTAATTGAGGTGCGAAGGCTCTGAAACCCGAAGGTGCTGATGGAAAATCGGGTATTATCCGTCTGCCCCAGAGCAAAAGCTTGGCTAATAAGGCGGTTGCCTGCGGATTGATACAGGCCGCTCTCTGAGGGGAATTGATTTAGGTCATAGCGCCGCAAATAAAGATCATCACTCGCGGCTTGGAGGCCAAATCCGGTTGTCCAATCGTCCGTGAGGCTGAATATACCATCGGCGAATACATGCGATCTAAGCCTGCGGCCTGTTGTAGCCTCGTCTTGATTGGTAAAGCGCGTCGGATCATCAAAAGGGTCGCCATTATTATCAAAGGCACTGCCATAGGTTATTGAGCCATTGATATTCACTTCGCCTGAGTAAAATTTGCGCCGCAGGTCCACCTTGAGCAATGGATTGACCTTGCTGTAAATATGCGGGGTCAGGGTCGCCTCGGTATATTTATCAATTGCCCAATAGTAGGGGATTTCAATCCCTAAGCCTTTATCGCCCGTAATCCCGCCAAAGGGGGCAAGTAGGCCAGAAGCACGTTTGGCGCTCGGATCGGGATGAGAAAGAAATGGGGTGTAGAAAACAGGCACGCCGGCGAGCTGAAAAATCGCGTCCCGATATTCAATGGAATTCCGATCAGGGTTTTGTTTCACTTTTCGGGCTTTTATTTGCCACGTGGGATCCTTGCCTTCTGCTGCATCGTCGCGGCAGGGTTCGCAGGCTGTGTAATATGCATTGTAAAGCTCCACACCCTCTTGACTGTCGCGGACAACAAATGAAGCGCCTAAAATCCCGCCTTCTTCAAAGCGCGCTGTGAAATTCGTGGCAGAGCCAGCTTCAAGCTCGCCGGAGAGCTCAATTTGGTCAGCAAATTGGGTTGCGCCGGTGGGATCGATTAAGACGACGTCCCCAATTGCGATAACTTGGCCAGTTTCATTATTATAGGTCACCCGGTCCGCGCGTAGCGTTCGGTCTTGATACCGTCCTTCAACATTGCCTTCGGCGATTAAAACGTTTTCCCCGCTTTCATTGATAAGCTGATCAGCCTCAAGATAGATTATATCGGGATCGCGAAAGGGACTATCCGCGCTCAGTTGCAAGGGGCGATTTGTCCCGGCTGCGGTCACTGCGCCCGCAGGCGCGCTTTGAGCGCCCGCCGCAAGCGGCACGGACGCAACGAGTATAGCAATGGCGGAGGCGGTCGTAAATTTCATAGCTTTTGCGAGGTTATTTTGCCTGCTGTTGTCAAACCGGAGCTGAATATTATGTGACCCACTCCGCATGTTGAAACCCTTTTGCGTCCGCTGTCTTACTACCAATGCGGCGTGAGAGTCGACCTATTGCGCTATTCTTATCCAAATCAAACCCTAAGGTCTACGGTAAGGCTCTGTTTTTGTGGGAAATTAACGCTATTTAAGGTTCGATATGCTTTTGTAATCACTCAGCAGAGGGAAATGCGCCAATAAAGCGCGGTTTCTTCGCTATGAGCCATAAGGACTCGGATAGGTGATGATAAAAACGAAGCAAACAGGGGCGCAAGGCGATCGGACAGGGCTACGCTCTGTTGTAGGTCAGGCCGTGATGTCGGCGCGCGGGGCGCTGAAGGGGATTGCCCTATTCTCTATGGTGATCAACCTGCTGATGCTCACCGGACCGCTCTATATGCTTCAGGTCTATGACCGAGTTCTAATCAGTGGCTCTGGCGTGACCCTATTATCACTGTCAATCCTGATGGTGCTTATGTTTGCCTTTATGGGCTTTTTGGAGTTTTGCCGCTCGCGTGTGCTATTGCGGGTTGCCGATAAGTTCGAGCGCGACCTCGGCGGGCGTACATTTGAGGCGTGGATGCAGCACGGGCTTGGAGGACAAGCAGCGAAGCGCGCGCAGCCGCTCACCGATGTCAGCACATTGCGGCAATTCATTTCTGGCAATGCACCAGGTACTTTTTTCGATATTCCTTGGGTCTTTATTTATATCGCCGTGATCTTTTTTCTGCATTGGAGCTTGGGCGTCATGGCGATTATTGGCACGCTCATAATCTTCTTGAGCGCGCTGTATAATGAGATAGCGACGCGAAAGCCGCAAAAAGAAGCGCTTAAATTTCGTCGCGCGGAGCAAAGCTTCGCCCAGCAAGCGCACCGTAATACGGATGCAATTACCGCTATGGGCATGCAGGGCGCGATGAAAAACCGCTGGCAGCACCTCAATAGGCTGGGCACAAAAGAAGCTGTGCTGGCGGGTGACCGCGCTGGTACGGCTTCGTCTTTTACCAAAGGTTTTCGCATGACAATGCAGTCGGGAATTTTGGGGCTTGGCGGATTTCTGGCGATCAAGGGCATTATTACGCCTGGCGCAATGATTGCGGGGTCTATCATCTTGGGCCGTGCACTGGCACCTGTTCAGATGGCGATCGGGCAGTGGCGCGGATTTAACGCAGCGCGCGATGCCTATCATCGGCTGAACGCGTTTTATGAACTAACGGCGGATGAGCCCGAAACGCTCACCCTGCCAGAGCCGAAAGGCGAACTGCGGGTCGAAAATGTCTTTGCAGGTCCCCCCGGCGCAGCAAAAGCCACGCTTACAGGCCTGAATTTTAAGCTTGAGCCCGGGCAAGGACTTGGCGTGATTGGCCCAAGCGCCTCGGGGAAATCTACCTTGGCGAGACTTCTTGTCGGAATATGGACGCCGCAAAAAGGCGCAATCCGCCTTGACGGCGCAAATTTTGACCAATGGAATAAAGATCAGCTTGGGCCGCATATTGGTTATCTCCCGCAGAGAGTTGAATTATTTGACGGTACGATTGCAGAAAATATCGCGCGGTTTAATCCAGATGCGCGTGATGACTCTGTCTGGGAGGCGGCCCGATTGGCCGGTGTTCACGAGATGGTGCTGCGTTTGGCGAACGGCTATCAGACCCGGATCGGTGAGGGGGGCGCTGTGCTTTCCGGCGGGCAAGTTCAGAGGATAGGTTTGGCGCGCGCGCTCTTTGGGCGCCCGAAACTTGTTGTGCTTGATGAACCCAATTCGAATTTGGACACAGAGGGTGATAAGGCGCTTCGCAAGGCGATTATTTCCTTGCGCAAGGCAGGCTCCACTGTGATCGTTATGGCGCACCGCCCGAGCGCAATTTCGGAGGTTGATCACTTACTTATGCTCAAAGATGGTCACCAAATGGCCTTCGGTCCCAAAGAAGAGGTTCTTAAGGCCGCTGCGGCGCAAGGGGGCAAACGCCAGGGCGAAACCAAAAATAAACCCGCCGCAAGGCCGAGTGCTGTGAGCCGCGCAAGCCAAAATTTCAAAACTCAAAGACCAGCCAAAGCGCCAGTGTCTCGGGCGGCGTCAATGGGTCCATTAGCGGCGCTGAATATGCCTCAAGACCGCAGGGTACAAAACACCAAGCCGCAGTCTTCTACGGCGAAATCCAAGCCGCAAGGGGCCTAGCTGTGAATCTTCCTCTTAAAATCGGTCCCGACGGCAAACCGCTATTGCCCACTGCCGCTCAAAGGCTTTCAATGCCGCAAGATAGCGGGACCTTAGAGGCCCCAGTGGTTGATGATCAACCGCATCTGCCATTTCTAAAGATAGGTTATGCGGCTATCTTTTTGATATTTATATCTTTTCTTCTTTGGTCTTTTGCGCCTCTCCAGGGTGCGGTTGTCGCGAGTGGTACGGTGATCGTTGAAAGTAAGCCAAAGGTTATTCAGCATTTGGACGGGGGTATCGTTGCGGAAATTCCAGTGCGTGAAGGTCAAGTGGTTACGAAGGGCCAAGTGCTCATGCGCCTTGACCCTACGGTTATAGATGCCAATCAAGGGCTGGTGACCACGCGCCTTTATGAGGCCCAAGCGCGCGTAGCCCGCCTTGAAGCTGAACGTGATAACGTACCCTCTATTACCATCCCTTCAAACCTTGAGTTGGCGATGGATAACCCAGCTGTTGAGGCGGCCGTAAGTGGACAACAAAAGCTGTTTGCGGCTCGGCGTATCGCGTCTGTTGGGCTGGTAAAGCAACTCCGTCAGCGTAAGCGTCAAAATGAAGATCAGATTGACGGGCTAGACGCCTTGATCGAGTCCAAGAAAACCCAAACCGATCTTATTAAAGGGGAGCTGGTTGACCTTGAACGCGGCCTTGAAAAAGGTGTCGTCACGCGCACGCGGTTTAATTCCGTCCAGCGCGAGCAAGCCCGCCTTGTGGGGGAGATGGCTAATCACCGCGCTGATATTGCCCGCATTCGCAGCACGATGGGTGAGCTTGAAACCCAGATATTGCAGCTACGAAGGGACCGTTTAGAGCAAGTCCTAACCGAACTGCGGACGGCGCAGACTGAACTTTCGGACCTAACAGAGCAGGCCGTCACGGCCAAAGACCAACGCGACCGTGTTGATGTGCTCTCCCCGGTTCACGGGACAGTTCACAATCTTCTCGTCAATACGGTCGGCGGAGTTGTCGCGCCTAGCCAAGAAATTATGCAGATCATCCCTCAAGATGACCGCTTGATTGTTGAAGCTCAAGTTCAGCCCAGCGATATTGATATGGTCTATAAAGGGCAGGCTGCGCGGCTTCGTTTGAGTGCCTTTAATGCGCGCACAACGCCAGAAATTGACGGTGTCGTATTACAGGCTTCACCAGATCGCCTAATTGATCAAATATCTGGCTTGCCATATTACTCAGCCCGTATTGAAATCCCGGCAGATGAGCTTCCGAAGCTTGGCGGCTTGTTCCTGCTCCCGGGCATGCCAGCGGATGTGTATCTGCAAACCGAGAAACGCTCGGTCCTAAGCTATATTATAAAACCCGCAACGGATGCTATGAGCCGGGGTCTGCGCGAAGAATAGCGCGCTTAACCGTTTTGCAGTCTTGGTGGGTACCCATTCCAGCGCTTAACCGTTTTCATCACAAGTGAGCTTTGAATGCGGCTGACATGGGGCAGGGCGGCGATCACGCGGCGATAAATACGCTCATAGCTTTGAGTGTCGGGGGCCGCGACCTTTAGAAGGTAATCGGCGGACCCGGTCATCAAGTGACATTCTAAAACTTCCGGCCGTGCAATGGCTGCCGCCTCAAAGCTCGACAGGGCTTTCTCCGATTGGCTTTCAAGCGAAAGCTCAACATAAAATGTCATAACATAGCCAAGCGCATGTCCATTTAGCCGCGCCGCATAGCGCTCTATGACCCCGCGGTCTTCCAAAAGGCCGATGCGGCGATGGCAAGCACTAGGCGAGAGGCCTACGGCCTCTGAAATTTGGGCAATGGTTTGCCTGCAATCAGATTGAAGCAAATCCATAATTTTACGATCAATTTTGTCAATCATAGAATATTATCCTAATATAGTGAAATATTTGGATATATTATTCAAAAATACTATCATTTTTCAAGGATTTTTCGTAAGACCTTTTTTGAAAAAAGATATAGTCAATATGCCCATCACATTGGAGGGTCTTGTGCTTATCGGCGTACCTAAAGAAATCAAAGTTCACGAGTATCGCGTGGGGCTTACCCCTGAATCCGTGGCCGAGCTCATTCAGGCAGGCCAAGACATCTTAGTAGAGACGCAGGCAGGCGCGGGTATTGGCGCAAGTGATGCGGCCTACAAAGCCGCAGGCGCGGTCATTGCGCCGGACGCAAAGACGGTCTTCGCCAAGGCTGACATGATTATCAAGGTCAAGGAGCCTCAGCCAAAAGAATGCGCTATGTTACGCCGGGGGCAAATCCTTTACACCTACTTACATTTGGCCCCTGATCCTGCGCAGACCGAGGCGCTGATTAAATCCGGCGCTGTATGTATTGCCTACGAAACGGTGACAGACGCCCATGGTGATTTACCTTTGCTAAAACCTATGTCCCAAGTCGCGGGCCGGCTAGCGGTTCAGGTTGGGGCGACGGCGCTCCAGAAAGTCGGCGGCGGGCGCGGCGTCTTACTCGGCGGCGTTCCGGGCGTAGCGCCGGCCAAAGTAATTGTCATCGGCGGCGGTGATGTCGGGTTCAATGCTGCGCAAATGGCTGTGGGACTTCAGGCAGACGTAACAATTCTCGACCGCGATAATGTCGTTATGGAAAACCTCTCCCGTCATTTTGGCGCTTCGGCGAAGGTTGTGCGCTCCACCCCTGCGGTTTTAAACGAGTTGGTCAAAACCGCAGATATGGTGATCGGGGCGGTGCTTATCCCGGGGGCCGCCGCGCCAAAGCTTGTGACCCGCGAAATGCTGGGCACGATGATGGATGGTTCCGTGCTTGTAGATGTCGCCATTGATCAAGGTGGCTGTTTTGAGACCTCTAAGCCGACGACCCATGCTGATCCGACATATGTCGTTGACGGCGTGGTGCATTATTGCGTGGCCAACATGCCGGGTGCGGTCGCGCGGACATCAACTTATGCGCTCAACGCTGCGACTCTTAGCCATGCTAAAAATATTGCTCGGCTCGGCTGGAAAGCGGCGTTGAAAGCGGACTCGCATCTGCGAAATGGGCTAAACGTGTGCGAAGGCAAATTAACCTATGAGGCCGTAGGAAAAGCCCTTGGCCTTAAGAGCGTTCCGGCGGAAAGCTGCCTTTAGAGTGCTTGCCAGCCCCGTTTGGATTTGCAATGCGGGGGTATGAAGGCTTCTCCCGAACACTTCACACGTATCCTAAATGATAGGCTCTCGTCCCATGCTTGGCTTGAGGAGCGATCGGCGCGCCTGCCGGGCGTGCACCCCCTCGCGCGCGATAACTGGCTTTTGCGTGATGAGGCCTTTAAAGCGCAAATGGCTTACAAGGATTGGCTCATAGAGCACCGCCGCGGCGTCGTTTTGCAATCCCGTCCGCAGGCAGATCAAGCCGCGCAAGAGCTGCTGGAGTTGATCGCGGATAATTACGGCGCGGCGCGAAACGGTACGTCCCTCATGCGCTCTGACGGCGTGCAAATCGACCTTACGTCCGATCATCCGCTTGCCATCTGCGGGCGGCTCACGCAGGAGGACTGGTGCCTTATGCAAGCTGGACCTTTGACTGATGCTTTTGCCAAGCAAAACCCGCTTAGCCCGACGCCTGGCTATAAGCTCACGGGCGGAGTTTTATGTTTTCCCAGTTCTTGGCGCCTAAGCGATAAAATCGGGCGCAGCCTTGTGTCCATCCATGCACCCGTGGCCGAATTTAATAAGAACATCAGCAAGAGCGTAGAGAGAATGCTGGTCGCGATACGGGCTGAGCAGCCGCTTTGGCGGGCGAATTTCCTAATATATAGCGATCCTGATTTGCATCAACCGCGCGGGGAGGGCATCCCCAAACCTCTGGACCCTGCGGCGCCAAGATATGTCAGGGTAGAGCGCCAGAGTTTTCGCCGCTTGCCGCGTACCGGCGCGGTTGCCTTCGGTATTCACAGCTCTGTTATTGAGGCGCGTTCATTATCGCATAGTGAGTATTCTGCGCTCGCCATCTTGAAACCGGACTTGCTACAAGTGAAACGATAGCCCATAATTTAGCTGATGGCCCTTTATCTTTCGAAAGAATATCCCAATGAATGCTCAAACTGAAACATCCGCAATGCAGACAGCGCCAGGATTTAATATACCTGATCCCACGACGATTGAGCGCCTTGAAGGTAAAGTCACGCCGCAGGAATGGGCCGCGCGGGTTCAGCTTGCGGCGACCTACCGCCTCTGCGCGGCCTACGGCTGGACGGATTTGGTCTTTACTCATATCTCCATGCGCCTTGCCGATGAAACCAATGAAAATGGTGAGGTGGAAGAACGGTTCTTGATCAACCCTTACGGGGTGATGTTTGACGAAATGACGGCCTCTTCTTTGGTAAAAATCGATCTGGACGGGAAGATTTGCCAAGACACGCCCTATTTCATCAATCCTGCCGGATTTACCATTCACTCGGCTGTGCACGCGGCCCGTCAGGACGCCAAATGCGTGATCCATGTGCATACGCCTTATGGAATGGCCGTTTCTGCACAGAAAAAGGGCCTGCGCCGGTATACACAAATGTCCATGCAGGTGCAAAGCGATCTGGCCTATCATGATTATGAAGGTATTGCGCTTGATCTAGATGAGCGCGAACGCCTTGTTGCAAATTTGGGGTCCAAATCGCTGATGATGCTGCGTAATCACGGGACTTTAACTCTGGGGCCAAGCTGCGGCACGGCTTTCCTGCGGATGTATTTCCTTGAGAACGCCTGCAAAGCTCAAATTTTTGCGCAGAGCGCCGGACATGAAGATGCGTTGATTGAAGAGCCTGAAGAAATGGGCGCGCGCGTTTATCAGCAAGGCGCGGCGGCCTTTGTTCCCGGTATGGGTGATAATCTGGTTTGGCCGGGACTGATGCGTAAACTCAATCGCTCCAACCCCGGATATGATCATTAAGCTCTAGCTCCGCTATTTGCCTGATCGCGAAAGCGGCTCGGACTCCTCAAGACCACTCCAGACAAGCGCGGATGAGATGTGCTCTCGCCAAGTAGATAGCTTTTGGTCTAGGCTGGGTGGATGATTCGCAAATGTTTTAGGTCTGGTTTTGTTGCGGCTGTGTTTTTGGGCGGCTTTGCGGCTTTACCAGCTTGCGCGCCGACGCCCGGCGGGGTTTATCCCGGCTATCAACCGCAGCCCGGGCAGGGCGTATTCCCGAATGGGCAGGCTCGCGGTAGATATGTGGTACCGGAAAATTTGCGTCCGCAGCCTCCGCGTTCGCTCAGTCCGGCGGACGAGTGTAATGCGCTCTTATATCAGGGCCTTCGGGGACAACATGAGGGCAGTATATATCTTCAAGGTCTTCCGGGACGCCAGCGTGTTTTAAAGCCAGCTTTTTCTGAAGATTTCGATGAAGAACTTTTTAACGGACAGCTCACGCGCCAACCGCCGCTCTATGAGGTGCGGGAGTATCTGGCGGGGCAGCGTATCTATAACCCTTCCATTAATACGATCACAGACGGGTTAAGGCTGGGTCCTGTCATGCAAGACCGGCTGACGATTGAGCTGGACGCTGAGGGCTATGTGCAGGATCTTCGCTGCGAATAGTCTGCCTCGCCGCTTTTCGGGGCTTTGAGAGGCGGCGCAGAAGCTTCATAGCATCGGTCTGGCGCTCGGCCTGCCATAGCACTGTTCGTATCAATTTCCGCGTCGAAGCGTTCATCAGAGTCCCGTAGCTCGCCAGCATTTGCTCCGCCGTGAGCTTATGCGCGCTCAGAGTTATGACAGTCCCGAAAAGATATTGCATCTCTACGTCTTCGCTGTTTTGAATATTAAGCAAGGCAAGTGGGGACCAACTCATTTTGTTTTGCCTTTGTGTACACGCCAAAAGCGTGAAGCCAAGACCCATATGGCAAACCAGTAGCCGCGTCAGGCTTTTGACCTCATCCCCCGTTAGGGATTGCGGCGGGCGGCGGGCATAAAGCTTTAATTTGGCAAAGCGCGGGATAAGCAAATGGGCGAGATAGCCTGCTTCTGAACACCGGCCAGGATCGTAATGAATGATTGGCCGACCATATGGGTCTACACAATAGCCAGTGTTTATTCCTGCCTGCCATCTGTCCGAGTCTAGTGTGTGCACGCTTTGGATGTCTATCATGTCTTCATTGGCTTTTTTACGGCTGGGCGCGAGCTGGATTGGCCAATGCGCTAAGCCGCATTTTTCTGCCAAAAATTGAGCCTCTTCAAATGCCCATTTAAAAACAGGTGTTGGATTATTCTCATCCCAGCAGCGCAGGTGGAGGGGTAAGTCAGGTTTAATGATTTTGGGAACTCTTTGTTTTACTGGCGGCCCAAATTGGGAGCACATCCAAATCATCATCTTGAAACAAAAGAAGGCCTCATCATCCTTCAAAATCGCACTATGTTGCATGTAACATCCCAAAATGCTGCGTGGCCCAAACGCATTATCCCGTATCTAAGCCCTCGCTTTCTCTGGCGTTGTCATAGGCCTCTTGAGCCTCAAGCCATGAATCTTCGAGTGTCTCGATCAATCGTTGGCAAGCTACGCGTTCGCGTCCCAGGGTTACAGCTTTCTCGGGATGTGTGGTAAATAGATCGGTAACGGCCAGTGCCTGATCAAGGATTGCCAGATTTGATTTTTGCGCTTCTATATCGGCCTCTATAGCGCGCACCTTTTTCTTTAGAGGGGCAAGACGCTTGCGGGCCTCCGCCGCGACTTTGCGGTTTTGCTTGGCGATAGGCATTGCCTTGTTTTTGGGGCGTTTCTGGCTGCGGTTTTTCTCAAGCTGTTCTTGACGATAATCTTCAAGACTGCCGCTATAGGGGGTGACGGTGCCCCCGCTTACGACCCAGAGGCGGTCTACGACTGACTCCAGTAGGTTACGGTCATGGCTGATTATCAAAACCGCGCCCGTATAGGCATTTAGGGATTTTATCAGCTCGGCGCGGCTATCCATATCAAGATGATTAGCCGGCTCATCTAGCACTAATAGATGCGGGGCATTAAATCCGATAAGTGAGAAAAGCAGGCGGGCTTTCTCTCCGCCCGAGAGATCTCCGGCGGGTGTTTCGCTATGTTTCTCGCCAAGTCCGAAACTCGCAAGGCGTGCGCGGCGCTGCGCTTCTGTGGCATCGGGCATCAGCTCGACAACGTGGTCATAAGCAGAGTTTTTCGGATTTAGCGCGTCAATTTGGTGTTGGGCGAAATACCCAATTTCGAGTTTTTTATGGCGTTTTATAAATCCGTTCTGCGCTTGCAGCAGGCCCATGATGCCTTTTGCAAATGTCGATTTTCCCTCGCCGTTTTTCCCAAGTAGTCCGATGCGGTCATCCGTATCAATACGAAGGTCCAGCCGGCTGAGGACGGGCATGCCGGGCGAATACCCAAGCTGCGCTTTGTCAAAACGCACAATTGGCGGGGAGAGGGGGCGTTCTGGCCCCTCTAGCCGTATTGGCGCGATGGGGTCGGATATAATCGTGGAGACAGGTACCATTTTTTCCAGACGTTTTAAGCGGGATTGGGCCTGTTTGGCTTTAGTGGCTTTCGCGCGAAAACGCGTGACAAAGCTCTCAAGCCTTCGGCGTTCATCATCTTGTTTTGAGCGTAGGGCCATGTTGAGCCGGACCTGCTCACGCAGTTGCCGTTCAAAATTGTCATAACCGCCGGTATAGGAGAATAATTTTCCGTCCCGAAGGTGGGCAATATGGGTTACTCCTGCGTTCAGGAAATCTCTGTCATGAGAGATGATGAAACAAGTTCCGGGGTAGCTGCGGATATGTGTTTCCAGCCAGACCGCGCCCTCAACATCCAGATAATTTGTTGGCTCATCAAGGAGTAAAATATCAGGCTCGGCAAATAGCATGGCTGCGAGGGCAACACGCATCCGCCACCCACCTGAAAAATCAGCGCAAGGTTTTCGCTGATCTTCGGCGCTAAAGCCCAGCCCCGACAAAATGATTGCGGCCCGTGCCTCTGCGCTATAGGCGTCAATATCGCCCAGCCGCGTATGAATTTCCGCAATGCGCATGGGATCGCTTACGTTTTCCGCTTCTTCCATCAGCTGCGTGCGCTCTTTATCCGCAGCGAGAACTGTTGCAATCAAGCTTTCGGGGCCCGAGGGGACTTCTTGGTCGACTGCGCCCAGTTTTGCGCCTTTGCGAATAGAAATATCGCCGTCATCGGAACTTATGTCGCCTTTGATCAGGTTGAACAAAGTGGACTTTCCGGTCCCATTACGGCCCACGAGGCCGACCTTTTGCCCCTCACTTATCGCCAGAGTAGCTTGGTCAAATAGCATCCGGCCTTCTATCCGGTAGGTGAGATCATTAATATGAAGCACGCAAAATCCTCTTGTGGGTGCGTATCATAGCTTCACATTGCGTCAAGTCAGCGTTATAGAGCGGCCAAATTGAATCGCTTTGATCACAAACAGGAATACTCCATGGCTATACAACGTACATTTTCAATCATTAAACCCGACGCGACAGAGCGTAATATCACGGGCAAGGTAAATGCAAAAATCGAAGAAGCAGGTCTTCGCATTGTGGCGCAAAAACGTCTTCGCCTGACCAAAGAGCAAGCGGGCGGTTTCTATGCTGTTCACGCGGAGCGTCCGTTTTACAATGATCTTGTTGATTTCATGATGTCCGGTCCTGTCGTTGTTCAAGTCCTAGAGGGCGAGAATGCGATTAAGCGTTACCGCGAAGTGATGGGCGCAACTAACCCGGCCGAGGCAGATGCCGGTACGATCCGCGCGGAGTTCGCCAAAAGCATTGATGCCAATACCGTTCATGGCTCAGACGCGCCAGAGACTGCGGCGGAAGAAATCAAGTTTTTCTTCACGGACGATGAAATTGTTGGCTGATTATCTGATTATCGCCTAACTGCATAATTTACGCATGAAAAAGGCCGGCTCAAAAGCCGGCCTAATTATCTTTAAGTGGCCTTGGCGTGCATGGAGCCTATTGGCTAAGGCGAACGACATCCTCAACGATGGTCTGGCCGATGAGTTCGAACGCTTCCTCAAGTGTATCCGTGTCCTCGGCAGGCACAAAATCCTGACCACTTGATGCACAGTCGCTCAGCAAAGCATAAGCGGAGTTCGTTGTAGCTTGTGAGATCGTTCTCACTCTATTTCCAGCTCCCCATGACGCGGGGTAATTTGTCATATAGGTGCCGGGTTCCAGGGCATATCCAATGGTGAAAACTCTTACGCCTTGATCCTTCATGGCTTGGCATGTGTTCTTGGAGGCTGCATCGGATCTCCGTTCACTTTTACCTTCTGTCCAGCCATATGTTCCGCGAATATTCGGGCGCGATGTGCTGTTTTTGTAGGTGTAGTAGCAATATCTACCTCGAGAACAATCGATGCCGCGCCAATAATTTGTTCCGCTTTCTTGGATCCATTGAGGCGCATCTGAATTTTGTCCATCAGTCATGAAAATCATATAACGAAGAGGATCGCTATTGCCTGTTTCATTTTCGTGGACTTGATTTTCCGCTTGTAACCACTCCCAAGCCCGCGCAATGGGCGGAGCCGAGTTTGTTGAGCCGCTTGGGGCCATACGATTAATCGCCGTTTGGGATACTGTTCCCCATTTCATGCGGACTTCACGATTATTAATGATGGCGTCGTCATAAGGGATCATGCCTGTGCGCAGTACACGTTTGCCGCTGACCGCCTGAGAACCGCTAAAGTTATTCAAAACGCCCATAAAATTTGTGACGCTATCAGTCAGGCCATCGATCCGTCTCATGGCCTGAGACGGGGATGAGCAGGACCAAACACTGCTACTGGTGCACTCTGCCGGTGTATCATCCCAGCCCATAGACCCTGAATTATCCAAAACCATTGTGATGGATGCAGGGTTTTTGATTTCCGTTTCTTTGAACCGGGCGCGGGCAACGGAACGAAACGGCAGAGTGTCTATACCAAATATACCCATAAGCGCTGTTTCGGTTTCGCCGCTAACATCCACGGTCACGTGACCTTCAGAACGGTCGTAATTGACCAGAATTTCTACGCCTTCGTCACCGCCCTTGACCGATGCGGGGAATGAAAACCCTGATTCACTACCATAGTAGATGGTTTCATGCATGTAGCCTTCGTCTCTGGACTCGGGCATGCGTTCATGCTGGCTATAAAAAACAGCAGCGGCTAGCGCCACTTGGTCTGCGGCTGATTGCGCTGTGCCCTTAACGCGTGATACGCCCACCAAATCAACGCCAGTCCCGATGGCCGTTAAGGTCAGAAGAAGACCCACGCCCCAGACCGTGACAAATGATCCGCTCTCATCTTTCTTGAATCGGCGAACTGTCCTTTTCATGTTCGTAAAAACTGACATAAACTCATCCTTAAAAACCCAACCACAATCGGGGTTATGCGATCTATTAAGGCGTAAGTCCTTAGATTGATTTTAGAGATAAAGTTAACGAGTGATTTATATTCTGGGCTGTTTCCAATGCGTTGCGACCTGTTTTAGGGCGCAGGGGTATAACCTAAGTTCAAGCGCGAGGACGCGGCTGGCCAAGCTGTCGGGCGTATCCTTGGCGGCAATTGACAAAGCGGATTGCTTAATAACCTCGCCGCTATCCAGATCTTCACTTACCCAATGCACAGAGGCCCCATGGTGTTCATCCCCCGCCTTTAATGCCCGCGCATGCGTGTTTAGTCCTTTATATTTCGGAAGAAGCGAAGGATGGATATTAATGATACGGCCCGCCCATTGCGCCGTAAACTCAGATGTAAGCACGCGCATAAAGCCCGCGCAGCAGATCAGTTCAATGCGGGCTTCTTGCAAAACCGCCGTTAAAGCCGCGTCAAAGGCGACGCGCGTTTTAAAGTGTTTATGATCGATCGCCATAGCCTGTATGCCAAGCGTCTCCGCCCGTTTTAGGCCTTCGGCGTGAGGTCTGTTGGAAATTACAAGGGCGATCTCCGCAGGGAAATCATCTGCCTTTGCAGCCTTGGCAAGGGCCGCCATATTAGAACCGCGGCCCGAAATCAGAATAGCCGTTTTAATTGGCCTAGCCATTTTTGAGCGATCCAATCTCCCACGCGGTCTCGCCTGAGGCCGTCAGCGCCGCGATAACGTGGCTCGCGCGCTGTGGGTCGACGGCGAGAACGATCCCAACCCCGCAATTGAAGGCGCGGCGCATCTCGGTCTCGGCAATGCCCCCTGTTTCCTGCAGCCAGCGGAACACCGCTGGGCGCTTAAAGCTCTCAAAATCAATCTCTGCACTCAGATGTTCTGGTAGCATTCGAGGTGTGTTTTCCGTAAGCCCGCCGCCCGTTATATGCGCAAGCCCCTTAATATCCCCCGCTTTGATGAGGGGTAGCAATGAGTTTATATAAAGCCGGGTCGGTTCCAATAGTGCGCGGGCCAGCGTTTGGTTGGGTGCAAATGGCGCTGCGTCTCCCCACGACAGCCCAGAGCGCTCGACGACTTTGCGAATGAGCGAATATCCATTTGAATGCGGTCCAGACGACGCGATAGCAATCAGCGCATCGCCCGCTTGCATTTGGTCAAGGTGAGGCATGACCTTGCCGCGCTCTACAGCGCCCACAACAAAACCAGCGAGATCAAAATCATCACCTTCATACATGCCGGGCATTTCTGCCGTTTCGCCGCCAATTAACGCGCATCCCGCTTGCTTACAGCCCGCGGCGATGCCTTTGATGACTTGCGCGGCTTTGGCTGTCTCTAATTTTCCGGTTGCAAAGTAATCTAGAAAGAATAATGGCTCTGCGCCCTGCGCGAGCACATCGTTCGCGCACATGGCAACAAGATCAATGCCGACTGTGTCCAATATGCCCGTATCAATAGCAATACGAAGTTTGGTGCCAACGCCGTCCGTTCCAGAAATTAGAATAGGGTCTTCATAGCCAGCGGCTTTGAGGTCAAAAGCGCCGCCAAAGCCGCCGAGGGCGATCTCTGCGCCGGGGCGGCGGGTTGATTTCGCAAAGGGCTTGATTTGATCAATCAAGGCGTCGCCCGCATCAATATCTACGCCCGCACCCGCGTAGGTCAGCCCGTCTTTTTTTGCTTTATCTTTGCTCATTTTGGGCCCTCGGAAGCTTCGCCTTATGTTGGACGCTAAAAAGCCCAAAAATCGACTCGGTGCAAGGAGAGTCTTGGCGCGGAATGATGTTTGCGCGAAGAATGCAACGTTTCAACCGCTAAATCCACTTTGCGCGGGGGGCAAAGCGGTATAGGAAAAAAATATGAGAAAAATGTTTACACCTGTTTTGACTGTGTTTGCCGTCCTTTTGGCCGTATTGCTGCCTATGCAGGCATTGGGAGCGGACCCATTTACCGTGAGCGGCGTTCCAGTTGATGCCCGAGCGGATACGGCAATCAATGCCCAAATTGCTGCCACGGAGCAGGGGCAGGTTCGCGCGGCTGAGCTCTTGATAGAGCGGCTAACACTGGCGAGTGAGCGCGCGAGTGCCAATCTACAACCCATGACTATTGAGGCGGCGCGTGCGATCATTCGTGGGCAGCAAATTGGAAATGAGAAGCGCTCGGCCAATCGTTATCTTGGCGATATTACGGTAGCCTTCAATCCGCGCCGCGTGAAAAAATATATCGAAGATGCGGGAATGAATATGATCACGACCCAGTCTCGTCCGCGTCTTGTCATAGCTGTCTTAAACGGCGAGGCGCCAAACGCGCAAAATGACTGGACGGACGCGTGGGCTTCAGGCGGACATAGCCATGCGCTCACGCCTATTATGAGTAATCCCGAAGCTGCAGGCTTTGTCTCGGCAGCGGATGCAGTGTCCGGGAATGTGGCTGCGATCAAAGCGGCGGCTGCGGCGGCAGGCGTTAATCAGGTGTTGATCGCGCGGGCAGAGGGCGGCGCGCCAACCTATCAAATTTACCTGACCGATATTGCGGTTGATACAGGCGTGACGTCCAATGCCGGTACGATAATCGCAAATGATCCGCGTAGCGCTGCCAATAAGGTTGTCGAAACGCTCGAGGCGGAGTGGAAAGACGCCTCCGTTAATCTTGCTGCCAATGCGCAAACCATGGTTGTCTCCGTCCTTTATAATTCCTTTGAGGACTGGACGCGTTTGCAAGACGTTATCAACAGCTCCGCCCAAATCACCGATGCGCGTCTTGACGCTCTTTCAAAAGACGGAGCCCTGATGACGCTGACGATTGGGGATATGTCCCGACTGTCTAATGAACTTTCTTATAAGGGCGTGCGCATAGAGACCGATCCCGCAATTGGCGTCTATTTGGCGCGCAATAGCTACCGGCCCCCTGCGCGGCCCTAGACGGCGGGCTTGAGGCCTATGGCGATATCGCCCCAAGACTTATTTCAGCAGCTTCCTTTAAAGCTCGCCCCTGATCGGCCCTTAAGCTTTGAGACATTTGTGCTCTCGCCCAGTAATGAAGCCATTGTGGCTCGCATCCGTGATTTTACGGCGTGGCCGTCGCCCATATTTGCCTTATTCGGGCCTCATGGCTGCGGAAAAACCCATATCGGCACGGCATGGGCCGCCGAACATCCCGAAGCGGTGTTTATTGATAATGCCGAGGGATATGAGGAAATTGAATTGTTTTCCCATATCAACCGCGCCCTTACAGGCCAAGTGCAGGCCTTGCTTATGTCAGCGCGAAAACACCCTTGGCTTTGGGAGGTGGCTTTGCCTGACCTGCGGTCCCGGCTGGATAATACGCCCGCTTTCGAGCTGCCGGAAGCAGATGATCAGTTGCTAGGTGATATTGTCAGAGGGCTGTTTGCCTCCCATGGCCGGCAAGTCAGCCGGGATCTTGTGGATTATATGATCTCTCGCTCTGAGCGCACTGTTTCGGCTCTGGAGCGCCATGTGGCTGCACTTGAAGCACAGGCGCAAAGGGATAAATCCGATATAAGCAAAGCCTATGCGGCGCGCCATATGCAGGCCTAAGCAGGCACCGGCGCAGCACGATTATGGGCACGATTAGGCGGGGATTTTCTCTCCGGCCCAATCAAACACATCTCCGCTGTCTTGGGGCGTAAGCCTGTCGATGACAGAGAGCAGCTTACCCGCGCTATATTCAGGTGTGAAGAGCTTACCCTCAGGAACATTGCTTTGGAATGGTTTGGATAAATCTGTATCTACCGTGCCGGGGTGCAAGCCGACGATGATGCTGTCTTTGAACCGGCGGCTATGTTCAATAGAGAGTGTCTTGATTACCATATTTAGGGCAGCCTTGGAGGCGCGGTAGGCATACCATCCCCCAAGGCGGTTATCGGATATGCTGCCGACCCGCGCCGACAGCACGGCGAAAACAGCTTTCCGGTCGCGCCGCAACAGCGGCAGAAAAGATTTCGCGCACATCGCCGGCCCGATCGTGTTAATATGCAAGCTCTTGGCGAAACTCTCAGAATTTAGGGCGCGCATATTTTTCTCAGGCGAAATATCGTTATCTTGCAAAAGACCCGTTGCAACAATGACAATATCCATTGCCCCAGACTCTTTGAGTCTGTCCGCAGCCGTAAGCAGGCTTGATTCCTGAGTGAAATCAAAGGGCAGGGGGGTCACTTTTTTGGAAGGATGGTCCTTTCCCTGCCGCGAGAGTGCAAATATATGCGCGGTTTTTGGATCGGCGACGCAGGCTTGGATAAGGGCATTGCCGATGCCGCCGCTCGCGCCGATGACGGCTATATTCAGCCCGGATTGAAAACTCTCGAAGGTCATTTCGCGCGCCGGCACCTTTCTGAACAATAGCGGACTTCATCCCAGTTTTTTTCCCATTTCTTGCGCCATGTGAATGGACGCTCGCAAATCGGGCACATTTTGCTGGGTAGATTTGGCTTTTTATGTCCCATGAATACAGCTCATATCCCCTCATAATCCACCGGAGAGGAATTACAAGACCGGACGTCGAACCGTCCTTCCCCTTGCATCTGGCGCGAACATGGTTATCACGCGCGGGTAGCCTCTCGGCCAAATAAACCGAGCGGGCTAAAAGGATACATAATGATACGCACTACACTTTCCGCTTTCGCTGACCGCATCGGTGATGGGTCCGGTACGGGCGATATTGCTTTCACGCCTGCGCGGGTGAAAACAGAAGTGCTGTCAGGGTTGACGGTGGCGCTGGCTCTGGTGCCCGAGGCTGTCGCCTTTGCCTTTGTGGCGGGGGTGCATCCTTTGGTCGGGCTTTATGCGGCCTTTATGGTTGGGCTTATCACCGCCGTTTTTGGCGGCCGGCCGGGCATGATCTCCGGGGCTACGGGCGCGCTGGCGGTTGTTATGGTCGCCTTGGTAGCGCAGCACGGCGTGGAATATCTATTCGCCACAGTCGTACTGATGGGGATTTTGCAAGTGCTCGCGGGTGTCTTTCATCTGGGTAAATTTATCCGGCTCGTGCCCCATCCGGTGATGTTGGGGTTTGTAAATGGCCTCGCGATTGTGATTTTCCTGGCCCAGCTCACGCAGTTTCAAATTCCGGGCGGTGAACATGCAGTTGATCTTGCCGCTGGCGGGGAGGGCGGCGGGCACGGCCCAAGTATATTTGATGCAGACTATATGACCGGCATGCCCCTGTTTTTAATGCTAGGGTTGGTTGGGCTGACGATGTTGATCATTAACCTCACGCCCAAAGTTACCAAATTTATTCCGGCCCCGCTGGCGGGTATTGGGATTGTTGCGGCCATTGTCATTGTCTTCAATATTGACGTTCCGCGGGTGGGGGATTTGGCCTCGATCAAAGGGGGATTGCCGTCGTTTCATATCCCAAGCGTGCCGCTAACGCTTGAGACATTCAGAATCATTCTTCCGCATGCCATAGTCCTTGCCGCGATTGGATTGATCGAAAGCCTGCTGACACTCAACCTTGTTGGGCGCATTACCAATAAGCGAGGCGGGGCCTCCCAAGAATGCGTGGCACAAGGCGTTGCCAATGTGGCGACAGGTTTTTTTGGCGGCATGGGCGGCTGCGCGATGATCGGTCAGTCCATGATTAATGTAAAGTCGGGCGGGCGCACGCGTTTGGCAGGGATTGCTGCGGCTTTATTTTTGCTCTCATTTATCCTCTTTGCTTCGCCATTGATCGAGCAAATTCCGCTTGCGGCGCTGGTCGGGGTGATGTTTATGGTCGTAATTGGCACCTTTGCTTGGCAGAGTTTTTCGATAATGCGCAAGGTGCCTGCGATCGACGCTTTTGTCATTATACTGGTGACAGTTGTGACCGTTTGGCACGATTTGGCAGTCGCTGTCGTTGTCGGAGTGATCGTCTCGGCCCTTGCCTATGCGTGGAATAATGCGCGCCGAATAGATGCGCAGATAACGCAAGGCGAGAACGGCGAGAAGATTTATTCTATCGAAGGGCCGCTGTTCTTTGGGTCCGCCGAAGGTTTTGAAGAGATGTTTGATCCGCAAAATGACCCTGATCTGGTGGTGGTTGATTTTGCAGCTAGCCGTGTTGTTGATCAGTCTGCCCTGCAGGCTATTGATGCTTTGGCAGAGAGCTATCAGAACGCCGGCAAAAACCTACAGCTAAGGCACTTGTCCAAAGAGAGCCACAAGCTACTAAAAAAGGCAGGTCAGCTAATTGTTGATAGCGATGATGACCCTGATTATGGCCTTGCCGTTGATTACAATGTTCGTACAGGAATTTTGGGGGGTCATTAACAGGTGACGAATCTGGCGGGGGCTGATAGGCCTTGAACATGAATGTGATCACAACGACCAAAGCCTTAAATGCATTTTGCGAGGCGGCCAAAAATAAAGACTTTTTATGCGTGGATACAGAATTCATGCGAGAGAGCACATTTTACAGCCAGCTCTGCCTGATACAGGCCGCGACAGAAGACAGCGAGGCGATAATTGACCCGCTCGCCGAGGGCATAGATATGTCAGCCTTTCTCGCGCTTTTGATGCAGCCAAGCATCACAAAGGTCATGCACGCCGCGCGTCAGGATATGGAAATTTTTTACATGCTATGCAAGGCCGTGCCCGCGCCTTTGTTTGACACGCAGATCGCAGCTATGGCGCTCGGGTTTGGGGATAGCTGCGGATATATGGCGCTTGTGAAGGGACGGCTGGACATCTCTCTTGATAAAGGTGCGCGCTTTACCGATTGGTCGCGCCGCCCGCTTTCGCCCAAGCAGCTCAGTTATGCCATGGGAGATGTGACCCATTTACGTGATCTCTACCCCGCGATGATTGAAGAATTAAAGGAACGCGGGCGATATGAGTGGGTGATGGAGGAAATGATCCCGCAAATGGATCAGAGCCTTTATACATTTGAACCCGAGGCCGCCTGGGAGCGGTTGAAAATCAGAAATTATAAAAAGCCCTATCTTGCAGCCTTGAAGGCCGTCGCTGCATGGCGCGAACGAGAAGCCATAGCCCGTGATATTCCGCGCCGCCGCGTCCTGAAGGATGATAGTGTTTATGATCTTGCTCTTAATAAGCCGACCGATTTAAAAGCACTGGAGCGTCTTCGGTCTATTCCGCGAGGGTTTGAGAAATCATCGAAAGCAAAAACCCTTTTAGAAGCGATTGACGCCGCGGTTTCAAATGCTGATGCCTATGCCCCTGATGTGCAGCGCCGCAAAAATATGCCGCCAAATACGGGCGCGGCCGTCGAGATGCTAAAAACACTCTTGCGGCTTCGAACGGAATATGTGGATATCGCGCCGCGCCTCGTGGCGAATAATGCAGATATAGAGCAGCTTGCGGCTTTTGGTGAGGCAGCGAAAATTTCCGCGCTAACGGGATGGCGCCGAGAGGTTTTTGGAGAAGATGCGCTGCGTATGCTGCAAGGGAAAATTGCGCTAAGATTAGAGGGTTCGGAAGTTGTCGCCGAGGAAATCTAAGCGCGAATGATACCTAAACGTGAATTTGAATATGCGCCGCCTGATGCGCCGCTAGAAATTATTCATCACGGGCAAAACTTGATTGTAATCAATAAACCAAGCGGGCTGTTATCCGTGCCTGGAAAATCAGAACCAGATTGCGCGCAGTCACGTCTGCAAGAGATTATCCCAAACGCACTTACGGTCCACCGTCTTGATATGGCGACGTCTGGCCTCATGGTTTTTGCTGCTAATCCCGCGGCGCAGCGGCATTTGGGCCTGCAATTTGAGAAGCGCATGGCGCGCAAAAGCTATGCGGCGCGGGTATGGGGCGACGTGAGGGGGGATGAGGGCAATATTGACTTACCGTTGATCTGCGACTGGCCTAACCGGCCCCTGCAAAAGGTTTGTTTTGAAACGGGGAAGCCGGCCACAACAAAATGGGAGGTGACACGGCGTGAGACAGGTATTACGCGGCTTGCTTTATTCCCATTGACCGGGCGTAGCCATCAATTGCGCGTTCATTGTCTTGAAATGGGGCACCCAATTATCGGCGACCGGCTTTATGCCCATGAGAAAGCGTTCAAGTCAGCCAACCGACTACAGCTTCATGCGGAATATTTATCTATCCGAAACCCAAGCGGGGGCGCGTGGTTGGAGTTCCACGCGCCCGCCCAGTTTTAAATGTGGGAGATTTAAAAATGGGGGATCAAAAGTGGGAGTTCTTGATCGTGCGCCCGGCGTATGATTAGTAGTTTCCGAGGTCCTCGCCGTCCGGCCTAATGAAACCAAGGAACCCGAGGCAGAAGATGAAAGCCAGACCAATAAATATTCCCGGCAATGTGATTAGGCGCATGAGCTTTATGAGGAATGCCTTGATAGGGTTATCATTATTTTGCACGGCGGTGCGCAAGGGCTTGCCTTTGACCATCAGGTCCATTTGCACGTCTCTGACGGCGTTGTCGACCGTGCGATAGAATTTTTCACCGGGGATTGCGCTGGCTTTCGTCTCCAGCGTTGAGGCCGTGACCGCTTGACCCGGGATTTTCGGGCTAGTCTGCGATTTCGTGGTGTATTCTGGATTGGCCGTAAATTCGGCGTGGCTTTGTGCGGCGGGCTCATCTGATTTATTGGGAGACAGAGTGATGATTGCCATCATGCCCGCGCAGCTTAGCACGCCGCCAATAGCGATTTTACGAAGCGTGGTTTTGCTAAGATCAATCTTGTTCAGACGCGCCTTAAGCGTTTCCGCCAATGATATGGAAGGCTTGGTAATATAAGTCATTCTGAACCTCATTAATCTGTTGAAGTTCAGGCTTTGCAAGCCAAGTGCCAAAACACACTTTTGGGGCGAAAAGGGCAAAAATTTCTCCCTTTTCGCTTTTTAGGTGAGGGAGTTAACCACCCAAAATGTCCGTAATTCTGCGCTGCGCGATAGGGTGGTAACCTGGTTTGGCGGCCGCGAATACACGATTAGCCCATTCCGACTTACCGGCGCTATCAAGTGCGCCGTAAAGGCGGTAAATGAACTTTCCCCGTCCCACACTCATTAAAAACTGTTCCAAATCGGGAAATGCCGGCCCGTAGTCGGCCTTTATGGTCTGCATATACCACGCAAAGGCCGTCTCGGCGTTTTGCGTGCCCGTCAGTCCAAAGGTCTCATCCAATGATTTCAGCTGTGTCTGCGTGAGTTTCGGGAGGCCGTTTAGGAAATGTAGCCATTCATGGGTTGACCAATCCTGCGTCATAAGCTCCCCGGCCGTAATTTCGCCGGCTATAAAACGGGCAGATTGCGCGGCGACTTTATCAAAGGCATCGGACTGCGGGTTTCGCGCTGTCGCGGGAAGGCCCTGTCCGTAAACCCATTCCTTTAGCTCGGCGTCGGTGATTGCCTCCGGCTTTTTCGGGCGTAGATGTTGCTCCATATAGTCCAAAAAATCCTCGGTCGTGACGGCTTTAAAGGCAAATTCATTGAAATAATTTTTCAAAAACGGATCAAAGAGCGCGCGTCCAAATCTGTCTTCTAAGAAATTTAAGAAGAACTGTCCTTTCACATAGGCCACCTGAGAGAAAGCCTCATCGGGATGTACCAAATCATCCGGCAGCTTAAGCTGAGTGAGGCTGGGGCGGGAAGCGCCTGCTATATCGCGTTTTAAATCCTCAAGACCCAATGCTTGCTCCATGACGGCTCGGTCCTTGCCGTATAGGGCTTCCATAACACGGTTCTCGACATAGCTCGTAAAGCCCTCATTGAGCCAAGCATCGCGCCAGTTGGAATTTGTAACCAGATTTCCCGACCAGCTATGGGCCAACTCATGGGCGACAACATTGGTCAGCGATTTATCACCTGCAATAAGGGTGGGCGTCATGAAGGAAAGACGGGGGTTCTCCATGCCGCCATATGGAAAACTTGGCGGCAAGACAATTAGATCATAACGTCCCCAACGGTAGGGCCCATAAAGCTTTTCATTCTCGGCCTCCATGAGCGGGGTTTCTGAAAACTCCTCTGCGGAGGCGTCCAAAATATATTCCTCGGCATAAACACCAATATGATCATTAATCGCTTTAAACTTAATGTCGCCTACCGCAACCGCGAGAAGATAGCTGGGAATGGGCTGCGGCATTTCAAAGGCATAGGCCCCATCCTCTTGCTGCCCAAGCTGCTTGGCGCTCATGAGGGGCAAGAGCCCATCTGGAACCCGAAGCTGCGCGTTATAGGTCATGCGCACGGCAGGCGTATCCTGAAGCGGGGCAATCGTGCGCGCGTTTATCGCCTGCGCTTGGGAAAAGAGATAGGGTTCTTTCTTGCCTGCGGTCTGCGCGGGAGAGAGCCACTGCAAACCTTCGGCTTTAGGCGTTGTGGAATAGGCGATTTTAACGCGCGTCGCTTCTGCCCCGATTTCAATCTTGAGCGCAGACCCCTGTATGGGATCGGCCGACATGATAACCCGGTTGGCGGGTTCAAAACCGCCGCTGGTCTCTACGGACACGGCCTTAATGAGCAGGTCTTTGGTGTCAAGAATGAGTGTTTTTGCATTGGGATCAATGCGCTCAAAGGTAAGCGTTGCTATTCCGTCAAGAATTTTGGCATAAAAATTAACGTCAAGATCAAGGTCCAAATGCGTGACCCGCACATCTGTATAATTGGACTGGGTAAAGGCATCGGCCGTGAAATTTGTCTCGCTCATGGGCTTGCTGCCAGCCGGCGTATCTGTTGGTGTTGCGGGGCTGTTTGCTGTGCCGGCCTCTTTGGGCGTACAACTCGCTATTGTCAGGGTCGCCCCAAGGAAGAAGGCTAAAACCAAAGATGAGTGGGAGAATTTTGACATGTTGAATCCTTTGTTTGAGAGCAGACTAAGCAGATGGGCGCGCCTTCGCAAGAGAGACGCCAAGAGAGGCTTATGGGCGGCTCACATGCGGCGATTAACCTGCCTTCATCAGGGCAATGCCAAAATCCTGCTCAAATAAATAAAGCAAAACGCGCGCCGCTTGCCCGCGCGGGGTCTTTAGGCCGGGGTCCGTCTGCGCGAGGAGGCGGGCATCTTGTACGGCTGTTTCCAGCAAGGCTTTGTGTTTATCAAGATCGGCAAGGCGGTATCCGGGCAGACCGGATTGTTTTGCCCCCAAAAGATCGCCCGATCCGCGAAGCTCCCAGTCTTTTTCGGAAATCAAGAAACCATCCTCGCTCTCGCGCATGATCTCTAGCCGCGCCTTAGAGGTCACGCCAAGCGGGCCTTTATAAAGCAGCAGGCATGAAGAGGCCTTATCAGAGCGCCCAACCCGCCCGCGGAGTTGATGAAGCTGCGCCAGACCAAAACGCTCGGCATGTTCGATGACCATGATCGTGGCATTGGGCGCATCAACGCCAACCTCGATGACAGTTGTGGCCACTAACACATCATACTCACCCGCCTTGAAGGCGAGGGACATGGCTTCTTTTTCTTGCGCGCTGAGCCGGCCATGCAAAAGGCCCACCCGCGCGCCGTAGATCGCGGTGAGCTGCCGGTGACGATCTTCTACGGACGTCAAATCTATCAGATCGCTATCTTCAACGAGCGGGCAGACCCAATAGACCTGATTGCCATTATCGATCGCTCGCCCGACCGCACTAATGACCTTATCAAGGCGCTCCAGCGGGAGAATTCGGGTTTCAATGGGAACGCGTCCTGCCGGCTTCTCGTCAAGTTTAGAAATATCCAAATCGCCATAACTGGTCAGGGCCAGAGTTCGCGGGATTGGCGTGGCGGTCATGACAAGCAGATCTGGCCGCTGCCCCTTTTGCGTAAGCTTTAGGCGGTCATGCACGCCAAACCTGTGCTGCTCGTCAATAATAACCAGGCCAAGGTCATGAAATTCCACCGCCTCTTGAAACAGGGCGTGAGTGCCGACAACCACATCAATGTAACCTTCGCGCAGTCCTGTTGCCAGCGCCTCGCGCGGCTTGCCTTTATCGCGTCCTGTGATCGCCTCGACCGTTAATCCTGCGGGCTCTAGGAATGCGCGCAGTGTGTCCAGATGTTGGCGGGCCAGAATTTCTGTTGGCGCCATGAGCGCGACTTGCGCGCCGCTTTCGCAAACAAAGGCGGCGGCTTGGGCGGCAACGAATGTTTTACCTGCCCCCACATCCCCTTGAAGAAGTCGTGCCATTCGGAATGGAGATTTTAAATCCGCGATGATTTCCGCCATAGCGCGGTCTTGCGCGCCTGTGGGCGGGAAGGGCGCACCTTTTAAAACGTCGTCAAGATAATGTCCGGGCGTGGCATATTCGCGCCCGGCTTGGCGGCGAGTTGTTTCGCGCACGATAGCCATAGCGAGTTGCTTGGCAAAAAGCTCATCATAGGCGAGACGTTGGCGGGGAGGTGCCGATATGCCGGGGTCATTGGGATGATCTGGTGCGTGAAGGCGGATGATCGCTTCGGCAAATCCGGGCCAGTCTTGCTGGGCGATCATATGTGGATCGAGCCACTCTGTTAGCTGCGGAATATGCTGCAGCGCGCCCATGACCGCTTTGCGCGCAACTTTTTGCGAGAGGCCCGCCGTGAGCGGGTAAAGCGTTTCATATTTGGGGAGCCTATCCTCATCCGTCACCGCGACGATATAGTCGGGGTGTGTCATTTGCAGCTCTGCCTTAAAGACTTCGGTTTTTCCAGAGATGATGCGGCGCCCGCCCTCAGGCAGAATTTGGTTGAGGTAGGCCGCGCGAGGTTTGAAAAAAACGAGGGTCATGTCACCGCTCTCGTCATAGACCTTAATGCGGTAGGGACGGCCCTTCACGCTCGGGGGAATATGACTTCCGACGGTAACGACAAAGGTCGCGATATCGTCTTTTTTCGCCCCCGCAATGCCGGGACGATAGCTGCGGTCGATCAATCCGACCGGAGGTGTGAGCAGTAAATCTTTTATGCGCGCGCCCGAAGTTTTTGAGAATGCCCGGCCAAGCGCTTCAGCTACGCGCGGTCCCACGCCCGACAGCGAGGTTACATCCGCAAAGAGGGGATATAGGATTTCAGGTCTCATGGCGTTTAATTGAACGAGAAAATCGCCCTTAGCAAGTGACAGAGCAGCAGCCTTACGCTAGACCCCGCGTCATGAATGCACACACGCCAGATAAAGATGCTACAGACGCCGCCCAGCGCGTAGAAATGGCGCGGCGAAAGCGCTTGATCTACCGCGCGAATTACCGCGGCTTCAGGGAAGCGGACCTTCTGCTCGGCGGGTTTGCAAAACGCCATATGAATGAGCTTAGCGACGATCAGGTCTTGCAATTTGAAGCGCTTCTGGGCGCCAAAGATCATGATATTTATGCTTGGATCACGGGCCGCGCCGCCGTACCGGCGGAATATGACACGCCTATTCTTGCGCGGCTTCGCGCCTTTGATCCCTTAAAATAAATGTCGGCGATACAGCTTAGCCGATATATCGGGCCGGAACATGAACTTACCGCTGCGGGCCTGCCAGAAGGTCTTGATGCACTGATTGTGACACGCGCGCAGCGCCAGCGCCTAAAGGAGAGCGGGCAGGGCCGTGTTGTCTTTATTGCCCGTGATGAAATGCGGGCGAGCAATTTTGCCGATGCTTGCCGTTTTTTTGCGCCCGATCTGGCGGTACTTGTGCTGCCGGCGTGGGATTGCCTGCCCTTTGACCGTGTTTCCCCCTCGCGGAGCTCTGCCGCCCGCCGCGCTGCTGCGCTCTATAGTCTCGCCAGCCTGCCGCCTGATTTACCGCTGATTATTGTCACGACGATCTCGGCGGTCAGCCAGCGCGTGCCGCCAAGGGAGGTGATCAAAGCCGCCGGTTTCAGCGCCAAGACAGGGCAAGAGTTTGAGCGCGGGGCGCTAGAGACCTATTTGTCGATCAATGGTTATGCACGTGCCTCTACGGTCACTGAACAGGGCGATTTTGCGATCCGCGGCGGGCTTATTGATGTCTTTCCGCCCAATATAGAGCAGCCCATCAGGCTGGATTTTTTCGGCGATGAGCTCGAATCTATTCGAAGTTTTGACGTGGAGACGCAGCGTAGCTCGGCGGTCCTAACGCAAGTTGACCTCTCGCCTGTCTCCGAAGTTTTTATGTCCGAGGATGACATCAGCCGCTTTCGCCGGCATTATATTATGGCATTTGGCGGAGGCATTAGTGCCGATCCGATGTATGCAAGCGTCGTAGAAGGCATTCGCCCGCAAGGCGTTGAGCATTTCCTCCCGCTGTTTTATACGGAAACCGAGACGGTATTTGACTATGCGGGGCCGGGCGCACTTTATGCTTATGATAGCCTGCTTGAGGAAGCACGGGCAGAGCGCGGGGACGTCATCGCCGATTTCTATGAGAGCCGTGATCAATATGCCAAGGCGCGCGACAGCGGCTCGGGGGATCCGCGTAAAATCGCCGGCGTATATCGCCCTCTCCCGCCGGAGCGGCTCTATCTATTAGGTGAGGATTGGGACAAGGCGACCGCGCCGCTCTCGCGCCGGTTTCATTCGCCCTTTATTCCGCCCGATAGCCGTGATGTTATTGATTTTGGCGGAAAGCCTGCCCGCAATTTCTCCCCCGAGCGTAAAACCGCGGGCAAAAATGTATTCCAAGCCGTCGTGGATCATATTAAGGCGCTCCAGCGCGATAATAAACGTGTCTTGCTGGCGGCTTGGACCGAAGGCTCAGCGGACCGGCTTGGCAGCGTTATGGAAGACCATGGCCTGATTGCGGAAATATCTCGCCGCGGACCGGATGCGCTTGCAATCCCTCAGGGCAGTGTTCGGCGTGTCCTGCTGCCGATCGATCACGGCTTCGTCTTTGATGATCTTACCGTCATATCAGAACAAGATATGCTCGGAGACCGCCTTGTAAACCGCGGACGCAAGCGCAAGGCGAAAAACTTTATCGCAGAGGCTTCGGCTCTGCGCCCCGGTGACCTAATTATTCATATTGATCATGGCCTGGGGCGCTATATCGGGCTTAAAACGCTATCAGTTTCTGATGCGCCTCATGATTGCCTTGAGCTCGAGTATCACGGCGGGGCAAGGCTCTATTTGCCCGTTGAAAACATAGAGCTTCTCTCTCGTTACGGCGCGGGGAGCGATAGTCCGGTCCTTGACAAGCTCGGCGGGGTTGCATGGCAGTCCCGCAAGGCCAAGGCCAAGGACCGCCTACGCGATATGGCGGGAGCGCTGATTAAAATTGCTGCCAAGCGGGCCCTGCGGACCGCAGAGCCAATTGACATGCCAGACGGGGCCTATGATGAATTTTGTGCGCGTTTTCCCTATGCGGAGACGGAGGATCAACTCAATGCGATTGAAGATGTCTTCACCGATTTAAAAAGCGGGCGTCCTATGGACCGGCTTATTTGTGGGGATGTTGGCTTCGGCAAAACCGAAGTAGCGCTGCGCGCCGCATTTGCAGTGGCGATGAGCGGGAAACAAGTCGCGGTTGTTGTGCCGACAACAGTTTTGGCCCGCCAGCACTATAAAACCTTCGCTGAACGGTTTCGCGGCTGGCCCGTCAAAATTGGCCATCTCTCCCGCCTTGTCTCTGCCAAAGAGGCCAAAGAGACGAAAGAACAACTCGCGGCGGGGCGATGCGAAATTGTTATTGGAACCCATGCATTGCTCGCGAAAACGATAAAGTTTACAGATTTAGGCTTGCTGATTGTGGATGAGGAACAGCGCTTTGGCGTTGGACATAAGGAAAAACTCAAGGCTTTGCGCGCCGATGTCAATGTCCTGACCCTGACTGCGACGCCCATTCCGCGCACGCTGCAAATGGCGCTGTCGGGGATTCGCGATCTGTCTTTGATTGCCACCCCGCCAGTGGACCGCCTGGCCGTGCGGACCTATGTCGCGCCGTTTGATCAGATTTCTATTCGCAAGGCGATCCTGCGGGAGCGTTACCGAGGCGGGCAAAGCTTCTTTGTTGCCCCGCGCATCAAAGACCTCGCCCGGCTAGAGGAATTTATGCAAAGCCATGTGCCCGAGGTGAAATATGTCGTCGCCCATGGGCAGATGGCAGGGTCTGCCCTAGAGGATATCATGACCGCTTTTTATGACGGGCAATATGATGTCTTGCTTTCGACATCCATAATCGAAAGCGGGATTGATATTCCGCGTGCCAATACCATGATTGTTTATCGCGCCGACCGTTTTGGGCTCGCGCAGCTTTATCAAATGCGCGGACGCGTCGGTCGATCGCGCGTGCGGGCTTATGCCTACCTCACTATACCTGAAGGATTTGTTGCAACTGACGGGGCTATTCAGAGGCTCAAGGTTTTACAATCTCTTGATACGCTGGGCGCAGGCTTCACCCTCGCAAGTCATGATCTTGATATGCGAGGCGGGGGAAACCCCTTGGGAGATGAGCAATCTGGCTACATTAAAGATGTAGGCGTCGAACTTTATCAGCATTTGCTCGAAGAAGCGGTGGCTGAGCTGCGTGATGACGATACCCATGTTGACCAGAGCTGGTCGCCGCAAGTCAATGTCGGCGTCGCGATTTTGATTCCCGAGAGTTATATCAAGGACCTGAATTTGCGGCTGGCAAGCTATCGCCGTATCTCTGACGTTGCGGATGATGCGCAAAGCGATGGTCTAGCCGCCGAACTGATTGATCGTTTCGGGCCCCTGCCAAACGAAGTCGACAGCCTATTAAAAGTGATGCGTATCAAGCGTTTATGCCGCCTAGCGCATGTTGAAAAGATTGATGCGGGGCCCAAAGGTCTGGTGATGACCATCCGGCATAAGGACGTTAAAGACCCGAGCGTTATCCTCAATGCGATTACGCAAAATGGGGGGTGGAGGCTTCGCCCCGATCAGACGATTTTCGTCTCAGGTCATTTTGAAAAAGCAGAACTGCGGCTTAAGGGGGTGGAGCGCGCTCTAAAAAGTCTCATTAGGGAGGCGGGCGATTAGCTCGCCTTACGCTCGCCGAGATCGCCGTCACGCACTTTTGACAGGGCGCGTCCAATCAAAAGATCGGATGTCTCACCTGATGTAAATTCGGCGCCTTTAACAACTAGCTCAACGGTAAATGGGCCTTGCTTCTTGTCTTTAGTCGCAAAGGCGGCGCAGTCCACGATGGCCGATATGCGTTCAATGACAGGGGATAAAGACGCCTCTGTTTCGTGAGGGAGCGCGACAACGAATATATTATTTTCGATACGCGCAACAATATCCTGCATACGCACAAGGCTTTTGATCATATTGCCTACCTGTGCACAGGCGGCCGAAAATTCCTCCGATGAGACGGCGAAAGGGGCATTGGGCCATATTTTGATCGCAATGAGGGCGACAGGGTTTTCCTGAGGTGTTAAATCATCGCAAATGCGTTTCAAATGCGCGTAGAAAAATTCCGAATTGAACGTGCCTGAGTCTTCGTCCAGACACCGTTCCCCGCCAATCTCGCCAAATTCGCGTTTTAGCTGGGAGTGGATGCGGTGATAATTCGCAAGTTCCAATATGCGCCCGCTAATCTCTACGAGATCGGCATTGGCGTCTATTAGGTCGCGTGCGCCTTTTTTGAATGCGCGCTCATGATGGGTAAAGGTTTTGCCGTTTACAAGAAGAAGGGTGGGAACGTGGTAGAGCTTGGCATTCCGGCGCATCGTCGACGAGATAGTGAGCGGCGGCTCTACATCTTCAAGCGCATTGAGCACGACAGCATCAAACTGCGTTTCATAGAGATAATCAAAGGCTGAAAATGTCGTGAAGGCCGCTACAACGTCCACGCCTTTCTCTTGAAGAGCGTTTATGACAACCATGAACTCAGCTGTTGGTTTCCCAACAAAAAGAACCTTGAAGGGCTTTGACAGCGCGTCTTCTGTCATTGCGTATTTAATGCCAAAACTCTCGTCGAGAGTTTCAATTCGCCTGATGATTTCCTGTTCCATACCAGAGAGCCGGACAAGGGATTCCGTTCTGTTGGCAATTTGGCTGGCGTGGGCCGGCGGGTAAATTACGCTCTCGAAATGGGAGAGATCAATATCAGCCTTGCGCGAAAGCGTTCCGAGAACAGGAATTTCACGCGGCGCGTAGTGATTTTTTAGTCCCTCAACAAGGGTCGGCGCCGTTTCGATAAAATCTGTCAGGGCCACTAAAATAATAGAGGGCGGCGTTTTTGGTGCGCCATTAAGGCGTTCGCCGTCAAACATACAGCCTTTAACGTCGAAATTCAGCCGCTCAAGATGGGCCGAGATATCCGCCGCGCGGGTGACATTATCAGTCACCAACAAAACCGTGTTCGTCGGCGCGCCCGCTACAGGGCGCTGCGTCTGCGCTGACGTGCTTTCAGCAATAGGATTTGTAAGCGTATCACCCATGCGTCACTATTACCCAAAAACATTGATGACTTGTTAAATCAGCGGGCAAAATGGGCCTAAATCCATGTGCATTCCATCAAGGGAAGGGAGCTTAGAAATATAGGCGGCCGAATCAGGAAGACCATGATTTTGAGCCCCCGATCAGCTCTCAATCAGGCCAGCGGGCTGCGCCGCTTTTAACATATGTTCTTGCAGTTTTTCAAAAGCGCGCGCTTCGATTTGGCGGATACGCTCACGCGAAATATTGTATATCCCCGCAAGGTCCTCTAGCGTTTTAGGATTATCCGATAGGCGGCGCTCTCTGATAATGTGTTGCTCTCGCTCATTTAAGCTCATCATAGCTGTTTCTAGCAGCTCCATGCGGGCGTCATGCTCTTGAGAATTTCCAAGCGTGGTTTCTTGGCTATCGCCCTCATCTTCGAGCCAGTCTTGCCACTCCGCCGAGCCGTCTTCGCCGCCAATCGTAACATTTAGAGAGCTATCACCGCCATAGCCCATGCGCCGGTTCATGCTTATCACCTCGGATTCCTTGACATTAAGGTCCGTCGCAATCTTTTTCAAATGTTCGGGGCGCAAGTCTCCCTCGTCAATGGCTTTCATCTCGCCTTTCATGCGGCGTAGGTTGAAAAATAGCTTTTTCTGCGCCGCAGTTGTACCCATTTTAACAAGTGACCAACTCCGCAGTACATATTCCTGTATTGCGGCGCGGATCCACCACATGGCATAAGTCGAGAGGCGGAACCCCTTGTCCGGGTCAAATTTCTTTACGGCTTGCATCAATCCGACATTTCCCTCTGAGATAACCTCGCCAATGGGCAGGCCGTAGCCGCGATAGCCCATCGCGATTTTCGCCACGAGCCGAAGGTGGGATGTGACCATTTTTTCGGCTGCCTGCGTATTGCCGTCCTCTATCCAACTTTTGGCCAGCCGAAATTCCTCGTCTTTCTCCAGCATAGGATATTTGCGAATTTCAGTGAGGTAGCTGTTCAGGCCCTGCTCGGGGGAGAGCGAGGTAATTTGTTTCAAATTCCCGGAATAGCTGGCATCCGTTGGTTTACGTTTTGCGGGCAAAGTTGATGTGGTCATGAAACCTCCCAAAGACTATCCGAGAGCCAATTGGCTGCGGACCAGAGCTATATATAGGATATGCATTTGCAAATTAAAGGTTCCGCCCCAATTATTTATCGGCCGCTGCTATGGCTTTTTGGGCGGGTGCCACTCAAATGGGACATCGTCGGGAAGGATGTAATACCGCCGCATCCATTTTTCTATCCTTGGGCGCCTGTAAGGCATCGTTTCTGCATAGCGAGAATCGGGCAATTTGGTGAGCATGACCGAATTCACAGTCTCGCCGTTTCGAATTTTTTGGCTAGCCTCCCGCAAGGCTATGTCATTGGACTGCATGTAAGCGTCGTTTTTCTGATACTTTTTGTAGATATCAAAGCTCTGTTCGGTAGCTACGGGCATGAAAGCGACAAGCAAAACACACGCCAGCCACCGTTGTTTGGACTCGAGAGCCATTGAAAAACTATAGGTGACAGGGACAAGCATCAAAAAGAAAAATGGCACATATTGGCGGCCTGCGATGGACGGGCTAGCTAAAATTAGTACAAGGGTCATAACCGCAGCAATGTAAATATAGGTGACAACATACCCGCTATTATGGCCTTTTTGCACGCCAAATAGCGCGGTCCCATAACCGAGTAACAGCCACATTAATATATAATATTCTGGCCAGTCAAAGGCATAGGCCAGCGATATAAGAAGAGCCAGCCCTGTCAGTATCTTTGGAATGATCGTTCTGTTTTGCGATATGGCTCCTAAAATAAGGGTCATGAAAGACAGACCCAAAAAAATTAGCCATATCGTCGAATCATTGGTCCATTTGGGGTTTCCGACGGGACTTAAAAGTGTATTGGAAATTTTCTCAAGATTGATTTGTGCTGTCTCCCACATAAACTCGGAGGGGTATTTGGAGAGCGCCTTCCGATTGAAATTCCCCGGTGAAAATAGAACGAAAGACGCGGAGAGCAGGATTGGCGCCGTAGTCACCGTGAGCAAGAGCATTTTCTTGAAACGTCTATCGGCCATTAGCTGCTCCAGCGCAAACAGCCCTGCAACAACGAGGCAGGCAATTGCGATTTGTTCTTGAAATAGGGCAGCCAGAGAAAGGGCCGCAACGGCTTGCCAAGAAAACCGCCTCCCGCGCTGAAGTCGATATGCCCCAAATAGAAGAAAGGGCAGTCCCCATACATATGAGATGGAAGCAGAGAAC
This sequence comes from uncultured Caulobacterales bacterium, assembly GCA_964410285.1. GTDB lineage: Bacteria > Pseudomonadota > Alphaproteobacteria > Caulobacterales > Maricaulaceae > Fretibacter. The sequence continues at coordinate 24,914 of CAYPFR010000002.1, read as the reverse complement.
CAAAAAACGCCGCCCGCAGCAACGAAGACAGGCAGGCTAAACAGGTAGATAATTACCGCGGCGCTGGTAAGCGGCAATGGGGAATTATGCGTCGCAAGTTTCGCCGTTATCCAAGCTATGGTTATGATAACCACGCATTGCAGAAAGCGCGTGAATGGCAGGCCGAGTTTAAAGCTATTTGCCTCAATAAAAAACGGCACGACGCGGCCTGTCCAGCTCATATATTCATTTTTCAGGAAGGTTAGAAGTTCAAATTGCGTAAAATTTTGCCCCCTTACATTTTCTATATTTGTTATATAGCTTAGCGTCGCATAGCCATAATCATCGTGATAAAGCCATATCAAATCGTGCATCAATAAAAGTGCGACCGCAAAGATGAGGAATAGTCCGGCGGTATAGAATTTTTGCGGAGCGAAAAACCGGTTTGACATCATGAAACTGCGCGAAAGGCCCAAAAACGGCCAATAAGAAAGGTGACGGCGGGTATGACAGCAATCGCAAACGCCAAAGACAATGTTTCCGATATGCGCCCATCCGCCAGTAATGCCACCAGCACCATAGTATTAATCAAAAAGCCTGCAAGGGCGGTTACGAAAAACCGAAGCAAGGCCCGGCGATGTTTGCCCGGCCGGGAAAAGGTCCAGAAATAATGTCCTGTAAAGGAGACTACGAAGGCGACTAAAAATCCGATAAAATTTCCGGTCAGGGGAGAGACTTTAAGGAAATGGAGCAGCGCCAAAGCGGCTAACATATGCGTTAAAGTGGCTCCGATTCCAACAATGGCAAACCTGATAATTTGCCCTATATCCGCTTTTTTAACCTGCATATTAGGTGTCTTGATTGTCTTTGCTGCGATAGGTTTGGCGAATGATAAAGACGGGGCGGCGCTTTGTTTCGATATAGGTTCTGCCGAGATATTCGCCCAGAACACCAATTCCCATGAGTTGAAGACCGCCAAAAAAGAAAATGCCCACCATGAGAGATGCATAGCCCGGCGCATCGATACCCGTCAGCAAAACTTCGAAAACAATCCACGCTGCGTATAGGAATGAGAGAGAAGCCACAGTGAACCCAAGATAAAGCCAGATACGGATTGGAGCGGTGCTGAAACTTGTAATGCCGTCAATACCTAGATTCCAAAGCTTCCAGCCGTTAAATTTGGTCGAGCCAGCGGCGCGGCTGGGGCGAGTATATGTAACGGTCGCGGAGCGAAACCCGATCCATGCAAAAAGCCCTTTCATCATGCGTTGACTCTCCGGGAGATTGTTTAGCGCATCCACGACGGCTCTATCCATCAAGCGAAAATCACCCACGTTTTGAGGCAATTGTGTTTTGGAGATTGCATTATTCACCTTGTAAAAAAGCGATGCCGAGCAGCGTTTTAAAACACTATCGGAATCGCGATTGGTGCGTTGGGCGAGGACCACATCGAAACCCTCCCGCCATTTTTTTGTCATATCCGCAATCAGTGATGGCGGGTCTTGGAGGTCAACATCTATCGGTACAACGACATCGCCCTTGGCGGCCGCCAGCCCCGCTGTTAGGGCCGCTTCTTTGCCGAAATTCCGGCTTAGGTCGATAATCGTGATTGCCGCATTATGTTCTTGGGCCGCGATCAGGGTCTCAAGCGTGGCGTCCGTGCTACCGTCATTTATAAAGAGATAGTCAGGCTCGATATCTTTATGTTTTTTGAGCGCCGATTTCACACTTCTGAGAAAAATTCCAATGGCATCTGCCTCGTTAAAAACAGGTATCACCAAGGTTAACTTGCAGATTTCAGGGAAATTTTTTTTCGGTGCGCCACACATTGTGACGTGTTTAGGCCGCGTCACCTCAAGAGTCTAGGGAATAGAGTTCTTTATTTTGCGTGAGGAGCTTTACTACACATCCAGTTCTTCGATGAATTGGGCGTGATCTTGAATATATTGAAAGCGTAAATCGGCCCGTTTCCCCATCAAGGTTTCAACCAATGCCTCGGTGGAAGGGAGATTGTCCTCATCAAGGGTGATGCGGATCATTTTGCGTGTTTTTGGGTTCATCGTTGTGTCTTTGAGCTGACTGGCCATCATCTCGCCAAGGCCCTTAAACCGCCCAATTTCGATTTTCCCGCGGGCGTTGAATTCCGTCTCGATGAGGGCATCCTTATGGGCATCATCAATTGCATAGGCAATCTTGCTACCTTGGGTGATTTTATAGAGCGGCGGCATGGCCATATAAAGCCGGCCTTGGTCAATAAGACCCGGCGTGTAACGATAGAAAAATGTAATGAGCAGGGCTGCGATGTGCGCGCCGTCAACATCGGCGTCGGTCATTATAACCACCCGCTCATAGCGAAGGTCATCCAGTTCGAATTTTTTGCCTAGCCCGACGCCAAGCGCGGTGCAAAGATCGGATATCTCGGCATTGCGCTGTATCTTGTCCATGGTCGCGCTTTCTACGTTCAAGATTTTCCCTTTCAGGGGCAAGATAGCTTGCGTCTCGCGATTGCGCGCCTGTTTGGCCGAGCCGCCCGCACTATCGCCTTCAACGATGAAAAGCTCTGTTCCTTCAGAGCCCTTTCGCGAACAGTCAGATAGCTTACCGGGAAGGCGTAGCTTTTTGGTCGCCGATTTGCGCTTCACATCGCGGGCCTTGCGGCGCTTGAGGCGCTCTTCTGAATTTTGGATCGCCCATTCTAGAAGTTTGGTAGCGTCTTTCGGAGAGCTGGCGAGCCAATGATCAAACGGATCGCGGATGGCGGCCTCAACCAGCTTGGCGGCCTCTTTATTGGATAGGCGGTCTTTGGTCTGGCCTTGAAATTCTGGACTTTTGATAAATATAGACACCAAGGCGCCAACCCCGTTCATAATGTCATCTGCGGTAATATTTGCCGCCTTCTTGCTCATGCCGGTGATATCAGCGTATGCGCGCAGGCCTTTGATGATAGCAGCCCGCATGCCCGCTTCATGGGTGCCGCCGCCGGGCGTTGGCACGGTGTTACAATAGCTTCGAATGAAATTATCGGCCTCGCCAAATCCCGCTGGTGTCCACGCCAGCGCCCATTCGACCCGCCCATGTCCCGTGTCTTTCTTTGAGCGTCCCGCAAAGACGTCAGTCGTGACCATAGCTTTGCTGCCCATAGTTTCTTTGAGGAAATCAGCCAATCCGCCGGGAAAATGGAATGTGGCTTCAGAGGGGACAGTATCAAGCTCCTGAACAAGCTCTGGCGCGCATTTCCAGCGGATTTCGACGCCGGGCTGAAGATACGCCTTGGCGCGAGCCATACGGAAAAGGCGCGCCGCACTAAAACGGGCCTTGGGGCCAAAAATATCAGGATCGGGATGAAAGCGAACCTTGGTGCCGCGGCGGTTGTTGATCGGCCCGTGGTTCTTGATCTTCCCCAGCGGTTTACCGCGAGAAAACTTCATCGAATACAGTGTCTTATCACGCGCGACTTCGACTAATAATTCATCTGAAAGCGCGTTCACAACAGACACGCCAACCCCGTGCAAGCCGCCAGAGGTTTCATAAGCTTTACTGCTAAATTTACCGCCGGAGTGAAGCTCTGTTAGAATTACTTCAAGCGCGGATTTTTTTGGATATTTTGGGTGAGGGTCAACGGGTACGCCGCGCCCATTATCGGTTACGGACAAGTGACCGCTCGCCTCAAGTTCCACTTCAATACGGCTGGCATGACCGGCGACGGCCTCGTCCATGGAATTATCGATAACTTCGGCAAAAAGGTGATGCAAAGCACGGGCGTCCGTCCCGCCAATATACATACCGGGGCGCAGACGAACGGGTTCGAGGCCCTCTAGGACTTCAATGTCTTTTGCAGAATACCCCGCGCTGTCGCCCTTGGTGGCTGCGCCCATGAATAAGTCTTTTTTCTTTGCCGTACTCGCCATGCTCTGATTTATTCCCGTATGAATCGAGGGACATCTATGGAGCGATTTGCATCATCCATGCAAGGGGCAGGGAAGGATAAGCGTTAGAAAGTCCTAGAACAAGAGGCGCAGAACTATGCGACCCGTATGGCGAATGAATCCGTCGCGGATATCGCTATCGAGATCAAGCGAGAAGCTGGAATATTCTGAGCCTGCCGCCACAGAGAATCCAAGAAGGAAACCGCTATCGGGGAAGGCCTCGGACTCGATGGCAAAGGGTGTTGTGCCGCCAATGAACCGTCCCGTGGTAATCACGCCGTCATTAATAAAGTCATTACGGTAGCCAACCCGAAACGCGGGACGTATCCATGTGCGCTTACCCATAAATTGTGCGCCAAAGTTCAGCATCGCCGTTGCAGAACCAGATTCAGAGGTGCGCTCGTCAATCTCTAGCGCAAGTCCCAAATCGCCATCTTCAGTGTAAGCGTTTTCCGATAAAGAGAGGTAGTCAAGCGAAACAGCGGGACGAACAAAAAACTTTTCAGAGAAGTTCAAATCATAGCCGGCGCGCAAAGTTGCATTGTAATGCGTACCCGACCAGTCACCATCTGAGCTTCCGGTAAAGTCGCCTACATTGATGCGTCTTTCGCTTTCAAAATCATTAAAGCCTGCACCTGCATAAGCTTCAATTCCAAGATTGCCTGCCTCATATCCAGCGTAACCGCCAAGCTGCACAGTCACGACATCAAGGGGTTCATCCTGATCTGCCACGCTTTCAATTTGTGTCGAGGCAAAGCCCGCTGTTATTCCGACCGCGTGGAACGGCCCGAGCGCGGTATCTATACCCGCATTAAAGCCAAAACCTGACCCGCGATACTGCTCAGAGAGGCCCGCCAGGTCTCGGTCGGCAAAATAGGCAAATTCCTGTATCCATGCGCCGCCGGGGCGCTCTTGGCTGCGGCGAACATTGTCCAGATGGGCGCCCACAGCGCCGGTCGCGCCATCGACATTGGCGATCACGAACTGACGTGCCGCTGCTGCGAATTCGGGCAAGAGCTGGTTAAAGGCTTGGTTGAAATCAGATCCGCTTGTAATGTTAACAAAAGCATCCCCTAAAGCGGCATTTGCGCCAAGAGCTTCAAAGGCAGAATTAAAGGCGGCTGTTTGCACATTATCGAGCCCTAATTCAGAGGTTTCGCGCAAATCTAGCGTGACAATCAATGCGTTGGCATTATTAGGGTCGATCGCATAGCTCGTGTCATAAAGAAACGGCGAGATAGACCCGCTCAGCGTTGATAAATCCCCGCCAACCACCAGATTGCCCGCACTTGCGATCGTAAATTGATTGTTGGTGTTTCCGATAATATTAGACAGAGTCGGATTGATTTCCACACCATCGGCAAAGGTAATGTCACCCGAAGCAACAAGAGTGCTGGCTTCGCCCGTGGCTCCATTGAGTGTTGGATTGTAGCTGGACGTGGAATCAAAACTTGCGGAGGTAATCGAGATCGGCGCGCCAGACGTATTGTTAATCGTACTGTTCTGGGCTGTAATGACGAGTCCGCCGCCGCTATTGGACAGACCCCCCGTTAGGTTTGCGTTCGACAGGCTCAACGTGTCGTCACCTGCGCCGAAACTCACGTCTCCTACGATTAGCCCGGCGTTTACTGTCACCACATCGTCGCCGCTGCCAAGACGCACATCTCCGGAAATCAGGGGCGCGGCCGGAACGATCGTGTCATCAGGGTCTGGGTCTTCGGCCAAGTTTTGCGTGAGCGTTATACCTGAGGTGTTGTTGGATAAATCCAGAGCAACTTCTGTAAAGTCGGTTGCCTCGGCGGCCTCCGCGTCAGAATTCACGCCGCCCGCGATGATACTGCCGGTATTTGTAACATTTCGCAGCGTGCCCGAGCGGTCCCGAACGGCAATAACTTCGCCGGTGCGTGCCGTGACGATCGCGGTGATAAGCCCTGTATTATCAAGTGTCGCCAGATCGCCGCCCTCTTCGATGTCGATAGCAACAGCGGTAACTCTACGCGGGGCTAGGATCGCACTTCGATCGGCGAAAATTGTGTCATCTGCCTCATTGACTGTTGCAGTGATGAAACCCGAATTGTTGATTTCATTGGCAATGGCGCCATTACCAATAATGATAACGCGGGCTGTGCCTGTTTGGCCGTCTGCGTCCGCTGTCCCGTTATCGCCTGAGCGGAAAGTTGCAGCAGTCATTGACCCCGAGTTGGAAATTCCATTTTCCAGAACAGCATCTCGAACCTCAAAGGTACGCGCATCAATATCGTCAAACACGCCCGATGCCGAGAGTGTCCCTTCATTGATGAAGGCATATTGCAAATCTGTTGCGTCCCCTTCCGAACCAGACGGGACCGTAACGCGGCCAATGGATATTGGCGTACCTGCGCCGTCGATCAATATAGCAGGAGCGCTGCCAAATTGCGAAACATTGGAAACGGCGCCCGCTGATGTCGTGGTCGTGCCATCCTCATTCTCAACCGTATTGACGACCCGGTCAAATAAGATGCCGCCGGAGACATTGCCGCTGATGGTCACTGCCGCGCCGGCTTGTCGAAGGTCTTCCTCTCCCAACAGCTCACGCCCTGCCGCCGTAGGACGGTCTGTAAAGCGGTAGCCCGTATTGGTAATGCTGCTGGCGCTCGCAAAACCGCCTTCAACGTCGCCTGACACATTCACCGCCCGTGCGCCGGTGCCTCGGGTCTGGATTGCCCCGCCCAATGCAAGCTGGCCAATGATCTGGCTTTCAAGGCTGACGCCCACGGAATTATTCCCTGTCACGGCGATACTGCCGACGGAGGTCAAATCACCTGTCAGTCCGGCCGTTTCCGCAAGGCGGATACCAAAGCTGTCATTTCCCTCCACATTGATACCGCTAGAGACTCCGAAATCGATATTTCCGACAAAAGGACTAGCGCCAGATATCAAAATACCAGTCCTGCCCGACCCCTGCGCAAAGTCGCCGTCGGGGACAAGGTCGCCGTCTGTATCCGTGTTTGTAAAATCTTCAGTGATGGAGATTGCACCAAGTTGAACATAGCCGCCCGTATTCCCGCCCTGAATTTCAACGCCCGTGGCGTCGTCCACATCTTGGATTACAATGGCACCATTTTGAGTGACGGAGTTATCTGAATTTATCGTCACAGCGGGGCCTGCGTCTGTGAGCGTGACTGTGACACCAGAGTTGATTGTCACGTCACCGTCAGTTGCCGTGTCAAGCGAGGCCGTGCTGTCTTCCGTTACGGTGGTTTGCGCAAAGGCTAGGGGCGTGCCTGCCGCGAAAATCGTCGTCAGGGCGGTGGTCAGAATTAAGCGGTTCAGCGGCATGAACATGTCCCAAAATAAGTTCGGCATAAAGCCCCCAATCGCAGCAAGACCCGCGACTCAAACTCTATTAACGAACAAACTGCGTTGCGCCAATGAAAGAATGGTTATTTTCCGGCCATATAGCCGGAAATAGCTGTAATTAACTAGGCGGATGTGCGGATTGCATGGGCCAGAATATTTACCATGGTGGCATGGGCGGGCACGCCGCCTATATTTTCAATAACATGGTCTTTATCGGCGCGGTACCGCAAGGTTTGGCCCGCCGCCGCTTCCCAGCTCTCATTCCCGACGCTTACGCGCAGCTTCCCCGCCAGAATAGACAGGTTTTCGACGGATCCGCTGGGGTGGGCCGAACTTTCGAGTTTTCCGCCGGGCTGTGCCTTGAAATCATACCACTGCGCCCACTGCACAGTCTCAATCCAGCCAATGATCCGAAGCTCGCATAGACCATCTTCAGACTTAAGCAGGGGGGTGTCTTGAGTGTTCAAATTTTGCACAAGCGCGCTGTCATTTTCAGGCGGGTCCAACAGAAAACTCTCAACGCTTGTGCCCAATGCCTGAGATAGGCGTGACAAGGTGGCAATCGAGGGGTTGGTTTCATTCTTCTCGATTTGGGAAATCATGGATTTGGCAACGCCGGAAATTTCAGACAAATCCCCAAGTGACATTTTATCCACCATGCGCAGCCGCTGTAGCGTTTTGCCAAGTTTTTCGCCAAGCGCATCTGTTTGTGGGCAATTTTGTCTTTTTTGCCGGGCCATACATATCTCATTTCTGGCAATGTGTTCCTAAAAACACGCATAAGGGTCTGGTATAATGTTCAATCGTTCTATATATAGAACACATGGAAAGCAAGCGCGTGCTGCGCTTCGGAGACAAAGATGCGTTATCTTCCGATACATGTAGACACTCAAGATCAGAGAATTTTGATCATAGGCGCAGGGCCGGCCGCCGAGGCAAAGCTGCGTACCCTGCTGAAAACGCGGGCGCAGCTTGTGGTGATCGCCCCCGAGCTTAGCGATGAAATCGCGCGGTGGCATGCGCAGGGACGCCTTGCTTGGGAAGCTCGCAGCTTTTGCGCCCAGGATTTGGAAGGGGTGCGGCTCGTTTATGCGGCCACAGAAGATGATGCCATGAACGCGAAGATCGCCGAGCTAGCGGGGGCGGAGGGGCTGCTGGTGAATGCAGCCGACCAAAAAGACGCCTGTGCCTTTATTACGCCGGCGCTCGTTGATCGTGCGCCCGTGATTGTGTCCATCGGTACAGAGGGGACAAGTCCGAGCCTTGCGCGCGCGGTAAAATCTGAGATGGAACAACTTTTGCCGTCAAGTCTTGGCAGTTTAGCCATTAAGATCAATAATTTACGGGCTCGCGTTAAAAAGAAACTTCCCGCCTTATCTGCGCGACAAAGTTTCTGGGCCGATATATTTGATGGCCGCGACCTACGCTCGCAATTACGGGTGTCCGAGGACGCACTCGCCGCGCGGGTCGAGCACAAGCTCAGTCATCAAACGCCCGTAAAAACCGGCGAAGTTATCCTTGTCGGCGCAGGACCGGGCGCGCTGGAATTGCTAACCTTGGGCGCGCGCCAAGCGCTGCATGCGGCCGATGTCATTGTTTATGACCGTCTTGTCAGTCAGGACGTCTTGGATTTTGGCCGGCGTGAAGCGGAATATATTTATGTTGGAAAAGACCCTCATGGCAGTTCCACACGTCAAGAGGCGATTAATGCGGTGCTGATCGAAAAGGCCAAAGAAGGGCACCATGTTGTGCGCCTGAAATCGGGCGACCCGCTTATTTTTGGGCGTGCGGATGAAGAGCTAGAAGCGCTCTCCAGCGCAGGTATAGGCTATCGTATTGTCCCGGGAATCACGGCGGCGGCGGCGGCGGCGGCGCAAATTGGTACCTCCCTGACCACACGCGGGCGGAACACATCTGTGTCATTTATGACTGGACATGACGCCAAGGGGTTTGCTGATCATGACTGGAAAGCACTTGCCGACCCGCAGGCCCGGGCCGCTATTTATATGGGCGTTGGGGCCTCTCGATTTATTCAAGGACGGCTTTTGCTCCACGGGGCTGCGCGCGATATGCCCGTGACCGTTGTCGAAAATTCGTCTCGCGCTAACCAGATTATCGCGGCTAGCACGGTTGCAACGCTCGCGGATGATATCAAGGCGCGCGGTATAAAAGGCCCAGCTATCCTTATGCTGGGTTACGCTCCGCGCGAGGCTCAGGCAAAGCTTTCCAACATGGGAGTCGCGATATGAGCCTCAAGCATAAAGGCAAAGGTCCGCAGGCTTTAACAGCAAATAATCTACGAGAGGGATTTGTGGTCTGGCTCACCAAAGATATGAACTGGTCTGCCGATTACGCCGACGTGCTTTTGTCCGAGGATGAAGGCGTGATCGCGCAAATGCAGGCGCAGGGCGAGGCAGATGATCTCGCCAACCTTGTGACGGGTGTTTATTTTATTGACGTTGACCCTGCGAGCGGCTTGCCTGCCCGCTACAGGGAGCGGTTTCGGGTCAAAGGACCCAGCTATGATACGGCGGCCCATCTTGCGGCGCTCAGAACAGCCCAAAACGGAGAGCGCTAATGTACCGCTATGACGAATTTGATCATGACATTGTGCAGTCCCGCGTTGCGCAATTTCGCGGACAGGTCGAGCGCCGGCTGTCTGGACGTATAACCGAGGACCAGTTCAAGCCGCTGCGCTTGCAAAATGGGCTTTATCTACAGCTCCACGCTTATATGCTTCGGGTGGCTGTGCCTTACGGAACGTTATCCTCGCGGCAAATGCGGCAGCTTGCCATGATTGCGGATAAATATGACCGCGGGTATGGCCATATTACCACGCGGCAAAACATGCAGTTTAATTGGCCGGAGCTAACTGATGTTCCGGACATCCTTCAAGACCTCGCTGATGTTGAAATGCACGCGTTTCAAACGTCCGGTAATTGTATTCGCAACGTAACCTCCGATCCTTATGCAGGGGCGGCGGGCGAGGAGGTCGAAGACCCGCGCCCGACGGCGGAGCTTTTGCGGCAATGGTCGACAATACATCCTGAATTTGCCTTTTTGCCGCGCAAATTTAAAATCGCGGTCACGGCCTCAAAGCAAGACCGTGCCGTTATCCGCGCCCATGATATTGGCCTTGAGATCGTGAGAAATCAGGCGGGAGAGGTCGGCTACCACGTCCTCGTCGGCGGAGGCCTTGGCCGCACGCCAATTATCGGCGTGACTTTGCAAGAATGTCTGCCGCGCGAGGAATTGCTTCCCTATCTGGAGGCCGTGATGCGGGTGTATAACCGCTATGGTCGCCGTGATAATAAATATAAGGCGCGGATAAAAATTCTCGTGCAGGAAACAGGCATTGAGGATTTTAAAGCCCAAGTTGACGCTGAATATGCCGCCCTTGAGCCCTCTGAAATTGCCGTTTCCCCCGAAGAAGTCGCGCGGATCTCTGCCTATTTTGCCCCGCCCGAGTTTGAAGATTTAAAGGAGGCGGATTTATCCGCCGCCCGCAAAGCCGATGCTGGTTTTGGCGCGTGGATTGATAATAACGTCGCGGCTCATAAACAGGCGGGATATGCGATTGTGAATATCTCGCTTAAGCCACATGACCGCGCGCCGGGCGATATCACCTCGGACCAAATGCGCGATGTCGCAGAGCTGGCAGAGCGCTACAGCTTTGGTGAAATTCGCACGACGCATCAGCAAAACCTTGTGTTGCCCCATGTGAAGCAAACGGATTTGCCCGCGCTCTATGAGGCGTTGGTCAAGGCTGAGCTTCATGCCGCCAATATTGGCCTAATTACAGATATAATCTGCTGTCCGGGTATGGATTTTTGCGCGCTAGCGACAGCCCGTTCTATCCCGCTTTCGCAGGCCATTACCGAGCGCTTTTCTGATCCCGCCCGCCAAGCCGCCATTGGTGAAATGCAGATCAAAATCAGCGGCTGCATCAATGCCTGCGGGCATCATCACGTCGGCCATATTGGTATTTTGGGCCTTGAGAAAGCCGGAGTTGAATTTTACCAAATCAAGCTCGGCGGCGATTCCTCTGAAAATGCGGCGGTCGGCGCGGTAACAGGGCCGGGCTTTTCGCAAGAGGAGACTGTGGACGCGATTGAGCGCATGGTCGATTTCTATATCAAAGAGCGCCAAGCGGGCGAGCGTTTCATCGATGCGTTCCGCCGTCTTGGTATGCCTTCCTTCAAGGAGGTGCTTTATGGCTCAGCCTAACGCAACGCATGCGGCCATTGGCGATGACGCTTATGTGTTAATCCGTCACGGCCATGTCGAGAGTGCGGAACCTTTTCAGGACGTCTTGGATTTGGACGGCTTTAAGGCCTCCAATGACGCGCAGAGTGTGCGCCTTGAAAATGACGTTGATCTAGCGGTTTTGGCCCCGCAGCTTCCAAAACTTGATACGATATTAGTCAATTTTCCGAGCTATGCTGATGGGCGCGGCTTTTCGATCGCCCGCCAATTGCGAAAGATCCACGGCTTCAAAGGGCTGTTGATCGCCGATGGTCCGCTTATCCCTGATCAGTATAGCATGGCGCTGCAATGCGGTTTTGATGCCGTGCGGCTTGATCAAAAAACATTTTCTATTCAAGCGGAGTCAGACTGGTTCAATGCCATGGATGATTTTTCTGGTGCCTATCAGCGCGGTTATACCCTTAAAAACGGCCCGGCCACGAGCATATTTGATGCGCGCAAGACATCCCGCGCCGCACAGCAGCAAGTAGAGCAGGGGGCGCTTGATCCCTATTTCGGCTATTCTGCAACGCGCGCTATTGAGGCCGCGCTGAAGGATTATGACGGCAAAATCGCGCTGGTCTCCTCTCTGGGGGTGGACTCAGTCGTGCTACTGCATATGGCGGCACAAGTGGATAAAAATCTGCCTGTGATTTTTCTCGATACGGGGAAGCATTTCCGCGAAACACTGGCATACAGGGATATGATCATTGATGACCTAGGGCTAACAAATTTCCAAAATGTGCGTCCGGACCCCAAGGCCTTGCAGAAGGAAGATCCGAATGGAGATTTGCACCAATCTATGCCAGATAGCTGCTGCGATCTTCGCAAGGTGCGCCCGCTCGATAGCGTGATCACAGGATATGCCGCGCGTATTACAGGCCGCAAGCGCTACCAGACCGCGGAGCGGGCCAATATGCCCATCCTTGAGAAGGGCGGTCGCCAGGCTAAGGTCAATCCGCTTGCCTATTGGACGGCGAAAGACGTGACCGCCTATATCCAAAAGCACGACCTGCCGCCGCATCCCATGCTCGCGCTCGGCTTTTTATCTATCGGGTGCCAACCCTGTACGACACGCGTTTCCGAAGGCGAAGACCCGCGAGCGGGCCGCTGGCGTCACCATAATAAAACTGAATGCGGCATTCATTACATTGACGGAAAATGGGTGCCGATCGAAGACAAGAAAACCTTTGAGGTATTCTAGGGCGGCTATTTATGCCGTTCCTCAAGCTCCGCGATTACGTCGGCAAATTTCACGTCTTTAGCGGCCAATAGCACCATGAGGTGATAGAGCAAATCCGCCGCTTCGCTGGTGAGTTTGCCATTTGTCTCGGCGACGGCTGCAAGCGCCGTTTCAACCCCTTCCTCGCCGACCTTTTGCGCCGCCCGGCGCAGCGGGCCTTGGAGTAGGGATGCGGTGTAGCTGCTGTCCTTATCGGCGGTTTTACGGCCCTCGATCAATGCCTCAAGATAGGCCAAAAATCCTAAACCTTCTGGGCCTTTATCATTAAAACATGAAGTTGTGCCAAGATGGCATGTCGGTCCTTTGGGCAAGGCTTGTATTAACAGCGTATCTTGATCGCAATCGGTTTCAAGGCTGATGAGGGTAAGCGTGTTTCCGCTGCTCTCCCCCTTAGTCCAGAGCGTCTCTCTCGAGCGCGAATAAAATGTTACACGTCCTGTATCTATGGTCTTCGCAAGGCTTTCTTTATTGACGTAACCCAACATTAAAACCTGCTGCGTTTGTGCGTGCTGCACGATGGCTGGTAATAAACCGCTGCTTTTCTCAAAGTCTAAATTTTCGAGGTCTATATTCATAACCGTATCTCTATGCCTGCGGATTTTAGATTTGTTTTTAGATCGGGGATGCTTAGCACTGATTTGTGAAACACACTGGCCGCCAGCGCGCCATCGACATGAGCGCGTGTAAAGACCTCCTTGAAATGCGCGGCGCTGCCCGCCCCGCCGGAGGCGATGAGGGGAACAGGGCAAATCTCGCGCACCGCTTTTAATTGCGCAATGTCATAGCCCTTTCGCACGCCGTCTTGGTTCATACAGTTAAGCACAATCTCGCCCGCCCCGCGCTGGGTCACTTCCTTGACCCAATCAAGGGTGAGGCGGCCCGTTTTTCGCATTTTATCGGGATCACCCGTATGGCTGCGGACATGATAAATGCCGTCTTTTTCATAGCTATCAATGCCTGCAACAACACACTGCGCGCCAAAGGCGGCGCTAAGTTCATTTATGAGCTCTGGCCGCATAAGGGCAGGGGAGTTTATGCTGATTTTATCAGCCCCCGCCGCCAGCCGCGCGCCCGCCGCCGCGACAGAGCTGATCCCGCCTGCGACGCAAAAGGGAATATCAATCGCGCGGCTTACCCTGCCTATCCAATCAGGACTAACTTCGCGCTGATCCGTAGAGGCGGTGATGTCATAAAACACGAGTTCATCCGCGCCTTGGTCACGATAGCGCAGCGCCAAATCAAGAATGCCGCCAACGTCGACATGATCACGAAATTGCACGCCTTTGACCACGCGCCCGCCGCGCACATCAAGGCAGGGTATGATACGGCGGGCCAGCATTAGGCGGAAATGTCGATGGCGTCTTTGAGGGTGAAATTCCCCTCATATAGAGCTTTGCCAATGATAATGCCGTGGGGGCGTAGCGCCTTGAGCGCCTTTACATGTTCTAGCGTGCCCACGCCTCCCGAGGTGATAAGCTGCAATGTCGGATATTCGTTTTGCAGGCGTTGATAGAGCGCAGTATTTGAGCCAATTTGCACCCCATCACGTTCAATGTCGGTGACCAAGACAGTTTTAAGGCCGCTGCCAATATAATCAGTGATTACCTCATTGAGCGATCTACTCGCAGTTTCCGTCCAGCCGCGCGTCGCCGGATAATAACGCCCGTCTTTGCCTTCATTCACATCCAGCGCAATGATAACGCGTTCGGGACCAAATTCCTGAATCCAGAATTTCACCATTTGTGGGTTGCTCACAGCAAGTGAACCGATCACGACGCGCGAAATACCGCCGTCTAATAGACGTCTGATTTGTGAAATTTCGCGAATGCCGCCGCCTGTTTGTACCTTCAGCCCGCTTTCTTGGGCGATTTGAATTATCAACTCCGCTTGCTCCGCGCTTCCGGTTTTGGCGCCGTCCAGATCAACAATATGGATCCATTCCGCGCCTGCCTTCGCAAAAGCCTTGGCCGTCTCAAGCGGAGAGACGCCATAGTTCGTTCGTTTGGTAAAATCACCTTTGATAAGGCGAACACATCCGCCGTCCATCAAATCGATTGCAGGAAAAATCATATCAAACCCCTAGAAAATTTGAAAATATGCGGGCACCCACATGACTACTTCTTTCAGGATGAAATTGGCAGCCATAAACATTTTTGTGTTTTACGATTGCGCTGAATGTCTGGCCATAACGCGCGGAGGCAAGGGTATGGTTGCTAACGGGCGCGCAGAAACTATGCACGAAATAGGCATAGTCGTTTTCACTTACCCCATCCAATATAGGATCAGCATGGATAATCTTCAGCGTATTCCATCCCATATGCGGTGAGGGAAGCTCGCCCGTTTCCAGTTTTGAAATGACACCGGGCACAAGGCCAAGGCCGCGCGTGCGCGTCCCGCCCTCCTCCAGCGTTTCAAAAATAAGCTGCATTCCAAGGCAAATTCCCATAACCGGTTGGGTGAGGGCGGAAAGCACGGGGCCAAGGCCGCGCTGATTTATGTTATCCATCGCCAGAGGGGCCGCGCCAACGCCCGGTATTATGACGCGCTTTGCAGCGATGATCTCTTGTGGCTCTGCGCTAACAATTGGGGTCACGCCCAAACGCTCGAAAGCAAAAATCACGCTAGCGACGTTCGCCACGTCCGTATCCACGATAACAAGGCTCACCCTAGATAACGCCCTTGGTCGAGGCGATCTCGGTTCCGCTGCGGGCAAAAGCAGGCCGCAGGGCCCGTGCCACGCCTTTGAAGCTGGCTTCAATCATGTGGTGGGTATTCTCACCCTCGACATCAATCTGAATGGCGGCGCCCAAAGTCTGCGCAAGGCTTTCGAAAACATGTGGGCACATCTCGGCGGGAAATTCGCCGACATGATCGCTTGGGAATTCTCCCTTAAAGCGCATGGCCGGACGGCCTGAGAGATCAACCGCGACGCGGGCCTGGGTTTCGTCCATAGGCATTACAAAGCCAAAACGGCCAATGCCAGCTTTATCGCCTAGCGCCTCCTTGAGAGCTGTGCCAAGCGCCAATGCGCAGTCTTCCACCGTGTGGTGCGCATCAATTTCCAGATCACCTTTGCAGGTCAAAACAAGGCCAAACCCGCCGTGCTTAGCCAGCGCCTCCAGCATGTGGTCGTAAAACCCTATGCCTGTATCGACCTTAATCAACGCAGCGTCATCCAAATTAACTCGGACAGAAATATCTGTTTCCTTGGTTTTTCTGTGGGTCTCGGCAATGCGATCTTTAGGTCCTTCTGACGTCTCTACTCCAAAGGCGGAGAGCGCAATGGAGTTTTCCTCGGGCGAGCCGATGGAAATGCGCATATGGCCCGTTGAGGCGCGGTAATCCCGGATTTTCACATTTCGGCGGGCCAACTCCGCAAGCAGCTCTTCTTCATCTTGAACATTAATCAGAAGGAAATTGCCCTCGGAGGGCCAGACCTTCGCGACATAAGGCGATTTTTGAAGAGCCGTCAACATTCGCTGACGTTCAAAAAGCGTTTCTTTCAGCCGCGCCGCATGAGTGCTCATTGCGGCAGGGGAGAGCGCCGTCAAAACCGCTTGGGCGACAGGGCGCGCAATCGGATAGGGCGGCAGGACCTTTAGCAAAAGGTCGATAACGCGTGGATCGGCAATGGCGACGCCCATCCGAACCCCCGCGAGTGCATAGGCTTTGGAGAGCGTGCGCAGTACGACCAGATTGGGGAATTGATCGATCTTTGGGATATAGCTGGGGGCTTTTGAGAACTCTTCGTAGGCCTCATCGACGACAACCAAACTATTGGGCAGGGCCCTGCAAAGCTGTTCAACCAGATCATCATTTATGATCGTGCCCGTCGGGTTATTTGGCGTGCAGAGAAACACGAGTTTCAAATTCTTTGCCGCTTTGGCGCGCTTTAATATTGCGGCGCTATCCCATTGATAATCTTCATTAAGTGGGACATCTATAATAGCTGCCCCCTGAATTTGCGCGCAGGTTTTATAGTAGCCAAATGTGGGTGAGCAGATCAAAATATTGTCCTGACCGTCTTCACAGAAGGTTCGGAGTAAGACCTCTATCGCTTCATCAGCGCCCCGTCCCGCTAAGATGCACTCGGGGCGCGCCGTGTAAATATCTGCAAGCCTTTGGATGAGGGCTGGCGGCTGCTGCTCCGGATAGCGGTTATAGTCGTCTGCGCCTTTGATCGGCGGCGGCGCATAGGGGCTCTCATTCGCATCAAGATGTAGGGCCTCGCTGGCTCCGCCTCGGGCGCTGTAGGCAGAGAAATTCGCAATGGCCTTGCGCGCAATATTATAAGGAAATACGGTCATGAGGCTTTACTCTCAAGGCGAAGGGAGACGGCCCGGCGGTGGGCCTCCAGCCCTTCCATATTGGCGAGGGTTTCAACTGTCGGGCCTAAGATTTCTAGGCCCTCACGCGTGAGTTTTTGCACGCTGATGTATTTCATGAAGCTCTCAAGCGTGACGCCGCTATACGCCCGCGCCGCGCCGTTTGTCGGCAATGTGTGGTTCGTGCCGCTGGCGTAATCCCCCACAGATTCAGGTGTCCATGCACCAAGAAATATGGAGCCTGCATTGCGTATTGCTGGCACAAATGTGTCGGGATTATTCGTTTGCAGGATTAGATGCTCTGGCGCATAGCTATTGATAATGTGGGCGATAGTGGGACGTGTGTCGGCAATAATAATCCGTGCGGCTTTAAGGGCCTCGCGCGCGATTTCTTTGCGCGGTAACGTTTCAAGCTGTTTTTGCGTTGCTGCTTTAACCCGCTTTGCGACATCCGCGTTCACACAAATGCAGATCACCTGCGCAAGTTTATCATGTTCGGCCTGCGAGAGAAGGTCAGAGGCAACAAAATCCGCATTTGATTTCTCGCCCGCAACGACCATTGCTTCCGAGGGCCCTGCGGGCATATCTACTGCGGGACCGCCTGCTTCTTGCGCCGCAAAGGCCTTGGCCGCAGCGACATAGGCATTGCCGGGGCCGAATATTTTGTCGCATTTCGGGATACTGCGCGTGCCATAGGCCAGCGCGGCAATGGCCTGCGCCCCGCCGCAAGCATAAAGCTCGCTGACCCCGCAGCGATAAGCCGCGCCAAGAATAACGGGATTAACCTTACCGTCTTTACCGGGCGGGGTTACAACGACCCGGCGCTTCACCCCCGCGATTTTTGCCGGGACGGCTAGCATCAAAAGTGTGCTAATCAGCGGCGCGGTGCCGCCCGGAACATAAAGGCCTGCGGTCTCCAATGCGCGGGTTTCGCGCCGACAAATCACGCCGGGCATGGTCTCTATTTCTATGGCTTGGGGTCGCTGTGCCGTGTGGAAAGCCTTTATATTTTTCTGCGCGGTTTTGATCGCCTGCTGCTGATACTCGGGCAGGGATTTCCAAGCCTTACGCATTTCTCCTTCGGTCACCTTCAGCCGCGATAGCACCGCTCCGTCAAATTTAGCGGTGTAGTCAATCACGGCTTGATCGCCGCCATTTTTTACATCCTGCATGATATAGCGCACATCGTCCATGAGCTTACCATCGGATAGAGCCTCTGGACGGGCCAAGGCAGCCGCTTGTTCCTGCGGATTAAGGTCGTTCCAAATAAGCGTTCTCATCAGGCCATCATCTTTTCAATAGGCAGCACCAGGATAGAGCGCGCGCCAAGCTGTTTGAGATCTTCCAGAGTTTCCCAAAAAACGGTCTCTGTACAAACCGCTTGCATAGCCACAAGCTCGCCCTCTCCGGCGAGCGGAATAACAGTCGGGGCATCTGCGCCCGGAAGAATATCTTTAATTTCCTCGATAGCAGAGGCGGGAGCATTGAGCATAATATATTTCGTTTCCGTCGATTTCAAAACGCCGTCAATGCGGCTTTGAAGCCTTTCAAAGACATCTAACTTATCGCCCTTCATTGGCCGAGCGGAACTTATGAGAACGGCTTCAGAATTCAAAATCGTCTCAAAGGCGGTCAGGCCGTTGGCCTCTAGCGTTGCGCCTGAAGACACGAGATCGCAAATGCTTTGAGCGATCCCGATAGAGGGGGCGAGTTCCACCGCGCCTTTCATTTCCACCATTTTGGCCTTGATGCTGTTTTCCTCAAGGTATTGGCCCAATACGCCGGGATAGGTTGTCGCAATCGTCGTGCCGCTCAGCGCCGCCGCAGAGTCAATGCCGCTTCCATCGCTTGAGGCAAGGCATAGCTTGCAGCGAGAGAACCCAAGCCGCATTTTTATAGCAGCATCAAGCGGTGTTTTGGACGTGAGCTGTTCTTCGGTGAGGACATTTTCGCCTACTATGCCAATATCTGCTGCGCCGCTAGCGACAAAGGAGGGAATGTCGTCATCACGCACAAGCAAGAGATCAATCGGCATGTTCTTGACCCGCGCCAAAAGCCCCCCGCCGCGTATCGCGAAGCGAAGCCCGCATTTTTTCAGCAAGGCATAGCTGTCATCAGCGAGGCGACCCTTTTTTTGTAGAGCTATTCTCAGGCGATTTTCAGTCATTTGTCTTGTCTTTCATTCGGTCGAGCACAAGACGGTAGCCCTGGTGAGGCTCGTCTCTTAAAAACCGCGCCACCCGTCCCACCGTAGTTGTGCTTACGCCAGTTTGGCCGTTGATATCCCGATAACTTAATTGGGTATTATCGAGCAGACAGGCGACATGCCAGCGCTCAGAGAGGGCGCGAAGTTCAGCGGGCGTACACAGGTCAATTAGAAAACGCTCAATTTCATTTGCCCCATCCAGATAGGCCATTGCGCGAGACAGCTCCGCCCGTGCGTGGCTTTGTGCGGCTTTGGTGTCTTCATCTGTGGTGACAAATGCCATATACGCTCCGTTATACTGTGTTAGCGCGCTAATACGATCAGAAAACCTTAAACACAAGGCCTTTGTGCGCTTTTGTGACGTTTTATGTGTAAATGACTTGCGCGAGGCTCGGGCGGGTGAAACGAGGGACGCGGCGCATATCAAGGCTTGCAAAATGGCTGGCCTGCCCCTATGTAAGTCGCCAATTCAGCGGTCGCGCTTTAAAGGCCGCATTTCTTTTGGAGTAGCTATGGCCCGCGTAACCGTTGAAGATTGTATCGAAAAGGTTGAAAACCGTTTTGACCTCGTGCTTTTGGCCGCCCACCGCTCGCGTAATATTTCTGCGGGCTCGGCGCTGACGGTCGATCGCGACAATGACAAGACGCCTGTTGTCTCTTTGCGTGAACTTGCCGAAGAGACGTTGAATATGGATGATCTTAAAGAGAGCCTGATCTCAAACCTCCAGCGCGTCATTACAGATGATGATCTTCCAAAAGAAGAAGAGGCGGCGCCTGTGCTTGCTCTGGGTCATGGCGAGGCGGAAGCGCCTAAAGAGATGTCCGAGGCCGACCTCTTGCGCGCAATGCAGGGCGACCGCGATAATGATAATAGCAACCGCTTTTAAGGTTTGCCGCGATAATGAGAAAAGCCGCCTCAAGGGCGGCTTTTTTGTGGGCCCTTCATTTTCATCGCAAAGCATATATTTTTGATGCTTTTTGCCTCAAACTCGCCCATATTAAAGCAAGAGTGCCAATATGGCGCGCCTGAGCAAATGGAGGCGATATGAAACAGACGATAATGGGTTTAGTCGCCGCCATGGCCGCCTGCACATTGATTGGCGGGTGCTCCACTGTGAAAATTCCGAAGTTTGAAATGCCCAGTTTACCGGCCTTTAAAGAAGCCACGGAAAAATTACTTGATGGCTATCCCGAAGTTGCGGATGCGCCGACCCGGCCCAAAGACGTGCGCAGCGCGGAAGAATGGGATAAGGCTGCCAAGGCGCTCATGACAGAGCGCAGCGGCTTCGTTGTTCCGGATTTGGGTGATTCACCCCAAAGTGAGACGGAGGTTGCCCGTGAAGTTGAGCGGCTAAAAGCCCAAGTGCGTGCGTATAAACTTGATGACCCCCAATAGATGACTATGACTGAGTTTGCACCCCGCGAAGAATTCTACCGCATACAACGCCTGCCGCCCTATGTTTTTGCCGAAGTCAATGCGCTTAAGGCAGATCTTCGCGGCAGCGGCATGGATATTATTGATTTTGGCTTTGGGAATCCGGATTTGCCAACCGCCCCGCATATTATCAATAAGCTTATTGAGACTGTTCAGAAGCCCAAAACGACGGGCTATTCTGTTTCCCGCGGTATCAGCGGCCTGCGCCAAGCTTGCGCGCGCTATTATAAGCGCCGGTTTGATGTGGAATTGGACCCCAAAGACGAAATCATTGCGACCATGGGATCCAAAGAAGGATTTGCCAATCTTGCTCAAGCGATCACGGCACCGGGCGACGTCATTTACGCACCGGACCCGTCCTACCCGCTACACGCCTATGGATTTATTATTGCTGGTGCCAAGATCAAGGGCATTCCCGCAATAACCGCGGATGAATATCTGGCGGGGGTAAAAGACGCGCTGGCCAAGGCCGATAAGCCGCCCATGGCCATTGTGGTGTGTTTCCCGTCCAATCCAACGGGGCAGGTTTGTGATCTGTCATTCTATGAGGAGATTGTGAAAATTGCCAAAGAGACGGGCACGATTATCCTATCCGATTTGGCTTATTCAGAAATCTATTTCACCGACCCTCCGCCCTCTATTTTTGAAGTCGAAGGCGCGAAAGATTGCATGATAATCGAAACCACGAGCTTGTCCAAAAGCTATTCTATGGCAGGATGGCGCATGGGGTTTGCGGTTGGAAATAAAAAGCTGATCGCGGCGCTCGCGCGGGTGAAATCTTATCTGGATTACGGGGCGTTTACCCCTATTCAAGTTGCCGCCTGCGCAGCGCTGGACGGCCCGCAGGACAATGTCGAACATGCTCGAGCGATTTACCGCGCGCGGCGGGATGTCATGGTTGACAGTTTTGCGCGGGCGGGCTGGGAAATTCCGTCGCCCGAAGCGTCTATGTTTACCTTCGCGCCGCTGCCTAAGGACCTTTCGCATATGGGATCTGTCGAGTTTTCAAAGAATTTGATGCGCGAGGCGGGCGTTGCCGTTTCACCCGGCGTCGGATTTGGTGAGCACGGCGAGGGATTTGTGCGCATTGCTCTTGTCGAGAACGAGCAGCGCATTCGCCAAGCCGCGCGAAATATCAAAGCCTATTTTTCGCGTGTACGCGGGGATTCTGGCGGGGCGTGAGCTTACCCGGAAGTATATTAACCAAGCCGTGAATGGGACTGTAAAGCCCGCATTCTGTTAACGCGATATTGCAATATCTGTGTTATGAAGCGACTGGAAAGCTTGATTCTAAGACGAAAATCAAAATTCAAAATTCAAAGGTGATATGATGAGCGCAACTCTCGGATTTGACGCAGGGCTGGCCCTGCAGGCGGCTTTAGCCACAGAAATGGCCGCTATCGGTGCAAGTACGCTGATTGGTAAAGGTGATGAAAAAGCCGCTGACCAAGCGGCGGTGGATAAACTGCGCACGGCGCTTAATGGTATGAATATTCGCGGGCGCATTGTGATAGGCGAGGGCGAACGCGACGAAGCGCCTATGCTGTATATAGGTGAGGAGGTCGGCAAAGGCAAAGGGCCGGAGATTGATATTGCGCTTGATCCCCTTGAGGGCACAACACTGACAGCCAAAGCTATGGCGAATGCATTGGCGGTCATGGCTTTCGCCCCGCGCGGCGGACTACTCTACGCGCCGGACGTATATATGGATAAGATTGCGATTGGTCCGGGTTATCAGGAGGGCATTATTGATTTGGATAAATCAGCCGCTGACAACGCCCGCGCACTTGCCAAAGCTAAGGGTTGCGCCGTTGAAGATTTAACCGTTTGTGTTCTTGATCGCGCGCGCCACGGTAAAATCATTGAGGACCTGCGCGGTGTTAAGGCGCGTATTTTGCTAATTACTGATGGTGATGTTCAAGGCGTGATAAATACGACTGATGCCGATACGGGCGTGGATATGTATATTGGGCAAGGCGGCGCGCCAGAGGGTGTATTAGCTGCGGCGGCTCTGCGCTGCGTGGGCGGACAAATGCAGGGGCGATTGCATTTTAGAAATGATGATGAGGTGGCGCGTGCACGCCGTGTCGGGATTGATAACCTTGATCAAAAATATGACCTGAAAGGTTTGGCGTCTGGCCCGACAATTTTCGTAGCCACAGGCGTCACCCAAGGACAGCTTTTGGACGGGGTGAAGGTTAGACATGGCCGCGTTAGTACGGAAACTCTGATCATGAATTCCGTTGACGGCTCGGTGCAGCGCCTGCGTTCGGACCGCCCGCTGTAAGTGGAGGGGGGCGATCCACGGCTATGCCTGAATGTCGCCCGGTCCTGCCGCGGACAAGTGTGGCATTGGCGCTGCTCTGACCCCGATCTTATATCTAGCCTGTCTGCGCGTGCCGGTGTTGACGACCTTACCGCCCGTTTGCTTGCGGGGAGGGGCGTTGGGGCTGATGAGGCTGAGACGTTTTTGAGCCCCAAGCTGCGTGATTTTCTGCCCGATCCTTCTACCCTTCAGGATATGGATCAGGCGGCCCGCGAAATTGTAAAAGCGGTGAAACTGCAACAGAAGGTCTGCGTATTTGCGGATTATGATGTTGATGGCGGTACGTCCGCCGCCCAGCTTATACGCTGGGCGCGTCATTTCGGGGCGGATTTTGGCCTTTATGTACCTGACCGCGTGGAGGAAGGCTACGGACCCTCCTCCTATGCGTTTCAGCTTTTAAAAAAACAAGAAAATCAATTGGTTATAACGGTTGATTGCGGCGCGGCGGCACATGATGCCCTGATTGCAGCAGCGGAAATAGACCTGCCCGTCATTGTTATAGATCATCACATGATGGACAGAGGTATTCCGCCCGCACTTGCGCTCGTTAATCCCAACCGCCGCGATGACACATCCGGGCTCGGAAACCTTGCTGCGGCCGGCGTGACATTCGTCCTGCTGGTTGCGCTTAACCGCGAGGCGCGCCGCCAAGGTTTGGGCGAGGGGCCTGATCTGCTTTCATTATTGGGGCTGACGGCCCTTGGTACGATTTGCGATGTTGTCCCGTTAAAGGGACTCAACCGCGCATTCGTGAAGCAAGGATTACAGGTACTCTCTGGGTCTAAACATGCCGGTGTTTTGGCACTGGCGGATGTTGCGGGGGCAAGCCCGCCCTTTACGGCCTATCACGGCGGATTTGTGCTGGGGCCGCGCCTGAATGCGGGCGGGCGAATCGGTAAATCTAATATGGGGGCAGAGTTGCTCTCCACTGAAAATATGCAACTCGCCTATGCGCATGCGGCAGAGCTTGACCGCGTCAATCAAGACCGAAAACAGCTTCAATCAGTGATGTTGCAAGAGGCCATAGAAAAGGCCGATCGATTGCCGGATGACCGAGCGCTAACACTTGTATCGATGGAGGGCTGGCATCCGGGCGTGATTGGCATTGTCGCGGGGCGGCTAAAGGACAGATATACGCGCCCCGCTATTGTTATCGGGGTGAATCATGACGGGATCGGAAAGGGATCTGGGCGCTCGATCAAGGGGGCGGATCTTGGCGCGGCGATTATGGCCGGGCGCGAGGCGGGACTTCTTAGCAGCGGCGGGGGCCATCCTATGGCAGGCGGGCTGACGGTAGCGCAGCAAAACATCCCGGCTTTGGGTGAGTTTTTAGAGCGAAGGCTCAAGGATGAGGTTGCCAAAGCCCGCGCCGCGCAGTCCTTTAAAATCGATGCCCAAATCGCGCCAAGCGCGGCTACCCCCCAACTGATTGAAACCATGAAGCAGGTCGGGCCATATGGTGCCGGGCATCCGCAGCCAATGTTTGTTTTCGCTAATATGGAAATTAGCTATGCAGAGCGGGTGAGAGGCGGCCATGTGCGATGCGCTTTTGTCGATAAGGGCGGGCAGCAGGTTTCCGGTATTTGCTTCCGGGCCGATGAAACGGGCCTATCAGGCGTATTGCTAGCGCCGAATCCGGGTCGAGTGCATGTTGCGGGCCGATTGCGGGAGGAGCGCTGGAATGGCCGCATGCGAATTGACCTGAATGTCGAAGATTTGGCACTTATTGACGACTAACCACGGCGAGCGGGCGTTTTCTTGGATATTTTCTGCCATTTCGGCGCATTTCTTTCTTGATAGTCCTGCGGAGTAATCCTATATCCCGCTTCGTCGCTTATGCGGTCCCTTCGTCTATCGGTTAGGACGCCAGGTTTTCAACCTGGAAAGAGG
>CAYPFR010000001.1:0-686883 GCA_964410285.1 uncultured Caulobacterales bacterium | reverse complement strand
TATAGATCGTCGCCTTGGTGAGCCATTACCTCACCAACTAGCTAATCTAACGCGGCCCCATCTATCAGCGATAAATCTTTCTCCCGGAGGACGTATACGGTATTAGCAGTCGTTTCCAACTGTTGTCCCGTACTGAAAGGTAGGTTGCCACGCGTTACTCACCCGTCTGCCACTGTCTGCTACCCGAAGGTAGGTTCTCGTTCGACTTGCATGTATAAAGCCTGCCGCCAGCGTTCGTTCTGAGCCAGAATCAAACTCTCAAGTTGAAAGTATTCCTGACTGTCGTTTGTCCATAAAATGGATCACTGGCGTTACATATAAATATGTAGCGCTTGTGCGTTTTTTCAAAGAAATAACGAGATCCACATGAACTGATAAACAGTTCAAGCGATTTCATTATTCTATAAAAGAAACGTCAAAACAGTCATTCAACAAGTTGTGCAGTGTGTTACCACATCTGCGCACAGTCAAACGCCGCCTGCGTCTCTCTTCCCATATTCACAATGTCAAACAGCAGGAGCCAAGCCAGAGACTTTTTTCCAAAATTAAAGGCCTCGGCAGAGGCCCTTGCGCCGCGTCAGCAATGATTGCCTCAGCGAGGAGCGCTATATAGGTAAACGAATTGGGGCTTGCAACACCTAATTTCGCAAAAAGCGCATAAAATTCATAAAAAACTTCATACGGCCCAAAGCTGTGTATAAAACCCTGTAAAATAGACGTTTAAGGTCGATTTAAGCACTCAGGAGCCCCTTCATGCCGCGAAAAATCTCAATATTTCGTCAAATAATGAGCCGAGCGGCCTGTATCGGGATCATTTTGTTAGCACAAGGATGTGAAAAAAGCAAGAATCCCGACTCATATGGCGCGAACAAACCCATTTCTGCCCAAGACGCGTCCCAAAATTTGCGCGCAAAGAACGTCATCCTCTTTATCGGTGACGGCATGGGCGTCTCTACCATTACGGCGGCGCGGATTTTTGACGGGCAGGCGCAGGGCAAATTGGGCGAGGAACACGCCCTCGCCTTTGAGGATTTCGAGCATCTGGCGCTCATCAAGACCTATAACACGAATGCGCAGGTCCCCGACAGCGCCGGAACAGCTACGGCCATGCTCTCGGGCTATAAGACAAATATTGGCGCCGTGAATGTTCGCCCAAGCACAAATGTCAAAAAAATGGTGTTTGAAAGCTGCATTCGTAAAAATTCGCCGCCAAGCCTCACTAAGCGCTTAAAAAAGGCAGGGCTCTCTGTTGGTATTATCTCGACCGCCCGCATTACCCATGCGACCCCCGCCGCCATGTACGGCCATGCCGTTGATAGAGGCTGGGAGTCAGCGGTAGATGTGCGCGAGAGCGCAGCCAAGGCTGGCTGCAAGGATCTGGCCACGCAAATGATCAAAAACCCAGCGGACATTACATTAGGGGGCGGGGCAGGCAAATTTTCCCAAGCGCTGATAGATGAATGGCGCAAAAAAGACGGACATATATATGTCAAAGATGCGGGCGGCCTGCGCGCTGCGCCCAAAGACAAGCAGATACTGGGCCTGTTTACCGATTCTCATATGAGTTATGAGGCCGACAGGGATAATGCCAAGGAGCCCTCGCTCGCCGAAATGACGGCCTTTACCATCGACGCACTCTCGGCGCGCGGGACTGGATATATTATTATGATAGAAGCCGGGCGCGTCGATCATGCCCATCACGGGACCAATGCCTACCGCGCCCTACGGGATATGCAGGCCCTCAATGAGGCCGTGAAAGTCGCCAAAGACAAAACCGGTGATGATACCCTTATTATGGTTACGGCCGACCACAGCCATGTTTTTACCATGGCAGGCTATCCCGCGCGGGGTAATCCCATCCTTGGACTGGTAAAAAACCCCGACCCCGAGGCCGGCACGCCCAAAACAGAGCCGGCCCTTGCCCGCGACGGCAAGCCCTATACGACGCTGGGCTATCACAACGGGCCAAATGTGCGCGAGGCAGACTCCCCGCCCCTAAGCGATAATATGGTGCAGGCGCAGGACTTCTTGCAGCAAACCGCCGTGGATATGAACTCCGAGACCCATGCGGGCGAGGATGTCCCGCTCTATGCGCGCGGGCCAGGCGCGCAGCGCGTGCGCGGCGTCATGGAGCAAGACGAAATCCATGGGGTTATAATGTCCGCACTTGGACTTGAGCCTTATAAAAAATAGGGGCTAACCCGCCTCCCCCGCCGCTTTCGCCGCCGAATCATCGGAAAATATATCTTCAATCGGGCCAAGTTAGGCGTCAATGATATGGAACGGACGGAAGCCGCCCTACAGGGTATCGTAGGCAAGCGGTTGACGTATCGTCGGATTCGTTAAAAAGTGAATCAAAATCAATGGGTTAGCCCTAAGTAATTGATTCTAAAGATATTTCTTGATTTTTGCAAATCGTGATGTATATTGATATTTGAGGACGTCGGTGTTCGTGTTGAGGCTCGCTACCTTGGCACCCAATTGGACGCTCGGCAATTTCCAGAGCTGAGCCATACGACTTTTGGGAAAAGCGGCCCGATTCCTCTCCTATCTTTCTCTGTATCCATAATGTTTGAATATCCGCATTTGGTCAGCGTCAAGATTTGCAATCCTTACATGGGGCATAAGCTTCACACCATAACCACAAGGGTTGTTGTCTAACCTATCAGTGCGACGAGTCATACGTGAGTCTAGCTTAAAGGCTGATAGTGGATTTGGCGGCTTATTGCGGTCATGTTTATCACATGCAGCAAAAAAAGAACTTGCAACAATATCAGGCAGGAGAAGACCTGCGCGACTGTTATGTGGATGTGCCTCTAAAAGGTCTTTATCCATAACCTCCCAAGTAATTTTATCTCGGTCAGCAAATTGGGTTCCTTTTCTGTCGTGCCAATTTAATAACCGATAATATTCTTCTAGCTCGTCGTATCTTATGCCTCCGCGCTCGCTGAAAATTATCTTCAATCGCCCAGCTCGCCCCAAGTCTTTCATTGATCGGCGATAAACGTAGTCGGTGACTTTTTCTAATAGGATGCGAGATAACCAATAGTAAAACCAACAATAAGTTGGCTTTTTTCCTGCTAATGTCACGTTCACCGCGCTTGCGTATGGGTTTACCCAACTCTTCATGTTCTTCTTGTTTGAGCAAAGCGCAAAGGCTCTCACAGGCTTAGTTGCCAAGTGCTGACAGGCTATTATCTGCTTATTTTCGGGTAATTTTCGGAAGTGGATTTCTTTGTTTTGGTGGCTGCCACATAGCTTCACAAACTCATGTCCCCATGTATCAACTTCAGCCTCATTTCTCGCATCGACTAAAACCGCAGAAAGTACAAGCCACTCACTAGAGCCGTTTTCGTCTAAGGGTTTCACCTTCCGCAAACCAGGGTCGCCAGCTTCATCTATGTATGCTATGTAATCGTAATCCAAATCAACCATAAGACGAGTAATATGACTAAAGCGAACGCAAAAGTGGAGTCTCAAATCGACAAGTTTAAGTCGATGGCATGGCAAATAAACTTGAGTGCAACGAAAGCGAAGCTGCTTTTGACGCTAAGCTAGGTAAGTTGGTCCGCACTGAAAAGACAGTTTGCCCAGAGTGCGGTCATGTGTTCAAGGGCAACGGCTGGGATGGCATAGACGCTTACTGGCGTGGAAAGAAAAAAGGTCATGAAGAAGTTATGCCTTATGAGGAGGCTTGGCCGCTCTTAAAGCAAGATGTCTACTCTAGCTAAAGTAATTTTCGAATGAAGTGCCAAACGATAAGAACGAAAAGGCCCGCTAATACAGCTACGATAAATTCTGCAAACATAAATAACTCCTTAGTTTGGAGTTGCGATAGTCGGGAACCGACTTTGGTTAGTCCCTAAGAAATATTGAGGGGTAATTCATTCGTATAATTCTGCAGTGCTATTCACATGGGTTTGTCAAAGATACAATCGCCAGTATCCTTGACAAATTTACCTCATAAAAAAGCGCCGCGAAGATGCGGCGCTCTGGGAATTTCAAATATCTATAGCGCCCCCTTACCGCTGCGGCTCTGCGCGGCGGCGGACCGGGCTAAATCACAGCAACGGGGCAGCCGATTTGCTTAGCCATGTCGATGATTTTGGCATCTCCCGCTTTGTTCTCAGAGAGCTTGCGCAGGGCCACGCCGCTACCGGCATAAACCGCGCTATTGGCCGCCGAACCTACGGCGATGCGGCCCGCCGTGCTGCCGATGCCAGAGGCCAGCCCCTGCGTGGCAACGCCCGCCAAAACACCGACGCCGACCTGAGTGAAGAATTGGCCCACGCCGCTTGGCTTGGATGCCTTTTGGAGATAGGCACGCGTATTTTCGTAAAACTTGACGCAAACCGGGTCCGTCGCCGTACGGGCGGACGTCGGGCTTACTGGCGTTTTCAGCGCCGCATCATCAATTCCGGCAAAAAGCTTATCCGGCGTTGGGGTGGAAGCACAGGCGCTTAGTAGCGCCGCAGAAACAAGCGCGATCGCAAGAGGCCGCGCAGCGAAGAGAGCGGATTTGGTAGCAAAACTCGACATAATAATCCTTCAAACTAGCCATAGAGATGGCGGGGAACGGGTGCATAATCGCGAGCGCGGCTTAACCCAAGCTGAATAGGCCGGCGAGCCCCGCCCGCCTCACAGCATCGTGTCCCACGCCTCACGTGAACGTGCCTCGCTCTTCACGTGAACGTGCCCTGCTTTTCACGTGAACGTGAATGACAAGGCGGCGGGTCTTCTATATGAGGATCGCATGAACGCTATTATTGACCCACGAAAATTTCAGGACCCCGTCACCACGGCCAAAGGTGAGCGGCGGGCGTCTGTCTATTTTAAAGACCTGCAAACCCTCTGGTTTAACTCCGGCTCGCTGTGCAATATTGAATGCGCCAATTGCTATATTAAAAGTAGTCCCACTGCCGATCACTTTGTTTACCTCACCGCGGATGACATGCGCCCCTATCTTGACGAAATTGACACGCTCTACGGCAAGCCTGTCGAGATCGCCTTTACGGGCGGGGAGCCCTATCTAAATCCGCATATGATCAAAATGAGCGAGATGGCGCTAGAGCGCGGCCATGACCTGCTTGTCCTGACCAATGCCATGAAGCCAATGATGCGCCCGCGCATTCAGGCCGCTCTTTTGGATTTGCATGCGCGCTACGGCTCTAAAATGACTCTGCGCGTGAGCCTTGATCATTTTTCCCGCGAGGGCCATGACGGCGAGCGCGGCGTCGGCAGTTTTGACATTGCCCTCAAGGGCATGGCGTGGCTCACAGAGCACGGTTTTCACCTGAATATTGCAGGCCGCGCAATGTTTGCCGAATCGGAGGCTGATGCGCGCGAAGGCTTTGCCGCTTTGATCAAAAATCAAGGCTGGGAGATTGACGCGGCCGACCCCGCTAAGCTGATTTTATTTCCTGAAATGGACGAGACAATCGACGTTCCGGAAATCACCACAGCCTGCTGGGGAATATTGGACGTCCACCCAGATAGCATGATGTGCGCCAGCTCCCGCATGGTGGTTAAACGCAAAGGCGAAAAACAGGCCTCTGTCCTTGCCTGCACGCTGCTGTGGGATGACCCGCAATTTGAGACCGGCAAGACCCTAACGGAGAGCCGCGGCCCCGTGAAACTCAACCATCCGCACTGCGCAAAATTTTGCGTGCTAGGCGGAGCAAGCTGCTCGGCTTAATTCCCGCGAACGGGCTCAAGTGGCTCGATCTCGACCGGCGCGACAGGCACGGGCACGCTGCGCGAGCTATGACCTTCCAAATAGGTGTAATCGGGCGGTAAAGGCGCCGGCAACGGCGCGGGTGTCGGCGCAGCAGGCGCGGGCGCAGGCATCGGCGCAGGGGCAGGCAGGCTTTGAGGCGCAGCGCTGCGCACAGCTGCAGGCGGCTGTGTTGTTTGGCAGGCCGTGAGCCCAGTCATGAAACACAATAAGGCCGCGCGGGGCAAGAGCGAGATCATCTTCATATCAATCATCCCGCCGCAAAGTGCGGCTTGTTTTTATGTCTATCAGGGTCTCATTCATCCCCGCCTCCTAGGCTTTGAAATGCTTGGACAGACGCAAGCCTTGCGCTTGGTAATGGCTACCATTTTGACCGTAAAGCGAGGCCGGCGTTTCGGCCATGGCCTCAAAGACCAGCTTGGCCACGGGCTGCCCGTCGCGCAATATAAAGGGCACATCCCGCCCCCTCACCTCGAGCACGGCGCGCGAGCCTGCCCCGCCCGCAGAGGCCATGCCAAATCCGGGGTCAAAAAATCCGGCGTAATGCGCGCGAAACTCGCCGATTTCGGGCGCTATGGGCGCCATTTCCGCCGCTTGCTCCTCGGGGATCATGACCGCCTCTTTGGAGGCCAAAATATAAAACTCATCGGGATCAAGCACGAAGCTTTTAAGGTCTGCCTCGGGATTGCCTGCATATATCGGCTCCCAATAGCTAGCGGCGGCATGACCGCCGACGTTGGCCATATCTACAAGGCCTGAATGGCGCTTGGCGCGGTAACCAACAATGCCGCCTCGTCCGCCCAATCCCGATAGATCAATGCTGACAATTTGTACGCCAGTCTCGCGGCGCGGACCGCGGCGAAACCGAAGCTGCACCAAGCGGTCCCCCGGGCGGACCAAAATCGAAAATGTTCGAGGCGCGATCTCGACATAGAGCGGACCTGAATATCCCTCTTTAACGGCGTCAAAGGCCTCGCCCTCGTCCGTAATAACGCGGGTAAAGACATCAAGCCGCCCCGTCGAGCTTTTCGGATTGGCCGCCGCCGAAAGGCCTTTGGGCAAAGCCAGCGCCTCTTGAAGCGGCACAAGATAGACGCAATTGGTCTCCAGAACCGCGCCTTTGTGGAGGTCAATTTCATGCATGACCAGCGCGCCGAAATCATCACTCACCTTCCGCCCTTGGCCGGGCAAAAAACTCGCGCGCAAACGGTAGGCCTTATGACCGAGCCGCAGATCAAGGCTTGCGGGCTGTATTTGCGCGGGCTGCCCATCTGGCGCGCCGCCGCAATGGCCAATTTTTTGCTCGGCATAGACGACGCCGCGCGCGATCAGCTCGCGAATCGACTGCTCCGGTAGGATACCCTGCGGCAGCGGCCCGCTTTTCTTTGCAGAGTATTTGCCATTTTTGGCGCTCATATACGATTCCTACAATGTTAAGCCCCTTCACTACGGCAGCAGGCTCGCCTGACGCAAGAGTTACTGCGGAAATTATGCCGCCGCTGGGTTAATCACTTGCGCGGCTTGGTCGCTTGCGTCACAACAGAAGAAAGAGAGCAAGCGCGCCTGTGATCCGCACAGGGCGTTGAGAAAGGGTGGGAGTCACATGAACCAATATGAACAGCGAACTGGCGATGTCATCGTCCGAGTAGAACCTGACTATCTAGACGACCAGAGCTCTCCTGCAGATTCACGATTTATCTGGGCCTATACTGTCGAGATCGAAAACCAAACGAACGAAGATTTAAAGGTCGTCGAACGCTTCTGGCAGATCGCTGATAGCCGCGGCCAAGTGCAACAAGTGCGCGGTGCTGGAGTCGTCGGCGAACAGCCCGTTGTGCGCCCTGGCGAGACCTTTCGTTATACCTCGGGCGCGCCGCTCTCCGCCCCCTCTGGGATGATGCTAGGCAATTACTCCATGCAAACCCCGGAAGGCGTGCGCTTTGATGTCGATATTCCGCCCTTTTTGCTTGATAGCCCCCATGAGGGCCTGATCCTGAACTAAGGCTACGCCCTATAGGGTCTTTGCCATATATACCACTTCAGCGACTTGGGTGCGCTCTTCCCTTTCTATGTCAAAGCCGTAGCGCTGATATATCTGAATATTCTTGGTCATTAGCTTATTGGTGTAAAGGGTCAGGCGCTCAAAGCCTTGCGCGGCAGCAATGTCCTCGGCGCGGCGAAGCAAGCGCCCGCCGTAACCGCGGCCTTGTGCGCGCGGATCAACGGCAATATTTTCAATCCAAAGATCACGCCCTTTAGCAACGGTTTCAAGTAGCGCAGCTAAGGCCTCGCCTCGGTAAAGAAGATCAAATCTATGGATCAAGACAAGCGCTTGATAATCCGCAACCATGGGCAGGGGCTCCCGCCCTAAAATCGGCACCCAATCTGCATAAGCCGCGCGGGTCAGCCGCGCAATCGCGGGCGCGTCCTCTTTGCTGGCCGTTACAATCCGCACGCTTAGCGCCTTATCTTTTCCCGAATGGTCCATTTTTGCCCTTTCAATTTGGCTTAATAACCTTGCCCCCTTGGCGCAAGATGCATTGCGAAAAGCGCCACGGCCTGTTAAGCCGCGCTGAACTGCGGCGTGCCCGCGCGCAAGA
This sequence comes from uncultured Caulobacterales bacterium, assembly GCA_964410285.1. Taxonomy (GTDB): domain Bacteria; phylum Pseudomonadota; class Alphaproteobacteria; order Caulobacterales; family Maricaulaceae; genus Fretibacter. Next base: position 678,549 of record CAYPFR010000001.1, on the reverse strand, counting down.
GGAGCCTTCCCATGAAGATGAACGGTAATGAAATCCGTCCCGGAAACATCATCAAGCATCAAGACACGATCTGGATTGCCGTAAAATGTAACGCCGTCAAACCCGGCAAGGGGGGCGCTTTTAATCAAGTCGAGCTGAAAAATCTTTTGGATGGGCGCAAACTCAATGAGCGTTTTCGCGCGGCGGAGACAGTCGAAAAAATTCGCCTTGAGCAAAAAACCCATAGCTATCTCTATCCTGAAGGCGACATGCTTGTGTTTATGAACTCGGAAAATTACGAGCAAATTCACCTGCAAGCCGAATTTGTTGGCAGCAAGGCGGACTACCTCACCGACGGTATGGAGGTTGAAGTCGAATTTTATGAGGAGCGCGCGATCAACATCTCTATCCCCGAGCAAATCATTCTTGAGATTGAAGACACCGAACCGGTTGTCAAAGGACAAACGGCTGCCAATTCCTTCAAGCCTGCGACGCTCGTTAACGGCGTGCGCACATCCGTTCCGCCCTTTGTTGGCATCGGCGAGAAAATCGTCGTCAATACAGAAGACGGCTCTTATGTGAAACGCGCGGACTGATCCTGGAATGCTATAATGAACACCCATAATAATGACAGATAAGATATAATGGCCGGTGAATTTATACCGGGGCTTTCGCCCCTGATGAGCGTGATGCAATCGGCAGCGCGTAAGGCCTCTCGCTCATTGCTGCGCGATTTCGGCGAGGTCGAACATCTGCAAGTCTCGCGCAAGGGGCCTGCTGACTTTGTCTCCAAAGCGGATAAAAAATCCGAGGAGATTATCTTTGAAAATCTGCGCCGTGATCGCCCGGGTTATGGCTTTCTTATGGAAGAAGCTGGCGAGGTCGCGGGCACGGATAAAACCCACCGCTTTATTATTGATCCGCTGGACGGAACGACAAATTTTCTCCATGGCATCCCGCATTTTTCAATCTCCATTGCGCTTGAGCGCGAGGACGAGATCGTCGCGGGCCTTGTCTATAATCCAATATCCGACGAGATGTTTTTTGCCGAAAAAGATAAGGGCGCGTTTTTGAACGACGGCCGTCTTGGCGGGGCCGATCGCCGCCTGCGTCCTAGCCGGCGCGAGATATTCACCGAGAGCTTATTCTCGACTGGTATTCCGTTCCTCGGAAAAACTGGGCACAGCAAATTTCTGAAAGAGCTTCATCAGGTCATGGGCGCGAGCGCGGGCGTCAGGCGGCTGGGCTCTGCTGCGCTTGACCTCGCGTGGACTGCGGCGGGCCGCTATGACGGCTATTGGGAACGGGATTTGAATATATGGGATATTGCCGCTGGCGTTTACATCTGCCAGCAAGCGGGGCTTGAAGTAGAGAGCCTGAGCGGGGGGAATTTGCTTGAGGCCTGTGATCCTATAGTCAGCAATGCCGCCCTTATGCCGCATTTTAAAGGCCGAGTAGAGTAGCGATCGCTGCCGCACGCCAGTCAACTGTCCGTTTCATCCGGCCCCTCATAGGCCTGCTCTTGCCCATTCGGGGCTTTGCCGTTTTCTGCCTCTGTTATCTTGATAATAATTCGGCGCGCCTTCATATCGACCTTGGGCACGGCGTCTTTGGTGAAGGGGTGGAAAAAACTTGGCCCTTCTTTGGGTTTTATCTCAAGCAAGTCTCCAGCCCCATAATCCGCAGCCGACACAATTTTGCCCGCGTTTTTTCCGTCCACGGTTTTCACCTGCATGCCGATGAGGTCGGAATAGTAAAATTCTTCCTCCTGCGGCGCCGGCAGCGCAGATTTTCGCACATAAAGCTTTGTCCCCCGCAGGGCATCCGCCTGCTCAGGGGTGGTGACTTCGGCGCTCATCACCGCAAAACCATCCTTGACCGCGCGGTAGGACGCCGGCGTTAAGATCACTGCCTCATCTTGCCCCAGCAGCGGACCAAAGGACAAGCAGTCCTCGGGGACTTCCGTAAAGCTTTTAACTCGCACCTCTCCCTTGACGCCAAATGCCCCTTTGAGGCTGGCCACGCAGATCAGTTTTGTTCGGGTTTCATTCATCTAGGCCCTGTTAATAGAAAATCGCTGCGATGTCACTTGGCTCTTGAGCTATGTATCAGCGCGGCGGCGGACTAGCGCAACACGCAAATCCATCAGTCGAGCCTTTAAGGAGACATTATGCTACGAAATTTTTTCATATCCGCTATTTTGGGTGCTGCTCTATTGCCTGCAGTTGCTCTCGCCGGCGCGCACCCAGAGCCCAAGGATGCAAAAAAAATTGAAGCCCCTCAAAAAGTTCCGGCCAAACTGGACGACATTAAATTACCCAGCCAAGCAGAGATTAATGATATGGTCAAATCCCTGCCTGACATGAACGCCATCATGGGACAAATGATGAGCGTTATGAAAGACCCGAAGGTACGCGCGAATATGGAAACATCCGGCAAGGCCTTTGCAAAGCGCATGGAAAGCTCCGGCGCGTTAAAGACAACAGGTCCAGACGAGCTTCCCGATTTTAACAAAGCGTTCGAAGCCATGCTCGGTATGATGGGCGATGAGGAGGCCATGGGCGGTCTGCTTTCCTCCATGAGCAGCTTGGTAGAGGGGCTGGAGGGAATTGAAAAACACCTCCCCGAAACCACAAAAAAATCCCCGGCGACGAAGTAGGGGCCATAGCCGCGCCTCGCCGCTGACTTCCCTCAGCAGCAGGCGCGGCCTACTTTTATCAAAGTTAGACCGCTGCGCGGCCTATTTTACAAAGGCATTAAGCTGACGCTCTAGATCCCCGTCGCGCGCGCGGCCTACTTTACGAGGCGAGACTTGGGATAGGTGGCATGCCAGCCAAACCAGAAAGCACGGCTGTAAGGAAGACGCTTTAATGCCTCATTCCCCTCCGAGATGAGCTTGCTTTCTGTTAGTCGCCAACTTTTGCCTGTCTCATCGATAGCGGTGACATTACCATCAAAGCTTTTAAAGCGCACGCCCTTTGGATCATAGACGCGGTTACCGCCGGATTTATCCGTCAGCACAAGGATATTTTGATCACCGATGCGGTCCATATAGACGGGTTTATCTTTGAGATATTCCGCCGAAATGGCTAATTGCTCATGCGGATTTGATTTAAAGCGAAGGGCAAGGACTTCGTCTTTATTCTTGAGGCGCTGATCATTAAAGGGCGTGTTAAACATCAAGCGGTCCGTTGCGAAATATTCGTGATAGGCAACGCCTTCGCCGTAATCACGGCGATGTCCAGTATCAAGTGAGAGCACTTGGGTGGTTGGGTGGCGGCGCTTCCACTCCCCCCACGTCGTCGTGACAACGCTTTGGTGCTGCAAGGCAATGCCTTTATCCACCAGCGGTCCAAGCACGGGTTCGCCTTTGATTGTATTCCAAAGCGACTGCGTGGCTTTGTCATACATGAGCTTATTGGAGCGGTAGAGAAAGCCGCTTGTGCCGACGGTATGGGAAAGGCCTGCTGCCTCTGTTTCGTATAAAATCACTGTCCCGCAGAGCGTGCAATAGACGCCGGCCACGTCCACGCCGCCAACTGTGTCCACAAACATTTCATGCCATGCCAATATGCGTTTGGGATAGGCACGGACATCACCGTTCACCTCTATGCCAAAGACAATATTGTCATCTTCTAGATAATCAGCCTCGGATGCACGGAGCATTTTAGGCTGGCGCAGCGGCGGAATGCCGTCTTGGCGCACGCCGCCCCAACGGATTTCATCAAGGCGAATGCGCGCGCTCGCGGCCCGGTCTTTAAAATATTTAGCAAATTTGGGATCAATCACGCCGTAAAATTCGGCCTTGAAATCATCATAGCCTGCGACTTTCACCTCGGGTTGGTTCCAAAGCCAGCGAAACCATTCATTGATATTGGTGCCAAAATCCTGACCTGTTGTCTCGCGGAGTTTCTCCAGTACAAGCTCACGGATTTCGCGCTCCGGAATGAAATTAAATATCTCAAGACTCGGCGCAACAAAGGCCGGGGTCCAGCGAGACCTCAGCGCCTCCGCTTGCTTTGCCGGATTGGCAAAAAGCTCCGGGCTTAGCAGAGAAAGAAGAAAGGCGCTGTCTTGAGAACTTAGTTCAAGCGGGGCCTGTGCCCGCTTCGCGCTCTGGGCGGGAGAGGTTTGCCCGATCTGGGCGTAGCTATAACCGGCGCCAAGTACAAAAAGACTGACGGCAGCGCCGAGAGCGAGTTTTGAAATATTCATCATACAATCCCATGTAAGTGTGGCCAATGCGAACACAGCCATGTGCTTCATCTGTTTCAGGATTCATAAACGATTTTACGGCCGGCGCATGTCACAAGCCCCCCGCATTTTGTAAACAGGCCGTGACATTTCTGTGAGCGGCCACCGGCCCGATGCGGGGACTTACATTGACGCGGGGATCAGGCGGCCGTCAGCCTGCCCTTGCCCCAGCGCGCCTGAAGTCGGGCTCTCGCCGGCGGGTGGATATTAACCTTGGACAGATCACCGCCCGCCCAATCAATGACTTTTTTGTCCATCACTTTAAACCAGAGCGGCGGGAAAAAGGCCATGGCAAAACAGCCCCCATATCCCGTGGGCAGGGCGGGCACATCTTTGTAATCCCGTAAAACCTGATAGGGGCGCAGCGGATAGGCGTGATGATCCGAATGGCGCTGCAAGTGAAAAGACAAAAGGTTGGAATAGGTGTGATTGGTGTTCCAGCTATGCTTTGGCTGGCAGCGCTCATAACGCCCGTTTGGAAGTTTCTCTCGCATAAGTCCGTAATGCTCTACGTAATTGGCCTGGGTGAGCGCCAGCCAAGCGAGAAAATGATGCGGGATAAGAAAGAGCAAAATCGCAGGCCCAAAAAGCAGGGCGAAGACCGCTGCAAGCCCGAGGGTGACCGCGTAAACTTGAAGGACATCATTACGGGGCGACCAGAAACTGCGGCCTTGGGCCACTAGCCGCTGGCGCTCAAAGTCGGTGCCCCGTTTAAATGTCCCCGTAAGCTCGCGCAGCATAAAGGCATAGAAATTCTCTCCCATGCGGGAGCTGGCCGGGTCCTCGGGCGTCGCCACCCATTTATGATGACCCATATTATGTTCGATGTTAAAATGCCCATAGCCCATAATCATATTGCCAATTTTAGCCGATAGGCGGTCTAGCTTATTGGATTTATGTCCCAATTCATGGGTCATGACCATGACGCCGCCGCTATTACTGCCGACTCCGATGATAAGCGCGGCCACCGCCCACCACGGCAGGTCTTGCGTGCCGACAAAAACAGTGAAGGCCAGAAAAACCGCAATTGCGACATACACAAGGGCATGAACGATAAAGCGGTAATAATTATCTGCCGCCATTATATTGACGACTTCTTCGGGCGGATTATGCGGGTCCTCCCCCATGATAAAATCCATGATGGGCGTAAAGGCATAGAAAAACATGGCGGGAATTAGGGTGGCGAGCGGGTTTTTCCCGAGCGCAAAATAGAGCCAAATCGACAATAGCGAAACCATGGGCGAGATCAAAATCAGCCAATAGAGATGGCGCTTTTTATCGCGGTAAATTACTTGGCTGCCATCCTCGGCGGCGGCGCTAAAGGTACTCATGCGGCGTCTCCATTTTTCTCAAGCGTATCAAAAGGTATGCAAAGCTCGGCCATGGGCTGCAGGGCCGCCTTTATAGACGCCACCTTATCCACAATATACGGCCCATCGACGTCATATAGAACCCTGCGCCCCTGCTTACGTGATTGCACAATGCCGGCGCGCTCTAGCGTATTTAAATGACGAGAGATCACAGAGCGGTCCTGCGAGAGGCCCTTCGCGATTGTGCTAACGTCGCAGACCCCCATAAGGATCAGGCGCTTGACGATTTGCACCCGAGTAGGATCGGTCAAAGCGCGGTGAAATTGCGTATCCAAAACCGCAATCGCGGCCTCTGCCATGGCTCTATGCGCGGCGGAGTTTGGCGAATTATCATTTTTCATAATGCATATATGCACACAAATGCACGCATTTGCAATGAAGTTTAAGAATTTTACGGAAGCTCAAAAAATCTGTAGAGATAGGTTGAAAAATCGACCATAAAAATTGCACCCCCCACTACACAGAGAATAATAACCGTTTTCTGCCACGGAAAGATGACCGGTCTGGGTGGGTTATTTCTGCAAGTTCTCGCATGGATTTCTTATGGTGAAAGCGGATCAAAACAATAACGCCAAACATAAAAGCGTAAGCAAGAACCAGTTTTATCGGTTTGCGAATAGACGCATCAGAAATAGCCCCCGCCAATGTCCCAAGCCCCAAAGACACAAAGACCGCAATCACGCCGCTCATTGGAGGCTCGCTCAGTTTCATTGACTATTCCCCGGCTAATCTACCCCGCGAGCATTGCCTTTACGCGGGTAATAAGCTCACCCCTTGCGCAGCTTTCTTGCGCGGGACGACTGCTGCGCCATTCTTCATTGCTCTCAATCGCTTTGGCCATCTCCTTACCAAGCGCGAGATCCTTGAGCGTCACTTCGCCCGCTGCCATTTCGTCCTCCCCCATGAGGATGGCGATCGGCGCGCCGCGGCCATCAGCATATTTCATCTGCTTTGTGACATTGCCCGCGCCAATGAAAACTTCAGCGCGTATGCCCGCAGCCCGCAGCTCGTCCGCCATTTTGAAATAATCTGGCATCAGCGCGCGGTCAAAGGCGCAGATAATCACCGGCGGATTGGGCGCCACGGTTTCGTGTCCCATGCGCTCCAATGCAGAAAGAAAGCGCGAGACGCCAAAACTAAAGCCCGTGCTTGGAACTTCCTGCCCGCGAAAGCGCGAGACAAGCCCGTCATAACGCCCGCCGCCGCCAATGGAACCAATACGCACGGGGCGGCCCTTGCGATCACGAATATCGGCCAGAAGCTCGACTTCGAATACGGGCCCCGTGTAATATCCAAGGCCGCGCACAATCGAGGTATCAAAAGCCGCTTGATCAGGGCTGTAGCCGCAAGCCGTCAGCAAGCGGTCAATATCGGCGAGTTCTTTAACGCCCGCCGCCCCGCGCTCGCTTTGACCGACAAGGCCTTCGAGCGCCGCAATTGTCTCTTCGCGGGTTCCGCCGGCCGAGGCCGTGGTAAAGCCAAGCACGGCCTTTATGCCCGCTGCATTTAGCCCCGCACCTTGAGTATAATCACCGCTCTCATCTTCGCGCCCTTCGCCAAGCAGCGCCTCGACCCCGCCCGCGCCAAGGCGGTCAAGCTTATCAATCGCGCGCAGCACTTGCAGGCGCTGCTCGGCCCCCGCCTCAGTATTAGGCACGCCGGAGGCCTCAAGAATTCCGTCCAGCAATTTGCGGTTATTGATCCGCACTTGATATTCAGCGGGCTTCAGGCCCACGGCCTTCATGATATCGGCGGCGACCATAATCATCTCCGCATCGGCGGCGGCGCCCGGCGCGCCAACGCTATCGGCGTCGCATTGAATAAATTCACGAAACCGCCCCGGTCCGGGCTTTTCATTGCGGTAAACACTGCCCGCCTGATAGCGGCGAAACGGCTTTGATAGCGCGTCATAATTCTCGGCGACATAACGCGCCATCGGCGCGGTCAGATCATAACGCAGCGCCATCCATTGCTCATCGTCATCTTGCATGGCAAAGACGCCCGCATTGGGGCGGTCTTCGTCCGGCAAGAATTTACCCAGCGCGTCCGCATATTCAAAAGCCGGCGTTTGCAATGGCTCAAACCCGCGCCCATCGTAAACCGCAAAAGCTTTAGCGATCAGCGCTTGCTCGGCGCGCAAAGTCTGCGGGGGCTTATCCTCAAACCCGCGCGGACGGCGGGCTTTGGGGCGAAAGGGTTTGTTCTTTTTCTTTTTGGACATAGGCGCGGTGTAGCGGGGATGATGCGGCGGGTAAATCAAAACCTTCGAGAAAGAGGTAAAAGTGGGCCGCGCGCCTAACCCTCGCAGCTTTGCATTTGTGAGGTCTCAAGGCGGAAGGGGCCGTCTTTACCGTCGGCGATAATAATACCGATGGACCGCGCCTCTTGGGGATTAAAGATAGGACCGCTGAGCGGGCGGCCAAACACAGAAGGTTTCAAGGCCGAGAAGGCAATCGTGACTTCAGCCCATTCGCTGACTGGCGTTTGCGGCAAGGGAGCCTGAAAGGCGACATTGCGTCCACGGTAAAAGGCGTCTGAGCGCAATGTGAGTTTATAAATCCGCCCATCGCTCTTCACGCGCATTTTGATCGCTTTTTGCCCCGCCAGCGCGCCGCGCGAAAGACCCGCGCGCAAGGACGAAAATCCGCCGCCATTCGTATTGATAATGCCCTCAAAAATCATCACGCCCGCCTCAAAGCGCGGCCCGCCAGAGCTGCGGCCACCCATTACCCCATCATTGACCGCGCGCCACATCTGCGCCGCCTCAGGGGACTTAAAATCAATTTTCACGGGACAAACCTCCTTGGCCGCAGCAGGCACGGCGTTAAGCGAGACCATGAACGCAAGCCCCGCTATTGCGCCTCGCGGCCCGCCGCGAAAAACCCTAGCAAGGCAGGCCATAAAACGGTGAATATTTTGCGCCGGAAAAAAAGGTTTCATGGGGCCATGACTAGCCTATTTTTTACCTGCCGCCAAATCCATAAGTGCTTTTGTACTGGGGTCATGATCCCCCGCCTCGCCTGATCTCATCTCTTTTTCAATGGTCGTCGCCAGAACTTTACCGAGCTGCACGCCCCATTGATCGAAACTGTTGACGTTCCAGATCACGCCCTGAACAAAGGCTTTGTGCTCATAAAGCGCAATCAGGTGGCCGAGCGCGAAAGGCGATAGCTCGTCTAGCGTGATGGTCGTTGAGGGACGATTACCGGGAAATGTTTTTTGCGGCGCAAGCGCGTCAATATCTGCATGATCGCCAAGCTCGGCGCGCACGACATATTCTGGTTTCCCGAGCATGAGCGCCTCACTTTGCGCGAAGCAATTAGCAAGCAGCGCGCGGTGATGCTCTGGGCGGCCTTCGTGATCTTTAAGGACAGCGACAAAATCGACGGGCGCGCCCGGCGTGCCTTGGTGCAGCCATTGGAAAAAGGCATGCTGGCCATTTGTGCCCTCATCCCCCCAGATAACAGGGCAGGTTAGCCCCGCGTCTTTGCCGTCCCGCGTTATGCGTTTGCCGTTACTTTCCATTTCCAATTGCTGTAAAAAAGCGGAGAGCTTTCTTAGGCGGCGCGCATAGGGAATCACCGCTTGGGAGGTAAAGCCCAGCGCATTGCGGTTCCAAACACCTGTCATGGCGAGCATCACCGGCAGATTATCATCCAGCGGCTGATCGCGGAAATGTTCGTCCATTTTCTTCGCGCCCTTAAGGAACTTATCAAACACATCAGGGCCATAAGCGATTTGCAGTGACAGTCCGACCGCGCTCCAGACGGAATAACGGCCGCCAACCCAATCCCAAAAATCAAAAACCTGATCACTGGGAATACCAAATTCCTGCGCCCCTTCGCGGTTGGCCGTCACCGCGAGCATGTGATCGCCGGCTTTCTTGCCAAGGCTATCCGTCAGCCAGGCGCGCGCGGACTCGCCGTTCATTTTTGTTTCCTGCGTGCCGAAGGATTTTGACACGACAATCACAAGCGTGTCTTTCGGTTTCAGTCCTTTAACCGCGTCATTGATCGAGGCTCCGTCTACATTTTCGGCAAAGCGCAAAGTCAGCGATTTTTCGGCGCTCGCCTCAAATCCGTCCGCGATCAGGCGCGGCCCAAGGTCAGAGCCGCCAATACCGATATGAACAATATTTTTAAACTTACCTTGACTGCGAATCTTATCCGCAAATTTTGCCATATGCGCGCGCATAGCTTTGACGTCTTTTTGCACGGATTTTGTGCCGCCAACCCCGCGCAACGCCATATGCAAAACCGCGCGGTCTTCGGAGGTATTGACTTTGCCGCCCGCAAAAAGGCGAGCGCGCCATTCATCAAGCTCGCAGGCGGCGGCAAGCGAGAGAAGCGCGTCACGCGCCGCGCTTGAGATTTGCTGCTTTGAGAAATCCGCGCGCAGCGGTCCTTCGCGTAAGGCAAAGGTCTCCAGCCGCTTGGGCTCGGTTTTAAACAATGTTTCAATCGAAACCGCGGCGGCCGCAAGGTCTTCGAGTTTTTGGAAATGCGGCGCGCGGTCTATGAACGGGGTTTTGGGCGTGTCAGTTTTTGGCATGAGATATCCTATTGCGCGGCGCTATCGCCAACTTCTGGAGCCGTATTTAAAGATTTGGCGGCAGGATTCAACCTCTCGCAAAACTCGGAACGCGCCTAAATTTTCTGGTCGTACTCGCCGATTTCGCTGTATTTTTCAAGGCGGCGATCGATCTCGCGGAACATACCGTCTTTGTTTTCCTCAGACGCAGGGCTTTCGACAACCACCACAAGGTTGGGCGTATTGGAACTGGCGCGCACGAGGCCCCATGTACCGTCCTCTAGCGTAAGGCGCACGCCGTTGACCGTGTTCACGTCAACGATTTTTTGGCCCAATATGGTCTCTCCGTCGGCGGCGGCTTTTTGGAACTCGGCGACCACGCGCTCGATCACGCCGTATTTTTCCTCGTCCGCGCAATAGGGGCTCATTGTGGGGCTACCCCATGTTTTCGGGAGCGCGCGGCGAAGATCCGCCATAGATTTATCAGGGTTACGGTCCAGCATTTGCAAGATCGCAATCGCAGAGGTAAGCCCGCAATCATAGCCGCGGCCAATGGGGGCGTTAAAGAAATAATGTCCCGATTTTTCAAATCCGACGAGGGCGTTAAGCTCTTTGGAACGGCGCTTAATATAACTATGGCCGGTTTTGTAATAATCCGTTTTCGCGCCGTTTTTCAGTAGCACAGGGTCAGTGTTAAACAATCCCGTAGATTTCACATCAGCAACAAATTGCGCATTCGGATAAAGCGCAGAGAGATCACGCGCGAGCATAACGCCAACTTTATCGGCAAAAATTTCTTCGCCCTCATTATCGACAACGCCGCAGCGGTCCCCGTCACCGTCAAAACCGAGCGCTACATCCGCGCCGTGTTCTTTGCAGGCATCTGCCATGGCGTGCAGCATTTTCATGTCTTCGGGATTGGGGTTATACTTCGGGAAATTATAATCCAGTTCGCATTCAACGGCGATCACCTCTGCCCCAATTTTTGTTAGTACCTCTTCGGCAAATGCGCCCGCCGTCCCGTTGCCGCAGGCCGCGACAACTTTGATCTTATTTTCAAGTTTCACATCTTTGACAAGATCAGCAATAAAGGCCTCGCGCACGCCGTCGACATAGCGGTAAGACCCGCCCGGTTTTTGCTGGCTCTGCGCGTTTAGCACAATCTCTTTGAGGCGGCTCATCTCATCAGGGCCAAAGGTGAGCGGCGCTTCTATGCCCATTTTCACCCCTGTCCAGCCGTTAGAATTATGACTGGCGGTGACCATGGCCACGCCGGGGCACTCAAGATGGAACTGCGCGAAATAGGCCATCGGGCTAAGCGCGAGGCCAATATCAAGCACCTCAATGCCTGCATTCACAAGGCCAAGCATCAAGGCTTGTTTGATCGAGAGCGAATAATGGCGAAAGTCATGGCCCACAGCGATTTTAGGGACAATCCCGCGCTCATGCATGAGCGTACCTAGCCCCTCCCCGAGCGCCTGAACGCCGTAGAGATTCAAATCCGACGTCTTGCCGTCATTGGGCAGACCAAAATACCAACGCGCATCATATTCACGAAAGCCCGTGGGCTTGACGAGAGCATGGGTCTCAAATTCGAGCGTATTGGTCGCAATAGCGGGCAATGGCTTACGGGGGGTCATGATGTCTCCTCAAGGTTTGGGGCTTCATAGCCCAAGAAGGCTTAAATTTTTATGAGGGAGACTGCGTTTCCCAATTTCAGAGCTAGACCAGTCCAGCGCGCAGGAAATCATGCAAATGCACAAGGCCAATGGGCTTATGGTTCTCTATCACAAAAAGCTGCATGATTTTGGACGGCCCCGCCGTCATAGAACGCAGGGCATCTGCCGCCAGCGCCTGCGGGCGGGTGGTGCGGGGCGTGGTCGTCATGATTTCGTCAACGCGTTTGGCCGCGAGATCATTAGACAGATGCCGGCGAATATCGCCGTCTGTAATCAGCCCGATCAACTGCCCCCCCTTATCCGTAATCCCGACGCAGCCAAATCCGGCTTTATTCATCACAGACAGCGCGGGCGGCATGGCCGTGCCGCTACCGACAAGCGGGAGATTCGGACCGCTGTGCATAAGTTCCCCGACGAGAGAAAGGCTCGCCCCGAGCGTGCCGCCCGGATGATAGGTCTTAAAATCTTTGGCGGTAAAGCCTTTGGCCTCAAGAAGCGCCACCGCCAGCGCGTCCCCCAGCGCCATTTGCAGCGTCGTGCTGGTTGTCGGCGCGCGGGTCTCAGCGCAGGCTTCCGGTGCATCAGGAAGCTGTAAAAGATGATCGCTCGCGCGGCCTAGCGCGCTACCCGCCACTGCCGTGATCGCGATAAGAGGAATAGAAAACCGCCGGCAATAGCCAATAATATCGGCAAGCTCTGCTGTCTCCCCAGAGCGGGAGAGCGCAATCACCGCATCATCTGGGGTAATCATACCCATATCGCCGTGGCTAGCCTCCGTTGGGTGAATATACAGCGCGGGCGTGCCCGTGGAGGCGAGCGTGGCCGCTATCTTGCGCGCGACATGGCCGCTTTTACCGACGCCCGACAGGATAACCCGCCCTTTGAGCGAAAGAAGCTGCGCGGCGGCGGCGTTAAATTCCGGCCCGAGCGCGCGCGACATGTCTTGCAGGGCCGCAATCTCTGTCTCCAGCACGCGCTGCCCTGTTTTTGCGTAATTTGTCATAAGGCGCTCATTATCAGGAGCGCGGCGGCTTGGAAATACCAGCCTGAGAGATACCAGCTTGGGAAATAGGCGTAATCTCCACTGACGGGGAGCGCTTGGCTTCGCGGGAGGCGGCAAATGACCAGCGCGAGCGCGCCGTCGGCACAGAGCGCCTGACGACTCTTATGGGCGACCATGTATAAATGCCAAGCATTTTTAGGGGGCTGATTTTACGCTGGGCCTTGACGACTTTGCGAGATACCCAAATTTTTGGCAGGCCTTTGATCCCATCGCCAATGCCCCGCCACGTCGGACCAAAGGTCCCGCGCCGCAAAGCCGCCCGCAAAAGCACAAGCAAATTTACCAAAATATGCAATGGCGCAAAAAACCACAGGAAGCGCGCGGGCGTGTTTTTCGCAAAGGTCCAAATTCTGTTGCGCGTACCGTGGTAGATTGAAAAGTCGGAACGGCGCCCGCTTATCGCGGAGCCAACATGGTCGAGCCTTGCGCTCACCGATTGGACACAGCGCCCGCCCGCCAGCCGCAAGCGGTAGCCCAGGTCCACATCTTCATGATAGCAAAAAAAGCGCTCGTCAAAGCCGCCAACCGCTAGGTAGCTGCCGCGGTGATAAAGCGCCCCCGCCCCGCAGGGCGCGAAAACCTCAAAAGCTGCGTCATGTACGCGCGAAGCCGGATGCCCAAAACCGCCGCGCAGCGCAATCCCGCTGATGTGGTAAAAATCCCCCGCACCGTCCAAAATATCACAATTACCGGCCATATATTGCAGGGAGCCAACCATTGTAATGTCAGGGCTGCAGACTTCCGCCAGCAGCTTCTCCAACCAGTCCTCATACGCAAAAGCATCAGGGTTGAGCATTATCAGATAATCCGCTCTTGCACGCTTAGCCGCAAGGTTGTTCGCTTTCGCAAACCCTAGATTATTGTCCATTTTCAAGAGCGTAAACCGCGCATCCAGCGGCGGAAGCTTGGAAAAAGAGCTATCGGTTGAACCATTGTCGACGATGAAAACTTCGAAACGTGGTTCCGTCTGTTTGTAAAGCGCGTGAACGCAGCGCGCCAGATACTCCCCGCCATTGTAATTTACAATGATGATCGACGCTTTGGGGGAGACGGCTTTTGATATAATCGCAGTTTTAGAGATAGTTCAAATTCCAAAATTTTCCTTTACTTAGGCTAATTTCGTCCCATCAGCCAGATAAAACCTTGCGGGCCGAAGATAAAGTTTAAGCCGCGCTGCGTAAGGTCCCGCAGCCCCGTTGCGCCCTGCCGCTGGCTTGGGTAAGTTATTTTCATGAAAGTGACAGCGAAACATAACGCCCGCGTGGCCAATATGACCTTTGGCAGCATTTACCCGCTTTATCTGGCAAGGCTAACGAAAAATGGCCGCACCCAAGCCGAACTTGACCAAATCATTAACTGGCTGACGGGGTTTAACGCCGAAAAAATACAAAGGCTAATCACTGACAAAGTCAGCTTTGAGACCTTTTTCGCTCAGGCAGAGCTTCATCCCAATGCCGGTCTTATAAAGGGGGTAATTTGCGGCTACCGTATTGAAGACATTGACAATGAATTGACCCGCCAAGTGCGCTACCTTGATAAACTCGTCGATGAACTCGCGCGGGGCCGGAAAATGGAAAAAATTCTGAGGCAGCCGAAGGCCTAGAGCTTTAAAGCTTCCAAGTCGCCGGCGCCGTAGCCATCCTATCGCGCAGATGAGTCAATATATCAAACGGGGCGGCCCCGCATGCAAACGCTGACGAAACGCACCGCAAAATAATTCTCGAAAAACAAATAAAGATAATTTTATATGCAATTTTCTTTATATGACATTGACCGCAAGACATTCCCCGCTTATTGACCCCCTTAATATTTGATTAAAATGTAAGGACGCTGACATGAGCGCGACTGATTACGAAGTAAAAGACATATCTTTGGCTGATTATGGCCGCAAGGAGCTGGACATTGCCGAAACTGAAATGCCGGGACTTATGTCCCTACGCGAGGAGTTTGGCGCCACAAAGCCGCTTTCGGGTGCGCGCATCGTTGGCTCATTGCATATGACCATTCAAACAGGCGTATTGATTGAAACCCTCACGGCGCTGGGCGCAGATGTACGCTGGGCCTCTTGTAACATTTTCTCTACTCAAGACCACGCAGCCGCAGCAATTGCCGCCGCAGGCGTGCCAGTTTTTGCCGTCAAAGGCCAAAGCCTTGAGGAGCATTGGGATTATCTGGATAAATCCTTCCTTTTCCCGGAAGGCCCAAACATTATTCTTGATGATGGCGGGGACGCCACGCTGTATATCCTGCTGGGCGCACGCGTGGAAAACGGCGAGCCCGAGCTCATTGAAGGCGAGCCTGGATCAGAAGAAGAAGCCGCAATTTTTGCGCAAATTAAAAAACGCATGGCCGAAAGCCCGGGATGGTTCACGAAGATGCGCGGGCAGATTGTCGGCGTTTCCGAAGAAACAACAACGGGTGTGCACCGCCTTTATGAACTTGTTGAGAAAGGCCAGCTCCCCTTCCCTGCCATCAACGTCAATGACTCTGTTACCAAGTCAAAATTTGACAATAAATATGGCTGTAAGGAAAGCCTCGTTGACGGTATTCGCCGGGCAACCGACACGATGATGGCCGGTAAGACCGCCGTTGTTCTCGGTTATGGCGATGTTGGCAAAGGCTCTGCCGCCTCCCTTCGCGGGGCAGGCGCGCGCGTCAAAGTCACGGAAATTGACCCGATATGCGCGCTTCAGGCGGCCATGGACGGGTTTGAAGTCACCACACTTGAGGACACCGTCAAGGATGCCGATATTTTTGTCACAACAACCGGCAATAAAGATGTGATCCGTCTTGAACATATGCGCGAGATGAAAGACATGGCGATTGTCGGCAATATCGGTCACTTTGATAATGAAATTCAAGTGGCGGCGCTGAGTAATATGCAGTGGACAAATATCAAAGACCAAGTCGATATGATTACCTTCCCTAAAGGCAATCGAATGATCTTGCTCTCTCAAGGCCGGCTTTTGAATTTGGGCAACGCCACGGGTCATCCCTCTTTTGTTATGAGCGCCTCTTTCACCAATCAGGTACTGGCGCAAATGGAGCTTTGGGACGATTCAAAGGCCAAGACGAAGAAATACGAAAACAAAGTCTATATGCTGCCTAAGCACCTGGACGAAAAAGTTGCGCGTCTGCATCTTGAAAAAATCGGTGTGAAGTTGACCGAAATGTCAAAAGAACAAGCCGATTACATTGGCGTTGATCAGGCAGGCCCCTACAAGCCGGAACATTACCGCTACTAAAACGAATTCAATCAGAGGCCGCCAATCGGCGGCCTCTATATCAACCAAGCCTCTGATAATAATAAAAAGCCCACTGCAATAAGCTCTGCCCAAGGGAGGTTTAATTGCAAAAGAGCCTTAAAACTAAAGGACCGCGACATGAGCCGCACATCATATGAATTTACTTCTGAATCTGTTTCAGAGGGCCATCCTGACAAAGTCTCCGACCGCATTAGCGACGAGATTGTAGATCTTTATTTCCGTAAATCGGTCGCCGCTGGCATGTCGCCTTGGGACGTACGGGTAGCCGCAGAAACGCTGACAACGACCAATAAAGTCGTGATTGCAGGCGAAACTCGCGGCCAAGATGTCTCCAAAGACGAAATCGAAGCCGTGGCCCGCGCGGCCATCAAAGATATTGGCTATGAGCAATCAGGCTTCCACCACGCCCATGCGGATGTGCAGGTCCTCTTGCACGCGCAGTCCGTCGATATTGCGCAAGGCGTCGACGCAGGTGACGGCCTGCACAAGGAAGAAGGCGCGGGGGATCAAGGCATTATGTTTGGGTATGCCTGTTCTGACACCAAAGAACTCATGCCTGCCCCTGTGCATTACAGCCATAAAATTCTTGAGCGCCTCGCCCGCGCGCGCAAGCATGAAGGCGTGTCACAACTCGGCCCTGATAGTAAATCACAAGTCACCGTGCGCTACGAAAACGGTAAGCCCGTTGAGGCGACTGCCATTGTGCTCTCCACGCAGCATTTGGACGCGGCCATGGACTCCGCTGATGTTGCGGCGCTGGTAAAGCCTTATATCCATGAAGTCATGCCCGATGGCTGGATTACAGATAACACGCTTTGGCACATCAATCCGACCGGTAAATTTGTTATTGGCGGACCGGACGGTGATGCAGGGCTAACAGGCCGTAAAATCATTGTTGATACTTACGGCGGCGCGGCCCCGCATGGCGGCGGCGCATTTTCAGGAAAAGATCCGACAAAGGTTGACCGCTCTGCAGCGTATGCCACGCGTTATCTGGCGAAAAACATTGTCGCCGCTGGGCTTGCGCCTTGGGTCGATATTCAACTCTCCTACGCGATTGGCGTGGCGCAGCCGACCTCTATTTATGTCAATGTCGATGATCAAAACCCCATTCAGGGCGACGCGATCGAGACCGCTATTCGTAAGTCGATGGACCTTACCCCGCGCGGCATTCGCGAACATCTAAAGCTCAACCAAAGCATATACGCCCGCACAGCCGCCTATGGGCACTTTGGACGGGAGCCCGAAGCCGACGGCGGCTTCTCATGGGAGAAAACTGATTTGGTTGACGAAATTCTGGCGGCCATGTCCTAAAATATTGGCCGCCGCCGCAGTTACAAATATCTACCCCGCCCTCATCGGCGGGGTTTTTTATATCTGCCGCACTCAGAAATAATTGACACCGCTGTCACTTTAAGTGAGCATGGCGCAATCGTCACAACAGATAACAATGTATGGGGGTATGATGTTTTCAACGGCCAAATATGTCTACTTTGCCTTCGCGTTTTGCCTTATCGCCTGCGGACGCGTACCGGCGGATATAACGGCCCCTGACGCCGCCAAACCGAAACACGAAAGCGCACTGACCGAGAGTTTTGGCAACGTCATTACCTTTGATCCCGCCCTAGAGACTATCATTGACAGCGCGGCCCGCGTTGAAAAACTCGCGGACGGATTTTCTTGGTCAGAAGGTCCGGCTTGGGACATGACGCGCAGCCGGCTTTATTTCTCAGACGTGCCGCAAAACAAAGTCTTTATCTGGTCAGAATCAAATGGGCTTGAGGTGTTTCTTGACCCCTCAGCTATAGACCCCGCCAAGCTGCCAGCGCTCGTCGCCGCGCAGCGCGGAGATCTGGGCGTTAACGGGATTTTGCCGGCGCGCGGGGGCGGGTTGCTGCTGGCTAATCATGGCCGCCAAGCCGTGGAACGCCTTGATCTTGAAACCCTTGGCCGCGAGACCCTTACCTCCGAATTTAGGGGACGCCCATATAATAGCCCCAATGATATGGTCGAAGCAAAAAATGGCGATATTTATTTCACAGACCCCCCTTATGGCCTGAAAGATCAGGATAACTCAAAATTGCCCAAGCAGCCGGTGAACGGCGTTTACCGGCTCATGCCTTCCGGCGAGGTTAGCCTGATTGACGGCGCGCTGAGCCGGCCCAACGGAATCGCGCTCTCCCCTGATGAAGCCTTTCTCTATGTGGCCAACTCGGATGCCAAGGCAGCAAAAATCATGCGCTATTGGGCCCTACCCGGCGGCGGCTATGGAAAGGGAGAGCTCTGGCATGACGCACAAGCGGATCTAGACAGCGGGTTGAACGGACTACCCGACGGCATGACTGTAGCCGCAGACGGTACAGTCTATGCCACGGGACCCGGCGGCGTACGCATATTATCGCCAAGCGGGACATTATTGGGCCGTATTCAAATCGGCCTTGACCCCAATGGCAAAGCCACCGCCAATTGCACCTTGGGCGGGCCGGATGGTAAAACCCTGTATATCACCAGCCATGATACGCTGGCGCGCATTCGCGTAAAAAGCGGGCTGTGATAATGGGCGCGTTTTTTACCGCCCATCAACCGCTAATCGCGACAGCGATCGCGATCATCGTCTTGCTCGGTTTAGTCTTGCGCTTGCGAATGCATGCCTTTCCGGCGCTTTTGATTGTGAGCCTATTTGGCGCGATCATTGGCGGCATGGAACCGCAGCAGGCCATTCAAACCGTGACACAAGGCATGGGCAGCACGCTTGGCTTTATCGCAATTGTCGTCGGGCTTGGCGCTATGTTTGGCGTCTTCCTAGAAGCCGGCGGAGGCGTTCAGGCTCTTTCCGCTTGGATATTAGAGCGCACGGGCCTGAGAAAAAGCCGCTGGAGCATGGGGATTATCGGGCTGATTGTTGCCATTCCTGTCTTCTTTGACGTGGCTCTCATTATCCTCGTCCCCATTGTCTTTAGCCTCGCGCGGCGCGCCAAGACCGCCCCGCTGGTGTTTGGGCTTCCCCTTCTGGCGGGACTAGCCACCGCTCATGCTTTTATTCCGCCAACGCCCGGCCCTATTGCGGTCGCGATTTTACTGGAGGCTGATTTGGGCTGGGTGATTTTATTTGGCTTGATGGCCGGCGCGCCGGCAATGATCATTGCGGGTCCCCTTTATACAGGTTTTGCTGAGCGGCGCGGCTGGCTGGATGTCGCACCTCAAGAAGAGACGGCGCAGATCATGCCAAGCCTGCCCGGCCAAAACGATAACTTGGCGCGCGCGGCGATACTCACGATTGCGGTGCCGCTCGTTTTAATTTTAATGGCCACATTCGCGACGGCCACGATGGACGAAAATGGTCCCTATGGGGCGCTCATGAAAACGATGATGTTTATCGGCCATCCCTTTAACGCGCTTTTGATGGGCTGCGGCGCGGCCTATATTGCCTTTCGCCCCAATGATGAAACCGGACGCGCGCTCTATAGCAAAGCCCTCTCCCGCGCCCTTGAACCGACGGGCGCCGTCATTTTGATCACCGGCGCAGGCGGCGCATTTAAGCAGGTCTTGATTGACACAGGCGCAGGCAATGCCTTGGCGGGCGCGGCGACCTCGGCGGGTCTCACCCCGATTGTAGCTGGCTTTGTCCTCGCACTTTTAGTACGCGCCGCCCAAGGCTCAGCCACGGTCGCTATGATTACAGCGGCAGGCCTGACCGCGCCCATCGCCGCCGCTGCGCAGCTTAGCGCGCCGCAAACCGCCCTTGTTGTAATCGCCATTGCGGCCGGCGGCACGGCACTCTCCCATGTCAATGATTCCGGCTTTTGGCTAGTGAACCGCTATTTCGGCCAAACCGAAGCGCAAACCTTGCAGACTTGGACGGTGAGCGCGAGCCTTGTCGGGCTGGTTGGGTTTATCGTGGCCCTTCTGCTTTCAGTCTTTGTATAGAACTGGCCAGATGAGCGAGCTTATTATCATTATGGGTGTTTCAGGCTGCGGGAAGTCGACCATCGGCAAGGCGCTCGCGCGCGAGATCGGCGCGAAATTCATGGAAGGTGATGAGTTTCACAGCCAAGCTAATATTGATAAAATGCGCGCCGCAGTGGCGCTGACGGATGAGGACCGTGCGGGCTGGCTGGATGCGATTTTGGAGGCAGCAAGGGCCGCGCCCGATAAGGCATTGGTGCTCGCCTGCTCCGCCCTTACGCCCTATGTGCAGCAGCGGCTTATGACATCTACTCGCCGCCTTCATTGGATACATTTGGCCGCGCCGGCCAGCCTTATTCAGGCGCGCCTAGAGGCTCGCCGCGGGCATTTCATGTCGCCAGAGCTTTTGGAAAGTCAATTTGAAGCCCTTTGCCCCCCGAAGGGCGCGGCGTCCATCAATGCCGCCCAGCCGGTTAAGGCCTGCCTTAAAGAGATTAGAGGAATTTTGCCGGCCTTCTAAAGCGGGTTGCCGTCACAGTAACCGCCGCGTAATCCCCCAAAATTGTAATCCACGCTAGATATTGCCACAGGATGAGGGCGGGAATGCAGAGCGAGCAAAAAAAATGCCTGGCGCAAGCCAGGCCCCAAAAGGGATAAGTTTAAGAGAGAGAACTGGGTACAGCAGGAAAAGAGAGCATCCTACCGCTGACAGTGATGAATATCTACGCGATTGCGGCTGAACCTTATCTGAACGGTGGGCGAGCGCAAATTAACCTCTATTTACAATTGAGACTTTCCCAAAGGCCTCGCCCGCACTAGTCTGGATGCAATATAACCAAGCCGCCCGCGCGCCTGCTACAAAGAGATATGATGAGCCAGCTAGACCTTCGCCTATTGCCCGTGACGCCCTTTGCGCAGAATTGCAGCCTGCTGTGGGACCCAGACTCCAAAGAAGGCGTGTTGGTCGATCCCGGAGGAGAAGCCGAAAAACTGATGCGGGAATGCGAGACCTTAGGCGTCAAGCTTAAAGAGATTTGGCTGACCCATGGTCATTTAGATCACGCTGGCGGCGCGCAGGATATAAGGGACACGCTCGGCATAGAGGTAATTGGCCCTCATAAAGATGACCAATTTTGGATGGACGAAATTGAAACCCATTGGGCCAATTACGGCCATGCCGGTATGGGCAAAAATATTGTCCCCGACCGCTACCTCAATGACGGCGACACGCTCACCCTCGGAGCGCATGAATTTACCGTTGTCCACACGCCCGGCCACACACCGGGCCATGTTGTGATTTATAACCAAGCTATGAAAATCGCCTTCGTCGGCGATGTATTATTTCGCGGCTCTATCGGGCGCACAGATTTCCCCAAGAGCAATCACCAAGATTTGCTCAATAGCATCACGCAAAAGCTCTGGCCGCTCGGTAGCGACATGCGCTTTGTGCCCGGCCACGGCCCGATGAGTACCTTTGGCCAAGAGCGCGCGGACAATAGCTTTGTCGCGGATCATCTGATTGCGCAATCAGCGCAAAACACAAAGGGAGTGATGTAATGACCTTAGGCGTTGGTGGCTCTAGCCCAGAAGTAGAACTCGCTAAACTTAGCGATATGACAGGCGGGGTCTCCCCGATCACTTTGGCGGAACATCAAGCGCGGATCCAAAAAGCGCAGGCCCTTATGCAAGAGCGCGGCCTTTCGGCCGTTTATCTGAATGCTGGCAGTAATCTTTATTATTTTACAGGGCTTCGCTGGCGGCCCAGCGAGCGTATGGTCGGCGCGCTTTTGTTGCCGTCTGGCCCGCCGCAATTTATCGCCCCCGCATTTGAGATCGGCACGGTCAAGCAATTCATGCGCGTAAAGGGCGATATCCATGGCTGGGAAGAACATGAAAGTCCCTACCCTCTGATTGGGAAAATACTGCAAGAGGGCGGCATGGAGACGGGGCGCGTTGGCCTTGATGAGGCCGCACCTTATTTCATTACAAATGGCGCGGCGCAGGCCAATCCCGATCTTAGCTTTGAGCCCGCTTTGCCAATCACGCGCGGCTGCCGCGAAATCAAATCCAGCGCTGAAATAGCACTGATGACCCGCGCCAAAGAAATGACGCTTCGCGTGCATAAGGCGGCGGCGGCGATCCTGCGTGAAGGGATTACGGTCCCCGAAGTCAATCAGTTTTTGGACGCCGCCCACCGTAAGGTCGGGGCTCCAGCGGGAAGCTATTTCAAAATCGTGCTCTTTGGCCCCGATAGCAGCTACCCTCACGGCGTAAAATCCCCCAAAGCGCTGGAGGACGGGGATATGGTATTGATCGACACGGGCTGCCAGCTCCATGATTATATCTCTGATATTACCCGCTCCTATGTGTTTGGCGAGCCTAGCGCGGAGCAGCGGCGTGTTTGGAGCGCAGAGAAAAAAGCGCAGGCCCTTGCTTTTCAGGCCGCCCAGATTGGCGTTGCCTGCGCGCAGGTTGATCTGGCGGCGCGCAAATCCCTTGAGGCGGACGGATTTGGTCCAGGCTATCAAACGCCCGGCCTGCCCCACCGAACGGGGCACGGTATCGGCCTTGATATTCATGAATGGCCTTATCTAAATTGGGGCGATCAAACCCCGCTAAGGGCCGGTATGTGTTTTTCAAATGAGCCTATGATTTGTAAATATGGTGAGTTTGGCGTGCGTCTTGAGGATCATTTTTATATGACGGAGGATGGGCCCAAATGGTTCACCCCGCCAAGCCATTCCATTGATGATCCGTTTCGCGGCGTCTCATAGGCTGTTTTAATCATACCGCTAGAAAATTTCCGAAAAATATGATATTGTTTTGTAGGGCGCGAGCGGTGAGCATCGCCAGTTCGGCCTAACGCTTAGGTTTAAGCATGGGGCACCATTATGAAAATTGTCGCCGTTGGGCATAGAGGCACGTGGATGGGCGCGCCAGAAAATTCTATTCTCTCTCATGAAACCGCCTATGCCATGGGTGCGCGCGGGATCGAATTTGATATTCGCGCCACCAAGGACAAAGTTTTTGTTGTCTTTCATGATGAGGATGTAAAAAATAAAACCAATGGCAGGGGCAAGATTCAGGACAAAACCCTCGCGGAGGTTAAGGCCCTTAGATTAAAGCACAATGGACTTGTCACTGACCATCAAATCCCAACCCTTCGCCAAGCCCTACGCAATGTCAGGGGCCGCTATATGGTCGATATTGATTTTAAAGGCGGGTTTGAAAATTCGGCGCAGGCGCTTAAATCCATATTACGCGAAGAAGGCTTTGAAGAGGCGGGCGCGCCGCTGGTCACGATTTTTTGCAGAAATAGAGATACATGCGCGGGGTTGATGGCGCTAAATGATCATTATGCCGTTCGCCCGCTTTATTTGAATAAAAACCATGCCAAAGAAATGAAGGATTTAGACATCCGCGTCATGGGACTGCGCAATCACCAATTCACCCTCAAAAGGGCGCGCCGAATTCGCGGCCATGACATGCAGTTGTTTAAAAATACGATGAAGTATAATGCTCTGAACCTCTTAAGAGAGCTTTTGGGACTTCCCTTGAAACGAAAGCGGCCCGCGCTGAATAAATTGAACAAATATTTTCAAAATGGCCTAGAGGGCGGCGCCCTTTTCATCCAAACAGATTACCTGCCGGAACTTGTTTCCTATCTGAAAGACCAAGGCAGATATCAAGAGGCCGTATTGGACAAAAATTTCCAAGCGATTATTCCGCCCGCGCAAAATATTGGCATCGCCTAGAGTTTTAGCTCAGCCGCCGGTACTATCCTTGCAGCCTGCCGAATTTAAATCCCGGCCATGCAGGAATTGCCGTTACCTTTTGGCGTGAAAACGTTAAGCTAGTGCTATGTCAAAGCCTCCCTCCACAACGCCCGACACCCCCGGATATGCCGCTATCGCAATGGCTATGCGCGAAAAAGAGGGCGGCTATCATGCGGTAATACCCGAGGGCTGGCGGCAAGGACGCACAGCTTACGGCGGGCTAACAGCGGGCCTTGCATATAGAGCCGCGCAAAATAGCTTTGAGAACCTGCCGCCCCTGCGCAGCGCCGCCATCAATTTCATCGGGCCCGTTTCAGGGGATGTCCTCTTTACCGCCAGCGCGTTGCGGCGCGGGCGAAATGTCACCACGATCAAAGTCGTGGGAACGCTTTGCGGCGGGGAAAAAGACGGCGCGATAATTGCCGATATCGTCTTTGTCTTTGGCATAAACCGCGAAAGCGAGCTTAAGGTTGACGTGAGGGCTGCCCCGTGCCCCGCGCCGAAGGATTGCGCGCCTTTCACCCCCGAAGCTGCACACAGGTTTGTGCCGGGTTTTTTCCACCGTTTCGAAACCCAGCTTATTGACGGGGCGCGGCCTATGGCCGGCGCGAGCGAAGGCTATATCCGCGCTTGGAGCCGCCACGCAGACCCCGCCTCGCGTGAAGGCATGGGCGCCCTTTTGACCCTGTCGGACGTTCTGCCGCCCGCGGCAATGCCTTTATTTACAAAGATGGGCGCGGTCAGCTCGGTCAATTTTTTGCTAAACTTTGTGGTCGATGACCCGTCAACGAAAGACGGCTGGTGGCAAGTCGACTCTCGCCTAACAGCAGCGCGCGGCGGATATAGCTCGCAAGTCATGCATATCTATAATGCCAGCGGCGAACTCATCGCGCAGGGTTTGCAGTCGGTTGCGATTTTTATTTAGGCCGTAATGCTCTTTATCACAGGCTAGGTTTACTCGCGTGCCGCGCAAAGAAATCTGCGTTAATCCGAAAAGCCTCTTGCGCGCCCAATCCGATTTGCACGTCAATTCCGGCCTCCTGCAAGAGCGCCGCGCCGCGCCAATGCACGCGCGAGTCAGGGTCAATTACGGCAATAAAGCAGCGCGCAATACCGGCCTTTATCAAGGCATTGGCACAGGGCGCGGTTTGCCCGTAATGCGAGCAAGGCTCAAGCGTGACATAGACATCTGCGCCGCGTGCCTGCGCGCCCGCGATTTGCAGCGCATTGGCCTCCCCGTGGGGGCGGCCGCCGTCAGAGGTCACGCCCTCGGCTATGATTTTGCCCGCTTTGACGATCACGCAGCCCACAGAGGGGTTCTCCCCCGTGCGCCCCTTTTGCGCGGCAGATAGCGCCAAAGCTCGGTCCATGAACTGCGCAGGGCGCGTCATAGGCTAGGCGGTTTTAGCCGGAATAGGCGGCAGCGCTTTGGCACGTTTTTTGTCCAAATAGGCGGCTGATTTGATATTCATCGTGCCGTCCTCAAGTTCAATCAAAAGCGGATTTCCGGTCGGAAATTCAAAGCCGGGAATGTCCGCATCAGCCACATTAAACAAACGCTTCATCAGCGCGCGCAGAGAATTTCCATGAGCGGACACAATGATATTGGCCCCCGCGCGAATAAACGGCAGCATTTGATCTTCGAAATAGGGCAGCACGCGCTCTGTCGTGATTTTCAGGCTCTCGCCCGTTGGCAGCTCACGAGGATCAATTGCAGCATATTTACGGTCATGGCGAGGATGAAATTCACTCTCCAGATCAATTTGCGGCGGCGGCACATCAAAGCTCCTGCGCCATATATGAACCTGCTCATCACCATGCTTATCGCGCGTTTCCTGCTTATTCAGCCCTGTCAGCGCTCCGTAGTGGCGCTCATTTAAATGCCAGTCTTTGGTGACGGTCATATGCATTTGATCAAGCGCCTCAAGCGTGAGCCAAAGCGTTTTGACGGCGCGCTTTTGGTAGCTTGTAAAGGCTGCGTCAAAAACGATGTCTTTTTTCGCCAAAAGCTTGCCCGCCTTTTTGGCCTCGCGCACGCCGGCGGCCGTCAAGTCCACATCCACCCATCCGGTGAAACGGTTTTCCAAATTCCATTGGCTTTGGCCATGGCGCACAAGAACGAGATAAGACATAACGACTCCAGAGTATATTTAAGCTTCGGTATAGGGAGGACGCGCGTCAACCGCCAGATTTTTGTCAGGAAAGCTGCGAATTTAATTCAGCCGATCTGCGGGGATCACTTAAGCAAGCTTAACGCCATAAGTAATTTGGCTTTGTCGGCAGTAAAATCACTCCGCACCCAGAGCGCTTTGAGCGCTTCGAGTTTTTTCCCCATGGCCGCGCCCGGCTGCGCACCCGCCTTGAGCATATCTTTGCCCGTTAAGGGAAACTCCGGCGGCGTCCATCTTTCTGCCAATTCACTATATCCAAGCCAGCGGGCGGCTTTGATGGGATCTTCCTCGCCTGCGGCGCGAAGACGCGCGCGGTCCATAATCGGCTGCGCCCCGGCGCCGTAGATAGCCGCGCGCTTGTCCCTCTCGCTGCTGTGGGGATCCAGCGCCGCGCTATCCATCGCCCAGCCCATAAGGCGGGTGGTTTCAGCTTTTGACATTTTCAGCCGTTTGACAAGCCGCGCGATTTGCAACGGATCGCGAGACGCCATCGCCATAAGGCGCAAAAGCGGATCTGCGCCTAGCCCCTCGCGACGCTCAAGCGCGGCAAGGCGCTCAAGTCCCTCGGCATTACTGGCCTCGGGCAAAATCTCTTCAAGGACATTTTGGGTCAACATTATGCGTACAGCCCGCGCAGGGGACGGCGCGCTGAGAAGTTTTTTGATTTCGCTCCAAACGCGCTCGGCAGATAAAGTCGATAATCCCGACGCGTGGTCACGGCACGCCGCGAGCGACGCGGCCTCTGCCGTGCCGCCTTCGCCATACCATGCCAAAAAGCGAAAATAGCGCAATATGCGCAGATAGTCTTCTCTCACGCGGGCGCCCGCATTGCCAACAAAGCGAAAACGCCGCTCAGCAAGGTCAATCAGCCCAAGTCCAGTGGGATCAAAAACACGCCCACTGTAATCCGCATAAAGTGCATTGAAAGTCAGGTCGCGGCGCTGGGCATCCTCCGCCCAGTCCGTGGTAAAGGCAACCACGGCGCGCCGGCCATCGGTCTTGACGTCGCGGCGCAAGCTGGTGATTTCATAGGGACGTTTTTCAAAAATTGCCGTGACGGTACCGTGATCAATTCCTGTCGGAATATGGCGAATACCCGCCGCCTCCAGCGCGCTGACAACCGCGTCCGGCGTAAGCTCTGTGGCCAAATCAATATCACTAGCCTCACGGCCCATAACCGCATTGCGCACGCAGCCGCCAACAAATCGCGTGCTGCCTTGGGGCAAGGCCTTGAAAATCACCTCAACACCCGCGCCGCGCATCCACAAATTTTCATCGGGGTTTAAAATCAGCTCACTCATCTTCGTCACAGCCCCAATCTTTCCATTTCAGCTTTGCCAAACCCGTAATATTTTTTCGGATAATTATGGGCAATACCCGCCTCCTGCGCCAATACGGACAGCACGCTGCGCCCACGATTAGGCGTTTGCGGCGTTAGCCTATAAAGCGGGTGCGCGAACATCTCCCGCGCATCCACAAAGTCCCAGCCATCCAAGGCCAGCGCGTCCATCACAGCCTCAAGGAAGACTCCATTTAAAATATTGTGGTGTATTAATAAGGCGTGCGGCAGCTCATTATAACCGAGACGGCGCGCGAGATCCTCTTTTTGATTGGCGACATCAAGCACAAATTGAATATAGTAATCGCCATAACCCTTGATATCGGCCTGCGCATCTTGCTGAAGGCGGGCTTCCATGCGGGCTGAGATAAACCAGTCCAGAGAGTCAATGGTAACGGGCGCGTTGGCAAACCCGTATGCATTTAAAAACTCGCGGTAAAGCGCAACTTTTTCCGGCGTGCCGCCCTCTGCGAGGAATGGGAAACGAAAGATTTTTTCATATCCCGGAACGCCAGAAAGATAGTCATGGTTTTTTAAAATATCGGCCTGAATAAGCGGAATGTCTTCTTGGCTCGAGTTTTTATGCGACCATGTATGATTCCCGATTAGGTGACCTGCCTCCGACCAGCTTGAAACGACCTCTCGTCCAAAATCCGTGTCGACATTCTTCCCTGTCACAAAACCTGCCGCTTTGTGATTATGGGCCGCAAACGCCTGAAGTATCGCGGCATTACGCGCTTTGGGACTGAGTAATTCAGAAAAGCCAAGATCAAAATCATCCAGCGTCAGGGCAATCCGTTTTCGCGGCAATTTGGACGGCGCGCAGCCGCTAAGTAACGCGCTCACCCCGAAGGCGCCGCCGATGTTCAGAACGTGTCTACGGCTAATCATCAGCAAACCCCCTCTCATAGAGTCGGCGCATAATCATTGCGGTCATACCCCATATATTGCGGCGCACCCCGTCCTCGCCCTCATAGGGCATATCATAAAGCCGATGATCTTGACCGTCAAAATGGACATCACGCGCAATGTGATTATCCGCTCCCATCAGAAATGAAAACGGGACTTCGAAAACCTCATCTACTTCGCGAGGATCACGCGTAATCTTGGCGGCGGGATCTATAATGCCCACAAAAGGCGTTACGCGGTAATCGCTCACGGCGTTAAAGCTCGGGAGACGCCCCAGCACATCAACCGCGGCTGGCGGCACGCCAATTTCCTCATCGGTTTCGCGTAGGGCCGCCTCCAGCGCGCTTTCATCATGCTCGCGCCGCCCACCCGGAAAACTGATTTGCCCCGGATGGCGCGGCATGGTGATTGGGCGCTGGGTAAGGAGAACCTGCCAGCCCGCCCTGCGCTCGACCAATGGCATAAGAACCGAGGCACGCCTTTGGCCCTCTCGTTTCACCTCATCCGTTCCGTCCTCAATGCGAAGCGGCAGCAGGGCCGCGGCGACGCGGCGGATAAGCGGGCTATGCTTTTGCATTAGGGGTCACACCAAGATGAGCTGCCGGAGGGCCCAGCGGGAAGAACACGCCCCCGCTGTAGACGCCGAGCTGCGGCCCTTCATCTGTCTGGATTTCCGCGGCATGTTCGGCCAGTTCATAAAATACAGACCGGGTTAGCGCCGCCTCAAGCCGTCCGCGCACATTGACAAAGGGGGCAGGCTCTAACGTCTGCGGGTCTGTCTCAACTCGCAAGGGATGGCCCGGACCCGCCTGCACTGTGCCGCCGTAATCTGTGGTGAAAAACAGGCGCATATCCTTGCCGGTCCCGCTTATGTCAACGCGCGTGGCAATAAAATGCGCGCGCTCGACGGTAATCAATAGCTTCTCGGCGGGGGTCACAAGATAGGTCAGCCCATCCTCATCCTTGCGCAGGACGGAGGCAAAAAGACCGATCAAGCCCGCCCGCCCAATTCGCGACCCCTCATGCCACCATGATCCGTCTGCTTTGATGACAATATCAATCTCCCCGCAAAACGACGGATTCCAGCTTTCAACGGGGCGTTTGCCAGACTCAGAGTCCTTAATCGCCTGCATTAGATCAGACAGAGAGAATTCGGTATTCATGAACAAAGTTTTACGCATTAGTGATGTCATTCCTAGTGTAAATTCTGCTAAAGCAGTAAGAAATAGGCGCGCCTGCGCCGCCAAGATGATTTGAGAGATTTATGAGCCTGCAAAACACTAAGAAATCCACGCCCCAAATGACAGCCGCCCTTGAGAAATCGGCGGAGAAAGCTAGCCAAAAGCTGGCCTTGGCCCGCGCTGCCATTGGCACATCTGTTCTCGGTCAAGACAAAGTCGTCGCCCTTGCTCTGACCGCTCTGCTTTCGGGCGGGCATGCGCTTTTGGTGGGGGTTCCCGGCCTTGCGAAAACTCTACTGGTGGAGACCATTGGTACAGTCATGGGCCTTGACGGCAAACGTATCCAGTTCACCCCAGATCTTATGCCCGCAGATATCACAGGCTCCGAAGTTCTCGAGGAAGGCGCAAAGGGTAAGCGCAGTTTCCGCTTCATCCCCGGGCCAGTTTTTTGTCAATTGTTGATGGCTGACGAAATCAACCGCGCCAGTCCGCGCACCCAATCGGCTTTACTGCAAGCCATGCAAGAGCGTTTTGTGACGATTGCCGGCGCGCGCCATGATCTGCCCGCGCCTTTTCATGTCCTCGCGACCCAAAACCCGATCGAGCAAGAGGGCACCTATCCCTTGCCCGAGGCGCAGCTTGACCGTTTTTTGTTTCAGATCAATGTCGACTTTCCGGCGCTGGAAACCGAGCGGGCGATTTTAATTGCGACAACGGGCGCCCACACAGCCAAGCCCAAAGCGGCCATGAGTCCCAAGCAGCTCCAAGATATGCAGCTACTTGTGCGCAAATTACCTGTGGGCGAGAAAGTCCTCGAAGCGATCCTGACCCTAACCCGCAATGCCCGGCCTGATCAAAGCGCGCTTGAGAGCGTTCGCAAACATGTCTCTTGGGGGCCTGGCCCGCGGGCAGGACAAGCGCTTATGCTGGCCTGCCGCGCCAAAGCCTTAATGGAAGGGCGGCTTTCCCCGAGCGTGGATGATGTGCTAGAGCTTGCACAGCCTGTCTTGCAGCACAGAATGGCGCTTAATTTTGCGGCGCGCGCGGACGGCATGACAATTGATGATACAATCACGGCCTTGAAAGACTCCCTTACATAAGTGCCCGTCAACGCCCCGAAAGCTATGGTCCTTCGCAGGCACGCCGAGCAGCTTGCCGCGCCCTACCCGCATTTGCTGGCGCAGGCGCAGCGCGTGGCCGCCATTGTCACCCAAGGCGTGCATGGCCGCCGACGCGCGGGCCAAGGCGAGACTTTTTGGGAATATCGAAACTATCACAGTTCTGACGCGGCCAGCCGCATTGACTGGCGGCGCTCCGCACGCGGCGCTCAGTTATATGTGCGCGAAAATGAATGGGAGGCGGCCAATACCGTTTATTTCTGGCGGGACGGCAATGCAGGCATGGACTGGACGTCTGCCCCTAGCGGCAGAGCGGCCCTTCCTACCAAGCAAGACCGCGCATCTATGCTGTCTATGGCGCTGGCGATTTTGCTCATGCGGGCGGGCGAGCGCTGCGCGGTTATGGGCGAGACGAATATACCCCGCACGGGACGGCTTGGCCTTGAGCGGATTGCCCTGCGCCTTGCCGCCAGTGAAGGTCCGATTGAAACACTCGGCGCCGATATACCGGCTCATGCCCGGCTGGTTATTGCCAGTGATTTCCTTGAGGGCAGCGACGTCTGGGCCGCGCGGCTTGCCAAATTATCCGCCCGCCCCGCCAAAGGTATCCTGCTGCAAATTATTGATCCTGCCGAACGGGATTTTCCGTATAGAGGACGGCTTAAACTTCGCCTTCCGGGGGGCCGGAAAACGATCGGCGAGACCTTGGCTCCCTTGCTGGTGGGCCGCGCCGAACAAGCGCGCGAGGACTACCGACAAAAGTTTAAGGCCCATTGCGGAAATTTGTCCGAGGTTGCGCGGCGGCTGGATTGGCCGCTTATCACCCATGAAACGGACGCCCCGCCCAGCGTAGCGCTGACCAGCGCCTATATGGCTTTATCGGGAGAGGCGCTATGAGCCCCGCGCTTCTGACTGCCGCGCAATTTGCCATTGGCCCGATTAGCTTTTTAGCCCCGCTCGCGCTTTTGGGTCTATTGGCGCTGCCGCTTATCTGGTGGATTTTGCAAATCACTCCGCCCCGGCCCAAAGAGGCGGAGTTCCCGCCTTTGCGTATTTTGCAAGATGTCATGACCGACGAGGAAACGCCAGATAGCACGCCGCTCTGGCTGCTGATCTACCGCTTGCTGCTAGCGGCAATCATTGCTGTCGCCTTGGCCGCGCCTGTCATTGGCGCAAAAACCGACGGCACGTCCCGTCCGCTAGCGCTCATAATTGATACGGGTTGGGACGCGGCGGCGAATTGGACACCCATCATGCGCACCGCCGAGGCCCGCATCGCCAAAGCCCGCCGAGACAATCTGGAGGTCATGATTGTCCTCACAGAGCCTGCGCAGAGCGGGGGCGAACGCGCGCCAAAATTTGGTCCCGCCGAGGAGGCTATGCTACAGGTAAAATCACTGCGCCCCACAGGCCTTGCCTCCAGCCGCGCCGCCGCTGCCGAAAAGCTTGCCGGCGTCGATATATCGGGCGCAGAGGCGCTATGGCTCTCTTCTGGCCTTGACTTTGGCGGCGCCGAAACCTTGGGCCGCGCCCTATCACAGGCGACGCGCACGGAACGCTTGACGCCCTTACCGGAAAATCTGCCACTAATTTCCGGCAACGTCGCAGAGACAGGCTCGGGCTTTCGCGCGGTTTACCATAATATTGGTGCAGGC
The DNA here is from genome assembly GCA_964410285.1 of uncultured Caulobacterales bacterium. Lineage (GTDB taxonomy): Bacteria > Pseudomonadota > Alphaproteobacteria > Caulobacterales > Maricaulaceae > Fretibacter. The sequence continues at coordinate 646,353 of CAYPFR010000001.1, read as the reverse complement.
AGCGCCCGCACGGCTGAGGTGACGGCCCACGGCCGCGGCGGCAGCGTGATTGCGCGCGCCCCGCTGAGGTTTTCTATCGGCCAAGACCGCGCCGAAGCTGAATTTGAGTTGCCAGCGGATCTGCGAAATCGAGTCGCCACATTGCGCGCCGCAGGCATTGCGAGCGCAGGTGCGGTCAAGCTATTGGATGATAGTTGGGGCCGGCCCGTGATCGGTATCATGACGACAGGCAAAGATAGCGCCAACCCGCTATTATCCGATTCCTTTTACGCCAAGACAGCGCTCACCCCCTATGCAGATATTTTCTCAGGCAGCTTGAATGAACTTCTTCCAATTGCGCCCTCGATTATTATCATGCCCGATAGCGCCCGCGAAGACAGCCAAGAAATTATCGATTATGTTGAGACCGGAGGTCTATTGATCCGCTTTGCGGGACCCAAACTCGCCGCACGGCCAGATAAATTACTGCCCGTCGATATTCGCAGCGGTGGGCGGGAGCTGGGCGGTGCGCTGGCATGGGAGGACCCGCAGCAGCTTTCCCCCTTCCCCGCGCAAAGCCCCTTTTTCGGACTGAAAATTCCAGAGGATATAACCGTGAGCCGCCAAATCATGGCGCAGCCTGGCGCGCAAACTGACGCCCGCACATGGGCGCGTCTGGATGATGGCTCCCCCATTGTCACATCATCGGCGCGCGGGCTTGGGCGGGTGGTGTTTTTCCATGTTACGGCGGGGCCGGAATGGTCAAATCTTGCCGTGGGCGGGCTTTATGTTGAGATGCTGCGCCGCCTCTTACCCCTCGCCAATAGCGCCGCTGCGCCCACGCAAAGCTCGGATGGGTCTGACTGGGCGCCGGACCGCGTTCTAAGCGGGTTTGGGCGTTTGACCGCTCCGCCCCTCTCCGCGCAAGTGCTGCCCGAGGACCGCTTTGACACCGCTCCGATCTCGGCAGCCCATCCAGCGGGCCTTTACCGGCAAGGCGTGCGCCGCCGTGCGCGCAACGCCGCCGCGCCAGAAAAAATTTCCCTAATACCCTCCATTGCGGGCGTGAAGGCGCAGAATTACACCGCGCCGAAAACCCAAACACTCGGCGGTATATTGCTCGCAATTGCCCTTCTTATGCTTAGCCTTGACGTCCTGTTTTCCCTACTCTCCTCAGGCCGGCTTGGATATTTACGCCCCCCGTTTAAAACCCCACTAAAAAGATCAGCGGGCAAAGGCGTCGCCCTTGGGCTCACGCTCGTCTTTATACTGCCCGCTCTTTTGTTTGCGGCGCCAGCGCGCGCGCAGTCAAGCGAAGATACGGGCGGCGTCACCGAGGCTCTTGGGCTGCATTTAGCTTATGTAAAAACAGGTAATTCCCGCACCGATAGCCTCTCTGAGGCGGCGATGAAAAGTCTTGCAAATGAACTTACCAATCGCACCACAATCGAACCGGTTGGCGCACGGGGCGTAACGCCCGGCACGGATCCGCTTGTCTTTTATCCCTTTCTCTATTTTCCTGTAGAGCGCGCCGCGCCAGAGCTTTCAGATGCCGCCTCCAGTGCGCTGAATGCCTATATGGCAGCGGGCGGTACGATTGTGTTTGATACGCGCGATCAGGGCGACCGTGACCTTCTTGGCACGGCCAAACATCCCGGGCTAACGGCCGTGACAAAGTCCCTTGATATTCCGCAGATAGGCCCTGTGCCTGATGATCATGTTCTAACCAAATCCTTTTATCTGCTGACGAATTTTCCGGGGCGCTGGGCCAATGGCAAAGTCTGGGTGGATAAAAACAGAAATGGCACGGCGCAGGACGGCGTGTCCTCTGTGATTATCGGAGCAAATGATTGGGCCGCAGGATGGGCCGCGTCCGAGGACGGCGAGTTTTTGATCTCACTGGAATCGCAAATGCCGCGCCAGCGCGAATATGCCATACGTTTCGGGGTCAATCTGGCCATGTATGCCCTTTCGGGTAATTACAAAGCCGATCAAGTCCATGCCAAGGAATTGATTTTACGCATAGAGCAGCGCGAGAAAAGACTGCGCGATTTGGGCCGCGCGCAAGACGCGATTGACGAGGGGGGGCGCTAATGTTCTCTGGCCTGCTGACCTCTTTCGCCTTTGACCCGCTTATCCCTTGGCCCTTGATCGCCCTGTTTGGCTCCGCCGCGCTCATTGCGGCATTTTTCGCCGGCGCAGGACGGCTAGGCTCTATGTTTTTGCGCACGTTAGCGGCTTTTATTTTGATTGCTGCACTGGCAAACCCGCAAGACGTGGAGGAGAGCCGTAATCCGCTGCGCGATGTTGTCTTGGTTCTGACGGACGGCTCGGAATCGACCAGCCTAGGTGAGCGCACGCAAATGAGCGCCGCCGCGTCTCGCGCGCTAGAGGAAAAATTGGGCGCGGACAATAATCTAGACATTATCACCGCCCGCATCCCCGTTGACAACGACGGCACGCGGCTTACCAGTACGCTGATTGAGGCCCTTGGTAATGTTCCGACCTCACGCCTTGCGGGCGTGATTGCCATTACAGACGGACAGGTCCATGACCTCCCCGAGGCCCCGCAGGCGCTCCTGCCTGACGGCGTGCCCTTCCACGCTCTGGTCATTGGCGATCCGGAGCGGCGCGACCGCCGTATCCGCACAGCATTGGCCCCGCGCTACGGCCTTGTTGGGGAGCAAGCCGAATTTGAAGTTCTTGTTGAGGACCCCGGCCATGAGGGCGAGCGTGCCACCATTCTTATAAAGCTAAACGGCGAGATAAAGGCCAAATTTCCGGCAACTATCGGAAACCGGATTGCCATTCCTCTAACCATTGAGCGGCGAGGCGTAAATACGGTTGAACTGGAGGTTGAGGCGGCGCCAGGTGAACTGACCCTTAAGAATAATGTGTTCATTTCTGAAATCTCTGGCATCCGCGATCGGCTGCAGGTTTTACTTGTGACGGGCGAGCCCCATATGGGCGGGCGAGCGTGGCGCAATTTGCTAAAATCGGACCCCGCGATTGACCTCGTGCAATTTACGATTTTGACAAATCCCCGCGTGAAAAATACTCGCGCTGGCTCGCCTGAGTTATCGCTGATTGCTTTTCCAACCGATCAACTTTTTAATGAAGAGTTAGAAGAATTTGACTTGATAATTTTTGATCAGTTTCGCCGTCGCGGGACGAGCCGCCGCCGCGGACGTAGCTCCCCTTTATTGCGGCCGATTTATTTGCAAAACATTGCGCAATATGTCGAAAATGGCGGCGCGCTATTGGTGGCGACAGGCCCGCCCTTTGCGACAAATGCCAGCCTGTTTCGCTCCCCGCTCGCGGCGGTCCTACCTGCGCGGCCCACGGGCAAAACCTTTAACGAAAGCTACCGCGCGCAGCTTAATGAAAAAGGTCGGCGACATCCAATCACGGCGGGATTTGCCGGAAAAGAGGCCGATAATTGGGGCCCATGGTACCGCATTATCGAGAGTAATGTCGTCTCTGGCGATGTCCTTATGGAGGGCCCCAGCGCAGAGCCCCTGCTCGTGATTGACCGTGTCGGCGACGGCCGCGTGGCTATGCTTATGTCCGATCAGGCTTGGCTCTGGGCCAAAGGGTTCCAAGGCGGCGGTCCATATTCAGAGATGTTTCGCCGCCTTTCTCATTGGCTGATGGGGGAACCTGATCTGGCGGCCGAGCGGCTTTCCGCGCGGGCCGAAGGCGGCAAGATCGAAATTGAACGGCGCGGCCTATCTGAGACCGCTGGCCCGGTCACGGTACAAAAACCCGACGGCAGCCGCGAGACGGTCGAGCTTAAGCCCGCAGGCGAGGGCCGGTTCACCGGATTTGTAGAGGCAGCGGGACAAGGCGCTTACCGGTTGTCGGGAGACCAGCTTAGCACGGTCACCGCTATTGGCGCGCTGAACCCAACAGAATATGCTGATCTGATGCCAAGCACCGACATATTATCTCCCCTAACATCCAGCACAGGCGGGCTCATAAAAATGACGGGCGACGGAACCGATATTCCTACGCTTCGCCGCGTGAAAAAAGGGGCGAAAACCTCGGGCGAGAACTGGATGGGACTTATCGCTCATGACGCCTATACGGTAGAGGCCTCTCGCCGAACGCCGCTGGCCCCATCTTGGCTCTATGCGCTCCTTGCGGCGCTGGCTTTAGGGTGGGCTTGGCGGCGAGAGGGGGCATAGCTGCTATTTTTGCTGCCGTCTTAAGTGTTTTTTTGCCATATTGCAGTAGAAGGCCTAAATAGAAACGATAAAACTGCCGGAGACTCCATGCCGAGAACAGCTTTAAAACTTGCCGTCATAAGCGTAATTGCTTCGACATTGCCGGCTTGCGGCGTGGCGAAAACGACGGGTAAGGTTGCGGCCTTGCCCTTTAAAGCCGTCTATAAGACAGGCGAGTTAGCGGGTAAAACAGTCTATAAAACGGGAGAATTTGCAGGGAAATCTGTCTATCACACCGGACGGTTTGCCGGAAAATCTGTGTATGAAACCGGTAAATTTGCCGGCAAGACAGTCGCCGCGACAGGTAAAGGCATTTATTATATTGGGTCAGTACCCGTAAAAATCACCGACAAAGCGCTTGATACCTCGGCACGCGTTTTAACGCTCACGACCAAGGCAGTGGATTTGAGCGGCAAGATCGTGACCGTCACGCGCGATATTCAGGCCATGGAATTAAATGCGGAGCTGCAAGCGCTAAAGGGCATTAAGGGTCTATTGAACGTGTTTGTTGACGCGCGCGCCTGATTAAAGGCTGCTCTGACCATCTTCACATCTAGGTGAGCGCATTGAAAAAAGGCTGAATTCCTGCTAGCCGTTAAGCAAGGAGCTCATTATGCGTCAACACCTATCCACCATTTTTCTGATTTCAGCCCTCACCCTTGCGGCGCCCGCTTCGGCACGCAGCAATTTTCAAAGCACAGTCGAGGCACCGCTCTCCGGCGCTGTGAAACTCGAAGTCATCATTGGCGAGGAGCTTGCCTACCGCGCAGAAAATTTGCCAAAAAAACTCAGCGACCGAGGATCCGGTTCTCGATTTGGTAAGGGCTTTGGCAAGAACGGAAACTACGGCGAGCGCGATATAGCGCGCCTCCAAGCACGTCTTGAACGCAAAGTCGCGGCGCAATTTACTCGCAAGGGCATCACGCTATCTGATAACGCGCCGACCGTGCTGCGGGTGACGTTGACAAATGCTAAGCCCAACCGGCCCACAATCAACCAGCTTTCCAAAGAGCCGGGCCTATCCTACCGCAGCTTCGGATTGGGCGGCGCGGAGATTGAAGCTGAGCTTCTCTCGGCCAGCGGGCAGCCGCTCGGAAATATGCAGTATAAATTCTACGAAGATGATATTCGCGACGCGGCCTTTACCGGCACATGGACAGATGCTCACCGCAGTTTTGACCGATTTGCCAGAAAAGCCGCTAAGCAACTCACGAGCTAATCAAGGCTCTTTGCGCAACGGTCCTTAGGCCTGTCTATTTGAGGGACACACGAAGGGGCTCCTGCGCGCCGCGCAAGGAAATTTGCACAACGCCGTCACTCTCCCCCTCCCAGATCGGAGTATCCAGCGGCCGAAGGCCCGCCAGTTCCGCGCCGGAGTTACCGACATAGCTCTCTGTCATATCGCAAACGGTTTCCGCTGAATTAATATAGCCGTTCATATGGCGCAATCCTTTGACATTGACCCCCGCGCTTTTTGCTATGTCCTCAAGGCCAGCGGTCAGCCGCATTTCATATTCTACGGTCTGGGCGTCTTGCGTGGTCGACTCATATTCCCAATCCCACTGCCCCAGATTGAACTTATGCAAAGCTCGATAAGCTTTGTAATGGGCAGGCGGGGTCACGGAGGACACGAGCTTGGCGGTACAGGCACAGCCCTGAGTGATAGACACTCTCTGTCCGAACTCGACCATTTTTTCATCATGATTATCAATACAGTCCTGCATCATCACCTGTTGTAAAGGACCAATCTGCAGGGTTTCGCTTATCGAAGCGGCTTGCAAACTTCCGCTCAAAGCGCTCACCCCAAATAAGGCGGCCGGCACCACAGGCACAGCTACAGTGCGCAGCTTACCCATAGGCGAAAGCGAACGGAAATTTTTCACATTTTTAAAAAACCGCAGGAGCTTTACAACTGCGCCGCCGCCCATATTTTCCATATCCATGTCAGCTTCTCCGCTGCGCCGCCGCGTCCCATACGCCGCAGTTTCCGCCGCTGACCCTACGCCTGCCGCCCTAGGATAGCGCTAAGCTTTAGGCTTAATCTTGAGTTAAAATCTTGCGGGGCAAAGAGACACTAGGGGATATTAATCAGTTTATGCGTTTGCAGCGAAAGCCGCCACTTTGGATGCGCCATGCAATACTCAAGCGCAGCCTGAAGATAATCTGCATTTTTCTCCGCTTGGCCTTCGGCGCTGGCATCGCGCGGCTGCAATGAGAACTGCGCGAAATCGAGCCCCGCGAAATCCTCTGGATGGTTTTCTTCTTGCGGATAAACAAGCTTAAGCTCATCGCCGCAGGTCTGCGCCAGCGCCGCCCCTGCTTTAGGGGAGACACAGAGCCAATCAATACCCCCGGGTGCGCGCAGCGTCCCATTACTCTCAACCGCGATTTTAAAGCCCTGATCGTGCAGCGCCTTAATCAGCGGAGGATCAAGCTGCAGAAGCGGCTCCCCGCCAGTACAGACCACCCAGCGGTTGTGCTGATTTTTTGGCCATGCCGCGCTCACGGCTTTGGCAAGCGCCGCCGGGCTTTCAAACTTGCCGCCACCCAATCCGTCCGTGCCGATGAAATCGGTATCACAAAATTTGCATATGGCCTGCGCCCGCCCGCTCTCTAGTCCGTTCCAAAGGTTACATCCGGCAAAGCGCAAAAACACGGCAGGCAAGCCGGTCTGACCGCCCTCCCCCTGTATCGTAAGGTAGATTTCTTTGACGCTATAGACCACGCGCATACTCCGCCCAGCCCTTGGCTCGTAGCTCGCAGGCGGGGCAATCACCGCAGCCATAGCCCCAATCATGGCGTGCCCCGCGCGTGCCATGATAACATGTATGGCTATACTCCAAAATTAGCTCAATGAGCGCCTGCCCGCCGAGTTCATAGGTCATTTCCCATGCCCCCGCCTTGGAGACGTGCATGAGGGGCGTTTCAAGGCGAAACATCCTATCCATGCCCAGAGAGATCGCGCGCATCTGCGCGTCGAGTGTCTCTTTGCGGCAATCAGGATAACCAGAAAAATCCGCCTCGCACATGCCCCCGATCAACACAGAGGCCCCGCGCCTAAAGCCTACGGCAGCCGCGAAATTCAGGAAGATAAGATTACGTCCAGGCACAAATGTGCTGGGCAGGCCCGTTTCATTGACGGTGATTTTCACATCTCGCGTCAGTGCCGTTTCTGAAATTTGCCCCAAAGCCGAGAGATCAACAATATGATCCTGTCCCAATTTAGTACCCCAATGCGGGAAAGCCTCCGCAAATTTTTGCAAGACAGTCTGCCGGCATGCCATTTCAATATGATGGCGCTGCTCATATTCAAAGCCTATGGTCTCAATCTGCTCGAAATTTTCGCACGCCCACGCCAGACAGGTCGCGCTATCTTGCCCGCCAGAGAACATTATGAGGGCTTTTTGCGCCGATGTTGCGATGTTTTCGCTCATGCGCGTCCCTTTATCGGGTATTTTTCGCCCTGACCAGTGGCGCGATCAAGATAGTCAGAGGCCCGCCCTAAAAATATTCACCTCTGCACAAAAAGGTGCATTTTTATATTTTTTGACCTGTGATTGCATTTCCTGCTTGGCACTCTTCTTGAAGAGCTTATGGAGTTAACCCCTGCGCGAATCGAGCCACAATGACCCTTATGAAATCCAAGATATTTAGACCCCGTAACTTTGTCTTGGCCTATATTGCCTATGAATGCGCGGCCGTAATTGCGGCGGCAAGCCTTTTGGGACACACAGCAAATGCCCAAATCCTTGACCGCGTGAGTTTCAAAATCCCGCAGCGCGCCGTCATGGCAAGACTGCCGAGTGAGCCGGGCCTCACCCGCTTGGTTGTCACCTCTAATGCGCCCTTTACCGTGATCGCGTCAGGCGCTGTCGGCGACTTTGAGGTTCAAGTCCTTAGCGAGGGACACATTAACACAACCGCTTTTGGCGCGAATGCGCAAATGCCTGGACCTGCAAATCACTGCGCCAGCGCCGTCACGCCGCAAGATTCCATTATATACGCTGCCGCGCAAAAGACCGCCCGCGCCCCGGGAGATATTCTCTCGCAATCGGTCATGATCGAAATCCGTTATGATAAAAGCGCCGCGCCAAACTTTGCCGTTAAAACGCAGGTCAATAGCCAAGGCCTGATACCCGCACCAGACTGTGCGTCAAAACTAGGATAGCTCACGGCTCCCAAATCACCTCCAAAAATCGCTCACCGAATTTTTCAAATTTGGCCTCGCCCACACCAGAGACGCTCAGCATTTCTGCGCGGTTTGCGGGCCGTGTCTTGGCCATATCAATCAAGACCGCGTCCGAGAACACAACATAAGCCGGCTTGGCAAGGGCGCGGGCGATTTCCATACGCTTACGTTTTAAGGCCGCAAACAGCGCCGCGTCGCGGTCTGATAACGCGCTTTCCTGCGCGAGTTTGCGGCGCGCACGGTCTGGGCGGCTGGCCCGCGTATTCGTACGAATGGCTTTGCAGAAAAAACGCTCACGCCCCTGCAAAACAGCTTTCCCTTTATCGGTTACAGTCAGCGCGCCAAAGCGGGAAATATCCATATCCAAATGCCCGCTCGCCAGCGCTTGGCGAATGAGCGCCTGAAGATAGGGCGCGCCAATGGCTTTGGCCCGCCCATAGCTTGGCAGGCGCTCATGGCCAAATTTACGCACCTTTTCTGTATCGGCTCCGCGCGCCACCGCAACAATCTGCCCTTGGCCAAAGCGCGAGCCGGTTTCGATAATCGCCTCCAAAACATAGCGGAGTTGGTCTGTCGCCTCGAGCATTTCCGGCGGGTTATCGCAATTATCGCAATTCCCGCATGGCTCTGCCGTCTCTCCGAAATAGGCAAGCATAACTTGGCGGCGGCACCCCGAGGCCTCGCAATAGGCCAGCAGCGCATCCAGGCGGCGCATTTCGCGGATTTGATGATCAGTTTCGCTAGCTTCGTCCATAATGAACTGACGGCGCATCCGCACATCATCCATGCCGTAGCACATCCCCGTTAGCGCCGGCGCGCCGTCCCGCCCCGCGCGGCCAATCTCCTGATAATAGGCTTCAAGCGAGCCGGGCAGATTCGTGTGATAGACAAAGCGAATATCCGGCTTATCAATCCCCATACCAAAGGCAATAGTGGCGACAATCACGAGGCCCTCTTCGGCCATGAAGCGCTCTTGGGTCTCAAACCGAAGCTGCGCATCAAGGCCGGCATGATAGGGCAATGCCTTTATCCCCGCCGCACGCAAATGGGCAGCAAACTCTTCGGTATTCTTTCGCGACAGCGCGTAGACAATGCCCGACTGCCCGCGCACGCCGTCAACAAAATCAAGGAGCTGTTTTTTGCGATCGGTTTTTGGACTGATGGCAAGGGACAAATTCGGACGATCAAATCCCTGCACGATAATCCGGCCCTTGCTGCCAAATAGAGATTGCGCAATATCTTCGCGCGTCGCGGCGTCGGCCGTCGCGGTAAAGGCGGCAATGCGCGCCTCTGGGAAATGGGATTTCAGCTCACAGAGCTGGGCATATTCCGGCCGAAATGCGGGTCCCCATTTGCTCACGCAGTGGGCCTCGTCAATCACGAACATATCCGGCCCTAAGGCCCGCATCGCAGATAACATACGCGGTGTCATCAGGCGCTCGGGGGAGAGATAGATCAGCTTGCTTTGCCCGCTGGCCGCTGTCTTCCACTGGGCGATATTTTCTTCGCGTGATTGCCCCGAATGTATGCAGGCCACAGAAACTCCGTTCGCGCGCAGGCCCGCGGCTTGGTTATCCATAAGGGCGACAAGCGGGGAAACCACAACGCTTACGCCGCTAAATAATAAGGCCGGCACTTGATAACACAGCGATTTGCCTGCCCCCGTCGGCATCACGGCGAGAACATTTTTCCCAGCCATTAATTCATCAATGACCTCTTCTTGGCCCAAGCGGAAATTATCAAAGCCAAAGACCGAGGACAAAGTGGCAGCGGGGGTTTGAAGCAGCGCAGCTTGGGACGGGTATGCAGAAAGAGAATCACGTGCGCTCATGACGCATTGGTGGCGGGGAGCTGGCCTAATTGCAAGCCTTCGCACGCGGGGAGGCCACTCTGCCGCGCTTTCGGCTATAGGTTTTTTGAGCCCGATAGGCTAAGAGGCGGCAAATTATGGCAAGCGAATCCGATAACACCCACCGCTCTGCGGGCGCGGCTTATGCCAAGACCATAGAGCAGGACAAAGACAAGCGCGGTAAGGCCCGCTCAATGCGCCCGCTTGCCTATCTCTGGCCCTATGTCTCTCGCTATAAATTATGGCTTTCGGCCTTTTTGATCTTCCTCGTGCTCTCAACACTGACCTCCTTGTCTCTTCCCATGATTGTGAAGGTCGTGGTTGATTGCGGGTTTAGCGGCGGCGGGGCGAGCGCAGAATTTTGTAACCGCTTGCCGGTATCCGACCCTTCAAATCTCAACGCCTATTTTGTGCTTGCCGCAGGTTTCATTGGTTTGTTTTCAGCCCTTGGCGCTATTCGCTATTTCTTTGTGACGGCTTTGGGGCAGCGCGTGATCGCGGACATTCGCAGCTCGGTCTATTCCAAGCTTTTAACCCTTAGCCCCGCCTATTTTGAAAAAGTGCGCACAGGCGAAGTGCTCTCGCGGCTCACAACGGATACGACATTGATTGAAACCGTTCTAACCGGCTCGATCTCATTTGCCCTGCGCTCACTCGCGATTATTGCCGGCTCCTTCGTGATGATGTTTGTTGTAAGCTGGAAGCTCGCATTGATTGTTCTGGCCGTTCTGCCTGCGGTAATTATTCCTGCCATTATTCAGGGACGACGAATTCGAACGCTCTCGCGTGATGGGCAGGACAATCTGGCAGAGGCCTCAGCGCGCTCCGGCGAAGCATTGACGGCGATCCAAACCGTGCAAGCCTATACCCGCGAAACCTTTGAGGACGAGGCGTTTCACCGCGCAATTGAAGCAACCTATAAAAGTCAATTTTGGCGCGTTGTTAATCAGAGCTTTCTGACATTTTTCATTTTCTGCGCGGCCCTCGGAGGGATTATCGGCGCACTTTGGTTTGGGGCGTTCTCTGTCCAAAATGGCTCTATGACAGGCGGGGAGATCGGGGCCTTTACCTTTTATGCCTTTTATGCCGGCAGTAGCGGCGGCGCGCTGACCGAGACATGGACAAATTTACTCCGCGCAGCCGGCGCGTCCGAGCGCTTGGTTGAAATATTGGAAAGTGAAAGCGAGATTACCGCCCCGTCTGCCCCTGCAAAAATCACACAGGGCGGCGTGCTGGAATTTGAAAATGTCAGCTTTTCCTACCCAACCCGCCCTGAAGATAAAGCCCTGCGGGGCATAAGCTTTCGTATCGAGCCGGGGGAAACCGTGGCCTTGGTTGGCCCCTCGGGCGCGGGGAAGTCTACGATTTTTCAGCTCTTGCTGCGATTTTATGATGTGCAATCTGGCCGCATCACGCTAGGGGGCACGCCGCTGGCGCATATGGACCCGCAGGCCCTTCGCCGCCAATTCGCAATTGTGCAGCAAAACACGCCGCTCTTTTCCGGCTCGGCGATGGAAAACATCCGTTATGGCCGAAGCGGCGCCAGCGACGCGGAGGTCATAGAGGCCGCCAAAGCCGCCTATGCCCACGGCTTTCTCTCCGGCCTGCCGAAAGGCTATGACACCGACCTTGGGGAACGGGCGGCGACCCTTTCGGGCGGGCAAAGACAGCGCATTGCCATTGCCCGCGCTATCTTGCGCAATGCGCCGATCCTGCTTTTGGACGAGGCGACCTCTGCGCTTGACGCAGAATCGGAACGCGCGGTTCAACTTGCCTTTGAGCATATGTCGCAAGGCCGCACGAGCCTTGTCATTGCGCACCGTCTTGCGACTGTGAAAAAGGCCGACCGAATTATTGTTTTTGATGAGGGCCGCATCGCCGGCATAGGCACCCATGAAAGCCTGATTAAGGACGGCGCGCTATACGCCCGTCTCGCTGCGCTGCAATTTGATCAGGATTAAGCCTTCGGCCCCAGCTGATTTAGCCGCTGGCCGCCGCCGCAGCACTATGCGGCAATACCATGGCCGCCGCGCCGTAAAGCGCAACATAATGCGCCATGATTAGGCGCACCGGAATATCTTTGACATACCATGAGCCCGGCCCCTTATTTTTGAAATGGCCTTCAAAGTCAGACTCCGCGATGAAGGGGGCGATATGACGCGATACGCCCCCGCCCACAACGACTCCGCCCGCAGCGCCAAGCGTTAAAGCCGCATTCCCCGCAAACCCGCCCAAAATATCACAAAACGTCAGCACGGTTTTCCGTGCGACGGACTTCGGGCTGGCTTCCGCAGCGGCGACAATTTCTGCGGGCTTACTAAAGAGTGTTGGTTCATCATAAATCGCCGAGATCGCTTCATAGAGGCGCGTCATGCCCGGTCCGCAAATCAAGGTCTCTGCGGCGACATAGCCATGCTTCTTTGCCGTATAGGCAAGGATTTCTCGCTCTAGTTCTGTTTGCGGCGCAAAGGCTGTATGACCCCCCTCGGTTGCGAGGATACGCGGCGGGCGGCCCGGGACGATACAGGAAATACCAAGGCCCGTGCCGGGGCCAAGAACGGCTACAGATTTGTTATAATTGACCTTCCCCGAAATCAGCGTTTGAAATCCGTCATCAGGTATGACAGTGGCGCCATTTGCCATTGCGACAAAATCATTCAAAACGACGGCATTCTCAAAATTAAACGTAGAGACAAGTTCCGCCTCGGAGATAAGCCAGTTTACATTTGTCATCTGAATGGCGTCATTAAATTTCGGTCCGGCAAAAGCAAATGCCGCTTTTTTCGGAACAATCGACAAGCCCGTGAGATAATGATTAACAGCCTCGTTGAAATGGCCAAATTCGGCAACGGCATATTTCTCGCTGTGATGCAATTCAATTGTGCCTTGCGCAGTGCGCTCAGCAAGCGCAAAGCGGCAGTTAGTACCGCCGACATCACCAACCAAGGTAGCTGACATTGGCATTAGACCTGACCCCCAAATGCTAAATCCCCCAAAAATGAAGCCCCGGACTCAGCATCCGTGCAGGCGGACCGCATAGGTCCAAACATATTCATGCCCAATGCCGATAGCTGCGGCTGCGCAGGATAAGCGGCGGGCGGGCGGGATTGCCAATCTGCATCCCCCGCGACGTCGACCGTTCCTGATTTTGGGTCCAGACGCAACATATCTCCCGTTCGTATGCGGGCAATATTGCCGCCCATGAGCGCCTCGGGGTGAATATGGATTGCCGCGGGAACTTTGCCGGATGCACCAGACATACGCCCATCCGTGACAAGCCCGATCTTAAAGCCTTTGTCTTGCAGCGCGCCCAATATCGGCGTGAGTTTGTGTAGCTCGGGCATGCCATTGGCGCGCGGACCTTGAAAACGAAGCACCACAATAAAGTCCCGTTCAAGTTCGCCGCGTTTATGCATCTCAAGGAGTTCGTTTTGATGGTCGATCACGATGGCGGGTGCTTGGACAAGCCAGTTGTCTCTTTTGACCGCAGATACTTTCATCACCCCTCTTCCAATATTCCCGGAGAGCAAACGCAGTCCGCCGTCTGGGCGGAAAGGTGTATTTACGGAGGTCAGAACCTCTTTATCTAGGCTTTCCTTGGGGCCCTTTCTGAACAGAACACTATCTGCTTCGGCATGCTGATTGCGAATAGGCTCTCGGGTGTATTCAGTTAATCCTTCTCCGCCCGCCACGGTCGTCACGTCATTTTGGGCAAGGTCTTCACTCAGAAGTTCGGAGATCAAATAGGCCATGCCGCCCGCTGCATGGAAATGGTTTACGTCCATCACGCCATTCGGGTAAATTTTACAAATTAGCGGCACAGCATTTGAAATATCCGATAGATCATCCCAATTGATAATAATGCCCGCGGCCCGGGCAATCGCGCAAAGATGGATTGTCAAATTCGTAGAACCGCCTGTCGCCATCAAACCGACAATACCGTTCACAAGTGCCTTTTCATCTATGATATGCGCGGCGGGGGTGAATTGCGGCCCCAAGGAAGAAATCTGCACGGCGCGCCGCGTAGTCTGGGCCGTCATCGCATCGCGCAATGGCGTGTTAGGGTGAATAAAGCTAGAGCCCGGCAATTGCATACCCATAATTTCCATGAGCATTTGATTGGTATTGGCCGTGCCGTAAAATGTGCATGTACCCGGAGAATGATAGCTCGCGCTTTCAGCTTCTAGCAATTCCTTGCGCCCGACCTTGCCTTCCGCATACTCTTGCCTCACGCGGGCCTTTTCTGAATTTGGCAGCCCAGAGGGCATTGGCCCCGCAGGCGCAAAAATCTGCGGGATATGCCCAAAGCGCAGCGCTCCGATTAAAAGCCCCGGGACGATCTTGTCACACACACCCAAGTGAATCACGGCGTCAAACATGTCGTGGGAGAGCGCAATGGCCGTGCTCATCGCAATTGTATCTCTTGAGAAGAGCGAGAGCTCCATGCCGTCGCGGCCTTGGGTGACGCCGTCACACATAGCGGGCACGCCGCCAGCAACCTGCGCAACCGCACCGTTGCGCCGGGCGGCGTGTTTGATCAAGGCCGGAAAGCGCTCAAAGGGCTGATGGGCGGACAGCATATCATTATAGGCCGTGACAATACCGATATTGGGCCAATTCACGCCGAGCAATTCCATTTTTTCATGTACAGGGCATCCCGCACTGGCATGAGCAACATTGCCCGCAGTCAAGCGCGAGCGGCGCGGCCCGTCGCGGAAATTTTCGGATACAGCATTGAGATAGGCGCGGCGGGATTTTTGCGAGCGCGCCCGAATACGAGCCGTAACGTCTTTAATGATCGGATTCATAAACTATTCTATTCCAACTTTGTATAGACTGTAAGCCTATCAGCTGCAGATTTTAGGGCCCCCACTGGGGTTAAAGACGGTGTCTCCAAACGGGCCATTTCAAAGACCTTAGCTTTGGCCGCGCCCGGAATAAACAATATAATCTGACGGCTGTCCATCACGGCGCTTAGCGTGAGTGTAATACGCTCGGGAAATTCCCCCGCTCCGCCGCAGCCGCTGGCATCAATGGCCGCGAACTGGGCCTTATTATCGGCGGCCATGGCGGCGGCTTGCCCGTGCGCGCCCGGGAACCAGCTCGCCGTATGGCTATCAAGACCCATACCCATAACGCAAACATCAAACGGGGTTTGCACGCTCAAGAAGCGGCCTTCAATTTCCGGCAGGGCCTCTAGGGCTGTCTGAGCGCCGGATTTTAAACTCACAAACTGCGCCGCGCTTGCACGGCCTTGCAAAAAGTGATCTTTGATAAAACTTTCATTTGAACCCGCCGCGCCCGGATTTACCCAGCGCTCATCAACCAAACTAACCGTAATTTTATCCCAGACCAGATCCGCGTTTTGCAGGGCTTTGAATAAAGGTTTTGGGCTGCTTCCGCCGGAAACCATAAGGCTGGCCTCTCCGCGCGCCAAAAGCGCCGCCCGCAACGCCTCTTGCACATGTTCGGCGCAGCGCTGCGCGATATGCGCATCTGCCCCGCTAATGACCGCATAATCCTGATTTAGGTTTTCAGGCACTTTTGCCTCCGTTTTGCGGCGTGAACCAAGTATGTCCGCTGCGTGCAAGCATATCCTCGCCTTCACGCGGGCCGTCCTCGCCCGCAGGGTAAAGCTCCACGCGCTGATCGGATTCCGACCAGCCCGCGTGAATTTTATCCACCCATTGCCACGCGGCTTCCACCTCGTCGCGGCGCATAAAGAGGGAAAGATTTCCCCGCACAACATCCATCAACAAACGTTCATAGGCATCAGGGTAACGCACCGCAAAATTCTCCGCATAGGACAAATTCAAAGGCAATGTTTTTAGGCGCATCCCGCCCGCGCCTGGCTCTTTGATATCCATCCATAGCGTCACCGCTTCATCGGGCTGCAAGCGAATAACAAGGCGGTTTGCATTTAGCCTTGTGTCTTGGCCAAATACGGAATGGGGCACAGATTTGAATTGTATGACAATTTCAGAGCGCCGAGAGGCCATGCGTTTACCCGTGCGCAGATAAAAAGGCACGCCCGCCCAGCGCCAATTATCAATATAGGTACAGAGCGCCACATAGCTCTCGGTTGAGCTTTGGTCGACGTCTACATCGGTGAGGTAGTCTTTCGCAAAATGACCATCGGCAAGCTTCCCGCGCGCATATTGCCCCCGCACGGTCAATTGCTCGGTCTCCTGAGCGCTTATGCTGCGCAGCGCCCTCAGCACTTTCAATTTTTCCGTGCGGACATCATCCGCGTCAAGAGAGGCTGGGGCCTCCATGGCCGTCAGGCACAAGAGCTGTAGCAGATGGTTTTGCACCATATCGCGCAATGCGCCCGCTTCGTCATAATACGCCCCGCGCCCGCCAACGCCAATGGATTCGGCGGCGGTAATTTGAACATGTTCAATGGCGCTATGGGACCAAAGCGGTTCAAGCAAAATATTCGCAAATCGGAGGACGAGCAGATTTTGCACCGTCTCCTTTCCCAAATAATGGTCAATCCGGTAAATCCGATTTTCATCAAAGACCTTTCCTACACCTTCATTTATCGCGCGGGCCGACTCATAATTTGTCCCAATCGGTTTTTCCAAAACAACGCGCGAGGGCGGTGAAGCGATGCCCGCGGCCTCTAGGCCTTCGCAAATACGGGCATAGGTGCGCGGCGGCATCGCCAGATAAAAAACGCGCGTTTTATCTCCGGCCCCGGCAAACTCATTTGCCAAGCCCCCCCAATCCGCCTCGGCGCTAAGGACGTCAATTGCATGATAGTGCAGCAGCGCGCTGAAAGCTTTCCACTGCGCGGGGTCGAAATTTTCTTCCTGTGAAAATTCATGATAGGCGTCTTCGATCAATTTTTGGAAACTCTCGCGGCTATGAGAACTGCGAGACACGCCGATAATTTTACTGGATGGCGCTATCTGTCCGTCGCAAAATCGGTGAAATAAAGATGGCAATAATTTACGCCGCGCCAGATCGCCCGTTGCGCCAAAGACAACAATATCAAAGGGCTCTACGGGTAAAAAGGCCGACCCTCCAGAAGGCTCCGCATTCTCGGAAGCCGGAGCGGTCATTTTATCAGCCGATTTTTTTTGTGTGTGCTTACCCATTTGCTCAGAAATCCCCACTGATAGACACGACAAATTGACCCATTATGACAGCGCTGTCAACTCGAAGCGTGAGCCCTCTTCTCACAAAATTTGTGAGGCGGCGTGACATTTCACAATGGGCCAGTTGAACCCCTGACGATTAAGTCATGCTCTAGGGTTTTTACAGCCTCCTCCGACAGATCAGGTGTGATCAAGAGCTTGGCCGCTGCATAGCCAAGCGCCTCAATGGGTTGGCGAACAGTGGTCATTTGGGGCCAGACGATACGGGCAAGCGGGGTGTCATCAAATCCCCCCACAGAAAGCTGATCGGGCACAACCATCCCAAGGCGGTTTGCCACCGCCAACGCGCCCGCCGCCATATCATCATTACTTGCAAAAATGGCTGTGGGGGGATCCTCTAAGGCCAGAAGCGTTTCAGCCGCTGCCGCCCCAGAGCGGTAATGATAGTCACCCGACTGAACATAATCGGCGCGGATATCCAAATTGGCCTTGCGCATCGCTTCGCGAAAGCCGTTGAAGCGGCGCGGGCTGGCGCTATGGGTAGGATTGCCCTTAATGAAGGCAATTTTTTTATGCCCCAAACTAATGAGGTACTGAGTCATTTCCTTGGCCGCCTTCACGTCATCCATTTGCACAATTGGAATATCCCCGTGAGAGGTAGAAGGCGCCACCGGGACGTAAGGGATCCCAAGACGTTGCAAGGCCTGAACAACATTACCCTGATCGCAAAGCGGCGGCGTTAGAATTGCCCCATCAACGGGCAAACGCTCAAGCGCGCGCTCGACATCGGCCGACAAATCCCCGCTTGGGCCCGCTTCCGCATCTTCAATATGCACGGGCTCGGCGACCAGATGATAGCCGCGCTCCCGGCAGGCCTGAATCGCGCCTTTTTGAATATTGGCAATATAACTTGGGGTGGGATCATCATAAAGCAGCGCAATCAAATAGGATTTTGAGCTTGCCAGCCCGCGCGCCGCGAGCGACGGCGCATAGCGTAGCTCTTTGGCAGCCGCAAGGACGCGCTCTCTGGTTTTGGCGGCAACATTTGGCTCTTTATTCAAAACCCGGGAAACAGTCTTCATCGAAACGTCAGCCTTTCGGGCCACGTCCTTAATGGTCGATTTCATCACACCCTCTCCCCTAAAGCCAGCAAAATTCACTGTCGCTATAGGACATTTTCCTAAGACAAATAGGACAGCTATACAATGATTATTCCCGTGAAAATCATCGATCACAGGGGACTGACAGCGCTGTCTAGAAACGCAAAAATTATGGGTTTTTCGCGCAGGTCAGGCAAAATTAGCGCAGAATTGGGATCGCCCTCTCAAAAGAGACGCGTTTCAGGGGATCATGTTATTCGGGCCAAATTCGCCTAAGAGCGCAGCTCTAATCCGTCTTAAAGACCAAAGACAAAGGCCAGAAACATGATCATCGCAAGAACGAGGATCGTTTTTAATTTATCAATCAGAAAAGTCATATCTTACCTTAGACAGGGACGACATTGTTTTCAATTGCAAACTTATCAGATTATAAAACGCCGCCAAAAGGCGGCGCGTTATACCACGACGGAAGCATGCCTTATCCCACCATGTCCTCAAGCTCCATTCCCCTGGTCTCTTTGACAGACTTGGCGACAAAGAGGATGGAGATGAAAGCAAAGGCCGAGTAGATCATAAAGGAAGCCGACAGCCCGATGTTGGCAAGCATCCACGGGAAGGACAGCGTTACAATGAAATTCGCCATCCACTGGGCAAAACCAGCTACGGCGAGCGCAGAGCCGCGAATTTGATTGGGGAACATCTCGCCGAGCATCACCCACATGACAGGTCCCCACGTCATATTGAAGAAAAACACATAAGCCATAGCCGCATAGAGTGATAAACGTCCCATGCTATCGGATAGCTCGAGCGAGCCATCGACGAGGGCGCCTGTTGAAAAGGCATAGGCCACGACAGCCAGCATAACGGCCATGCCGCAAGACCCGAGCATCAAAAACGGCTTGCGCCCAAATTTATCAATCAAAAGCAACGTAATACCTGTCGCAAAGATAGACATAACGCCCATGAACACATTTTGCTTGAGCGCGTCAGCTTCGGTAAAGCCGGCCGCTTCCCACATCACCGCGCCGTAATAAAAGATCACGTTAATCCCGACGAGCTGCTGGAAAACCGCGAGGCCAATCCCGACCCAGACGATCGGCCGCAACCCGCCGCCCGCGGATTTTAGCAAATCCGACAAGCGCGGCGCATGATCTGAGGCAAGCGAGTTTTTAATCTCCGCGATCTTTGCGGCCGCTGTACTCTCGCCAAAAAGCTTGGTCATAGACGCCAGCGCGCCCGGCTCATCGCCTTTGACCATAAGATATCTCGGGCTTTTGGGGATAAAGAAAAGCAAGATGAGGAAGAGGGCAGCAGGCGCGATCTCTACCCAGAACATCCAACGCCATGTTTCCGCGCCGCGGAATAATTCCGTTGCGCCGCCCGATACACCGGCAAGAAAATAATTCGAGAAAAACGCGGCTGTCAGACCGACAACAATCGCGATCTGCTGGATAGAGGCAAGACCGCCGCGAAGATGGGCGGGCGCGATTTCCGAAATATAAGCCGGCGCCATCACAGAGGCCGCGCCAACCGCAAGGCCGCCTAAAATCCGGTATGCAATAAAGCTTGCCGAGCCGCCGGCAACCCCAGAGCCCCAAGCGGAAACAAGAAAGAAGACCGCTGCGACCATCATCATATTTCGCCGGCCAAATTTATCTGATAACCGCCCGGCAAAGAAGGCCCCAACCGCGCAGCCCAGTAGCATAGACGCCACGTTAAATCCGCTGGCAAAATTCGTTGCGCCAAAGGCCGCGTCGAGCCCTTTCACTGTGCCGTTGATAACACCGCTATCAAACCCAAAGAGAAAGCCGCCCAGCGTCGCCACGAGGCTGACCATAATAATGAACCCCATATTGGCCGATTGTTTCGGAACTTCAGACATGTTGTCTCCCCTATGTCATGTGAGGTCTACGCCTCTTTTAACTGTCATCACTTAAAATGACAGCGGTGTCAATTGAGATTTATGATCATTTGTGGGCAATTCACTTTCGCCTTCGCCCGAAAATACTCAGCAAAATATAATCCGCCGCCCCCACAGCCCCGCCAATCAAGAGTGCCTTGGTGATACTGCCCGTTTGCTGATGCACCAGATAAGTCACGCCGACAGTAATCACCACAGCGCCAAACAGCGGCCCCTCTCGCAGCGTCATCGCCCTGTTCTCTTATCGAATTTTTGGGGGCGCGGAACTTTGCGGCCGCCGCCCACCAATAGGATATACCGAAATACATGATATTGTATCGCCCCAATGATGGCTGCAAAGATCAATGCCGTTTTTTGGGGTGCCCCGAACATGTCTACCAATAGATAGTATATGATCACAGCAGAAGCCGCGCCCGCGAGGCCAGCTACAATGTTTCCGGCAAGCCGTTCTCTTGGCGAATTTAAGACGTCATATAGAGGCTTCATTTACGCCGCCTGCCAGAGGCGAGAAAGGCGTAACGCAGGGCGAAATAATCAACTCCGCCCAGAAACACCGCAATCGGCAACGCCTTACCGCCAGCCATACCCATTAGGCGCGTTGCCGCAAAATAAAGCGCCGCCGCAAGCGCCGCAGCCGAGATCGCCGCGATTATCGTTGCAATTTTTGTCTCGGATTTACGCGAAATATCTTTACCTGTCATGAGCCCAGTATGCGGGGAAATCCGCCGGCGCGCAATATGCTAACAGGGCGCGCTTGAGCGGGGCCGGCGGCAGCTAAAGCCCGAGCTTTGCTTTGAGAATCTGATTGACCGCTTGGGGGTTGGCTTTGCCCCCGCTGGCTTTCATCACTTGGCCGACAAAGAAGCCTACAAGCTTGGGATTATCCGCAACTTTGGCCGCCTGATCGGGATTAGCATCTATGACGGTTTGCACCATAGCTTCGATCGCGCCCATATCGGTGACCTGCTTAAGACCTTGCGCCTCGATGATCTCATCCGCGCTGCCCTCGCCTTTAAACATACGTTCAAAGACTTCTTTGGCGATTTTACCCGAGATCGTGTTATCCGCAATTCGGTCGAGCAGCCCGCCAAGCGCATCTGCCGAAACGGGCGTCTGGGATAGCTCCAGCCCGGCCTTGTTCAGCGCGCCAAAAAGTTCACCCATCACCCAATTGGCGGCGATCTTGCCGTCGCGGCCTTTTGCGACCGCCTCGTAGAAATCACCATTGGCTTTATCCGTCGTCAGCACAGCCGCGTCATAGGCAGGAATACCGTAATCGGCCATAAAGCGGGCCTTACGGGCATCAGGCAATTCGGGAAGGTCGGCTTTGATCTTGTCGACAAAGCTTTGCTCCAGTTGAAGCGGCAGCAAATCAGGGTCAGGGAAATAACGGTAATCATGCGCGTCCTCTTTGGAGCGCATAGGCCGCGTCTCGCCCTTGACGCTATCAAAAAGGCGCGTCTCCTGGTCAATCGCCCCGCCCGCCTCAAGGATTTCAATATGGCGGCGCGCCTCATATATAATGGCTTGGCGAATAAAGCGCAGTGAATTGACATTTTTAATCTCGCAGCGCGTACCAAGTTCCCCGCCGGGTTTGCGGACAGACACGTTGACATCGGCGCGCAAATTGCCTTTTTCCATATCGCCGTCACATGTGCCGAGCGCGCGCACAATCCCGCGCAGCTTATCAACATAGGCCGAGGCTTCTTCGGGGCTTCGCATATCGGGCTTGGAAACAATCTCCATAAGCGCAACGCCGCACCGGTTAAGATCGACATAGGTCTCATCGGGCGAGAGATCGTGTATAGATTTCCCCGCATCTTGCTCAAGGTGAAGGCGCTCAATTCCGACGCTGACAGCCTCCCCGCCTTCGGGTTCAATTTCAATTTCCCCTTCGCCAACAATAGGGTGTTCGAACTGCGAAATCTGATAGCCTTGCGGCAAATCAACGTAGAAATAGTTTTTACGGTCAAAGCGCGAGAATAAATTAATCTGCGCATTCAGCCCAAGGCCCGTGCGCACGGCTTGTTCGACGCAAAACGCGTTCACCACAGGCAGCATACCCGGCATGCCCGCATCAACGAGGGACACTTGCGTGTTTGGCTCACTGCCAAAATCCGTGGCGCTGCCCGAAAACAGCTTGGAATTAGACGCGACCTGCGCATGTACCTCAAGCCCAATGATGAGTTCCCAATCGCCTGTCTCGCCTTTAAGCCAGTCTTTTTTATCCGCTACGCGTTTTGCTGTGAACATTTTGACATTCCTATAAATCTGCTCACTTCGAAGAATATCGAAGTTCGAGATATCCTAAAATTTATCCTCGAAAAACACGTCTTCATCCGGCAAGAAACCGCCCTTGTTTTGGGCAGGGCTTGAGGCTTTGCCAATGGCAATCATCATACCGATAATGTGGTCATTTGGCAGGTTGATAAGCCCGCCGACCGCATCGGCGTCAAACCCAATCATAGGACAGCTATCATACCCCATGTCTTTGACCGCGAGCATGATGGTTTGGGCGGCAATCCCCACAGAGCGCATAGCTTCATCTCTTTGTTGCCACTCGCGCCCATCGTAAAATTGGCCAATCATGGGCACTAGCACATCACTGGCTTCTTTTGGCGCGTCCTCCCAATAGCGTTCTGGCGATTTCTTCCACGCATCCACATCCGCGCAAAGGATAATCAGATGGGAGGCCTCCGTGACTTGGGCCTGATCCCATGCGGCAGCACGAATTTGCGCGCGCAGCGCTTTGTCGGTGACAAAGACAAAACGCCAATTTTGAATATTGAAAGAGGTCGGAGCCTGCCGGATGAGCGACTTAAGCTCGGCAATTTCCGCATCGCTTATAACGGCTTCGCTATCATAATGTTTGACGGCCCGGCGCGCGTGAATGATATCTTTTAGAGTCATAATCGTCTTTCTTCTTTTGCAAAAATTATTTAAGTCCACCACTTCTTAGGCTTTGCCGTAAAGCCGGCCGCCTTTTCTAGCGCGCTGGCGGCGGCGAACACTGTGTCTTCGTCCATCGCTTTACCGATTATCTGCAATCCCAGCGGCAAGCCGTCATTATCAAGGCCCGATGGAACAGAAATCCCGGGAAGGCCCGCAAGGTTGGTCGTGACCGTGAAAATATCATTGAGATACATTTGCACGGGATCGTTGACCTTACGCCCCACAGCAAAAGCGGCGCTGGGCGCGGTCGGGGTGAGGATCGCGTCGCAGCTCTCCCACGCCTTTTCAAAATCTTGCACAATACGCGTGCGCACCTTTTGTGCTTGGAGGTAATAGGCATCATAATAGCCCGCAGACAAAACATAGGTCCCTATCATAATGCGGCGCTGGACTTCTGCGCCAAACCCCGCCGCGCGGGTTTTCTCATATGTGTCATTTAGGTCCGCCCCGTCAACGCGCAGACCATAGCGCATACCGTCATAACGTGCGAGATTTGAAGAGGCCTCAGCCGGCGCGACGATATAATAGGCCGGAAGCGCATATTTTGTATGCGGCAAGCTGATCGGCACGATCTGCGCGCCTGCGTCTTTCATCCAGGCAATGCCCTGATCCCAGAGCGACTGTATGTCCGGCGGCATGCCGTCAATGGTGTATTCTTTGGGGATACCAATACGCAGGCCCTTGACAGAGCGTTCACAGCTTTGCGTCCAATCAGGAACCGGCGCGTTGATGGAGGTGCTGTCTTTTGCATCATAACCGGCCATAGCGCCCAGCAATATCGCGCTGTCCTTGACGGTTTTGGCAATCGGGCCGGCTTGATCAAGCGAACTGGCAAAGGCAACCGTCCCCCAGCGTGAGCAGCGTCCGTAAGTCGGCTTGATCCCAACGGTTCCCGTGAAGCTCGCGGGCTGTCGAATAGAGCCGCCGGTATCTGTCGCCGTTGCCCCAAGGCATATACCCGCGGCAACTGCCGCAGCAGAGCCGCCCGACGAGCCGCCGGGCACAAGGTCATCACCCTTTCGCCAAGGATTAATAACGGGGCCATAGGCCGAGGTTTCATTCGAGCTACCCATGGCGAACTCGTCTAAGTTCAGTTTGCCCAGCATGACCATGCCGGCCGATTTCATATTGGCCGTCACCGTGCTCTCATAGGTCGGGGTAAACTCGCCGAGGATTTTGCTTCCCGCCGTGGTCTTGACCCCTTCCGTGCAGAATAGGTCCTTGATCGCAAGCGGCGCGCCTTCGAGCGCGCCCACGGTGCCTTTGGCGCGCCGCGCGTCGCTTTCTTTGGCCTGCTCAAGCGCGAGGTCATGCGTATCCGTGATAAAGGCATTTAGCCCCCTTGCCGCCTCGCAGGCATCGATGTGCGCCTTTGTAAGTTCCGCGCTGCTAAACTCGCCTGCCGCCATACCGTCAAGAGCGCCGGATAATGTAAGGTTTGTTAGATCTGTCATGACCGTCCCCGCACGCTATTCAACTGACCGCGGAACGACGAAGAAGCCGTCCTCGGATTTGGGCGCATTTTGCAAAATTTCCGCGCGTTTACCGCCGTCCGACACGGCGTCCGCGCGCAGGGGCGCCGGCATAGCCACGGCAGAAGTCATGGGCGCAACTCCGTTAACGTCAACCTCTTGCAATTGCTCGATCCAGCCCAAAATCCCGTTAAGTTCATCCGCGAGATTTTGGCGTTTTTCTGGCTCTACATGCAGGCGCGAGAGCCTTGCGATTTTCTCCACGTCTTTCGCCGTGACTGTCTCTTTGGCCGTATCAGGCATATGGCGCTCCATAAGCGTTGAAGGAATAGAGGGGCGAGTTAGCAGGGCACGCGCGGGCGGGCAAGGCTTGGCGCGTGAAAATACGTGATTGTGCGCATCTGCCCAAAATTGCGCCCGGCGCGGCGGCGTGCCCACTCTTATAACGGGGCGCCGCGCGCAGTCCCTCTTGCTCTTGACATCGCAAAGCGCTAGCTCAGGCACATACCCCCTTGGCGCGCAGAAGAAAGGCAACACATGAGTGACGATAATGCAATCCCGGCCGCCGAGCCGCGCTCGGATAAATATGCCCATGTCTGCTCGCCGGTCACGCCGCGCCTTGGTAACCGGTTTACGCGCTGGCTGGGCCGTGCGACCCTTGCCATGATGGGATGGAAAATCAAGGGCGGCTTCCCTAATGAGCCCAAACTCGTGTTTATCGGCGCGCCCCACACCTCTAATTGGGATTTTATCCTTGCGATGGCGGCGATGCAAGCGGCCGGGGTCAAGGCAAGCTGGATGATGAAAAAGGAAGCCTTCTTCTGGCCGCTTGGCGGATTATTCAAGAAAATGGGCGGCGTGCCCATAGACCGCAAAGCCAAGATGGATTTAACCACGCAAATGGCCAATTGGTTTAATTCTGTCGAGCAAGGCTATCTCGGTATTACCCCTGAAGGCACGCGCTCCAAAGTCGAGAAATTTAAAAAAGGCTACCTTAGGATTGCTTACGGCGCGGGCGTGCCCGTCTTCCTTGTCGGGCTTAATGGCCCCACCAAGGAAGTCGTGCTCGACAAAATTATGCCGCTGACCTTTGACACCGAAGTCGATAACCGAAAAATCAAGGCCTATTATGATAAGAATTATACCGGCATAAAAGCTGAAAACGGTTAGGGATATCTGGACACATAGCTCATGAATTCCCCAACCCACTCATTGCTCGCGCTCGCCCTGCTTTCAAAACGTGGTCACACGCGGCGCAATTGGGCGGTGTTTATCGGCTCGCTAATACCGGACGCGGCGATTTATCTTTGGGCACCTTATCAGATGTTTATCAAAGGCGAGAGCCAGCGCCGGATTTGGGACACGCTATATTTCGAGCCGCCCATGCAGACCTTGATTGCGCTGTTTAATTCCATCCCGATTTACGCCGCCCTTGCCGCGCTGGGTTTCTGGGCGCGCGGGAAAATTTGGGGGCAGCTCGTTTTGTTTTTCGCCCTCGCCGCGCTCATCCATATGGCGACAGATTTACCCGTTCATGGCCATGACGCTTACCGCCATTTCTGGCCGCTGTCGGATTGGCGCTTTTTCTCCCCTTTTAGCTATTGGGAGGCAGACCATCATGCGGGCTGGGTGAGCTTGATTGAGGCCGTCATGGCGATAGCGGCCATCATCGTACTCTGGCGGCGGTTCCCAAAGCTCTGGGTGAAAATCACGCTTGGCGTCCTCGCCGTGCTTTATATAGCCCTGCAAATTGTCATGCAGCTTGCGCCATTTGGCAGTGCAGGCTAAGCGCCGATTATGACAATGATAACGCTTGAAAATCTGCGCGGTAGTGAGGGTGCATTGCTGGGGGTTGACCCCGGCACAAAGACGCTAGGCCTTGCGATTTCTGACCGCACGCGGCTGATCGCAAGCCCGCTGCATACAATCACGCGCGAGAAATTCACAAAGGACGCGCAAAGCCTATTTGGCACTTATGACGAAAATTCCGCGAGCGCGCTAATTGTGGGCTATCCTGTGAATATGGACGGCAGCCTTGGCCCACGTGCCCAGTCCGTGCGTGATTTTTGCACCAATCTTTTGCGCCTGCGCGATTTGCCGATTTTTCTGTGGGATGAGCGCCTGTCGACCATCGCCGTGACCCGCACCATGATCACCGCCGATATAAGCCGCAAAAAACGCGCGCAAAATGTCGATAAACTCGCCGCTAGCTATATCCTTCAAGGGGTGCTGGACCGGCTACGGGCATAGCCTTACCCCAAAGCGATTGACTCGCGCGCGCGCCGCGACTACATCGTCTAAAATCATCGCGAGGCAATATGTCATCTCCTAGTGACCACATCGGGGAGTACCCGTTTTCCAAGCCGCATTGCCTTTCTATTTCTGATTTTCACCGTATGGACATCGAAGCCCTGCTGGCGCTGGGCGAGCATTATCTTGACCTTGCCGTGCAAAAATCACCGCAGCGAAATCTGCTTGCAGGAAAGACGCTGATCAATCTGTTTTTCGAGAACTCGACGCGCACGGAAAAAAGCTTTGAGCTTGCGGGGCGAAGGCTGGGCGCGGACGTCATTAATATGAACATCGCTACCAGCAGCGCTGCCAAGGGCGAGACGCTGCTCGATACGGCTGCGACGCTGACTGCGATGAATCCTGATTTGCTTGTTGTTCGCCACAGCAGCTCCGGCGCGCCGGCACTGCTATCACAAAAAGTCTCCTGCGCTGTGATTAATGCGGGCGACGGCATGCATGAGCATCCCACCCAGGCGCTTTTGGATGCGCTGACCCTGCGATGTGCCTTTAGCGGTGATTTGGACGGGCTACGGATTGCGATTTGCGGGGATATTCTGCACTCCCGCGTCGCGCGCAGTAATGTCGAGCTGCTCAATATGCTGGGCTGCGAGCTACGGTTGATTGGCCCGCCGACGCTGCTGCCCGCTGATGCTGACCGCTGGGGCGTAGACGTATTTCACGATATGAAAGAAGGCCTCGCAGGCTGTGACGTTGTTATGATGTTGCGGCTTCAACTTGAACGCATGCAGGGGGCATTCGTGCCGAGTAAGCGCGAGTATTTTCATTTCTATGGCCTTGACCGCGCCAAGCTTGCATTTGCCAAGCCCGGCGCGCTGGTCATGCATCCGGGTCCAATGAACCGCGGCGTAGAAATCGCAAGCTCCGTGGCCGATGACCCCGATGTGAGCCTGATAACCCAGCAAGTCGAAACCGGCGTGGCCATGCGCATGGGCATTTTACATGCACTCTCAAAAGCGCAAGATATTCGCCGGGCCTCATCTGCGGAGGGCCGGTCATGAGCGCGCCGACATCGATAATCAACGCGCGCATCATCGACCCTGCCAGCGGTTTTGATGATGTCGGAACAGTTGTCTTTAGCGAGGGCCGCATCACGAAAATGGGCGGCGACATGACCCCAGAAGGCAAAATTATCGACGCCGAAGGCTTGATCGCCGCGCCCGGCCTTATTGACATGCGCGTGCAGGCCGGAGAGCCGGGGCGCGAGAACAAGGAGACGCTGGCTAGCGCAGGAGCCGCAGCCGCGGCCGGCGGCGTCACAACGATTGTGATCACACCCAGCACAAAACCCGTGATCGACGACGCAGCCATGGTGGATTACATCTCCCGCAGGGGAGAAGCCGAATGCGCCGTTAATACCCTTGTTTCAGGCGCGCTTACCAAAAATTTGGACGGAAAGACGCTCTCCGAAATTGGCCTGATGCAGGCCGCAGGCGCGGTGATGTTCTCCAGCGGGCCGCAGCCAATTTCCGACGCGCAAACCATGCGCCGCATGCTCTCTTATGCTGCGAGCTTTAACGCGCTGATTGCCAACCGCGCAGTCGACCCGAGCTTGTCCAATGGCGCGGTTGCCCATGAGAGCGATATGTCCTCGCGCCTTGGCTTGACCGCCGCCCCGGCCATGGCCGAACGCCTCATGGCGGAGCGCGACATCGCCCTCGCGGAGCTGACAGGGGGGCGCCTATTACTTGATATGATAAGCTCAGCCGAGGCGCTAGAGGTGGTGCGCCGCGCCAAATCTCGCGACCTTGACATCGCGGCCAGCGTCTCGATCAACCATCTTTGCCTAAACGAAATTGACATTGGTGATTATCGTAGCTTTGCCAAACTTGACCCGCCGCTGCGCAGCGAGACTGACCGCGCAGCCCTGATTAGCGGAATAAATGACGGCACAATTGATATTATCGTCTCAGATCATGACCCGCATCCGGCGGGGGAGAAACGCTTGCCATTCTCAGAGGCCGCAGCAGGGGCAGTCGGGCTTGAAACCTTGCTCGCGGGGGGGCTCTCCCAAGCCGCGGACGGCGCGCTAGACCTCGCGGCCTTCCTGCGCGCGGTGACAATTAACCCCGCCGCTTTGCTTGGTATTGAGAGCGGACATCTGGGCGTCGGCGCGCCCGCAGATATCATCCTGCTCGACCCGCATAAGCCGTGGGTCTGTGAGGCCGATAATCTACGCTCCAAAAGCAAAAACACCCCCTTTGACGGCCGCCGCATGACAGGGAAATGCGTGCGCACAATCGTCGGCGGCGTGACGGTGTTTGGAGGATAGATACATAGCCGCGCGCTGAACCTCTTTTTGTGGCTACCAGACTTCTTGCCCGAGCAAGCATTACGATTGCAATTTACGCCAAAGCCCTGCACCACATCTTTATGAAACCAATGCAGATTTTTTTGCTGACAGGTCTGGCCATGATCGCTTTTGCGGCAAACTCTTTGCTGGGGCGGGCGGCGCTGACGGGCGGGGTGATTGGCGCGGGCAGTTTCGCGCTGATACGCCTATTAAGCGGCGCGGCCCTTTTGCTGATGTTGCAAGGCCCCTCGCGCGCAGCCGGCAGCGGGGACTGGCTGGGCGCGGCGGCGCTGCTGATCTATGCCGCCTTTTTCTCCTATGCCTATATCAGCATGGACACGGGGGCGGGCGCTTTGCTCTTATTTACCACCGTGCAGATCATCATGGTGGGCGCGGGCGTGCTGCGCGGAGAGATCATCGGCCCGCGCGTGTGGTGCGGGCTTGTGCTGGCCATGGGCGGGCTGATCTGGTGGCTTTTGCCCGGCGCGGCGCGGCCCCCCTTAATCGGGGCCGCTGCCATGGCGATTGCCGGCGCGGGCTGGGCGGCCTATTCGCTCTTGGGGCTAAAGGGCGCGGACCCCGCTCTGCGCACAGCCGGAAATTTCATAAAGGCGAGCCTGCTTGCCTGTCTCTTTATCCCGTTCGCGCTATGGCTCTCCCCCGAGGGGCCGCCGCAGGCGGGCGGCATCTTGCTCGCTGTGATCTCCGGCGCCGTGACCTCGGGGGTTGGCTATACGCTTTGGTATAAAGTTCTGCCAAGCCTAACCGCTGCCAAGGCTGGAATATGCCAGCTCACTGTGCCCGTCATTGCGGCGCTGGGCGGGGCGATATTTTTACAAGAAGCGGTAACAGGGAAATTCGCGCTTGTGACTTTGCTAATTCTTGGCGGCGTTGCGCTGGCGACCTTGCCGGCGCGCCGGCAAGCCAAAACCCAAAATAAAATGTAAGAAATTTGCCGCGCTTGGGACTACCTTAATAACGCAGCAATTTTCATAAGGCCCACGCCATTTCAAAATCTCTCTCACAGGACGCCCATTACCGCCTTGCCGCGGAGCAATATGGGCCGGCGATAGGACGGCTGGCCTATGCCTATGAGCGGGACCCTGCAAAGCGCGAAGATCTGGTGCAGGATATTCACTTTGAACTCTGGAAGAGTTTTAGAATTTTTGATGGCCGCGCCAGCCTGCGGACTTGGGTCTACCGCATTGCGCATAATACGGGCGCCAGCCATATGATGAAGCATAAAAGGGGCGCTCGCCGCACCTATAAGACTATTGAGGATATAAAGGAGCTGCCCGATGGCAGCGACATGGCCGCAGAGTTTGAACGCGCCGATCAGCGCGGGCAATTAATGGCGCTGATCACCTGTCTTAAGCCTACCGACAGGCAACTCATCACACTTTATTTAGAAGGGATGAACGCAGCCGAGATTGGCGAGATTGCCGGCATAACATCTGGCGCGGCGGCGACAAAAATCCACCGCCTAAAATCTAAACTCTCTAAGTTATTCAACACAGGACATAGCCATGACAAACGCTGAAGACAGTCTCAAAAACCTCTGGCAATCGCTGCCTGCCGCTGCGCCGCGCTATACTGAGGCACAAATGCAAGCGCGGGCGCGAAAACTGGATGCCAAAGCTAAACGGCAACATTTGATTGACTATGTAGCCTATGCGGTGCTTTTCGGATTGATCGCCTATATCCACATAATCAGCGTGGATTGGCATAAATGGATTGTTTCGGGCCTTATGACGACCGGCGCAGCTTTGGCGACATGGAATTACCACCGCTTTGCCCGGCAAAGAATAGGATTACCAGCCGAACCAAATGGAAAGCTGATCGAGTTTTTACGCCATGAATTCACGCGCCAACGTGACTATGCTGCCGGGTTTGCGCGCGGATTTCTTCTCCCCTTTATCCCCGCCATTGCTTTTATATTTGCTATCAGATGGATGGAATATGGCGAGGCCCCCTTGGCAATCACAGAGGATCGTCTGATGTTGATTTATATGGGCGGGTTTATCACGGCCTTCCTGTGCGCTTGCCTGTTCTGGAATTGGCTGAAAGCGGCTAATTTCCAGCGGCAATTAAATGATCTGGATGTGGTTTAGGCGCGCGTGTTTATTCAAAAGACTTTTTTCGCAAAAATTTATTTGGACCGGTCTGCGGCCATGACGAGTTTTTTATAGTCTCGTAAATCGCCGTCATAGCGTTTGGCTTTGCCGGCGTTCACCAGCCATAACCTATCGGCTGTAGCTTCAGCGAGGTAAACATCGTGGGTAATCAATAGTACAGCGCCCGGAAAATCATTAAGTGCATAAATCAAGGCTTCGCGGCTATCAATGTCCAAATGCGAGGTCGGCTCATCAAGGATAAGCACATGGGGTTTGTCGATCGACATGAGGCCAAGGAGCAAGCGGACTTTTTCTCCGCCCGATAATTTCTCAACGCGGGTTTCGACCTTTTCATGGCTAAAGCCCATGGCAGCGGCGGCGCCGCGCGTTTGGTTTTGCGGCGTGCCCTTCGGCAGCTTATGGGTGACGTGATCTAGCACGGTTTCGCCCTCTGTCAGCTCATCAAGCTGGTCTTGGGAAAAATAACCGATCCGCAGCGCGCGCGGGGCTTTGCGCTCCCCCGACATAAGCGGCAGGCGCTCAGCAATGGATTTAACCAGCGTTGTCTTACCCTGCCCATTTGCGCCGACAATGGCGATACGGTCCTCCGGGTCAAGGCGCAGAGAGACGGAGGAGAGAATTTTTGCACCCTCTCCATAACCCAGATCGCATTTCTCCAGCTCAAGCATGGGGGGGGCGAGCTTGTCCTTGGGCGCGCCGAAATTAAACGGTGTTGTGCGCTCGCCAATCGGAATAGAGATGTCCTGCATTTTCTCTAGCATTTTGACGCGCGACTGTGCTTGGCGGGCTTTGGAGGCCTTGGCTTTAAAGCGGTCGACAAAGGCCTGCAAGTGCGCGCGGTCGGCGTCCTGCTTTGCCTTTTGCGCCTCAAGCTGAGCGGTCTTGGCGGCGCGCAGGCGCATCCAATCATCATAACCGCCCGTGCAAATATCCAGCTTTTGATGCTCCAGCGCCAGCGTATGAGTAACCGAGCGGTTGAGCATTTCGCGGTCATGGCTGACCATTATCACCGTATGAGGATATTTGCGGATATAATCCTCAAGCCAAGCCGCGCCCTCAAGATCAAGATAATTTGTTGGCTCATCCAGCAACAGCAAATCCGGCTCGGATACCAGCACGCCGGCAATCGCGGCGCGCATACGCCAGCCGCCCGAGAATTCTTTCGTGGCGCGGTGAAAATCATCAGGCTTAAAACCGAGCCCGGAGAGCACAATCGCGGCGCGCGTATCTGCGTTCCACGCGTCAATATCAATGAGGCGCTCATGGATTTCACCAATACGGTCGGGGTCAACGGCGGTCTCCATCTCGGTCATAAGCGCATGGCGCTCTCGGTCGGCGGCAAGCACGACTTCCATAATAGTCTCATCCGTGGCAGCAACCTCTTGGGCCACCCAGCCAAGACGGGCACCTTTGTTAAGTTTGATTGCGCTGTCTTTGGCGGGGTTTTCAATGTCCTCACGGATCAGTCGCAGCAAGGTAGATTTCCCCGTGCCGTTGCGGCCAACAAGCCCGACCTTCCAGCCAGATGCAATCTGCGCGCTGGCTTTGGTGAAAAGGGGGCGCGTGGGCAGGCGGTAATCAAGATCAGTAATGGATAACATGTGCGGCGTCATACAGCGGCGCGGCGTGATTGCAAGCGCCAATGCAGCGCGCGCAGGTCACCGGGCAGACGGGCAAAGAGCCGCGCAAAATCCGCCGGCAAACCCGAGGTCTGCGGAATTGACTCGCGCGCAGCTATTGGGCAGGAAATCTCTATGGATATTCTCCCGCTTAATCTGACGGCGTTGATCGCCCTGCTTCTTGGTTATGGCCTCGGGTCTATTCCCTTTGGCTTGCTCATAGCCAAAGCTTCAGGGCAAGGCGATATACGCGCTATTGGCTCGGGAAATATCGGGGCGACGAATGTTCTTCGGACAGGTCGTAAGGATTTAGCCTTGCTCACCCTTTTGACAGATGCAGGTAAAGCCGGCGTTGCCGCTTTGATTGTCAATCATTTCTACGGTCTCCCTTACGGATTGATCGCAGGGGCCGCGGCCCTGATCGGCCACTGTTTTCCTGTCTGGCTTGGGTTTAAAGGCGGCAAAGGCGTGGCAACCTTTTTTGGATGCCTTTTGGCCACGGCGTGGCCGATAGGCCTGTCTTGCGGGGCGGTCTGGCTGGCGGCGGCCTTTATCACAAAAATGTCCTCCATGGGCGCGCTATGGGCGGCGGCGGCGGCGCCCTTGATTGCGATTTATCTGGGACGGCTCGATATTGCTGTGATGTCCTTTGTACTCGCTGTCATTATTTTTATCCGTCACAAAGAGAATATCGCCCGTATCCTAAAGGGCAGTGAACCAAAAATAGGCGCAAACAAAAAGAGCGCCGCAAAAGACAGCGCTTAGCCTTGGCGGGGGGCGAGCTTTCTTTCACCGAGCGCCGCGATTGGCTGCGCCTTTACCGCACGGCCACTGTGGGGCCCGTTGCGTTTCACAACCTCATCACGCGGTATAAGTCAGCCGGCGCGGCGCTTCAGGCCCTGCCCGAGCTTATCCGGCGTCGAAAGGGCTTATCCATCCCAAGCCTTGATGCGATTGAAGCAGAGATGGCGCAGTCCGAGCGCTGGGGCGTGCGCATTATCGCCAGCTGCGAGCCAGACTTTCCGCCTTACCTTGCCGCCGTGGACCCGCGCCCCCCCCTGATCAGCCTTAAGGGGCGTATTGATATTTTGCACAGGCCTTGCCTTGCGATAGTCGGCTCGCGTAATGCGTCGGCGATTGGTCAAAAATTTGCCCGCCAGATTGCAGCGGAGCTGGGAGGCGAAGGCTATACGATCATAAGCGGTCTTGCCCGGGGGATTGATGCCGCCGCCCATACAGGGGCGCTAGAATTTGGGACCGCCGGCGTGCTTGGCGGCGGGGTCGACCATATATATCCGCGCCAAAACACCGAGCTTTTTCGGCAAATGGCAGAGCAAGGCGCACTAATATCCGAAAGCCCGCTGGGCTATAAAGCGACGGCTCGGGATTTTCCCCGCCGCAACAGGATTATCTCCGGCCTGTGTAAGGGGGTGATCGTCATTGAAGCGGCGGAGCGCTCTGGCACGCTGATTACCGCGCGTTACGCAATGGAACAAAACCGCGAGGTGATGGCGGTTCCCGGCTCACCGCTTGATCCGCGCAGCGCGGGATGTAACCGCCTCATTCAGACCGGCGCGGCCCTTGTCAGCTCCGCGCAGGACGTCATTGAGGTAGTGGAGCAATTGCCGCCGCTGCGCGTAATGGAGCCCGAAAGCGGCTTTGCCCAGCCCGAGTTTGACTGGGCAGCCGCCCAGAGCGAAATTGAAAAAGCCCGAAAGGTCATTACGGGACTTCTTTCGCCCTCCTCCACGCCGCGCGATGAAATTATACGCGCGAGCGAGCTTCCCTTGCCTATCGTGCAGGCTGCGCTTTTGGATATGGAACTTAACGGCGATGTTTTTGTTGAAGCCGATGGGCGTATCGCGGCCCTGCGTTAAGGGGCCTGGAAGCGGGGCACTAAAGTACATGCCCCTTAATATCGACCGCCTTGAGCGTCACATTCAGCAGGGCTGAAAGATCCGATAGTTGCGCAGTTTCAGCAATGCCCGCTAGCTCGGCTAACATTTCGCGAATATAATCATGCGCGACCTCAGCTGGTAAGGCCGTGCCTTGCTTGATGTCTGACGCCTCGGCGCTATCTCTATTTTGCATGCTGAACCCCAATGCCATATTTGCACGTTTAAAGTGTATTATGATATTTAGCACTTTGTCAATCATATAAATCTGATTTTGTGATCGCGGTAATTTACTGCGGCTCCTCGGTTGACAACTGGCGCGCCTTGGCGCACATGGCGGCTCTTAAAATATCTGCGATGGCCCCGATAGGCCAGGATCGAAGCTGGGAAGTTATAATGAATCTAGTCATCGTTGAATCACCTGCCAAAGCCAAGACTATCGAAAAATACCTTGGTAAGGACTATAAAGTCCTCGCAAGTTTCGGCCATGTCCGTGATCTTCCAAGTAAGAATGGCTCTGTTGACCCTGATGCCGACTTTGCCATGACGTGGGATGTCGACACGAAATCAAAATCCCGCATTAAAGATATTACGACCGCGTTAAAGGCCTCTGACAAACTTATTCTGGCCACTGACCCGGACCGCGAAGGCGAAGCCATCAGCTGGCACTTGCTTGAGGTACTCAACAAAAAAAAGGCGCTGAAAGACAAAGCCATTGAGCGCGTTGTTTTTAATGCGATCACAAAAAAATCTGTTACGGACGCCATCCAAAATCCGCGAGAGCTGGATATGGAACTGGTCGAAGCCTATCTGGCACGGCGCGCGCTTGACTATCTCGTTGGCTTTACGCTCAGCCCTGTGCTGTGGCGAAAATTGCCCGGTGCGCGCTCTGCCGGGCGTGTCCAATCCGTGGCCCTACGCCTGATTTGTGAGCGGGAAACCGAGATTGAAAATTTCAATAATGAAGAATTCTGGACCATTGATACATTAATCGATACCAAACGCGGCACGCCCTTCCCGGCCAAGCTGGTCTCTTTGGATGGCGACAAGCTGACCAAATTTTCTTTAAATAACGAAGGGCTTGCGAGCGCGGCAAAAACCAAAGTCGAAAGCGCGGATTTGTCCGTTATTTCCGTTGAGGCCAAGCCCGTGCAGCGCAAACCCATGCCGCCGTTTCAAACCTCAACCATGCAGCAGGAAGCCAGCCGCAAACTCGGCTTCTCGGCCACCCGCACTATGCAGACCGCGCAGCGTCTTTATGAAGGCATTGATATAGGCGGGGAGACCGTTGGCTTAATTACTTATATGCGGACGGACGGGATTTCTATGGTCGGCGAAGCGCTGAACGAGTGCCGCGAAATCATCTCGCGTGACATCGGCGCGGCATATTTGCCCAATGAGCCGCGGATATATAAAACGAAAGCCAAGAATGCGCAGGAGGCCCATGAAGCCATCCGCCCCACAAGCTTTGCCCGCCACCCCGATAAGGTCAATCTGTCGGGTGATCAGAAAAAGCTTTATGAGCTTATCTGGAAGCGTGCGACCTCCAGCCAGATGGAAAATGCCCGACTAGAGCGCACCACCATTGAGATCGCCGATGCAGCTAAAACGGTTGGTCTGCGCGCCACTGGCTCTGTTGTGCGTTTCGACGGCTTTTTGAAACTCTATGAGGAAACCAAACCAGCCTCAGCGGAAGACGACGATACAGAATCCACAACCCTACCGCCCGTTGAGCAAGGCGACGCAGCCAAATCCGGCGAGGTCAATGCCGTGCAGCACTTCACCCAGCCCCCGCCGCGTTATTCCGAAGCCAGCCTGGTTAAGCGCATGGAAGAGCTCGGTATTGGACGTCCGTCGACCTATGCCTCTATCTTGAAAGTTCTGCAGGACCGCGGCTATGTCAATCTGGACAAGCGTCGGTTTACGCCTGATGACAAAGGCCGGCTTGTGACCGCCTTCCTAGAGAACTTTTTCTCCAGATATGTGCAATATGATTACACAGCGGACTTAGAAGAGCGTCTGGATAAAGTCTCTGCGGGTGATCTGGGCTGGAAAGTTCTGCTGCGCGATTTTTGGACACAATTTGCCGCCAGTGTTGACGAAACCAAAGAGCTTCGGGTGACCCATGTACTTGACGCGCTCAATGATGCGCTGCGCCCACTTGTCTTTCCTGACAAAGAAGATGGCTCCGATCCTCGCAAATGCACAAGCTGCGAGGACGGGCAGTTGTCTCTAAAACTTGGAAAATTTGGGGCTTTTGTTGGCTGCTCTAACTATCCCGATTGCAAGTTCACCCGCCCCTTTGGCGATGGCAATAATCCCAATGCCGATAATGAGGACAAGGCTTTGGGCGTGCATCCCGAAACGGGCGGTGAGGTCTGGCTTAAGACTGGACGTTTTGGCCCCTATGTGGAGCTTAAAAACGAACCTGATCCGGACGCGAAAAAACAGCCAAAGCCAAAACGCACAAGCCTACCAAAAAACTGGCCCTATGACTCCATTGATCTGGAAAAGGCGCTGCGACTGCTCTCCCTGCCCCGCGAGATCGGAATACACCCCGAGCTTGGTAAGAAAATTACGGGCGCAATTGGACGTTATGGCCCCTATATCCTGTGCGACGGGACCTATGTGAACCTAAAAACAGCCGACGAGATGTTCGAAGTTGGCATGAACCTAGCGGTAGAATTGATCGCGGAGAAAAAAGCCAATCCCGGACGCGGGCGCAATCAAGCCAAAGCCCTCAAGGACCTTGGGGCGCATCCTGAAACCGAAAAGCCGATCAAGATTATGGACGGGCGTTACGGCCCCTATGTCAAATATGAAAAGATCAATGCGACCATCCCAAGCGGCACAAAACCGGAGGATGTCACCCTAGAAATGGCGCTAGATTATATCGCGGCGAAAGAGGCCAAGGGCGGCAAGAAGAAAAAGGCGGCTAAAAAGAAGCCTGCCAAGAAAAAAACAGCCGCGAAAAAGAAACCTGCGGCAAAGAAAAAGCCCGCAGCGAAAAAGGACGCGCCCAAAGCTTAAAGCTGAGCCCTTTGTAAGGTCTAAGCCTCGAACCCTTAAAAAAGAGGCCCAATGGGGCCTCTTGAAAGTGTGTTAATCATCGCCCTACTGGAAACGATATTTAAAACGCGCACCCACTGAGCGCGGGGGAAGAACATTTGTTCTAAACCTGCGCACATTTGCGGGATTAAGATCACCGTCAAAGGCACCGATAGTTTGATTGTTGAGCGGCGTATTAGACGCGCTTGTTTCGGAGAAATCATTAAAGATATTATCAGAATAAACGGTAAAATCCCAATTATCCGTTTGATATCCAACGGCCAGATTTGCACGTCCAAAGCTTGGCAATGTAAAGCTGCCGCCTCGACCTCCTGTGAACGACAAGACATCACCTTGCCACGCATATCCGCCGTTTATCACAACCGCAGCGCCACTGGGAAGCGGGTGCTCATAATCTCCGAAAACGGAAAACTGAGTACGCGGTGAACCTGGCAATCTATCCCCATCTCGCCCTGGCTCAATCGTGGTTCCGAAACCCGGAGGCGTGATCGTTTGAATTAAACCCGGCACATCGGCCGTTAACTCGGCATCTGTGAAGCTGAAATTTCCTCTAAGGTTGAATTGGTCATTCACTTGCCAGCTACCATCCACCTCAAAGCCTTTGCTCACAGCCGACTCTGCATTCACAGTGATAGCTGTACCTGCATTGATCGAGGTTGTGTTTACCTGCGGATCACTCCAGTCGATATAGTATACAGCGCCGTTAAGGCGTAGCGCCCCATCCAGCCATGTTGTTTTAAACCCCAATTCGTAATTATTTGTTGTATCAGCATCCGCCCCAGTTTCATCCAGCAGAACAATGTCCGCAGGATTATCACTAAACTGTTGCCCCGGCAGAAAAAGGCATAACCCCTGCATATCATCCATAAATGCATTGTCGGAACAGGTGTCGCCGCCATTTGATAGACCAACTCTAAAGCCCTGACTAAATGTTGCGTAAACCGTGTTCCCACCGCCAATTTTATATGACGTATTCAGTTTAAAGAGGGTACCGCTCCCCGAATCATTAGGCGCGAGCGTCAATTGATCTCTGATGTCAGACAAAGGAAATGGATTAAATGTAGAGGCGTCAGTAAAGAACGGGAATTCCGTTAAGTTAGCCGTGTCGAGTTCAAAGTCATAAAACCTGATCCCGCCGGTCACGTCCCACGCCTCAGTGAGGTCGAAACCGACCTCACCAAAGATAGCCTTTTCTTCCAATCGGGTTCTATCAGCTTCGAAATACTCCAGATCATTCAAGTCTTGGCGAAACCCAAAATCGACATTAAAGGCCCCAAATCCTGGCGTGAATTCAGAGGATAAGGCATCATATTCATTCTGATTATAAAAGGCCCCCAAAATCCAGTTAAACCGGCTATCGCCTTTTGAGACAAGGCGCAGTTCTTGGTTAAAAATTTCTGTCTCCTCGTCTTCAAAGGTGAAGGCCGTGAAGGTTGGGAAAGTCTCGTAGTAATATTCAAGCGAAATCAGCAAATCGGTTTGGTCTCTCTGACCATTTTCATCGACCGTGGCATATCCCGTTGCAGATGTGAGTTCGGCAAAACCAAGATCAGCGACGACTTCCAAAGCAAGCAAATCGCTATTGCGTTCATTGGGCTCAGGCACACGTGTTCCAAATTCATAACGGCCTGATGGGATTGTATCTGTTCGGAATGAGGATGTATTGCGTCCCCCATACTCACCTTGCTGAAAATAATATGTCAAGGTCGCGTCCAGAGCATCAGTTGGTTGCCAGCGCGCAGCAAATCTACCTGACAAAATTTCTTCGGTATTTGCATCTTCGAGAGGGTTGAAATTTGCAGCGGTCTCCGAGGCACTTGAGAAATTCGGATCGGGCTCTGATATGCCAATTGACTGAACGATAAAGGGGTTATCGATAAATCCTTTATCATCTTGGAAATCAAGCGATCCCCGCAAAGCAAAATTTTCTGAGATGGGCGCGTTAAATGTAACGCCGGCGTCGGCGCTTATGCCATCCCCGCTGCTATAACCGTAAGCCCCGCCGCGAATTTCAAGGAATTGGTCGGCAAAATCGGGCTTGTTGGGGATATAGCGAATAGCGCCGCCCAATGTCCCTGCCCCGTACAAGGTCCCCTGCGGCCCGAGCAAAACCTCTACGCGCTGAAGGTCATTAAGCCGCAAATCTACAAAGAGAGGAATTTCGCCGACATAGGTTGCGACCGTACCGCCGCCATCCTCTTGGCCAAAATTATTCTGAACAGGTTCAGCATTAAGTCCGCGAACGACGATACGATTGCCATCCCGTCCGCCTTGGTCAGCGATATTAAGGCCTGGCACAAAGGCGGCAAGCTCCGATATATCCCCAAAACCTTGTTCTTCAATTTGTTCACCGCCGATCGCCGATATATTGATAGGAATATCCTGAATAGATTCTGCCCGGCGTGTTGCTGTGACGATAATTTCATCATCGACACTTTGGGCCTGAGCTGGCGCGCTAAATGCAGCGGCGCCCAAGGGGAATGCCAGCACACTTGCCGTAAGTTTCAATTGGCTTTTAAGGCTATTACTAATTTTCATGCTATTCCCCTCGATGAGCTGTATGACAAATATATCTGCTGAAATTCTATCTCACATTCAACAAAATTAGATTTCAAATCGTTATGTTTATGCCAAATATGTCTAATTGTGTGCGGTTATACAAGAAATTTGCTTTCGCATTCATCGCAGGCGTAGATTTTGCGGATTCGAAATGGTTTTTTTTGTGAAACTCGATTATCCCAAACCCATGGACAAACTGACACTACAGGCCGGACTTAAGTCTTTGCATGACAAACGCTATAAAGAAGTTCATGCAAAATGCATCGCTGACATCAAAGCAGATCTTTCCAATCCAATACCCTATTTTTTACTTGGCGCGATAGCGTCAGATCATGGAAACGCCGAAAAGGCCTTAGAGCTATTTTTGAAAGCTGAAAACCTTGATCCGACAAATGCCTATTTTCCGGCCTTTTTAGGCAAAACCTATTCGGAATTAAAACAATCAAGCGAGGCGAAATTGGCGGCAGATAGAGCCGCAAAATGCCTCATACAGAATGGCTATTTAGCGGATATTGTCGGCGTTATTTACAGCCGCAGCGGGTTTCATGATCTCGCTATTCCAATGTTTGAAAAGGCTGTGGCCCTAGATCCAAAGCCGGCAAATTTTCACTATAATCTCGGCGCATCGGCGCAATTTCTAGGTCTTTTTGATAAGGCGGGTAAAGCGTATGAAAATACCATTGAGAGGGATCCACGTCATTACCGTGCCTGGGCGTCAATTGTGTCTTTAAAAAAGCAAACTCAGGAGGCTAACCACCTTCCTAAACTCAAGACTTTATTTCAGGATATGAAAACGGATGAGGATGCCGTTCATCAGATCGGACATGCTATCGCGAAGAGCCTTGAGGATATGGGCGAGCACGAGGCGAGCTATGACTGGCTGATCAAGGCTAAGGCGGCAAAGCGCGCCCGTTTTCGATATGATCAAAAGGCAGGCGCGGATACTTTCAAAGCCGCAGCCGCCACCCACAAATTAAGCGGCCATAGTTATGCTAATCAACAAGCGCCTATTTTTGTTGTCGGGCTGCCCCGAACAGGCACGACACTTGTCGACCGTATTTTGTCCTCCCATTCCAAGGTGCAATCCGCGGGGGAACTCAATATATTCTCTCAGCTCGTCAAAGTTATGAGCGCTTCAGATTCCAAATATGTTCTGGACGCGCAGACCTTTAAACGCGCGCGGACAATTGATCTGGATAGGCTCGGCCGTGAATATATCGCCCAAGCACGGGCGCGGCTAAACACGCGCGAACGATTCATAGATAAGATGCCGTTTAACTTCTTTTATGCAGGACTTATTCAAAAGGCTTTACCGAATGCGCGGATAATTGCGCTTCGCCGCGGGGCCATGGATAGCTGCTTGTCTAATTTCCGGCAGCTTCTATCGGTCCATGAATCTTTTTATAATTACACTTTTGACCTCGGTGATACTGCTTTTTTCTTCCGAGAGTTCAGCCATTTAATGGACCATTGGCGCGCAGAGCTTCCGGCGCAAAGCTTTATGGAAATTCGATATGAAGATATCGTGTTCGATCAGGAAACCCAAACTCGGCGATTGCTGAACTTTTGTGATCTAGAGTTCGAGGAGGCATGCTTGCGCTTTCACGAAAACAAGGCCCCTGTCTCCACAGCCAGTTCAGTTCAGGTCCGGCAACCGCTTTATTCTGGCTCTATCGGCAGATGGAAAAAATATGCCGGCAAGCTTGAAGGTCTGCGCATCGCATTGGGCGAGGCTTTGGATTAAAGCTCTTCAAAGGGGACATAATCAATATCAAAGCCAAAACATCTCGGAGCCACTACTTTGAGGGCTTTTTGCGACCGATAAAAATCGGGACAGCCCGTCGCGAAAACAGCCACTCTTTGTCCGTAACGCAAGCGCTCTGCATTGATCGGCACACCGGTCTCAAAATCTACTATTGTAATCAAATCCGGAACGCTGGCTCTAACGCGGTCTCCTTGGCGCGCTAACAAATACTCGTTTTTTATATTGACCAATAAATTTTCCTGCGCGGCGCTAAAGTCTTCAATCGTGGCTTCTCCAATGTCGTACCCTCCAATGATCCGCGTTGTTTTATCAATGACCTTCCCTGAATATATGAGCCGACATTCGCCGTATATCGAGCCTTTGAAAAGCTGCTGTAGCGGCGCTTCGAGGCTTGGCGCTTGACCGCGTTTCTGACGAAGTAACGCACCAAGCTTGACGGAAAAACTCACAGTACCGGGGATAATTGTGTCCTTGACTTGCCGGCCTGTCATTGGGTGCTCCGCGGCTGTGACCATGCCGC
This sequence comes from uncultured Caulobacterales bacterium, assembly GCA_964410285.1. Taxonomy (GTDB): domain Bacteria; phylum Pseudomonadota; class Alphaproteobacteria; order Caulobacterales; family Maricaulaceae; genus Fretibacter. The sequence goes on along the minus strand of CAYPFR010000001.1, from coordinate 603,397 downwards.
CCGCCGACATAGAGAAGGCTCTGATATGGCGCTCATACGTCTCGGTTGTGTCAGTCTCAAATGTCGCTCTATTTCCCGCATAGTCATAAGCCAGAGCGGGCGTAGGTTTCACCCCCCCTATGGGGTAGGACATCATTTGTGCTTCGGGCAAGGCGCGGCCCATGCCGTCGCCATCTACCACGGGAATACCTTTTGCCGCCGCCGCGCATATTGGGATCACAGAATTTCCGCCGCCAATCTCGAAAGATGCAATAGCGTCGATTCTTCGGCCAATGAATTTTTCATAGGCATCAAGTGTTTCGGCCGCCTCCTGAACCGACGGCAAAAGTTCCAAGCTTACCGTCGGCGCGCCCACACTACCAACGGTTACAATGAACATTTCATCTTGCACTTCTTTGGGCTCTAATAACGCAACCGGTCCATAGGCTTTGATCGCTTGCGCTGTAATCAATTTAGGCACGTATGGATCACCGCCGCCGCCCGTGGCGAGGAAAACCGAGCCAAGCGCAAGATCATCCAAATGTTCCAAGTCAATATAGGTGAGTTTATCGTTCATAGCGCTAACTCCCCTATGACTTTTACCCGCAGGCGGGTCGCGCCTTCATCCATATAGGGGATGGCGGTTTCTTCGACATCTATGGCGCGGATCGTGCTGGCGTCCGCACCCGCCGCAACGGCTTTTTCTCTCGCCGCGCGCGTGACCTGAGCAATCGCATCTTCTCGGGATATATTGCGATAGGAAAGCATTCGCTCCGCTTCGCCTCCGACCTGCGCGATGGCGGCGCCTATCGCATTTGCGACGCCCGCATTTTCAGGGCGATAAAGCTTAGAGGCCGCCTTTAGCCCATCTGTCACCAGTACAGAACCGCCGCCAACCAAAATGACAGGCAGGCTCTTTCCGCCCGGCTTCATCATTTCGATCGTACGGTCGAGCAAACTGTGCATGGTTTTTTTGGCGTCTTTCACAAGCCGCTGATCAAGGGCTTTTACTTTATTTGGATCTCCAATTTTTTTATCCCCGGAGGCGACAATAATATCGGTCGCGGTCAAGATATGACCGCCAAAAACCATGCCCTCTTTCACAAGATTATGTCCAACAGACTGCGGCCCGACTTTATGGCCGTTTTCGCTCACGAGGCTGCCCCCGCCCAGGCCAATCGCCATAATGTCAGGCATTCGGAAATTGGTTCGTATCCCGCCGATATCGATAATCACATTTGACTCTCTGGGAAAGCCCCCTTGCAATACACCGATATCAGATGTGGTTCCTCCAATATCAACAACAATGGCGTCTTCTAATCCGGTGAGCTTAAAGGCGCCTCGCAAAGAATTGGTAGGGCCAGATGAGAATGTGAGCGCCGGAAATTTGCGAACAAAATCTGAACTCATCAACGTACCATCATTCTGGCTAATATAAGCGGGACACTTGAGACCCCGTTTCTTTAAAGCAGATTGGAAAGCGTCCACGACCTTCGCGGCAAAAGGCAAAAGCGCCGTATTCAAGATAGACGCATTTTCGCGTTCCATCAGGCCGAGCCGGCCAAATTCATGCGAGAGTGTGATTTGTGCCTGCGGGATGGCATCCCGGATTGCCTGCGCAACCTTGATTTCTGGTTCGGCGTTCATGGGCGAGAACGCAGATGCGATAGATATGTTTTTTATATCCTCTTTTTTCAGCTCCCTTATAAGGGCCGCGATCTCGCCGTCTCGAAGGTCGGCAAGACGATGCCCATCATAAAGGTAGCCGCCATGCATCATATGCACCTGCGCATTGATGGCACTTTTCATATCACCGGGCCAATCAACCATGGGCGGCATACCTTTACCAGACGGCAGACCAATGCGAACAGCGGCCATGCGCGCCAAAGACCGGCGCTCAATAACGGCATTGGTGAATTGCGTCGTGCCAATCATGACCGTTTCAATCTGGTTTTCTTTTACCCCGCCCATAGACAAAATTTCGTCTAGAGCATTTGAAATACCGCTCACCACATTTTCCGTCGTCAAGGCCTTTGTAGCGGCAATGACTTTATCACCCTCAAGGATAACGGCATCTGTGTGGGTGCCGCCAACATCTATGCCTATCCTCATCCCGCAGCCTTGGCTTTGAATTTGGCGAATACAAAATAGAGCGCTGCGCTCAGAAGGAGAGCGTCCATAGCGCCTATCCCCGTGAGGTTGGGTATTGTGCCTCTGTCGGCGAGGATGGCGACAACCGCCCCAATAACCCATGCCGTAAAGGCTGGGATATTCAAATTATTATTATCCGCGAGGGTCTCCAAATTATAGGTTTTGGGCCGAATAAAGAAGCGGTCAATAATTAGCACGCCCGCGACTGGAATGAAAATAATGGAGAGATACCAGAGAAAGACCTCAAATGCGCCCAGAATATTTAGCAGTGCGGCGACAACGCCAACACTGCCAAGGCCGATTGTAAGCCATTTTGAGTTCAATTTAGGAAATGTCGCTTTCGTACTTAGGACAGCACTATATAGGTTGAGCGAGTTTAGAACCCAACTTCCCGCGATGATAATGATAAAGGCCCCGAGGCCAAGATTGACATCCAGCATGAGCTTTAAAATCACATCCGTACGCGACACGCCTTCAGCGTCGAAATAACTTTCGAACACATCGGAGCTGACCCCCGCGAGACCTGCTGCGAACATCACAAGCAATTGCACAATCAGATAGCATATAATCGCCGTGTAAACCGCGCCAGACTTCTCGCGTATAAAGCGGGTGATATCCGGTAAAATAATGGCGCCAATAATGATTGCGCCGACAACCCAAGAAATGCCGTCACCAATACTCATGGCGTTTTCGCCGGCAGCCCGCGCCGGTGTTCCCATGGCCAGGAAATCTGTCAGGCTATGATTAACAAAGGCGGCTTTCGTGAAAAGCGCCGTGACAACAACTAAAACCGGAATAAGTAAAGTCGACAGAATATTGATAGCTTTAAACCCCACTAAGGTCGTCAGCGTCATACAAAAACTTGCAAGGATCGCGAGCGCTATTTGGGGAACATGAAGTCCCCACATATCTGCCGCTAGCCGGCCAACTGTATCCATAAACAGATTTATATTCAGCCCAAACCACCCCATCAGGCTGATGGCAAAGGCCATATTTACAAATGACGCGCCTTTATCACCAAAGGCAACACGCACAAGCAGATAAGAACTCATCCGGTCGGCCGCCCCGATATAACCAGTAATGCAGCCCACCAAAGTGACGATGAGAGATCCCCAAAACAGGGCCCACATAGCATCTATGGGTGACAATCCTGCAAAGACCTCAAGACCCGTTAAAAACGTCGGCAGGGAGAATCCTACCATAGCCGCGATGGCGGCTACGCGGGGCCAAGCTACAAGCTGCGCATCTTTGATGGGAACTGCAGCAAATTCACTGATCTCTTCCATATACCCTCCTGCCAAAAGTCTAGCCGATCTTTCAAAAATATGTTTTTGAATCCCTTGGTGACAACAATCTACAATTTCGGACTTGCCGCCTAAACAAAAACCAGATTTACTCACGTCATGGCGGGAAACAGAAAAAATATCAAACTGGATGCTATCAATAAAAAAATATTGTCGATTACGCATCTTCAATCAGACATTTCAAATCAAGATTTGGCGGAACAGGTGGGTCTATCACCAAGTGCATGTTTCCAGCGCATGAAGGGTCTAAAGGAAGCGGGATACTTTGTGAGTTTCACCGCCGATATGGATTTGGAACGCCTCGTAGAGCATGTTTTGGCTTATGTTGAGTTTACCCTAGACAACAACAGCCTCAAAAACCGCCGCAAGTTCGAGGCGCTCATTGAAACCTATCCGGAGTTTATGGATTGTATGCGCGTGACAGGCGATGCAGATTATGTCTCCTTTACGTGCTGCGCTAACACACACGCCCTAAATGCCCTCATTGATGAAATTTCAACCGACGAGCGCGGGAATATAAAGGCTATAAAAACCCGCATTATTTTAGAGCGTACAAAATGGTATCTGGGATATCCTCTCGATAAGCTTAAGTGGCTGGAATAGACGCAGCGCAGACGCAGTCACGTGAGCGGCGCATCGCATGCTGCGCAGTTGCCCGCAAAGGCCGGTGCAGGCTAAACACGTAATCTACCCCTATCGCTTCGCGCAAAGCCGTCTATAACGGCGGCATGAATGACACCCCCGATATAGCGCCGCGTGAAGTGCTCTTGGCACTCATCCGCGAGAAGCCTGACCGCTTGACGCGGCGCGACTTGGCTAAATCCCTCGGGATTAAGGGCGCGGACAGGCGCGAGCTCAGATCCTTGTTGAAAGCCATGACCGAGGAGGGGGCGATTACCTATTCCCCTGAGAAAAAGACCTACCGCGAGGCAGGCGCGCTTCCAGGCGTCATGGTCATCAAGGCGCAGAAAGTAGATGATCAGGGCGACCTTATAGGGGCGCCAGAAAATTGGCGCGGTGACGGCGCGCCGCCCATTGTGATTGTTCGCGAAGGTCATAACGCCAAGAAATCCAAAGGCCGCGCGGGCGGCAGCGCGGCGGCGGTCGGAGTTGGGGACCGCGCGCTCTGCCGGATAAAACGCCAAGGCGAGTTCACAATCGCGGTCGTCATTAAGCGCCTTGCCAAAGCCTCAGTTCCAAATATGGGTGTGCTCTATCGGGGCGGGCGAGGCTGGCGGATTAAGCCTATTAATAAGCGCCAGCGCGATGAGTTCAAGCCTATTCGCGTGCCGGAAAACACACCTGATCAGACGCTTGTCATGTTTCGCCCCAGCGGCGGACGGCGGGATGCTTATGCCAAAACAGCGGAGATCATAGACATCCTCGGCCCTGCCGATGGACCCAAGGCTGCCTCGCTTATGTCGCTGCGCGCCCATGAAATTCCCATGGGTTTTCCCAATGAGGTGATTGCGCAGGCCAAGGCCCTCACCCTGCCCGGCCTATCCAAATATCGCAAAGACCTGCGCGGTTTACCGCTGATCACCATTGACCCCGTTGATGCCAAAGATTTTGACGATGCCGTTTATGCTGCCCCCGACACGGCAGAAGATAACAAAGACGGCTGGGTTGTCTGGGTGGCAATTGCGGATGTTGCGGCCTTTGTTACCTCGGGATCAAGCCTTGACCAGACGGCGGAGCAAAAGGGCAATAGCGTCTATCTTCCGGACCGCGTTGAGCCCATGCTGCCCGAGGAACTATCGGCGGATTTATGCTCTCTTCGCCCGCAAGAAGACCGTGCCTGTATGGCGGTTAAGATGCGCTTTGACAAAAACGGGATTAAGCGCGGCCATGAATTCACCCGCGGGCTCATGCGCTCCCACGCGCGGCTGACCTATGCGCAGGCTCAAGAAGGCTTTGACGGTCATCCGGGTGAGGTGGCTAAAACCGTGCAGCCCATATTACAAGATATATTTAGCGCCTATCAGGCACTCTCCAAAGCCCGGGCTGAGCGCGCGCCGCTGGCGATAGAACTGCCTGAGCGGCGCGTACACATTAGCGAGGACGGACACGTCACGGGCATTTCCCTCAAAGAACGTTTTGACGCTCATAAGCTGATTGAAGAATTTATGGTGCAAGCCAATGTCTGCGCGGCGCAGGCCTTGGACAAGAAAAATATTCCCACCATTGTGCGCGTGCATGAACCGCCCAAGCGCGAGCGTCTTCAGGGGCTTTCGGATTTCCTGCCCGCTGTGGGCCTGAAATGGTCTCTTGGAGAGCGGGTGAGCACAGCCCGTTTTAATAAGCTTTTGACCAAGGCCGCCCATGATGATTTGTCAGAAACTGTGGGTATGGCGGTACTCCGAAGTCAGAGCCAAGCCTATTACGGCCCCAATAATGAAGGCAGCGGGGGCGGGCATTTCGGGCTGAACCTTACCCACTATGCTCACTTCACCTCTCCCATTCGCCGCTATGCTGATCTCGTGGTTCACCGCGCACTGATCAAGGCATTTAATCTGGGTGAGGACGGTACAAGCGAGCGCGAGGCCTCGCGGCTCAAAGATATTGGTGAGCATATATCCGCCACAGAACGCCGCGCCATGGCCGCAGAGCGCGACGCCAAGGACCGGTATATAGCCGCCTATCTTGAAGGAGAGATCGGCGCAATATTTGACGCCCGCGTCAACGGGGTTACAAATTTTGGACTATTTTTGACGCTGGACGAGACGGGGGCAGATGGCCTTGTCCCCATTCGCACGCTGGGCGAGGAACGGTTTTACTTTGACGAAAAATCCAAAAAGCTGATCGGAGAGCAGACCGGTACGACCTTTCGCTTTGGGGCCAAGGTTAAGGTCAAACTTACAGAAGCTAGCCCGATTACCGGCGGGCTTGTTTTTGAGATGGTCAGCGAGGGCGAAGCCGGAAAGCCGCCCAAAAGATCACACCACCGCAGCGGGCGCGGCGGCGCGTTTGGATCTGGTTCGGCAAAACGCGGGCGCGGGGCAAAGCATAAGCGGCGCAAACGGTCATGACAGAATTCACGCCTGCGCCGCTGACCAAAAAAGAGCGAGCCTTGCGCGATGCCTTGCCGCGGCCCGCACGCCCAAAAAAGGCCGCGACCCTGATCTTATGGAAAGGACCGCGCGATAATCCGCGCATCCTGATGGGGCGGCGGGCAATCCGTCATGATTTCATGCCCTCGGTCTATGTCTTTCCAGGCGGGCGGGTTGACCGCGCCGACAGCTATGCGGGATGGGCAGGACGACTGAGCGCGCGCACGCAAAATATTCTCGAGGCGGCCTATAGCCCGCGCGCCGCCCGCGCCGTTGCGCTTGCCGCAGTGCGCGAAACCTATGAGGAAACGAGTCTTATGCTTGGCGAGGTCGGGCGGGCCGCGCGTAATCCGCGAAATGCCAGCTATCAAGCCTTTTACTCGGCAGGCCAGCAGCCCGATATTTCCGGTCTAGAGGTCATTGGCCGCGCCATTACGCCCCCGCGCCGCCATAAGCGTTTTGACACATGGTTCTTTGCCAAAGATATGAACGCCGCCGGCCCGCACGCGCCGCGCGACAGCCATGAGCTTTTAAACGTCGGCTGGTTTAGCTATGAGGAGATTGAGACACTCAAAACCCATGTCGCCACCGAGACTATGATAAACGTTCTCCAGCGTTTCCTCGCGCAGGACACGCCGCCGCAGCAGATTTTTTTCATGCGGCGAAAAGGCGCGCGATTCATCACTGACGCTTTTCCCGATAAGGGCGTGAAAAAGGACAGAGAGTAGGTTGACAGAGCTTGGGCCATGCGTATATGTGCCCGCTACTGAATTGGTCTGCGCCCCGCGCGGACATAGAGATGAAAGGCGCGAGCCATGGCGAAGCCCACAACGATTAAAATCCGTCTGAACTCAACGGCGGGAACCGGTTATTTCTATGTGACCAAAAAAAATGCGCGTACAATGACTGAAAAAATGGTCAAGAAAAAATATGACCCCGTTGTCCGCAAGCACGTGGACTTTAAGGAAGGCAAAATTAAGTAGCCTTATTAGTCTGTTTTTTTCATGAAGTGCGGCCCTAGCGGGCCGTTTTTTTTGGACGCCCCAAGATCAGGAACTAGGCCGCCGATTTCATCGAAGCGGCAAAGACCTGATTGCGGCCCGCATGTTTGGCCTTATAGAGCGCGCTATCAGCGCGCTTTTGCGCCTCGCGCATCATTTCCCCGGGCCGGGCCTGCGCGACGCCGGCAGACATGGTTATGGTCAGCGCCTCATTATCCACATAGATTGGCGTGCCCGCAATCAAAGCGCGGATACGGTCCGCGGCGGCATGGCCTTCTGCCTCTGTGGTCTCGGGCATGGCGATCATAAATTCTTCCCCGCCGTAGCGGCTGACAATATCGATTGCGCGCATATTTGTAACAAGCCGCGCGGCCACTTCTTTGAGGATATGATCTCCCATATCGTGGCCAAGAATGTCATTCACCCGCTTAAAGTGATCAATGTCAAAAAGAATTATCGTGAAAGGCGTCGCAGCACTGCTCTCTAGCCCGTCGATAAGCGGCTCAATAGACCGGTCAAAATAGCGCCGATTGCCAAGACCCGTTAGGGGGTCGGCCACCACCATCTCTAGGTTTTCGTTAAAATTTTCCCGCAAGCTATCGGCGTAGAACTTGCGGCGTAATTGCGTGCTGATGCGCGCGCCTAGCTCTTGCGGCTCTATAGGGCGAAGTACGGTGTCATTCACGCCAATGTCATAGGCCCGCACCAAGCGGGTTTGATTTTCAGGGTCGTCAACGACGAGAATTGGAATTTCACGGCTTTCGGAATTAAACCGCAGAGAGGCGCACACACGTAAACCGTCAAAAGCATCGGAAATAAGGCTAACCACCACAAGATCGATATTCCCTTTGGCGAGTTGTATCGCCTCTATTGGATCGGCGACCACTCTCACATCATGTGACAAAAGCGATTTGGTGATTTTTTCCGCGCGGCGTGGATGATCTTCTACGACTAAGATCTGGCCCTTTTTCTGGTCAATCGTTTCCATCACGGGACGGGAGTTTTCTATCGTGTGACCGGTATGGCTAAGCAATTGGTCAGTTACCATTTTCAGGCGCAGAAGCGATTTCACCCGCGTCATCAGATTAAAGTCATCAATGGGCTTGGTGATAAAATCATCTGCCCCCGCCTCTAGGCCGCGAACGCGGTCTTTCGTTTCCTCCAGCGCCGTGACCATAATCACCGGTATATGCCAAGTTCCGGGGCGTGCTTTCAGGCGCCGGCACGCTTCAAAGCCATTCATCCCGGGCATGATCGCATCCATAAGGATGAGATCAAGTTTTTCTACGGACGCAATTTCTAAAGCCTCTTCGCCGCTGCGGGCGGTAAGAACGTCATAATATTCTGCCGCAAGCTTGGCTTGAATAAGGTGAAGGTTAGGAGCCAGATCATCGACAACCAGAATACGGGCGCTCATATCCAGCCTCCCTTATGCGGGTTCGACAAAACGGCGTACCGTCGCCAGAAAGCTACTCACTGTAATCGGTTTTGAGATATAAGCCGCGCACCCGCCGTCGCGAATACGTTTCTCATCGCCCTTCATAGCAAAGGCAGTTACGGCAACAATCGGAATATCGGCAAGGCCGGCGTCATCCTTGATCCATTTCGTGACCTCCAGACCCGACACTTCCGGCAGTTGAATATCCATCAGGATCAGATCAGGCTTGAACTTGCGGGCCAGCGCGATGGCTTTCAACCCCTCGCGCGTTTGCTGCGTCTCATAGCCATGCGCATCAAGCAGGTCAGAAAAGAGCTTCATATTGAGCTCGTTATCTTCAACTATCAGAATTTTTTTCGGCATGATTTGCAGCATTTTTACACATTCACTCTGGTCTCGGTCCCTTTTTTTAGACTTTGGGCTCTCGATTATGGCTCCTGTATAGCCGAATATCCTTAACACACCGTGCAGGCCGCGTTAGGATTCTATTTACAGAACAAGCAATGAACATTACAAGTTCAAATATGAGGCTTGGTGAGATGGTCATATCGTGTCGTTCAGGGCTTTTTTAAATTTGCCTTCCGCAAGGATTTTAACTTGAATACAATTGAGGCTATCAAGCATATGTGCCGAGATTGCGGCGAGGCAGCCCATGCGCGCGCCCCCAATTGCCTGCATTGCGGTGGGCGGCGCCTTATATCTCATCCCGAGCTTGAAAGCCTGTCTATTGCCCATGTCGACTGTGATGCTTTTTACGCCTCGATTGAAAAAAGAGATCACCCAGAGCTCGCCGGTAAACCCGTAATTATCGGCGGGGGCACTCGCGGAGTTGTCTCTGCCGCCTGCTATCATGCGCGGGTTTACGGCGTTCATTCTGCCATGCCGATGTTCAAAGCCCTTAAAGCCTGCCCGCAGGCCGTGGTTATTCCTCCTTCAATGGGGAAATATTCCAAAGCGGGCCGGCGGATAAGAGAGCTTATGCTGGCCTTAACCCCGCAGGTAGAGCCATTATCGATTGACGAAGCCTTTCTGGATCTTGGCGGCACGCAGCGCCTGCATGGCCGTAGCCCTGCGCAAAGCCTGATCAAGCTGCAAGCCCAAATCAGAGAGGATGTCGGGGTGAGTGTCTCTGTTGGGCTTAGCTATAATAAATTTCTTGCCAAAACGGCCTCGGATTTGGACAAACCAAACGGCTTTGCCATCCTTGGGCGGGCAGATGCGCAGGATTTTCTGAAAGACAAGCCCGTTAATTTTATCTATGGCATTGGCCCAGCCTTCACCAAAAAGCTCGGGGCCAAAGGCATTCTGACCATTGCGGATGTACGCCAAATCGGGGACGCGGAGATGGCCAAACGTTTTGGCGATCTTGGGCTGCATCTCTCGCGCCTTGCCCGCGCCGAAGACAGCCGCCGCGTCACCCCAGGACGGGCGCGCAAATCCGTCTCAGCCGAGACCACATTCCATACCGATATTTCAGATATTGAGACGCTCAAGGACCGTCTCTGGCTGATATGCCAAAAGGCATCTGACCGGGCCAAAGCCCACGGGACGGCCGGCAAGGTTGTGACACTAAAGCTCAAAACCCGCGATTTTCAAACCATCACGCGGCGGCGCACATTGCGCGAGCCAACCCAGCTTGCCTATACTATATTTCGTACAGCCCAGACCCTGCTGGAGCGAGAAGCCAATGGCCGCGCATTTCGCTTGATCGGGGCGGGCATATCGGGCCTCTCAGCGCCTTTGGGGGATGCCGCAGATTTGCTGGATACCCAAGCGGTGCGCCGCGGCATTGCCGAACGCGCTAGCGATAAAGCGCGAGAGAAATTTGGGCCAGAGGCGGTTATGACAGGGCGAGCCCTGCGAAGCCGGCAGGCGAAACAGGCCGCCAAGCCAGATAAGAACGCGCACAAGAACGGGGAACAGAATGAAGTTTAGCGCGGAATAAAGCTGCGCTAGCGTTCACTTATTTTTGCGGAGCCGCCTCTTTTTTCATAGCAGGCTTAGGTGGCGTAGCCACCTCTGGAGCGTTCACCTTTGGAGCGATTAGCTCCGAAGCCTGCCCCTCAAGAGATTTCATTTCAGGTGATTTTGTTTCAGGTGCTTTAACCGCAGGGACCATTTTTTCTAGGATGGCCGCCCGAGGCGCAGGGGTCGATTTGGCTGGAGTTTCGGAAACCACCTTTTCGGTCACAGCTCTTTTGACGTCTTCTTTTTCCGCCTCGACTTTTGCCGCTTTTTCTTTTTCGGCTTTCGCCTGTTCGATCTTGGCCTTTTCGACGATCATTTTATCAGTGCCCTGCTCGGCGAGGATTTTGAACTCGTTAAAGATAGCATCTTCAGAGCGGGAATCTGCGTTGCGCCATGTTTTAGCCGTTGCCAGATTTATGACCTCGCCCTCAGGGTTGACCACAATCACCGTTGGCGTGCCTTCAACTTTGTCGATGCCAAAATCAGCCGCAATATCCAAATTGCGGTTGCGAATGCCCATATCAACATAGACAACTTCGTAATGCTTCTCAAAAAGCGTTTGGAAGCGCGGCTTTAGGAATTGCCCCGCGAGGCCGCGGCTGTCATGGCACCAATTTGCCCCCATCACGACAATGGCGTTTTTCTTTCCCATTCGCGCCATGAACAAAGTATCGTCAACGTCCTTGCGCGCATCGCGTGTCTCATCATAGGGCTGCGGCTCATCTTCATAGCCCGTTTTTGCCACATCCATCACGGTCGGAGCCGCGGCAAGCGTTGGCGCGGCGGCGGAGCTATCCTCCTCCTGCGGCGGCGCGGCGGCGCAGGCATTGAACGCTAGGGCGAGCCAAAGCGTGCCGCCCACGAGAAATATACGGTTGCAAAAATGAAAGGTAGAGTTAGGCATAGTCATCATAAGTCTTTCTAACACAGATTAGCGAAAAAATGAAAACTTCTTACGCAGTAAAATATCACCATATATGCCATTGGCATCGGGCGTCTCAGTCTTATCAGGCCTATTATGGGCTGGGGTGATATTTGGGGCCGAATCTTCGGCCAAAAGCCGGCCCGCCCGGCCCAAGAGCGGGCGCCGGCGCAGCGCTCAAGCCGCCCCGAAGGACAGGTCGACCCCCGGGAACACGCAGATAAAGTCCCAAATTCCCCTATGCCCAGCATTTGGGGGCCGCAGGCTGGAAGCCCTAGCCGCCACATTAACGGATCGCTGGACATCCGCCGGCATTTTTTCAACGAAGCAGGTTTCCAAACCTATGGCAGTTTTTTCTCCCATTGGGGCGGATGGATCACCGCCGGCCACGTCATAACAGACTCAAATGGTCTTGTGCCGCCTTTCGCGCGCGGCCCTGTTGATACATGGCCCGGCGGGCTGGATGCCTGCGCGATTGGCTGCGCGCTGCCGCCGCGCCCGCCAAAGCCGCCCTATGCGGGGCAAGAACTGATCATCAAGGGCTATCCCGCGGGCTCCCGACATCTTGAGATCCGGCGTGGGCGCAATTATTTTGAACGCGAGCCGGGCGTGTGGATTGCCCATATCCTCACCCCTGACGAACCCGTGGTTACGGGAATGAGCGGGGGAGCCGTCATTGACGCCAATACGATGGCGCCCATAGGCATTTTGATCACGCGCAATTCGCCCGCCGACCTTAACGCGGACCGCGACCCGGATGAAAGTGCAGATTTCGTCGCCCTGCACCATGTCTGGCACGCGCTTAAAGCCCTTGAAGCCGAAGGCCCGCTGCTGACCTCTTAAACGAATAGCCTAAAACGCAGCCAAGGCCCCCCGCAGCGCCATGACGATTAAAATAAACGAGCCCAAGGAGAATAGCCCAAATCGCAGCATGACCTTGTTGATGGTGATCTGCACGAAACTATGAAGCACGCGCAAGATCACATAGGCCCACGCCAGCATAAGCGCGAGGCTGTCGCCTTGGCCGGAGAGATGAAGATAAAACATCAGCGCATAAAAAATCGTCGGCTGCTCCATTAGGTGATTATAATTATGCGCGGCATATTGCGCGCCGGCGGGCATTTTGGCCTTCCAATCCCCGTCAGGGCTTTTTGCGCTATCGGGATGAATCCTTGCCGCGCTCATGGCCGGAATACGGCGGGCGTAAAGCACGCACCAGATAATCAGCGACCAAATAATCAAGGCCAGAACTGGCGCTAAAAAATTTTCCATAAAATTCCCTCTCTTTGATTTGTTATGTGGGTAATCTGCGCGGGAATATTGTCTTTGGCAAGCCGTCGATAAAGACTACCAGTCCCCCAATTTCGCTTGCCAGAGACTGAGCAGAGCCAGCGCTGCCGTATCGGCGCGTAAAATTCGCGGGCCAAGCGAGACGGGGCTAACGAAGGCCTGACTGCGAAGGCGCGCGCGTTCGTCTTTGGAAAAGCCGCCCTCGGGGCCAATGAGCAAAGCAGCACAGGAGAGCTTACCAGACATCTCTTGGAATATATCCGCTGCGGGGCTTGCGCCGCCTGCCTCATCTGCAAAAAACAAGATGCGTCTTTTATCCCAGCCCGACAATAACTCCTCCAAAGTCACCCCCGCACGAAGCTCTGGCACATCAAGCCGCTCGGTTTGCTCTGCCGCCTCTATGATCTGGCTGCGGGCTTTCCCAAGGTTCATTTTCGGAAATTGCGTATGGGCGGTGATAACAGGCTGAAATCGCCGCGCCCCAAGCTCCGTGCCTTTTTCCAAAATAAAACTATTGCGGTGCTTTCGCACGGGCGCAAAGCAAAGCCATATATCGGGACAAATATGCTGCGGGCGCAATGGCGCGCGGCAGATGAGCGTCCCGCCCTTGCGCGATAAGTCTGTGATTTCCGCTTGCCATTCCCCGTGCTTGCCATTGAACACCCGTAGGTGATCTCCGCTGGATTTACGCAGGACCGTGCCAAGATAATGTGCCTGCGTCTTTTCCAGTTCGGTGACTTGGCCCTCGCCAAGCGCGCCCTCCAGATAAAGACGCGGCAATGTATAATTTTCTCTCATAGGCCTCGTTTCCAATCAACCGCACTATCCTTTGGTTGCGCCAAGAGGTAAAGAGGCTTCATGAGTTCAGAGCCATTTCAGCGCCCAGCCGAGGGCATCATAAAGGACACCGCCGCATCCCATTGGGTCTACCGCGCGCCAACGCGCTTGCGCCCTTATTTACAGCTCTCACGTCTTGACCGTCCAGTCGGCTATTGGCTCCTCGCCCTGCCCGGCTGGATCGGATTGGCATTCGCCAGCCTCTCCCACGGATTTGCGCCAAGTGATCTTAAATGGGCGGCGCTAATTTTAATCGGGGCAATTGCCATGCGCGGGGCAGGCTGCACCTATAATGACATTGTCGATCAGGACCTCGATGCACAAGTCGAGCGCACGGCGCTGCGTCCTCTGCCCGCTTGCACAGTGAGTACAAAGCAGGCGTGGGTTTGGCTGTTCGCGCAATGCGCGGCGGGGTTGATCGTGCTGCTTTGCCTGCCCAGGCTGGCGCAAATTATTGCGCTTTGCGCCCTGCCGCTGGTCGCGGCCTATCCCTTTATGAAGCGCATTACGTGGTGGCCGCAGGTCTGGCTGGGGATGACCTTTAACTGGGCCGTGCTTGTGGCTTACGCGGCTAAAACAGGCGCGCTCAGCCCGCCGCTATTTGTGCTATACATTGGCCTGATATTTTGGACAGTGGGCTATGACACTATCTATGCTTGCCAAGATATTGAAGACGATGCCCTGATTGGGATTAAGTCTACGGCGCGCCGGTTTGGGACGCACGTCAAATGGGGCGTGGGGCTGAGTTATGCCCTACTGACATTTTTTTTCACCTTTGCTGCCTTACAAGAACTTATCGCGCCTGCCTCGGCCGTTTTAAATGCAAACGAGAAAACCGTGGCCTATTACGGGTTGATGACGGACCTTTTGAATAAGCATTTCTGGCCATTCCACCTCATATATGCTCACGCAGTCGCTCTTATATTTTTCTTCCAAATTATAATTTTCCAACCTGATCGCCCCGGAAACGCCATTAAAGTTTTCAAGTCAAATATCGGCGCGGCCGGCTGGTTGATTGCAATATTGGTTATGACGAGCGCCCCGCTGCACAATATCCTCATGGGCTTCACCAATACGTGAACATCCTTGTTTAGCCTTTGAGCGTTCCCTAGATTAGAGAGACGCTAAATTGGAGAATTACGATGAAAAGTTTAACCCTCTCACGGCGTGAGCTAACCCTTGGCGCCGCCGCGCTGACGCTGACCGCTTGCACGGCCGCCGAAACGCGCGCACAAACAGGCGAGAGCCTGAAGGAGATGAAAATGGAAAATATTGACTGGGCCAATCTCAGCGAGGCTGACTGGAAAGCGCGCCTCACGGATATGGAATATTACGTCCTACGTGAAGAAGGTACAGAGCGCGCCGGAACCTCGCCGCTCAACGGCGAGAAGCGCGCGGGCACATATGTCTGCAAGGGCTGTGATTTGCCTTTGTTTAAATCGGAGATGAAATATGATTCGGGCACAGGTTGGCCGAGCTTTTTTAATGTGATTGACGGCGCAGTTGGCACAAAAGTCGACCGCAAGCTCTTTGCGGCGCGCACCGAATATCACTGCGCGCGCTGCGGCGGCCATCAGGGACATGTCTTTAAGGATGGCCCCGCGCCCACAGGCCTGCGTTATTGCAATAATGGGGTGGCGATAAAATTCCTGCCTGCCTAGTTTAAAAGATATATTTTCGGCATTGCCAAAGCCGCAGAAATAGGACTACACTTTCCCTATTGGAAGCCGCCGGAGGTCCGGCCGCACTATGAAAGGAGGTCTGATTTGTTTATCTTTTTTGAGGGGTCTGCCCGAAGCTGTTAAATCAGCACTTTCGTAAACGCGAAATTGGGTACCGAACCATCTAACGGAAAAGCGGGCATGGCGCCCGTTAGGCCCATACTTAAAACGAGGCCCCCTGATACCGTCAGGGGGCCTTTGCTATGGGGGATGAAGTGTTGCACGGCCAAATAGGCAAGATGACACAAAAAGACCTCAATTCGTAACTTGATATTTTTGGGCAAATCTCCTCATAGTAGGGTCAATTCCTAAAGGCTACCGAGGCAAGATGGCGCGACTTCTAAAGACAGAAACCAAATGGGCAAAGCCCGTGCACGCGGCGCGGATAGCCGCGGTGCTTACTTTCGGTCTATCGCAAGCCTTAACTGCGGGCACGGCCCATGCGCAGGCCCGTCCATCCGGACCCGCCGCGCCGAGCGGCGCGCCTGACGGGCCGCATGGTAAATGGGGTCTTGTCGCAGGCGCGGGCGCATTTGTGACGCCCAATTATTCAGGTGATGACAATTACCGCGTTTTGGCCCTGCCGTTTATCCGCGTCTCCCATGGAGATAAGTTTTGGGCGAGCGTGCCCGAGGGCGCTAACTACAAGCTTTATGAAAAGGGACCGCTCACGCTGAGCGCAAAGGCTGGCATTGCCTTTCCCCGCGACGAAGATAACGGCAGTCTTTTTGGAGTGAGCGGCGGCGGATCAACGGAACTCTTGGGGTTGGGCGATCTTGGCGCGTCAATTGAACTGGGCGGGGCGGCGAGCTACGACCTTGGCCCTGTGTCTTTATCGGCCGGTTTGCGGCGCGGGGTTGGCGGCCACGGCGCGTGGGTCGGGGATGCCTCGCTGAGCTTTACCAAAGTCTTTAAAACGCCCGGTCCGCCTATTGCCATGATCCTTACGCCGAATATCAAATTTGGCGATGCGGACTTAACCCAAAGCTATTACGGAATCACCGCTGAGCAATCTCTTACTGCTGGTCTGCCTGAATTTAGAACAGATGGCGGCATTTATAGCGCGGGGGTCAATGCGCTGACCTTTATCCCGACATCGCGCAAAAGTGCCTTTATCATCTTTGGGTCTGTACGCGAGCTCGTTGGGGACGCGGCCGATAGTCCGCTCATCAGGGAGCGCGGCGCCAGCACCCAAGCCGCCATTGGTCTGTTTTGGGTCAAAGCCTTCGGCCAAGACGCCCGCCGCGCCAAGGACCTTATCGCAGGCGGCGGATTTTAGAAAGCGGAGAGCGGGCCGTCCACCTACTCACAATGCCAGCAGCTTTCCATTTGGCCCGCGCTTACACCCATACCAATCGGCCCGCCGGGCGGGAGCGCTTTGGCTTTTGTCACAGACGCTTTGGCTTTGGCGGGGCGGTTTAAATGGCTCTCAATTTGCGTCACAAGCCAAAGACCATGCCCCGAGTTTTTCGCGCGCAGATCACCTTGAAGCCGCCGCAGCATGGCATCGGTACGGGCCTTTACCCCGGGCGTGGCTTCGCTTATTCCCAATTCCATCAGGCCGAACACGAAGCGCGCCTGCACGCCTTTGGCGATCTCGCTATGGCGGCCCGGACTGGGCGGACCCATGACGTAGCCGCGCGTAGCCTCAAGCATTTCCATAAAGCCAAGGTTAGCTGGATCACGGCGTTTAAACTCAATCAGGCGGGCTGCGCGCCGCGGGTCCAGCAGCACGTCAAATGTGAGGTCCGCCGCCGTATCCGCCGCCGCGCTGACGTCAAATGCAGGATAGGCGGTTTTGCGAAACAGCTCTCGGTCATTATCGGCAAAGCTATAGCTGCGAAGCGCGGGCCCAAGTAAATCTAAAACCTCGTCTTTGATATCCAAGGCTTTGGGGTCAAGCGTTTCCAGCACAGCTGATAGCGCGGCCTTTTGCTGCGCGGGGGGGACGATTTCCATAGGCGGCTGTCCGTCGCCAGCAAGACTATAGTTAAAGGACATGCCGCCAATGAGCTTTCCGGCTGCGGCGGTCTGGTAGCGGTGATAAAGATAGATCGGGACAAGGACTTTGTTGAGGTCAGCGGCGGGCTGCCCCTGCCGAATACGGTCAAGGCCGAAAGTCTCTAGCGCCAGCGCGCGAACCTGCATCGCCGCTTTAAGGCCCGAGACAGGGTCTGCGCCATTGTCCCAAATATTGCCCTTGGGATGGGCGGTGCCAATGGAACGCGCATCGGTATCGGCGACAAAGACAAGACCGCGCTCAAGCGCATTTTCAACCAAAGCGGTCCGGCCTTCATCATCGGTTTCGCCGTAAAGCCAGCTTGCGGCAAATTTATCCCACGCCCCAACGCCGGTGCCATATGTGTTTGAGAAATCCATTTTTCCGCCGGCCACGCGCACATCTGGTGCGGGGTAATCCATCACGCTACCCTTGCCATAGGTGCTGGCGGCAAAATTATGGGCAAAGCCCAGCGCATGGCCAACTTCATGGGCCGAAAGCTGGCGAATACGGTCAAGCGAAAGCTCGATCGGGTCATCATCCGCGCCAGAGCCCGTATTGGCGGTGCCCGCAAGGCCTTCAAAAATCATGCGGTCTTGGCGAACACGCAGGGAACCAAGGTTCACATGCCCCTTGAGCATCTCGCCCGTGCGCGGGTCCGATACGCCGCCGCCGTAACTCCAGCCGCGCGTCTGGCGGTGCACCCACTGCACGACATTATACCGAATATCGAGCGGGTGTGCGCTCTCGGGCAGCAGCTCTACCCGGTAACCATCAGGAAAGCCCGCTTCGGCAAACGCGTCCGCCCACCAGCGCGCGCCGTCAACAAGCGCGCCGCGCACGGGCTCCGGCGCGCCGGCGTCAATATAAAACACAATGGGCTTGATCGTCTCCCCCGCCTCGTTTTTTTGCAGGCGGTAGCGCCGCGCGAGCCGCGTTTCAATTGGCGCATCAAGATCGGCAGAATAATCGTAATAAACTTGTTCTATCACGCCTGCGCGCGGGTCCGACCTAAGCGGGCTATAGCCCTCCTCGGGAAGGCGCACGAAAGAATGATGCTGGATCAAGGTGGCCTCATTGCCGCTGGCAGCTGTGGTGGCAACCTCACGCCCCGGATCAGCTGACGTGAGCGTGATAAAGACATCCATTTCCGAATTATCGGGAAAGGAAAAGACGTTTTTTGTATCCACTAGCGTGCGGTCCTTCGCGATCGAAAAACTGCCTTGTCTTGCCTCTTTTAGATATTGCTTAAGGCCCAGTATATCACTGGTGAGAAAGTCGGTTAAATCAACAACAAGTCCGCCGCGCTGATTGAGGATTTTCGCGCTTGCGAGGAACGAGGTCGCAAAGCTTTCGCGCACGGCTCTGTTTTCCAGCGCATTATCCCCGCGCGCGCGATAGGAAAGATTCTCTTTCTCGACAATGAGCCTGTCTCCCATTTGCCGAAAGACGACAATCGCACCGCCATTGCCCCAGCCGCGGTCAAGCCCAACGGGATTGGACCCAAGTCCGGCCGTCAGCCGCGCCGTATGAATAAAGCGCAGCGAAACCCCATTCTCATCTGGCGCAGGTAGTTTAGCGAGAACTTTGTTTTTCGAACTATCCACATAGAGATCTAGAAATCCAGGGCGATGGTCCAGCCCCGCAAGCGGGTCCTTGGAGTTTTGCGCCGCAGGCTGGCATGCCAAGACGCAAAATGAGAACAGAGCTAAAATGAAAACGCGCATGAAAACCCCTTTTGGTTCAGTCAACTATAGGCAGGATATATGGCGGCGTAAATCATGCTTTTTCTATTGCCGCAAAGCCTTATCGGGCCTAAATCCCTGTTATGAGTAAAGCTCCGATAATTATACGCACGCAGAGCGAGCTTCGCGGCCAGATTTGGGAGTGGCGCGGCAGCGGCGAGACTATTGGCTTTGTCCCGACCATGGGCTCCCTTCATGTGGGCCATCTTTCGTTGATTACTTTGTCCAAAACCAAAGCCACGAAAACAGTCGCAAGCATTTTTGTAAATCCCACCCAATTTGCTCCGGGTGAGGATTTTGAAAGCTACCCGCGCACGGAAGAAAAAGACATTGCCGCGCTTGCCTCTGCGGGATGTGATCTTGTGTATATCCCGCGAAAAGCCAGCATGTATAATGCCCATCATGCGACCCATATCAAAGTTGGCGACGTCGCGGATCATCTGGAAACCGATCACCGGCCTACCTTCTTCGAAGGGGTCGCGCTTGTGGTGACAAAGCTGCTTAACCGCGTCGCGCCGGACATCGCAGTTTTCGGAGAGAAAGACTATCAGCAACTCGCGACCATTCGCCGTCTTGTCGCTGATCTTGATATGCCCATCGAGATAATCGGCGCGCCTATTGCCCGCGATAAGCATGGCCTCGCGCTCTCCTCGCGCAATCAATATTTTAATGCGGCCGGCCTTAAGACCGCGCGCCGGCTAAATGTCATCATGTATCGCTGCGCTAAAGCCCTCGCGCAGGGGGAGGATATCGAGGCCGCCACGGGCGCCGCGCGTAACGCGCTTTTAGAGGCCGGCTATTCCAGCGTGGATTATGTAAGCGTCGCCTCCGTGAATAGCCTGACCCTGATCCCAAGCGGCAGAGTCGACCGCGCGGCAAGATTGTTAGTCGCGGCGCATTGCCCCTCCGGTAAAGCAGGTGCAGAGGATGTTCGCTTGATCGATAACTGCGCCATTGGCGGGACGGCATAAATGCTGGAGATGCGTCCCAATTGCGAGATATGCGATAAAGACCTTCCTGCCGACAGCAAGGCAAAAGCAAAAGATGAAAATCAGGCCGTGATATGCTCCTTTGAATGCACATTCTGCCGAGGCTGCACGGAAATCAAAAACAAGAACCGCGACCTTGGCCCTTGCCCAAATTGCGGCGGCCAGCTTGTCCTTCGGCCCGCGCGCAGCGACAAGGCCCTTCAAAAATATCCGGCCTCGCAGCGGCGCGTGCACGCGAACGCCTAAAGCGATTTGACCATGGTCAGCAGCGGGACAGGCACGGCCCCGTTTTTATCCTCCCAGAGGCTCTCTACCGCATAGCCGCAGCGCAGATAAAAAGGTTCTCCGGCTTTGGTCGCTGCCATTTCCAGCGCGCGAAAGCCCCTCGCGGCGGCGGCAGTTTCACTCGCCCCAATAATCATTCGCGCAATTCCGCGCCGCGTGTGATCGGGGTGAGTATACATAGCGCGGATTTTTGCACGGTCCTTTTGCGGATCGAGCAAGGCGGCGTCGCGGCCCACGCTATGATTGCCGCCATAAAGCGTGGCGCGGTAAGACCAGCCGCCGCAGCCCACCAAGAGGTCGCCGTCAAAAACACAATAATACGTACCGTCTTCAATCAACTGTGTGTCGAGCCCCATAGCCGCAAATGATGCCTCTATTTGGACGGGGGAGAGGTAACCGCGCTGCAGCTCTCGGATGGCGCGCGACATGAGCGGCTTTATCGCCGAAATGTCAGGTTTTCGCGCGGGTCTTAAGACAAGGGTGTTCATGAGATTAGCTCTGGATGGGCAAGTGATGACGGTTCTGGGTCATATTAAGGATGGTTTATCCCTATTAGGCCCTTTCTTTGGCGCTTGTGGACAAATTTTGCCCATGACCCACGCCGTCCATGAAATTTGCATTAAATTTGTGTCATTTATACAACATGGTGAAATATAGTGCAAATCGGCCTCTCAAATTATTTGATTTCAAAGTCGGAATCCCTAGTGTCACGCGCAGATCAAAAGATCGTGATAAATAAAATGCTCAAAGGAAATCAAATGAAAAACTTCTCTATGAAGTCAGTGCTTGCAGTAACAGCTTCCTCAGCTATCTTGACGAGCCTCATGGCGACTCCCGTCTATGCTCAGGATAATGGAAACGTTATTGAAGACGAAATCATTACAATCGGTACACGCCGTGCAGCGCGGTCCGCGGCAGACACACCTGCTCCTGTCGATATTATTTCAGGCGCGGAATTTACCAACCAAGCGGTTGGCGATATTGGTGACCTGCTTAGGAATGTCGTCCCGTCTTACAACGTCAACAGCCAGCCGATCTCAGATGCAGCGACGATTATCCGTCCGGCCAACCTTCGCGGTCTATCGCCTGACAACACTTTGGTGCTTTTAAACGGTAAGCGCCGTCACCGCGGTTCTGTCATCTCTTTCCTTGGCGGCGGCATTTCAGACGGCGCGCAAGGCGTTGACGTTTCTGTCTTCCCATCCCTTGCCCTTAAGCAAGTTGAAGTTCTCCGCGACGGCGCCTCTTCGCAATATGGTTCAGATGCGATCGCCGGCGTTATCAACTTCCAGCTCAAAGATGCGGCCGAAGGCGGCCTGCTCGAAGCCTCTTGGGGGCAAACCTATGAAGGCGACGGCGAAGTTTACAGAATCGGCGCCAATGTTGGCCTTCCGCTTGGCGAGAACGGTTTTGTTAACATCACAGGTGAATATGGCGAAACCGAGGGAACCGTTCGTGCGGCAACTCGCGGCGACGTCGCTGCGCTGATCGCAGCAGGCAATACAGCTGCCGCTGACAACCTGACAATCAACACCTATACTGACGAGTTTGCGCAATATTGGGGCACGCCTGATATTGATGACGAGATCAAGCTCTTCATCAACGCCGGTTACGAGTTCACGGACTCGCTAGAGGCTTATGCCTTTGGTAACTACAATGAGCGCACAGCAACGGGCGGTTTCTTCTACCGCAACCCAACAAACCGGGGCGGTGTTTACCGCGGCCCGCTTGTAGATTCGACAGGTGCGCGTGATCCAAACGGCGGCGCGTCCGTCCTTGTTGGTGATCTGGACGGCGTTGGTTCAGGCGGCTCTTGCCCAGCCGGCATCCCGCTCACAAATGGCGGCCTGATCCCCGACCCCGCCGTTTTGGCTCAAGTTGTTGCTGATCCTAACTGTTTCTCATTTGTCGAAACCATCCCGGGCGGTTTTGTACCGCGTTTCGGTGGTAACAACACAGATACATCCATCACAGGCGGTCTTCGCGGAGAACTCGATCTTGGAAACGGCCTTGGCTATGACATTTCAGGGTCATGGGGTTCATCAGATACAGACTTCTTCATCCGCAATACACTCAACGCCTCCCTTGGGCCGGACTCACCACGTGACTTCGTACCGGGTGCTTATAAGCAAACAGAAGTCGGGGCTAATGTCGACTTTAACTATGCGGTCCCTGTGGACGGCTGGGCGTCCGATCTAAACATCGCCTTTGGCGCTGAATACCGCGAAGAGACTTTTGAAATTACAGCTGGCGACGCGGCCTCATTTGCGCTCGGCCCGCTTGTTAGCCAAGGTTTCTCTTCAAGCTCTAACGGCTTTGGCGGCTTTAACGCCAGCCAGGAAGAAAGCCAGGACAATATTGGCATTTACGGCGAACTTGAAGCTGACATTACAGAGGCCCTCACCCTGCAAACTGCGGTACGTTATTCTGACTACTCAAACTTTGGCGACAACCTCGACTATAAGGTTGCGGGTCTTTACCGTGTCAACGATGGCCTAACGCTTCGCGCGACATACTCCACCGGTTTCCACGCCCCGTCTGCGGGTCAGGCAACTGTCCGTAACGTGACCACGCAAATTATTGGCGGTGAGTTGATTGATCAGGGCACGATCCCGCTTTCAACCAACCCCGGGCAGCTCGCAGCGGACTTCCTCGAAGATAGTTTCGGGGAGCGCCCAACGCTTGGTGTTGAAACAGCGAATAACATCTCCGCAGGTGTCGCATTTGATACAGGCCCAGTGGCATGGACAGTCGATTACTTCAATATCAGAGTGAATGACCGCATCGCACTTTCCGATGACATCGCCTTTATCGATGCCTTGGACTTCCTTGCTAATCAAGCCAATGTTGCAGATTATGATAACTCAAACGTCGCGAATGCGTTGACGTCTCTTGCAGCGGCAAATGCGATTATCCGCTCTGACTTTGTTGGTTTTGAGGACCTCTCCGAGTTCCGTTTCTTCACCAACTCCTTCTCAACAACCACAGAGGGTCTTGATATCGTTGGACGCGTACCGTTCGACCTTACGGAAAACGGCACAAGCAACTTCGTCTTGGCGGCAAATTACACAAACACAAGAGTGACTGACTTGGGTGTTGTCGCGCCAATCGGTGCAAACCGCGTGCTTGCACTTGAAGAAGCCTTGCCTAATTGGCGTGGTAATCTAACGGTCACGCATGAGGAAGGCATCTTCCGCGGCCTCGTACGCGCAAGCTATTACGGTCCATGGTTTGACAATGGTAATGACTTCGCAGTCGGCGGGGAAATCCTGTTTGACGCGGAAATCGGCGCTGAAGTCTACGAAGGGGTGGAGATTGTTGTGGGTGCACAGAACCTTTTCAACAACTATCCTGACGAAAATCCAGGACAAGCCGGCACAGGTCAGCTTTATCCTGAAAGCGCGCCATTTGGCTTTAATGGCGGTCAATATTACGTCAAAGCGCGCTACACATTCTAAGCGAACTTTAAAAAATTGGAAAAGCCCTCGCCGTTGGCGGGGGCTTTTTTATGCGCGGTTGAGGCAAAATAGGCTTTGGACCCAAGCCCTAGGCCAGAGGCATATTAAGTGATGCGGGCTACCATGCCCCTAAATCAGAAAGCTTGGCACGCAGCTCTGCTGGTAGTTCAAGCCCCCCGCTAAGCGCTGTGAGGTCCGGCGGCGCGTCCGAAGGCTTAAGATAGCGCCAACCCTGAAAGGGGCGCTTAGGTGTGGGAACCACCGGAACCGGGCCCGGCGTCATTAAAATCGCGCAGCGGCGAATGCCATCTTGGCCCCGCACCTCCTCAAGGCCAATGATGTCATTGCGGCATTGAATAAGCCCTTTAATCACCCAATAAAGTGAGCCTCCGTCCAGCAAAGCTTCCTTTTGTTTGGGGAACATACGGGTGACGTGGACATGAACTGCGCTTTCCCCGCGCGCTTTACGTTTTCGCACGACATGGCGCTGCCACGCCGCCAAAGTGTCTATGCTCTCGGAACCTACGGAGAGCTTTTGCAAATGAACCGTCATAGCGTGATCTTAGTGTTTGGCGCGCCCGCGCACGAGTCTTTAAATACAACAATCTGTGCAGGGTTAGCGCTTATCAATCGGGGGCTTGGGCCGAAATACGGTTTGGTGGGGGGCATAGCCTTGCCCTGTCGTCCCGCCCGCCTTGACGCCTTTGGCTTTAACATATTGGGCATTATAAACGCCGGACTGACTGGGCATGGCTGCACTATCATTTTGATCATCATCCGTTTGCGCGGCCAGAACATTTTCATTTCGCGCAGCCACATTGCTCTGCCGCGCCGTGCCAAAAGCCGCGACCTCTGCGGCAAAACCCGGATCATCAGCTAGCCGCGTAATCTCAAGCTCGGTCTCGTCAATGAGCGAGATAGGAAATGGCATGATGCGTACGATCGGCTCACCGGCCGCAAAACTGACCTTTCGGTCTTTGTCTGTCAGGCGCCAATTCATGGTGAACGGAAAGGGCAGCCAATCTGTGCGCACAAAGGCATCCAGCGGGGCGGTCCCTGCCTTGCCGTGGTTAGCGGGTCCGCAAATATAGAGCCCCAGATCAGGCGAGGTCCGAAACAGAAAGGGCACGTACCAAGTGACAATACCGCTCCCAAAATGGGAGCTAGCCGTAAATTTTCCGCGCGCGCCGCAGTCAATATGCAGGTTTTCAATACGGTCCCCGCCGTCCCAGATAATTTGCGTATCCGCCGGATTTAAAAGCTCCCAGCCCATAGTATTGGCCGCGAGCAAAGGAATACAGCGATTGATATATCCCGCCGGGACATCATCCATCCAGCCGCGGCGCACCTGAGCGGGCCGTATATGCGCCGCCGGATCAATGTTCGCCCCGTCAATCACATGCGCGCGCACCGTTTTGGGCGGTATATGGGTTTTCGGTAGGGGTATGATCGGGCGCATAGCCTCTTATGGCATAATCAGCTTATCGATCAAAGCCAGAGCTTCGGGGCTGTCCCATTCCACCTCGCCGGGAATGCGGGCGATTTCTCGGCCCTCACGGCTGTAGAAAATCGAGGTCGGCAGCCCGGGGAGCTTAACCTTTCCGGTAAGTTCAAAACTGCCGTCATGCCAGCTTTCCAAATTCTCAATATCATTTTTTTCCAGCCAAAGCTTGGCCTCCAACGCAGTGCGGTCCAGACTGATCGGCACAACGACAAAATCTGGCCCGCCGCGAAGCCCCTGCAAGCGGTCAAGCGAAGGCATTTCCGCAATACAGGGCGGGCACCATGTGGCCCAAGCGTTCATCAGCACCACCTTTCCGTCGTAATCGGAAAGGCGAGCCGCCTGCCCGTCCAATGTCTGGAAGGTAAGAGCAGGCCGCGCGGGCGGCCTTTCTAATGTCGTCAATTTTTTAAGACTTGCCGTGCTATAGGCAGCCAGCGGGTCTTGCGGACCTTTGCAGGATTGCACACAAACGCCAATCACGGCAAAGACACCCAGAAGCACCATGACTTTGATCGCATTGCCGATTGTAATTATTTGAGAGACTGCCATGGCCAAAAGCCCTAAACCAAATTCAGCGCCATCGGAAGCCCCCAAGGCCGCCAAAACCGGCCAAAAAATGTGGGGCGGACGATTTAGCGCAGAGCCCGGCGCCCTCATGCAGGCCATTAATGTCTCCATTGATTTTGACCGCAAGCTTGCCAGTCAGGATATTGCCGGCAGCAAGGCCCATTCCGATATGTTGGCCGCCAAAGGCATCATCAGCGCGCAAGACCGCCGCGATATTCACGCCGGCCTTGACGAAATCAGCGAAGAAATTGCGAGCGGCACATTTCCGTGGTCGCGCGAACTTGAAGATATTCACCTTAACATCGAGGCGCGGCTACGCGAAAAAATCGGGGACGCGGCAGGGCGGCTACACACAGGGCGCTCACGTAATGATCAGGTCGCGACTGATTTCCGCCTTTGGGTGCGCGATTATCTTGACCAATTTGACGTACAACTCACGAGCCTCATGAAGGCCCTGCTTAGGCAGGCCGAGGCCAATACGGATACGATTATGCCCGGTTTTACGCATCTGCAAAGCGCGCAGCCCGTGACGTTTGGCCATCATATGCTCGCCTATCTTGAGATGTTTGCCCGCGACCGCGAGCGCTTTCGCGATGCCCGCGCGCGCATGAATGAAAGCCCGCTCGGCGCGGCGGCGCTTGCGGGGACTCCCTATCCGATTGACCGCGATATGACCGCCAGCGCGCTTGGGTTTGACCGGCCCATGGCTAATTCTCTGGACGCGGTATCAGCAAGAGATTTTGCCCTTGAAGCCCTTGCCGCAGCGAGCATTTGCGCAACACATCTCTCGCGCCTATCAGAGGAAATCGTGATTTGGATGAGCGCGCAATTTCGTTTCATCACCCTGTCGGATCAATTCACCACCGGAAGCTCGATCATGCCGCAAAAGCGCAATCCTGACGCTGCAGAGCTGACCCGCGCTAAAGTCGGGCGTATTATGGGCGCGCTCACCTCGCTGATGATCGTGATGAAAGGCCTGCCGCTCGCCTATTCCAAAGACATGCAGGAAGATAAAGAGCCCGTCTTTGATGCCTTTGAAGCGCTTGATGTCGCCCTTGCCGCTATGGCGGGCATGACGGCCGATATGGCGCCTAATAAACCCGTGCTTGCGGCGGCGGCAGGCGCAGCCTTTTCAACCGCCACTGACCTCGCCGATTGGCTCGTGCGGGCGCTGGATATGCCCTTTCGAGATGCCCACCACGTGACCGGCACGATTGTCGCCATGGCAGAGAAACAAGGCAAAACTCTTGATGCCTTGGCACTCGCTGATATGCAAAGCGTTGAGCCGCGCATCACAGACGATGTTTATTCCGTCCTCTCGCCTCTGGCCTCCGCTAGCTCACGGGTCAGCTACGGCGGCACCGCGCCAAGCGAAGTGCAAATGCAAACCAAAAAATGGCGGGACATTTTGGGGTAGCCGAAAACTAATCCGGGATATATTCCCGCTTCCCCGCTGAATAAGCGACGATCATAACCGCCGGTGCATTGCCTATGTTGCGGGTCTGGTGCTTAGCATTTTTCGGCACACCGGAGCTCATTTTTATCCATTTCTCACCAATGCGCTGCTTGATTTCGCCGGCCAGCACATGGATTGTTTCTGTGCAATTTGGATGATGATGCAAGGGAGAGGTGACGTCAACGTCTACGCTCATCCGCGCAAGGCTTAATCCAGCCCGATTATCAATAGCGTCTTCCATGAGCCACTCCATGGTCACGGGCTCATTCATCTTCCATCCCCGCGAGCCGCGCCTCAAGCTCAGTCATAATATATTGCCGCTGTACATCGCTATAGCGGGTCCACATGGCGATTTCTTCGCGGGTACGCGCGCAGCCCTTGCATTGGCCGGAGGTCAAATCCATCTCGCAAATCAGCTTGCACGGGCTTTCAACCGTGGGGGTTTGGCGCAGCATATTACGGCTGCCCCCGATCGGTCATGAGATAAGTTGCAAAACTGGCGAGCCAATGGCTGCCGCTATAATGCTCATCGCTGACCGCGGCGACGCCAGTATCTTGGTGCACTTTGGCAGCCGCCACCAGTGAGCCGCGGCGGGGATCATTTTCAGGAAGCGCGCGGGAGATATTATAAAGGTTCCAGGCGCGCGAGCTATTCACCCCATCAAGGTGCACAAGCTTCCCGTCGCTCGCATCTTTGACAATACCGGGGGCGAGCCAATCAGCGCTGCCGTCCGTGGGTACGTCAGGCATAAAGGCGGTGAACCAATCATTGAAATCCTTGGGCGAAAGAATACGGCGCATGAGATCGGCTTCCATCAGGCAGGGCGAGAGAAAATCCTCCCCGCTCGGTTCATAGGCCAGCGGGCAATTCACATCATTTTTATGAAAGGCCAGCGAGCGCTCGACTATCAATCGCTCCATGTCCTCATCCCCTGAGACTCGCGCCCAATCCAGCATCAGCCCAAAGGCAAAGGCGCTCTGGTTATGGGTACCAAGGCGGATGGGATAGGCAAGTTTGGGAAGCCAGTCTTTCAAGCTTTGAGCGATATCTTGCTCTAGCGGCTCTAGGTTCATGAGCCACCAATTAGGGCGCTCATCCCCTGTCTCGCTGTACCATTCGCGCAATTCCGCCGTGAGCTGTAAATACCATGCAAGGCCGTAGGGGCGCTCCCATGAGCCGCGCGCAGGGCGGGAAAAATTGGCGAGTTCACCGCGCATATTAGAGGTAGAAAAACTCTCCGTTAGCGCTTTTTGCGCAGCCTCTCGCCAAGGCTGCCCTTCATCGGGCGTCGTGCGCAGCAGGCGTACCAATAGCCAATGTCCATGCACGGCGCTATGCCAATCAAAGCAGCCGTAAAACGCTGGGAAAAGCTCTTTGGGGCGGCCAATCTCTTCGGCAGTGTTCGTCGTGCGGGAGATTTTATTCGGAAATTCTTGATGCACGCAAGCCAGCGCGAGTGCGGAAAAACGCGCCGCGAGTTCGGGCGAAATATCGGAAGGATAATCCTTCGCCGTTGGCATAATGGCGGGGGGTGAAGGCTGAGCTTGCGGCTTGTCTTGAGGCGCAGGCGCGCAGGCGCTAAGGGCACAGGCGATGAGGGCGGCTACGCCATACCGCGAGGATCCGTAAATGAGGGCGTGCATAAGAGAGTTTTTCATAGACGCAAAACTAGACAGACCTCAGGCCAAAGAAAAGGGCCGAATTAGTCAATCATGCCAAATTTGCGAAGTTTCTTGACGCTAGGCACGGGTTTTAGCTCATAACCGCCGTCAACCAAAAGGCTTTGCGCGCCCGCTTTTCTCATCTCTTTTACGCTAAGAACAAAAAACACCTTTGGCCCGTAGCTCACCTGCTCAATGTCTACATCCACCGGACCGCTCGCCCCGAGTACGGAAACTTTAGGCAGCGGCTGTCCGCCGATTGGCGAGACGAGCACATGATCAATACTGGGGATAAATGCATTTTTTACGCCGCCCCCGAAAGTCTTCTTATAATGGGCTTTACCTTGTTCCATTCCCGCCAAAAGCGTCTCAATATCGTGCGTCCCGGAGGCGGACTTATATTTTGTTACGGTCGACATATGAACATTAAGCCCCGGCTCCGAGATTACGCGGCCCGCACGGGACGGGTCTTCAATACAAAAAAACGACTCCTCACTTTTCGAGGATAGCTTTGCGAAATCCTTCACAAAACCGGCCTCATCCAGCAAGAGCGTTTTCTCCTGATCGTTTGTTTTCACATAAAGCCGCTGCGGGAGATCACCCCCGTCCAGCGCCTTAACTTGCAAGCTGATAAATGTGTCAACAAGCGAGCGGTCCTTAGCAGGAATCTCGTCGATCTTTTTTAGAAACCTTGCAATCGCCTTTACGGGGCGGCAGGTCACGGCTTCGCGCAGGGCCTTTGCGTCCGATTCCTGCGCCTGTATTGGCGCGGCCGCCAAAATCCCTGCAAATAGGGTCACAGCCGCAGCGCCGCTTGATTTGAGGGCCTTTTTCATCTCACCCACTCACCGGCTTCGTTTTGCGTATAAATTTTCTTCTCGCCAATCCCGAAACGTTTCATGGTTTTCACACTGGGAACGGGAGACAGCACATAGTCTCCGCCTTTGATCTCAAGCGTGTCCGCCTTTAATGCCTTGAGGTCATCAAGATC
The DNA here is from genome assembly GCA_964410285.1 of uncultured Caulobacterales bacterium. Lineage (GTDB taxonomy): Bacteria > Pseudomonadota > Alphaproteobacteria > Caulobacterales > Maricaulaceae > Fretibacter. Next base: position 573,080 of record CAYPFR010000001.1, on the reverse strand, counting down.
AAAAATATAGGCCTCATTATAAAGCTCAGCGTCTATGGGCGGCAACGCCTCCCCGCCGCGGTAGGCAACCGCTTGAAAGGGCGTCCCCGCGGTAAGATAGCGAAGCGAAAGATGATCTGTGCTTGGCATAAACAACCGCGCCGCAGCCGGAATCATCTTTTTGTAAATAGAGCGCCCGTCCTTCGTGCCTTCCTCTAGCTCCGCAAGCGTGAAGCGGCCCGTCGCGTTCTTAAATTCAGGCGTAAGACCCATTTCAAAATATAGCCCTTCATCATCACCGGGGCGGCCCATACGGGTTTTATCTTGAATACAAATATCGCTGTCTTTATCGGCCTGCGCTACTTTGGAGAGGAAATCTGGCGTCGCCCCGTCAGCTTCAATCGTAAAATCCGTTTCTGCCGCGCCCGTAATAAAATAGCGCTGCGGCAAACCGCCGCCATCAAAAACACGAAAACGAGGTTTGAGCGGCGGTGCAATGACATCCATTTTACTCGGGTCAGCGTCCTGCAGCTTTCTGACGGTTTCAATCGCATATTGTGTCGGGAAGCAGTAGACCTCGCCTCTAACCGACGTTCGGTCAAAATCATCCCCAAAAGCCGGCGCGGCGCTAAGCGCGGAAACAGCGATGCAGGCGGCAAGCGAGAAAGCTTTAAATGGGGTCATAATTTTCCCTAAATCCAGTCATTTTTTCGCCCCGAACCTTATTAGAGCACGCATAGGCTTTGGCTAATGAAGAATTGTTCATTTCGCAGCGCGCACGGCTCACAAATTTTTCATCCCAACAGTAAAAGCCCATAATCCATGAGACGAAAAGCGGAGCGAGGCGCGAATCCGCTTTACGCCTCCGCGCCCCGCGCCTAAAAGACCGTATGAAATATCCGCGCCGCTCAACGCCCCGAAATCAATTTGCCGTCCTCGCCCTTGCTGGCATGCTCTTGCTGAGTGCCTGCGGCATCAAAGGCGAACTTGAAACGCCGCCGCCAATCTGGGGCGAGAAGGCAAGTGAAACACAGCCCGAGCCCCCCGAGCCAAGCTCGTAAAACATGCGCCATTTTGATTATAAAAACGGCGAAATGTTTGCCGAGGATGTTGCCTTGCGCGAAATCGCGGAGCGCATCGGCACACCTGTCTATGTCTATTCAACGGCGACATTTGCACGGCATTATACCGTCTTTGCCAAGGCCTTTGAGGGGCGGCAGGCTCTGATCGCCTTTTCAGTAAAAGCAAATTCTAATCTGGCTGTTCTCGCCACGCTGGCCGCGCTTGGCGCGGGGGCAGATGTGGTCAGCGAGGGGGAACTTGTTCGCGCGCTTACTGCCGGAATTCCTGCTTCGAAAATTGTTTTCTCTGGTGTGGGAAAAACGCAGGCCGAGATGCGCGCCGCGTTACGCGCTGGCATTCGCGTTTTTAACGTCGAGAGCTTGCCCGAGCTTGAACTTCTCTCCAAAACGGCTATCTCTGTGGGCAAGCGCGCACCCGTTGCCTTTCGCGTCAATCCCGACGTAACGGCAGGCGGGCACGAGAAAATCAGCACAGGCAAGGCTGAAAATAAATTTGGCATCGCGTGGTCGTCCGTGGAGGCCGCCTACGCCCGCGCCGCAGAGCTAAAGGGTATCGAAATTGTTGGCGTCGATATGCACATCGGTAGCCAGATAGACACGCTCACCCCGTTTGAAGCCGCGATCAAAAAAGTTGGCGGGTTGATTAAAACCTTGCGCGCACAAGGCCACACGATCAAAAGTTTTGATATTGGCGGCGGGCTCGGCATTCCTTACGGCGATAATTCCAAGACCCCGCCGCCGCCTTCCGAATACGGCGCGGTTGTTAAATCCCTCACCGCCGATATGAATGTGGAGTTGATCTTTGAGCCCGGGCGTATGATTGCGGGTAATGCCGGCGTACTTTTATCCGAAGTTGTTTATACAAAATCGGGCGAAGATCGAGAGTTCTTGATTATTGACGCGGCGATGAATGACCTGATCCGCCCCGCCCTCTATGAGGCCTATCACGAGATTGAGCCAGTCCGTGCACCGGGCCGCGCGTATGACACGCAGCTCTATGATGTTGTTGGTCCCATCTGCGAGAGCGGGGATACTTTCACTAAACGTAGAGAACTACCTAAGATGAAGGCGGGTGATCTTTTGGTGCTGCATTCGGCAGGCGCTTACGGCGCCGCGCAGTCCAGCCAGTATAATACCCGCCCGCTTATCCCCGAAGTTCTGGTCAAAGGCGAGCAATATTCCATCATCCGTGAACGGCCCGATTATGCCGAAATGCTGCGCGGGGAGCATATCCCAGAATGGGTTGGCCGCCCGCCAACCGCCTGATGCCCTATGCCAATCACAACACTGCGATCTGTCCCAATTTTAATAGGCATGAAGCCGCAGAGCGCGCTATAGAGATTTGATGCTGCGATTTTTATTCAAATCCTTTGGCGCTAAACGTACGGCCGATGGCTATCTCTCCGATCCGGTTCTACGCAAGGGCGAAGCCCTAAGCCGTCGGGCGCGTCTTTGGATGATATGGGAACGCTTTGCCCCTGTCCTTGCCTTGGCCGCGATGCTAGCTGCGCTTTTTGTTGCGGGAGCCTTCGCCGGGCTCTGGCAGCGCATTGGTGACCCGTGGCGGCTGATCGCCCTAATCACCGCGCTTTATGTTCTCATCCGCGCAGGGCTAGCGGCGCGCACCCTGCGCATGCCCACAAAAAGAGAGGCCCGCCGCCGCGTTGAACGCGATAGCGGCGCACCCCATCGGCCTCTTGAAACTTTGCGCGACCGCGCTGCCCTCAACGCTCAAAGTGAAAACGGGCAGGCAAACCTTTGGGCTCGCCATCAAGCCAAAGCCCGCATTGCCGCCGAGGGGCTTTCCCCCGCAATCCCGGTTCCCGTGATCGCGCCAAAGGATAGATATTATCTTCGCTTTATTGCGCCGGCTCTCGTCTTGCTCGCGGGCTTTATCGGATATGGCGATAATCAGGAACGGCTACGCCGTGCCCTCACGCCGAGTTGGCAAAGCGCGCTCGACCCCGCCGGCGTAACCTTTGACGCATGGGTGGATCCGCCCGATTACACGGGCCGCCCCCCGGTCTATTTTAAAGGCAAGCAGACCATCGACATCCCCGAAGGCTCGGAACTTGTGGCGCGCGTGCAAGGCGCAAAAGACGCCCCGCGCTTAAAACTTTTGGGAAAATTTGGACTCTTTAACCGAAAATATCTTTCGCTCAACCGGCTCGGCCCCGACAGTTTTGAAGCGCGCACCCGCCTTGAGCGCGACGCCAAAGCCGTCTGGCGCATTGGTCAGAAGCGCCGCGAATGGACGCTAAATGTTATTCCTGACCGCGCCCCACAGGTCAGCTGGACCGTGGAGCCGCGCGCCGACAAGCGTGACCGGCTGAGCTTTCAATATAGCCTGAGCGATGATTACGGCGTAGAGCGCTTGCAGCTTGAGATGCGCCTGCTCTCGGGCGCAAGCGGCGACCCCCAAAAAACGGTCAACATTCCCTTGACCGGCAGCAGCGTGCGCGAGACGGACGGCACAGATGCCGCAATCGATTTAACCAAACATGTTTGGGCGGGGCGCAAGGTGGCGGGCCGCTTGGTCGCGATAGACGGTAAGGGCCTCACCGCAAAATCCTCCGAGGCCTATTTCACGATTGCCGATAAAATCTTCATTGAGCCAATTGCCAAAGCCGCAGCGGAGCAGCGCCAGCTAATTATCGCCGGCCTGTCTGACAATGACGGGGCCTATAGGCCCTTTGCTGGGCGCACGGCCAAGGAATGGGATAATCAGCCTCGTTCTCAGGATTGGGACTATGAGCGCACACTGGGACGTGCCCCCGCCGCCATACAGCGCGCCGCCGCCTTAATGGAAGCCATAACAGATTACCCAATGGGCCTTTACAATGATCCTGCTGTTTACATGGGGCTGCGCCATAGTCTCAGCACGCTGCGTCATGCCAATGCGCCAGACGCCCTCGCGGACTTGCCTGCCGATTTATGGGGGATCGCGATCCGCGCCGAATATGGTGTCTTGGGCACGGCCCTTGAAGAAATGCGCGAGGCGCAAGCCAATCTGAATGAGGGCATGGCGCGGCGCGCGCCGCAGCGCGAGATTGACACGCTGTTTGAACGTTATAACGAAGCGGTCGATAGATATGTCGAAGAACTTACAAATAACGCCGAGGACGCCGAAGATACAGAAGAGCCCTCAGGCGGCGGTGGCCGGAACGTTGACGAAATCGCGGAGCTTTTGAAAGCGATCGAGCAAGCCAATAAAGAAGGTGATAGCGAGGGCGCGCGGCAGCTCCTTAAGAAACTCGCGGAATTTCTTGAAAACATGAAAATTCAAATGGCGCAAGGCGGACAGGGCGGCGAAGGCGGAGACCCAAGCGATTCTATGAGCGACGAAATGAAAGAAAGCCTTGAAGACCTTGCTGATCTGCTCGGCGAAGAACGTGAGCTTAAGGATGAAACCGAACAAGCGCAGAGGCAGGCCGAAGCCGGCCAGAATGAGGCCGCAAATTCAGGTCAAGGCGATCGCCAGCCTCAAAGCGGGCAAGAGCAAGGCAGCGAAAGTGCGGGCGGCGAAAATCCGGGCGAGCAAGCCTTAAGCCTTGGTGAACTTGCCGAGCGCCAAACCTCAATTGCGGAGCTTCTTGATGCTGTGCGTAAAAAACTGGACGAAGACGGCAGCGCAAGCGCTGCGGGAAATGAGAACGGCCCAAGAGGCGCGGGCGAGGAAGACACAGATAGCCAAGACGGCAACGGGGGCGAGGAAGACAATCCGAGCGGCCTGGGCGGCGGTGCAGACGAGCCGGACGCCGAGAGCCCGCGCGGCGGCGGCAATGGTAATGATGGGGAGCCTGCCCGGGATGCAGATAGTGCATTGGATGAGGCCGCGCAGGCCATGCGCAGCGCGCAGGAGGCACTTCGCTCAGGAGATTTAGACGCCGCCCAAGACGCGCAAGCCAAAGCGATTGCAACGCTGCGCGAAGCGGCGAGAAATCTACTCGCGCAGGCGAATGCCGGCGAAGGTGACGGCGAAGAAGGCGATCAGCGCGCCGGAAACGGAGAAGGTAACCCTCTTGATCAAGACGGGGATAGCAATAATGATTTTTCCGAAGCTGACCTTGAGCAGCGCGATAACGCCGAGCGCTCCCGCGAAATCCTCGAGGAACTACGCCGCCGCGCCGCAGAGCAGGAACGCGAGCAAAGCGAGAAAGACTATCTTGATGGTTTGCTAAAACGTTTTTAACGCGGCTGCGAAGTCACGGCCGCAGGTCAGCAATATAGGGCAAGCCGCGAAAGCGGCCTTGAAAATCCATACCATAGCCAACGAGAAACCCGTCGGGCGCATCCCAGCCTTTAAAATCAGGTTGGGTCATGCCCTCGCTATAGCCGGATTTATACGCAAAAACGCAGCTTTTTACATGCATGGCTCCGGCCGCTTTGGCCATGTTGGCAGCGGTCGCCAGCGTCAGCCCGGTTTCAAAAACATCATCAAGAATTAAAACAGAGCGCCCTGATAAATCTCGCGAAAAGTCTTTGATCACCTTAACCTCGCCTGCACTTCGCAGATTATCGCCGTAACTTGAGAGCATAAGGTTTTCAAACACCGGATTTATCCCGCGCAACTGCAAGGCCCGCAAAAGATCAGAGGCAAAAACCATCGCCCCGTCCATCAGCGCGATGACGATCCAGTCATCACTCATGATCGGAGAGAGTTTATCTGCGAGCGCATTGACCCGCGCCTCTATGGTCTGCGCGCTGATGAGCGGGGCAATGTCTAACGCCTCACTCATCTGTGCTCGCTGCCCCCGTATCATGCCCCACTCGCCGCGCGGGCTGGGCTTCATCAATCCCGCTTTCCGTCGTTCCAAGCTGAAGAGGCGTAACCGCGCCCTGTGTTTCATTGGCAAAACGCGTAGTCAGATCAACGACATCAATCGGCGGATTAGGATATTGGGAAATGTAATCTGCAAATGCGCCTGGTGCGAGGCGGCGGGTCTCAAGCTCTACATTCCAATCGGCCAGACGCTCGCCTGATTTATTGCGGAGTGTTAACGCCACAAGCGGCACGTCTTGGGCGTCTTGGGAAATATTGCGCACCCGTCCCTCGACGATCAAAACCGGGCGCCCATCAATTCGGGCGTAGCGGGTGGCCGGCTTTGAGAGCGTGAGCCCGGGCGCGCTGACATCAATCCCGAGCGCCTTATAAAGGCTCGCGGTTTCCGGCTGGCGCTCTACGATGTCCTGTCGGAACAGATAGGCGGCAAGCGCGGCCCCTCCAAGCAGCAAAAGCGGAAGCAGCCAGATCAGCATCACATTCCAAAATCTACGTTTTGAATGCTTGCGCTCCACAGTCTCTCGCACATTGTGACTCGTCCGTACCTCAGGCCCGCGCAGGCTGGGCGTGCGTTCCTTCGCTGCAGTTTGGGACGGCATATCTTGAGGCGTTTCCGGCGCGCGCGCCGATTCCACGGGCTGAAGGGCAGAGGCACGCTCTTCGCGCTCAATATCTGCAAGCGACAACTTATCAAGCGTCAGCTCATCTTCATCTGCCGGGACAAACCATGTCTCTCGGCAATTGGCGCATCTCACGGTTCGCCCATTGGGGCCAATCGCCTCCGCACTGGTTTTATATCGGGTTGTGCATTCCGGACATGTGATAATCATATTGGCCTCATTAACCGCGCCGCGGCGATATCCTTACTGCGTTGTGCCAAATTACGCGTCAAATGAAAAGGCAGAGATAAGATGCAAAAGTCCTAGCGAAGCAGGGCCGTTTTCACCTATGATTGCACCATGAGCCTTACCTCTTCCCAAATTACGCCAGCCCCGCGTCCCCTCAAGCAGGATATTGTGCGCTTTGACCGCGTGGGCCTGCGTTATGGACGGGGCCCGGAAGTGCTCAAAGATATTGACCTGTCGATTGAAACCGGAAGCTTTAATTTCCTGACGGGGCCGTCTGGCGCGGGGAAGTCCTCATTGCTGCGGTTGATTTATTTGGCAATGCAGCCCTCGCGCGGGCTGGTCAGCCTATTTGGCCAAGATATATCGCAAATGGACGCGGTGACACTGGGCTTAATGCGCAGAGAGATTGGCGTGGTCTGGCAGGCGTTTAGCCTGATTGATCATCTCTCCGTCTATGCCAATGTCGCCCTGCCGCTGCGGGTTCAAGGCGTGAGCGCAGAAATTTACGACCGGAATGTGCGCGATCTTCTGGACTGGGTTGGGCTTGGAGACCGGCTAGAAGCTGCGCCCAATACTTTGTCGGGCGGGGAAAAGCAGCGCGCCGCCATTGCGCGCGCCGTTATCTCCAAGCCCCGCCTTCTGATTGCCGACGAACCCACAGGCAATGTTGACCCCGAAATCAGCCAGCGTCTTTTGCGTCTTTTTGCAGAAATGAACCGCATGGGCACGACCGTCTTAATCGCGACCCATGACCGGCAGATCATTGATAAAATGCCCGCACGCGTTTTGCATCTTCAAGATGCCTATCTTTATGAGGAACACCCCTCATGAGCGATAAGGATTTCACAGCCGCGCCTGAGCCCCTGCTCCCCATTGACCGGGCGGCGGAACGCCCCCTTTGGGTTGTGCTCATCGTCATGGCTTTTCTGGCGGCCCTTTCGTTGCTGGCGGCGAATATGGGTGGGCGCAGCTATGAAAACTGGCAGGCCGAGCTCTCCGGTGCGGCCACGGTACAGCTCACCAATGCCGCCCCCGACACCCGTCTTTCCCAAGCCGAGGAGGCTGCCAAGATTATCAAAGCCGCGCGCCCGCAGCTCTCTGTCTCCCGCGTAAGCGACAGCGAAGCCCTTTCGTTAATAACGCCGTGGCTGGGAGAAGGCTTTGAAACCGGTCTTCCCGACGGCGTTACCCTGCCCGTTCTAATCCGGCTGTCGAAAACTACGGCGCAAGACCGCGACGCCATTCGCGACGCTTTGAGCCGGGGCGGTATAGAGGCTGTGCTTGACGATCATAGTGAATGGACGCAGGACATCACAAAAGCGGCGCGCGCCTTTCGCATAGGCAGTTGGCTGATTTTGCTTGTCACATTTTTTGCCGGTACCGCCGCGACTATCTTTGCGACCCATTCCGCTATGACCGCGCAAAAGCAAATCTTATCTGTATTTTCCCAAGTTGGCGCGAGTGATAAATTTATCGCCAAACTCTTTATCAAGCGGGCGCTGAAAATCAGCTTGCTTGCCGCCGCAATAGGTGTTTTGGCTGCGTTTGGATTTATGGCCCTTTACCGGCTTTTACGTGGGCCCGCTAATATCGGTCTCTTGCCCCCTCTTACCCCACATCTCTCAGACGTTATTCTTGTGATCGTGATGATATTTATATTCACGGGAATTTGCGTCATTGCAGCGGGGGTTTCGGCTAAGCAAATCCTGCATAAGCAGCGGCTCTATACATGAACTCGGCGCGGCGCGATAAATCTTATGACCCGCTTTTGCGCGCCCGTAAAAGACGCGGCTGGCAGAAATTTTTCTGTTTTTCCGCCGCGATTGCTTTGGCGGCTATGGTTGGCGGCTTTCTTAGCTTTGCCTCTATCGTTCACAATATGGAAAAGCCAGAGACACTCCCGGCGGCAGACGGCATTGTCGTATGGACAGGCGCGGGCGGAGGACGCCTTGAGGCGGCGACCGACCTATTAGAACAAGGCAAAGGAGAGCGGCTCTTGATTTCGGGTGTAAATGAGAAAAACTCCCGAGACGACATTATGGATCTGCTGGGCGCGCCCGCGCCGCTCGCCGCTTGCTGCATCGATCTTGATTATGCCGCTCAAAATACGATCGGGAATGCACGGGAGACGGCCGCTTGGACCGGCGCCTTAGGGTATGAGCATATAATCCTTGTGACTTCGGCCTATCATATGCCGCGCGCTACTGTTGAAATCGGGCACGCCGCCGGGCGCATCCGGATCACGCGCTATCCCGTCACAAGCCTTGATAATGGACCTTGGTGGAAAGATAAAAAACAGCTGACCCGCTATGCCAATGAATATGGTAAACTCATTGGCAGCCTTTTGCGCGAACCCCGCCAAGCGCGTAAGGCGGGCCCGCCCGTTCTGCCGCACCCCGAAAGGCAAGGCGCGGCGGATAAGCCCGTACAGTCTGATGACGCCAAAGCTGACCCCGCACCGCTATCGCCTCAGCCGCCCGGTAAACCCTAATCACGCAGGAACCAAAGCCATGAAAAAACTTCTTCTACTGCCCCTAGGCATAATTGCGATTCTGATGGGCCTTTGGAGCGCTTATTGGTGGATAGGCAAAAGCGCAATGCTCAATGCGCTTTCTGAGGCCCGCGCGGATCTGGCCGAGGACGGCATTACCCTTAAAGCGGACGACGTTAAGGTACGGGGTTATCCATTGCGCTACCGCGCCGTACTGACAGATATGCGCATTGAAGGCCCGAAAGGAAGCTTCACGCCCCAAATCATCAACATAACCGCAGAGGCCTTACGCCCAACAGTCTGGACCCTTAGCGCCGATAAAACCGTCCGCATCGGCCTGAGAGGGAACTCAGGACAAAACTGGGTTTTTGATCTGAACGGCGATATGATGCGCGTTGAATTTGGGAGCTCGATTTCCGGTAAGCTAAAGTCGGTGAAAGCCGAATTTACCAACCTTCGGGCTGTGCCGGTTTCTGGCGGACCGCCGCCTGTCCTTGCGCTCGGGTCGGGCAAGATCGACCTGTCCCCCAGCTTACCACCGCTAACACAGGGGCTGCGCGCGGTATTTGATATTAGCGATATCACGCTCGCGCCCGGGGCAGGCGGAAATCTCCAGCAGGCGTTTGGCGACAAAATCGCGCGCGTTAATGGCAGCGGCATTGCCGAGGGACTGGTGTCTTTGGATAATAAGGATGTGGCGCTGTGGCAGACATCCGGGGCCATGACCGTGCCAGACTTTGATATGTCTTGGGGCGACGTGGGCTTTATTGGTAATGTCGATTTGCAAATGGGCGAAGGCGGCGCAAACGGCGCAGCGGCGCTAGGCGTGAATGATGCAGATGCCCTTCTAAGTGCCTTTGTCAGCGGCGGATTGCTCTCGCAAAACCAAGCTTTGGCAGGACAATTTTTGCTGATGGCTGCCCCGCGCGATGACGGCGGACGAATTGTGCTGACGTTCCCGATCGAAGACAACGCGATCACCTTGCTCGGGCAGACGCTACATAAATTTTAGAGCAAAGTTTGAGAACTGAACGCGCTTACGCCTCTTTCATGAGCTCCCCGGCAAGGGCGCGGTCGATCAAGCCTGCGGTCTCTGCCGGGCCATAAATCGCGACAAATGAGCCAAATCTCGGTCCCTGACTCTGGCCGAGGCAGACCTCGTAAATCGTTTGGAACCAGCCGCGTAGATTTTCAAATTCATGGTCCTTACCCACTGAGAATATCAGTGTTTGCAGCGCTTCACCGTCCGTGGCCGCACTGCCTGTAACCGCGCGCAGACGGGTCGCTAAATCGGTCAGCGCCGCGCGCTCCGCCTCTGTTGGCGCGCGGTAGGTTTTCCCCGGCTTTACGAAATCGTGATAATAGCGCACAGCATATTCCGAAAGCTTATCAAGCACGGGATAGTCTTCAGCGCAGGCCCCGGGCACATAGCGCTCAATAAAACCCCAGAGCATATCTTTATCCGAGGCATTGGCCGCAGACACCAAATTCAGCAAAAGCGCAAAGCTGATCGGACTATTATAATGATTGCCAACCGCCGGCGGACTCCCGCCGTGAATATGCCAGACAGGATTATTATATTGCTGGTTTGGCTCCTGGCGCGGATAGGCGGCAAGGTGCTGAAAATACTCATCTGTCGCCTTGGGGATGACATCAAAATACAGCCGCTTTGCCGTGCGCGGTTTTGTAAACATAAATAGCGAAAGACTTTCGGGCGTGGCGTAGCGCAGCCAGTCTTCGACGGCGATGCCATTGCCTTTGGATTTGGAAATCTTCTCCCCTTGATCATCCAAAAACAGTTCATAGACATATTGCACAGGCGGATTTTCGCCGAGGATTTTACAAATCTTGGAATAAATCCCCGCATTCGCTTGATGGTCCTTGCCAAACATTTCAAAATCGACTTTCAGATTAGCCCAGCGCATACCAAAATCCGGCTTCCATTGCATTTTCACATTACCGCCCGTCACGGGCAGCGTCACATCCGTGCCGTCCTCATCCGCAAATGTCACCGTGCCATTTTTTGCATCTACTGCCTTCATGGGCACATAAAGTACCCGTCCCGATGACGGGCTAATAGGCAGGAAAGGTGAATAGGTGGCTTGGCGCTCTGCCCCCAAGGTTGGGAGCATAACATCCATGATTTTTTGGTAATTGGCGGCCGCCTTCAGCAAGGTGTCGTCAAACCGTCCGCTGCGGTATTCCTCGGTTGCAGATCGAAACTCATAGTCAAAGCCAAAGCCGTCCAGAAACTCGCGTAGCATTTTATTGTTATGCCCCGCATAGCTGTCATGGCAGCCAAATGGGTCGGGCACATCAGATAAAGGCTTGCCAAGATGCTTGGCGAGCATATCGCCATTAGGCATATTCTCCGGCACTTTTCGAAAGCCGTCCAGATCATCTGAAAAACAAATCAGCCGGGTCGGAATTTTATTCTCCGTGAGCGCATGAAAGGCATTGCGAACCATGGTCGTGCGGGCGACCTCGCCAAAGGTCCCAATATGCGGCAATCCAGAAGGGCCATAACCGGTTTCGAAAATCACCGGCCGGCCTGCGCGGTCAATGCCGCGTTTTTTTTCAATTTCAAGGCGTTTGACAATCAGCTTTGCCTGTTCAAAAGGCCAAGCTTTTACTTTGTCAAAAACAGGATCATGCATGAGTATCTCGCAGCGTCAATAAAGCCCACGGCCTAAGCCCAATGAGCAGTTTCGTCAACTCAGTGATTTTGAACGCGTTCAAAATCACGAAACTGTTTTGACTTTATGAAGCCGCCTGAATACCCTTTAGGTGTTTAGTCTACCAACTCGGCAGGCCGTCCTTGCCGATAACGGGGCGGATGCCTCGGGCAAGGCCGAAGGCGTCGCCGGCGCGTTTGTCAATTCTGCCCACGCCCGAGAGCTGCTCAGCGGTGTTCAGGCAAGCCGTCTCTCCGTAAAATGTCTCGCAGATTTGGGGGCCGAATTTGCCCTCGGAAATGACCCATGTTCCGCGCCGAATTTGCCCCGTGGCGGCGCTCCAGACATAGACATCTGTCTTGCCTATATATTTGACGCGCACGCCGTCCTTTGGAGTATAGAGGCGGCGCGTTGTATTAACGGTTTCACGGCGTAGGCGGGCTTCGATGTCTTTATACTCGCTGATGTGGACCCAGTGATAAACCTCTCCCACTGCGGCGCTGGTCGGGGTGGCGCGCTGCGCGAGGGCATCATCACCTGCCGCGATTTTATAAGGCGCAGGCGGAGCCGGGTCCGGCGCGCTGGCGCAGGCTGTTAATACCGCGGCCAGAGCTATAGCCACAGCGCGCATTAAAAATTATCCTTGGCCCGGCGAATGTCGCCGAGGCGCTCTACCGTTTTGGCCCTTACAAAGGGATTAATCGCGCGCTCCCGCGCGACCGTTGTTGGCACCGTCGGCTCACCCCTCGCGCGCAGACTTTCCGCCGTTTTTATATAAGCCAGAAGCGCCGCATTACTTGGCTCCACCGTTTGCGCGAAGCGCCCATTGGAAAGCGTATACTCATGGGCGCAGTAAAGCTTGGTGGCTTTGGGCAAGGCTGCAATCGCGGCAAGGCTGGTGAACATTTCTTTGGGCGTGCCCTCAAAGAGCCGTCCGCAGCCCATGACAAAAATCGTATCCCCGACAAAGGCCGCGCCGTCCCCGTTTTCCGCGCCGGGGATATGATAGATAATATGCCCCGCCGTATGACCCGGCGTTTCAATGACATGCACATCCTCTCCGCCAAAGCAAAAGACCTGCCCGCCGCTCACTCCGTGGGTTAGCCCGGGAATTCGCCGCGCGTCATGGGCGGGGCCGCGAATAATCGCGCCGTGCTTTGCGGCGAGCTTCTGATTGCCGCCGACGTGATCGGGATGATGATGGGTATTCCATATCTCTGAAAGGCTCCAGCCCGCCTCGCTAAGCGCGGCTTCAATGGGCGGCACTTCGGGCGTATCAATACAGGCGGTTGCCCCGCTGCTGGGATCATGAACAAGAAAACCGTAATTATCGCTCAGGCAGGGGAACATTTTTATCATGAGCATAAAGCGTGATTCCATTGGTTATTTTGCAATATCCCGTTAGTCTTAGCGCGAAATGCGAGCAACTCAATACTATGCGTCAAAACGTAATACATCTTGAGCAGTTTTATGCCTCCCGTCTGGGCGGGGCAGCGCGCGATATGACGGCTCGGAGGCTAGCGAACCTTTGGCCAGAACTCGCGGGGCAAGATGTGCTGGGCTATGGCTATAGCTGGCCCTATCTCGCCCCGTATGAAGCGCAGGCCAAGCGCGTCGTTCTCGCCATGCCGGGCGGTCAAGGCGCACTGGCGCAGGCTACGCGGCGCGGCATCTGTACTTGCCTGACCGAAGATCATCACCTGCCCTTTGCCGATATCAGTTTTGATAATGTATTGGTCTCTCACGGGGCTGAAGAAGCGCCGGACCTTGCGGCCCTCCTCAAAGAACTTTGGCGCGTCACCCGCCCGGAAGGCCGAATCGTCATATTGGCGTCTAATCGCTCAGGGCTTTGGGCGCGTTCGGATGCAACGCCCTTTGGCGCGGGGCGACCCTTCTCGCGCACTCAGCTTCGCGCCGCCCTACGCGCTGCTGGCTTTGTGCCCACGGTTTGGTCTGGGGCTTTATTTGTCCCGCCCGTCCGCGCCCTCGCTCGCCCAGTCCTCATCAAAGGGTTCGAGAGCTTTGGCGAGACGGTTTGGCCGACTTTTTCGGGCCTAGTCCTTGTCGAAGCGGTCAAGCGGCTTTATGCGGAGACTTCGGGACAAACGTCTCGTCTGGTTATGCGGCCCCGTTTCGGGTCTGCGCCAATAGGAAAGCCTGCCGCCAACCGCGAAATATGATATGACTGATACGCCAAAATCTTCGCCGCAAGCCAATGCCATGCCGATTGAACAGGTACGTGTAGAAATCGACCGTGTGGACTCCGCCTTGCTCTCCCTGATTGCCGAACGGCTTGAGCTTGCGGGCGCGGTGCGCCGAGCAAAATCCGGAATGCGCGTCTGGCGTCCCTCGCGCGAGGAAAGTCATGTACGTGATCTGGCGGCGCAGACAGCAGGCACATCGCCTGTGCTAGTATCCAAGATATGGGCAGAGCTGATGAGCGCCAGCCTCGCCGCCCAAGGACCGATGCGCCTGCATGTCGCGCTAGAAGGCGATACGCTTGATGTTTGGACGCTCGTGCATGACCGCTTTGGCGCGTCCCTGCCCGCCCTGTCTTACCCCACCGCAAGCGCGGCGCTCGCCAGCGCCTATAGCGAGGATGAAGGGGTTGCCGTGCTGCCCGCGCCGGGCGGAATGAATAGCTGGTGGAGCGCGTTGTGCAGCGGCGGGGCTATGCCGGATTTGAAAATCCACGCCGGCCTGCCGCGTGTCTCAAACGGGGCGAGCTGGCCGCGCGCCGTTGCGGTCGCGACAGCGGAAATGGCGCCGTCGGGGGCTGACACCACCTTGATTGCAATCACGGATGCGCGCGCCGTCGCAGCCTTGCCTGTCTCGGCGGCGCTCCGCGCGGAAGCCGGTGATAACCGCCTTTATACGGTGGAAGACTATGTGGACGATATTACGGATATTCAGGCCCTTGACCCGCGGGCTAAAATCATTGGCTGTCTACCCTCCCCGCTCGCAAGCTCCGCGCCCCACACCCATGATACGGGCGGGCGTTAGCATGGCAATATTTGACACGGTTTTAATCGTTGGCGGCGGATTGATCGGCAGTTCTATCGCGCGGGCAGCGCGGGAATACGGCGCAGCAAAATCCGTATTGATCGCAGATAAATCAGCCAGCGTCTGCGCCGCCGTATCCCGCCTTGGTATTGCCTGCCGCGCCGAACAAAACGCGGCGCATCTGGCGGGCGAGGCAGATCTGGTTATCCTCTGCGTCCCGCCGGCCCAAATGGGACCCGCCGCCGCGCAGCTCGTGCCTGCTATGAAAGACGGCGCTATCCTGAGCGATGTGGGCTCTGTTAAGGCCCAAATCATTAGCGCAGTCACGGCAGAGCTTAGGGACGGAATTGTTTTTGTGCCCGCCCACCCCATTGCAGGTACTGAATATAGTGGGCCGGAGGCCGGATTTGCGACCCTCTTTCAAGACCGCTGGTGCATATTGACGCCCGAAGACGAAAGCAGCGCGCCGGCCGCAAGGGTCGCGAAATTCTGGGAAACCCTCGGCAGCAATATCGCGTTCATGAGCCCGCAGCGCCACGACATTGTGCTGGCGACCACATCACATGTGCCCCATTTAATTGCCTATACCCTTGTTGGCACTGCCGTGGATATGGAGGCTGTGACTCAAAATGAAGTCGTCAAATTTTCTGCGGGCGGCTTTCGGGACTTCACCCGCATTGCCGCCTCTGATCCCGTCATGTGGCGGGATGTGTTTTTGGAAAATCGAGACAGCGTGCTGGAAGTCGTGGACCGTTTTATTGAGGATTTATCCGCGATCAAGCGCGCCATACGCTGGAATGAAGATCAGGTTCTGCTGGAGAGATTCACCAAAACCCGGGATATTCGCAAAAGGATAATTGACGCGGGTCAAGACAGCCCCGCCCCGGATTTTGGCCGCGGCGATCCAGACTAAAGCCCCAAAGCGCGCCGCGTGCTGACAATAATTTTACACCCCCGTCATGGACAGGGCGGCCAAAATGGCTTTTACTTTGCTCATGCGGAGTTTTGCGACATTAGTGATGGGGGCGGCGTTGATAGCCGCGGCGCTCACCTTGAGCGCCTCCGCCGCTTTTGCCGGCAGCTACGCACAGGCGCGCGCCGCCCATGCACAGGGCGATTTTCCTGCTGCTGCAACCCTCGCCGCGCCTATCGGCACCGCCAAGAGCCATATCCTTGCCGCCGAGGCGCTGGGCGCTCAAGTCTTGCTTGGCACAGCACAGAGCGCCAAGAAAACGGCGCGTTTGGCTCTTGACCATGCCGAAGCCGCCCTCGCGCTCGAACCGGACAATCAGGAGGCCCATCTCCAGCGGGCATTGGCGGATGGATTTATTACGCGCGCTGCAAATCCGCTTACCGCAGGCCGCAAAAAATTACCTCAGCGTACAAAAGCCGTGGTCGATGACTTTCTCGCGCGTCATCCAGATGACCCGCGTGCCCATGCCCTGCTTGGGGCTTGGCATATTGGCGTTATCCGAAAAGCCGGAGCAACACGCGGCGGTAAATGGTTTGGCGCGCAGGCGCAGACAGGTCTTGCCGCTTACGAAACTGCGCTGGCCCTTAAACCGGATGATATTATCATTGGGAGTAATTTTGCCTTGTCCCTGATTGAATTAGATTACGCAGCCCATCAGCAACGCGCCAAAGCGATTTTGACGGCCGTGCGCGCGCGCGCGACCTCCGACCCCATAGAGCGCGCCGTGCAAAGACGCATGGAGGATGTGCTTAAGGTTTGGGACACGCCCAAAGCCGCAAAAAAGAGTGCCGGGCGCTTTTTGGACGGCGACGGCTAAAGCCAAAATCGCCGTAATTTGGGCTTGTCGTGATTTACCATATCGCCTATAGAGCGGCACCTTGGTATGGTGGGGTAGCTCAGCTGGTTAGAGCGCAGGACTCATAATCCTGAGGTCGAGAGTTCAAGTCTCTCTCTCACTACCAAGGTTCCATTATATTTGAAAATAAAAGCGGCCCACGTCAGTGGGTTTGGATAAATCAAACCCTTGCGTTTTGGTGCCCCTCACGCGCTTTTAGAAAGCATCATCTTATAGTCGTGATAATAACCCCAAGCGACGAGGCAGCGAAATTCATCGGCTTTGGCATCAAGGAGAAGTTGATTAATCGCGCGCTGTTCCCAATCAAATGGATAGCCGTATCCCAGAGCGCTATAGGCTTTTTCGATAGCGTTTCGGGTGATATCAATCTCAAGCGAATTGGCGGGGTATGGCATTTCAGAGAGCCAATTTTCTATCATCTTGATTACAGGCGAGTGAGCTTTTTTATTTGGCTTCATGTCTCTCTTTCTGATTGATGCCATGACTTTTTCATGATGGCTTCAAAATTTCCCCGCACTGAAACCTACAACTCCGAAGCTGAACACAAGCTGTCAATGACCCCCTTCAAACGTTAAAATCGATTTACCCTAAATATAGGGTTAAGAGGTCTTGCCGCGAAACCGCTAGAGTAAAAACATCAATTGCGGGTCCTCAAGCAGGGCTTTCAAATCCTGTACCATTTGGGCCGCATCATAGCCATCAATGACCCGATGATCACAAGAAACCGAAAAATTCATGACCTTGCGCTCTGCTATTTCGCCGCCGCAAAGCTCAAGCTTTGACCGGATTTTATTGGGGCCAAAAATGGCCACTTCGGGGCGATTTATCACGGGCGTTGTCACAATACCTCCAAGCGGGCCGAGCGAGGTGAGTGTGGTGGTCGCGCCTGTCAAATCCTCTGTGGTGAGTTTGTTTTTCCGCGCGCCGTCCGCCAGCCGCCTAATCTCGGTCGCCATATCCCAAATTGAGAGCGACCCTGCATTTTTTAACACGGGTACAATCAGCCCTTTATCCGTTTGCGTCGCCAGCCCAAGGTTAAGCTGCGAGAATTGGCTGACAAACCCTTTCTCATCCAGATAACGCGCATTAAATTGCGGCCAGTCCTGAAGCGTTAAAGCCAAAGCGCGAATGATAAATGGCAGGACCGTCAGCTTGGCCGCCTCCCCCTCCTCTATTTCCAAGGCCCTTTTTTCATTTGCTCTGGCTCGAAGCGCCTCTAGGGCCGTCATGTTGATTTCATCAACATAGGTGAAATGCGGAATATAGCGTTTGGAGGCCTGCATCCGCTCGGCGATCACGCGCCGAAGACCAATGATTTTGATCCGCGTCTCGCCCTCTACAGGCTCAAGGCTCTCGGCTAATCGGTCAAGATCAATATGTGTCACTTGACCCGACGCGCCCGTGGGCACAGCGTCCGCAAGATCAAGGCCCGCTTCGCGCGCCCGTTTACGAACGGCGGGAGAGGCAAGGACTTTTTGCGCGGGCATTAGTGGAACAGGCGCTCGTGCCAGGGGCGCTTGCGGGGGCAGAGAGACAAGCGGCGCGGCATCCTCAGACGCCGCTTGGGCAGATGTATCCACATTAGCTTGAGGGCTATCTTCTTCTGCCTCGCCCTCCGTCTCGAAGGTCGCCAGCATAGCGCCAACCGCAAGCATATCGCCCGCCTCGCAGCCTATATCAGTGATAATCCCGTCCACAGGTGAGGTTAATTCTATCGTCGCCTTATCGGTCATAGCATCGGCGATCGGGTCTTCTTCCGAGACTTTATCGCCGGGCATAACATGCCACGCCGTAATTTCCGCCTCGACGACGCCTTCACCAATATCCGGCATTTTGAATATATATTGGCCCATTAATCTGCGCTCATGAGTGTTTTGACGGCCTGCGTCACGCGGGCCTGGGTCGGGAAATAGGCCCATTCCTGCGCATGTGGATAGGGCGTATCCCAGCCCGTCACCCGCACCAGAGGCGCTTCGAGGTAATAAAAACAGTGTTCTTGAATTTCTGCAATCAATTCCGCGCCAAAACCGGACGTACGCGTGGCCTCATGCAAAATTATTGCGCGGCCAGTTTTCTTTACGGACGTCACGATTGTTTCCAGATCTAGCGGCAGGAGCGAGCGCAGGTCAATTACCTCGGCATCAACGCTGGCAGCCTGCGCCGCAGCCTGCGCGACCCACACCATAGTGCCGTAAGCTAAAATCGTCAGCGCCGCGCCGCTGCGCACAATCCGGGCCTTTCCCAGCGGAACACTATAGGGCCCGCTTGGGACATCACCCAATTCATGTCCCGCCCAGCTTACCGAAGCCTTATGCGGCACTCCGTCAAAAGGGCCATTGTAAAGCCGCTTGGGTTCAAGAAATAAAACCGGATCATCATCTTCAATGGCCGTGATCAAAAGCCCTTTGGCGTCATAAGGGTTGGACGGGATCACGGTCTTAAGGCCCGCAATATGGGTAAAAAGCGCTTCCGGACTTTGGCTATGGGTAGTGCCGCCGTATATGCCGCCGCCCACAGGCGTGCGAATTGTCAGCGGCGCGGTAAACTCACCATTAGAGCGGTAGCGCAGACGGGCCGCCTCCGAAGCAATTTGATCATAACCAGGATAAATATAATCCGCGAATTGAATTTCCGCCACGGGGCGCAGACCATTTGCCGCCATACCAATGGCCATGCCGACAATGCCGCCCTCGGAGATTGGCGTATCAAAACAGCGGTGCAGCCCATGTTTTTCCTGCAAGCCGGCCGTGCAACGAAATACCCCGCCAAAATAACCCACATCCTCGCCAAAAACGAGCACATTAGGATCGGCGCTCATTTTCACGTCCATCGCATCACGAATGGCCTCGATCATATTCATATCAGCCATGCCTAGTCCTGACCGAGAAAATGCGTGCGCTGACGCTGTAGATGGGCGGGTATATCTGCGTAAACTTGTTCAAACATCGTCAAGGGGTCGACATGGGTATCCCCCGAGAGATTGCCCATTTTTTCTGCCGTTTTATAGAGCGTACGAATTTGCAGCTTCAGTTCCTCTTCTTGGGCCGCGTGCTGGGCTTCATCCCACTCGCCAATATGTATCAAGTGACGTTTAAGCCGCTCAATTGGATCACCGAAGGGCCAGACCTCGGGCTCTGACTCCGGCCGATATTTCGTTGGATCATCAGAGGTCGAATGTCCTTCCTTGCGGTACGTAAAATGCTCAATGACGGTAGCGCCGCCGCCGCGCCGCGCACGCTCGGCAGCCCACTCGCTTGCGGCGTAAACAGCCAAAAGATCATTGCCGTCAACGCGAAGCGTCGCCAGCCCATAACCGGTGCCGCGTGCAGCAAAGCTCTCGCCCTCTCCCATGGCGATGCCTTGAAAGGAACTAATCGCCCATTGATTATTGACGACATTGATAATGCAGGGCGCGCGGTAAGTTGAGGCAAAATTGAGCGCGTAGTGAAAATCGCCCTCTGCCGTGGCGCCCTCGCCCGTAAAGACCGAGGCAATGCCGTCCTCCCCCTTATAGGCACAGGCCATCGCCCAGCCCACGCCCTGAATAAGCTGCGTGCCAAGATTTCCTGAAATCGAGAAAAAGCCAAAATCACGGAAGGAATATAGTACAGGAATAGACTTGCCCTGAAGGCGGTCCCCGCCATTACTCAGGCATTGGCACATCATTTCCTCAATGGGCGCGCCGCGGCTAATCAATATACCCTGCTGCCGGTAGGTTGGGAATGTCATGTCATCTTTGCGCAGGGCCATTGCATGACCAACAGAGACGGCTTCTTCGCCCGTGGATTTCATATAAAAACTCATCTTGCCTTGGCGCTGCATATTGAACATGCGCACATCCATGGCGCGGGTAAGCATCATATCACGGAGCGCTTTCCTAAGTTTGTCTGGACTTAGCTTAGGCCTCCAGTCCCCTACCGCCTCCCCGTTAAAGCGCAGAACCCGAATGAGGCCCAGCGCATGTCCGGCGGTCTCGTGATCCTCACATAAAGGATCAGGACGCGGCGGCGTATGATCGGCGGGCACAGAAATATAGGAATAATCCGGCGTATCGCCCGGACGAAAGGGTGGTTCGGGAACATACATGCGCGAGCGGTTCGGCGCGGGCCTGGCCTTGACCTGATTGCTCTGGTTTTTGGGACCTTTTGCCATATGATATTCCTAAGCTTACAGAGGCCAGTCAGCCCATACCCTTAACATTATTGTGCATAAATTTTTAAAATTCTCTAATTTATTTCATTGATTAACCCGTGTTTGCAGCATATTTAACTCCTGTATCACAAATAAAGAGAAGATTATGCCCGAGCAAATAGACGGAATAGACGCCAAAATTCTTCACCTTCTGCAGGGCAATTCCGCGCTCTCTGTCGCCGATATTGCCGATAAAGTAGGGCTATCTTCCTCTCCCTGCTGGCGGCGGATCAAGCGCATGGAGGAGATTGGGATTATCAAATCGCGCGTCACGATCTTGGACCGCGAAAAGCTGGGCCTTGATTTTGAAGTCTTTGTCGCGGTCAAGCTTGCATTGCCCAACCGCGATAATATGGAGAGGTTTGAAAAAGCCGTACGCAATATGCCTGAGGTCGTGCAGTGCGCCGTCGTGACAGGGGCCGTTGACTTTATGCTGCGTGTCGTAACCAAAGACATGCATAGCTATGAGGACTTTTTGCGCGAAGTCTTGCTTGGAATTGATCTGATTTCTGATGTGCAATCGCGTATTGTTCTACGCCAGAGCAAGGACAGCAATGCCATCCCGCTTAATTTGATAAGTAATGCCGTGCCGCGTCTCTAAACCTAACCTCGTGAAAGCAGAGAGGCCGTGGATGGGCCAAAGAAGACTCGCGCCAAATGAGGGCGCGAGTCAAACGTCTATCAGGCAATAGCCTGTGATCGGCGGGCAGGTAAAACCCGCGCTATAGCCTAATCATTGACCTGAAAGGTCACCTGCATATTCACGCGGAAGTTTTCGACATCGCCATCCGCGCCGATTGTGGCGCTTTGGTCGTTGACATAAATGGATTTGATGCCCTTTACGGTTTTACTCATGCGTGTCACGCCATTTTTGATTGCTTGCTCAAAAGATTTTGGGCTTTCGCTCATAATCTGTACGGATTTCATAATCGCCATATAAGGTCTCCAGTTCTGAAAGGTTCCTCGTGATAACGTGCAGGCCGCGACGTGGCCAGCCCTAATGACAGCTTTTGTCGTTCGCCGCCGACGCAGCGGCCTTACGCAGACGTTTTGACAATCCAGCCGCCGCCCAGCGTGCGCGAAAACCCGTCCTCAGGTGCATAAAACACGCAGGCCTGCCCCGGCGATATGCCTTCATCCGGCGTCTCCAAGACCACGATAAGTTCCTCACCATCTCGCGCGAATTTTGCAGGTCTGGGCGGGGTCGTGCTGCGTAGCTTTACATAGACCTCTTGACCCGCCAGTTCTGCGCCAAAACCGCCGCTGCCCAGCCAGTTCACCTCATTGAGATAAATTTTGGAGCGCAAAAGAGCCGCGCGCGGGCCGACAATGACTTGGTTTTTCTTTGCATCAATACGCACAACATAGAGTGGATCAAGACCCGAGCCATCCTTCAGGCCCAGTCCCCGGCGCTGTCCGATCGTATAATACATGATGCCGCGGTGCGGCCCAAGCACCCGGCCATCCATGTGCACCATATCGCCTGGTAGCGCCGCCTTTGGGCGGATTTTCTCTATGACGTCGGTATATTTCCCCGTGGGCACAAAACAAATATCCTGACTATCGGGCTTTGCGGCCACATTCAGGCCAAGTTTAGAGGCAAATTCTCGCGTCTCGGACTTATTCATTGCGCCGAGCGGAAAGCGGAGAAAGTCGAGCTGCGCTTTTGTGGTCGCAAAAAGAAAGTAGCTTTGGTCCTTTCCGCCGTCAAAACCGCGGTGCAACTCAGGTCCGCTTGGCCCTTCAATGCGCTGAATGTAATGCCCCGTTGCCATACAGTCCGCGCCGAGATCTTTCGCGACCTGCAAAAGGTCCCGAAATTTGACGGTCTGATTACAGCGCACACAAGGGATCGGCGTTGCGCCCTTAAGATAAGTATCGGCGAAATCGTCAATCACGCTTTCTTTGAAACTGGATTCGTAATCGAGAACATAATGCGGGAAATCCATCATCTCGGCCACGCGTTTGGCATCGTATATATCTTGCCCGGCGCAGCAAGCTTTGGCCTTTTTAATCGCCGCACCGTGGTCATAAAGTTGCAAGGTCACGCCAACAACATCATAGCCTTCGCGCGCGAGCATCGCTGCGCACACGGAACTATCGACGCCGCCGCTCATGGCCACAACAACGCGTGTCTGCGCTTCTGGCTTCGAAAAACCAAGCGAATTCACGCCTCCCCTATGGGCGGGAGTTGGTAAATCAGAACTAATTTTCGCAGACATCGACATGATTTTTAGAGTTCCGGTTATCCTATTGCGAGGTTCCTAAAGCGCGGAGAGCAAAAAAAGCAATAAAATATTTCGCCATATTTGCGCGCCTATAGGCGCACAATTGTCCCGAGTCGAGACAGCGCCGCCAAAATTTAACAAATTTGAACACCCGACAACCTCAATAGAATCAGAGATTTAGGACGTCTTGTAAACCTTTATTAACAATAAGGGTGATTCTGTTAACCTTCGTAAACTATTGAAATAACTTAATTTTTTGAGCTTCACTTAAAGTATTTTTAAGACCTTTTAATTAGAAGGATAGAATAACGAAAAGACTATTGAGGCGAGAATGTCTGACAGAAGAAAAAGAGAAAATGTGGTGATTGGTCCTGAAGGGACTCCCCTGACACTGGCAGATCTGCCAAAACCAACAACAGTGCGCTGGGTTATACGCCGCAAAGCAGAAGTTGTCGCAGCCGTACGCGGCGGCTTACTTACGCTAGATGCAGCCTGTGAACGCTACGGCCTGTCGGCTGAAGAATTCATGTCTTGGCAAAATTCTATCGAAAGCTACGGAATTGCCGGGCTAAGAACAACGCGCGTTCAGCAATACCGCTAGGGCGCTCACCTTTACATTACATCCCTAAGACTTTCGCGGGCCTGCTGTAGCGGGACGAAGAAACATGACCGCGCGTCGCCCAATAGGCCAGCTGGTCCGCCGCGGACTGCGCGCCAAGGCCCGCCCATGAGCGGATATATTGCGTAAGTCTTAACCGCGCAGCTCGGAGATTAATGGGAATTAATCACGTCTCTTATCCCGAGTTTAAGACCCCCTCTTTATAACATAACGAGACCGGACGAAGAGCCGGCGAAATTGGTGGTGAAAACCCGAGAGAGATTATGACACAAAACAGCTATCGTCCTTCGGGGCGCCTTGTCCCTATCTTCGCTGCAAGCGATGGTTTGCCGCAAGGCACGCTCTCTCTTTCCCTCTCCAAGCTCGCGGCCTCGCGCGGAGAAACCGTCTTAATGCTCGATGCATTGGGCGGTGACCTCATGAAAGAAGCCGGCATTATTTTCAATAAGACACTCGGGGATGTTTTGTACCGTGGCGCAGATATCCGCGACGTTAAATATGTCACAAGCAATGAGCACTTTACGGCTTGCGCCTGCGGTGATGCCCCGATGGATATGGTTCTTGGCTCTCTGGCCGCGCTTTCGCTTTCTTATGACTGGGTCTTTGTCGCAACGCCGGCAGGCTGCACACCTGCCCATATCCGGCTCGCAGCTGCGGCGGACGTTGGGATACTCGCCTATGACACGCATGCAGATAGATTCATGCGCGCCTATTGGATGATGGAGGCTATTCGCGCCCGCGCGCCAAAATTTGACCCGCTCATATTGGCGACAGGACATGCGGCAGATGCCCATGACACAGCCTCTATGCTCAGTCATACGCTCAAGAGTTTTCTAGGCGCGCCGCCGCCCTATGCCGGTCATATCAGCGATAAAAATATCCACAGCCAGCTTCTTAACAAAGCCCGCCAGGTAAGCGAGCGCACAGCCGTCGCCTAACGCCGCCCCCTATCGCCCGTGAATTTATGGCCGCTAAGTGGCCGCCATTTAGGGCTTCATATCCATACGATACGGCCCGCGCCGTCCGTGTTAAATTTTTGTAACCCGCGAAGGATTTTGATCTTTGGTACGTTAGAGCTTATGTAACCTCGAAAAGGACATAGCCATGAAGACATTCAAATTCACTTTACTGATCACCGCCGCCATTAGCCTCTTTGGCTTGGCCAGCGCCTCCCCTAAAGCTGATGTTGATCAGGACGGACAGATCACCCAATCCGAATTTCTATCCGCTGCCGCCGCGCGCTTTGACGCCGCCGACAGCAATTTTGACGGTGTCCTCAACATAGAAGAGATGCAAGCCGCCCGAAAGGCTAAGGCCGATCGCCGCGCGCAAGCCCGCTTTAAGGGTCTGGATGCCAATAGCGACGGGATGATTTCACAGTCGGAATATGATGCCAAACGCGCCGCCCGCGCCGAAAAAAGAAAAGCGCGCAAGGACGTCAATGGCGATGGGGTCATTGATGAGGCCGACCGGGCCGCCCGCAAAGAACGGCGCGAGGCGCGAAAGAATGAGCGCGGGGAGCGCCGGGCAGCCGACGGCAAAAATAAAGCCAAGCGCGGCCCCAAGCGCGATGCCAATGGCGACGGCGTGATAACACGCGCCGAACATGAGGCCGCTAGCCTTGCTCTTTTTGAGCGCCTTGACCGCAATCAGGACGGCGTGCTGACTAAAGGCGAGGGACGGCGCGGCAAGAAAGGCCGAAAAGGGAAAAAGCGCGGCCAGTAATTGACCCGCGCGTGCTTTGAGGCTTTGCGAAGCGGCCCGACGACATGTTAGCCAAAACACAAACCCCTCTCATTGACCCAGACGCAGATCTCATTTCCCGACTCAAAGCGGGAGATGAATCCGCGCTGGAGGCCCTGATGGAACGGCGACTGCCGACGATACATGGGCTGGCTCTGCGCTTGCTAGGAGACACCATGCAAGCGGAAGATATTGCGCAAATTGTCATGCTGAAAAGCTGGACCGAGGTTAAGCATTGGGAGCCGGGGCGCGCGAAACTTCTGACATGGATGTGCCGGGTGACAACAAATTTGTGCGTTGATGCGCTCAGAAAAAAACGGCCGCTCTATTCGGATAATTTGCCCGAGGTCGCCGACAGCGCCCATTCGCAATTTGACAGCTTGCAGGCCGCGCACCGTGCCAATCGCGTGCAAAGCGCGCTGCGGCAGTTGCCGCCGCGCCAATCTGCGGCCTTGACGCTTTGTTATTTCAGGGCCCTTTCCCAAGCCGAGGCTGCGCAGGTTTTGGATATATCCATCTCAGCTTATGAATCGCTACTCACGCGCGGTCGCCAAAGCTTGCGCCGTCTATTGCAAGATGAAAGAGACATATTATGAGCCCCAATTCATTGCCTCCCTACTCATTGGAAAAAACCAAGGACTATCTCGCGGCTTACGGCGCAAATAGCGCGCTCTGGCCTGACCCAAAGCGCGCGGCGCTGGCGCTTGAGCTGTATAAAGAAACGCTCGCGGGCGATATTTCCAAGGAACGCGCGCTGGAAACTTGGCTCGCGCCGGGCCTGGGCGCGCCGCTTCCCGCCCCGTCCGAACGTCTCTCTAAGCGCATTTTGAACGCCGCAGCTCTATCGCCGCCTACGGGGCGGCAGCTCCCCCGCCCTTCGGCAGCGCCCGTGAGGGCCGCAAATGATCGCACGTCCTTTTTCGGGCGGATTAGTGCTCGGCGGCTTTCTCAGGCCGCCGCGCTATTGGTGATTGCCGCGGCGGGCATTGGCACGGCCGTGCAATTACAAAGCCCGGACAGTGAGGCGGCCACGGAATGGCAGGAAGCGGCGCTGGATCTGGGTCTTGATGATGTTTATAGCTGGGTAATGGACGCCACAGACGACGAGAGTTCATAGGCCAACTCTAATCATAGGCCAACCATGGGCCTAAAATAGAAGCAGGCCGCTGATGTGACCTTTTTCAAGGTCCATGAGCGGCCTGCTCTTACCCCTCCTCAGAGCGGTGCGTGTTCACTTTGGCGGCTCACTCCCACATTAACCGCCTGAGTGAGCTTTCTTAAGCGCGTTTTTTAAGCGCTTTTTCGGCTTTCGCGGCGGCTTGGCGCGCGCGAACCCGTTCAAAACTATCGAGCGCATCAAGCGCAACCTTTAGATCACCGGAAAGGTTTGACGTTTGCGCCTGAATATCCTCAAGCGAGCTACGCAGGTTTTCTTTGCGCGCGATCACGGATTTGGCATAGGATCCATAGGCAACAAAGCCTTCCTTTTGCGCGTTTCCGTCAACAGTATCCTCAGGGACGCTGTCATTTAACTTTCTGATTTGTCGCTCAAGATCCTCTCTCGTGGCCTCAAGCACCCCAATCCGCTTTTGAAGTTCCGCAATCTGAAACTTCGTCTGGCGAACATTTTTGTCCATCGAACTATTCATTTTCTCACCTAAACCATTTTAATCGGTGGATTTTCCACTCGTTGACCTCCCTTATAGCGGCACATAGCTACAATTTTGTGAAGAGACGTGAAAAATAAAGTGTAAACACGGGGGGTTAAGCGCAACAGGCCGTTAACTTTTGATTTACGGGATTCACTTAAGAGTGTTGGTACGTTAACTATGTTCCATCAGTTCATCAACTGATTCGCCTTGGGAGGGTTTCACATGCGCGTACTTCTTATTGAAGACGATAGCGCGACAGCGCAGGGCATCGAACTGATGCTAAAAACAGAGGGCTTTAATGTTTACACCACCGATTTAGGTGAAGAGGGCGTCGATCTCGGCAAGCTCTACGATTATGACATTATTCTACTGGACCTCAATTTGCCGGATATGCCCGGCTTTGATGTTCTAAAGACATTGCGCATGGCGAAAATCAACACACCCATCTTTATTCTCTCGGGCACGTCTGACATCGACAGTAAAGTCCGGGGCCTTGGGACTGGCGCAGATGATTACATGACAAAGCCTTTCCACAAAGACGAGCTTATCGCGCGCATTCACGCTGTTGTTCGCCGCTCTAAAGGCCATAGCCAATCCATTATCACAACTGGCGATATCAAAGTGAACCTTGATGCCAAGACGGTTGAAGTGGGTGATCACCGCGTTCACCTGACGGGTAAAGAATACCAAATGCTTGAGCTTTTATCCCTTCGCAAAGGCACAACGCTTACCAAAGAAATGTTCCTCAACCACCTCTACGGCGGCATGGACGAGCCTGAACTGAAAATTATCGACGTGTTTATCTGCAAGCTGCGCAAGAAAATCGCAGCCGCCACAGCCGGCGAGCATTACATTGAAACAGTCTGGGGCCGCGGATATGTTCTGCGCGATCCCGCCAAAGATAAGCTTAGCGCTTAGTCTTCAAAGCTATACTCCCCCGAAGCTTCAGCCCCGCCTCTTAGGCGGGGTTTTTTGATGTGCCAACGAAATCAAGGGAGCCTTGGTATTCTACCTTCTTGGTATTTTATCTTGGTAGGCATCAAATGCCGCCCGCCAACGATCGTCCAAGGTTTGTGATTGAAATAGGAGCGGCTATTGAGAGCGCTAAACGCGCTAAACCTTAGCCCGCCTTTTGTGGCCTATGCCGTTTCATCAAAATGGGGAACGGCTGTTTTTGAACCTCCGTCCGCGTTCAGCCCAGTGTCTTCGCCGTGCTCAGTTTTCAACTTTCTCAGGCGGTTTTTAGCCCCCTCAAATGTCGTCCGGCCATTGGGCACTTTGACACTCGGGTCAGCGGTAACTTCTTCTAAAATTTCCCGCTTGCGCATTATGCTTGGAATTTCGGGGTGCGCGTCAAGGCCAAAATCAAGTTTAGCGATCGACTCATTTCGGCCCATAGCCAGAAAGCCTAACTCCTTAATCACGGTGGCGAGCTCACGCAGAACGCGGATTTGCGCCGGCCCGCTGTAACGGGCCAGCCGGTTACGAAATAGAACAAGATGAAACTGTCCCAAGGATTCAAGTTTCGAGAGGAGGTAAAAATCTGTGAACTGAACCTTTTCACGGATATTGTCCTTGATCTGCCAATCTTCGCCGATGCGGTCAAAATAGGTGATCAAATATTTGATCGGAAGACCGCGCTGCACGTCAAAATGGGTAAAGCGGCCTGTCCGCGCGCGATCTATAGCAACGGACGGATAATCAACGCCCGTAATTTCAAAGTCCAAACCGGGAAATAGGTCTTTGTTACGGTCCAGTTCCATCGCCAGCGAATAGGGTTCTTGCCCGCTAGAGCAGCCATAGCAAAGAATGCGCAATTTTGTGCCTTTATAAAGCTGGTGCAGCGTCGGAATACAGTGCTGCATTACATCCTCAAGGCTGACCCGCTCATGGAAAAACGAATTGTCACGCTCAAGCAGAGCGGAAATCACATGGATCGCAAGCCGCGTTTGCCCGCTGGCAAATAATTCATCAATCATGACCGACATATCGTCATACCCTTCCGAACGCGCCAAGGCGGACAACCGGGTCTCGATCAAAAACTCATGATTTGCGC
This sequence comes from uncultured Caulobacterales bacterium, assembly GCA_964410285.1. GTDB lineage: Bacteria > Pseudomonadota > Alphaproteobacteria > Caulobacterales > Maricaulaceae > Fretibacter. The sequence goes on along the minus strand of CAYPFR010000001.1, from coordinate 543,901 downwards.
CAAGATTTATACCCGCCATTTCCAGCGTAAGGCGTTTTAGCGCGTCATAATAAGAAGGCTTTAAGGATAGGACTTTGGTCATGGCTAGATCAAACCTGCCATGAAAAATTTGCTTTCAATGATGTCACTGTCAAAGGGCTTCATGACATATTCATCGGCCCCCGCATCAAGAGCCGCCGCGATTTTTTCCACGTCCCGCTCCGCCGTGCAAAAGACAACAATAGGATCATGACCTTTGGGTTCGGCGCGCAAGGTTTTAAGAAAGCTGATGCCGTCCATAACCGGCATGTTCCAATCCAGCAAAATCGCATCGGGCATATTGGCGCGGCAATAATCAAGGGCCTCTTGTCCATTGGCCGCTTCTTCGGAAGAAAAGGAAAGGTCCTTCAATATCCGGCCCGCTACGCGGCGGATCATTTTAGAATCGTCGACAACAAGACAGGTTTTCATAATGCTAGCTCCGAGGTTACGCGCGCATGTGATTCAGAAAGTGGCCTTAATGCAGCCTCCCCCGCGTCCCCTATTGCATCCCCCGCGCCCGCTAGGCGCGCCCCCAATCCTTCCTTCAAGCTAACAGCTTTATCCTCGCGCGCAGGAAGGCTGAGTATAATATGCATAAGCCCCTGCGCCGTATGCTCCCCCGGCGTAATCGCAAGGCCTTTGACATTATGAACGTTGGGCGTGAAGGCGGAAATTACCATTGGCGCGCCCGGACAATCCATTGAGATAGAAACCCTGCCGGCGTGCTGACTGGCGGTGAGCGCTATATGTCCTGCGCTGCTCTCCCCGCGCCGCGCCCGCGTTTCGGGGCGCTCCAAGACGCCTGTGACAATTTTCTGCGCGATATGCTGCAAAACGGGTTGCAAGGCCTGCGCCTGCGCAAAGGACAGCCGAACATCTTCCGCCGCGTAGGAAACGCTCACGGTTTTTTGCGTTTGCCGAGCGGCCTGCAGAGCCTCACTTGTGAAATGCGGCATGAGCGTCTCAAAATCCACATCCAGACTCGCGGTTGTCTCTTGCGGACCGCTTTGGTAAATTGGGCTAATAGTATTTTGCGGGGCGGCAGGAGTGTTTGCCTCTGCGGCTTGCGCCTCATCGCTTGAAGGCTCTTGCCCCTTGGCAGCGCTCAATTCGCTAGAGGTGAATCCTGCAAGCCGGCTCAGCGCAGCGGCCTCGCTTGGCGTTTTCGTCAACCCCATAAGAGGACGTAGGGCTGCGCGGGCCTGATCATATTTAGCTGCTAAAGCCGCGTCCTTGGCGCTGGGGACGGGCGGTGGGTCATGAGGCATTGTCGCCGCTGCACCGGAGGTATCCTCAGGGGCAAGATCGCGCTTTGCCTTACCCGCAAGCTCAGGAGCATTAGCCGGCGCGGGCGCAATTTCATCTAGGCCTGCTTGATATTGCACGATCAGTTTATTGAGTGACAAAGCCCGCCCCTGTACGCGCTCAAGTGAAGCACAGCCAAGGACAGCATCAATCACATTTTGCGCAGCGCGATAAATCGCAATGGCGTGCTGGGATTTGGCCTGGGATTGCACATCTGCCAGATATTCGACCAAAATATGCGGCGCGCAGACAGAGCTGTTTGAAATCGCCGCCATGAGCAATTCCATACTGGTTGTGGCTTGGCCGCAAAACCGCCGCGCTGCTGTTAGGTCGTCACCCATAAACACCTCAATACGCCGCTCGAAACGACTCGGGCGGTCATGGCCTCAAGAGTGAAGAAAATTCGTTAAGAGGTGATAAAGGTAGGGATAAAACTACATATAATTACGCAGGTATTTTTGCGCTAAAGACGACACGATCTTCATCAGCGCCGGCCGCAATCTTGCCGCCAAACTCACGCAAAATTACGCCCGTGTAAAAAGGCTGTATCGTGCGGCCGTCAAAGCCCTCATCAGGCATTTTTCCGCTTAGTGTCTGGGTCACCGCCTCGGCAAGGCGCGCTTTGGGTCCCGTGCACGTTAATTTCAGTTCAACCGTGTCCATATCCTGCGCGAGATAGATGCTCACGACGCCGCCGCGCGGCACAGCCTGAACGCCAAGCATAATCAAATTGAGTAAAACCCGCGCAGTGTCCTTATTGAGCGCATCAATCTGCGCGGCCCATTCAATATCGGCTTTGGCGTCCCCGTAAATCCCGTCCGTGAGCGTTTTGAGCATATCTACGCCGATAACTCCGGGCGCGGAGCCGCCTGCCCCAAAGGCAAGGCGCAAAAATTGGAGCTTGCCCGAGGCTTGACGGGCCGATTTTTTTACAAGGTCCATTGCGTCTTCATGCATGTCCGCATTCGCTGGATCATCAAGTACCTCCAGCGCTGTGCCGAGCGCGCCAATCGGGCTGACGAGATCATGGCAGATACGCGCGCACATCATAGACGAAAGGCCGGCAGGCGTTAATTTTGATTCTGGCATGGAACGACTCGCGGTGATTTCATTTAAGACATAGAGTCACAATTTGCCGCCGAGTGCAAATGGCTTTTGGCGCGTAGGAATATAAATCCGTCCTAACGCCAATTAATCAAGGTGCCTGGGTGAAGGCTAGGACTGCCTCGCCCGGGCGCAGTACGTATTTTTTTGTAGCGCTGACCGTCTCGGCGCTTAACGCGCGGCGAAGGGAGTCAATCTCGCTTTGGCGCTGCGTAAATTTTGGCAATTCGGATTTGGCGAGCGGCCGGCCCGAAAGCTGATTTAGGCGGCGCGGGTTAATGTGCTTACCGTTTTTCAGGACTTCGTAATGCAAATGCGGCCCTGTCGAGGCGCCCGTTGATCCAACATAGCCAATGATCTGATCTTGGGTGACGCGTTTTCCGGGCTTAATACCCCGCGCGAAATTTTTAAGATGGGCGTATGCCGTACTATAGCCATCGGAATGCTTAATGCGGATATAGTTTCCATATCCCCCGTAGCGATTGGCGCGAACAACCGTGCCTGTGCCTGCGGCCATAATAGGCGTGCCGGAACGTGCCGCAAAGTCCACGCCTCTATGCATTTTTCGGTAACCAGAAATCGGGTGCTTCCGGCGGCCAAAGCTGGAGGAAAGCCGCGCGCCGTTCACAGGTGTCGCCCGTAGCTTACGCTTGGCGGTTTTGCCTTTGGCGTCATAGAAATTCTCGCGCCCTTTGCTGTCCTCATATAGATAATAATCTGCCGTTTTACCGCGCGGACTAAAGGAGGTGAACAAAAGGTCGCCGGCTTTGACAATCTCGTCCTTGTGATTACGGGAGACATTAAAGATCATTTCAAAACGATCACCGGGCTGAATATCGCGCTGAAAGTCGACGGAATATTCGTAAATATTGGCAAATTGCACAATCACCTTATCAGGCGCGCCAAGATCGCTTGCATCCAGATATAAGCTATTTTTGATATTGCCCGCGATCCGCATTTGATCAAAGCGAAGCTCTGCCTGAACCTCGCGCGCGTCAAAATCATTTCCGCGGCGCGTGATGAAAATCGTTTTGTCCACATTTGGCTTAAAGGCGAGGTCGGTGAACTCATCTCCCGTAAATGACAGATGAAAATTTTGACCCGCGCGAATGTTGCGCGGCGGAAACACTGTGGAGAAGGCCGTTGTCACCCGGTGCGCCGTACCGGGCGATAAGCCGTGGTCCTGTAGCAGCGGTCCGAGGTTTTGCCCAGACTTTAAGGTCAAGGAGACTTCCCGCAGGGCTTTTACCTCTGGTTCGATTAAAAACAGATCGTCGCGCGAGAGGTCAAAGACTGTCTCCTGCGCGGAGGAAACCTCAGAGCTCGTCGCGACGGCTTCGCTATTTTGCGGCAAGACAGTCACAGCAGCGAGGGTTAATACACCTAGCGTCATAAGCCCGTAAAAGCGTTTGTCATGGTAGACTCGGGTACTCTTGATCCGTGCAAACGCCCAAAGCCGCTCAGACAGACCTTGTTTTATAGCCTGCGTTTTCGGGCCAGTCGTATTTGCAATAGGGGTGCTGGGCGGTGAATCAGACATAGATTTTGGTATCTCAGAGGGGCTTTACCTTAATGTATGAATTGTTAAGCCTTATAGAGGGTTAATATCAAGTCGTGCCTGCTAAAAAAGTGATCAAACATTCACTTGTTCAGTAAGTCGTAATGTAAGATGTCTATTCTGGCCTTTAGAATAGACAGATCGCCGAGCCTAGCCTTGAGGAGGCATATATGTCGTCCGACAGGCGCACATCCAAAACCAAGAGTCCCAACGCCCCCGGCGGGCAAAGGCAAAAACGGGCAGATCGCAAGGCCTCACGCCCCGCCAACACATCCAAAAACCGCTGGGGATTCTGGCGGGTTTTGAGCTGGGGCAGCGCGGCGCTGCTTATAATCATTCTATTGATCTGCGCCTATATTTGGCAAAATCGCTATGCGCTTTTGGAAACAGCCTTTGAGGATATTATCGCCCAGCAAGGCCTGCAGGCGGATATTTCCATCCAAAGCCTTGACCAAAACGGCGCGCGGCTTGGCAAGATCAATATCGCTGCGGACGGCGAGCCCATCTTTTCGGCCGATAGTCTTTTGGTGGATTATGACTGGCGCGAAGCTTTGGAGGGCCGCATGAAACGCGTGGAATTTTCCGGCGCGAGTTTGCGGCTCACCGTTGATAAACAGGGAAAAATTATCGATGGCTGGCTACCGGAGCCCCGCGGAGATCAGCCGCTTGTCTTGCCGCCAGGCGGGCTGCACCTTTCCAAGAGCCGCATTGAAATCCTAAGCCCTTATGGTCCGGTAAAAGCCAGCGGCGATCTTACCTTTCTCTCCTTTGAGAACCTGAAAGCGGATGTGACCATTGAACCTTCACAATTTGCCTTTGGGGCGCTGCGGACTAGCGGCGGCGGCAAAATTACGGCCAATATTGCACCCGGAAAAAATTTCATTTCAGGCGAGCTAGATTTCACGGCACTAAGCCACCCGCTCGGGGAGATTGGACGCGCAAATGTTACGGCAGATGTTAATTTCGACCTTGTTGATGGGCTAAGCCATATTAGCGGCCCGCTTGCAATCCGCTTCTCTGATCTTAAAAGTGAACGGCTTTCCGCCGGCTCTGGCCAGCTTGACTGGGACGGAGGCTTTGCCGTGCGTCCCAATTCAGCCGCAATCCGCGAGGCAGATGGCCACTGGGATATATCCGCAAGCCAGCTTTCATATGGCACAGAGCAGAGCCGTCACGAACTTGCCAAAACAATCACCTTATATGACGCCATGAGCGCCGCCCCCGTGACGACGCATTTTGCCAAAGGCCTGACGCATTCGATTAAGGCCCTGCTTTATGATGCCGAGCTTTCAGGGCGCGGCGGGTTTTTGCGCAGTGGCGACGATGTGCAACTTACCCTTAAGTCCCCATTGCGCATAGACAGCCGCAAAACCAGTGCCGTGATTTCGCCCCTTGGATCAAGCGGCGCGCAGGAAGCGGGGAAAACAACGCCGTTTTACGCCTATAACCGCCAAAGCGAGGTATTGGAGCTTAAGGCCGACGCAAAAATATCGGGCGCGCGGCCGCTTAATCTCCTTGGGCTAAAGGTAATGGCAAGCTCGCCCAACGGGTTAACATTAGAGACTATTTCCGGCGTTTCAGTGACTACAGAGATCGCGGATGAATGGCGGGCAGACGCCTCCGAGGGCCCTGTGCGCCTTGCGGCGACGCGCGCCGATGTGCGTTTTATAAATAGGGGCGGCCTGCGCGAGATGACCGCGCAGCTTCCTTTTGATTATGACGGCCCCCTGCCCGGCGGCTATGCGCGCGGGTTATTGGGGCGCGGGGCTCTGCGGCTAGATATGCGCGGCGGCGGGCTGAAGACCTACTTCGCGCCCGAGGCGGGCACGCCGATACAGGCCGCAGAATTTGTCATGCCCTCAGGCTGGAGCGCCCATGGCGCGTTATTTACCCTGCCGCCCAGCGATAAAAACACCTCGGCGCTCTATCAGCGATTAGCGGACGGCAGCGGCGTCATGGCGGCGCAACCGCAAAACGTCACTATGGTATTACGAGAAACAACAACAGGCCGCGAGCTTTCCGTTGATATTGCCCGCGCAAAGCTAAGCGGGCGCATCGCCCCGGCCCAGCAAGATTGGGACATTGCGCTCAGCGAGGCCGAGATAACGACCGATGATTTCGTCGGTAATAATGCGGTTTTTGGCGCCCCTGCCGCGAACGTCACCGCCCGCCTTATCCCCGGGCAAGATGTGTATTTTACGCTTGAGGCCAGCGCCGCGCGGGCCAAGACCGATCAACTCTCGGCCCCCGCCATCATGATCGCAATTGAGGGAACGCCTGCAAATTACCGTCTGGACTTTGGCGGCGAAAGCTATGCAAGCGCGGGCAAGATCGCCTTCGCGGCGGCCGAGCTTCCAGAACTTCCGCTGCGCGGCTCCGTCGGGTTTAAGGACGGCAAGTTCACGGGTGAAAGCTTTACCGTTCTGCCCGAAGCCGAAGATGTCCCCATTGAAATCAGCTTTGATATGCAAGAGGGCCGCGGCAATGCCAAAATCCTGATACCCCAGCTCACCTTTGCGCCTAGAAAACTTCAGCCGCAAAATCTTGTACCCTCGCTACAGGGCAAGATCGCCGATGTCACCGGTACCGTATCTGCGCAAATTGATGTCTCATTCTCTCCAGATGCGCCGCTGCAATCCTTTGGCAGCGTGAAAATTCATAATCTGAATTTTGGTACCCTGCCCGGCCCGTTTACGGGCGTGAGCACAGAAATTCAGCTCACCTCGGTCTTTCCCCTTCAAAGCTCGGGTATGCAGACACTTACCGTGGAAAAATTTAACCCGGGACTACCACTTGAGAACGGTACTATTAGCTATGAACTTATTCCCAATGCTATTCGCATTATTGATGCGAGCTGGCCGATGGGGGATGGCGCCATTGCGCTGGAGCCTGTGATATGGCGCTTTGATCAAACCAAGAACCGCGTCGTTTTAACGGTTGATGATGTTGATCTGGGCGATCTTCTTGGCGGCTTTGGCGGCGAGGACCTGAAAGTCACAGGCGACGTTACCGGAAAACTACCGGTTCTCGTGGACGGCGTAAACGTGCGGGTCGAGGGCGGAGTAATGCGCGTCGTCGACGGGGGCCTGATACAATTTAGCCTTAATCCCAAACGCCCCATTGAGGCCACAGCAGATGAGTTGAATAACCCCAATCAGCTAAGCCAAATGGCACTAGAGAGCCTGCGAAACCTACGATATGAGACCCTTGAAGTGCGCATGGATGGGCCGCTTGACGGGCCCATGACCGTTGCGATGAGCTTTTTGGGGAGTAATCCCGATGTGCTTTATGGCGCGCAGTTTAAATTTAATACAGTTATAGAGGGCGAACTGTTTAATATCGCGCGATCGCTCAAGCCCGGCAGCAATCTGTCCTCTTTCAAACGTTACATAGAGGCTGATCGCAAAAGCGGCGGCGAGCGCCCCGCCAATTAAGGCTTTGATGAGATAAGCCCTTGTATTAATGCAGTGTTAATCCCAAGTTCAGGATGAAAAGGATATAAAGTCATGATGAAACAGATATTGATAGCCGGCGCAGGGACAATGTTCCTGCTGGGTGCCTGTCAGCCAAAGCTGCAAATTGTGGCGCCTGATAAGCCGATTGAAATTAATCTGAACGTCAAAATTGATCAGGAAGTCCGCGTACGTTTGGACCAAGACGTCGAAGATCTGATCGCCGATAACCCCGACCTGTTCTAAAAGGAGGTCACTATGAGCTTAAGAACGAAATTTATGAGCGGCTTTGCCGCCCTCGCCCTCATCAGCGGCGGCGTATTTATCGCCAATTCAGCGGCAGCGCCCGAAGCGACCGCCCAAAGCGCCGCGCGTGCCACGGTTGACGCCGCGAAATCCGCTGGAAAGATTGGCGAGACAGCCGCAGGCTATCTTGAAGCCGTGTCCGGCATGACCCTTAGCAGCGCAGAACGCGGGGCGATGAACGAAATCAATATTGGCCGTAAATCGCACTATACCAAACTGGCCGAAGCGCAGGGCGTCTCCGTAGAAGTCGTTGCGGCGCTTACTGGCGAAAAGCTTATCGCCAAAGCGCCAAGCGGAAGTAAAATTCTAGCCGCGAATGGCAAATGGATGACCAAATAACGCCGTCTACCCCTCGCCTCGCGCGTTTGCCCATCATAGGGACCCGACAAAGTTTAGGCCGCAGAACCTTCGGTTCCTGCGGCCTTTTGTTTTGAGTTGGCCTTTACAGCCGGCCCTTTAGCGGCGGCGTTTGGGCGGCGCGTCCCCGCCTCCTCTATTTGGCCGCCCACCTGCGCTTGGGTCAGTGCGGCGAGGTGTTCGGCGGTTTGTCTTGCTGCCGCTTTGCCCGGGTTTAGGGCCCTTGCGGGCCTCTTGCCCGCCAGCCTTCGGTTTACCGTTATCTCTCCGGTCGGGGCGCGCTGCTTTTTCTTTGGCCTCGCCGCGCCCAGGGCGATTTTTAGAACGCGGCTTGCGCCTAAATCCGCCGCCCGCCGCGCTGCTGTCTTGGCGCTCCTCCTGCCCGCTTCGGGGTTGATGACCGCCCTCTGTTTTACGCGGTGCGCGGGAACGGGGTTTGTGAGCTGACTTACGTGTTTTGCGCTCCGCCCGGGAACCGTCGGGGTTTTTGCTGCGCTGCGGCCCGCCTTTGGGGACCTCGCCCTGATCAGTTAGGGCAGAATCAACTTCGGCCTGTGCCGCATTCGCTTTTTTGCGAAACCCAGATTTGCGCTTTTTCTCTCGGCGCGGGTCATTTCGCGGCGTGTGGCTATTGCCGGCTGTTTTGACGGGTTTAAGGCGCGAGACCTCGGCAACCACTTTGTTGAAATTCTCAGGCAGGGGCATAACCGGCAAAGTCTGCTTAATCAATTTTTGAATATCTTTGAGATAAGCCGCTTCATCAGGGGAGCAAAAAGAGACGGCCAGTCCAGAACGCCCTGCCCGCGCCGTGCGGCCAATACGGTGTACGTATTGATCGGCCACATTGGGCAAGTCATAATTGATAACGTGGGTAATCCCGTCAATATCAATTCCCCGCGCGGCAATGTCAGTCGCAATCAAAACTTTGGTTTTCCCGGATTTAAATTCCGCCAATATGCGCTGGCGCTGACCTTGGCTTTTATTGCCGTGCAACGCCGCAGCCTTGATGCCCGCCGCCGCGAGTTTTTTGACAATTCGGTCCGCGCCGTGCTTGGTGCGCGAGAATACAAGCGCGCAGTCATAATCAAATTTGTTCAGGCAGCTCACCAGCAAGGCCTGTTTTTCGGCCTTATTGACCTTATAGGCTTGCTGCTCTACGCGTTCCGCTGTGGTCGCAGCGGGCGCAATCTTCACGGTTTTTGGACGCGTCAAAAATTGCTCGGCGAGCTGCGAGATTTTCTTGGGCATTGTGGCGGAAAAAAACAAGGTCTGTCGTTCTTTGGGCAAGAGCGGCACAATTTTGCGCAGTGCATGGATAAAGCCCATATCCATCATCTGGTCCGCCTCATCCAAGATCAGCACTTCAATATCAGATAGGCGCAAGGCCTTTTGCTCAATCAGGTCAATCAGCCGCCCTGGGGTAGCAACAAGTACGTCATTCCCGCCGACGACGGCTTTGATTTGGCCCCGCACAGAGGCCCCGCCGAAAATACACGCGACGGACAAATCCATATAACGCGCATATTCGCGAAAAGAGCTCGCGATTTGCTGGGCAAGTTCACGCGTTGGGGCGAGGACCAAGACGCGCCCACCGCGTTTGGGCGCGGGAATGTCTTTACGCGCGAGATAATCCAGCACAGGGAGGGCAAATGCCGCTGTCTTGCCTGTGCCTGTTTGCGCAATCCCAAGCAGGTCATGGCCGTCTTTTACAATGGGAATAGCGCGCGCTTGAATGGGTGTTGGCGTGCTATAGCCATGCTCACTAATGGCGCGCATGAGCGGCGAGGCGAGCGAAAGCTCAGAAAAATGTGTCAAAATATATCTCTCAATTGGCGGCGAATTTATGTTTAGCAGCACAAGGCAGATACCCATCGCCGCATGACGCGAAAAGAAATCGCAAATCGACTTTTTTCACCACCCCAGTCACGGCACGCTTAGGGGCTAGGTGATCAAGGGTCAAGTGATCAAGCCAGTTGGTCTGATCGGGATATTTCGTAGCCTCTCGTGCCCCTAATCATCACGCTTTGGCGTCTGGTAGGAATAGTTGGGTAATTCTGCTTGAGATTATAATGCGCTGCGCTATGCTTAAGGAAATTCACCGGGCGCGCGGAGATTATATGTCTAAGCTCTTTCATTTCTTTTTCTCATTTGACAAATTGCTTAAAGAAGGCCTTGTACGTGCTGCCTTTTGGCTCGGCCTGTTAAACCTAGCGCTATTATTCATGGCGGAAATGCTCGGCGCGATTAAGCTTGAGTGGTTTGCCGCCCTTTTTGATTTTTTATTTTTCTTTGCACGTTTTCTTTTCTATGTCGTCGCGCTTAGAATTATTGCCGAGCTTGCGATTGCGATTTTCCGCATAAATGACAATATTTCGCCGGACGGCGGCAAATCTGAGACGGCCGATATAGACCCCGTGGCAGAAGCAAAAAAGGCCGCCGAGCTTGCCGCCCGCCGCGCCCAAGAAGCAACCAAATCAGCAGTTGATAAAACAAGTACAGCGACGAAATCTGCTGCCAGTGATGTGCGCACCACGCTGAAAACAAATAAGCCGCAAATCAAGCCTGTTGCGAAAAAAAAGGCGACGGCCAAGGCCTCAACGCAATCAACGGCGCAGAGAACTCGCCCTAAAAGATCGCCGTCAAAGACATCTTCGAAAACAGCTCCAAAAACAGCCGCCGCCAAGAAACCGGCTACAAAAACGCCAGCCACCAAGAAAACCACCCCGCGCAAAACGGCAGCCAAAAAGGCCACTGTCAAAAAAACAACAGCCTCAAAAACTACGACCAAGCGCCGCCCGGGCTACAAGCTTGACGGTACGCCGCGCAAAAAGCCCGGGCCTAAGCCAAAATCCAAAAGCTAAGCCCCGCAATGGGGGCGTGATTGCCAAATAGGTCTCGGGAGTTTATTTCTTAAGGCCATGCTTTCGCAGCAAGCCGCGAAATTGATGATAGGTTAAACCCAAATATTCTGACGCCCGCCCCTGATGGCCGCGCGCAAAACTCATGGCTTCATCAATCAGCCCCCGTTCAAAAATCATGACGCGCCCTGCAAAGTCCAAAGCGGCCTGCGGCTCTGCTTCGGCCCTATTTTGCGCGGGGTGCATAGCGGTCGTGGCCGGCCCACTTATCTTTGCATGGTCCTGACCTTGCACCTGCGCCGCAATTGGCGCATGGGTTAAGCGATAGGGCCCCGCAAAGGGGTCCAGCACAAGATCATCAATGGGCAGGGACAAGGCCTCATCGGCTAAAAACGCCTTTGCAACGCTGCGCTCAACCGCGAGCTTTAACTCGCGCACATTGCCGGGCCACGCTTGGCGCATGAGATGGGCACTGGCTTCGGGGGTGAGTCCGGGAAAACGCGCGGCGCCTAATTTGGCCGCCATTTTTCGGCCAAAATGCGCAATGAGCGGGGCAAAATCCTCAGGACGCGCCCGAAGCGGCGGCAGGCTAATGACATCAAAAGCAATCCGGTCAATCAAATCAGCACGAAACTCACCGCGCGCCGCCGCCGCAGGTAAATCAATCGAAGTTGCGCTCACAAGGCGCACATCAATGCTCTGCGCTTCCTCCTGACTGCCAATGGGCCGAATCTGTCCGTGCTCAAGTATAGAGAGGAGTTTCTCTTGGAGGCGCGGCGAACAATCATCAACATGATCAAGGAATAGAGTCCCGCCATTTGCCCGCTCAAACGCGCCAAGCTGATCCGGCCGGCTATCATAAAACACTTCCCCGCATAATTCTCGATCCAGTGCCTCATCATCATAAGCGGCACAATTTAGAGAGACATAGACTTGCTCCCAGCGCGGGGAGAGAAAATGCAGACGCGAGGCGATCAATTCCTTGCCCGTGCCCCGCTCCCCCGTCAGCAAAGCCGCATTCTCAAGCGCGGCCACATCACTTACGCGGTCCATAAGTGCGTGAAACGATTCCGACTCCCCAATGGGTTGCTGTGCGATCAAAGCCATTATTAGCTTTTTGTACTAATTCGTTAGGTTTTGAAAGCTAATTTTTTAGTTTTTTTTACCACTATTTTTTCATCAAATTTGGAATTTTTTGAAAATCTCATATATTTCAATAACTTAAAAAATGTCGACATTTTTCTCAGCTCTGTCATCTTATGGATGTCGCCACCCACTGAAGGGCAGCACAAGAGCCCGCAAAAATTTACGGGGATCACATCGGCACCGAAAGGGGTCAGCAAAAGGAGAGAGAAAATGACATATCGCACGTTCGATATTGATAACAACGAAACCGCAGGTGCCACTGCGCTCGTTTCAACACTGGAAGCGGTCAGCCGCTCCCGTTCACGCCGCCGCGCTTCACTCATGAGTCGCCGGTCAACCGGGTGCCACCTTCGCGGCTTCGGTATTTAAGATGCGCGATTTCGACGAAGAATTTACGCGCCGGAGCGAAGCGGATTGGGGAACAAAGTTCCGCCGCTTCCTTCGCTACCTTTCAACCCGCAAGATGGAATGCTGGGGCTTCTTTGCCGCAGGCTTCCTCATCGCAACAATCTTTTAATCAGGAGACACACAATGGGAATATTTTCTCGCATGGGTGACATCATCAATTCAAATTTGAACGCGATGATCGACAAAGCCGAAAATCCGGAAAAAATCGCGCGCCTTATCATTCAAGAAATGGAAGACACGCTGGTTGAAGTCCGCACAGATGCCGCCCGCAATATCGCAGAGCGCAAAGAGCTTGCCCGTAAATCGGAGAGCTATAGAGAGCGCGCCGCAGAATGGGCGAAAAAAGCAGAAATTGCCCTCACCAAGGACCGCGAGGATCTGGCGAGAGGCGCTTTGCAGGCCAAGCAGCAGGCTGAAAACATGGCTGAGGTTGTCCTCTCGGAGATTGATATTCTCGACGAAGCTGTTGCTAAGGCTGATCTGGACCTTACCAAGCTCCAAACGAAGCTGGACGAGGCCCGCGCCAAGCATAAATCGCTGATGATGCGCGGCACGGTGGCCAAGAGCCAGATCAAGATGCGCCGCCAGATGTCAGGCCATAAAGTCGACGACGCCCTTGCCCGCTATGAGCGCATGGAACGCAAAGTCGATGAACTTGAGGCCCATGTTGAAGCCTTTGACCTTGGCGGCGGCGAGAGCCTCGAAAGTCAGTTCGCGCAGCTCGAAGCCAATGACGCAATCGATGCCGAGCTAGAGGCCCTCAAGGCCAGCCTGAATAAGTCTGCAAAAAAGGTCGCAAAGGCCGCCAATAAGTAGATGAGCGTCTGCGGGATTGAGAGCCCCGCAACCCGCTGATTGGCCTGTTTCCCCGTTCCGAAATGGAGCGTCCAGCCTTCCCTCCCCCTCGAACGGGCGGACATATAAAGGGGAGACGGCCAGTCAGCACCCTTAAAGAGAGAGAAAAATTATGGAAGATATTATTGCCTTGATGATCCCGATTATAGCCGTTTCAGGCGGCCTAGGGCTTGGCGCCTTGGGGATGCATCACAAGCATAAGGAACGTATGATGGGCCAGATGTCCGCCGATCAACTCGCGGAATTAGACCAAATGTCAAAAATCGCCGACATTCTGGATCAACGCGTGAATGTCCTTGAGCGCATTCTGGATGACGAAGTACCAAATTGGAGAACGAATAATGACAAAACAATATAAAAACAAAGCCCACCGCGCGATGAATGATATGAATTGGGATTGGAACGATGATGGTTATGTCTATTCCGAACCGCATAAAAAGCTTCGCCGTAACAAAATTGACGGCGTCTTCGGCGGGGTGTGTTCAGGCATCGGCGACTATCTTGGGCTTGACCACACGATCACAAGGATCATTTTTGTTTTGCTTGTGCTCTTCACCGGACTTCCGCTCTTTCTATATTTCATCCTCTGGGTTTTCGTACCCAAGGACACTCGGGCCCCTTATGTGCGTGAATATAGAGAAGCCCGCCGCGCCCGCCGCGAGCATCCCGGGGAAGTGGTCAGAACCGCGAACTTTCGCGACGTGAAGTCAAAGTTTCGCTCATTAGAGACCCGTCTGCAAGATCTTGAGCGCTCCATCACCAGTAAAGAATGGAAGCTGAACCGCGAATTTCGCGATCTTTAAACGGGGCGCGGCCTCTCCATAATGAGGACGCCCACAAAAAGCGCGCTGTGCCAAGCGCGCCGCCCAGCTCCCAAAAGGGATAATCCCGCTGACAGTTGGGAACTCCGCGCCAAGATAAGAGAGCGGCGCGGAGCCATTTAAAAGGAGAGAGACATGATAAAAACACTTATAATTTCCATAGCCGCAGCTGCTTCGCTGGGTGCCAGCACGCAGACAAGCGCCCAGCCAGCCCTTCAACATGCCGCCGCATCGGTTACAAGCCTGCAATATGAAATCATCGCCGGCCCGCTGCACTGGGTTCGTAAGGATGGCCCGACTGAGTTTTCGATCGAGCCCAATTTTGAAACCCTTTTCTCTATTAGGCTCGGCGAGCGCAAAGCCGTCAAAATTCACCTCTAGGGAGCGGCATCATGAAATCATCAACAGTAATCACAGCTCTCGCAGGCGGCGTCCTTGCGGCTTTCACCTTATTTGGCACGGCAAGCGCGAAGGACGCCCAGACCTTAAGCCTCGATAATTTTATCGGTACGGTCAATATCGTGACAAAAGGGCCTGACATCGCCGTAGAGGGTGCCCGTGCGGGCACGTTAACCCAGCGCAAACACAGTACGTCAATTGACGGGGGGCAGATTTTAGACTCTTCCAAATGCAAGCAAACCAAAGGCCGTATTTCAATCAGCCTCGGCCAGAAAAGTTGGCGCAAGCGGATAGGCGGATATAAGGATTTGGATGATTATCCCAAGCTTGATATTGCCGTCCCCGAAGGCAGCACACTTAAAATTCGTAACAGCATTATTTTTGGCGAGGCTCAGGATTTTGGCGCGGTTGACGCCGTCATTAAAAGCTGCGGATCTTTTGCCGTAGAGAACATTAATGGCCCGCTTGATCTGCGGGTCTCTGGTTCGGGCGGTTTTAGCGCCAACTCCGCGCAAACTGCCAATGTAAGAATCTCAGGGTCCGGCGACGTCGACATTGAAAAGCTTGGCCCGGCCAAGCTCACAACATCAGGGTCTGGCGATATAGACGTCGGCACTATCAAAGGGGCGGCCGCCATTACAACGAGCGGATCGGGCGATGTCGAAATTGAGACTTTACTGGGCGATCTTACTTATGAAGGACGCGGTTCCTCTGATTTTAGCGCAGAACGCGTGGACGGCAATATTGACATAAAGGTAAGCGGATCGGGTGATGTGGACATTGATGAAGGTACGGCTGAGAAGCTATTGATTGCCGCCGCTGGATCGAGCGAGATAGAGTTTTCCGGCACGGCACAAAACGTCGTCATTATGTCCGGCGGCTCTAGCGATATTGAGGTTAAAAAAGTAACCGGCGAGATTGAGGTTTCGCGCACTGGCTCTAGCGACATCTCTATAAATGGCAAGCGCTATAAAGGCCAATAACCGCAAAACCATATTCCCGAATTGACAGCAGGCCCGGCTGATGGGCCTGCCGTCACGCGCGCGGCGCGCAAAACCTTGAGGTGGGGCTCTCTCTCGCCTTAAGTTTGGCGCGCCGCGCGCAAATCTTTTTGAAGTTGGCGCGGCCAAACACAGGGCTCACCCAGCAGGCTGGCAACCAGCATCTCCGAGAGTAAAGGCGCAAAGACAAACCCGCGAGAGCCAAGCCCGGTTATGGCATATATATCATCTTCCAATCGCGCGGCCATTGGCCAAGTCGTTTTACTATTCACCCGCACACTTGCGCGCGCTACGCGTCGGGCCGGCGCGGCGCGCTCCCCTGTCGCCGCCGTATAAGCCGCAAAATTTTGCGTATCATCCTCTGGCCGCGCAGCATAAGGGTCTTGCGTCCCAAGCCTCGCATGGGTCGCCCCAAGCAGCATGAGATTTTCCGCGCACGCCGCGCCCTCAGGAGGGGCCTGCATGGGCACGGCATAACCGCCGTAAGTTAGCGCTCGGCGCGCGTCTTGATCATTTTTGGCCCAGCTAATTTGCCCGCGGCTATAACGTAGATCGAGACCGGAGAAAATCTCCAGCGCCCGCGTGCCAGCGCCAATCGCAAAGAGAATTGGCGCGCCCTTCAATACCTCACCCGTGTCCAAAATAACGCCTGTATTTTCGCCGGCGTTTAAGCCCGACGCTCGCCCTGTATAGACCTTCGCCCCTGCGCGCAGCGCCGCACTTCGCAGCGCCTCCCGCGCGGCCTTTGGCGAGATAACCTGCGCCTTCGGAAATTTCATGACGCTATTTTCACTGTCCCACGCCATATGCGCCGCCGGCAGGGGCGACGCTTCTCCTAGCGCAGCATAGCGGTGAATTTGTTCAATCGTTTGCGGCGCGTGATCGACCCCTGTTTGAAAGGCCGCCCCGCGCTCACCATAAAACCGCAGCGCATAGAGATAGGCGCTTAAGGCAAACCGCGCGAGCGGGCTATCTTGGCGGTCTAGGCGCGGCTTGATGATCGCGGCCGCATTTCCGCTAGCCGCCGTGCCGTCATCTGCATCAACCACCGTGCTGGGAATACCGCGCCGCGCGAAGGCTTCGGCAAGGCAAAGCCCTGCAATGCCTGCCCCGATAATGAGGGGCCGGAAATCCTTTGCCGGAAGGGGCGGCGTCACGTCCTTAGGCGCGGGCATGACGGCCTCCAAGCGGTGGCGCTTTCGGCCAAAACCTTGCACTTTGCGTACGTCAAATCCGGCGCTCGAAAGCGCGCCGCGCACAGCCCCAGCGGCGGTAAATGTACCAATGCGCGCGCCCGGCGCAGAAAGCTCGCCTAGCCGGGCCATAAGCTGCGGGCTCCACATATCGGGATTTCGCGCCGGACTGAACCCGTCCAAAAACCAGCCATTAGCTTTCATGAAAAGCGCCTTAAGTCCCGCCAGCGCTTCATCATGGATAAGGGTAAGCGTGACATCTTCATCAAGGCGCAATATATGCGCCCCGCGTACACGTCCGGGCCAGTGCGCAATCAAGCGCGCCGCCAGCGGGGCCAATTCGGGCCAGCTTTCGAGCGCGCGCGTCAGCGAGATTTTCGAGAGCGGGTATTTTTCGACGCTCACAAAATGAAGCCTTTGGCCTGGACGCGGTTTGATCCGCCAGAGCTGCCACGCCGCGAGAAAGTTTAACCCCGTACCAAACCCCAGTTCCCCGATAACAAAGGCGCGGTCCTGAAATTCCGGCGCATCCCAGCGCTCTGGCAGGCCGCACGCTTTTAAATAAACGGCTTGTGTTTCCTCAAGCCCACCGTCGACGCTAAAATAAATATCGCCAAAACGCTCAGAGGCCGGTGTTTGCGCCCGCGACCAATCCAGCTTTGGATCAGGACAAAGGGTCAAAGCGGGCTGCGCTCCCTCTTTTTTGGCGGGCTTTTGAGGACTATCCGAAGGCATAGCAGCTCTTAACCCTGCGGCGGGCGACATCCAAGCCATATTCCGCCTTAACGGGAGGCACCAAAAAGCAATTTTTACTTTTTAAGCCCAATTTAACATCACCTTATCTAAGGAGTGCACAATTAATAGGCTTTCTGTGCGGCAAGGCGGCAAAACTTGAAAATTTTGTGGTCTCAGAACCCCTCACCCCCCACAGAAGGCTCACATTTTAGCCGTCGGCCAGCCAAATAATTTGGGCGGCCTATCAGGGAGAGTACCATGACAGCCATAAAATCAAAATTGAACCTAAGCGCAGCAGCCCTATTGCTTACCGCTCTGACGGCATTGCCTCAGGCCGCACATGCGCAAGATGTCAGCGTCAGCACGGGCGTTGATCTTGTATCAGACTACGTCTTTCGCGGCGTAAGCCTCGCCGATACAGCTATTCAGCCTTACGTCGAAGCTTCCGTGGGCAATCTGACTGTCGGCGCGTGGGCCTCAACCGGATTTGGCGAAACGTCGGCGGATGCAGGGGACGAGATTGATCTTTATGCCAGCTATGGTTTTGATCTCTCCGAGGGCGTTGGCCTTTCGGCTGGAATTACCTATTACCATTACCCTCAGGGCGGCGGCCTATTTTCTACCGAAGGGGGAGCCGCTGGTACATATGAAGCCTCGCTCGGGGCGTCCTTTGACACTATCCTCGCGCCGTCGCTGACTGCCTATTACGATTTCACGCTCGAAGCCTTTACCGTAGAGGGCGGAGTGAGCCACAGCATTCCTGTGAGCGAAAAGACCGCTTTCGATCTGGGCGCAACGGGCGGCCTCGTTGACGGTGACGGCTTTAGCTATGAATATGGCAGCTTATCGGCATCACTGGGATATGCTCTTTCGGATAATACCTCAGCCTATGTTGGTGGTAATCTGGCGTTAAGTTCAGAGGATAGCCTTGACTATAGAGACATTCTTGCAGGCGGCGGCGACAGCAGCTTAGTTTGGTTCGGCGCCGGTATCTCCGCTGGATTTTAGTCCTAAGGCGGGCCTAAGGCTCGCAGGGCGCGCTATAAAAGAGCGCGCCCTATATTAAGAAATTTTTCACGCCGCCGCTTCACCAAAGTGGCGGCGTCATAGTGTGAATGGGCCTCTATTTCACGGATAATCGCCGCGCCAACAGATTTTACCGCTATGTCCGGCGCGCGGTGGGCCCCGCCGACGGGCTCGGCTATGATTTTATCAATAACGCCCAGTTTTTTCAGGTCTTGGGCGGTGATTTTCATGGCTTTTGCCGCGTCCTCCGCTTTTGCACCATCGCGCCATAAAATCGAGGCGCAACCTTCGGGCGAAATCACAGAATAGATTGAATGCTCTAGCATCAAGACAGTATCGGCCGTGGCGATTGCCACCGCGCCGCCAGAGCCGCCCTCGCCGGTAATGATGGAAACAAAGGGAACCTTAAGCGACAGACCCGTATCTATAGAGCGGGCAATCGCTTCGGCCTGCCCGCGCTCCTCAGCGCCGCGCCCAGGATATGCACCAGCCGTATCAACAAAGGAGACGACAGGGAGAGAAAAGCGCTCTGCCATTTGCATTAAGCGCGCAGTTTTTCGGTATCCTTCGGGCTGCGCCATCCCGAAATTATGCTTAAGGCGGCTTTTGGTATCCTTACCTTTTTCATGACCCATGACGACCACCCTATGGCCGCGGATTTTGCCCAGCCCACCGAGCAAAGCATGATCATCGCCAAATTTCCTATCCCCGGCGAGCGGCGTATATTGCGTCACAAGCCCTGAAATATATGCACTATAGTGGGGACGTCCCGGATGACGCGCGACTTTGGTTTTCTCCCATGGCCCTATACCCTTATACAGGGCGGCCAGTTCCGCTTCGGATTTCTTGCGAAGTGCCTGAACTTCCGGCGCGTTTTCGCTGTGGCCATTGGCCAGCAAGCCTTCGATCTTGGTTTCAATCTTGGCAATAGGATGTTCAAATTCAAGATAGGTACGGGCTGGGGTCATAAAGCGCTCTTTTCTTAAGCGCCAGACAATAGCGTCCCGCGCGGGCATAACAAGTGTGTAAAGACAGATTATACGCTAGAAATTAGGCATTGGCTCTGGCACATTTACCGCAGAAACAGAGGTCCACATGCGTTTTTTCATCTCCTTTTTATTCACATTTTGTCTGAGCTTCGGGCTAATCGCCTGCACGCCCAAAGCCAGCCAAGAGGCACGGCTATTTGATCCCTCTGTCGATATTTGGCCCCATGATATTAGCGACGTGCCCCGCGATAAGGACGTGACCTATGGCCGGCTGGCGAACGGGCTTCGCTATGCGCTGCAAAATAATAAAAGGCCCGAAAATGAGGCCGTTATTCGCCTGACCATTCGCGCGGGCTCCAAGCACGAATCCGAAGACATGAGCGGCGGGGCCCATTTCCTAGAGCATATGGCCTTTAACGGCACTGAAAACGTGCCCGAGGGCGAAATGGTCAAATCTCTGGAGCGCATGGGGCTATCATTCGGGGCGGATACCAATGCCACCACCAGCTATAACCGCACAGATTACCGGCTCAACTTACCCGAGGTGGATGACGAGATCGTTGACTACGCGTTATTTTTACTCCGCGAGATTTCTGACAAAATGCTGATCGAAGAAGAGGCCGTCGAGCGCGAGCGCGGCGTTGTTAAAGCCGAAGAAGCCCGCCGCCGCGGCCCCCAATATGACGCCAATCAGGCGCTGCGCAAATTCATACAGCCTGATGGACGCTCTCTTAAGCGCCCGACCGCCGGCACGCCCGAATCCCTTGACGCGATGAGCGCGGAGAAATTGCGCCGCTACTACGAAACCTATTACCGCCCAGAGCGCACATTTTTGGTGATTGCCGGTGACTTTGACCTTGCCAAGATGGAAGCAAAAATCAAAGAGAACTTTGCCGATTGGAACGTCACAACTCCCATAGGCGAAGAACCGGACCCAGAACTTAAGCAGACCGAAGGCCTTCTGGCCAAAGTCTATGACAATGACGAACTGACGACATCCGTGACCTTTTATTCCGCCGAGGCCCCGAAGCCGCGCGGCGATAGCCTTGCAGAGCGGCGCATGTCATTGGTCGAATCTGCGGCCAATAATATTATTCAAATACGGTTTAACAAACGTATGCAAGAGGCCAATCGGCCCGTGCTTGGCGCAGGGCTATCTTATGGGCCGGGGCGCTTTGTCACAAATTTAAATGCGTCGGCGTCAGCAAAGGAAAATGACTGGAGGACCGCGGTTGAAGTGCTAGAGGCGGAAATTCGCCGCGGGCGGAAATATGGTTTTCAACAAGCCGAGCTTGATGAGCTTATCGCCAATGCGCGGCGCGGACTAACCGATAGCGCCAATTACGCAGCCAAACGGCGCTCTGGCTCCCTCGTCGGCGGCATTACGGGCGCTTTTTCCGGCGGGGACGTGCGAACCACACCTGCCTTTCAAATCGAGAATTTTGAAAAAGAGGTCAAAACCTTAACGCTCAAAGAAATTGAAGAAAAATTTTTGCAAATGTGGCCCGAGGACTTCCCAAAGCGCGTCTGGGTCAGCGGTCCAGAAATGCAAGAGGTGAGCGAAGAAGACGTGCTCGCCGCGCTCAAAGCGGCCCGCGCGAAACCGGTTGACCCGCCCGCCCAGCGACAGAAACTTGATTTTGCCTATCAGGACTTTGGACCTGCCGGCAAGATCACTTCGCGCACGCGCGTTGAAGACATGGACATTACTCAGATTACATTTGAAAATAATGTGCGGCTGAACCTGAAGAAAACAGACTTTGAGGATGGCTGGATTCGCCTCACTGCAACCGTTGGAGAAGGCTGGAATTACTTTGCTGACAAACCAGCCGGCCTGTCTGATCTGGCCAGTTCTATCGCCGGCGGCGGTTTTGAAGCCCATAAAGCCAGCGAACTTTCGGAAATATTTGCCGGAAAATCCATCGGGCTTTCGCTAGGCATCGGGGCCGACCGCATGGGATTTTCGGGTTCCACCAATGCCGATGATCTGCTTATTCAAATGCAGGCCTGGACGGCGCTTTTAACGCATCCGGGCTATCATCCCGAATGGCGAGAGAAATTCACTGAAAGTATCGAGGCGAGCTTTCACACCATTGATAGTACGCCAAGCGGAGTTGCGGCGCGCGATCTTGGCCGTATTTGGCATGACGGCGATCCGCGTTACGGTATGCAGGAAAAGGAGACTTACCTTGCCCTGACCCTTGATCAAGTCCGCGCGGTTCTTGAGCCGCAATTTGAAACAGGCGCGATTGAAATCGGCATTGTCGGTGACTTTGACGAAGCTGCCGTTATTGAGGCCGTCTCTAAAACTTTCGGAGCCTTGCCAAAACGCCGCGCGGAATTTGATCCGATCCCTGAAGCCTTTGAGGCGCGTTTTCCCAAAGCAGGTCGGGTGACCTTGACCCATACAGGCGAGAAAACCCAAGGCGCGATTTATATGGGTTGGCCGATCACGCAGGCGTGGTCGCTCAATACATCCCGAGAGCTGTCCTTGATCAGCCGGATTTTCACGAACCGTATGACAGATTTAATCCGCGAGGATTTAGGTCTTGCCTATAATCCGTCTGCGGGCTCAAATTTCTCTCGGCTTTATGACGGCTATGCCTATTTTTCGGCGTCTATCACCGCCGACCCCAAGTTTTTTGATGCCTTTGAAGAGGCCGCCGGCAAGATCGCCGCAGATATGCGCAGCGGCGGCATCACCCAAGATGAGCTAGACCGTGCGCGCAAACCATTGCTTGAGAGTTTTGAGCGCGCGGAACGCGAGAACAGTGCATGGCTTGGGCTTGTCGCCCGCTCGCAAACCCATCCAGAAAGCCTTGATTGGCGCCGCTCGCGCCAAAAAACATTTGAGGATTTTACCCCAAAGCAACTTGATCACGCCGCCGCTACCTTATTTGCGCCCGAGACACTGCATGTCGTGAAGATTGTCAGTAGCCGTGAAGACTGACGCCCCAATCATAAAATAGTGCCCTAATCATAAATAGCGCCTAGGTCGGCGGGTTATTTTTTTGCGCCAACGGATGACTTTCCTGCACGAGGGCGCGCAGGCGTTCGTCGAGAACATGGGTATAGATCTGAGTTGTTGAAATATCAGCATGACCCAAAAGCGTTTGCACACTGCGAAGGTCCGCCCCATTGGAAAGCAAATGGGTGGCAAAGGCATGGCGAAGGACGTGGGGCGAAATCTGACTTGGCGGCAAGCCAGCCTTTACCGCTAGCGCTTTAAGCATTTGTGCAAACCGCTCGCGCGTCAGATGGCCCTTGGCCCCGCGAGACGGAAACAAATACCCGCTTTCCTTACCAGCTTTTTGCGCGCTCCCAAGACCGTCCTCGCGGCGGGGAAGCCATTGGGCAATCGCTGTCTTGGCCGCGCCTGTTAAGGGCACCAGCCGCTCGCGTCCCCCCTTGCCTTTGATAATCAAGCATCCATCACGCCGCGCAGCCGCGCCGACTTTGAGGCTGACAAGTTCGCTCACCCGTAGCCCGCCCGCATAGAGAATTTCCATGAGCGCCCGCATACGAAGGCCCGCGTCGCTTTGATCCTCTTGCAGCGTTTTAAATAGGCGGTCGACATCTGCCTCTGATAATATCTTGGGCAGAGGCCGACCCAGTTTCGGACCCTTAAGCAAATGGGCCGGATTGTCTGCGCGCAGGCCTTCAATTTGGGCGAAGAGATAAAACTGCTTGAGCGCAGAGAGCTTACGCGCCGTTGTCGAAGCGGCAAGTCCTCCCTTGGCCCAGATCGATAAGACCCCCTCTATATGGCCCGTGCCAGCCGTGAGGATATCTTGGCGCCCAGAGGTAAAATGGGTCTGCCAATCATTGAGATCGCGCCGGTAAGCTCCCAGAGTGTTTTCAGACGCCGCTCGCTCGGCGCTCATCATTTCTAAAAAACTTTCAATATGACGCGCCGCGTTCATGGCGGCTATAGGCCCTCAAGAAAATCTAGCGCCGCTATTTGTCCGGCATATTGCGGAAGTTGGGCCTCCATCAGGGCGGCAATTACCGCTGCCAGGGACGGGCCGTTCAACGCTCTGCCCTCAAGCGCGATGGCCGCCCGAAGCGCCGTTTCCGCGCGTGAGCCCGCCTTCGCCGACGCGCCTATCGCTGCAATTTGCCCGTCTTTGAGTGCCCGTCCCGCGCCCGCGCCGGCGCCCTCAAGCGCTATCGCGCCGCTTCCTGACAAAGTAGAGCCCAGCGCCAGAGCAATATAAGCGTCGCGCTCGGCGCGGCGTTTAGCTGCCGGCGTGCCCAAGCGCGTTTCAATATCTCGTCCTAAATCACCAAGGCGAAATCCATTACCTAACGCATCCGCCGCCAGCGCAAGCCGCGCTTGATCTTCCGGCCGCTCCCCGAGAGCCGCATAAAGGCTTTGCAGGGCTCCAATATCTGCACGCAGCACAGCCGCCCGCGCAAAAAGCGCCAAATCCGTCGCCGCCTTAGCTTCGGGCGACAGAATTGCCAGCTCGGCTTCAATTAGCTCGCTAAAGCGTGCAAATGCACCTGCCTTTTGCGCGCGGGTTAGCAGCGCGCTTGCCGCCTTGGCGGTGATCTGCGGATCGCCCCCTTGCTTAATAAGAGCGAAAAGCTGGGCGAAGCTTTTTCCGCTCGGACCAGCGGCGAGCGCCTGCTCAAGAGTAAAGTTACTTGCGCCGGAGAGCGCGTCAACTGGTACGCCGTCATAGATCATACCGCTTAGGATTTGTTCCATCGCAGCATTGTCCAGCAATTTATCCGCTTTAAAGAGTGCTTGAAGCCGCGCGTCCGGACTGGCTTTTGGATCCCGCGCGACGCTGGCCGCTTGCAGCGGCGTCATATAATTTGGCGCGGATAACGGCGCCGGCGCCCCTGCCGCGATGAGGTCTGCCATAGCCGCATAGAGGGGATCACCCGAAAGAGAGATATCCGGCGTGCTTTGGCTTACGCCCGTCAGGCGGTTCATCAGCGCGTAAAAGACATCATCTTTTAGGCCGGACTTTTTCAACAGGCTGACAGTTAGCTCCGCAGCGGGCACCTCCCCGCGCTTAACATGGCAAACCGCGCGCAGCCGCGCCCATGTGGGCGTACTGCGGCCCTCGGTAATGCTATCAGCCATCGCGCAGGCATTCTCAACTTCGCCCACGGCCAGCGCTAAATCTGCGCGCACGGCAGGGTCCGCCACAATATCGGGAGAGCGGCTGGCGAGATTTTGCAAGGCCTGCGGGTCATTGAGCGCCATGACGCTGCGAAGACGCGCCTGAGCGTAGCCAGGATCATCGCCTTGCGGGGGCACGCCCCCAGTGAGCACAACTGATCGGATCATATTTTTACCAATCGGATGCTTTGGCACGTCCGGCAAATTATTCAAAAGATGCGTCGCCATTTTAGCGCTCGTGCCCTGCCATAGCGCCGGATCCAATCCGCCAGAATTAAAATCAATCACGCCCGCGTCATAGGCTTGGGCCGCGCCGAGTTCCCCGACTTCGATTGACTGTGCCGACGCGCCAAGCGGAAAGGCAATAAAGCCAATTGAGGCAGCGCCAAGTAGAATGTGTTTAAAGGTCATATGCACTTTCATATTTGAGACGGGGGAAGACACTGCGGCGGTGCTTGGCCCAGTTATTTTTCGTATATATCTGGCAAATCGATCGTTTGCACTTCTTGAGGGGCGTGCTGCGGCGAGGCCGCGGAGAGCAACCAGAAAAATGCCCCTATAAAAAATATCGCAAGCACCAGAAGGCCAAAGGTCAGACGTTTCATATATACTCCTGTCGCGGCGAGATGATTTTCGCCTAATATTGCTTTTGCGGTTGAGCATAGGGCGATTTGCGGACATATTAAGCAAAATTTTTGTATGCATTGCCAACTCTTTGCGCAGCTTTATACACATTAGCATTTAAAGGCAAAATTATGCCGCCCGAAACTCAGCCACACGCCTCGGCTGCACATAAAAAAAGAAGCCGCCGCGCGTCTGCCGCCTCCGGGCTAAAAAAAGGCCTGCGCAATCCGCTCATGCCGCAGTTTTCAGACGCCGTAAAGCAGCGGCCTATAGCGCTTGTCGGCCTGATGGGGGTGGGAAAAACGACGGTTGGACGCCGCCTTGCCAAAACGCTCGATCTGCCTTTTTATGATTCAGACGAGGAAATAGAGGCCGCCTCTGGGCGAACCGTGGCAGGTTATTTTCGCGACCATGGCCAAGAGGCCTTTCGGGGGGGCGAACGCCGCGTCATTGACCGCCTTTTATCGGGCGTGCCAATGGTCCTCTCGACGGGGGGCGGTGCCTTTATTCCTGAGGATACGCGGGCGATCTTGCAAAGCCGCGCCCTGACCGTTTTCCTTAAGGGAGATTTTGAGACCATCATGCGCCGGGTACGCAAAAAAGACACCCGCCCGCTTTTACAAGTGGCGGACCCGCGCGCCAAACTCAAGGAATTGATGGACTACCGCTATCCGATTTATGCACAGGCCGACCTTACGGTCAATATTTCCAAAGGCCCGCACCAGCGCACAGTCGCCAAAGTGATCAGCGCGATTGAACGCCATTACGCTCAGGCGGCTCAAGGTGCAGATAGCACATCGGGCTCGCCGCAATGAGTTCTGCCCCAGCCCAGCACGTGCGCGTTGATCTCGGCCCGCGAAGCTATGACATTGTGATCGGTGCAGGGCTGCTCTCGCAGGCCGCTGCGCTTTTACGCCCGCATTTGGCGAGCGATAAGGCCGTGATCGTGACCGACGAAACCGTTGCAGCGCTTTATAAGGACGTGCTTGATCATAGCGGGCTTAATGCCGTCTTTATTGTGCTTCCCGCTGGTGAGCGCACCAAGAGCTTTACCTATTTGCAAGAAGTGCTAAGCGCCATGCTCGCTCATGGGCTTGAGCGCAATGACGCGGTGATTGCGCTGGGCGGCGGGGTGATCGGGGATCTGACCGGATTTGCCGCCAGCGTTTATAAACGCGGCTGCCGCTTTATACAAATTCCGACGACCCTACTTTCGCAGGTTGATAGCGCGGTGGGCGGCAAAACCGCGATTAATGTACCGCAAGGCAAGAACCTTATCGGCGCTTTTTATCAGCCAAAGCTTGTGCTCTCTGATATGTCGGTCCTGTCGACCTTGCCGGAGCGCGAACTAAAATCCGGCTATGCGGAGGTTGTCAAATATGGCCTCTTGGGGGATGCAGATTTTTTTACATGGCTAGAGGACGCGGGCGCGAAAATTCTAGCGGGCGATCTTGCGGCCACGGCAGAGGCCGTGCGCAAAAGCTGCGAGGCCAAAGCCCGTATCGTCGCGCAGGATGAGCATGAGCGCGGCCAACGGGCGCTGCTCAACCTAGGGCATAGTTTCGGTCACGCCCTTGAAGCGCAGGCCGGTTATGGCGGCAATCTTTTACACGGTGAGGCGGTCAGTGCGGGTATGGAAATGGCCTTTGAGTTTTCCGCGCGTCTGGGCCTGTGCCCAAAAGAAGACACGGCGCGGGTCAAGGCGCATCTAAAGACATTGGGCCTGACAACCACGGTGGATACGCGCCAACTCTTGCAGGCGCCGGAAACATTTTTATCGCATATGCAGCATGATAAGAAAAATGAAGGCGGCGCGCTGACGCTGATTTTAACGCGCGCTATTGGGCAGGCATTTGTTCAGAAGGGGGCGAGCACGCAGGATGTGCTGGCCTATTTGCAGGACCTCAAGGAGGCGCTAGGCTAGGCCATGCTCGATAAACTTTCAGACCCAGACATCATAAGCAAACTCATTATTGTGCTTTTGCTGCTCGTTTTTTCGGCCTTTTTCTCCGGCTCGGAAACCGCGCTAACGGCCGCGAGCCGCGCGCGTATGCATAGCCTTGATAAGGACGGCGATCGCCGCGCCTCTATTGTCACCCGGCTATTGAATATGCGTGAGCGCCTGCTGGGCGGAATATTGCTCGGCAATAATTTCGTCAATATCCTCGCTTCCTCCATTATGGCGGGCACCATGCTAACGCTTTTTGGGGAGGCCGGAATATTTTACGCCACCGCCATTACCACCGCATTGATTCTGGTCTTCGCCGAAGTCCTGCCAAAGACCTATGCGATCACCCAGCCTGATAAAATGGCGCTCAGCGTGGCGCGGCCCATTTCGATATTAGTGAAGCTGCTCGCCCCGATTGTTATGGTCGTGCAGGTCATTGTAAACGGCACGCTGCGCGCCTTTGGCGTGAATACAGATGCTTCGGCGTGGTCGGCGGCGGATGAAATTCGCGGCCAAGTCGATCTTCATCACCAAGAGGGCGGCGTGGCCAAGCGCGCACGTGACCAGATTCGCGGCGTGCTGGAGCTAGGCGAGCTAACGGTAGAAGAGGTCATGATCCACCGTAAAAACCTTGTCATGATTGACGTAAATACGCAGCCGGAAAATGTTCTCAAAGAGGTACTTGCAAGCGGTCACTCCCGCCTTCCGGTTTATGACGGAGATCAGGACAATGTGATCGGCGTTTTGCACGTCAAAGATATCCTCAAACATCTAACCCGCGCCAATGTCGAGACGGACTCGCTCAATATAAAACGCATTGTCCGCGAGGCGTGGTATGTCCCTGAAACCACATCTGTTGTTCGGCAGCTGCGCGCATTCCAAAGCAAGCGCGAGCATTTCGCTCTTGTGGTCGATGAATATGGCGCGCTGATGGGTGTGATTACGCTTGAAGATATTCTAGAAGAAATCGTCGGCGATATTCAGGATGAATATGACGAAGAGATCGTCGGGCTTACGCGGTTTAAGGACGGCAGCGTCAAGGTCGCAGGCGATCTGCCTATTCGTGATGTCAACCGCGCCATGGATTGGTCCTTGCCCGATGAAGAGGCCGTGACCCTCGCTGGGCTTGTGATCCACGAGAGCCGCACCATTCCCGAGGCCGGCCAGACATTTTCATATTATGGCTACCGTTTTGAAGTTCTAGAGCGCGAGCGCAACCAGATCAAACAGCTCAAGGTCAAAAAGACCTTTGAACGTGATCAGCGGGAGACGCGGAGCTAAGCCGCGTGCAATAAGGGCGCGAGGCTTCTGTGGATAGCGGGGCATTCGCGGGCAATGAAATCAAGCAAGGCCCGCTCATTGGAATCAATACCGCCGTCGCGGTTAAGACGCTCGATCAACCAGCGGGATTCGCCCTCGGTGAGGATTTCGGCCTGTGCATTTTTTTCCGCGTTCATATGACTCATCTGCGGGGCTGCGTCTGTCTTGGACCCAAAAATCGCGCCAAAAGCCGCCACAATTTTCTTGAAATCTAAATCAAGGAAGCCGGCTTTCAACTCGCCTTTGCGCGTGTCTTTCAACCAATTTTCCCGGCGCATAGCCTCTCTCAGGCTTGGCTCTTCCCAAGCGGCCGACATCATCAAATGATTAGCAATGCCGCAAACATATAATTTTTGCCAGCTTTCGCAATTTGGCGCGCCGGAGGTGGCTTCGTTCAGATTAAAGAGCGCTTCGGCCTCAAGGCGCGAAATACCCACCCCGCCCTCACTCGATGCGGCGTAAAGCACGCGGCGCAGCATATCCACTTCCGCTTCGCCGATAACGCCGGGCGTGAGATCAGGTGAGCGCGAGAGATGACCTCGCCCCTCCAGGACGGCGCGCTCGACCTGCGCGAGGGCGAACTTTTCAAGGCTGTCTGTAATGTTAGCCGAGGTTTTCATCACGCCGAGCAAAAGCGCAAGCTCGGTTTCGGTCTCAACGACGCCGTCATGATTAATACGCGCCAGCAGCCAAGAGGCCTGAATATCATTTATATAGCCCAGCGGCGGTGTTTGCTCGACGAGGTAAGCGGTAATCGCACCAATAAAATACTCACTCCAATCGGCGGGCACGATACATTTTTCATTGATATAAAATAATATGTCGGCTTCGCGGCTATCGATTGTTAGATCTCCGCCCACCGCCCGGCGCAAAACCGCAAAGTCTTGCGACGTCAGCACGCCTGCCTCTTTGGCCTTATTAAAAATATCACTTACAACGGCTGTAGCCATGATCTCGCTCCCATTTTTTTGGGAAGATAGCAAAAATTAATTACGAATGGGTTAGCACGCCGCGTCCCTCACCCGTCAAACAATTCCGCGAGTTTTTCAGTCATCGCGCCGCCGAGCTGCTCGACGTCCATGATGGTGACGGCGCGCCGATACCAGCGGGTAACGTCGTGACCAATACCAATAGCGACAAGTTCGACGTCGCTGCGGTTCTCAATCTTATCAATCACCATCCGAAGATGCCCCTCCAGCATACCCGTTTTATTCTGGCTTTGAGTCGCGTCATCTACGGGCGCGCCGTCGGAAATTACCATCATAATGCGGCGCTGCTCTGGCCGTGCCATGAGGCGGCGGTACGCCCATTCCAGCGCTTCGCCGTCAATATTTTCCTTCAAAAGACCTTCGCGCATCATCAGCCCAAGGTTACGCTTGGCCCGCCGCCACGGCATATCTGCGGATTTATATATTATATGGCGCAGGTCATTGAGCCGTCCGGGCTTGGCGGGCTTTCCGTCTGCGAGCCAATCTTGGAAACTGCGCCCGCCTTTCCACGCCTTTGTGGTAAAGCCGAGAATCTCCGCTTTCACCCCGCAGCGCTCTAGCGTTCTTGCCATAATATCGGCGCAGACGGCGGCGACCATGATTGGTCGCCCGCGCATCGAGCCGGAATTATCAATCAATATGGTGACAACGGTATCGCGAAAATCCGTTTCTTTTTCTTCCTTAAAGGTCAAGGCCGACATGGGGTCGATAATCACCCGCGTGAGCCGCGCTGTATCCAGCATCCCTTCCTCAAGGTCAAAAGTCCAAGATCGTTGCTGCTGCGCGAGCAAGCGGCGCTGGAGGCGGTTAGCGAGGCGCGCAATTACAGAGGATAATCCCTTCATGTGATTATCGAGATAGCCGCGCAGCCGCTCTAGCTCCTCGGGCTCGCATAGCTCTTCGGCCTTGATCACCTCGTCATGTGTCGTTGTATAGGCGCCGTATGCGGGCGGCATATTGGGGATAGAGCTATGCTGCGGGGATTGGCTCGGCGTTTGCTCGTCATTTTCCTGCTCGCCGTCAATATTTTCAGCGTCGACCATATCTTGAGCTTCGCTGCTATCGTCTTCTTGAGCGTCGGCATCGGAAACTTCAGTCTGGCCCGGCTGATCTTCTTGGGGCGTGTCCGGCGGCTGATCGGGCTGCTGGTCTTCATTCTCAGAGGACTCCTGCTCTTCATTTTCTTCGCTCTCCTCGGGCTCGGATGTCTGATCTAGCAGTTCGAAATCGCGCAAAATATCGCGCACGCCTTCGCCGAATTTGGCTTGGTCATGAACAAGCCCCGCGAGGGCTTTCAACTTTGCCTGCGCCGTCTCCGAAATGGTCTGCCGCCAAACCTTCATAATCCCGCCGCAGCTCTCTGGCAGGGCGCGGCCCGTCAGAACCTCGCGCGCATAAAGCCCCATGGCGTCCGCTAGGGTCGTGTCGTCTTTGGGAATATCATCGGCGCCAAATTTTCGGCGGCGCGCCTTATAATCCAGCGCCGCGTCAAGATTGTCGCGAATGCCGGCCAGGTGCTGCCCGCCGGCCGCCTCAATACGGGCATTTTCTAGCGCCTCATAAACCGCGCGGGCGGGACCGGAGCTTGGCTGCTGCTTTGCATGTACCGCTTTGTCATGGAGCGCGAGCCGAAGCGCGAGGGCGTCCGCCTCCCCGCGCGCTTTGGCGATTAATGCGGGCTTGGGGTGGGGCGGGAGGCTCGGCAGCATCACCTGCTCGCGCACAATGCCCGCGACATCCCCGCCAAAGGAAATTTCAAGTTCCGGCTGCTTAGCAATCGCCTTCGTCGCCGCAGATAAGCTGCGCTTAAAGCTGTCTATGGGGGGGTTAGTGGTCATCAATTTTGGAGACGTCTCATCCCGCGGATCTACCCCGCCGCCGCATTTGCGCTGCTCTCGGGCAGCTCCGTCCCAAAGGCGCGCTGGTAAAATTCGGCGATTACGGGGCGCTCTAACTCATCGCACTTATTCAGGAACGTCAAGCGAAACGCGTGAGCGATATTATCATCAAAAATCCGCGCGTTCTCCGCCCAGTTCATCACTGTTCGCGGGGACATGACGGTGGAAATATCGCCCGCCATAAAGCTGCTGCGAGTCATATCGGCGACGCGCACCATAGAGGCGATAGTTTTCTTGCCCGCTTCATTATCATAGCTCGGTGATTTCGCGAGCACGATGGCTTCTTCTTCGGCGTAAGACAGATAGTTCAGCTGCGTGACCAGTGACCAACGGTCCATCTGCCCTTGGTTAATCTGCTGCGTGCCGTGATAAAGCCCCGTTGTATCGCCAAGGCCGACCGTATTGGTGGTCGCAAATAGGCGAAAGGCGCTATGCGGGGTGATGACTTTGTTTTGATCAAGCAGGGTTAATCGCCCCTGCGCTTCGAGTACGCGCTGGATCACAAACATCACATCAGGCCGGCCCGCATCATATTCATCAAAGGTCAGGGCCACGGGATTTTGCAGCGCCCACGGTAAGAGGCCTTCGCGAAACTCTGTGATCTGTTTGCCGTCTTTAAGGACGATCGCGTCCTTCCCAACCAAATCAATCCGCGAGACATGGCTATCGAGGTTAATGCGAACCAGCGGCCAATTTAGCCGCGCGGCAACCTGTTCAATATGGGTGGATTTACCCGTGCCATGAAAGCCCTGCACCATGACGCGGCGATTATAGGCAAAGCCCGCGCAGATAGCCTGCGTTGTCTCATCATCGAAAATATAGGCCTCGTCAATTTCGGGGACATATTCAGACCGCTTGGAAAAGGCCGGAACCTCCATATCAAAATCAACATTAAAGGTCTTACGCGCAGACACGGCTGTGTCCGGCGCCATTAGGGGAAATTGTTCGCTCATGATCTGTCCTTTGCGGCCCTATTAATGCGGCGGCCCTATTATCGCGCGCGGCGGTGCGGCCTATCTGTTTACGGCCCTAGGCCAAATCGGTAGTTTTGAGAACCTTCATGGCGCTAACAACGCGCTGAAAGCTTTCCTCGGTATTGCGTTTGCCTTGATTGGCATCGGGGTGTAGCTGCTTGACGAGCTGAGTATAGCGTTTGCGCGCATCGGCCTTTGTCGCCGTCTCGTCAAGGCCCAGATCGTTGAGCGCCTTGATCTGCATTTTCGTCAGGCGCCGGCGCGGCTGCTCGGCCATTTCTTTTTCGCCGCTGGTAAACATAGAGTAGCCCTCGGCCGTGGCGGCCGTCCCCCCGGCCACGCGTTTCTTATTGGCTTTGGCGCGCTCCCCTGTGTTCTTGCGCACGTCCCATGTCGGGCGGTGGCCGTGACGGGCGCCGACCTGCCATTCGGTAATGTCGGCATCGGACATACCAGAGAAGAAGTTCCAGTTTTTATTATACTCGCGGGCATGGGCCTGACAGAAATTAAAATAGTCGCGCAAACGCTCAGGGCTTTTTGGCGCTTTGCAGCCGCCCATGCGTGTACATCCCGCCCAATCGCACTGCTTTTCCTCTGGCGGCAGCTCATCCTTTGGTGGATTAATGCGTAAATCGAGCGGAGAACGTTTAATTTTGGGACGGCTGGCCATAATGGTTATATAAACTCACATAATATGAAAAAGGGACTGCGCAAAATGGGCATTATCGGGACAGCAATCAAGGAAAAACTTGAGAGATACTTCAATCCGTCGCAGTTAGAGGTGATTGACGAGAGCGCAAACCATGCTCACCACCGCGGCGCAAAGGAACATAACGCAGATGGCGGCAGTGCCGAGAGCCATTTTCACGTGATTATCGTCTCAGAACAGCTAGGCACCCTTGGCCGCCTCGCCCGCCACCGCGCCGTGATGGACGCCCTTAAAGACGAGATTGCGCAAATTCATGCCTTTAGCATCGAGATTAACCCGCGCTAGCTGCCTGGCTTAGAAAACAAATCTTCCCGCCAGTCCCGCCGCGCCGCTACCGATAAGCTGGGGCGCAGTTTGATCGCTCACCCCGCCGAGCGCCATTACGGGCACCTTTAGGGCCCGGCATATATTTGCAAAGTGCGCGCGGCCAATGGGCTTGCCCGCACTGGGGCTGGCGCTAGGAAAAACGGCGCTCACTAAAAGCCCATCGATGACGGATAGATCCCCGCTATAGCCTAGATAATCGCGTTCAGGGTCCCCCCCCTTAAGTCCCGCCGCCGTAATGAGCCACTCCGGGCAGCGACCCCGCCAAAGATTTGCGCCGCCTAGATCGGCGCTGCGGGTGAAATGCACCCCGTCGGCGCCGGCATCTATACAAAGCTGCGGGTCATTCCCGATTAAAAATTGTTGCCCGCGCGCAAATGTAATCTGGCGCAATCGGCGCGCTGTCTCCTCCCGCGCCTGCGCGCCGAAATGCCGATAGATAACGGCGCAGCCTCTGGGCGCGCGGCGCGCGGTGCTACAAATATCTTCATGCACATCAGGGCTGCTCATAAGAATAAGCGGGGCCAGCGGGCTGAACTGGTCGCGCTCTGCGTAAAGCTTAGCTGCGGCCCTTACAAGCGGGCTTTCGTTTCGCCTCCAATGTTGATAAGTCCTGCCCATGACGGATCCCAATCAAAAGCCCAAAACCCGCACGATCGCGGAGCGGCATAATCTCACCTTAAGCGGCATTGCCGCCGCCGCCAAGCGCGCAGGCAGATCTCCCGCCGAGCTTGATCTTGTGGCCGTGTCAAAACAGCAGCCCACCGCGCGCGTGCGCGCTTTACTCACCCGCGGGCATAAAATCTTTGGCGAAAACCGCGTGCAAGAGGCCCAGGTCCGCTGGGGCGAGACATTTGCGGTAGAGCGCAAGG
The DNA here is from genome assembly GCA_964410285.1 of uncultured Caulobacterales bacterium. Taxonomy (GTDB): domain Bacteria; phylum Pseudomonadota; class Alphaproteobacteria; order Caulobacterales; family Maricaulaceae; genus Fretibacter. The sequence goes on along the minus strand of CAYPFR010000001.1, from coordinate 509,572 downwards.
ATTTGACGCTGCATTTGATTGGCCCGCTGCAAAGCAATAAAGCGGCGGCGGCGCTCGCCCTGTTTGACGTTATTGAAACGGTGGATCGCGCCTCATTGCTTAAAGCGCTGGTGAAGGCAGCTGAGAAATCCCCGCGCCCCCTTCCGCGGCTTTATGTGCAAGTCAATACAGGCGAAGAACCGCAAAAATCTGGCGTCACACCTGCGAAGCTCCCGCGCTTTCTCAAATCCATGCGCGAGGACTATGGCCTGACCCCAGAGGGCCTGATGTGTATTCCCCCCGCCAATCAAGCCCCTTCGCCGCATTTCTGGTTTTTGAAAAATCTGGCGCGTGAAAACGGCCTTGAAAAACTCTCCATGGGCATGAGCGGTGATTATGAAACGGCCATAGAAATGGGCGCGACCTCTGTGCGCCTAGGCTCCGCCCTTTTCGGACCACGGCCACAATGAACCCGGCCTAGGCCTTAATAGTTACGGTTTGCCCCGCATAAAGCCTCGGCAGGAGCCGCACCATCGACTCCGGCGTGAGGGCGACGCATCCCAGCGTCTTTCGATCATCGCTTTGCGCCACATGTATAAAGACTGCGCTGCCAAGTCCGGCGGCCGGCGGGCTGTCATTATGGCTAATCACCAATATGAGGTCATAAGCCCCGTCTTCCCGCCAGAGCCGTTCATGGCTTGCGGGATAAGGTAGCCTGACAAAGCGGTTGTAAGCGGCGTCATCTGGCGAATCGCACCACCCGTCATCTGTCTGAAGGGGCCAAAAAACAAGCGCCTTGTGCTCATGTTTTCCGGCGGGCGGGCGGGGCAGACGGTCCGCGCGGTAGAGTCCAAAACGCAGATGATAGCGCCCAAGCGGCGTTTTGCCATCTCCTTCCCGTCCGCGCGCGGCGGGGGTAAATCCCGACTTTCCAATACGAATTGGCACGACCAAAGCGCCGCAGGACAGGGTTTTATCTTGGCAAGAAATGATAATATCCATAGACTATATCTATATGAAGCCTACCGAAGATGACACAGCTTTGTGATGCATTGCGATAAACTTGCGATTAGTCAGAGGCGCAGAGATTATATAAGACGCCCCTAACTTGGATTGGATGTGATCAAGAGAGAGAACCACTATGGCCGTTAAGAAACGTATATTACTCGTAGACGATGATGATACGCTCCGCGAAGAACTCGTTGCGCAATTCGCGCTCTATGACGAATTTGAGACAACGGATGTTGCCACGGCGACGGACGGGATCAACACGGCTGCCGCGAACTCTTTTGATTTGATTATTCTGGATGTGGATCTGCCTGATATGCTTGGCACGGAAGCCTGCGGAATTATGCGCCAACAAGGCGTCGCGGCGCCGATCGTCATGCTCACTGGCAATGACGGGGAGATGCATGAAATTCTGGGTCTTAATTCTGGCGCGAATGACTATGTCACAAAACCGTTTCGGTTTGCTGTCTTGCTTGCGCGCCTTCGCGCGCATTTGCGCAGTTTTGAGCAATCCGAAGATGCGGTTTTCCAAGTCGGCCCTTACGAATTTGCCCCGACATTTAAAAAGCTCACCCCGCCCAAAGACGAAAACGGAAAACAGCCGCGCGACATTCGCCTGACCGAAAAAGAAACAAATATCCTCAAATATCTCTACCGCGCGGGGGGCAAAGCCGTCAGCCGCGACGAACTCTTGCACGAGGTTTGGGGTTATAATAGCGGGGTGACCACCCATACGCTTGAAACACATGTTTACCGCCTGCGCCAAAAAATTGAGCCCATCAAGGGGACTGCGACATTGCTGATGACCGAACCCGGTGGATACCGCTTGGAACTTGGCTAAAACGCCAAGGCTCGTTAGGGTGGGCTATGATGCTCACCCCTGTCATGATGCTTCTGTTGCTTTACGGTGCGGCTGTGCTCGCGCTCACGGCAGCGGAATATCGGCAAGACGCGGCCGCGCAGCGGTTTATGAAGCCCGCATGTGCGCTTGGGTTTATTCTCATCGCCCTGCAAAGCGGGGCGCTTTCGTCAAGTTATGGGCAGATAATTCTCGCCGCGCTGGGGCTTTGCGCGATTGGTGATCTAGCGCTCCTCTCACGCGGGAGCCGTCCTTTATTTCAGGCGGGAATGGGCGCTTTTGGGCTTGGCCACGCCGTCTATGTTTTTGCATTTTTCGGCCCTCAAGAAAGCACCGCCGGAATCTTTGTCGGGGCGGCGCTCGCGCTTTTGCTCATTTTCCTTTTTTTCAAATTTGTCTGGCCGTCCGTGGATAGTGACATGCGCGCGCCTGTCGGCATTTATATCGCGATCATTGCCATTATGCTGATAACTGCCGCGGATTACGCCTTTGCGAGCGGCATTTGGGTAATCGGAATTGCCGCTGCGCTGTTCGCGATCTCTGATTTTTTCGTAGGACGCGATAGATTTGCCGCCCAAGACCCGCGTAACGCTCTTGCTATTACCCCGCTTTATTTTTTCGCTCAGGCGCTATTTGCGCTCTCGGTCGCCCAAGCTCTATAAAGACAAGACCTGCGTGATCGGCGCATGATCTGACGGCTTTTCCCACACGCGGCAATCCAGATGAACTTTATAGCCATCGCGGCCCGCCGCATCCGCCGCCTCATGCAAAGCGGGACTGACCCATATATGGTCGAGCCTGCGTCCCCGGTTACTCGCGAAGACATCTTTGGCGCGGTAGCTCCACCAGCTATAAATTTTCTCGTCATCCGTGCGGTGCAGCCGCGCAGTGTCGGTAAAATTATGCGTATCTTGCAGCGTCTTAAGCAGGGTCACTTCCATGGGCGTGTGGGAGACAACTTTGAGAAGCTGCTTATGATTCCAGACATCATTTTCATGCGGGGCGATATTAAAATCGCCCACTAGGATTTGCTGATCATCACCCTTTGCGAAACGTTCGGTGAAATAGGCGCGCATATTTTCGATAAAATCGAGTTTATGCCTAAACTTATCATTGACCTGTGGGTCAGCCTCGTCCCCGCCGGCGGGAATATAAAAATTGTGAAATTCGAAATCCTGCCCGCCCTTTGAAAGGTCGCCCGCGATCACGCGCGTGCTAACATGGCGAGCATGGCCAAGCGGGCAAAAATCCGTCTCAAGGCGCTCCATGGGCAATCGGCTAACAGTGGCCGCGCCGTGATAGCCTTTCATTCCCGCAACCTCGATATCACCATATCCCGCTTCGCGAAAAGCCTCATAGGGGAATTGTTCATTTTGGCATTTAATTTCCTGTAGCCCCAGCACATCGGGTTGCTGCTCATTTAGGAAACGAATAACCTGATCAATACGAAGACGGACGGAATTAATATTCCAGCTAGCAACTTTTATATCCATAGGGCAGCCATATAGCGCCCTGCCCGATTCTAAAAGGCCTGATTAAAGGTCAGCCAAAGATCTAGCGGCGGCGATCGCGGCGGTTGTCCGAACGCGGCGGCGTAAAGAGCCGCGGGTTAAGCCGCTCATTATAACGCAGGTTTGACAAAACCACCCGCGTATTTCCACCGAATCCATCTGTAATGACCCATTCTTTGAGCGCGAGCGTTTGTGCTTCAAAAATCATCGTAATCACCCCGTCCATTTCCCCCGAGCCATCGCGCGCGGCGATGCGCCATTCATTGACAAATTTCTGCACGGCGACCACTTCGGTATCGCGGGCGAGATCGACATTTTCTTTCAAGAAAAAATTGAGCGGGGTTGAAGCCAAAGGCACGCGGTCAATCGTCTCCAGCGCGCGGTCCTGCTGCGTCATGGTCACCCCGTCAGAGACGATCAAAAGAGGGCTGGGCGCATCATATTCAAAGCGCAGCCGTCCCGGACGCTGCAAATAAATCTGCCCCTGTTCCACGCTGCCGTCAGCCGCATATTGCACAAAGCGACCAGAAAAACTCGAGGTGTTGTTAAGCGCAGCGTCGACGCGGGCCAGATCAGCGGGGACATTTTGCGGATCGGTAAAAGCGGGCACTTGACCCGGAGCTTGAGCTTGGAGCTGTGCTTGCACAGGCGCTTGCGCCGCCGCGCTTACGCCGAGCGATCCGCCCAAAAGTCCAAGACTGGCTATGCTCATCAACATGATTTTATTCATAATGCTCACCTACTCTACCGAGTGACTGCTTTCCATAACGGCAGCAATCTATAACGGTTCGTAGCAAAAGCCAGTTTAATCCAAGCTGAATATAAAGCCCAATTTCATTACAAATTGGAGAGGGTGGTTAAGGGCCCATCATGGCGAGGTTTAGTCCGGACACGGTATTCATGATTGGAAAAACTCAAGGCAGGCGTAGATCTACCGCGCTCCCAGCTTACAGATCGGTCGGGCGGCGTGTTGTCACCTTCAGGCTCTTTGGGTTTTTAGGCACCAAGCGCCGAATACTCTCAGGAAGGTTTTCTCGCTTTACGGGTTCGCCGCCATTAAGAGGGGATATTTGTATTGAGGGGGCCAAGGGGTCACTTAAATCAAAAATCACAATTTTCGTGACTTCGCCATCAATTTGCTTGGTCCGTACAGAGGGAATGGGCTCGTCTTCTTCCATGAAAGCAGTTTCCCCCAATTGAACGCTACCTTTTTGTATAAAAGTCCAGTCCATATCCCCCACCTCGTAAAACTCCGCAGGCGAAATGCCCGCTTCACCATCGAGATTAAGTACGCGGTGCAAATGTTCATCATTTTCTGCCACTTCGCCCAAATCCAGCACGCCATTAGCATTCTTGTCATAGGCAGCAAAAAGTGAGTAATTTATGGGCGGGAATTCTTCCGTACTCGCGGTGACAATCGGCCCATCCTGCACGGGGCCGCGCAGCGCTTTGCCTGAATAATAACCGCCGATCAGCAGCAAAGACGCCAGCACAGCAGCGCTCATTGTCAGCGGGACCCATTGTCGGCGCGCACCCCTAAACATAGCACGCATCCCGTCCTTAAATATATCTTGATCAGCGCGCCGGATATAACCGTCAATAAAACGGCGTAGCGCGCTAGATGGTGTATCGCCCTGCGTGTCGCAGGCTTCATTGAATGCCTGTTTTTTACGATGGCTCACGCGGATTTCTATCCGTTCGGATTTTTTCTCAAATCCGGATTTGGCATCAATATGCTCGATCATATCTGCTCCATTTATCATAAAGTTTTTGTTGACGTCTCAATGAGAGCGCAAATCCGATATCTTTTCAAACAAAGCTGTGTACGGAAGCGCCTTTTTCGTGTCCGTACATATTTATTGGCCGCCTATTTTAGCGCCAACTCATGGATCGGCGTTTCTGGCCGCGCGCCGTAATGAGAGATAACTTCGGCCGCGCAGAGCGAACCGAGGTGCCCTGCATCCTGCCAGCCAAGACCCATGGCGCGGCCCGCGAGCACGCCAGCGGCATATTGATCGCCTGCCCCTGTTGTATCGACGGGTTTACCCACACCCATTTTGGAGAGCGGCACAGCGGGCACATGATAGCGCCGCGTAGCATCTTGAATGACCGATCCTTTTTCAGAACGGGTGATGCAGGCAACTTTTTTCGCGCCCGCCAGCGCATCCAGCGCGGTGTCGATGCGGTCAGTTTCATAAAGCGAGAGAATTTCGGCCTCATTTGCAAACAAGATGTCCACATGGTTATCCACAAGCGCGCGAAAGTCGCTGCGGTAGCGGTCAACACAGAAACTATCAGATAGCGTCAGCGCGACCTGCGTACCAGATTGGCGCGCGATTTCGGCGGCGCGGACAAAAGCCGCCTTGGCAGGCGGGGCGTCAAACAGATAGCCTTCGAGGTAAATGACCTTGGCGGAGCGGATCATAGCTGCATTCATATCCGCTTTTTGAAAGGCGGTAGAAGCGCCCAGAAATGTGCTCATGGAGCGCTCCCCGTCATTCGTGACGGCGATGAGGCAACGCGCAGTCGCAGCGCTATTCTTTGCCGGGCGAGTCACAAAATCAACACCCGCCGCCTTCATGCCTTTAGAGAAACGTTTACCGAGCGCATCGGGCGCGACCTTGCCAAAATAGGCGGCGCGCACGCCAAGCTGCGCAATCCCAACCATGGTATTGGCCGCAGAGCCGCCCGCGACCTCATGAACGTCGCCGGATGATTTGGACAAAGCCTGATGCAGGGCAATGGCGCGCGGTTCATCAATCAATGTCATGCCGCCTTTTTGAATATTCTCCTTGCTCAGAAAGCTATCGGGGACGGGCGCGATGACGTCCATAATCGCATTTCCAATTCCCAAAACATCAATTGTATTTTTCATGACAGTCTTCCCAATGATTGCGCCTTTACTGCGCGGATTGCCCTAGGGCGGGCTTGTAATGTCTCGCCTAGCCGATTATCGAATGACCATCAACCCGCGGCAGTCCAAAGGACGTATCATGAAAAAAATAGCTATCCTTGCGTCTGATAATATGATGCCCGGCCATGCGGATGAACGCGATGATTTCTTCGAGCGCGATGAGGAAATGGGGAAGATCATTCCCGCCTTTGCCGCGCAGGGCCTTAAAGCAGAGTTGACCCGCTGGCGCGAAATTGGGGATCGGGCAGGTGAATTCGCAGCCGTACTGCCGCTTTTTGTTTGGGATTATTTTGAAGGTAATGAAGCTACTTTCCTTGCGCAGATGGCAAAGGCTGAAGCAAAGACATCTGTCTTTAACCCCTTTAGCTGCCTTGAGTGGAATGTGCGCAAATCCTACCTTGATGAACTTGAAAGCGCCGGCGCGCCTGTGATTGCGACTGTCACCTTGGACCGCGTCACCAAAACCGGCATTGCCAAGGCCTTTGAGGCACTTAAGACGGATAAAATTGTCATAAAACCGCAGGTCGGCGGCGGGGCATGGCGGCAAGTCCTTTATTCTAAGGGTGCGCCGTTCCCAAGCAAAGACCAGTTGCCGCCGCATGACGCCATGGTACAAGCCTTCCTTCCCAGCGTGGTGGAGGAAGGCGAGTATAGCTTTCTGTATTTCGGCGGGCAGTTTTCCCATGGCGTTCTAAAGCAGGCGAAAAAGGGGGATTACCGTATTCAGTCAATTTATGGCGGCACGGAGCGAAGCTATACACCCACATCCAAGGAACGTGCCGCCGCGCGGGCGGTTTTGGACGCGCTGGATTACACGCCGCTCTATGCGCGGGTTGATTTGCTGCGCGGGCAGGATGGGCAGCTAAAACTGATCGAACTGGAAATGGTAGAGCCTTATCTCTACCTGACCCATGCACCGGGCGAAGGGGGCGAGAATAAGGGCGCGCAAAAACTCGCGGCGGCATTGGCAAAGCTTTTGGAGTAGTCGCCGCAGCAATTGAACGGGGAGGTTTGGGCCCCGTCTATTCAATCGGCTTGGTCTTATCTTTGAATTTGCAAATATTTGCCACAGCGCAGTTAAAGCAGCGCGGCTTTCGGGCGATACAGGTATAGCGCCCATGCAAGATAAGCCAGTGATGGGCATGAAGCCCGTATTCTTCGGGCGTCACGCGAAGTAAATTCAGCTCAACCTCAAGCGGGTCTTTGCCCGGCGCCATGCCCGTACGGTTGGCAACACGGAATATATGCGTATCTACCGCCATGGTCGGCTGACCAAACGCCTCATTAAGCACAACATTAGCCGTTTTACGCCCCACACCCGGGAGGCTCATCAAGGCATCTCGGTCTGCTGGCACCTCGCCGCCGTAAACCTCAACAAGACGGCGCGAGAGTTTGATGACATTAGCGGCCTTGGTGCGATAAAGCCCGATAGTTTTAATATGATCCCGCACGGCATCCTCGCCCAGCGCCAGCATTTTTTCTGGCGTATCCGCTTTTTCAAACAAGGCTTTAGTCGCCTTATTAACGCCGACATCTGTCGACTGAGCGGAAAGCGCCACAGCGACCACGAGGGTGTAAGGGTTTTGGTAATGCAGCTCCGTGCGCGGGGCGGGGTCAAGGCTGTGTAGATGTTTGTAAATTTCCGCGATCTGCGCGCGGGTGAGCTTGGGACGCGGGAGCTTCCTTTTTGATTTTTTCCCGCCTGCGGTCTTTTTTTTTGAGCCTTGCTTGGTCATAGCGCTATTTTGACTTTTGCGCGCACCGCGTCAAAATTTGATTCAGCATTTTATCAGCAAGCTTAGCCGAGGGCTGGGCGATTAACTTGCCTTTGGCATCAAAAGCAGATCCGCCGCCGCCAGTACCCACTTGGGCGGGGACAACTTCTGCACCGACCCGCATCAGAATATAGTTGAGCTGACGCATACACATAATTCCGCTCATCGGGCCGGGCGTACAAGAGGCAATGCCGTAAACAGGACCTGTGAACTGGCCCGTCTCAACGGTGCTGACCCAATCGATCGCATTTTTCAAGAGCGGCGGCAGTCCGCCATTATATTCGGGCGTAACGACAATAATCGCCTCGCAGCCTTTCATTTTGGAGATTAGTTTTTTAACGCCGGCGGGCCGCGCAAGGTCGCCATGAAAAAGCGGCAGGCCAAAGCTTTCAAGATTAATATCTGTTGTCCGCGCGCCTTCAGCTTTGGCGAGCCGCATCAAAGCTTTTTTGAGCTGCTGATTGATGGATCCGGCGCGCGTCGAGCCGCAGATAAATCCCAGTTTTGGAGCTTGTGTCATATGTCACCTATGCCCGCATTATTCGCGGCGCCTTCAAGATAAACGCCCATATGACGTCTATACGGTGACCAGCTATAGTCCAAAGACGAAGTTTCTATAAGGCCTTAATGATCTCCTCGACCATTTTTTTCGCGTCCGAGAGGAGCATCATGGTCTTATCATCATAAAATAGATCGTTATCAATGCCTGCATAACCTGTGCTCATGGAGCGTTTGACGACCAACACGGTCGCCGCCTTGTCCACATCAAGGATCGGCATGCCAAAAATCGGACTTTGCGGATCGGTCTTGGCGGCGGGATTGGTCACATCATTGGCCCCGATAACAAAGGCAACATCAGCATTTGCAAATTCCGAATTAATGTCCTCTAGCTCAAAGACTTCGTCGTAAGATACATTCGCCTCAGCCAGTAACACGTTCATATGGCCGGGCATACGGCCCGCCACGGGATGGATGGCATAGACGACCTCCACGCCCTCCTCCTTGAGTTTATCTGCCATTTCGCGAATGGCGTGCTGCGCTTGGGCCACCGCTAGTCCGTAGCCCGGTACAATAATGACCTTGGACGCATTTTTCATAATGAAGGCGCCGTCCTCTGCAGAGCCGCGCTTGAAGGGGCGCTGAACTTTGTCACCGCTTCCAGCCGCCGCGTCGGCGCCGCCAAAGCCGCCTAAAATAACAGAGATGAAGCTGCGGTTCATCGCCTTACACATAATATAAGACAGGATTGCCCCGGATGAGCCCACAAGCGCGCCCGTAATAATCAAGGCCAGATTTCCAAGGGTGAAGCCCAATGCCGCCGCCGCCCAGCCGGAATAGCTGTTGAGCATAGAGACCACCACAGGCATATCTGCGCCGCCAATAGGGATAATCAGCAAGAAACCCAGAACAAGGGTAATGGCGACAATCGCCCAGATCATCCACGGGTCGGCCCCGCCTGTTTGCATCATCATAACCACGAGCGCCGCCGCCGCGAGCGCCAAGACAATATTAATGATATGGCGTGCGGGCAGCATGATCGGCTTGCCGCCCATATTCCCGTTAAGTTTCAAAAAAGCGATCACAGAACCAGAGAAGGTAATCGCGCCAATCGCCGCGCCGAGAGCCAGCTCAAGTAGGCTAAAGGGCTTAATCCCGTTTTCTGTCAAAATACCGAAGTTCTCGGGACTGAAAAAGGCCGCCAGTGCCACCAGTACCGCCGCCATACCGACAAGCGAATGGAAGGCTGCCACTAATTGCGGCATGTCCGTCATGGGAATTTTTTTGGCAATCACAGCGCCGACAACACCGCCAATAGCAAGGCCGCCCGCGGTAAATAAAAACCCTGACGCGCTCATGCCTGACACAAGAAGCGTTGTGAGTATAGCGATGGCGATACCGACCATGCCAAACATATTACCCCGGCGCGAAGTTTCAGGAGAGCTTAGCCCGCGCAAGGCCAAAATAAAGAGAATAGCGGAGACCGTGTACAGAATTGCGGCCATATCAGCAGAGAGATGGGGCATTAGTTCGCTCCCGCTTTTGAGGCATCCTTGGCGGATTTGTCCTTCTTCTTATACATCGCCAGCATACGCTGGGTCACGAGAAAGCCGCCAAAAATATTAACTGCGCAGAGCGCTGCCGCGACCGCGCCGGCCCATGTCGAAATTTGCGCGCCGCTGCCTTGCGCGGCCGGGCCTGTGCCCGCCGCCACGGCGACAAGCGCGCCAACAATAATCACCGAAGAAATGGCATTGGTTACCGCCATCAGCGGGGTATGCAGAGCCGGGGTTACCGACCAGACCACATAATAGCCGACGAAAATCGCCAGAACAAAAATCGCGAGCTGAAAAACAACGGGCGAGACGGCGGTACCTCCCGCCATAATAAGCATTGGCGTTATCATCATCTACCCCTTTAATCTCTCATGGACAACCGCGCCGTCTTTCGTCAGAGCGCAGCCTTGAATAATCTCATCTTCCCAATCGGGAAGATAGTCACCAGCCTCATTCGTCACCAGCGGCAGGAAGTTTTTGAGATTACGCGCAAACATATTGGAGCTATCAGCGGCCATACGGGAGGGCCAGTTCAGATGACCGACAATATGCACGCCGTTTTTTGTTGTCACAACCTCGCCGGGTTTCGCCCCTTCAACATTACCGCCGCGCTCCACGGCCAGGTCAACCAGCACGGAGCCCGGCTTCATCGTATCCAGCATGGCCTTGGTTACCAATACCGGCGCGGTCCGCCCGGGTATAAGCGCCGTTGTGATAACAATATCCTGCTTGGCGATATGCTTAGCCGTAAGCTCAGCCTGAAGCGCTTGATATTCTGCGCTCATTTGCTTGGCATAACCGCCTGCTGTCTCCGCGGCTTTAAACTCTTCGTTTTCAACGGCGATAAATTTCGCGCCGAGAGAAGCCACCTGTTCCTTAGTGGCAGGACGCACGTCCGTAGCGGTCGTCACAGCCCCGAGACGGCGCGCCGTTGCAATCGCTTGCAGGCCTGCCACACCGACGCCCATAATAAAGGTCTTGGCCGGCGCAATCGTACCCGCTGCCGTCATCATCATAGGGAAGGCGCGCCCATAAATAGAGCCCGCTTCGACAACGGCGCGATATCCAGCCAGATTTGACTGGCTGGAAAGAACGTCCATGGCTTGGGCGCGGGAAATGCGGGGGATATAATCAAGGGCATAGGCCGTCACGCCGGCTTTGGCGCAGGCCTTAGCATATTTAGGATTATCCGTCGGGGAGAGAACACCCGTAATGCCCGCACCGTGTTTCATGCTGGCGACAAGTTTAGCATTTCCACCCGTAATGGACATAACAAGGTCAGCGGATTTTACGCCCGCCGCATTGCTGGCCGCAATTGACGCGCCGGCGGCTTTGAAATCGGCATCCGCGATATCGGCTTTCGCGCCGGCATTTTTGACAACCGTGACATTATGGCCCGCAGCCACGTAGCCTTTCACCGTTTCAGGAGTAGCCGCCACCCGGGCTTCGGTTCCGCCCGTGTCATTTAATATCGTTATCTTCATAACCACCCTCTTCTTGCGGTATTAGAAAACTAACTATTCGCAAATTGGCTTACAATCAAACATTAATTGGTATAAAATTGGTATGAAGGTGATTTTTATATCGGTCTGACCAATATGAGCAGTTTTAAGCGCCGAACCAGCGCGTCAAAAGCGGCAAAATCAGGCTTAGGAACAGATAGATAAATGTTACGCCTATCAGGGCGGCATAATAGCCGCCTTTCAGCTTAAGGACCGCGCCCAATATCACGCCAAATATCACGGTGATAATCAAAGAGGGAAACCAACTTAGCGGCGTACAGAATACAAAAATGGGAAATAGCAGCAAAACTGCAATAATAGCCCCGCCATAAACGGTCATATTCATAAAGCCGCCAAAGGTTTGTGATTGCTCTTCAACGGGCATAGTTCCGGGGGTGTAATCAGATTTCGTCGAGGCCATTGCTATTCCTATTACTGTCAATTTCGTCCGCTCATAACATGCACATTTGAGTCCCTCAAGCCTGATCAGGTCTTATCCGTAGGCGGATTTGTTTTTACCCAATATTTACCATGCTTTTAAGCGGGATATTCACCCCCCTGTCCCATATTGCATCACAATAAGGGGCTAACCCCAATAAACTTTGCCGGCGGCAAAGCAATAAAGGTGATGATATGGGTAAAACGGTTTTAATCGTTGATGACGATCCGACTCAGCGGCGCTTATTACAAGCCGTTGTGGAAAAAAGCGGGTTTTCAACCCTTCAAGCCGATAATGGTGATCGCGCCCTTGAAATGGCCCTGAGCGAAGACGGCAAAAAAATCGATGTCATGCTATTGGATTTAGTCATGCCCGGCCGCGACGGCATGTCTGTGCTGACCGACCTGCAAGGCAAACGCTCAGACTTACCGGTCATTGTGCTTACCGCCAAAGGGTCTATTGATGCCGTTGTCGCTGCCATGAAAAGCGGCGCCCGCGATTTCGTCGTCAAACCAGCGAGCCCGGAGCGCATTATTGTCTCTATTCGCAATGCACTTGAGATCAATACGCTTGCAGTTGAAGTGACCCGCCTTAAAAAGTCTTCAAATGGTTCGCTAAACTTTAACGATCTGATCGGCGAGGCGACAACTATGCGCAGCGTGATTGCCATGGGCGAGCGCGGCGCAAAGGCCAATATTCCTATTCTGATCACGGGCGAGTCGGGTGTCGGTAAAGAGGTTGTCGCGCGCGCCATCCAAGGGGCTTCGGAACGCGCGGGGCAGCCCTTTATTACGGTAAACTGCGGCGCGATCCCCGAGAACCTCGTCGAGAGCATCTTATTCGGCCATGAAAAAGGTAGTTTTACGGGCGCAAATTCCAAACATTTGGGCAAATTCCAAGAAGCCCATACGGGCACGCTCTTTCTTGATGAGATCGGCGAATTGCCCCTTGATATGCAGGTTAAACTTTTGCGCGTGTTGCAAGAGGGCGAAGTGGATCCGATCGGGTCAAAACGCCCGACACCCGTTGATGTTCGCATTGTCTCAGCGACTAACCGGGACCTTGCCGAAAGCGTTAAAGCCGGCACGTTCCGCGAAGACCTTTATTACCGCCTCAATGTTTTCCCCATACAAATCCCGAGCCTGCGCGAGCGGGCCGTGGATATTCCCGCACTAACCGAGCATTTTATCAAACGCTTCAACGCACAGGAACGCCTGTCTGTACAGGGCGCGTCCAAAGAAACGCTGGATATGCTTTGCAATTTTGATTGGCCGGGCAATGTGCGCCAATTGGAAAACTCTATTTTCCGCGCCATGATTCTTTCGGATGGTAAGGTCTTGCAGCCGCATGACTTTCCGCAGATTTCGGGGCTCGCCCCTGTCGTCGGGGCCGCGATTTCCAATAACAGCGGACTAGAGCTAACAGCCAGCGCACCAAGCAATACCGATGAACCCATCCATGTTTTGGATAGGGACGGTCACTTGCGCACGCTTGTCGATATTGAACGCGACCTGATCGCCTTCGCGATTGGAAACTATGCTGGGCATATGTCCGAAGTGGCCCGCCGCCTCGGGATTGGCCGCTCAACACTTTACAGAAAAGTTCGCGAACACGGCGTCGAAGTCGACACTGTGCGCTCGGCTTAATCAAAATGAATTTAACGTGGGGACTACAATGAAAACTCTAACACTCAAAACCGCTGCTCTTGGTGCAGCCTCAATTATGGCCATCGCCGCGCCAGTGGCGGCCAATCACACTGCACCCAGCCTGCGCGGTATGTTCAGCGCCGAGCACGCGCCTGTGCAAACCCTGTGCGATCCATGCGGATGGCAGCAAAGAATTTTGCAAGGCCGCCTGAAAAGTCAGGCACAACCAACCTATGTGACACAACATACAAACCAGCTAGGTCTGCGCGGCTACTCAAATACAGGGGATGTTCGTATCGCCCAGCGCGCGCCGGCGCAAATTTCGCTTCATGGGCATAATGATTACGCCGCCGCACAGGCCGCGCAATATGAGAAGCTCTCTTCGCTTAATTATCACGCTTTGGATTTCGCGCCGACCATCTCGCCGCATTATGATCCAGCCGCACAGGCCGCATTCTTTAGCGACCGCAATATTAATGTTGGCGGCGTGAGCGTAAGAACGTCTGTTCAAAATTCTGCTCGCATGCTTGATTTCCAAGAAAACACAACAGGAAAAGCGCTCAATCTTCTGGCAAACCGCCAGAGCGGCGTCCTCGCCCCCAACGCGCTTTATATTGGCGGTGGTTTCAAAGGCGGCTTTATGTATCAGAAAACAGATACAGACGGCCAGTTCCCGATTTTGTCGCGTTTCCCATTCTTCTCGCCTAATACCGATGATGAATCCGGCGTTTTTGCGATTAATAACGCGGCCCTGTCTTTCACCTCGACCTTTGGCGACTGGACAACGGTGTATTTGCAGCCCGAATATTCAGAAACCGAGTATGGCCGCTCGCAAGATGAGTTCCAACTTCGCAAAGCCTATGTCGTCTTTGGTAATCTGGACCGTAGTCCTTTCTATGCTGCCTTTGGCCGTAAGACGATTGATTTTGGTAATTTCGACAGCTATAATGCCTTCACCCATAATGAAGGCGCGCATTATTTCTGGGCGGTTTCAGACCAACCTGTCGCCGAACTCGGCTTTTATAAAAATGGCTGGAAACTTGTGGCCTCTGCCCTCTCCGGCGGGCGTCAGCTTCGCGTTGCTTTTGCTGATGAAGAAAACAATATCGCTAACTATGCCTTTAGCGCAGAGAAGGAATTCCTGCTTGACGGCATAGGCCTGCACGGCAGTGCCTTTACCCTTGGCGGCGGCTATCTTCACGACACGATTTACCGTGACAATTTTACAGCCCACACATTTGGCGACCGCCAGACGCAAACGCCTCCCGCCAATCTGATTGAATATCGCAATGGCGCAGTCAATGCCTTCGCAGAATATACAAGCCCGTTCTTTGACGCCATGGTTGAATATACGACAACCTTGCGGCCTTGGGCGGCGGCTATTCCGCAGACACCGGACGGAACCCCGCTTCCGCAATTCCTAAATGACCCGACAGGCTCGACAACTGATTTTGAGAATATCAATTTTGATGAAAAGCTGAGCGTCATTGTCGCCCAGGCCCGCATCAAGCCTATCGTTGGCGGACGCCGCATGGCCATTGCAGCCTCAGGGTCATGGGGGAATATTTCAAATGATTTTGGCAACCCGCTGACGGGGACAACATTTGAGAAAAATCAGCAGCATGCGCTGTCTGTTGAATATCCGATCAACCCCTATCTCGATATTGGCGCGGAATATGTCTATAACAAAGGCTTCATTCCATTCGTCGCGCCGCAGCTTGTGTCTAATGACGAAACAGAAGCCCATGCAATTAATGTCGGCTTTAAGGCGCGGTTCTAAACCCGCCAATATTTCGAAATCTTCGAACGCTTAAACCCGCTGGCTTGCCAGCGGGTTTTTGTTTGCCTCTTCTCCGCTCCCTCACGCCCCTACCCTCACCTTTGCTACGCTACCCCTTGCAGTCTCAGCTCCTTTAAGACTAGGCTGCATAAAACAGCGCGCTTAAAGCGGACAATTTGGGGAATGAGGATGAAGACAGGGCTAAAAATCGGCGCGGCGGGCGCGGCGCTGCTTGCGGCCTATCTCGCGCTTTGGCCAGTTCCCATTGATCCCGTCCCATGGGACGCACCTGAAGACGCAGGTTATACGGGCGTCTTTGCGCCCAATGAAAAGCTTGTCAATCTAGAGCGGCTTCCGATTGGCGGCACCTATGGGCCCGAAGATGTCGCGGTCATGCAAACTCAAGACGGCTTTCGGCTTTTTACCGTCGGCCATAAGGGCGAAATTCTTGAGATTGACCCAGATGCCAAAACGGCGCGGCTGATTGCCAATACGGGCGGAGTTCCCCTTGGCATAGAAGCCGGTGATGACGGCCTGCTTTATGTCGCAGATAGCTATAAAGGGCTTTTATCTGTCAGCCTATCGGGGGAGGTCACCGTGTTAACGGACAGCGCAGAGGGCATTCCTATCGCCTATGCCGATGATCTTGATATTGCGCCCAATGGCGTGATTTATGTCTCTGATGCCTCCACGAAATTTGGCGCCAAAGCTATTGGCAGCACAATGCAAGCCAGCCTTTTGGAGATTTTGGAACAAGGGAAAACGGGCCGCTTACTCGCCTATGACCCGCGCGTTAAAACCACCCAAGTCATCGCCAGCGGCTTTAGCTTTGCCAACGGCGTCGCGGTGGCGGCAGACGGCCTGAGTGTTCTTGTCAATGAAACCGGCACTTATCAAACCCACCGGATTTATATTGAGGGTCCGCGAAAGGGTGAGAAAGTCACAGTGCTTGAAAACCTGCCCGGTTTTCCCGACAATATAAACGATTTACCGGACGGAACATTTTTGCTTGGGCTTATTTCAAAGCGCTCAAAATGGCTGGATAAAAACTCCCAAAATCCCGCCGCGCGCAAAATTGCCCTACGCTTGCCCCCTGTCCTGCGCGCCAAATCGGAAAGCTACGGTTTTATCATCCATTTAAGCGCGGAAGGCAAAATTCTTGAAACCTGGCAAGATCCGAGCGGGGATTACCCGCAAGCTACAGGCGCAATGATTGCACCGGATGGATATATGTATGTTAGCAGCCTCACCGCGCCCTATCTCGCGCGGCTAAAACTGCCATAAGACCCACGCCCCAATTAAATCATCACAGGAGGTTTTGATGAAACGCAGCCTACAAATTATTCTTATTGTCCTTTCCCTGATTCCGCTTTTCTTCGGGATTGTCGGCATTGCGCTCGGGGCTGGGCGCTGGCTTCCCCCCGAAGCCGTCACCCCGGCCATTGATAACCAGTATCGCTACCTCTCCGGGTTTTATCTAAGCCTTGCCTTTTTGATCTGGTGGATGATCCCGAATATCGAAAAACATGCGGTTCCGCTTCGGCTGCTAATTGCCGCGATCTTCATTGGCGGGCTGGCGCGCGTCTTTTCTATGATGACGATTGGGCACCCGCCGATGATAAATATAGTCGGCACAGCGCTAGAGCTTGGCTCTCCGGTTATTATCTGGCTGCAATCGCGGATAAAAACGACTTAGAGATTGCAGCCACGCTGCTTATATGCAACTTTGTGCATATAAACCAAGGAAGCCTCAAGGAGAGACTTATGACCCCCAATCCCAAAGCAAGCCGCAAATTTGATGTTATTGTCTTCGGCGCAACAGGATTTACGGGCCGTCTGGTCGCTGAATATTTGCAAAAGACATATGGGTCCTCTGTCACATGGGCCATGGCGGGACGCTCCGCGAGCAAGCTGGAAAAGGTACGAGACGAAATGGGAGTTTCGCGGGATATACCGCTGATCACCGCCGATAGCGCTGACGCGCAGAGCCTTGCCGCCCTTGCCTCGCTCACGAAAGTTGTTCTGACAACGGTGGGCCCGTACCAACTCTACGGCACAGACCTTGTCGGAGCCTGCGTTGCCAATGGCACAGATTATGTCGATCTTTGCGGAGAGCCTGCTTGGATGCGCGACATCATCGACGGGTTTGAAGATCAAGCCAAAGAGAGCGGTGCGCGCATTGTGCTCTCCTGCGGGTTTGACTCCATTCCTTTTGATATGGGTGTGTATTTTCTACAAACTGAAGCCAAAAAACGTACGGGCGGCCCGGCCCCTATTGTGCGCGGAAGGGTTCGCAAAATGAAGGGCACATTCTCCGGCGGTACGGCAGCAAGCTTCAAGGCCAGCATGGCCCGCGCCATCAAAGAGCCTGAGGTCATGTCATGGCTTAAAGACCCCTTTGCGCTCACGCCGGATTTCCAAGGCGCGCCGCAACCCGCCGGACATAAGCCCATAGAAGAAGCTGATCTGGGGAGCTGGGCCGCGCCGTTTATTATGGCGTCTATCAATACAAAAAACATTCACCGCTCTAACCGTCTCATGGATTTCGCCTATGGCAAGGATTTCAAATATTCGGAAATGATGCTGACAGGCCCCGGAGAGCAAGGCGAGAAAATGGCCAATTTCGTCGCGCGCGACGACTCTATGTCAAAAAATCCACCTAAGCCCGGTGAAGGGCCTTCAAAAGAAGAACGCGAGACAGGTTTTTATGACGTGATGTTTGTTGGTGATATGAATGACGGGAGCAAAATTATCGCCGGCGTGACAGGCGATAAAGACCCCGGATATGGCTCAACCTCCAAAATGATTGCGGAGGCCGCACTGACCCTTGCGCTGGATGTTCCGCAAAACCTGGTTGGCGGCGGGATTTACACCCCTGCCCCGGCCATGGGAGACGCGCTTATCACCCGGCTGACAAAACATGCGGGGCTAGCATTCAAAATTGAAGCCTAAACTACGACAAAACGACACATTTGTAGAGATTGACTTTCTGACGCTTTTATTTATGCATTAATGCATGAATAACTGGTCAGACTATCCAATTTTTATTGCCGTTGCCGAAACAGGAAGCCTGACGGCGGCCGGACGTAAACTAAAAATGAGCCAACCGACCGTGGGCCGACGTATTCGCGCGTTAGAGGATCATTTCAAAACGCGCCTCCTGACCAAAGAGGCGGGGAAACTCGTGCCGACAAATTTCGGGCGATCTATCCTTGATCACGTACGGCGCATGCAGGACGAAGCGGCCGCGATTGACCGAAGCTCTGCAACGCTGGGAAATAGCCTAGCTGGCGTCGTGCGCATGGCTGCAACCGAGGGGCTGGGAACGGCATGGCTACCTGATGTGATGCAGGTCTTTCGCGCCAGCCACCCTGATGTACTGATTGATTTGGGAATTGGGTTTCGAAATTATAACCTTGCGCAAAGAGAAGCAGACATCGCGCTTCGTTGGATGGGGCCGGGCGAACAAAACAGCCTGATTGGCCGCAAAGTTGCCACCGTCACCTTCGGGTTGTTTGCCTCCAAAGACTATGTCGCGCGCCGCGGCGCGCCGCAAAGCCTCGCAGAACTTAAAGACCATGACGCTGTTGTCGCGACCATAATGGATGATAAAATCCTCTGGTTAATGGGAGATAATGGTGAACCTATTCACCTGCCCGAGCGCATTACTTTCAAAACAAACTCAATCTGGGCTTTTGATACGGCGCTCTCGCGCGGATATGGCATTGGCGCTATGCCGCTTTGCGGGTCATTGGTCTCTGGGGATATTGAGCGCGTCCTGCCAAATGTTACGCAGCAAGAAGACCTGTATCTTGTTGCCCATGAAGACTTGAGGCGCAGCACCCGTATCCGCGCTGTGTTTGATTTTCTGGTGGATGCCTTTTCAAAAGATCAGAGTTTTTTCCTCAATGGCGGAAAATCAGTCTTTGACGGCGCAGCCCTGCAGTGCGGAACTAGTGACGGCAATCCGGCCCATGAACATGTCCTTCTTCCCCGTGAGGAATTTTCTGCCGCTGAGTAGCGCTGGCGCGCCCTTGCCCGTTGATTTCAGCCATATCGTCCGGCGTTAATTGCAGGCCTTTGGGTCCGGGATTTAAAATCGCATTTTGCCCTAAAAGGTTTGGAAAAAGGGCCGTGCCGCTCACCTTTGCAAATCTTTGACCGCTCACGCAAAAGCCGCGCAGCAAGGCTTCATTTGAAAATAGCACGACATGCGGCTTGCCTTCGGCGGAAACCGCCATGAGCGAAACGCCGCCTGCCTTGGCTTGCTCGGCTTCGCTTTCCTCAACGGGAACAAATATATCCGAGGCCATCAAGCCGACAATAAAGGCTTTTCGCAAAATCGGATCAGCCGCCAGTTGATCAGGTGAGGCATTGGACAGTAATTTATCAAGGTCGGTTTGCATTACGCCTTTCCATTACGCCGGGCATTGGCTTCGCATCTGGATTTGCTGACATACCCTTCAGAACTTGTTCCGGTAATTCGGCCATTTCTGGCCATGCGCCGCCAGCGAAATTCCCCGCGCTTATCCTTATAAATTTCCCATTTATCATCGCGGCCTAATCCGTCCGGATTTCCGTCCATAGAATGACGCTGAGCATTAGCCTTGCACGCTGATTTAGCGACATAGCCTTCGCAAGACCGTCCAACGATTTGCTGATTGCCGGCCCGTCTTCGCCAACGGTAAAGTCCGCGCTTATCTGTATAAAGCTCCCACTTATCATCCACCATTTCATCCCCTTTTGGGGCTATCGCCCCGCGGCGCTTTGTGCTCTTTGGGCTGGCTTATACACATCTGGCCATATTGTGGCAAATTCCCGCACGCAAAACGCGAATTTACAGCGTGCAGATGTGAGCGGCGCAGGCGGGGGATGAGCGTGCAAGCTTTAAGCTTTACCTGTAGAAACGGCTACCATTGCCGCGCGAAGTGTGCGCTCACCCAGCTTAAAACCGGTCTGCATCACTTCGGCGACAGTCCCTTTTTCTTCATCCGAGGGGACTTGCGCCACAGCTTGGTGCACATTGGGATCAAATTTCGCGCCCTTACCCGGAACGGCGGTTATGCCGTGACGCGCGAGAACAGCCATGAGTTCTTTCTCGGTGAGTTCGATACCCGAGATGAGATTTTTCGCATTATCTCCCATTTCGTCGCGGGCCTTACCATCCACCGTCAAAAGTGCGCGGGACAGATTATCCGAAACCGACAATACATCAACGGCGAAGCGTTCAATGCCGTAAGTTTTGGCGGCGGCCACCTCGCGGGCGGCCCGCTTTTTGACATTTTCAGCATCCGCCATCGCCCGCAGTGCTTGGTCTTTGAGGGTCGCCAGTTCAACTTCCAGCGCTTCGATTTTGGCCTTCGGGTCATCCTCCGGCGCATCTTCCGGTTCTTCGCGCAGAGAGATTGCTTCTTTTTCGCCGTCAATAATCGCTTGCAGCGCGTCCAGTTCCGCTTCGGAGGGCAAGCCGTCAATATCGGGCGTAGACTTATCCGCGCCCGGCATCTTTAGGGTCTTGCGTTTGCTTGGTTTTTTGTCAGCCATCAGGGCCTCCTATTTCAGTTTTCCGCTCAGCAGTCGTCCAACTAGCTGCGCTGTATAGTCCACAACAGGGATAACCCGTCCATAATTTAATCGCGTTGGACCGATCACCCCAACTGCGCCAATAATTTGCTCATCCGCGCCGCGGTAGGGCGCGACGACGACACTACTGCCCGAAAGCGAAAATAGCGGATTTTCCGTGCCGATAAATATCTTCACCTCATCCGCGTCTTCTGCCTGATCCAGCAGCGCAATCAAGTCTTCCTTTTGCTCTAAATCCCGAAATAAGAGCTGAATACGCTCCAAATCGGTTTGGGCCTCTAGATTGTCAAGCAGGCGGTCGCGTCCGCGCACAATTAAAGAGCGCGGCGCGCGCGGCGCATCCTCTGACCACGCTGCCAGCCCTTTGGAAATAAGCCCTGCCGCTGCCGCGTCAATTGCCTCTTGCCCGGCCGTAATCTCAGCTAAAATTTCGGCGCGGGCCTCAGTTAGCTTGCGCCCTTTCAGGCGGGCGGAGAGGAAGTTTCCGGCATATTCCAGCGTGCTCGGCAACAACCCCTCAGGATAGGGCATAAGGCGATTTTCAACCTGCCCGTCATCGTAGACCAGCACGACCAGCGCCTGCTCTCCGCCGAGATTAACAAATTCGACATGGCGCACGGCCTTGCCCTGCGGAGCCTCGGGCATAAGCACAAGTCCCGCCCCACCCGAGAGCCCGGCCAAAAGGCTCGTGGCTTGCTCAAGCACGAGGGTCACGTCGCTCGCGCTCGCCCCGATCTGGCGGTCGAGGGACGCTTGTTCGGCGAATGAAAGATCACCAATCTCAAGCAGACCATCAACAAAGAGCCTAAGACCCATCTGCGTGGGTACGCGGCCTGCGCTAATATGGGGGGCAGACAGCAGGCCAAAACGTGTCAAATCCGCCATAGTATTTCGGATCGTCGCCGGCGAGAGCGAGCGCCCGCCCGAGAGCGCTAAAGTCCGCGAGCCAATGGGCTGCCCCGTTTCAAGATAGCTTTGCACAATGTCTTTGAATATGGCGCGTGCGCGAGCATCCATATCCGACAAATTGAGCTGCGGCGGCAATAAAGACATGCAGCGTATGTGGCGCGAAATGGCCCGCTTTTCAAGGGCTCCCATTCGCTCATCTGCGCTTCGCGTGGCGCGCGCCACATCAAGCCCGTGATCTGTGATGACAGAGGCCGGCCATTAGTCTAATGCAGGAGCGTGATTGATTTGCGTCCAGTTTTTTTTGTGGTCGGACTCATGGTAGCAGCGTTAGGCCTGACCATGTTTGCCCCCATGATTGTTGATCTTCGCTTTGAGGACCGTAGTTGGCAGAGCTTTGCTATTGCGGGTATTCTCACCAGCCTGATTGGCTCGGTTATGGCCGTTGCCTCTTATACACCAAATCCTGATTTGGGCGCGCGCGGCGCCTTTGTGCTTACCGTGTTTAGCTGGGTGCTCCTGTCGTTTTTTGCTGCGATCCCATTTTTGATGGACCCCATTAAACTCAGTTTTACCGACGCCCTCTTTGAAGCAACAAGCGGCATTACAACCACCGGCTCGACCATATTGACGGGTCTTGATGATATGCCCAAAGGCATTTTGCTCTGGCGCGCAATCCTGCAATGGATTGGCGGCGTGGGCATAGTGGTGACGGCTATGGCTGTTCTGCCCATGCTCAAAGTTGGCGGTATGCAGCTTTTCCGGCTAGAGAGTTCAGATATGGGCGAAAAAATCTTGCCGCGCGCCGCCAGTATTGCCGCCGGTATTGGCATTTCCTATCTCATTTTAACAATCGCCTGCGCCGCAGGATATATGCTGGTCGGAATGAGCGGCTTTGATGCGGCGGCCCATGCCATGACAACTGTGGCGACCGGCGGCTATTCCACATCTGATGCCTCAATGGGAGGATTTATGGACGGCGGGGCCGATTTGGTCTGCATGGCCTTTATGATGCTGGGCGCGCTTCCCTTTGCGGTCTACTTATTAGTGGGAAGAGGAAGTCTCAGTGCGCCGTTTAAGGATCCGCAGGTGCGGGCCTTCGTCGCCGTTATCATTTTTATGATTACGCTCACAACAGCGGGGCTCTATGTGACCTCCGATATAGAGGCCCTACGCGGCCTGCGGCTTGCGGCTTTTAATACGGTTTCAATCGTGACGGGCACGGGCTATGCCACAGCCGATTACAATAGCTGGGGCCCCTTTGCCATGGCGCTGTTTTTTGTCTTCATGTTTATCGGCGGTTGCGCGGGGTCAACCGCCTGTTCGGTGAAAATTTTCCGCTATCAAGTCGCCTTTGAAGGACTAAAGGCCTATCTGTTTCAAATGCCAAAACAGCACGCCGTCGCGCCTATGCGCTATAATGGCAAGCCTTTGCCCGAACAGGTCGTGTTCTCGGTGATGAGTTTCTTTTTTCTTTTTTTTGCTACCTTTGCCGTCACCGCCGTCGCGCTTTCGCTTGTTGGACTTGATCCTGTCACGGCTTGGTCCGGGGCCGGCAGCGCCGTCGCCAATGTTGGGCCGGGATTGGGCCCAATCATCGGGCCGGCAGGCACATATGAATCCTTGCCCGATACTGCCAAATGGATTTTGATGCTGGCAATGATTGTGGGGCGGCTTGAGATCGTGACCGCGCTCGTTGTCGTAATGCCGAGTTTCTGGCGCGGCTAGCTGCCCTCGCTTGGCTCCCGCTTAAGCTGATTCAAATCAAAGACATATTCCGCAGCGCAAAACTCGCAATTCGCGGAGATAGTTCCATTCTCGGCCATCTCCTCCAGCGCGCTGTCTTGAAATCCCTTAAGGGCATCCAAGAGCCGTGCGCGCGAGCAGCGGCAATTCGCATCCACCGCCATAGTTTCCAGAATACGCACCCCCCCTTCATGGAACAATCGATACAGGAGCTCGGTGTGCGGTAAATCGGGATCGATCAATTCCGCATCCGTCAACGTACCAAAGAGAGATTTTGCGGTTAGCCAGTCGTCCTCTGTGGCGGCGCGGGCCGTGTCTTGGGCAATGCGCTGTAGCATCATGCCGCCGCCGCGCCATTCCATCTGCCCGCCCGGCACTTGCACCTGTCCGCAGGCCAACTGTACCTTGGTTGGGATTTGTTCGCTTTGCGCAAAATAATGCTCGGCGCAGGCCGAAAGGCTCTCGCCCTGCACCGCTGCCAGACCTTGATATTGGTCCATGTCTGGACCCTGATCGATGGTCATAGAAAATGTGCCGCCGCCCAAAAGCGATTCGGCCCCCGGATTACGGTTATCAAGCTCAATCTGGCGCAGCATGTCTGGGTCCCAGCGCGCATAGCCGCGAATATGCCCATCTGTCGTGCAATCGGCCATCAGCAGCGATACCGCGCCTTTATTTGTACCGTGGCACTGCACGATCAGCCGTCCTTCAAATTTAAGCGCCCGGGCGACAAGCGCGCCAATCATCATTGCCTCGCCGAGAAGTCTTGCAACGCGTTCGGGATATCGCGGCGTGGCTTGCCCCGCATTAATGGCCCTTTCCAGCTCTGCGCCCAGCCGCACAGAGCGCCCGCGAACAGATTGGCCATCAAGCTGAAAAACCGTGACATGGTCGTCAAGGATTTCAGCCATATCTACGCTTTCAGTCATGTCTTTATCGCTCATAAGGCCCCCTTATGGCATTAGCCGTCTAAAGCCTTGCTTTGCATCGCGCAGAGCTCGGTAATGCCTTTTTCGGCAAGCCGCATCAATTCCGCCATCTGGCTGGCGGTGAACGGCGTGTCTTCCGCGCTCGCCTGCACTTCGATTACGCCGCCGCTGTCAGTCAGGACAAAATTGGCATCGGCCTGCGCCGCGCTGTCTTCAGTATATTCAAGATCAAGACGGCATTCCCCGTCCACAATGCCCGCGCTCACCGCTGCCATGCGATCCGTAACAGGATTGGACGTGAGCTTGCCTTGCGCAACCAGAGTATCACAGGCTTGCTTAAGCGCGACCCACGCGCCGGTAATTGAGGCAGTTCGTGTCCCGCCATCTGCCTGCATAACGTCGCAATCAACAATGATCTGGCGCTCGCCGAGCGCGGAAAGATTTACCGCCGCCCGAAGGGATCGCCCGATCAGGCGCTGTATTTCGACCGTGCGCCCGCCCTGCTTTCCGCGTGCGGCCTCACGGGAATTGCGCGAATGGGTAGCCCGCGGCAGCATACCATATTCCGCGGTCACCCAGCCCTTGCCTTTGCCCTTCATCCAGCGCGGCACGTTCTCATCCACAGATGCGGTGCACAGCACATGGGTATTACCAAATTTAATCAAGCAAGACCCTTCGGCATATTTACTGGCCCCAACCTCAAAGGTTACGCTGCGAAGCTGGTCACGGTCTCTGTTTTCTGGGCGCATAGGTCTCTCAGTGGTTTGGGTTTGTCATGCGCGGCGCGCTTGAGTGTCGACCCTCTAGCCTAGCGCGCGGCAAAGCGCCAGCCTAATTGCGCGCCGAAAGCTCGGGCGCTGGATTAATCAAAGACGGGCGCGCGCTTTTCCAGAAAGGCTCTATAACCCTCTTGGAAATCCTTTGACGAAAAACCCTTAAGGAACCACGCCTGACTCTCCGGGGTTTCGCCCGCCTGCCCTGCACCATGGGCCGCAAACATCTGCTTGGTCACCTTCAGGGATTGTGGGGATAGCCGGCTGAGCCCTGCGGCATAGTCTGTCAC
The DNA here is from genome assembly GCA_964410285.1 of uncultured Caulobacterales bacterium. Taxonomy (GTDB): domain Bacteria; phylum Pseudomonadota; class Alphaproteobacteria; order Caulobacterales; family Maricaulaceae; genus Fretibacter. Next base: position 483,878 of record CAYPFR010000001.1, on the reverse strand, counting down.
AAAGTTATCGAGCTTATCGACCTTGCAGATATTATTGATCAAACCCATTTTTCGCGCTTGCTTGGCCTTTATCACGCGGGCGGAGAATAAAATATCTCGCGCATGGGCACTGCCTACGGCGGCAATCAGGCGCTGCACGTCACTAAATGGATAGACCAATCCAAGCTTTGTAGGCGTTACAGCGAATTTTGACGTCATGTCGGCAAAACGTAAATCACAGCAAAGCGCAAGGCCGCAGCCCCCGCCCACGCAAGCGCCGCGAATTTTTGCAATTGTCGGCAGGGGAAAGTTCGCCAGCGCCTCAAACGCCGCCGCGATAGACAGGCTTATCGTCTCCGCACTCTCGGGCGTGGCATAAAGCGTCTCAAATTCTGAAATATCCGCGCCTGAGGCAAAGTGCCCCCCAGCGCCCGTGATGACCAAAACGCGAATGCCGCTCTGCTCTGCGGTTTTTAATACGCCGGGCATGTCTGCCCACATCTGGGCGTTCAAAGCATTTCGCCGTGCGGGCTGTGAGAGGGTAAGCTCGCCGATATGCGGCGAGAGTTTTTGAAAAATAAGGCCCGTCGTCATATCTGCTTTCTTTCCGTATTGTTTTGGGGCGGGCCCCTAGCGCCGAGCTTTTCTTGGCCGCTTTGGCGCAAGGGCTAGCCAGAGGGTAAAGAGAACCGGCAACACCCAGAGCCCGAATTTAATCTTCCCCATATTCGCAGCTTGCTCGGCTTGATATGTCTCAATAAGAGCGCGGCGTGTATTTTCATCAATAACCGCTTTGCGCTCATACTGCGAAAAACTTTCAAAATATTCCGCACCGCCAAACGCCAGCATCAAACCAATCATCATCAAAATTTCAGCCGTAATAAGTCCTGTCAGTGGCCAAACAGAATACCCCATATAATGGAGACGCTTGCCGTAGACGCAATAAATCACGTAGAGTGCCAGAAAGGGAAAAATCAGCGCGATCGTGAATTTAAGCGGACCGGCCTCGAGCGCCCGCAAAAGCGAATTCGCCAATAAGACAAAAACCGCTATCCCCGCAAAACCAGCCAGAAAGGCCTTGGCATTTATTTCGCCGGTTGGCCGCAGAAACAGAGTTACAAATTCGTTTTTCATGCTTCGTTTCTACGCACCCCTCCCGCAAGTGGCAAGCCGAAGCGCGGCGCGGCGGGCAGGTCAATAAGACGCATCACGCCAGACGGGTTTCAACCTCTGAACCGTGCATCAGAACCTTATGCACCGGGCATTTATTCGCAATTTCAACAAGGCGGCTACGCTGAGCCTCATCCAGATCTCCGCGCAGATAAAGCTTGCGCACGAAAACCTGCCGTCCCTCAGCGCGGTGCATGTCTACATCCACAGCGAGATGCTCAACCTGCCATTTCTTACGCTCAATATACATACGCAGCGTGATGGTCGTACAGCCACCAAGCGCGGCCGCCAGATATTCAAACGGCGTGGGCCCAATATCGCTACTGCCAAGGGCGGCGGGTTCATCGACATAGAAATGATGCCGTGAGGTTCGCGCATCATTTGCATAAACACCGCCCGAAGGCCGCTCCGAGACTGTTACTGTTTCTGCCATATGGGCCTCCGTGAATATACTCCCAAGGCTAAAGGAGGCGGGACAAAACCTCAACCTCGCGGCGGGTCTGCGCAGTAATATTTTCGGCTTCCTCATCTACGCCCCAGTGCTCGGCTTGGAACTGCGCGTCGAGCCGCGAGAGCTCATACGCCTGCGGAGCCGGCAGAGCGCCTTGTAAAACAGCGAGCGCCAGCACAGCGGAGCCAAATACCGCCATGAAATGCAGAAGTAATGTAAGCTCAAAATCATCCATGGCGCGGGCAAAATCAGCCAAATTATCAAGTGATTTTGGCGCTTGCGTAATCGCCATGACGCTATCGGCCGTTTTTAAATCAATTCCCTGACCGCGCGCCCACACGAGCCATGGGTCCCATGCCTTGGCCTGCCGCTCGCGCAGCGCAAGAGGCTCTGCCGCGCGGTAACACAAAAGGTCGGTACCGCCATATTTTTTAAACTCGGCGATCATCGCGCCGCGTTGCTGCGGAGCTCGCTCAATCGCGACATTATACAGACGGGTGATTGGCATTGTCTGCGGTTTAATCTCCTCGCCCTGCGCCTCCCATTCGCTCGCTGCAAGCCGGGCATGGACCTCGCTGCGCGTGATGAACGGGAGCTTACCGGGGGTTTTAAGCGCGCGGCCATCTAGAAAAACACCGTAGCCACCCGCAGCAGCAGCGGCCGTCGCCGCCGAGTAAAATCGGCTCGCGGCGCGGGCCATCAGGCCGCCCGCCTTTGGCCAAATTCAAGGAGCCCCGCTTGAAGCCCCGCCATATCGCTATAAAGGCTATCTGCTCCGCCGGCGCTTATTTCGGCAGGCGTATGGAACCCCCAGTCCACGCCAAAGGCCGCCGCCCCCGCCGCCTTGGCCATGAGCATATCAAAGCTGGTATCACCGATCATCACCGCGTCCCGAGGCGCAAAGGCGCGCGCTTTTAAATTGGCCTCTACCATAAAGGGGTGGGGTTTGCCCGGACCATCATCGGCGCAAAAGTGACAATCAAAATAGCGGTCAAAACCGTGTGTCATAATAATCGCATCAAGGCCGCGGCGGGATTTTCCCGTTGCCGCACCAATATCCCAGCCAGCAGATTTTAGCGCGTCTAAAACTTCAACTGCGCCGCTATAGAGCGGCTCATGCAGCGTGCCAGATTGCCGCCGCGCGATAAATGCGTTCTTATAAGCCTCAGTAAGGGCGAGCAAATCTTCATGAGACAGCCCATCGGGCGCCAGCCGGTCGATGGCCTCCATTAGAGACAGGCCGACAATTTTGCGCGTTTGTTCATAGGCGGGCGGGGCCAGTCCTTTGGCTTCAAACGCCTCCGCCATCGTGCTGCTAATTACAAAGCGGCTATCGACCAGCGTGCCGTCAATATCAAAAATCGCTAGCGGCATTACGTCGGAACAATCTTGAAATGCAGGGTCAGCAAAGTCTCGCCGCCTTCGGGAATGGCAGCTGAGCCCATCCACATATAGCTGGGATAAAGAATAAGTTCGCCTGCGCGCGGCGCAAGCTGGACTTCTGCGTTAAGCCGCTCGCCCTTTATATTTTTCGCGGCAAAGCTGGGCTTACCAAAGGCCAAGGTTGTCTTGTTACTCTCGGGCGCGCTTACAACATAAGCGGCGCTGATCCAGCCATCTGGATGGATATGGTTACGGTGCACTCCGCCAGGCGCGAGTTCAACGGACCAGGCCCGCGTTAAGCGATATGCCGTTTTCACCCGTCCATAGAGCGGATGGTCCGCGTCCTCGGGCAAAGCCTGAATATAATCTGTAATCGGGCCGGAGACAGCTTGAAAGAAATCTTGCAATAGCGCTTCGGCGGCAAACCGAAGATCAGATTCGGTTTCTGTACCGCCTCTGTGATTTCGGCCCAATTGCGGTCGCGCGCGGGCGTGGCGCTGATTGAGCACCTCTTTGAGCTGGCTCAAAAAGCTCTCATTGTCATTATACTCCGGCGGCGGCGGCAGATCATAGCGCTTAACAAGGTCGTAATCATAAAGCCCCGCATAATCGTAATCTTGGCCCATAGCCCGAAGCGCCGCAGCTTTAACCGCAATCCAAAACTGGTTGTGCGCAAAGGCTTTGAGTGCAGAGTTTGACGCGTCAAGCGCAGTCTTAGGCGCGCCGCCTATAAGCGCTCCGCGCGCTAGACAGGATACGGCATTGGGATCACCCGGGCGGGCCTTAAGTGCGCAGGCCGCAAGGCGCGAGGCTTTTCCGCCTTGTCCATGTTCGATATGGGCCTTGGCAGCAACAATATCGAAATCAGGCATTTGCCCAAATTTCTTCTCCGCCAAAGACACGATCTCCAGCGCCCCTTCAAGGTCACCCATCTCCGAGAGGAGCTCAGCACCGATTAGGTAAAATAGTCCGGCTTCGGGATTGTCCTGCACGGACTTTTTAATCAGCGCAGCGGCGGGATGTGTCCCGTCTTCGCCCGTGGTCAGGCGCATTTGTACGAGCGCGCGAAAGGCGCTGACCGCGCTTGGCGGATGGGAAAGCGCCTGTACGAAATTGGCTTCAGCCACAGGGTTCTGCCGGCGCATCCATGCAATTTCTCCGGCGGCTAGGGCAAGGTCCGGCGAAGGAGGCAGGCTTTGAAGGAGGTCCGCCGCCAGATTAAACTGCTGCGCGTCCTTAAGGGCATAGAGCAGCCCTTTCTTCATCTGCGGATGATCGGGCGCGTGCTGCAAGCCCTTTTGAAAAATATCTGCCGCCGCGGAGGGATTAAAGCTATTGAGATAAAGCTGCCCGAGCGCGAGCGTGGGCGGCGGGTAATTAGGCGCAATAGAGAGCGCGTGGGAGAAAGTTTCAATCGCCGCCTCATCGCGCCCCGTAATGACCATGACATTGCCAAGGCTATTATGATATTGCGCATTGCGCGGAGAAATCCCGATCGCGGCTTTTAGGGCTGTCTCGGCCTTTTCCCACTCGCGGCGCTCTACCGCAACAAGCGCGTGAATATGATAGGCCTTATCCGCAGTTGGATCGAGGGCAAGCGCCTCCCCCGCATGGCGAAGGGCGGCGTCAAATTCATTGGCCTTAAAGGCATCTTGCGCGGCCTTAACGGCATTGGCAGCAATCATGAAACAGTCTCCATCGGGGGTATATCCACAGAAGGGTCAAAGCCGAGGGTCTTAAAGCTTGCGTCCATGTGATCGGGCAGCGGGGCGCTCACGGAAATATGTGTGCCGCTGGGCCGCTGAATTAAGATAGAGCGCGCGTGCAAATGCAGCTTTGGCACAAGCCCGCCAGGCATAGGACGGTCCGTCAAATATTTGGGGTCGCCCACCAACGGCGCGCCCAAAAGCTGCATATGAAGGCGCAGCTGATGCGTGCGCCCCGTTAGCGGCTGCATCACCACCCAGCCCGCCTTTTGTCCAGCCTGCGCAATGGTTTGAAACAGCGTGCGCGCATGTTTTGCCCCCGCGGCCCCGTGGCGCACGGCAACCATGACCTCGCGCCCCTCATTAACTCGGCCAAAGGAAATATCGGATTTTCCTTTGGCGATATAGCCTTTGACCTCGCCGGAGAGCGGGCGCGGTACGCCATTGGAAATTCCCCAATATATTTTCTCGGCTTTTCGGCTCTGAAAGGCTTTACCGGCCCATGCCGCCGCCTCTCGGGATTTCGCCACGAGCAAAACTCCCGATGTATCGCGGTCAAGCCGGTGGACCAGCCGGCAGCCCGCCGCCAGCGCCGGCAAAAGCCCGTCGATATGGCGCACAGTTTTCGACCCGCCCTGCACCGCAAGTCCAAAGGGCTTATTGAGCGCGATAATATCCGCGTCCTCATAAATCACGAGGCCTTTCATAAAGGCAATATCGGCGGGGTGAATGACTGGCTTTTCTTTGGCCTCGGTGGGATCTGCAAGCGGCGGGATGCGGATCATCTGCCCCGCTTCAAGCCGTGAATTTCCTTTGGCCCGTTTACCGTCGATCCGCAGTTGACCCGTGCGCAGTAATTTTTCGACGCGGCCATGGGGAATATGCGGAAAGAGGCGTTTAAACCAGCGGTCAAGCCGCGCGCCTGCATCCGTTTCTGCGACTTCCAATATTTGAACGCGGCTCATATCGCCAGCGCCTTACGTGCGAGCATGAGCCCCAAAATAAGCGCCGCAATGGAAAAGGCGGCGGAGCCGGCCACATAGGCCCCAAACGCGCCATAGGCTTTTTCCTCCAACAGCATCACAGCCTCAAGGGAGAAGGCCGAAAAAGTCGTAAACCCGCCTAGCAGTCCTACACCTAGGAATAAACGCAGCGGTTCTCCCGCGCTCGCCGCGCCGCCCGCGCGCAAGGATAGCCAGCCAAATAGTATGCCCATAGCAAAACTGCCCACTAAGTTGGCGCTGAGCGTGGCATAGGAAAACCCTGCCCCGCCATAGCGCAGAAAGGCCGCCCCCAAGAGGTGGCGCAGGGATGCGCCAATGGCGCCGCCTGCCGCGACATATAAAAGCATATTCATGCCGCCTGATACGCGCTCCGGCCCGCCCCCGCAACACCAAGCTGTATGATATTTATATTGCCGAGTTGATGTTTTTAAGGCAGTTATGCGCGCTATGAATTGGCTTACAAAATTAACGCCGCCGGGCGTCAAAAGTATTTTCACCAAAAAGGACACTCCAGATAATCTCTGGATCAAATGTCCCAAATCCGGTGAGATGGTCTTCTCTGCTGATCTTCCGGGGCTTATGCATGTCACGCCCGCAGGGCATCATCTTCGGATTGGGCCGGACATGCGTCTGGGATATACCTTTGATGACGGAAAATATTTGGAAGTCGATACGCCCGCTGTCGCCAAAGACCCGCTGAAATTCAAGGACGACAAAAAATATGTCGACCGCCTAAAGGCCGCGCGCGCCAAAACCGGTGATGATGACGCCATGACCATTGGCGTGGGATACATTCACGGCAGAAAGGCCGTCGTTCTGGTGCAAAATTTTGCCTTTATGGGCGGGTCACTAGGCATGGCCGCTGGCGAAGGGTTCATTCGGGCGGCTGAATATGCCGCGCAGAACCATCTGCCGCTGATTATTTATACCTCGGCGGGCGGGGCCCGAATGCAAGAAGGCGCGCTTTCGCTCATGCAGATGCCGCGCACAACCATTGCTGTTCAAGAACTTCGCGAGGCGGGCCTGCCCTATATTGTCGTGCTCTGTGATCCAACAACGGGCGGCGTTACCGCCAGCTATGCCATGCTGGGGGATGTGCATCTCGCCGAGCCAGGCGCGCTTATCTGTTTTGCGGGGCCGCGCGTCATTGAAGATACAATTCGCGAGAAACTCCCCGAGGGGTTTCAGCGCGCGGAATATCTGGAGGAGAAAGGCATGGTCGACAAAGTCGTCCCGCGCAAAGATATGCGCCGCGTACTGGCCGATCTTTTGTCTGTGCTGCTGCCAGAAAGTCCCCAAACCTCCAAACCCTCAGCCTTGGCTGACGCGGGCACCTCTGCCGCTCTGGCCGTCAAAAGCACGGGCACCGCAGCTGATAAACTTTAGCAAGCCGGCCGCATCATGTCCTCATCCGCCGTAGACCCGAATGCGCGCGCAGCCGCTGATGTTGAGGCTGCCCTTGAAACCTTAAAGGCCCTGCACCCCAAGAAAATCGATCTCGGATTATCGCGCATCAAGCGCGTCCTCAAAGCGCTTGGCAATCCGCAAAGCAAATTGCCGCCCGTGATCCATATTGCCGGTACAAATGGAAAAGGCTCCACCACCGCCTTTCTGCGCGCCATGGCAGAAGCCGGCGGACTCAGCTGTCATGTCTATACTTCGCCCCATTTAGTGCATTTTCGAGAGCGCATCGTTGTGTGTTCCAAAGAAATTTCCGACACGCAACTTGTTGATGTGCTGGCGCGTGTGCGCGCGGCCAATGACGGCAAGCCGCTCTCTTTCTTCGAGGCCACAACGGCGGCCGCCTTTCTCGCGTTTAGCGAAACCACGGCAGATTTATGCCTGCTCGAAGTGGGGCTGGGCGGGCGCTATGACGCGACCAATGTTATTGACCGCCCCGCAATGGTAGGGATTACCCCAATTGATTATGACCATGCCGAGTTTTTAGGCCGCGACATCGCCAAAATTGCGCGCGAGAAAGCCGGCATTATGAAGCATTTTGCGCCCGCAGCTATTGGCCGTCAGAAGGATTTGGTTTGCGCAGTGCTGGAGGCGCAGGCCAATAAACTTTCGGTGAGCGTCAAATATTTTGGGCAGGATTTTCGAAGCTATCGCCAACATGGCCGCCTTGTCTATGAGGATGAAAGCGCGCTGATGGATCTGCCCCTTCCGGCCCTGACCGGAGAGCACCAGATAGACAATGCCGGCCTTGCAATCAATATGGCGCGGCGTCTACAGTTCACTGATAAGGCCATTGAAGCAGGCCTAACAGCTGTACGCTGGCCCGCCCGCATTCAGCGAATTCATCACGGCCCACTTGCCGAGCCGGTGATCGCAAGCGGCGGGGAGCTCTGGCTGGATGGTGGACATAATCCCCATGCCGCGCGGGCGCTCGCTTCTGCGATGGCGGAAATGGAAAGCCAGCACGCGCGCCCGCTGATCCTAATTACCGGCATGCTCGCCAATAAAGATATTGGCGGCTTTCTTGATGCCTTTGAGGGACTCGCCAGCGCTGTCATCGGGGTGGGCATTCCCGGTCATAGCGCGCTTGCGCCCGAAACGCTCAGCGAGCTTGCCCGAAATCGCGGGCTTATATCCGAGATTGCCGACACCCCTCAGGACGCAGTTCATCTTGCTCTAAAAACCGCCGAGTCCCTTGCGCCGTCACACACCCACGTAAAAGTGGAGACCTCCTCGCCCCGCGTGCTTATTTGCGGCTCGCTTTATTTGGCGGGCGAGATTTTGCGCCTCAGCGGACATCAATAACCCGATGCCGGCCCAGCGCCCTTCTTAAACCTCAAAAAGTTTGGCAAGAAAAAAGGCTCTTTGGAATAAGAGCCTTCTTGAAACTTTGAACTGGGCATTCGCCGCCTAGGCGTGCTCTTCGAGCCACTCTTTAAGTTTTGTTTTTGTCATGGCGCCAACCTTGGTGGCGACAACTTGGCCCTCTTTGAAGATCATCAGGGTTGGAATGCCCCGCACATGAAACTTGGCTGGCGTTTCCGCATCGTCATCAATATTGACCTTGGCGACTTTTACGCGCTCACCCATTTCCCCTGCGATTTCTTCAAGAGCCGGACCAATCTGCTTACACGGACCGCACCATTCGGCCCAAAAATCGACAAGTACGGGGGTTTTGCTCTCAAGCACATCGGCTTGGAAACTTGCATCTGTAACTTTCACGGTCGCCATATGGGGCTCCTTTCTATATTTCAGTTAACAGTTAAGAAGCCCGCTGCGCCCCGTCAACCCCGCAAGGCGGCGGCGCACTTTATTGTGAAGCGATCGATATTACGTCCAAAGCCGCAGCTTTACGGCGTGAGCTCATGTATTTTCTCAAGGCTTTCGTCAAGCAAGGCGTCGGGCAGGATCATCATATGCGGGCCATCCGTCCAAAGCAGGCCGCAAACAATTTCCCGCCCTGGATAGGCGGCGCGGGCGAGCTCCCGGTAAGCGGCCATCTGCCCCAAATACACATCCGAGACTTCTTGGGGGCTTGCGGGCGGCGGGCGGTTAGATTTGTAATCCGTGATAAAAACGCGAGTCTCGTTGACGGAGATGCGGTCGATCTGTGCGTTAAGCCGCATATGCGGCGGAAGGCTGGGCGCTCGGCCCGCGAGCGAAATTTCTGCTTGGCTACCGGGCGCGAAAACCTCTGCAAATTCCGGCGCTTCCAATACAGCAAGCACATTCTGCGTGATCTCCTGTCTTTGCGCCTGCGAAAGCGCGCTATAGCCCGAGAGGAATTGGGCCGCGGCGGCGCGGCGCTTGTCCCGCGCAATATCGGGCAATAGCTCTAGCAGCTTATGAATAAGCGTACCGCGCAAGAACCTATCGGGGGATTGGCTAAAGGGAGACCGGTTCGCTGGCGCGCGCCCATCCCCATCGGCCAAAAGCGCGGACGGGGAAAGCGAGGAGATTGCCGCCTTTGGCGCAGGCGGCGCGTGCGCGCCGCTGGCCCAATCTGGCAAGCTCGCCCTAGGCGCCGCTGCGGGCCCGGTCTGCCCGGCCGCATAGTTGGGCCGCGCCCCATAGACATAGCCCTTGAAATCACCCCTTGAGAAGGGGGTCTCGATTTCGCGGCTATCCATTGCACTTAGCGCGTTTTGCGCGAGCGCATGCCAACTTCTGGGATCAGGCGCTTGGCCGGCATTGACCGCTGTTGGTTTCCCTGAAAAATATCCGCAAATCAAAAGCCGGGCTTCGGCGCGCGTCAAGGCGACATAAAACAAGCGCATATACTCCTGATAGGCTTTCTCCACCTTGGCACTGCGCAAGGTCAAAAGCGCATCCGGTGTCTCGCGGGTGTTGCCGGGGCGAGCAAAGGTACCGTCCCCAAGATCAAGCATACCGGCATCAAGCGCTTCGCGGCCTGTAGGCGGCTGGCTTGTATCGGGCAAAATCACGACGGGGGCCTCCAGCCCCTTGGCCCCGTAAATCGTCATGACCCGCACTTCATTGCGAGTGCCGTCAAGCTCTCGTTTTATATCCTGATCATCATGCATAAACTCTTGGATGAAATGCTGCAGGGACGGGGCACCGCGTCTTTGGTGCGCAAGGGCGCGGGCCAAAAAGGCGTCGATCGGATCTGCCGCTTCCATCGACAGTCGCCGATAAAATGCTTTGAGCTGGCTTGTGCCATCCGCAGCCGCAAAGGAAAGCACACTTTCAAAAAACTCATAGGGCGCGTAGCGCTTAGAGAGGTCTATAAAGTGAGAGAGCCGCGCGCAGATTTCGTCTCTATTTTCTAGATCGGCAGCGGATTTTAACGCCGGCCATAAACGCCCTTTACGGCCATGAGCGACGCGAAAAAGTGCGGACTCGCTCAGGTTAAATAACGGCCCGCGCAGCACCTCGGCTAACGCGAGATCATCAGCGGGCAGGCAGACAAACCGCGCAAGCGACATCAAGTCTTGCACAGCTATGGACTCAGACAAAATCAGGCGATCTGCCCCGGCGACGGCGATATTTTTCCATTTCAAATGCCGGATCACCGCATTGAAAAAAGAGCCCGTGCGTTTGCGAACCAGAATCAGAATATCGCGCGGCTCTATGGGGCGCACAGTCTCCTGACCCCCTTCTCTGGCATTTATGAGCTCCCTGCTATCAAGCCAGCGGCGAATTTGCGCCGCCAATTCCCGCGCCAACGTCTCTCGCGCACTATTGGCGCTCTCGGCATCTACAGGTTCTGGCCGCCACGGTAATTCCTCCGCGCCGGTCTCGGGCGCGGGGGACAACGGCCAAAGCTCTATCAGGCCCGGAATTTTGCGCTTGGCCGTATGGGTAATGACGTCCGAGCTTTCAGTCACCAGCGCGGGATTGAACATTTTTTGCAGCCCCTTTTGCGCGGCAAATATTTCATCAATGAAGGCCAAAATATCAGGGGCAGAGCGAAAAGACATACGCATGCGAATGGCCTCATCCGGCCCGCCGTCTTCGCGGCGGGAGCGCGTCATAAACAGCTCGGGGTCGGCCCCTTGAAAGGAATAGATCGACTGTTTCTCATCTCCCACAGCAAAAAGAGTTCTTGGGAAGCGCGGATCGGCATTTTGATCATGGGTGAACATATCACGCATGACGTCGACAATGTCCCATTGCTCTGGCGACGTATCCTGCGCCTCATCTACCAGAATGTAATCAACCCCGCCGTCAAGCTTATAGCGCACCCAATCGGAGACATGACTTTGGGTGAGTAAGCGGCGTGCGAGCATGATTTGATCAGCAAAGTCTAACTTTCGCATATCACGTTTTCGCGCCTGATAAATCTGTGCAAAATTGCGCGATAGCTCAAATGCGGCGCAGCTATGCGTTAAAACCCGCAGTGATTTAAGATCAGACATCGCCTGCGACAGAGCCGCCATATCCTGCGTATCCGCAGATTTTGGCGCGCCAAAAAATTCATGGGCGGCGGGGCCGCTATTTTTAATCCCGATTTTTGTGATCGGCGTGCCATCTTTTTTAAGGACGACATTTGCATAAAGATCAAAAGCCTCCACGGGATCGGCGGTCTTTAAGGCCAGCGTTAATTTATCTGCATAATTATTCTGAGCCTTGGTATTTGCCATCCTAATCGCATCAATCGCAGCTTGCAGGCGCGGCTTTGAGATCGCCTCCCAAGCGCTGCGCTTGATCTGCGCTTCGCTCATATCCGCGCTCACGCCAAGACGCGCCTCCAGCGGGGCAATCCCGCCGGCCTGCTCCCATGCTATGATTTTATAGACATTAAAGCCCATCCACCGGCGAAGGCCCTCAATGGTTTTATTGGCGTTGCTCCCCATAATTTCCGCGAGGGCCTGCGCCAATTCAGAGCCGGGGGCCTTCGCGGCCCGCCGCAATATTTCACGCCAAACGTCATCTTGCATTGCGCGGGCCGCGCCATCCTCTATCGCGTCAAAACCAGGCAATATTCCCGCTTCCATCGGAAAGCGCGACAAAAGACGTTCGCAAAACGCGTGAATGGTTTGTACCTTTAGCCCCTCAGGCGTCTCCAGTGCTTGGGCAAACAAGCTTCGGGCATGACCAAGGTCAACCTGCGAGGCCCCCACCTCTCCCAAGAGCTTGACAAGGGCGGCGCGGAGCTTGTCCTCGGGCATGATCGACCAATCGCCAAGCGTTTTGAAAAGCCGCGTTTGCATTTCTGATGCCGCCGCCTTGGTATAGGTCAAGCAGAGTATTTTTTCGGGCTTTATATCCCGGCCCAGCAGAAGCGTGCGCGAGACGCGGTTAACAAGGACATGGGTTTTGCCAGAGCCGGCATTGGCAGAGACAAAAACATCCCGGACCGGATTTGCCGCCATGGCTTGCTGCCGCTCGGCTTCGAGATAATCCTCATCCGTCAGATCCGGCATGTCCGGTATTTCGCTCACGGCGCCCCCTCCGCCGGATCGTCGCCCGCTTTGGACCATTCTGCGCGGCGCGCCAAATGATCGTAATCCCCATAATCATTAACAAATTGCACGCGCGGCTGTGAATGATAAACGGCATTCGGCGCGTCAAAATAGGCGATCAGCTTTTCCGCCGCCTTAGCCGCCGCTGCAGCGTAACGCTCTGCGGTCCACTCATTTTTCACAAGCTTCTTTATAGGGCTTTCATCCGTATGTCCGCGCAGCGAAAGATAAACAAGCTCTTCCGCCGTCCCTGTCAGCCCCTCAAAGCCGCCCGCAGCAATCATGGCCGCTTGCAGCGGAAGCTGTAAATCAAAACCGGCCTTTAGAACTTTGTCGGTTGGCGGCATACCGGTCTTGTAATCGACAACCACATGATCGGCGCCCAGATAATCAATACGGTCGGATTTCGCCGTCAAGGTAAACGCGCCTAATGGCGCGTGCAAGACATAGCGGCCTGTCTGCTCAATCGCGGCCTGTCTCCAGCCGTCCGCCCGCGTGTCCATAAACCACTGCGTAAATTTTTGCGCCATGCGCTCAAGGCGCGGGGCCTCGGCGGCGAGCACATCATCCGACATGCCCAATGCGCGCAATTTTTCGTAAAAGCCTGAGGCAATATCCGCGGTCATATTATCAGGGATATGATCTTTATGCATGCGCGCAAATGCCTCTAAGACATCATGCACCGCCGTCCCAAATTCCCGCGCGCCAAGGGGCATATCCAGTGCGTCTAGCACTGGCAGCCGCAAAATCGTGCGGGCGTAATGGGCATAGGGATCGCGTAGCAATGTCGTCAGCCGCGTCACCGCAAGCTCGCGCCCTTTGGGCGCTGGCCAGCGCGCATCAAGCGGCGGGCATGGCGTCGGCGGCCGCGCGGTTTTCACATCATCGGCCGAAACAAAATCAAGTCCGCGCGCCCAGTCAAGATAAGGCTTATCCGGCGCGAGCGCAGCGTCAGCACGTGCCTGCCCCAGTGCCCCCTCCCCTATTGTGTCTTCCCCCGCAGTGGCTTGCCCCGTATCGCTGTGTCCAAGAGCGCCTTTGGCCAAAGTGCGAAGCCGCCACAGCCAGCGCGAGGCCACGGCGGGGCCATCATCAAGGCGCTCGGAGCGGGTCAAAATTACCTGCGGATGGCTAGCAAGCTCGGCAAAATCATGCGCCTGCAAACCAAAGCGGCGCTCGGGCAAAGACAGTCCCAATTTCTTGCGCATACCGCGCGATAAAAACGGCTCGGCCGAGGGCGCGGCGGGCCAGACGCCTTCGTTTAAACCGCCAAGAATAATTAAGTCCGCATCCACCATACGGGCTTCTAGCGGGCCGAGAATTTGTAGCCTTGGGTCCGTGCCGTAGCGCGCGCGCACAACTTTGCCCCGCATCAACCCGCTAAATAAGTCAAAAAAGGCCTGCGCGTCCATCTCCCCGAGCGGCGCGGAATAACTTAGCAGGGACGTCATAATCTGCGCGGCCTTTTCCCCGGCGTCACCGCGCCATAAAATATCTGCGCCGGAAGTCGCCGTTTCATCATGACTTGCCGGCCGAGTTGCAAAGGCTTCGGCAAGTTCTCCGAGGTGCTGCGTCCAAATGGCCGCCGGCGCGGCCTCGAGGGCCGTGAGACCCTCAAGCTGCCGCCGAAACGCCGCCAGCATTGGCAGCGCTACCGCGTCGCCGTCGGAAAACAGCGGGCGGCCTTTGGGGTCAAGCGCCGCTTTGGAATCCTGTCTCTGGGCTTTTAGCGCGGACAAAAGATCTTCAAGCGTTTTGCGCGGCCCGCGAAGATGGCGGCGCTCAACATCCTCCCATGACGAGGCGAGCGTGCCTTTGGCATGCCCAAATGCCGTCAGCGGATGTTTCGCGATAAAAGCCAGATGCACGGGGTTATCGGGATCGAGTGCTAGCCGCAAAAGGCCAGACAGATAAGCCCCCAAATTGGTTTCTTCCAGCGGCTCGCCTTGCGAGTAATCGACATTGACCTGCCAACGCCTTAGCTTGGCTTTGACGCGTCGGGCCAGCGCAGGATCGGGGGTAATGAGCGCCGCCGTCTTCCCAGGCGTGTTCAGGCAATCACGTAATATGACCGCAAGGCAAAGTGCTTCTTCGTCATGACTTGCCGCTTCGATAACGGATAATCCATCAAAGGCTTTCATGAAGGCATCTCCCGGCACCTCATTTTTTAAAACCGCGATACGGGCGGGCCAATCATCGGCGGAGTCAGCGGGCACGAGCGCCTCGGAAAGAACCCTGCGCCGCGCGGCCATATTCGGCGCGTCCACGATATCTGGCCAGTCATCAATTTCGCCAAGCTCCACGCCCAAAGTTTCAATCAAACGCTTCAGAGAGTTTTGCGGATGCTGCGGACCGACTTTTTTCCATACGCTTTCGCGCAAATTTCGGTCAATTCCGGGCAAGATAATCGCGCTATCAGGCAAACGCGCAGCGCAGTGCATTAGCCGCGCTGTTGCCGCAAGGGTCCCCGTGGAGCCTGCGATGATTACCGGATAGTCGGGCGGGTTTTGCGTCCAGTGATCAGTCAGCGCATTCAAAAGCGCAACGCGGCGAGCCATTGGCTCCATCATATTTTGCGCCGCCAAATAGTCTGGCCAATGCCGCTGTACAATTTCATAGAGCTTTGAGGCATTTTGGTAATGGGCGGCGGACATGGCACGTATATCCTCCAGCGCCTCTTGGCCCGGCAGGGTCACTTCCTCCATGGCGGCATCATCCATAATCAGCAAAAGCTGATCGGCAGTGGCCAGCGCGCCAGCGGGCGTTACTTTCATGTCCGCTGAGCGCGCTTGATAATGGCTTATGAGGCGCGCCATTTCAAAACGGCGCTGCGCAGTGGCGATAGCCGGGCGCACAATGCCCACAAGCTCACCGGGTTCAAAAGGCGGTTCATCGGGATCAATATCAGCCAGCGGGCGCATACGCGGCAATAGCGCCACCCCCCGACCTTCAGCTTCGGCAAGCGCCACAAAAGCCTCACCCAGCCCCCGCACCGCCCGTCGCGTTGGCAGAAAAACAAGGGCACGCGGCAAAGCGTCGCCGTAGAGTCGTGACAAGCCCGCCGCAAGCGAGCGCAGAAACGGCACGCCCGAAGGCATGTTATAAACAGGTAGCTTACCCATCATGCGCTGCGGCTTGGCTAGCGCGCCTGTCTTGCTTTAAAATTATCTCTGCCTCATCTCTAGCCTTGGGGTCCCCGACATGCATCCAGAAACCCTCAAGTATACTCCCATAGGCGCGGCCCGCCGAAAGGGAGACATCCCAGACCTTATTGCGGGAAAATGGCACAGCCTCAAAGGCGCGCAGAGGATCAAGATTGGCAATTTGCACGCCGGCATAAACAAAGGAAGCATGATCGCCAATTCGGCGCGTGATCACCCCGTCCTTCCCGCGCTCAAAATCTCCCCGCCCGCTATAGCCTAACGTCTCGCCAATCGGCGCGAGTAGCAAAAGGTCATCCATCAGCTCTGGATTCCAATCCGCGTAAAGTCCGCCAAGCGCGCTCTGGGACTCACGCCAGACCGCGTCAATATTACAAATATAAGCGGGGCCCTCCCCAAGCAACTCTAGCGCTTTGACCACGCCGCCGCCTGTCTCCAAAAGCTGCTCTCTTTCATCAGAGATAATGATGTCTGGCAGGCCTTTGCGGGATTTAAGGTAGCTTTCCAGATGATCGGCATGGGCATGCACATTAACAACAGCGCGGGTCACGCCCGCCTCAGCGAGCCGACCCAGCATATGAGCGATAAGCGGTTCTCCGCCGACCTCAACCATAGCCTTAGAACGATCATGGGTCAGCGGGCGCATTCGCGTGCCATGTCCCGCTGCCAACACCATAGCGTTTGTAATTGCCGGTTTTAAAAGCTCTGGCATATGCGCCAAAAGCCAGCCGCGAAGCGGACCAAATAGCGGGCCTTGAATATCCCCAAGAAATAGGTTTTTCACGCGCGGGATCAGCCTGCGGTAAGCGGGCTTATTATCGCGAATGGCAAGGCGCACAAAAATACCCAATATTTTTGCGTTCCTCTGAGCGCCCATAACCGCATAAGCATTCTGGAAAGCCGCGTCATTCTCAAGACCCGCCTTTTCGCAAAAGCGGGCAATTAAGCCGCCGCGTAGATCGGGGCGCACGTCGCGCCGCGCATCCTCCAGCAGGCTCACTAAATCATAAGCCGGATGAGCGAGCAGCCCATCTTGAAAATCAATGAGCCCCACGCGTGCGGTGGCCTGCCGTTCGGGAAGCCAGAAAATATTTTCTGCATGAAAGTCGCGCAGCGCCAAACCGGGCGCATGAGCCTCTAGGGCCGTGAACAATTGGGTCCAGATTTCGGTCCACTCTTTGCGCGCAGCCTCATCAATATCTACGCCCAGATCTGCGCCGTACCATTCCAGTAGCAGATCCACTTCGGTTTGCAGCGCAAGCCGGTCATAGGCGCGAAGCCGCCAGCTCGCCTGCCCTGAGGTTAAATCCTGCGCAAAGCTCGAGCGGTAAATCGCAGCGAGCGTATCAACGGCGGCGGCGTAAAGCTGCGCTTCTTTTGATGGGTCTTTTTTGATCACCTGCGCAAATAAATCATCGCCTAAATCCTCAAGCAGGAGGAAACCTTTTTTGAGATCGCGCGCCAAAATATGCGGGGCAGAAAAGCCGCAAGTCTCCAGCGCTTGCGCGATACAAACAAAGGCGGCCGGCTCCGGTCCAGCAAGTCTTGCCATAGCATTATAACCTAAGGCACGCCGCGCGGCCTCATCTGCGCCAATAGGTTCCGCCGGAGCTTCGGCCCCGCGCGGGGCGTCCATTAGAATGGCTTTTTTACCGTCCAAAGTCAGCCGTTCATATCGGCGCGAGGAGGCATCCCCCGCCGCCGCGGCGCGCTGCGCGCGCTCCCAGCCCGCCGTTTTGAGAAATATTTTTATGTCGGCCTCACGGGCGCGAAACGTATCGCTCATGATAGCTCCAATGCATCTATCCAGCACGCCTCGCCCGAAATTTCGAGCTGGCGCCCTGATATTTCCCCAAATGAAAGACTAATATTAATCGCGCTTTGCGGCAAAAATGCGCCTAGATTATCCGGCCATTCGATCAGGCAAATCGCATCTAAAAAGGCATCTTCCAGTCCAAGCTCTTGGCAGGCTTGGGGCGACTCCAAACGGTACATATCCCCGTGCCAAAGCTCACACTCCGGCGCGTCATAGACTTGCACCAGCGTGTAGGTCGGAGACGGCACCTCCACCTCCCCGCACAGCGCCCTGATAAGCCCGCGCGCCAGCGTGGTCTTTCCCGAGCCCAAATCCCCACACAGCGCCAACGTATCCCCGCAGCGCAACATGGGCGCAATCGCTCGACCAGCCGCGAGAGTCTGGTCTTCATTTTCCAATAAAAAGGTTTTAGAGATTCGGCTCACCCCACAGTGATAGGCACTTGCAAAATGATTGCAACGGCTTACATAAGAGCGGAGTAAAATTTAGGAGCCTTCATGCCAAAAATTATCTTTGTTGACGCCGCTGGCACGGCTCGTGATGTAGAGGCAAAAGCCGGAACGTCCATCATGGAGGCGGCAGTGCAAAATATGATTCCCGGCATTGATGCGGACTGCGGCGGGGCCTGTGCCTGTGCGACCTGTCATGTCTATGTTGGGGAGGCGTGGCTAGATAAGTTAAAAGCCAAAGACGATATGGAAGACAGCATGCTGGACTTTGCCGAAGACGTGAAAGACAACTCCCGCTTGTCTTGCCAAATCCTGCTGAGCGACGAGCTTGACGGAATAACCGTTTCAACGCCGGAAGCGCAATAGGAACTGTTGCCGCCGCGCGGTAAATCTACTCCCGCCGCAAGATAAGTTCCGTGATCGGATTGCCGCTCCATTGCGCCATGAAACGCGCCTTCACATCCGGTGGATCGTAAACGTTCTTCACCCAATCGGCGAAGCTGGTATCTTCCTTTTGGGCATAGTTGAGATAGTCATTAAAAAAGAAATCTAGCATACCAGTCTTGCCTTGGCGGACATGTAAATATTTGAGCGAAAGCTGCTCCATTGCTGTCTCAATGCTGTCCCCCATTTTAAAATGCCGATAGAGAACACCCATAATGCCGGTGCGGTCCGCACCGGATTTACAGTGCATTACAGCGGGATAGGCGATCCTCTCAAATAAATCCCGCGCGCCGAGCAGCGCCTCTACGCTATGAACATCTCGCGAATACATACGGTAGTTTATCAGCTTTATATTGTGCGCAGCGCAGGCCTCGGCCTCCAAGAGATAAAACCCCTTGGGGCTCTCCCCGCGCAGATTAATTATCGTCTTTATGCCCTCGCTCGCCAGCTGGGCGATGCGCTTAGGAGAGGGCTGGTTCTCGCGGTACATCCCCCCTCCAATATGGTGCCGGTTGGCAAAGCGCGCACGCAAAAACCCATGATCGCCCCATGTGAGGTCACGGTAGGCCTGCTTGCGGTCTTTTGGGTTGTTGAGGTCGAGTGCCATAGAGTGTAAGCCTTATTTCACGCAAACGCTTAACAGGAGGGCCGCGCATGTTCAAACGCTTCATGCGCTCATCTCTCGCCCAAAGCGTCATAGGGTTTTGCGTGGCGGCCTATATGGTGCTTGTCAAATATACAACGCGCTGGGAGGTTTTGGGCCTTGAGCGGGTGGATCACCTTTTTGGCAATGGCGAGGGCCTGATTTGCATGACATGGCATTCGCGGTTTTTAATGCTCAATGCGGCGTGGTCAAAAAAATATCAATTGCCGCATGTGCTTATTTCCAGATCGCGTGATGGCGAAATCGTGGCGCGGGCAAGCCATTTCCTTGGCCTGAAAACCGTGCGCGGGTCTGCCCGCCGTGCCTTTACCAAAAAGGGCGGTAAAGGCGGGGCGGCGGCGTTTCGAGAAATGCTTAGCGTCACTGAGGCCGGTCATTGCGTGGTGATTACCCCTGATGGACCCAAGGGACCGCGTCAACGGCTCGGAGAAGGACCGTTGAGGCTCGCTCAGCTCTCTGGCGCGCCGCTTGTGTCCTGTGTTTTTGCCGTAAAAAACCGAAAGCAGCTAAAGTCCTGGGACCGCTTTATCCTGCCCATCCCTTTTGGCGGGGGCACTATCATTTGGGGCACGCCGGCCAGTATCAGCAAAACGGCCTCAGAGGAAGAACTGGCTGAAATGCGCACGGCGCTTGAAGCGGAAATGAATGCAAATATGGCCCGCGCAGATAAGCTATGCGGGCATGAACCCTGCGAGCCTGTAGACTTGAATAGACCGCGCGGGCGCTCTAAGTCAAAAGAATGAGCGCGGCGATGATTGACGATACATTTTTGCTAAAGAGCTACAGGGGCGCTGCGCGGTTTTTGGGCCCATTGCTGCCGCTATGGATTAAGCGCCGCGCCGCAAAGGGCAAAGAGGATCCCGCCCGCCTTTCCGAGCGCCGCGGCATCGCCACCCAGCCCCGCCCGAGCGGGCCACTTGTGTGGATGCACGGCGCGAGCGTGGGCGAATGCAGCTTGCTTTTGCCCGTAATAGACCGCCTGCGCGGGGAGCGGGGGGATATATCCATCCTTGTCACTAGCGCGACCCGCACTGCCGCAGATTTGATGGAGAGCCGCCTGCCCGCACGTTGCATTCATCAATATGTGCCGCTCGATAGGCCTGAATATGTGACGGCTTTTCTGGATTACTGGAGGCCAAATACGGCGATCTGGGCGGAATCTGAGATTTGGCCCAACCTCATTCGTGGCTGCAAAGATCGCGGCACAAAAACGGCATTGATCAATGCCCGGCTGAGCGCCCGCTCGGTTGCGGGCTGGAGCAAACGCCCCGCGAGTGCCAAAGCTGTCTTTGGCGTCTTTGATCTTATTCTTGCGGCCAATCAAGAGACCGCTTGCGCCATTGGGGACTGGACGGGCCAAGCCATAAATATGGCCGGGAATCTGAAACAGGCAGCCCCGCCCCTGCCCTTTGATGCGGCCGCGCTTGGGGGGCTCATGCAAGGTTTTAGCGGCCGCCCTATCTGGTGCGCGGCCAGTACGCATAAAGGCGAAGACCAAATTGTTTTGGATGCCCACAAAACGGTGCAAGAAATTCATTCCAATACCGCGCTTATCCTCGCCCCGCGCCATCCCGAACGGGCAGCTGATATCCTCGCGCTTATTAACGCCGCCGGCCTGAGCGCCGTGCAGCGATCAAAAGGCGGCATCCCCGGCGCGGATACGGACATCTATCTTTTTGATACAATCGGGGAAATGGGGCTGGCTTACCGCCTCTCGCGTATAACTCTGATGTGTGGCTCCCTGAGGGAGGGGCTGTCGGGCCATAATCCGCTAGAGCCCGCAGCGCTGGAGTCTGCCGTTCTCAGCGGCCGACATGTCGCCAGCTTTGGCCAAAGCTATGAGGCGCTTACGGCCGAGGGCGGCGCAAAACTGATCCAAAACCCAGCGGCGCTGGGCACAGAGATTAGCGCGCTCCTTTCAGATGAGGCGGCGCGCCAAGGCATGATTAACGCGGCCCGGCGCGTGCTGGCGAACCAAGACGACGTCTTAAAAATCACATGGTCGGGCCTTGTACCGCTTTTGCCAGAGGCCGCGCTGTGAAGCCCCCCGCCTTCTGGACGCCCGCCGATGGCCACAAGGATTTTCGCAGCGCGCTGCTCTCGCCGCTGGGCTGGATATATAAATATTTTGTCGCGCGGCGTATTCAGACGACTGAGCCCTTTGATCCGCATATTCCCGTAATTTGTGTGGGCAATGCCACATTGGGCGGGACAGGAAAAACCCCTGTCGTGATTTACATTCTTAAAAGCCTGCGCCGCTTGGGGATTGACGCGGTGGGCCTGACGCGGGGCTATGGCGGGACGGAAAAAGGTCCGGTCGTGGTCCATAAAAAACACAGCGCCGCCGACATTGGCGATGAGCCGCTTTTGCTCGCCCGCCACGCGCCTGTCTGGGTGAGTGCGGCGCGCGACGACGGGGCGCGCACCGCCGCTGCTTACGGTGCGCATGTTCTTGTGATGGATGATGGTCATCAAAACCCGCTGGTGAAAAAAACGCTCTCGCTTCTGGTTGTCGATGCCGAGACAGGGTTTGGCAATGGCTGCGTGTTTCCGGCAGGCCCACTTCGTGAGGATTTGGGCGCGGCGCTCTCTCGCAGTGATGCGATTATCTTGATGAAACCCGCCCCGGATTATGAGATCAGCGAGCACCTCAAAGACCAGCTCAAAGGGCAGCTTGTGATACCCGCATATCTGGCGCCCGCTACGCCGCCTCCCAAGGGGAAGCTCTTTGCCTTTGCCGGCATTGGGCGGCCCGAAAAGTTTTTTAAGGCTTTACGCGCCCACGGCGGGGATGTCGTTAATAGCGCCGCATATGCCGATCATTACAAGTATAAGGACGCTGATATTGAGGGGTTATTTTTGCTCGCCTCAGAGTATGAGGCGGGATTGATCACCACGGAAAAAGACTATGTCCGCCTCCCCAAAGGCTACTGTAAGGGAGTGACGCCTTGGCCTGTTTCCGTGGTCTTTGAGGATGAGCTGAGCCTGCGCCGCCTCCTACATCCGATTGTTCAGAATTACCGCATATGAGCTCTCCGCCTCCGCCCTCAATAGTTAAAAAAGCCAGCTGGCGAGCACAGGCTCTTGCCTATGACGGGCTTTGCACCTTGCTCGCCCCCTTTTCCTTTGAGCGTATCTCTGCCTTTGGCGGCGCCGCCTTGCGGAAAATCGGGCCGCGCACATCAAAACATCAAATCATTCTAACGGGGCTGCAGATCGCCTTCCCCGAATTAGGCCCGAAGGCGCGGGCGGAGTTGGCGTTAAAGTCGTGGGATAATATCGGGCGCACATTTGCCGAATTTCCTGTTACTGGCCGCATAAAGGTCTTTGGGCCAGATTCGCGGGTCACGATCGAAAACCTCGAAATCCTTGAGCAATTTATAACAGAAAAAAGGCCCGCCATCTGCATTGGCGGTCATTACGCTAATTGGGAGGTTATGGCCGCTGTGCTCTCTCAAGCCGGACTGCCGGTTCACGTCACATACCGTCAGCTTAATAACCCCTATCTGGATAAAAGGGTGCGCGCCCAAAGAGAAGTCTACGGCATTAAATTCATGGTACGAAAATCCACCCATGCCGGCGCGCGGGTGTTGCTAGATGCCCTTAAATCAGGAGATTCCATCGCAATTATGAATGATCAAAAATTCAATGAAGGAATTTCCGTGCCCTTTTTTGGGCAGCCCGCCATGACCGCAACCGGCGCTGTGCGGCTCAGCCTAAAAACCGGCATTCCTCTCTTGCCTACATCCGTGCGCAGGGACGGCGCAAAATTTATAGTCACTATTCATCCGCCAATACAGCCCAGCTCGACAGGAAACAGAGACGCCGACATTGAAACGGGCGTCGGGCAGATTATTGCTTATACCGAGGCCGTTATACGGCGGTCTCCCGATCAGTGGTTTTGGGTGCATCGCCGCTGGCCCAAAGCGCTCTATAAAAATAACCCTACCCCAAGTGACTAGGCGCGGGTTTGGTCCCAGACATCAAATTCATGGGCAATGCAGCGCTCGATTAGTATGCGCCAGACGGGCTCGGCAATATCCGCAGACAAGCCTTGGGCCTTGGCCTCGGTCAAGACTTTGCTGACCACATCCTCAATACGGGCGGCGTCATAAACGGCATCGCGGCTGGCTTTTATGCGGGCAGCCGCATGCATATAGCTTTGGCGCGTCACCAGCAGACGCACAAGCTCTCGGTCGATAGCGTCCACGCCGCCGCGCACCTCCGCCATGCTGGCGCAGGCTTCGGGAGCTTTTATTTTACCTAAAGACTTGAGCACGCTCACTCCACTTGGTGATAAGTTCAGGGTCAAGGTTACGGTTTCGCCACTTCAGACGCCAGCACAAATGCGGCCCCGTTGAGCGGCCTTTTGACCCAACCGTAGCGATTTGCTGGCCTTGAACAACGCGCTCTCCCGGCTGGACCAGCATTTCATCGACATGTAAATACATAGAGATCAAGCCTTGGCCGTGATCAAGCAGGACCATCGCCCCCTCAAAATAAAGGTCATCATCAGATAGGCTGACGAGGCCGTCTGCCGGCGCATAGATCGGCGTGCCAACCGGGGCGGCCATATCAACACCGTAATGCGGCTTTTTCGCCTCGCCGTTTAATATCCGCTGCGCGCCAAAATTTGTGGTCTTTCGAAACTCCCGCATAGGCGAAATAAAGCCCGCGTCAAAGCCGACATCCGGCGCGCGGGAAGCAAAGCCTTTTGCTTTCCTCGCAGAAGAGGACCTGATACGGGCGAGCTGCGCCTTTGTGAAGGTCGAGACCTGACTGGGCGGAAGTCCGTCAATGCGGGAGGTGTCATATTCGCGCGGCGTTAGATCAAACCCTAAGCGTGTTCCCTCGGCCTCAACAAAGCTGGCGGCTTCATCCCGATCAAATCCAAGTATAAAGGTTCCATTTTTATCGGCATTTTCGTAATAAAAATCCGAGTCTGATCGTCCAATTTTAACTTTGGCATTGGGGGTCGTTTGGCAGAGTAAAAGGCCGCCTTGTTCTTTGATACCGGAACACTTTAGTCTTGGCGGCGATGCGCATTCAGTCATTGCGGTAATGACCTCCGCATGGCTGCGTCTGTCGACTTCGCCGGTCTCATGCCCGAAAGCGACACGAAGCTGTTTTACTCTGTGGTTCATAAAGGCGTTTACACAGGCCTCATTTTTCCCCGAAAGTTCAGGAACCTGTTTCGCAATATTTTCAAATATGCCTGTGTCGTCAGGCATGTTTTCTATCGCTTGAGGCGCCGGCAAGCGCTCGCTTGTTTGCTGCGAGCCCTGCGGCTGCGTATCTTGTGCCGCGCAGGCCGACGCCGAGGTAAGCGCCAATATTATCAGCCAGACACCTTTCATTATGCGCCGATTTCCGTTTGCGCCCGCTTCCAGCCCTCAAGGCTCGCCGCTGCATCCTTATAGGCTTCTTGGCGCTCGGCGCTCCAATAGCGCAGGCGCTCTAGCGGAATTTTTTCTTTTGTGATCGCGCAGCTCACAAAAGCGCCCGTTTCCAAAATCGTGAAATCAGAGTCGCCATAATGTAGCTTGGCCTCGCCTTTGAAATATTGGTTCATAGCTAAGTCCTAAACGAGTAGGGTTAAAATCAAAAGAGGTCGGGCTGCGTTTTATTATGGCTCGCTGCCGCCTTTTTCTCGGGCGCGGGGCTGGATTCGGGTTTTCCAAGGCTGACCCCGCCCGCAATGACCGCTTGGCGCGCGCAATCCGCAAATTTAATGTCAACCGCTGCACCCGTCTTTAGGGCTGCACCGCTGCGAATAAGTTTGCCACCCGCGCCGGAGACCACAGCAAATCCGCGCTCCAGCACACCTTGGTAGGAATAAGCCTCAAGTAGCTTTCCGGCCTTTTCGAGGCGTTTGGTGCGCCCTTCTATCACTCGGGTCATTGACATATGCGCGCGGCGACCAGCGCCCAATAGCTTCTCCTCACGGCGGATTATTTCCTGTTTTAGCGGCGCGGGGCGTAGGCGCGCAGCGGCAGCTTGAAGCCTTTGTTGCTTGGGCATGGTCAGGCGTTCGGGGCGGGGCAAGGCCGCACGGTCAATCTGGCTGCGTTTAAGCTGAATATAATTTTCAAGACGCGGCAGGCGTGCGGACGACAGGCGCTGAGAATGCGGGGCAAAAAGGCGCTGTGCATTTGGCAGGCGCGCAGCAGACAGATCAAGGCGTTGCTGCGGGGCAGCTATAACGGCGGAGAGGCGCGGAAGGCGCGCGGACACAAGCTGCTGCTGCCTTTCTTTGACATTGCGGCGCAGGCTACGGGAGAGCCGCAAACCGTAATCCGCGAGCGTTTCCATCCAATCTGCGCGCACCGGCACGGCCACTTCAGCAGCCCCTGTCGGGGTTGGGGCGCGGTAATCGGCGGCGTAATCTACCAATGTCCAATCTGTCTCATGCCCCACCGCACCAATGACAGGAATAGCCGAGGCCGCTACGGCGCGCACAACGACTTCTTCGTTAAAGCACCACAAATCTTCGAGCGAGCCGCCGCCACGCGCAACGATCAAAACATCCGGCCGGGGAAAGCCCTGCGCGTGATTAAAACCTGTAACCGCGCTCGCGATTTGCGCCGCCGCCTTATCGCCTTGAACCAAGACGGGCCAAACCAGAACATGGCATGGAAAGCGGTCAGAAATACGGTGCAAGATATCGCGGATAACCGCCCCTGTTGGCGAGGTCACGACACCGATGGTTTTGGGCATAAATGGCAAAGCCTGCTTTCGGCCTTCGTCAAACAGGCCCTCGGCGGCCAGCGCGCGTTTGCGTTTTTCAAACAAAGCCAAAAGCGCGCCCGCCCCCGCAAGCTCCATTTTATCAATGATCAATTGATAATTTGAACGCCCCGGATAGGTCGTCAGCTTACCTTCGCAGATTACTTCCATTCCTTCTTCCGGGCGCATGGACAGCCGGTTCATCTGGCCTTTCCATATGATCGAATTAATCACCGCGCGGTCATCCTTAATGTCAAGATAACAATGGCCGGATTTCGCAATCGTCACCCGTCCCAATTCCCCGCGCACACGCACATGGCCAAAGCGTTCCTCGATGGCGCGTTTCAGCGTGCCGGCCAATTCAGAGACCGAATATTCATGGGCGTTTGAAGGGGCGTTTGAAGGCGTGTTTGGCGGCGTATCGGGCAATGGCAGCTTTCAGAATAAGACCGTTGGAATCACGGCTATTATAACCTAAAAGGCTCGCAATAAATAGACCCGAGCCCTCAGCGGCAGGCTTATCATCTCAACATGCGAATGCAAGCGGCCTTGGCCGCTTTGCGCCGCGGCCCTAGGATTGAACATGAATATTTTACTTATTGGCGGCGGCGGGCGCGAACATGCACTGGCGTGGAAGCTGTTGCAAAGCCCGCGCGTCACAGAATTGACCTGCGCGCCCGGAAATGCCGGTATTTCGCAAATCGCTTCCTGCGTGCCCGTTGCCGCCGATGATATCATTGGCCTTCTCGCCCTCATTGAACGCGGCGGTTATGACTTTGTTGTGGTCGGCCCAGAGCAGCCGCTGGCGCTTGGCATTGTTGACGCGCTGGAGGCGAAGGGCGTGAAAGTCTTTGGCCCGACGCAGGCCGCCGCCCAGCTTGAGAGTTCCAAATCCTTTACCAAAGAATTTTGCACGCGATACAATATTCCCACCGCCGCTTATGGCGTGTTCGAGGACGTCAGCGCGGCCAAAGCTTTTTTGAAAACCATGGAGGCACCCTATGTCCTTAAGGCGGACGGCCTTGCGGCGGGCAAGGGCGTGGTTATCCCGGAAACACTCAAGGCCGCCGAGGCCGAGCTTGACGAGTTTTTCTCAGGCAAATTCGGCGCCGCGTCCACCAAGGTCGTCATTGAAGAATTCATGACCGGTCAAGAGGTCAGCTTTTTCGCAATTGCAGACGGGAAAACCGCCCTGCCCCTGATTGGCGCGCAGGACCATAAGCGCGCCTTTGATGGGGATAAAGGTCCTAACACGGGCGGGATGGGGGCCTATTCCCCCGCGCCGGTTTTCACGCAAGAGGCCCTTGAAACGGTGATGGAGAAAATCATCCAGCCCACGGTTTACGGCATGGCAAAAGACGGGCATCCGTTTACAGGCGTACTCTTTGCGGGGTTGATGATGACGGCCGGCGGCCCGAAGCTGATCGAATATAACGCCCGCTTTGGCGATCCCGAATGTCAGGTTATCATGCGTAGGCTGCAATCAGATTTGATGGATATATTGATCGCAGCGCAAGAACAAACGCTTGCGGATGTGCCCGCGCCGGCGTGGTATGACGATACGGTGGTCAATGTTGTCCTCGCCGCCAAAGGCTATCCTGGCAAATACGAAAAAGGTTCTGTGATCAAAGGGCTTGAGGCCGCGCGCGAACGCGGCGGGATTGAAATCTTTCACGCGGGCACAAAAAATGGGGCGGCCGGCGAAATCCTCGCAAATGGTGGCCGCGTGCTCAATATCACCTCACAGGCGAAGTCTCTGGAACTCGCTCTCGCAGGGGCCTATAGGTGTATTGATGAAGCCGTGGATTGGAGCGAGGGGTTTTGCCGCCGCGATATAGGCCATAACGCCCTATAGTCGGGGCTTTACGGCCTTTGCAGCGCCTAATGTCTGTGCCGAATCAGAAAGATGGAAAACGATGAAACTGCCACAAACAAGAATGCTTAAAACAGGAATTTTAGCCGCAAGCGCAGCTGCCATTGTCACGGCTTTGGCGTTGACGGGATTTGCGTCGGCGGAAAGCCATCCACATAAAAAACCAGCCGCCAAAGAAATGGCCAAAAATAAAATGGCTAAGCAAAAACTGGCTCAGAAAAAAATGGCCAAAAAACCTGCATCACCAGAGGCGGAGTATTTTGCCGAAAGCTATAAAGACTATACCCTTATACACGCAGGCAAGGTCCTCGCCGTTCCGGGCAAGCCGGCCCTCAAAGAGCACACCATCATCATAAAAGACGGGCTTATTGTCGATGTTGTCGAAGATTATCTTCTGGATGATACGGCAAATATTATTGACCTGAAAGACAGCTTTGTTCTGCCAGGACTTATCGACAGCCATGTGCATATCTCTCACGAATGGAACCCCAATGTGCGCCTTGACCGGGTGACAAAGGAGTCCGGTGATGTCGCCTATGACGCTGCCCTTTATGCCCGGCGCACGCTCATGGCGGGCTTTACAGCCGTACAGGATGTCGGCGGGCCAAAAGAGGTTTTTGCTCTGCGCCGCGCCATCAAAGCCGGCAAGGTGGCGGGACCGCATATTCGCGCCTCTGGCCGCGCCGTTTCGATTACAGGCGGGCACGGAGATGCCCATGGCTACCGCGAAGATATATTGCATATGATGAGTTCAAAGACCGTCTGCAATGGGGCAGATGATTGCCGCAGGGCCACGCGCGCAGCCGTGAAGTCCGGGGCAGACGTCATAAAGATTACGGCTACGGGCGGGGTGCTCTCTAATACCAATGCGGGAACCGCGCAGCAGTTTTTCGAAGATGAACTGGAGGCCATTGTCCAGTCAGCGGCGAAAATGGGCCGCAAAGTCACAGCCCACGCCCATGGCAAGGACGGGATAGATGCCGCCCTGAAAGCGGGGGTAAAATCCATTGAGCACGGAACCTATCTCGACGCGGAGACCGCGCGTTTGTTTAAGGAAAAGGGCGCGACGCTTGTACCCACTGTGCTCGCGGGCATGACGGTTGTGGACTGGGCGAAAAACAAGAATTTTCTGCCGCCAAATTCGGCGAAGAAGGCTCTTGAGGTTGGACCGCAAATGCAAAATATGCTCAAAATTGCGCATGAAAACGGCGTCAATATCGCCTTTGGAACAGATACAGGCGTCTCTGCCCACGGCGATAATGCGCAGGAGTTTCAATATATGCTTGCCGCAGGCATGACCCCGCAAGAGGCGATCACCTCTGCCACGTCTATTGCCGCCAAGCATATTGAAATGGATGATAAGATCGGCACGCTTGAGGCCGGGAAATATGCGGATATTATTGCCGTGGACGGAAACCCGCTTAAGGATATGGACGAACTTTTGGACGTGGATTTCGTTATGAAAGGCGGGATTATTTACAAGGGCGAGAGATAGGCCCTCGCCTAAAGCAAATTAAGGGATGGCAAATTAATTGGCCGGCAGGCTCAAGATAAATTCCGTGCCGTCCTCGCCCGTATAGCCTAGCTCTAAATCCCCGCCCATATCTTTAGCCAGATCTTTAGAGATTGTGAGGCCAAGCCCAGTGCTGCCCTGCCCCGAGCTACTGGCAAAGGCCTTAAAGAGGTTTTCAATCGCGCGCGGCGGAAGGCCTGGCCCTGTATCACGAATGCTAAGTTTGACGCCCCCATCTGTGATATCAGATTTAACCGTGATCTGGCGCTTCACAGTCTCTCCGCTCATTTTTTGCATGGCCTGTCCAGCATTGCGAAACAGATTGTGAATGATGCGGTAAGTCGAGTCAGCGTCCACTTTTACCGAAAGCTCACTCGGAATTTGATTGATAAAGTTAATGGCGGCTGGGCCGCGGCCAAATTGGCCAAGCGTGTCCCCCGCAACTTCCCCAACCAAAAGCGCCACCCGCACAGCTTCAATTTCAAGGCGGTCATCTTTGGCATTTGAATAATTAAGCACGTCGGTACACAGGCGAATACCGCGATCGACAGCCCGCACAAGGCGCTCACCCATATCTGCGACGCGCTGATCTTTATCCATGGCAATTCGGTCAGAGACAAGCTGGGCGGAGGTCAGGACATTACGAAGATCATGATTAATTTTCGCAACCGCCATCCCAAGGGAGGCCAAACGCTCGCGCTGGCGGAAGGAACCTCTGACGCTTTGTTTCATATCGAAGAACTCCCGCTCCAATTGCCCGATCTCGTCTTTGCGCGAAGACGGCATTGTGTTGCCGTGGCGTTTTTCGGGGTCTTGGCGAAAGGCCGCCAAACCGCTCGCCAATTTTTGAATGGGACGAACGATCATCGCGGAGAGCGCCAAATAGATCAGCGTTCCGGTAATAATCGCAATCGCGAGCGAGAGCCAAAAGACGCGGCCAAAATAGTCCCGCACCGCAGCCTTCACCGACGCCTTGGGCAAGACAAGCTCAAGAACGTCCTCGCCAGAAACGATAGGGTCCGCGATAATGCGGTAATAACCTTCACCGCTGCCAAAAAAATCTTTGAAAGCTCGCGGAAAGAGACGCCAGCCATTTTTTTTGCGAAGATCTTCAGTTTCAAAGGTCGCATCCGCATCATCGGGCGGCATGCCCAGCAATAAATCTGTCATGGAGTCGCGCCGGATCGCGACCATGATAACATCCGTATCTTCAACAAATTTTTGGGAGAGAAGCGCACTCCCCTCGTAATCGGGCACGCCCTCCAGCGCGAGGGCCAGATGGCCCGCACGCTCGGCGCGGTCATCAATATAGGTTTGGCGAAACAAGCTAGCGGAAGGCAGAAACAAAACCAGTTCCGCCAGCATGACAAAGCCAATTGTCATGAGAAGAAGTTTAGAGGATAGCCGTCGTGCAAAAAATCCATCTATCATGAGAACGGTCTAACGGTTCACTCTACCCTTGTCACCCATATAGGGCGCGCAAGGGTAGAAAATATCCCTAATGGAACCGTGTGTTCCTAATGGAACCGAGTATTAAAGGCCGCCAGTTTTCGTGACTTCGGGCTGAAGACAGCATCAGTATAAAAGGACCCGGCGGCACGTTTTACCGCCTCCCCGCGCGTGGGATAAGGCGAGATAATCTGTGCGAGTCCCGAGATTTTCACCCCGCCTTTCATGGCGACAGAAATCATCTGGATGAGATCACCCGCACCCTCGCCGACAATAGAGGCGCCGAGGATTTTACCTTTCGTAGTGGCAATAATCTTGACCCCGCCCTCATCAGAACGTTCCGCAATGGCGCGGTCATTATGGTCAAAACCCGCGGTTAATTCGCGGATGTCATAGCCTTTCTCGCGGGCCTCAGCCGCGCTAAGTCCAATATTGGCCAGCTCGGGCTCAGAATAGATCGCGGCAGGCATAATGTCAGTTTTGGCCTTGGCCATAAATTTGTTGAGCACAGGCGGCAGGAAGTAAAATGCCTTTATGATCTGTCCGGCGTGATAGCCGGCGGCATGTGTCAGCCCGCCTTTGCCAGCGGCCACATCCCCAACAGCATAGACCTTGGGATTAGAGCTGCGAAGATTATCATCTGTATCAATCCCGCGGCGTGAATACTCTACCCCCGCCGCCTCGAGGTTGAGCTTGGAGACACTTGGCGCGCGTCCGGCGGCCACCAAAAGATGACTGCCTGTCAGCGTGGTGCCGTCCTCAAGATCAATCGCCACGCCGGTTTTCGTTTTGCGTATCAGCTTTGTCTTCACTGGCGCGTGGAACTTAACGCCCTCGGACTCCAAAGCTTTCACGAGAATATCAGCATGCTCAGGCTCGCTGCGGCCCAGCGGCTTGGAGATATCTACGATCTCGACCTTTGTGCCAAGACGGCTAAAGGCTTGCCCTAGCTCAATCCCGATCGGTCCAGCGCCAATGATCAGCAAATGCTTGGGCTGCTTGGCCACAGTGAAAATCGTTTCATTGGTGAGATAAGGCGTCTCGGAAAGACCCGGAATAGGCGGAGCCGAGGCACGCGAACCCGTGGCGACGACAAAGCGCTTGGCCCGCACTTCTGTGGTCTTGGACTCAACCGTATTGGCATCCTTAAAGGATGCATATTCACGAATAACCGTACAGCCGAGGCCTTCGAAACGTTCTTGACTATCCACCGGCGCAATGTGGTCGATCACGCCTTGGACATGTTTTTTAACGCTGGCAAAGCTCACATTCAGCTCTGCGGGTGCAATCCCAAAGGGCTTGCCGGTTTTCAACGCATGGGCCTGCTTACCTGCCGCAATTAAAGCTTTGGACGGTACGCAGCCAGAGTTCAGGCAATCGCCGCCCATATCCTCGGCCTCAAAGAGGACAACAGAGCGTCCGAGCTGGGCGGCGCCGGCCGCAACAGACAGGCCGCCCGATCCTGCGCCGATAATACACAGGTCAACATCATATACAGTTTTCATGATTTTTCTCTCTTTTGGCAACGGTACTTAGGTACGCGCTGCACGGATTTTTTTATGGATAATGGGCAGGAGCGATAGCAGGATCAGGCCTACAATCGGCAGGATAACTTTCGGCTGAAGCATCAAGCCGGAAAGCTGCACTTCGCCGCCTTGGTCAAAAACCGCGCCAATGCCGTTTCCGACGCTGGCATAAACAAGGCTGCCCGGAATGATCCCCAGCAAAGTTGTGATCATGTAATTGCGCAGTTTTACATCAAAGAGCGCAGGCACAATGTTCACAATAAAGAAGGGGAATGCCGGAATTAGGCGCAGGATGAACATATAAGAGAATTCATTCTCTTTCAGGCCTGCCTCGAATTTTTGCATATAAGGACCAGCCTTTTTACGCAGCGAATCGCCAATGGCGTAGCGCGCCGCCAAAAATAGCGCCGTTGCGCCCAATGTCGCGCCAATTACAATCCCAAATGTGCCGGCAACCGTGCCGAACATAAAGCCTCCAAAGAGCGACATCACACTGGCGCCCGGAAAGGAAATCGCTGTGAGTACAGCATATAGACCCATGAAGCCTAAAATCGCCAATAGGAAATTACCGTCGACAAACGCGGCCAGAACTTCGCGGTTCGCCCGTAAGCTCTCTAGGTTGAAATATTGCGGTCCGCCAAGGGCGAAGAATGCCGCAAGACCCGCGGCAATTACAAGCAAGGGCGCAAACCTTTTGATTGGCGATTTGCTCACTGTCTGCTGGTCTAAGATAATATCTGTCATAATCTTGTCTCTCTTAAGCTATCTTAATATCTGCGCTCTTTTCAAGGAGCGCCTTTCGGGGTTAGGTGGCTTAGCGCTTTTGGCGATCTGCCCGTTAATTTCACCGCACCGATAGCACAGCTTCCCAGAAGTGCACGTCACAGCTTTTCACGAATATGTGCGGCTTGCGGGAGATTTCGTTTACCTGCCCCTGCGCCCAGCGCTCTAGCCCGTCTTTTGTCCTCACACTCCCCATGTAGGCCCGCGCGCTATATCTTCCCCTGCGCCCCGATGATAGACCGCGGCAAAGCCATTATATTGGCGCACGCAGGGAATGCGAGCATAAAGCGCCCATTTTCGCTCACCTACGGCTTGACTTGGGCTATGTGCGCGCATAAACGGCCTCATATTGTAAAAAGCGGCTTTGCAGGGCAGGGCCCCGCCTTTATCGGCGAATGGAGATAAAAATGAAACGTACGTTCCAACCTTCCGAGATTGTCCGTAAGCGCCGCCACGGCTTTCGCTCGCGCATGGCGACAAAAGCGGGCCGTCAAGTGCTTGCGCGTCGCCGCGCCAAAGGCCGCAAGGTCCTGTCCGCATAGGACAGCTTTATTGCCGTGACGGCAGTAGAAACAGAATTTTTAAAACTCGGGCGGCTCAAGACGCGGTCCGAGTTTTTGCATGTCAAAAACGGAAAATATAAGGCCCAAGGCGCAATTGTCGTGCAAGCGCGCCTATCCTCAGCAGAGGCACATAAATCCACCGCCGCCCTGAAAAAAAGCGCCGCCGCGCAAGATAGCGCCCCGTCAGAAAAGGACCACAGCCGCCCTCAAATCAGGGTCGGCTTTACCGCGACAAAAAAAATCGGAAATGCCGTTACGCGCAACCGCGCCAAGCGCCGCCTTCGCGAAGTCGCGCGCGCTATACTGCCCCGCCATGGCCGCCCCGGTTATGACTATGTGTTTATCGCGCGCAGCAGCACAGCTCTCCGCCCGTTTGAAAAACTATTGCAGGACGCCGAAAAAGCGGTGTTGAGCCTATCTTCAAACCCTGATAGTCACGCCCAATCTAAACCTCGCTAAGCGGAAAATAAGAGCCCCTCATGGACGATCAAAAAAACTTCATATTAGCCATTGTCTTATCTTGCCTCGTCATGCTCGGATATTGGTTCTTTTACGGAAAGTCTGCCGCCGAGCAGGCGCGCAAAGACGCGCTTGCTGAACGCGCCGCCTTTGAGCAGAGCGTCATTGCCCCAGAAATTCCTGCCGCCATCCCGCGAGAGCAAGCGATCAATAGCGGTACACGCATCAAAATTAACACCGCCCAATTTAGCGGCAGTTTTAATACTCTGGGGGCACAATTTGACGACCTGCGCCTCAAAAATTTTAACCAGACCGTCGAGGAGGGCAGCGAGTCGGTCATTATGCTCACCCCCGAAGGTTCGGAACATGCAGCGCTTATTTTTGATAATTGGGTCACGCCTGACGGTGGTTCGGGCATTGATACGCCATGGAGAGTTGTCTCTGGCAATACGCTCTCGGAAGACAGCTCCGTTGTCCTAGAGCATGAGGAAGGCCGATTTACAGTGCGCCGCACGGTCACTGTGGATGAGAATTACCTCATCACATTGTCTGATGTCGTGACCAATACATCAGGCCGCGAATTATCATTGGTACGTAAAGGCGTCTCCCGCCAGCATGGGCTGCCGGATGATTTGACCAACTTATTCATGATCCAAGAAGGCCCAATTTCGGTAGCTGATAATAAGCTTTTTGATATGAAATATAAAAAGCTGAAGAAAGAAGGCAGCGCCAGCAATTCCGGCGACGGCGGCTGGGTTGGCTTGACAGATACATATTGGCTGTCTGCGGCGATTGCCCCGCAAGGTAAGAAAATCTCCGTTAACTTCGATTACCGCGAAATCAACGGCGAAGACATTTATGAAGCCAGCTATGCCACAACCCCTATGACACTGACGGCGGGGGCCTCTGTTGAATCTATTGGCCATATCTATGCCGGCGCGAAAGACCGCAAAGTGCTCATCAATTATGAAAAAGAACTAGGCCTGATGCAAATGGAACGCGCGATTGATTGGGGCGTCATGCGTATTTTAGTGCGCCCTATGAGCTGGGCTTTGTCCAAGCTGGGTGAAGTTTTAGGGAATTACGGCCTGGGTATTCTTGCGCTCACCCTGATCATCAAAATTTTCATGTTCCCGCTCTTTAACAAACAATATGAGAGCCAAGCGAAGATGAAGAAGGTCGCGCCCAAGCAAAAGAAGCTACAAGCGCTTTACGGTGATGACCGCATGAAACTCCAGCAAGAAGTCATGGCGCTTTATAAAAAGGAAGGCGTTAATCCCATGGCAGGCTGCCTACCGATTATCCCGACGATCTTTGTGTTCTTCGCACTGTATAAAACGGTCTTAATCAATGTCGAACTTCGCCACGCGCCTTTCTTTGGCTATATCCGAGATTTGTCAGCCAAAGACCCGCTCTCTATCCTTAACGGGTTTGGCGCTCTGCCTTGGGGGCCGGAGCCGTTTGGACTGGTCTTCCTCGCCATTGGGCCGCTCGCCCTTCTTTACGGGATTACCATGGCCATGATGCAGACGCTCTCCACGATGGGCGGTGACCCGATGCAGCGCAAAATTTTCGCCGCGATGCCGTGGGTCTTTATGTTTGTCCTCGCGCCTTTTGCCTCTGGTCTTTTGCTCTACTGGGTGTGGAACAACATCCTGTCCTTTATTCAGCAATATATCATCACGAGAAAGTTTAAGGTCGATACGCCGATTGATGCCTTTATCCGCAAGATCACGGGCAAAGCCGCGCCGAAAACCTCTGAATAAAGCCCATGAGCGCCGCCCCCTCAGATACGGCGCAGACGCCGCCCGAGGCGGACTTTCAGGAAGATCACCCCTTTCTGGAGACCGGGCGGGTTTTATTTGCGCGCGAGGTCACCTTTATGCTCTCCGCTGTTAGTCTTGAGACATTGCCCCCGCCCGGCCCGCCGGAAATTTGTTTTGCCGGGCGCTCTAATGTGGGCAAGTCCAGCCTGATTAACGCGCTGACCAATCGAGGCGGCCTTGCCCGCGCCTCTAATACGCCGGGGCGCACGCGAGAGCTGAACTATTTCAATGTCGATGACCGCCTAAGGATTGTCGATCTGCCGGGCTATGGCTATGCGCGCGCCTCCAAGACCGATATTGCCAAATGGACGGCCTTAACCCGGGCTTTTCTTCGCGGGCGCGCCCCGCTGCGCCGCGTCTTTATCCTCATTGATAGCCGCCACGGGATTAAAGACTCGGACCGCGAGCTTATGGGGATGCTAGATGAGGCTGCCGTGACCTATCAGCTTGTGTTCACCAAAATTGACAAGATCAAAGCGCCCGAGCTGCAAAAGGGGCTGAGCCGCGCGCAAAAGGCCATAAAAAAGCGCCCTGCGGCCTTTCCCGAGATTATCGCGACCTCCAGCGTGAAAAAAAAGGGTCTATCGCTGCTGAAAGCCGAGATTGCGAGCTTGGCCTTGCCGGATAAAAACCTATAGTCTTTTGGCAAATCACTTTAGGGTCAGAATATGCTTAAACGCCGCAGCAATGAAACAGGTTGGACAAGCGCCAAGACGCTCTCCGAAGCACTGCCCTTCATACAGCGCTATGCCGATCAAACGATTGTCATAAAATTTGGCGGCAATGCCATGGGCTCGGAGGACCTTACCCAGCAATTTGCCAATGATGTTGTCCTCTTGCAGCAAATGGGCCTGCGTCCCGTCATCGTTCACGGCGGGGGGCCGCAAATTGGCACCATGCTAAAGCGGCTCAACATTCAGAGCGAGTTTGTTGATGGCCTGCGCGTCTCTGATATTGCGACTGTCGAGGTCGCGGAAATGGTACTCTCCGGCGCGATCAATAAATCTATTGTCCATGCCCTTAACCAGGCAGGCGGCAAGGCGGTTGGCCTGTCGGGCAAAGATGCCAATCTTATCAAGGCGCGCCAAATTCGCAAAGATCTCGGCTTTGCCGGCGTCCCCACTCAGATAGATACGGGCGTAATTGAAACCTTGGCTAAAGATGGGTTTGTGCCAGTTGTCTCCCCAATAAGCGCCGGAGAAAGCGGCGGCTCTTATAATGTGAACGCAGATACCGCGGCCGGGCGGCTAGCTGGGGCGCTTGGCGCTTCCCGGCTTATGCTGCTGACCGATATAGAAGGGGTCAAAGACAAAGAGGGCAATCTTTTGACCAATCTTTCGCTCGGAGAGGCGCGCGGTTTAATCGCCGACGGCACAGCGCAGGGCGGCATGATCCCCAAGCTGGAAACCGCGATCGCAGCCGTGGAGGAGGGCGTCAGCGCAGTTGTAATACTTGATGGGCGCCGCGCCCACGGCCTGCTGGTAGAGCTTTTCACGGATCAAGGCGCAGGTACGCTGTTACGATGATGTTACGCTGTCCCGTCCTGCCTTCGGTCCTCAAACTCACCTCGGCGTCCCTGATCATGGGCGCGCTATTGCCGGTTTCCGCTCAGGCGCAAGAGGCAGATGCGGTAGAGACAGACCCGATTTTCCCGCCCGACAGCTGGAACATTTGCAATGAGACTTCCTTTGTTATCCGAACAGCGACGGCAGCCATGCAAGACGGAAAGATGACCCCGCGCGGCTGGGACCGAATTCGTCCCGGCGCATGCATATCCAAAAACCCTCCGCCTACCAGCCCGCGCTATGTCTTCGCCGAGAGCGAAGCCTTTCACTCAGGCGGCGTGCGCGAATGGAAGGGGAAAACGAAATTATGCGTCGACTCCACGGACTTCGTTGCCGATGCCACGCGTAGCTGCGCCCTGCAAGATATGGAGATGCAGTCCTATCTGCAAGTTGACCCCAAAGAGCGCACCACAACCTTTATTGAACCCGATAATTTTGGCGACAAAGCGGTGACGGCCGGCCTGCAGCGTCTGCTCAAGGACAATGGTTATAAAATTTCACGCATTGACGGTCTTTCTGGACGGCGAACCTCTCGTACGCTCAATCGCTTTTTGAAAGATAATGAGATAGAGCGCGGGATTACAGACGGCCAAAAGTTTGAGGCCCTCATCAAGGGGGCAATTTCAGTGCAGGCCAGCATTGGACTCACGCTCTGTAATGACACAAGCCAGAAAATTTGGTCAGCCATTGCCTATCAAAATGACGGCGAATGGGAGAGCCGTGGCTGGTGGCCCGTCGAGGCGGGAGACTGCGCGCGTAGCTTTACCTCGGCGTTAGAAAACACAAATGCGCATTTCTATGCCTTGCAAGAGCAGCCAATTCCCGAAGGCGAGGAAACCGCGCCCAAAGACAAACGCCTACGAACGCTCACGGCGAAACCGCGCCAATTTTGTGTGGCCGAAGGCGTATTCTCCGCGATTGGCAGTGAATATTGCGCCGATCGCGGCTATACGCCCGTAAGCTTTCGGGCCTTGCCAACGGACGCGCCCGGCGTGACGCTCAGGCTGAAGGATTCTGATTTTTCCAGCTCCAGCACAACGGGGTTAAGGCGATAATGCAGGATAATTTAGCCGGCCGTGCCCATTGGATTTTCGATTTAGACAATACGCTCTATCGCGCGGATGCCAATTTTTTCGGCCAGATCGACAAAAAAATGACGGATTTCATTTCCCGACACTTTGATATGGAAACGGAAGACGCATCCCAGCTTCGCAAAGACTATTGGGCCGAATATGGTACGACCCTGTCGGGCTTAATGGCCGTCCACGACCTCGATCCGGCTGAGTTTTTGGACTATGTGCATGATGTCGACCTCTCCTTACTCTCCCCCGACCCAGAACTCCGCCGACAAATCAGCCGTCTGGAAGGCCGAAGGTTGATTTTCACAAATGGTTCCAAAGCCCATGCCCGTAATGTCGGCAGTCACCTTAATCTATTTGATCTCTTTGATGGCAGCTTTGGGATAGAGGATGCCAATTTCATGCCCAAACCCAAACGGGCGCCCTATGAAATTTTCAACAAAGCCTTTGACGTTGATCCTCGCCGCGCGGTGTTCTTTGAGGATAATATTCAAAACCTTGAGGTGCCCAAACAAATGGGCATGACGACCGTACTGGTCGTCTCCGATGAAGACTTTAGCAACGCGCCGGAGGTCGTACGCCCATCGGGCCAAACCGCCAAGGCCGATTGGGTGGATTATGTCACGAATGATCTACCGCTCTGGTTATCGCGCCGCACCTAATTAATAGCGCCGCGCAGGACCGCCTGCTTGACCTTTGCTGGCGCCCGCACTACCTAATGCCCATGACAATACGCCCAATTTTAACCGTACCAAATCCGGTGCTTAAACAGGTTTCAAAGCCTGTGGAGCGCGTTGATGACGAGATCCGCAGCTTAATGGATGATATGCTAGAGACCATGTATGCGGCCCCCGGAATTGGGCTGGCGGCTATTCAGATTGGCGTGCCGCTGAATGTTATCGTCATGGACCTTGCCAAAGAGGGAGAGCCGCGCGCACCGCGCTATTTTGTAAATCCTGAAATCCTAGAGGATGTGGACACCACCCAGCCCTATGACGAGGGCTGCCTGTCCGTGCCAGAGGTCTATGAGACAATTGACCGGCCAGAGCGCGTAAAACTGACCTATCTTGATTATAACGGAGAGCGGGTCACAGAATGGTGCGAGGGACTTTATGCTGTGTGTATTCAGCATGAAATGGACCACCTTAAAGGCGTTGTTTTTATCGATTATCTCTCGCGGTTGAAACGCGAGCGTGCCGTCAAAAAAGTCGTGAAGGCCGAAAAACTAAAAGCGGCATTATAGACATGAGGCAATCCTGCCAATGAGCTTACGTGTTGTTTTCATGGGCACGCCCGAATTTGCTGTGCCTTCTTTGGCCGAGATCATCGCAAATGGTCATGAGGTTGTGCACGTTTACACCCAGCCGCCGCGCAAGTCCGGCCGCGGGCAAAAACTCACCAAATCTCCCGTGCATCAATTTGCCGAAATTATGGGCATAGAGGTCAGCACGCCCGAGCGCTTTCGCAAGAGCCGCGTGATAGACGAAGTTGAAGCCCTTGGCGCTGATGTCGCCTGTGTTGTCGCCTATGGGCAAATCCTGCCAAGCCGTGCCCTCACCGCGCCGAAATATGGCTGCCTGAATCTACATGCGTCCTTGCTGCCGCGCTGGCGCGGGGCCGCGCCTGTGCAGCGGGCCATTATGGCGGGCGATTCACAGACCGGCGTACAGATCATGCAAATGGCCAAAGGCCTTGATACGGGCGATATTCTGCTCTCAGAGACTGTTGATATAAATGCCGATGATACGGCGCATACGCTCTCTGAACGGCTCTCTCATGTCGGGGCGGAAATGTGGGCGCGCGCGCTTGGCGGAGTAGAGCGCGAAGCCTTGCGGCCCACCCCGCAGATCGGCGAGGCAAGCTATGCCCACAAAATTGAAAAATCCGAAGCCCGCATAGATTGGACGCGCCCCGCGACAAAGCTCGATTGTCATATTCGCGGCCTCTCGCCCTTTCCTGGCGCGTGGTGCGAGATTGCGGGCGAGCGGGTCAAAATTCACCTTGCTAGGCCCGCCGAAGGCCGAGGGGAAGCGGGCACGGTTCTAAGCCGCGAGGGCGTGATTGCCTGCGGCCAAGGCGCGCTTAAGCTTTTGATTGTGCAGCCCGCCGGAAAACCAAAGATGGACATTGAGGCCTATCTCAAGGGCCGCCCGCTCACGCCGGAAAGCCGCATATCATGAGCGGCAAAAATCATGTGACGGGTACTGCCTTTAAACAAACCCCTCAAAACCGCATTTTTCGCGAACCCTCTAATGCCGCGCTATAAACTCACAATTGAATATGACGGCGCGCCCTATCAGGGGTGGCAATGGCAAGACCATGCGCCAAGCGTGCAAGGCGCGCTTGAGGCGGCGGCAGAGAAGATCAACGGCGATCCAACCGAGGTCTACGGCGCGGGCCGTACCGATAGCGGGGTTCACGCTCTCGGCGCGGCGGCGCATATGGACCTGAGCAAAGACCTGCGGGAGGACAAAGTCCGCGACGCGATGAATTTTCATTTGCAGAACGAGCCAATCTCTGTGCTGGCGGCAAAACTTATGCCTGATGAGTGGCATGCCCGTTTCGATGCCCGCGAGCGGCGCTATCTGTACCGGATAATTGACCGCCGCCCGAAACTGGCGCTGGAGCGCGGACGGGTCTGGCGCTTGCCCATGAAGCTGGACGCAGACGCTATGCAAGCCGCCGCTCATAGCCTCATTGGGGAGCATGATTTCACAACCTTTCGCGACACGCAGTGCCAAGCCAAAAGCCCAGTCAAAACACTGGACGAGATTACAGTGCTGCGGGCGGGGGCTGAAATTCACATCCATCTGTCCGCGCGCTCATTCTTGCACAAACAAGTACGCTCGATTGTCGGCACGCTCGTAGATATTGGACGCGGTTATCGCACGGTGGATTACGCGCAGAAGGCTTTGCGGGCGCGCGACCGTAAGGCCTGCGGACAAGTCGCCCCGCCCGACGGGCTTTATTTGGTGAGCGTGCACTACCCAGAGCCCCCTGATGGCCCTAGCCCCTAGCCCCTAGCCCCTAGCCCCTAGCCCCTAGCCCCTAGCCCTGTGATTTAGGGCGCATTTCAAATGCAAAGCCGTTGATCTTCGCCCCCCGCGCGGGCAAGTTATCGCCCAAGGATAGAATATGACTGAGATGAATAGCCAGACTAAGACCAATATGCAGACCCTGACCATTCGCCGGCCCGATGATTGGCATGTGCATTTGCGCGACGGCGACATGCTACGCGATGTTGTCAATTATACGGCGCGCCAATTTGCCCGCGCGATTGTCATGCCCAATCTCGCGCCGCCCGTGACCACGGCCGCGCTCGGCCGCGCTTACCGTGAGCGGATCATCAATGCCGTTGACCCGGCGCTAAATTTCACCCCTCTGATCACGGCCTATCTGACCAATGACACGACGCCAGATGAGATTACGCGCGGCCATAGCGAAGGCATTTTTACGGCCTGCAAACTTTACCCCGCTAATGCGACCACAAATTCCAGCCACGGCGTCACCGATATTAAAAATATCTATCCCGTTTTACAGGTCATGGAAAAAATCGGCATGCCGCTTTTAGTGCACGGCGAGGTCACCGACAAACATGTCGATATTTTTGACCGCGAAGCTGTTTTTATTGACCGCGTCATGCAAGGCCTTGTGAAGGATTTTCCAGCTCTAAAAATCGTCTTTGAGCATATTACCACACAAGACGCCGCGCAGTTTGTCGAGGCGGCCAGCGGGGCAATCGCAGCGACGATCACCCCCCAGCATCTAGCGATTAACCGCAATGCTATTTTTGAGGGCGGCATTCGCCCGCACATGTATTGCCTGCCGATTGCCAAGCGCGAGCACCACCGCGCCGCCCTGAGGAAAGCCGCTACTTCTGGCAATCCCAAATT
The DNA here is from genome assembly GCA_964410285.1 of uncultured Caulobacterales bacterium. GTDB lineage: Bacteria > Pseudomonadota > Alphaproteobacteria > Caulobacterales > Maricaulaceae > Fretibacter. The sequence goes on along the minus strand of CAYPFR010000001.1, from coordinate 441,509 downwards.
TTTCCTCGGAACCGATACGGCCCCGCATACTGTCGGCGCCAAAGAGAGCGCCTGCGGCTGCGCGGGTATTTTCAATGCGCCTTATGCGCTGGAAAGCTATTTGAAAACGTTTGAAGAGGAAGGCGCGTTGGAACGCTTTGAAGGCTTTGCATCTGAATTTGGACCCAAGTTTTACGGCTTACCGCTTAATGAGGCATATATCACCTTGACCCGTACCCCCGCCGCAGTACCAGAGAGGTTATCGGCGGGCGGCGCGGATATTATACCCTTTCACGCCGGCGAGACGCTAGCTTGGACGTTTAATGGATCTACCACCTAATGCCGCTCGCAAGGCTTGAGCGCGCAATTTTTCGGCTCTCTGGCGACGGCGTGCAGGCGTGGCTCGACCGGCTGATTACCAATAGTATTTCAGAGGGCGGCCTCTGCTTTGCCGCGCTTTTGACACCGCAAGGGAAAGTGGTTTCTGATTTTTTCATTACGCCTGACACGTTGATGACGCCCACAGCGGCAAGTGAGAAGGAAGACGTATTCTGGCTAGATACGCCGGCGAAGTTTAGCGCAGACCTTAAGAAAAGATTACGTCTTTACCGGCTGCGCGCGCCCATCGAGATAGAAGATATGAGCGCGCAATATTCTTGCTATGCCCTCTGGGCAAGCGATGAACACGGCGGCATTGGCGAAGAAGGCCAAGTAGATCCGCGCCTACCAGCCCTCGGGCGCCGATTAATCACGCAAAGCGAGTTATCTTCGACGGGGGATTACAATGCCCACCGCCTCTCACTGGGCATTCCCGATAGTCAATGGGACTTTGAGAGCGGGGCCGTCTTTCCCGCCGACGCCAATATGGACCTAATTAATGGGGTCGATTTTAAAAAGGGATGTTTTGTTGGCCAAGAAGTCGTCAGCCGCATGAAACGCATGACCACGGTGAAAAAGCGGTTTCGCGCGGTCATATTTGAGGGCACGGCGCAGGCCGGCGACAAAATTCTATCCGGCGAACGGGTCATAGGCGAAATATTATCAATCCATAAAAACATGGGTATGGCGATGATACGGCTAGAGCGCCTTGCATCTGCTGCCAGCGCTCTAACGCTGAATGGCAGTCCTGTGCAAATCATGTCAGGCCCGAATGGAGAGAGCTAATGGGCACAAAAAAGATAAAAGCAGAAACGGTGGATATTCGCCTTGATTTTGAGCCCGCCTTGCCGCGCTTTGCCGCGCTGAACGCGCAGTGGATAGAAGATCTGCATGTACTCGAAGAATCTGACAAACAAATGGTTGCAAGGCCTCAAATATATATCGAGGGCGGCAATCACGTGCTGTCTGCACATATCGGGGATGAAGTCGCAGGCGCGGTGGCTCTTAAAAAACATGGCAAGGGGGATTATGAACTCACAAAAATGGCAGTCGACAGCCGGTTTCGCGGAAACGGCGTCGGACAATTACTCATGAGCGCCTGCGAGAGCTATGCTAAAAACACGCTGGGTTTAAAGCGGCTTTGGCTTTTATCCAATACCGTCAACGCCGCCGCGCTTCGGCTTTATAAACGCAATGGTTGGAGCGTTAATCACGAGGGGCCGCATCCCGTCTATGCGCGGGCAAATATCGGGATGGAAAAAATATTGTGAGCAAGCCCGCTTTTTTTGATTACCGCGACTTTGACGATAGCGGCCATGACCCTAAGCTGCCACGGTGCGGATGGGTACCCCCGACCGATGCCTTTTACTGTGCTTATCACGACCATGAATGGGGGCGGCCCATTACAGATGATAAGGCGCTCTTCTCCAAACTTATTCAGGACGGCATGCAAGCAGGGCTGGCGTGGATTACCATCCTGCGCAAGCGGGATAATATTCTGGCCGCCTTTGGCGGTCTGGACCCGGATATAGTCGCTAAATACAACGACGCAGATCGGCTGAGACTCTTGGACAATTCAGGCATTATTCGGTCGAAATCCAAAATAAATGCGGCTATTCATAACGCCCAGATTTTTGTCAAAATGCGCGATGAAGAGGGCATAAATTTCTCTGATTATCTCTGGTCATTTACAGGCGGTAAAACCATACAAAATAGTTGGACGAATTTCAAAGATGCCCCGGTGCAAAGCCCGGAATCCGAAGCGATGTCAAAGGCGCTGAAAAAGCGCGGATTTAAATTTGTCGGTCCTGTTATCTTATATGCTTTCATGCAGGCCGTCGGCATGATCAATGACCATGCCGTAGATTGCCATGCCTATCAACCGTGCAAGGCGCTTGGCCATAAATAGCGATCAGCGATCACGTATCAGCGCAAGATGAAATAGAGCTAGCGCCTCCTCCTATCGCCCGCTATAGCTAAGAGATTGCAAATGAGGGTATTTTTTCATGAAAGCTGTGATTAGCGCAACAGGCCTTTGGACACCTGAAAGTTCGATCTCCAATGAAGAATTAGTAACGGCCTATAATCTCTATGCCGACAATTGGAACGCGGAAAACAAGGCAGAAATTGAGGCCGGTGAAAAAGACGCGCTTGAGCATTCCAGCGCCGCTTTTATCGAAAAAGCCTCGGGCATCAAATCGCGCTTCGTCATTTCCAAAGATCCGATTTTGGACCCCAAAATTATGCGCCCTCATATCCCGGCGCGGCCCAATGAAGACCCTTCCATCTTAGCGGAAATGGCGGTTAAAGCCGCTCGTCAAGCGTTAGACCGCGCAGGCCGCAAAGCGGGTGATATCGACGCTGTTATCGTCGCCTGCTCAAATTTGCAGCGCGGCTATCCGGCCGTCGCCGTAGAAGTTCAATCCTTGCTAGGCACGGGCGGTTTCGGTTTTGATATGAATGTGGCGTGCTCCTCTGCAACTTTTGGTATAGAGACAGCGCGCGGGCTTATATTGGGCGGACAAGCGCGGTCAGTCTTGATTGTTAATCCAGAGATATGCTCGGCTCATTTGAACTTTCGCGACCGTGATAGCCATTTTATTTTCGGCGACGTCGCCACGGCCATTTTAATGGAGCGCGATGATATTGCGCCGAGTGATCATTGGGAGATCATTGGCTCGAAACTCGTCACTGAATTTTCGAATAATATCCGAAATAATTTTGGCTTTCTTAATCGCTGCGAGACGCGCGATGATGGCCGCAAAGAAAGTCGCCGCGAAACGGGTACAAATAAATCTCGCCTAAGCCGCCGCGGGCTTGATGATAAATTATTTGTCCAGAACGGGCGCAGCGTGTTCAAAGAAGTCGTGCCCATGGTTGCCGCCATGATCAATGAGCAATGCGCGAAACACGAAATTGACCCGCATGAGCTTAAACGCATGTGGCTGCATCAGGCCAATCTCAACATGAATGTCTTAATTGCCAAAAAAGTCCTCGGCAAGGATGTGGAGATCGAACAAGCCCCTGTTGTATTGGATGAATATGCCAATACCTCCAGCGCGGGCTCAATTATTGCCTTTCACAAATATAGCGATGATTTTAAGGCCGGCGAAACAGGGCTGATTTGCTCCTTTGGCGCGGGCTATAGCGCCGGAGCCATCTTTGTGCGCAAAGCCGCATAAGGGCTGGTGCAAGCTGCATTAGATAGAGGGCGACATTGTGACATCCGCTAGCCCCGCCAAAGCCCCGCCGCGCGCATGGCAGCGTATGCTCTCTGGCCGGCGGCTGGATTTGCTGGACCCCTCGCCCTTTGATGTTGAGATCGAGGATATTGCCCGCGGGCTCGCGCGTGTGGCGCGCTGGAACGGGCAGACCTCGGGCGATCATGCGTTTTCCGTGGCCGAGCATAGCGCAGTCGTTCAGCAGCTTTTCGCGCAGCTCTACCCCCGCGCGTCTGCCGCAGAGAAGCTTACAGCGCTTTTGCATGACGCGGCGGAATATGTGATCGGCGATATGATTAGCCCATTTAAAACGGCGCTGGGTATTGATTATAAATCTTTTGAAGCACGCCTTGAAGAAGCCATTCATATCCGGTTTGGCCTGCCCGCCAAAACCCCGCCCGCATTAAAAGCGAAAGTCAAGAAATGCGATCTTTACTGCGCCTGGTTTGAAGCCACGCAAATCGCAGGCTTTGACCCCGTTGAGGCCGATCAGTTTTTCACGGCCCCGCCGCGCGGAATAACCCTCGATATTCGCCCGCTGCCCGTGCGAGAGGCTGAAGCGCTATTTTTAACCCGTTTCGCGCATTTAAACTCAGACTTAGATCAAGACGAATAAACCATTATTAACCCTGCCTGCTTGCCATTGAGTAAGGAATAGCTGCTAAGGAAACTCAAGAGGGTGCACAGGAGGGGTTCATGCATAAGTTATTGGGAATATTATCTGCATTGACGGGCGTGTTCGGCGCGTTAATCATCGGGCCGCTTCTTTATGTAATCATTAGCGGCGGCCAAACCCCCGCAAATTTAGCCATGCATGTCCTGCAACTCTACGGCTTTTTATTCTCCGTCTTCGGATTGGGCCTAGGGCTTATGTCGCGTTTTCTAGCCCATCGACTCGCTGTGAAACCGATCTCATTAACCGGCGGGTCAATCGGCCTCTCCATGTTCAGCCTCATGGCGCTTGTACTCGGTTTGACAGTTAGCTGATATTAATCAGTGGCAAAGCCGCCGCGCCCTCTCTATATAAGAGTTATCTTATAATCCGAGAGGAGATCACCTGCATGGGCAAAGAATTGATCAACTGGGAAAATGGCCGCTGGATCGGGCAAACCCTTGAAGTTGAAAACGGCGTTTGCGCCGTCCCAAGCGCGCCCGAAGGGGCGCTTGCCTATACGGATGACGTGAAAGCTGCGGTTGACCATCTTTATAAAGAGGTCGCCGATTTCATCCCCGAATTTGAATGGCCCGCCTATGCCCCGCTGGTCTATGCGATCAACAAGTTAAAGGCCGAAAAAAATGCGGTCATCCTTGCCCATAATTATATGACGCCCGATATTTTTGGCCTGATCGGTGATTATACAGGCGACAGTCTTGGCCTTGCCATTGAGGCGACGAAAACAGACGCAGACATTATCATTCAAGGCGGCGTGCATTTCATGGCCGAAACCAGCAAAATACTTTGCCCAGAAAAGCGTGTCTTTATCCCCTCCATGCGGGCGGGCTGCTCGCTCGCGTCGTCAATTACCGGCGAAGATATTAAACTCATTAAGCAGCGCTATCCGGGCATTCCCGTTGTGAGCTATGTCAACACATCTGCCGATGTAAAAGCCGAAAGTGATATTTGCTGCACAAGTTCAAATGCTGTGGCGATTGTTGAACATATTTGTGCGGAGTGGGGCGTGAACAAAGTCATCATGCTGCCCGATGAATTCCTTGCAAAAAACGTCGCCAAGCAAACGGATATAGAAGTAATCGCATGGCATGGCCGCTGCGAAGTGCATGCGCGTTTCTCCGCCCAAGACGTTCGGGATATGCGAGAGGCTCATCCAGGCGTAGTCGTTCTCGCGCATCCCGAATGCCCGCCCGAAGTGGTCGCCGAGAGCGATTTTACAGGCTCAACCAAAGCCATGTCCGACTACGTCAAAGATAACTCTCCGAAAAATGTTATCTTGCTCACCGAGTGTTCAATGTCTGATAATGTAGCCATGAAAAATCCCAAGACCGATTTTGTCCGCCCCTGTAATCTTTGCCCGCATATGAAACGCATCACGCTTGAGAATATTTATGAATGTCTGCGGGACGAGACCAATGAAGTGCTCGTGCCAGAGGATATGCGAAAACGCGCCTATAAGGCAGTGATGGATATGATCAACGTCAAGTTTGATCCCGTCCTCGGACATTTCGACCCCCGCCTCCCCGAGGCCGATGTGAAGGTGATTTAGTGCCAAGACAGAAAATCAATCTGGCGGAAAAACTTGCGCTTTTTGACACGCATTGGGACCCAAAGGTCATCGCCAGCTATAATGATAATGATGTGATGGTGGTGAAATTTCAGGGGGAATATCCTTTTCATAAACACGAAACCACAGATGACTTCTTTCTTGTATTGGCCGGCGAAGTGACCATGGATTATGAAGCCCATGAAAGCGTAACATTTGGCCCCGGCGAAATGGTTATTGTGCCCAAAGGAGTCGTTCATCGCCCCCGTGCCGCGCAGGAAGCTAAAGTGCTTTTGATTGAACCCAAAGGCGAGCCTAATTCTGGCGATAGTGACCGAGCGCCCGCACAGAAAGCCGCGATATAATGGCCTTAGGCGATCTTGAAACCAAACGACTTCCCGCAGGGGCCGTCCTTGTCATTGGGGCAGGTCTTGCGGGGCTTTATACGGCGCTAAAGCTCGCGCCGCGCCAAGTCTTTGTGCTAACATCTCGCCGCTCTAAGGAAGGCTCGGCGTCCGCTTGGGCGCAAGGCGGGATAGCCGCCGCCCTCTCCCCCGAAGACAGCCCCGAAAGCCATGCCCAAGATACGATCGCGGCGGGCGACGGGCTGGTAGATCCCAAGATTGCGCAAATTCTCGCCAGCGAAGGTCCGGCGCGCGTTCATGACCTAGAGGCACTGGGCGTGCCCTTTGACCGTAATGACAAGGGCGAGCTATATCTCTCCCTTGAAGCCGCTCATAGCCTGCCGCGCGTCGCCCGCGTTAGGGGCGATACAGCCGGGGCGGAAATTATCAAAATCATGGTCGCGCGCACCCGCGCGTCCGATCACGTTACAGGGCTTATTGGCTGGCGCGCCGAGAGCCTTTTGACCGATGGCAATGGCGCGGTTGCAGGTGCGCTGGCGCGAAATGACGAAGGAACGCTGCTGGGGATTGAGGCCGACATTACGGTCATGGCCACGGGCGGCGTTGGCGGCTTATTTTCGGTCACGACCAACCCGCGCACAGCGCGGGGAGATGCGCTTGGCATGGCGGCCGTTGTCGGGGCCAAAATGCGGGATATGGAATTTGTACAGTTTCATCCCACCGCCATAGATATTGGGCGTGATCCGGCCCCGCTCGCCACCGAGGCCCTGCGCGGACACGGCGCTGTGCTTACCCGATCTGATGGGGTACGGTTCATGCCGCGCTATCATGCACAAGGTGAGCTCGCGCCGCGCGACGATGTTGCGCGCGCTATTTTCGCCGAGATTGAGGCAGGCCGCATTCCCTATCTGGATTGCCGCAGCGCTATAGGCGAGAACTTCCCGCATGAATTCCCGACAGTTTTCAAAAGCTGTATGGACGCAGCTATTGATCCGCGCAAAGCCTTGATCCCAATCGCGCCCGCTGTGCATTATCACATGGGCGGGCTGGCAACTGATAGCTATGGTCAGACGAGCCTTGAGGGTCTTTTCGCCCTTGGCGAGTGTTCGGCAACGGGGGTGCACGGCGCAAACCGCCTTGCCAGTAATTCCTTACTAGAGGCCACCGTTTTTGGCGGGCGCGCAGCAGAATATATTTTGGGTAATGAATTTAGCGAAAAAAGCGCAGGCAAAATCCAGACGCAGCCTTGGCTGTCTATGGACCCCGGCGTTAGCCAAAGACTGCGGCGCGCTATGACAGCTCATTGCGGGGTGCGGCGCAGCGCCGCTAAGCTGAATAAACTTCTCGCTTTGATTGACGAATTGATCGATCAGGTCGGGCGCGCCAACCCGCTGATTGCTTCGCGGCTGATTGCGGCAGGGGCCCTTGCCCGCGAGGAATCGCGGGGCGGACATTACCGCGATGATTTCCCTGCCCCCAAAGCCAAAGCGGTCAGCAGCTATATGACTTATGATATGTTGGAGTAAAACATGGCTAACCTTCCGCCTCTCCCGCCCACGATTATCGAGCCGATGGTACGCCGCGCCCTTGATGAGGACTTTGGTAATTCCGGCGATATAACGGCCAATCTCCTCGTTCCTGCGCGCGCGCGCGGCACGCTTTATATGAGAGCGCGCGAGAGCGGCGTGCTGGCGGGGATGCAGGCCGCGGCCATGACCTATGCCATGGTCGATCCGCGGGTGAAATTTATGGCCAAAAAAAAGGACGGTGCAAAACTCTCAAAAGGCATGTTGATCGCTTCCATTGAAGGGCCTGCCCGCGCGCTCTTATCCGCAGAACGCACGGCGCTAAACTTTCTTGGGCGTATGTCGGGGATTGCGACGTTAACCGCGCAATATGTGAATTTGGTGAAGGGTACGGGCGTATCCATTGCCGCAACCCGCAAAACTACGCCGGGTCTGCGCGCGATGGAAAAACAGGCTGTGCTCGCGGGCGGAGGCAAGACCCACCGCGAGAGCCTTGCCGCCGCGATCATGATCAAGGACAATCACATCGCGCTCGCGGGCGGAGTCGATAAAGCCCTTAAGGCGATCACCAAGACGGCTGATCATATGACGCGTATCAGCACGGAAGTTGACACGCTAGCGCAGCTTAAAAAGGTGCTAAAATATGAGGTTGATGTGATATTGCTCGATAATATGAGCGCGCAAAGCCTGAAGAAAGCCGTGGCCATCGTCGGCGCCTCTCCTTATAGCCGGCCCATTTTAGAGGCGTCCGGCGGGGTGAATCTCTCCACGGTTCGCGGGCTAGCAGACAGCGGAGTGGATGTGATATCCATTGGCGCGCTCACGCACTCTGCGCCTAATTTCGACATTGGGATGGACGACGCCTAAAGACCCAAACTCTTTAGGGGCTAGGGGGAGCCACTGCGAGCGCAGCGCTTGGCGTGAAACGCTCCCGCCAACGCGTGCGGTAAAATTTATGCGTCCCAATTGTTTTTGTCAGCTTCAGAGATTCCGACCAGACAGGCTGCACATTCTGAGTATGGTAATGGGTAGCGCCCTGCGTAATTTTCCGAACGGGACTACTGAGCATCAGGCTGGCGATATCTTGGGCGCGCGTCCAGGCCTTTCCGCTTGGCACCTCATCAAGCGAGCCATCACATGTAAAGCTAAACTGGCAGCCCGTACGGCGCTCGGAGCCCTGATAAACAACGCCGCAGACGCTATCGGGATAATGTTTGCTGCGCACGCGGTTCAAAATCACCTCCGCCACCGCCTTTTGTCCGGCGGTCTTTTCAGAGCGCGCCTCATAAAAGACAGCTTCCGAGAGGCAAACATGTTCCGCCTTAAGCGCCAGCGCTGTTTGGCGGGCGCGGAGCGAGATTGGAACGGCGGTCTTGAGCATATAAGCATCGCGCTGAAATGGGGTTTCCAGATCACTGCGAAGCGTAAGCTCTGCATAATCCTCGGCCACAGGGCTAATATCTAAATCTTCCAATCGGTCCCCAGCGTTCGCCAGCGCTGCCGCCTTATCGCCCCAATAGTTTTGAGCACGCTGCTGATTGGTTTTCTGGGCGACCGCAGGAAAGGCGAAGCCCGCGAAAACCACGGCGCATAGGGCCAGTCCCCATCCCGCGAGGTGGGGGGATTCACCTGATCGAATCTTGCGTAATGTTTCCATGACGCGGCCTCCTAACGGCAGGGGGGTCAGCTTTCAAGTTAAATTGCCTCTATGTGCAAAAAATTAGCCCGCTGTGTCCTGCAAAACACAGCAAATTTAACGCAGCTGCGCATTATGGGGAGCTTTTCAGCGAAAACAGGTTAATGAATGGTAAAATTTAGGCCTTTTTGGACGCGATCGCAGCTTGGGCGGCGGAGAGTCTTGCAATCGGTACGCGGTAAGGCGAGCAGGAAACATAATCCAGCCCTGCTCGGTGACAAAACCCGATAGAGGCCGGATCCCCGCCGTGTTCCCCGCATATCCCCAATTTTAGCTCGGGCCGCGCCGCGCGGCCTCTTTGAGCGGCGATATGGATCAAATCTCCAACACCATCTTGGTCAAGGGTGACAAAAGGATCTTTTTCCATAATGCCTTGGGCGACATAATCAGGGAGGAAGCGGCCCGCGTCATCGCGCGAGAGGCCAAATGTGGTCTGGGTAAGGTCATTGGTACCGAAACTAAAGAAGGCGGCATGGCCGGCAATGTCACCCGCCCGCAGCGCGGCGCGCGGCAGCTCTATCATGGTCCCGACAATATATTCCGGGCTCACCCCCTTGGCAGCAATATCATCAGCCACCCGAGCAATAGCCGCTTTCAAAATTTCAAGCTCTTTGGCGGAGGACACAAGCGGGATCATGATCTCGGCAATGGGCATAATGCCTGTCTCGTTCTCGGCCTCGATCTGCGCTTCAAAAATAGCGCGCGCCTGCATTTCGTAAATTTCCGGATAGCTGATCCCAAGACGGCAGCCGCGATGGCCAAGCATAGGATTGCTCTCGGCCAGTTCGCTGGCGCGGCGCATCAATTCCTTGGCGGGAATACCGATGGACTCCGACAGCCCGCGAATATCATCTTCGGAATGGGGCAAGAATTCATGCAAGGGCGGGTCAAGCAAGCGAATAGTGCAGGGCAGACCGCCCATAAGCCGGAAAATTTCGGTAAAGTCTGCGCGCTGAACGGGAAGGATTTTGGCCAGCGCCTGCTCTCGCCCGGCTTTGTTTTCAGACAAGATCATTTCGCGGAAATGGCCAAGACGGCTCGCCTCAAAGAACATATGTTCCGTGCGGCAAAGACCAATACCTTCCGCGCCAAAGCCGCGCGCGGTTTTCACATCTAGCGGCGTTTCCGCATTGGTGCGAATACCCAGCGTACGAACTTCATCGGCCCATTCCATCACTTTGGAGAAATCACCTGAAAGCTCCGGCTGTACCATTTGCACCGCGCCCAGGAAGACCTGCCCGCTTGCGCCGTCCACTGTAACAATTTCGCCTTCTTTAATAACGCGGCCCGCAACTGAAAATTCCTGCGCTTGATAGTCAATCCGAAGATCACCCGCCCCCGACACACAAGGCCGGCCCATACCGCGCGCCACCACCGCCGCATGAGAGGTCATGCCGCCGCGCGCGGTGACGATGGCCTCGGCGGCGTGCATACCGTGAATATCCTCGGGCGAGGTCTCTATGCGGATCAAAACGACTTTGTGCCCCGCCTTGGCGCGTGCCTCGGCGCGGTCACTGTCAAAAACCACTTCGCCAATCGCCGCACCGGGCGACGCCGGAAGGCCCATGCAAAGAATATCGCGCGGCGCATTTTCATCAAGCGTGGGATGCAAAAGCTGATCGAGCGAAAGCGGCTCAATGCGCATCAAGGCCTCGTCTTTTGAAATCTGTCCCGCCTCGGCCATATCCACCGCAATTTTGAGCGCGGCGCGTGCCGTGCGCTTGCCCGTGCGGGTTTGCAGCATCCAGAGCTTGCCTTGTTCGACGGTAAACTCAATATCCTGCATATCGCGGTAATGGGCTTCCAGCGTCTCGAACGTTCCGGCAAGCTGCTGGTAAACCTTCGGCAGGGCTTCTTCCATTGAAAGAGCCGTCTCGCCCATGGCTTCGCGCGCGGCCCTAGTGAGGGTTTGCGGCGTGCGAATACCCGCCACCACATCTTCGCCTTGAGCATTAATAAGAAACTCGCCGTAATAAGCATTTTCGCCCGTACTGGGGTCGCGGGTAAAGGCAACGCCTGTCGCGCTGGTTTCGCCCATATTGCCAAAAACCATCGCCTGCACATTTACTGCCGTGCCCCAGCTTGCGGGGATGTCTTGCAGGCGGCGGTAAACGATCGCGCGCTCATTCATCCAGCTGCCGAAAACTGCGTCAATCGCCCCTTGAAGCTGCGCACGCGGGTCTTGGGGGAAATCACGGCCAAGCTCTGCGTGGACCGCCTTTTTATAATCCTCGATAATAAGCGCCCAGTTATCCGCGCTTAGCTCCGTATCCAGCATCACGCCGATATTGTCTTTGTGTTGGTCCAGAATATCTTCGAAGGTGTGATGATGCACGCCCAATACAACATCGCAATACATGGTGATAAAACGGCGATAGCTATCGAGCGCAAAACGGCGATCCCCTGAGAGCGTGGCAAGGCCCTCTGCGGTTTCATCATTCAGGCCAAGGTTTAAAACCGTATCCATCATCCCCGGCATAGAGGCGCGCGCGCCCGAGCGTACAGACACAAGCAAGGGGTTTTTCGGGTCTCCAAAAACCTTCCCGGTCAGGGTTTCAATATGCGCCAAGCCGGCTTCGACCTGATCTGCGACCCCGTCTGGATATTGCTCGCCATTATCGTAATAGCCCGTGCAGACATCTGTGGTCAGGGTAAAGCCCGGAGGGACCGGCAGGCCTAGGCTCGCCATTTCCGCGAGGTTAGCCCCCTTCCCGCCCAGCAGATTTTTCATTGTGGTATTGCCCTCGGCCGTTCCGCCGCCGAAGTTATAAACCCATTTTGTCATCCGGTCGTCCTCCGATAGTCACTCGCATGCGAGCCGAGAGTTAACCGCCGATCCTCTCAAAATCCGCGATTTTATGGGAGGTATCACGGATTCTACTAAGGAGTAATAAATTGTTCCGTCGAATTGCAGTGTCTTCGTCGACAACTCTGACGGCCTCAAAAAAGGCGTCAATTGGCCCGCGTAAATTGGACAGCGCTGTCATAGCCTTGCCATAGGCCTCGCGGGCGAGAGCACCGTCTATTGCTATGTTCGCTTTCGAAAGCGCGTCTTGTAATTCGCGCGCGGCAGGGTGCGACAATGTGTCGATCTCTCCTGTTGGTAAATCGCCTTTTTTCGACTCGGCCTTGAGGATATTTGCCGCCCGCTTATACCCCGCCAGCAGGTTTTCGCCGTCAGCTGTATCGATAAAGGACTGAAGCGCCGTGATGCGGTTGACGATGTCTACGAGGTCGTCCCCGCCAAGGGAAATAACAGCATCAATGATGTCGTGCCGGAAGCCTTGATCGCGGAGGTAAACTTTGAGGCGATCAAGGATGAAGGTTAGGAGGTTTGGTCGGATGACGAAATGGTCGTCAAATACTTCTTCTAATCTCCCCTTTACACCTTCCTTATCGTTTAGCGCCAATTTCCAAGCAGTATCAATTTGGTCAAAAAATTCACCACTACGGGCCTCTCCATTGAAGACACTTATTATGCCAAAGACTTCTTTTGAACGGATTTCATAGTTCAGGTTTTCAAATGTATTCCAAAGAAACAGATGAGACACTTTCATAATCCCCTGTAAATCTAGCCGAACCCCGTTCTCCAAAATTATCCTCACCACGCCGAGGGCCGCCCGTCTTAAGGCAAATGGGTCTTTGGAGCCTGTGGGTTTTTCATCAATGGCCCAAAATCCGACCAAGGTGTCGAGTTTATCAGCCAAAGCGACCGCGATAGCGACGGGCTCGGTTGGGACAGAATCTGATGGGCCGACAGGTTTGTAGTGCTGTTCTATGGCGGTGGCGATGTCCGCCTCCCCGCCCTCCGCGCGGTACATATCCGCGCCGATTTGGCCCTGAAGGCTGGTAAACTCGATCACCATATTCGTCACAAGATCACATTTGGCGAGCCTTGCCGCTTGCTCGGCTTTATCCGCATCTGCGCCGACTTTCGGGGCAAGCACAGCCGCCAGCGCCGCGACGCGCTCCGCTTTGTCTTTTATGCTTCCCAGCTTTTTGTGGAACACCACCGTGCCGAGTTTTTCGTAATAATCTTCCAGCTTTTTCTTCGCGTCCTCGGACTGGAAGAATTGCGCATCAGCAAGGCGCGCGGAGAGGACCTTACTATTGCCCTTGGCAATGGCTTTGCCGCCGTCAGGCGCGGCTTGGTTCGCAACCACAATAAAATGCGGGGCGAGTTTATCGCTTCCCTCTTCTTTCACCGCGAAATATTTCTGGTGGGTACGCATGGACAGGCGAATGACCTCTGCGGGGAGCTTTAAAAAGCTTGGGTCCATATCGCCCAAAATCACGACGGGCCATTCGGCAAGGCCGGCGACCTCATCCAGCAATCCCGCATCTTCAACGAGCTCCACGCCCTTGGCTTCGCAAGCTTTGCGCGCGTCTTTTAAAATCAGCTCTTTACGCGCGACCGCGTCCAAAACAACATGACCCGCGCCCTCAAGCTGCGCTTTATAATCCGCGAAATCTTTGACAGAAAACGGTCCCTTGCCGTGGCGGCGGTGGCCTTCTGTGGTATTGCCCGCAGTAATCCCGCCTGCGCTGACAGGCACAATATGTCCGTCCAGCAGGCAAATCATAGACTGCAACGGCCGCACCCAGCGAAATGTGCTATCGCCCGATTTCATGGATTTGGGCCATGGGAAACTATTTAACACAGACGGCAAAAGCCCGGAGAGAATATCGGCTGTCTCAGCGCCCTGTTTTTCGATCACGGCAACATAAAACTCGCCTTTTTTCGGGTCAGTGCGGATCTCTGCCTGCGATATATCCGTCAGCCCCGCCCCGCGCAAAAAGCCCGCCAAGGCTTGCTCGGGGGAGCCCACGCGTGGGCCTTTGCGTTCTTCGGAAATATCGGGACTGCGAAGCGGCACATCGGCGGCGTAAACAAGGCGGCGCGGGCCCGCATAGGTCTTTATGTTCTCTACGATGAGGCCGGCCTCTTTCAGCCCGCCTGTTAGCGCTTTTTCAAGATCGCTGCCGGCGCGTGCCTGCATGCGGGCGGGGATTTCTTCGCAGAAAATTTCAAAGAGAAGTTCAGCCATTGCCTAGGCCTCCGCTTTTTCTGCAAGCTGCTTTTCGGCCTTCACATGCGCCTCGGCGCAGCCCTTGGCAAGATCGCGCACGCGCTTGATATATTCTTGGCGCTGGGTGGGGGAGACAACGCCGCGTGCATCCAGCAGGTTAAATAAATGACTGGCCTTGAGCGCATGTTCATAGGCGGGCAGCGGCAGCGGATTTTCAAGCGCCAAAAGCGCGCGGCATTCCGCTTCCGCCATTTCAAATTTCTTGAGCGTAAAGTCTGTATTGGAATGCTCAAAATTATAGGTGGATTGCTGCACTTCATTTTGATGAAATACATCCCCGTAGGACACACCTGCGTCATTAAACCGAAGGTCATAAACATTATCAACGCCCTGCACATACATGGCGAGGCGCTCTAGCCCATATGTCAGCTCTCCGGACACCAGATCAAGATCAAGGCCGCCGACCTGCTGAAAATATGTATATTGCGAGACTTCCATGCCGTCGCACCAGACCTCCCAGCCCAGCCCCCACGCGCCGACAGTCGGGTTCTCCCAATCATCTTCGACAAAGCGAATATCGTGTAGGTCGCGGTCAATGCCAATCGCGTCAAGACTGCCAAGATAAAGCGCCTGCAAGTTTTTTGGATTGGGCTTCATGATGACTTGAAACTGATAATAATGCTGCAAGCGGTTAGGGTTATCCCCGTAACGCCCATCGGCAGGGCGGCGAGAGGGCTGCACATAGGCGACATTCCACGGCTTAGGGCCGAGCGAGCGCAGCACGGTCGCCGGATGAAGCGTACCCGCCCCGACCTCTGTATCAAAGGGCTGCAAAATCACGCAGCCTTGCTCTGACCAATAGCGCTGCAAGGTCAAAATGAGATCCTGAAAAGAAAGGGAATTTGGGGTATTAGCCATTGTATCGGGCCCGTTTTATAATGTGCGCAAACTATAAAACTATCACGTGAAAGCAAGTGTTAGTTACGCGCGATTTAGCCCAGCTCCGCCGCTTTCGCCCGCAAGGCCAGCAGATCGCGCCAAACATCGCGTTTTAAATGCGGCTGGCGAAGTAAATAGGCCGGATGGTAACTAATCAGCGCCGGAATTTCAGCCCCGGCTTTGGACCTATCCTTCGCTGTGTCTTTGGGCGCGCTGCCCCGCGCTATCCCCGCCCAGTCGCCGCGGAATTTGGTAATGCCTTTGTAATCCGTCAATGCGCTCATGGCGGACCCTCCCAGAAGCAAAATGATCTGCGGCTCGGCGAGCGCTATGTGGCGCCTAATAAAAGGCTGGCAAATCGCGATTTCTGGTTCAGTGGGGCGGCGGTTCCCCGGCAGGCGCCAGTTGACCACATTGGTAATATACACATTGTCTTCGCCAAGGCCGATAGCGGCGAGCATTTTATCAAGCAATGCGCCCGCGGGCCCGACAAAGGGCTTGCCGGCGGCATCCTCTGACTCACCGGGCGCTTCGCCGATAACCATTATATTGGCATCAGGATTGCCGCGCGCAAAGACAGCCTGCCGCGCACGGTCCGAGAGCGCACCCGCATTAAAGCTCGCAATATGGCTTTTTAGCTCGGGGAGTGTCTTGGCTATAGCTGCCAGTTTTTCCGCCTGAATGACAAGGTCTGGCGGCGACGTGTCCGGCGCGGCTGTGGGCAGCGGCGGCGCAGATTTTCTGGCGGGCGCTGCCGGTTGACGCCGCGCCTCTGCCGCGCGGCGGGAGGCAGTTCGCGCGGTCTGCGCTACCTTGGGCACGGCAACGCCGCTTTCATCCCACCAAGCCAATACCGATTTAAGCGCTGCCTCCATCTCCTTACCCTACACGCTAGGAGGCAGGACGCAAAATTGTGCTGACATTATTTTCAATGCACTGAATTATCTCCGAGGCAATGTCTTTTTGCGTCGCCTCTTCTATCCCGCGCAGGCCAGGAGAGCTATTGACCTCAAGGATTTTCGGCCCCGTGTCGCTGCGAAGAATATCAACGCCTGCGACATTCAGCTTAAGCGCTTTGGCGGCTTTAACGGCGGCGCGGCGCTCTTCTTTTGATAGCTTTGCTTTTTTCGCGCTGCCGCCCTGATGGATGTTCGAGCGAAATTCACCGGCCTTGGCGGTACGGACCATGGCGCCGACCACCTTGCCGCCGACAACAAAGCAGCGAAGGTCAGAGCCTTTAGCCTCTTTGACAAATTCCTGCACGAGGAAATGCGCATTGAGCCCGCGAAACGCGTCAACAAGGGCGCTGGCCGATTTTTTCGTATCCGCCAGCACAACGCCTTTGCCTTGCGTGCTCTCTAAAAGCTTAACGACGACGGGCGCACCGCCCACCAAATCCAAAATACCGTTCGTATCGCGGGAACTTCGGGCGAAGGCGGTATTGGGCATACCCAGCCGGTGCTGCGCCAAAATTTGATGGGCCAGTAATTTATCACGCGAGCTACCGATAGCGGTGGCGGAGTTTAGGCAAAAGACGCCCATGCTTTCAAATTGGCGCACCACCGCCATGCCGTAAAATGTCATCCGTGAGCCAATGCGAGGGATAATTGCGTCAAAGCGGGGCAAAGCGCTGCCGTCATAATAGACCTCCGGCTTATGGCCATTTATCGACATATAACAGCGGCTGGTTTCTATCGTCTCTATAACATGGCCGCGCGCTTGGGCCGCCTTGATCATTGAACCATTCGAATAGTTATCGGGCTCTTGGGTTAAAATCCCAATGCGCAGCGGGCGTTTGGTTGCGCCTTTACGCCCGCGCCTTTTTTTATAGGCATCATAGCTCAGCTCAGCTTGCTGAAAGGATAGGGACGGGACGATATGCATATCATCCGAAAGTGCACTGCGCCCCAAAAGCATTCTATAACCCATAGTTTCGCGGTTGGTGAGCGTGATTTCTATGTCCCAGCTTCGCGCGCCCACCGTCACCGGAGAGGAAATCACATAGCGCGATTCCGAGACGCCATTACTAGAGATAACGCTACGCCGTCCAATCACCTTGGCCGAGCAGACAACCTCAAGCGAGGGATCAGCAGGATCAGGATGCATGATAAACCGCACTTGCGGATTCTTATCACTGCCAAAAGGCTCGATGGCGACCGCATGCAGGGCAGATGTGCGCGCGCCTGTATCGACTTTGGCTTTGATAGCAGGCAAGCCCAACCCCGAAAGATTGACCCATTCTTCCCAGCCAAGGGCAAAATTTTCGCTCATAGCTTGTCCTTTACGGCGCCAGACTGCTCTGCGGCAGCATATACCTTTACCCGCGCCCTTTATAAGGCTAATTCAGTACGCAAGATTTATACAGATTGCGAGTCCAGAGGGCTCCGCAGGCCTTTTATTATGGGGACAATATGTCAGAGACACCAGAGCGCGAAAGCATGGAATATGATGTTGTTATCGTCGGAGCGGGGCCTGCTGGCCTATCGGCGGCTATCCGGCTCAAGCAGCTCGGCGGGGATAATCTCTCCGTCGTCGTACTGGAAAAGGGTTCAGAGGTCGGCGCGCATATCCTCTCTGGCGCTGTTTTGGACCCAAGCGGGCTCACGCGGCTTATGCCCGATTGGGAGGCCAAAGGCGCGCCCATAAAGACCAAGGTGACAACTGATAAATTCCTTATGCTTGGCCCTGAAGGTTCTTTCCGCGTACCTAATTTTATCATGCCGCCGCTGATGAATAATCACGGCAACTACATTGTCTCTATGGCCAATACATGCCGCTGGCTTGCTGAACAAGCCGAGGCTCTGGGAGTGGAAGTTTTCCCGGGCATGTCCTGCTCAGAACTCGTCTACCGCGAGGACGGCAGTGTCAAAGGCGTTGTGGCCGGTGAATTTGGCTATCAAAAAGACGGCAGCAAAGGCCCTGGCTATGAACCGGGAATGGAGCTTCACGGTAAATATGTCTTCCTATCCGAGGGCGCACGCGGATCCCTATCCAAAATCGCGGTTGAGAAGTTTAATCTTGATGAAAACTCCGAAGTCCCCAAATTCGGACTGGGGATGAAAGAGATATGGGATATTAAGCCCGAACATCATAATGAAGGCGAAGTCGTTCACACCATGGGATGGCCGCTGGGATGGAAAACCGGCATGGGATCATTCCTTTATCACGCCGAGAACAATCAACTCTATTTGGGCTATGTCGTCGATCTTGCCTATAAGAACCCGCATCTATACCCCTATGCCGAGTTCCAGCGCTGGAAGCATCATCCAGACATTGCCAAATTACTGAAAGGCGGGAAACGCGTGGCTTACGGCGCGCGCGTCATCGCCAAGGGCGGCTATCAATCGATTCCCAAAACAGCCTTCCCCGGCGGGGCGCTGCTGGGATGCTCTGCGGGTCTGGTAAATTTGCCTCGTATCAAAGGCAATCACAACGCCATGCATTCGGGCATTGAAGCAGCAGAGGCCGCCTATGCCGCGCTCCAAGACGGGCGGAGCGGCGATACGTTAGAGGCTTATGACGAGAGCCTGCGCGCAGGTCCCATAGGTGAGGACCTCAAGGCTGTTCGAAATGTGGGGCCCTTGACCTCTAAATTCGGACTGCTGCTGGGCTCGCTTTTGTTGGGCGGTATAGATATGTGGGTTAAGACACTCTTCCGGTTCAATCCCTTCGGGACAATGAAATATCAAAAAGACGATGCACAGGCGACAGGTCAGCAAGAGGATTATAAACCGATTGACTACCCTAAGCCGGACGGCGTTATTTCTTTTGACCGCCTTACAAATGTGTCTTTCTCTGCGACCAATCATAGCGAAGAGCAGCCCAGTCATTTGAAACTGATCGACGACAGCGTCCCGATTAACATTAACTTGCCAAAATTTGATGAACCCGCGCAGCGCTATTGCCCTGCGGGGGTCTATGAGGTGCTGCGCGAGGATGACGGGTCTAATCCGCGTTTTCAGATCAATGCGCAAAACTGTGTTCACTGCAAGACCTGCGATATTAAAGATCCCAGTAAAAATATTGTGTGGACGGTACCTGAAGGTGCGGGTGGCCCTAATTATCCGAATATGTAATAAGCCCGCGAGGACCGGTATCGGCTCTGCTTTATAACGCTTTCAGTGATAGGATAATTATGCCTTTGCAATCCCTGCTCATGGCGAGTGTCAAAACCCTTCCCGCAATGATGTCCGCGCTTGCGCTGGGCGGGTTATTGACCCTTAGCTCATGCACAACAACGCCAAAACCATCGGGAGAATTTGCACAGGACGCGACCGAGGAAGGTCAGCTGTTTGGCGATTATCTTGCTGGAACTTATGCCAATCACCTCGATGATGCGAAAGCGCGCTCAGAGAGTTTCTCCCGCGCCTTTGAGCTTGATCCGAATGATAAATTTGTCGCACGCCGTGCCGTCACCTCTGCATTGACTGCGGGGGATTTCCCCCTTGCCGTCAATCTTTCGCAAAAGGTGAAAAGATCGGGGAATATTGAGCCTATGGCCCATGCCATTTTAGGCACAGCTCATCTTGCAAAAGCGCGCTATGCCCGGGCACTCGCTGAATTTGGCATAGAAACGCCTGAGCTTACGACCACTATATTAATGGGCATTATGAAGGGTTGGTCGCAATATGCTCTTGGCGATCCGGCCGCGGCGCGCACAAGTTTCAGCCAATTGCCAGGCGGAGGATATTTTGCCCGCCTTGGCCTCTTGCAGCTCGCGGAGATGGAGACTGCGCTGGGAAATTTTGACGCCGCGGAAACCGCGCTGGATGACCTTGAAGCCCAAGGCCCGCAGACACTTAATCTTGAAATGACTCTGACCCGCGCACGCCTGAAATCCGCGCAGGGCAAGATGGACGAGGCGCTCACCTTCCTCGAAGATTTCTCCAAAGACAATGGCACATTTGAAACGGGCCCCGTACCGGCATATATTACGCAGCTAAAATCCGGGCTTTCCATTCACGCAGCCCTCACCCCGCAGCAGCTTGCCGCTCGCGGCCTTACACAGCCAGCCATTGGGTTTTTTGGCTCAAACCAAGCGTGGGACGTCAGCGAGGTTTTCCTGCGCGCAGCGATGCAGCTTGACCCCGGCTATGCCAAGCCCCGCGTTTGGACGGGGGATATTATCGCCTTTAAAAAACGCTTCGCTGAGGCGACCGCGCTTTACCGGTCTGTGCCCAAAGACAATCCCTACTATGTCACGGCCATGCTCTCGGAAGGGCAATTACATTTGCGCAATGAGGACGACAAAAAAGCTTTGAAAGTTTTAGAAGCGCTCTATGCCAGCAATCCCTCCTATGTGACGCGAAATGCAGTGGGCACTTATTATCTGGCCAAAGAAAACTACGTCGACGCCCTGCCAATATATGAAGCTGTGGTCAAAGACCTAACCGAAGACGAGCTGAAGGAAAATCCGCGCGCGCTTTATCTGCGCGGAATTGCCTATGAGCGCACAAAAAATTGGCCCGCAGCCGTGGCGGATTTCGAGCGCGTGCTGGCCTATAAACCTGATCATGCTGATGCGCTGAATTATCTGGGTTATACGTGGGTGGACCGCGGGGAAAACCTGACCAAAGCCTTTGAGATGATCCGCAAGGCCGTCGAGCTTGAGCCGCAATCGGGCGCAATTGTCGACAGCCTTGGGTGGGCGCATTATAAGCTCGGGCAATATGAACAGGCTCGGCTAAAACTGGAGGACGCCGTGGCGCTCTCGCCGTCTTCTGCGACAATTATTGATCATCTAGGCGACGTCTATTACAAGTTGGGCCGTAAGCGCGAGGCCGCATATCAGTGGACACGCGCCCTTGATTATGACCCCACGGATAAGGAGCGCAGCATGATCGCACGCAAACTCCGCAGCGGATTAAGCGCGGCGCAAGCTGCCCCTTAAAGTCGGCGCTTGATGACACGCCAAGTTGCGATGATACGTCAAATTGCGCGCGCGAAGGTTAATCTCACGCTTCATGTTGGCCGGGCTATAGAGGCCCCTAACCTCTACCAAGGCTACCACCCACTTGATAGCCTTGTAGCCTTCGCAGATATTTCAGATGTACTTACGGCGCGCCGTGCGGGAAAAACAAACCTAACGATCACGGGCCCGTTTGCGGGCAAAATCTCAGCGGGCAAGGACAACCTAATTGTCAAAGCCTATCAGGCTTGTCTGAAATTTGCCAAAATTCCGCCGCTTGACATCACATTGGAGAAAAACCTCCCCGTCGCGGCGGGCCTTGGCGGCGGAAGTGCAAACGCGGCGGCGGTGCTTCGGCTCCTGAAGGTCTATGCGGATTTATCCGATGAAAGATGGCATGAAATCGCGCTCTCGCTGGGCGCAGATGTCCCCGTCTGCCAGCTCTCTCAGACGGCGCATATGCACGGAATTGGCGAGGCCGTCTCGCCTTTGCCGCGCCTTGGAAGCCTGCCTGCAATTTTGCTCAATCCCAATGTGGCGGTCCCGACCGGGCCAGTGTTTAAGGTGTTTGATCTCCAAACTGGAACCCTTGCACCCTGCGATAACCCCCATCCGCAACTCGCGAGCGGAGATCTTCTGAGCCGAACACTGGCCGGCCGAAACGATTTGCAGCTCGCGGCGATAAAGACCCAGCCCGTCATCTCTCATGCCCTGCGGATTATGGCGGCGCAGGAAGGTTGCCAGATCGCGCGCATGAGCGGTAGCGGCGCCAGCTGTTTTGCGATTTTCACTCGCCCTGCTCTCGCAGAATCTGCCGCCCGCGCGATTTCCCATATGCATCCCGATTGGTGGGTAAAGGCCTGCACCTTAGGCGAGCCATTATGAGCGCCGGCGCGCTAATCACCGCGTTCATGCTTTCGTTTGTCGGATGCTGGCTGATGACAAAAATAGGCATTTCGGATACGCCCAATGCCCGCAGCATTCATATCCGCCCCACACCTACAGCCGGCGGGGCGGCTATATTTATCGCCATTATCGGCGCGTTTTTGGTCAGCCGCGCGCAGGGCGGGCCGCTCTTGGCAGAAGGCCTTAATGGGCCTCGCGCGAAAACATTCCTGCCAATGCTGGCCTGTCTGACCCTCATTGCCAGCGTAGGGTTTTTAGATGACATTTACCGATTTGGCGTCAAATCTAAAATGGCCGCGATGATTGTCGCCGCCGGGGTCAGCGCCGCTGTGCTTGGCCCCGTGCCCGCCCTGCCTCTTGGACCGGAGATGGCAAGCCTTATTCTGCCGACATGGCTAGGCTATCTTGGCGCAGCGGCATGGATTTTTGCAGTGATGAATGTGGTGAATTTCACGGACGGGGCCAATGGCTTTATCGCCCTCAACCTTGGCGGCGCGCTATGCGCGCTGCTGCTGCTTTTGCTCACCCTTGGCGGGCTTGGCGCCGCCCCGGCGGCGGCGATATGGGCGAGCGTATTGCTGGCGGGGATCGCCGGGTTTTTACCGTATAACGCGCGTCCAAAGGCAGCTTTATTTGCGGGCGATGTTGGGGCGCTCCTGATCGGATATCTCTATGCCGCCATTATATTGCTGCTAGTCTCTGAGCTGCCGCAAACGGGCGCGCTTTATATCGGGCCGCTGTTTATCCTGCCCCTGCTCGCTGACGTTTTCCTCACGCTGGTACGGCGAGTAAAGGCCGGGCATAATCCGCTCGTGGCCCATAAAGACCATATTTTCCAGCGCCTGATCTCCCAAGGCCATAGTCATTTGGCCGTTGGCGGGCTTTATTTATGCGCGGCCCTCACACTGGCGGCGGCGGGGATAGGCGCGGAGCATTACGGCCTCTCGCGCGCGCCGCTGACGATCCTCGCGCCAAGTCTGATTTTGATCTGTGTCTATTTTGTTTTGCTCAAAAAAACCCGCCCCTAAGGGCAGGTCGCAAGCGCATCCTAGCTAATGCGGTCCACTACATAGCCGGCCAAATCCTGCAAGGTTACTTTCCACGGCGAGTCTGCGAATATATCAAGTGCATGGCGCGCCTGCGACGCATATTCATGCGCCATATCCAGCGTGCTTTGGAGCGCTCCAGCAGCGCGCAAGATTGACACCGCCCGCTCAAGATCTACATCTTTTTGGTCATGATCAACGATCACTCTGCGCCAAAAATCGGCGGTTTCCTTATCGGCAGTTTGGTAAGCGCGGATGACGGGCAAGGTCACCTTACCTTCACGGAAATCATCGCCCACAGATTTACCCAGCGCGCTCTCAAAGCCGCCGTAATCCAGCGCATCATCAACAAGCTGAAAGGCAAGGCCAAGCTTGAGGCCATATTCACGCAGCGCTGCGCATTCGGCTTCGGGGCGGCCTGCAATTACGGGCGCAACTTCTGTGGCAGCCGCAAATAAGGCCGCCGTTTTAGCAGAGATCACCTCAAGATATTCCGCCTCGGTCATATCAATATTTCGCAGCGCCGCGAGTTGATGCACTTCGCCCTCGGCAATCACGGAGGAGGCGTTGGATAATATACCGAGCGCGCGCATATTATTTGTTTCAACCATCAGGTTAAAAGCCCGCGCGAAAAGGAAATCTCCAACAAGAATTGAGGCGCTATTGCCCCAGATGAGATTGGCGGGTTTTTGGCCGCGCCGCAGGGCTGACTCGTCAACGACATCATCATGAAGCAAGGTCGCAGAATGGATAAATTCAACCGCCGCCGCAAGCTTATGGTGGTTATCCCCCTCATAGCCGCACATCCGTGCGCAGGAGACCGTTAAGAGAGGCCGCAACCTTTTTCCACCCGCTCCTACAAGATGTGCCGCAAGATCGGGGATCATTCCGACCGGGCTTTGCATTCGCGCAAGAATGAGTGTGTCGACATCGGCCATATCCGAAGCCGAAAGCGCCCAGAGCCGCTGGGCGGGAGACGCCGTCTTCGCTGTTTCTGGATTTATGGCGGCCGGTGCGTTCACAATGATCCTTTCATGAAAACAAACTACGACTCTTCTGCGGGCGCGGCAAGCCAATAAGACGGGCTAGACCGTCGCAGCCAACTCTGGCAGTCTGCCCGGATGAAGACCGTCTTAAAAACGACAAATCCTGCGACCTTATCCTTTGCCGAAGCGGTGCTCAAAGAGGCCGGAATTCCGTGTTTCGTGCTGGATCAACATATGAGCGCGGTCGAGGGCTCAATTGGCGCGATCCCGAGGCGCTTGAATGTCATTGACGATGACGCAAAAGATGCGCGCTCGGCCCTCAGTGATGCAGGGCTAGGCAGTGAAGTCTATCACGGGCGTTAGCTCTGGAACAGGCCCCGACTAAGCGCTGAGGATAAAGTTGAAATCCCCTGCAAAGCCGACTAAATGACAGCACAGTCAATCAGGCCTATACTAGGCCGCAAATATGGTCCCTGCGGGAGTGATTATGTCTTATCTTCGTTATCTGATAATTGGCGGTTCCGCCCTGGGGCTTATGGCGTGCGGCGGCGCGACTGCCCCGGTTCCCGACACGCTGTTAAGAGAAATTCAAACAGCCCATCCCGTCAATTTGCAAAAAATTGCAGAGGGGGTCTGGGTTCATAGCTCCGCTTACCGCTTTCCAGGCGCCGCACTCGTGCCTTCAAATGGGCTTGTGGTAGAAGACGGCGAGTCCCTAATTTTGATTGATACGGCGTGGGGAGAGCTCGCGACATTAGCGCTTTTGGCAAAGATCGAGACAGAGATCGGGAAGCCCGTCAAAAAACTCATTATTACCCATCATCACTATGACCGCCTTGCCGGGGTGGATATTTTAGAGGCACGCGGGGCAGAGGTGTTTTCCCATCCAAAGACAGCCAATCTTTCGGCGGGGCGGGGAACGCCCGTTCCCAATACATCCGTTGGTGCGCTCTCTGAGCCAAAATCGCGTTCAAAACTTGGCCCCGTAGAAATCGCATATCCCGGCAAAGGCCATGCGCCGGATAATATTGTCGTTTATGTTCCCGCCGCCGCCGTCTTATTTGCAGGCGGGCTCGTGCGCGGGGCGGATCAAAAGACGCTTGGCAATACTGCGGATGCCTCTATCGAGGATTGGGCAAGCTCGCTTGCGTGGGTAAACGCCGTCTATAAGGACGCAAAATTTGTTGTTCCCGGCCACGGCAAGGGCGGAGACGGCAGCCTCCCGCGGCTTACGCTCAAGCTTTTGGCGGCAACCGTTAACGGCGCTGAGGCAAGCGCCAATGAAGAAGATGGCGCGGGAGACACGCCAAATTAGCCGGCCGCGCCCCTTAAAGCTTACCGGAGTTTAGCAGGGCACGGCGGGCGCGAAGCGCGGCCAGATTATCCACATCAATGAGCGTACGCAGATAGCTCACCTCTCCGCGAAGCCGCCCGGCCATATCCGTCAGCGTATCTTCATGTGACCAGCGTACGGCGTCAAATAAACCTTTGCGCGCTGGACCTTGCGTGCCAATCAGCCAAAACCCCCCGTCATCTGCCGGCCCAATTACATGACGCCCCCGTCCAATGGCGCGAAAAGCGCGGGCAATATCGTTGGCGTCTACATCTGGGCAATCCGTACCGATACAAATGGTCGGGCCTTTGCGGGCAAAGACAGCGGCAAGGCGCGGGGACAGCGAGCCGTCGGCCTGAGGCATCTGCGCGGTCCCCCGCCAATCCGGCACAGATCCCATCGCGCGCCTTGGCGTGACCGCCAGCACAGTTTCCCAGCGCAGGTCGGCCGTGTTGCGCAGCACGCTCGCCATCATAGCGCGGTAAATCCGCTTGGCATGGGCCGGCCCAATATCGCGCGCCAGACGGGTTTTGGCCGCGCCCATAATCGGGGCTTTCGCCATTATAATGAGCCTTGGTTTCATAACGTCGTCTTTTTCGCCGCAGGCTGCATATAGGAGCGGTGCAGCTCGTCTACATCTTCGCCCCTGCGATAGGCCTTAAGCAGCGACAAATTTCGCTGCGTGCGCGCCCAGTATCCATCCCGCTCATAGCAGCTCACATCGGTATAAAGATTAGCGGGCAACCGGCGCAATTTTCCCTTGGCCTTAATTCGGTCAATGATCGCCACATCCTCGAACAGGCGCAGCGGGTCGTAACCGCCAACGCGCTCATATAGCTCGCGGGAGATCAAAAGCCCTTGATCCCCATAGGGGCCGCCAAAGGTCAGTTCACGGTATCGCACGCAAAATTCCATAAGCCGGGGCTTCCAGCCCTTGGCTCTGGCGCGAAAGCGGAAATAGCCCGCGCTATTAGGATAGTTATTCATATGTAATGTCACGGCAAGCTTCCAACCTTCGCCTAACACGCTATCGGCGTGGAGAAAGAGATACCAGTCCGGACTGCGGGCCTGCGCCGCCCAATTTGCGCCAAGGATGAGCTGCGGGCCGCGCCCGCAAGCGCCCATGGCGAGGCTTGCGCCTGCCGCAAGCGCGCATTCCAAGGTCTGATCCCGCGAGCCGCCATCGGCGACAATCACCGGAAGCTGAGCGTCTTTCAGACCCGCAAGCAAGATCTCAAGCTGATCTTTCACATTATATGTTGGAATAATCACGGCGAGCATAACCCCGCCTTACTGCCGCGCAGAGGCCTGCCGCGCAACACACTTTTAGCCGGCGCTGATCACAATAACTGCGCCGAAACTGTGGGCAGGATGCACGGCGCAAAAAAGCCGGCCCCATTGGAGCCGGCTTCGTGATATCCTTGCGCGGCGGCGCGCCAGAAAGGCTTCGGCTTTAAAAGCCAGTCCTATTTGAGCTTTGCAGCCTCAGACGCGGCTTTCTTGGCGGCCTTTTTTGCCGCGCGTTTCTCCGCGCGCGTCATTTCAGGCGCAGGCGCATCAACCGCTTCCATCGCCTCAACAGCGGGCGCAGCCGAAGCTTCGGTCGACGGCGCTGGGCGGATAGTTACGGGATACATGCAATATTTACCGTCATTAAGCTTGCTGCCGGGGCAATCGACAACACCGAGCTGATTTCCGTCATAGACAGGGTCAGCATATTCCGCAGGGCGAATGGGCACGAGGCAATAGTCTGAGTTTTTAACATTGACCATTGTTCCGCCTTCGGACTGGCAGCTTGCGCTATCAGTGATGGAAACTTGGGCAAAAGACGGGACCGCAAAAGCTGCGGCGGCAAAGGCTGTCAGGACAGCTGCGGTTTTTATTTTAGTCATGGCTACTCCATTAAACATGTCACTCGGGGATTTATTCTGCGCCCCGGGGCGTGAGGCCTTTATTAACAGACCTTTAAGACCCAAAAAAGGCCTCAACTGCAAATAATGCAGAATTTGGGCCAATTTATGCAGATGCCGCATACAAGGCCAATTTTTTGGATTAAGGTGGGTTATGCCGTTTTCGCCCCTATCACAGCTCCCGCATTTAGACATCGAACGACAATTGCAAAAGTCGGGGATAAGCCATATTTGCGGCGTTGACGAAGCCGGCCGGGGGCCCTTGGCAGGGCCTGTCGTTGCTGCAGCTGTGATACTTCCCCACACCAAAGTTCCAAGCGGCCTCAACGACAGTAAGCGCTTATCCGCTCCGGCGCGTGAACATTTGCTGAATGAGATTATGACGCATTGCGCAGTGGGTATTGGCATCGCCGAGCCAGAGGAAATCGACCGCATGAATATCCTCGCCGCCAGCCTGACCGCCATGAGCCGTGCCGTGCAGGCCTTGCCCATGGCCGCCGAACATGCCCTTGTCGATGGAAACCAAGCCGCGCCTCTGCGCTGCCCTCAAACCACTCTCATCAAAGGCGACACCCTGTCTCAATCGATTGCCGCCGCCTCTATTATTGCCAAAGTCACGCGGGACCGCTTGATGGCTCAAGCCGATACGCGCTTTCCTGGATATGGCTTTGCCGCTCACAAGGGCTATGCCACCAAAGCGCACCGTCAAGCCCTTATAGACAAAGGCCCTTGCCCCATACACAGGCGCAGCTTTGCTCCGGTTAAGGCTGCATATCTCGCCCGCTAGCTGCGGTAGGTATGGCCCGTTGGCGGCCCAAAATAAGAGCTGAAACTTTCGGGAGATATTAACCTAGACTAACGGCTGTTAACCCGTCCTAACAAAAGGTAAATTTTTTTCTTTTTTCAATAACTTACCGCAGTGTTTTAATATCTTGTTAGCCAAATCAATCACAGGTGTTCACTCAAGAAACATTTCCGATTCGCCGCCGCCTAAATCTGGCAACGGCGATGAAGAGCAAAAGGCTACGAACGTGAACGATCTCCCCCTAAACACTATCACGCAAGGCGACTGTATTGAGGGCATGAATGCCCTGCCCGCCGAATCTGTTGATCTGATATTTGCCGATCCGCCCTATAACCTACAGCTTGGCGGAGATCTTTCCCGTCCTGATAATTCTGTCGTGAACGGCGTGACAGAGGACTGGGATCAATTTGACAGCATGGACGCCTATGATCTGTTCTCCCATGACTGGCTGAACGCCGCCCGGCGCGTGCTAAAGCCCAATGGCTCGCTTTGGGTGATCGGCAGCTATCACAATATTTTTCGGGTCGGCACGGTGCTTCAGGATCAGCAGTTCTGGATTCAAAACGATGTTATCTGGCGCAAAACCAATCCTATGCCCAATTTTCGCGGCACGCGCTTTGCCAATGCCACAGAAACCATGATCTGGGCGACAAAAACCGAGGATGCTTCTCCGACCTTTAATTATGACGCGATGAAGATGCTCAATGACGGCGTGCAAATGCGTTCGGATTGGACCTTACCGATCTGCACAGGATTTGAACGCTTGAAAGGCGCGGACGGCAAAAAGGTTCACCCAACGCAAAAACCAGAGGCCCTGCTGCACCGGATTATCCTCTCGACGAGTAATGCTGGGGATGTCGTCCTTGACCCGTTTTTTGGCACTGGGACAACGGGCGCGGTGGCAAAGAAGCTGGGCCGCCACTATATCGGCTTTGAGATGGAAGAAGACTATATCATTCACGCCCGCCGCAGACTTGAAAAAATCGACGAGGGCCAAGGTGTGGCCATTGCCGTCACCCCCTCCAAGCGCGACGCCGTGCGCGTTCCCTTTGGCAATCTGATTGAACGCGGACTTATCAATCCCGGCACAATTCTCATGAGCGAAAATGGCCGCTATAGCGCCCAAGTCCGCGCAGACGGCAGCCTTGCGACAGATGACTTCCAAGGCTCCATCCATCAGGTCGGCGCCCATGTGCAAGATGCACCCTCTTGCAATGGCTGGACGTTTTGGCATTTCATGACGCCGCAAGGCCCGACGCAGATTGACGCGCTGCGCTCTATTGTCCGCCAGCAGCTTGCAGAAATGGCATGAGAGGGCGCGCCTTTAAATTTGCCGCGGCCATTCTATATGTTGCAATGCTCAATGGCTGCGCGAGCCAGCCTGCCGCCCAAAGCGCCGCGGTCCCGCAAAGCCTTGAGCGCACATTGGAAAGTCAAGGCTATATCGCTTTGCCGCTGCGGCGGCTGCGCATTGGGGTTGAAACCGTTTCCTTGCGAATTAATGGGAAAACAGGCCTTTTCGTTTTAGATACAGGCGCGAGCCTGACGATTATTGATCGAAGCCGGCTGGGAAAATTCAATATCGCTCAAAACGCCCCGCTCAGCAGTACAAATGCCATCGGCGCAGGCGGCAGTGTCGTTGTCTCTAGCTACCCCGTGCGATCCATCGGTTTTGGCAGCAATGAATTTGATATAAAGCGCATAAGCTCCGCTGATATGAGCGCGGTCAACGCCTCTTTCACCAAGGACACGGGCCTGAGTGTTGACGGCGTTCTGGGTCATGACGTGCTCTCACATTTCGGGGCGGTCATTGACCTTGGACAAGGGCGCTTATTTCTGCGCCGCCCGTAAAACCTTGGAAAAAACCGTCGGCAGGGCATATTGCTTTATCTGCCGCAGATCCGCCCATTCCCCGTCAATAGATGTGTCACGGCGCGCGGCCTGCGGCGCATGAGCGCGGTAAACCGTCAAGCGAAGCTCAAAATGCGTGAAGACATGTTTGACTTCGTCCTCGCAAAGCTCCCAATTTCGCGCAAGCGGCGCAGTATCCATGCCTGTCTCTGGCTGTCCTTGAGACCACGGCGTTCCGGGAAAGCCCATCATGCCGCCCAAAAGCCCTTTATCGGGGCGGCGGGAGAGTAGGACGTCAGTTCCGCAAAACAGCACAAAGACCACGCCGCGGCGAAGCGGGATTTTTTTCTTGGGCGTTTTTTTGGGATATTCCGCAGCCTGTCCGCGCGCATGGGCGGCGCAGTGGCTCTCCCAAACGCAGTTTGCGCAATTTGGCCTGCGCGGATGGCAAACCGTTGCGCCCAGGTCCATCAAAGCCTGCCCGTAATCTCCAGGGCGGGTAATGTTAAGCCGCGCGGGGTCCGTGAGCGTGCTCGCAAGTCGGCGTAGCTCGCTTCGCGCTTTGGGCAAAGGGGATTGCAGGGCAAAGATACGGCTAATGACGCGCTCGATATTTCCGTCCACGATATTTGTGGGTTCATCAAAGCAGATTGCGGCAATTGTTGCGGCCGTATAGGGCCCAATACCGGGCAGGCGTAGCAGCGCTGCCTCGGTGCGCGGGAAAGCCCCGCCGTGCTCATCGGTAACCACTGCGGCGCATTTATGCAGATTGCGCGCCCGTGCATAATACCCCAGTCCTGCCCACATCGCGAGCACCTCGTCGCGCTGCGCGCGGGCCAAATCCGAAACTGTGGGAAAACGGGCGAGAAACTTTTTCCAATAGGGCGTAGCATGCGCCACCGTTGTCTGCTGAAGCATGATTTCGGAGAGCCACACCGCATAGGGGTCTGCGCGGGCATCATCTTCGGGGCGGATCCGCCACGGCAATTGCCGCCCGGCGGCATCATACCATCCAAGTAAAGCGGCGCGCATGTCGCGGCTTTCTTTCACAGTTTTAATGCCAGAGTGCTTGTCCATCCCGCCCTCCTAGTCCAAAGTCAAGGTATGAATAAAGACCTGATTGCAAAGCCAAGCTCGCGGGAGGAAAAAGCAAAGCTTACCGCGTGGCTCTCCACCCAGCGTGGCCGGCCGCAATACCGCCATGCCCCAGCAGCGTCTCGAGCGGTCAGAAAAATCGTCAAACCGCTCTCGCGCAAATTTGGCGCAGGCGTGAATGCAATATCAGAGAACTGGCAAGAGATCGCAGGTCCGCGCTTTGCTAAATTTTCCCGCCCCGTCAAAATTACGGGCGGGCGTGACGGGCGCACGCTTTACATTCAAGCGCCGGGCGCAGCAGCGGCGCTCATTATGGCCAGCAGCGGGCAGATCATTGACCGGCTCAATACATTTTTGGGTTACGGCCATATCAGCCGTATCAAAGTTATCCAAGGCCCCGCCAATCCCAACGCCAAAAGCTCCCTGCCGGCCAACTCCGCGCCCAGAGGACTCACGCCCTCTGAAGACCGCTCACTGCATTCCGCCCTTTCCAGCGTCAAGGACCCTGCGTTAAAAGAGGCCTTAGAAAAACTGGGCCGCAAAGCCCTAACACGAGACGACAAAGGCAGTGGCTAGGCATCCGCCTATTACCGCCCCAACCCCAACACGCGCGAAAGAAAGCCCATGACACCAAAGACAAATATCCTCAAGACAGTCAGCCTGAAGACATTACTCACGGCGGGCGCCGCGGCGGCCTTGGCCATGCTTGCGCCCAGCACGCCATTTACGACCTCCGCTTTTGTGCCTGCCGCCGCTGCGCAGCAAAACAGCACCCCCCTTCCGGTGAGCGGGGAGCCATCCCATATTTTCTCGCAGGCCCCCGAAGATCACGTGATTGGCGACGCCCTCGCTCCGCATACGCTGATTGTCTATGCCTCTGTTGTTTGCGGGCATTGCGGGCGCTGGTTTTCTAATGATTACCCCATTCTCAAAGAACGGCTGGTTGATACGGGAAAGCTTCGCCTTGTGTTTCGTGAATTTCCAACTCAGCCCTCTGAAGTGGCGGTCTACGGATTTCAGATTGCCAATTGCGCGCCCAAGGAAACATATTTTGACGCCCTTGTGCAGCAGTTCCAAACCCAAGACATAACCTTTGCCATGCTAAAAGCCGGCGAAGGACGCGCCCGCTTCACCGAGCTTGGCAAGCTGTCCGGGCTCGAAACCGAGGATGAAGTCCTGAGTTGTCTGAAAAACCCGAGCGGGCTTAAGCGCATTGAAACGTCTATGGCGCGCGCGCAGGCCGGTAAGGTTGACGCCGTACCTGCCCTGATTTTGGACGGCGCGCTCATGCCAGGCTTAAATGGGGCCAAAGAGGTGCTGGACGCGCTAGGCGAGAATAGTTCGCGGTAAAATCCCTTCATTTTTAGCGATTTGGGCTGAGTTCGTTAAGAATTCAGCCTTTTTTGTTAATAAATTAACAAAACATTTACATCAAACTTGCGTTTGAAACTTAGATTGCGAGACTTGCACATGACACATTTTTTCAGAACTGATTCGTTTTTAGCCCCGCTTCGCCGCGCCCTCATTGGCTCGGCCTGCGCCCTAGCGCTGGCGGCGTGCGGCAGCGAGGCGGCAGCGCCTACTGGCGGCGCAAGCGGCGATACGGCCCGCACCTCTTATGAATTACCCGATGATCACGCGATCGGAAACCCCGCCGCCAAGGCGACGATCGTCGAGCACGCCTCTGTTGTCTGCGGGGCCTGCGCCAATTGGCATGAAGCGGTCTATCCGGACTTTAAGAAAAAATATATCGACAGCGGACTGGTGCGGTTTGTATTCCGCGAGTTTCCGACTCCGCCTGAAAATCTTGCGCAAGCCGGCTTTCTGATTGCCAATTGCGCAGGCGAAGAAAAATTCTTTGAAAACATCTCACTGCAATTCAAGCGGCAAAAGCAGATTTTCGCCGCCGCAAGTGCAGGGACGGTGAAGGATGAATATATCGCGATCGCCAAAGCGGGCGGCCTCTCGGAGGCTGAATTTGAGCAATGCCTGCAAGATCCTGACGAGATCGCCCGTTATGAGTCTATTGTGCAAAACGGAATTGATAATGGCGTAACCTCGACGCCAACTTTCTTTATAAATGGCACGAAAACTAAGATGTTTGTGCTTGAGGATTTTGACGCAGCCTTGCGTCCTATATTGGGCGATGAGGCGACGGCCTCTGATAAAGCTGAGCCTGAAATGGCCGATAAATAGTTTATGGAAAATGCCCCACATAGCTCCCTTGCCTTTGAGTCCATTAAGCTGGTTGGTTTTAAATCTTTCGTTGACCCGACAGATTTTCTCATCGAGCCGGGGCTGACGGGTATTGTCGGGCCTAATGGCTGTGGGAAATCAAATCTTTTAGAAGCTATTCGCTGGGTTATGGGCGCCAATTCTGCCAAAGCCATGCGCGGCAAAGGCATGGATGATGTCATTTTTAACGGCACGAAACAGCGCCCGGGCAGAAATCAAGCCCATGTCACTCTCACGATTGATAATAGCGCCCGCATCGCCCCGCCGATGTTTAATGAAGATGATACGCTGGAAGTGACTCGCATCATCACAAAGGGCCAAGGGAGCAAATATAAGGTCAACAATAAGACCGTGCGCGCCAAAGACATTCAGCTTCTTTTTGCTGATGCCAGCACGGGCGCCAACTCTCCGGCCCTTGTGCGCCAAGGCCAAATCAATGAACTGATTGCAGCAAAGCCCAGCAACAGACGCAAAATTCTTGAAGAGGCTGCCGGCATTTCAGGCCTGCATACGCGCCGCCATGAAGCCGAACTTCGCCTGCGCGCGGCGGAAACCAATCTTTCGCGGCTTGATGATATTATCGCCCAAATCGAAAGCCAGCTTCTCTCCCTGCGCCGCCAATCCCGCCAAGCCGCCCGCTATAAGCGCCTTGCGGGCGAAATATTTGAATATAAAGCGCTGCTTTGGCTCAAGCGATGGAATAGCGCGATTGAAACGCTGACCGCTTCGCAAGAAACGCTGCGCACATATAATACCCAAGTCGAGGACACCGCCAAAACCGCCTCAGAGGCGTTGCGCGAGGCCAGTGAACTCTCGGCCCTGCTTGACCCCAAACGCGAGGAGCAAATCATTGCCGCCGCAGTTTTGGGCCGGCTTAATGCCGCGAAAGAGGCGCTGGAAAATGATGAACATTCCGCGAAGACAGAACTGCGCAAGCTAGAAGGCCAGATTGAGCAACTTGGCGCTGATCTTGAACGCGAGACAGCTATTGTCATGGACGCCGATGAGGCTGATGCACGGCTCAAGACAGAGTTTGAAACGCTCTCTGCGCTAAAGGATATGTCTGCGGCTCTTGACGCCGCCGCAGATGACGCCAAAGCCGCCATTGAAGCGCGCAGCAAGCTGGAAGCCGATTATAATGAGCTTACCCGCCGCTCTGCTGATCAAAATGCGCGTTTTGAAGCCGCCCAGCGCGAGGCCGCGCAATCAGAACAGCGCTTAACCCGCGCGCAAAATGATCAGAGCCGCGCCAAAGCGAGGCTCGCAGAATTGCTGTCGGGCGCGGCAGATATGTCAAGCCAAAACCTCTTCGCTGCCGCCTCCAAGGATGCGCTGTCCCAGCTTGCCGCCGCCAGAGAAACCGAGCAAAGTCTTGCCGCCGCGCGCAGCGAGGCCGAGAAAAAAGATCAGGCCGCCCGCGACACACTCGCCGATGCACGGCAAGCCGTCTCCAAACTCACCGCCGAACAAGAGGCGTTGCGACGCGTACTGGCCCGCGCCAATCAAGACGATTGGACGCCCGCTCTCTCAAAGATTGATGTCGCCAAAGGCTATGAGCAGGCCTTGGCCGCCGCGCTTGGCGAGGATCTTGACGGGGCGATTGCCGAAGCTGCGCCGCTGCGCTGGGACGGGGCCAAGCCCGCCGATCAAAAGCTGCCGGAGGGAGCCAAGCCTTTAAGCGATTTTGTTACCGCCCCGTCCGAGCTCTCCGCACGGCTGTCGCAGATTGGGCTTGCCGATGATAGCGAGATTAAGGGCCTAGCCGCCGCGCTTCTGCCCGGTCAGCGCCTTGTCACCAAGGCAGGACGCGTTATCCGCTGGGACGGGTTTACCGTTGAGGCGGAAGCAGAGACATCTGCCGCGGTGCGCCTACAGCAGCAGACCCGCCTGTCCGAACTTGGGACCGAAATAGAAGCAGGCAATGCCGCCGCGGCCCGCGCCATGGCCGAATTTGAAGCCGCACGCAGCGCGCGCGCAGAGGCAGACACCGCCGCGCGCACAGCCCGCCAAGCCTTGCCTGACCTTGAGCGCAAAGACCGCGCCGCCCAAGCCGCACTCGCGCAATTTGAAACGGATATCGCAAGAGAGACTGCGCAAAAACGCAGTCTTGAGGAGCAGATTGAGCGCCACGACGCAGAAATATCAGAGCTGCGCGCGCAAAATGATCAGGCGCAGACGGTCCTAGAGAGTCTTTCCCAAGGAGAGGATTTCACCGCCCAAAGTGAGGCGCTCTCCGAGAGACTTGGCGCGGCGCGTGAGCGCGCAGATGACGCCAGTGGCCATTACCGAAGCCTTAAAAACGATGTCGAAGCCCGCGCGGAGCGCCTGCGTGCGGTTGAGACCGAGCGCGAAAACTGGGCGCGCCGGCGCGCCTCTGCGGCCGCCCGCGTCACGCAGCTAGAGGGGCGGCAGATCTCGGCGCAAAGCGCGCTGACCGCGGCCACCTCTGGTCCTGACCAGTTTGAGGAACGGCGTAATCATCTGTTCGCCGAGCTTAAGGCAGCGGAAGATCGGCGCACATCTGCCGCCGATGCCCTGTCCGAAGCGGAGACGAATTTTCGTGAAGCCGAAACCCGCTCCCGCGAGGCCGAAGCCGCCCATAACCAGGCGCGCGAGCACCGCGCGGGAGCCGAGGCCCGCTTGGCCGCAGCCCAAGACCGCATTACAGAAAACCGCGCGCGCATAGAAGAAACGCTGTCTTGCAGCCCAGATGAGCTTATCCAGCATTTAGGGGAACTCGACCCAGCCAGCGGCCTGTCGGAGAACGATATTGAGCGCAAGCTTGACCGGCTCTCGCATGAGCGCGAGAAAATGGGCGGGGTGAATTTGCGCGCCGATGAAGAGGCAGCGGAGCAAGAAGAGCGCATGAGCGCCATGTCCGATGAGCGCGCGGATTTGATCGCCGCCATTGCGCGGCTGCGCGAAGGTATTGACGAGCTTAATTCCGAAGGGCGGCAACGCTTGCTCAAGGCCTTTGATACGGTCAATGGACATTTCGGGCGGCTCTTTACCACGCTCTTTGGCGGCGGCGAGGCGGCGCTCGCGCTTACCGAATCCGAAGACCCTCTGGAAGCCGGTCTTGAGGTTATGGTCAGCCCGCCCGGAAAAAAACTCGGTTCCATGAGCCTGATGTCTGGCGGGGAGCAGGCTTTGACGGCAACCGCGCTGATATTTGCGGTATTTTTGTCAAACCCGGCACCAATATGCGTGCTTGATGAGGTCGATGCCCCGCTTGATGATGCCAATGTCTCGCGCTATTGCGATTTGCTTGATGAAATGGCCAAGCACACGGACACAAAATTCATCGCGATTACCCATAATGCCGTCACTATGAGCCGTATGAACCGCCTCTTTGGCGTGACAATGGCCGAACAAGGCGTCTCCCAGCTCGTCTCCATGGAACTGAGCACGGCCGAGCGCCTTGTCGCAGCAGAATAGCGCCCCAAACCCGTGCGGATCAAAGGGTCACAGCCCAAGCGAGTCAGTTTCATACTGCGGTCAACTGCGGCAGAATCGCCGCACCCCTAATGAAGCCAATAAAAATCATATTTTTCAGATACTTAAACCCCTAAAGGGGACTGTTGACTTGCTCAAGGGCCGTGAGTATGTTGCGCCCGCCCGACAGGGGGTTATTTTGGCCCTTTTAACGGTGAGATGAGGGTAACCCCCGTGACTAAAGAGACGTTTTCGAAAAAAGTGGCACAACAGACAGATGAGGCAGCGCTCAAATCTTTGGGCGATAGGCTTAAAGCTCATCAAAGTTCTGCTGACGCCGCCAAAATAACCGAAGACAGATCGGCCATGGGTCAAGGCCTCAAATACGCGTCGGAATTTACAGCGGCTACCCTTGTGGGAGCGCTGCTAGGTTACGGTGCTGATAAATTTTTAGGGACCGCGCCTTGGGGCTTGCTGGTCGGATTATTTTTGGGCTTTTCGGCCGGTGTGCGTAACATCATCCGGGCCGCCCGCGAAGGACTAGACGGTGACATAGGGCAAGATTTACCCGATGTACCTGATGAGCAGGAGTAGGTCATGATTAACGCCGGCCTCGACCCGATTACACAGTTCAAAATTTATAAGCTGGCCGAGCTTAAGGTGGGGAAATATGACCTGTCCTTTACCAATGCATCATTAATGATGCTGGCGGCGGTTGCCTTGATCACCCTTTGGATGTTTTTGGCGACGCGTAACCGCCAGCTCGTTCCTGGACGCGCTCAAAGCTTTGTTGAAATGACGTACGAATTTGTCGCAAATCTTGTACGCAGTTCGGCTGGGGCGGACGGTTTGCGCTTCTTCCCCTTTGTCTTTTCACTTTTCATCTTCATCCTCTTTGCCAATATGATCGGAATGATCCCCATCTTTTTCACGACAACTAGTCACATCATTGTGACCTTTACGCTGGCCATGATGGTTATGCTGCTTGTCGTGGGTTACGGCGTGATGAAGCACGGCGTAAAATTTCTTAAGGTTTTCGTCCCGAGCGGCATTCCAATGGTAATTTTGCCCTTTGTGACCATACTAGAGGTCATTTCCTTTTTATCTCGCCCGATCTCACTTTCAGTTCGTCTTTGGGCAAATATGCTAGCAGGTCACATTTTGCTCAAGCTCTTCGCGGGTTTTTGTATTATGATGGTCACCGCCTTTGGCCTCTTCCCCGGTGTCTTTGGGGCAATCATTCCCTTTGCGCTTACAGCGGCGCTTATACCTCTCGAATTCTTGGTCGCTTTTGTGCAAGCCTATGTGTTTGCGCTTTTGACCTCCGTCTATCTGTCTGATGCGCTGCACCCCGGCCATTAATAGATTCAATTACTGCACTCACAAATCATCCACAGGAGAAACATCATGGAAGCAGAAGCAGCAAAATACATCGGTGCAGGCATTGCCTGCCTTGGTATGGCCGGCGCCGGTATCGGTCTTGGTCACATTTTCGGGAATTATCTTGCAGGCGCTTTGCGCAACCCCTCTGCGGCGCAGGGCCAGTTCGCAAACCTCATCTTTGGCTTTGCTGTGACAGAAGCGCTCGGCATCTTCTCATTCGCCGTTGCGCTTATCTTGATGTTCGTGGTTTAATCCACCTCTAAACATAAGGCCCTTACATGCTCAGCATTTCACATCTCTCAAACGAAGCTTATGGCTTTTTGATGATGGCTGCCGCCAAAGCGGACCCGGCATCAGGCGGTGGCGATAAAGCTGCTGATGCAGGGGCCTTCCCCCCCTTTGACCCGCAATATTTTGCGGGTCAAATTTTCTGGCTGCTGATTTCCTTCGGCCTACTCTATTTTTTGCTCGCACGCGTATTTTTGCCGCGTATCGGACAAACATTAGAAGAGCGTAGCAATAGAATTGCAGATGATCTCGATACGGCGTCGCGTATGCAAGCAGATGCCGAAGCTGCCTCAAAAGCCTATGATCGTTCGCTCGCCGATGCTCGCGCGAAAGCGCACAATGTTGCCGAGACAACGCGCCAGTCTATTGATGCCGAAATTGCGGAAGAGACGGCCGCCGCCGACGCTGCCGCCGCGAAACAGGCAGAGATGGCGGAGGAACGTATTCGCAGCATTAGAACGGCAGCGCTATCAAACATTGACGCAATTGCTACCGAAGTTGCGCAGGCCGCCATCGAAGCCGTTTCGGGCAAAAAGATGACAGCCGCTGCCGTCGCTAAAGCAGTGAAAGGCCGCTAATATGGAACACGCCGTTCATCTCCCTGAGGGCTTGGGCGACCCAACACTCTGGGTCCTAGTCGCCGTTCTTTTGTTCCTAGGCGCCTTGCTATATTTTGGAATTCACAAGAAAATTGCGGGCGCGCTAGACGCCCGTGCGGACAAAATCAAGGCCGAACTTGATGAGGCCCGCCGGCTCCGCGAAGAAGCTCAAGCCTTGCTCGCCAGCTATCAGCGCAAGCAAAAGGAAGCCGAGGAGCAAGCCGACGAGATTGTAAATCAAGCTCGCCACGATGCCGAGCTCATGGCCGCTAAATCGCGAAGTGATCTGGCCGAACGGCTTGAGCGCCGCGCCGCTATGGCAGAAGCCAAAATCGCCTCTGCCGAAGCACAAGCCCTGTCCGAGGTGCGGGCGCGGGCCGCCGACCTTGCGCTGGACGCCGCCCAAGACCTGCTAAGGAACGGTCTTAGCACGGCTGAAAAAAACAAACTTGTCAAAGCCGGCATTAAAAATATGGGCAATATGCTTAGCTAAGTCTTTGCAAATCTGAGCTAAATCAAACCCGCCTTATGGCGGGTTTTTTCTGCCAAATCATTATCTCATGCCCTAAATATCTTGCTATTTGGCGCGGCCGGCGCGACATTAACCAAGCAAAATGGAGCCTGCTATGCGCACAGAGACCGCCCTCACCCCGACGCTATTATCCGATTACGCCCCGCTTAATTTTTCTGTCGATAGGGTCTATCTGGACTTTGATCTCTCGCCAGAGGCAACGCGCGTGCGCAGCACATTGACCCTCACGCGCCGCGCAGAGGGCCCGCTGATTTTGGACGGTGAGGCGATCGATTTGAAATCCGTATCTGTGGACGGGAGCGCTCTTCCCCGAAGCGCTTACCGGCTCACGCAATCAACGCTGGAGTTAAATGATCTGCCCGCCTCATGCGTGGTTGAAATCGAGACCGTCTGTAACCCCAGCCAAAACACCACCCTCATGGGACTTTACGTCAGCGGCGGGCGGTTTTGCACCCAATGCGAGGCGGAAGGTTTCCGCCGCATGACCTATTACCCGGACCGGCCCGATGTGCTCTCTGTTTTCACCGTGAAGATAACAGCCGATAAAACCGCCTATCCCTATCTTCTGGCCAATGGCAATTGCACGCAATCGGGAGACCTTGCCGGCGGGCAACACTTTGCGGTGTGGGAAGACCCCTTCCCCAAGCCTTGCTACCTCTTTGCCTTGGTTGCGGGCAATTTTGATATTTTGGAAGATAAATTCACAACGATGAGCGGGCGCAAAGTTCCGCTAACGATCTATGTCGATCAGGGCGACGCTCCGCGGGCGGTCTATGCTATGGACGCACTAAAGCGATCAATGGCGTGGGATGAAACGGCTTTTGGCCGCGAATATGATCTGGACCGTTTCATGATTGTCGCTGTGCGCGATTTTAATTTTGGCGCTATGGAAAATAAGGGGCTGAATATCTTTAACTCGGCTTTGCTTCTGGCAGATGGAGCCAGCGCGACGGACTTGAATTTTGAACGCATTGAATCCGTCGTGGCCCATGAATATTTCCACAATTGGACGGGCAACCGCATTACCTGCCGCGATTGGTTTCAGCTTTGCCTGAAAGAAGGCTTTACCGTTTTTCGCGATCAGGAGTTTTCTGCCGATCAGCGCGGCGCAGCTGAGCAGCGTATTAAAGATGTGCGGGCGCTTCGCGGGCGGCAATTTCCCGAAGATGCCGGCCCGCTCGCCCATGCCGTGCGGCCCGATAGCTATGTGAAAATCGATAATTTTTACACCGCCACAATTTATGAAAAAGGCGCGGAGCTCATCCGCATGCTTAAAACTATTTTGGGACCGGATGTCTTTCGCCGGGGCTGCGATCATTACTTTGACTCGCTGGACGGGACAGCCGCAACTATCGAGCAGTTTATTGCCTGTTTTGAAACTGTCAGCGGGCAAGATCTCACGAGCTTTTTGAATTGGTATACACAAGCCGGAACGCCGCAGCTTACGCTCATGCGGGAAACCGCGCTGACAAAGGACGGTAGCCCGCATATTCTCACTTTCACCCAGCATACCGCCCCCACGCCGGGACAAGCCAAAAAACAACCCCTTCCCCTGCCCATCCGTTGGCAGGTGATAGGAGATAATGGTCCGCTCACCGAGACCCAGCTTACCGTCCTGCGCGGGGAGGAGGCCAGTGTCTCTTACCCCTATCAAGGCGAGCCGCATTCAATCTCTGTGCTGCAAGATTTTTCAGCGCCCGTCACCCTGCATAGCGGGGCGACGACTGAGGATCAGTTGCGCCTGATGCGGCAAGACCCCAATGCCTTTAACCGTTGGGAAGCAGGGCAGACTTTGGCGCGCGGACTCATGATTGATCTCTCCCGCGCGGTGGAGTGCGGACAGCCCCCTAAGGCCGACCGCGCGCTGCAAGGCTATGTGGCGGCGCTCGGCGAGACGTTGGATGACGCCCGATTTGAGACGGGGTTTAAAGCCCTCGCCCTAACCCCTCCGGCGGATATGGATGTCATGCAAAGCCGCCAAACGAGCGATCCTATGGCGGTTCATCTCGCGGGCGGCTGGCTGGCGCGCGCGATCTGCGACGGGCTAGAGACGCGGCTGCTGGACACATATCAAAACCTGCAAAGTTCTGCACCGTTTCAGCCAGATGCCGCTTCAGCGGGCCGGCGCGCACTTAAAAACCGCAGCTTGGCTTTACTGGGGGCAGGCTTTCACCCGCAGGCCGCCCCGTTGGCGCTGGCGCAATTTAACACGGCGAGTAACATGACCGATGAGATGTCAGCGCTAATGACGCTCTCCTCTCTTGGCGGGCGGCGCGTGGATCAATCCATGCAAAGCTTTTACGAAAAATGGAAAGACCATCCTCTGGTCCTTGATAAATGGTTCGCGCTGCAAGGGCGGCGTCATATGCCCGGCGGCGTTAAGGCCATCGCCGCGCTGACCCGTCATGAGAGATATGAGCGCCGCAATCCCAACCGCGTCCGCGCGCTCATCGGGAGCTTTGCCATGGCCAATCCTGAAATTTTTCATAAAATCGATGGCTCTGGCTATGCGTTCTTTACTCAGGAGCTTCTTGATATGGATAGCCGCAACCCGCAAGTCGCGGCGCGTTTGGCGGGGGCTTATGAAATCTGGCCGAAACTGGATAAGGCGCGTCAAAGCCTGATTCGCGCCGAACTTGAGGCTATTCTTGGCAAGAAACCATCAAAGAACCTATCGGAAATTGCGGGGAAAATATTGGGATAGATTTGAGATCAAGCCCCC
This sequence comes from uncultured Caulobacterales bacterium, assembly GCA_964410285.1. Taxonomy (GTDB): domain Bacteria; phylum Pseudomonadota; class Alphaproteobacteria; order Caulobacterales; family Maricaulaceae; genus Fretibacter. The sequence continues at coordinate 399,122 of CAYPFR010000001.1, read as the reverse complement.
AGATCCGCCCAGCGTAGGCTGCGGATTAACGGCGGTTAACCATGCCCCCTAAAGCTTCCTTAAAGACAATAGGCTAGGAAGCGGTCATGATTGATCCAACAACATTTGCAGGGTTTCGTACCCACGTCTCCGAAGAATTATTCACGGTTATGCGTCAACCCATCATTGATCTTAGCGATGATAGAATCTTGCATCATGAATGGCTTGTGCGTTTTGACCATAATCTGGGGCTTGCGGGCGTATTGCGCCCCGCGGAAATGTCCGGCGCTATTAAGGATCTCGATCTATCAATGCTCGCACGCGCGGTCCTCGATTTAAATGAAAATTCAGATGGGCCGGGCATTGCGGTCAACCTCTCCGGCGCCTCCATGAGCGAGCCGACCTTTGAGCATGCGCTTAATGCCTGCCTCTCCGCCCTAGAGGGTCCGCCACATAAGCTGATGATAGAGCTGACGGAAACATGGGACATTCGGGAGCTAGAGAGCGCGGCTGCCATATTAGCACGGCTGAGACGGCGTGGCCATCCAATCTGCCTTGATGATGTCGGTGCGGGCGCGGCCTCAATCCGCTATTTGCGGGCAATTGGGGCTGACTGGCTTAAAATTGATGGGGATTTTGTTGTCGCCGCCTTTGAGCAGGAGCGGGATTTGGCGATATTAAAGGCGCTTTTGAGCCTTAAGCACTCGCTTAACGTGAAACTGATCGCCGAAGGGATAGAAACCGCAGAATTATTGGAATTTGCCCGAAACTTAGGCTTCGACGCCGCCCAAGGCTACCACATAGGCAGGCCTGAACTAAAATCTGCCAACTCTTAACCTTTTCTATCGAATTTACAGCCATTGTGACCCTCGACTTAGGGCAAGTTAGGCCGCATGATTTTACAAGTGATTCGTAGAGGGAAACGGTGAATACAAACACGCAACATATGCCGCCGCCGCCTCCCAATAGCTATCAAGCCGGCCCTGTGCCTCAATGGCAAAATACACACCCACAAGCTGCACCGCGGCAGCCCCAAGTTCAGCGGGCGCCTCACATGGTGCCTCAGTCACCGCCCCAGCTCACGCCTCGCCCTCAGCATCAACAGCAGCCCCCATACAGGCAGCCGGACGCTGTGCGCCCAACCGCCGACGCGCTTTCTCGTCCCGTCCAGTCAGCTTCACGGATACAAGCAAACCCGGCCCAACCAAAGGACGGTCATGGGTTTACAGAGCAATTTGATGAAGGTTTGATTCGCACGCTCTGCATAATTTCGGGGGCATTTTTAGTCTTTTTTGCGATTTTGGCCTCCACTGTTTTACTTGGGCAGCGCGCCGAGCATAACCGCACCCAAAGCGCGGCGAGCTTTCAAGAGACAGGAAATCTGGCGGCCATGGCAGCCTCGAAACTTGATGTGCAATTAGCGTGGGTTGATCAAGCCCTCTCAACGCGCGGCAACGCTAAACAGATTGTTGATTTGGTAGCGCGCGGCAAAGACATACAAGGCGCGCTTGTGGTCTCGGCCGACAATCAGGTTCTCGCAGCGACAGAGAATGCCCGAGCGGCGGGACCCGCCATCCCCGTTCAGGACTTCCCAAAAGCCGGTGTGAAAATCATGTCGCTGATTTCCGATAGCGGCGCAGTGAGCCCCGTTATCATCAAGCGCGCAGGCACAGCCTATTTGGCTGTTATTCTAACCCCCGGGTCATTGGTTGATTACACAACCCAGACAAATGCGCTGATGCTGAACGGCGGCGGTATTGTTGACGCGCCGTCTGATATGGGCCGGATTGGCGGTCTTGCCTATCTTGGGCTTGGCGTTGATAAACTCTCTAGCCTGAAAAATAGCCGCCCTTTTTTACATGAGGTTAACGGCGAAAAGGTTTGGCTTTCCGCGCGGACAATTCCAAATTCCAGCTCAATTTCGGTCATCTCCGCCACGCCAAAAACCACGCCCGCCAATTGGCTTCGAAATATTTTGGCCTTTCTGACCATGCTTGGCGGGACAGGGGTATTGGTATGGATATTTTTGAGAAATTTGTTGGCCCAAGCCAACCGCGTTGAAAAAAATCAGCACGTAAACGAGATTTCAGAACAGCGTTATCAAGCCGCTCTGGAATCAAATCGCGGCGGGATTTTCGAAATCGATCTGACTGCAAATACGGCTTACGTTTCGCGCTCTCTCGCTGAGCTCCTTGGCTTGGCGGCGCGTGAACAGGAGATCACCTTACCCCAGTTCCTTGGCCTGTTTCGCGAAGGTGACCGCGAGCATTTCTATTCAGTGACGCGCCGTGCCAGCGTAGGCGGGGAATTTGAAGTTGATATGAATGTCGCCCATATCCCGATTACCTTATCGGTTAGAGGCCGGCCATCGGTTCGCGGCACGGATATGGTAAAAGTCATCATCGGCGTGGCCATGGACGTTACCGAGCAGCGCGGCGCGGCGCTTCGCTTACAAGCGGCCGAAGCCCGTCTTTCAGATGCGCTTGGGTCAATGAATGATAGCTTTGTGCTATGGGACCCGCGCGGGCGTCTGGTGCTGTGGAATCGCCAATTTGAGCTTTTCTTTGGCTTTAAACCTGGCAATCTTGAAGTCGGCATGGACCGCGCCACCATCGAATATCACGCGAATAATAATATTCAGGATGTCTTTGATATTGAAGGGGAGAGCGCTCAGGACTTCCTACTCAAAGACAATCGCTGGATACGTTATCAGGATGCGGCAACAGCAGACGGCGGGACAGTTGGTATTGGGACGGACCTGACAGGTATTCGGACCCGCGAGCATCAATTGCAACAAAATGAGACAGCCCTTCAAAAAACCATTGATGTTCTTCGCAAGTCCCAATCTCGGATCGTGGAATTGGCCGAAAACTATGAACAGGAAAAAATTCGCGCGGAGGAAGCTAATCAATCCAAATCTGATTTCCTTGCCAATATGAGCCATGAGCTACGTACGCCGCTAAATGCGATTAATGGCTTTTCGGATATTATGAAAAAGGAAATGTTCGGCCCGCTTGGTGACCCTCGCTATACAGAATATGTCAATGATATACTATTTTCCGGCCAACACCTGCTCTCGCTGATCAACGACATTTTGGATATGTCAAAAATTGAAGCGGGTAAGATGACGCTTAATCACGAGATCATGCAAATGGATGATATGATCCAGCAAGTCCTCCGGATTGTGCGCGGACGGGCTGAAGACAATCGTCTTAAACTTATATACGAGGTTGGAGAACTCCCCGAGATTGAAGCTGACCCGCGCGCTGTTAAGCAAATACTTATTAACCTGATAACCAATGCGATTAAATTCACGCCCGAAGGCGGCGCCGTAAGCGTGGAAGTTACGCCTAATTCGGCCGGCCTTATCGTCAAGATTTCTGACACCGGCATCGGAATTGCCAAAGAGGACATTGAACGGCTCGCCAAACCCTTTGAGCAAATCGATAGTCAACATTCACGCAAACATGAAGGCACCGGCCTTGGGCTGGCGCTTTCCAGATCTTTCGTTGAGCTTCACGGCGGTAATTTCCGCATCGAAAGTGAAGTGGGCCAAGGCACAAGCGTGATCTTTACCTTGCCCAATAAACCGCAAGAGAAAGCCGACAGTGAAGACACTAAAGAGGTTGGCAATGAAATCTCCAAACTCGCGCAAGATATTGCGGATGTGCTGACAATTAACACGGAAAACCTCCCTGCAATCAGCCAAGACGGCCTGGCCGTACAGCCGGCTCGAGCCGCCCCGCCGCCTCATGCGCCCGCGCCGCAGGCCGCCCCGCCGCAACCCGCGCCGCCAACACCCCCTCGTGAAGCGCTGCCGCCGCCGCGCCCGCAAAGCGCCGCTTAGGCCTCACGCGCCAAGGAACGCGCGCGCGGATTAGCGCAGAATAAAGTTTTTCACCTGCCGCTTTACCGCCGCGATATGGCGCTCCCGCGCGGCGCTAAGACCATCCGTATTTTCAAACCCTAATACCCGCGCCGCCGCGCTGAGCACATAGATATTTGGCGCGCCCGATAACCCGCCGTGAGTCAGGGCGAGGGCTTGGGTAAGATTTTGGAAAAACCGCACCGCCCCGTGCAAATCCTCATAAGCCTCCCTGCTCAGCGCGCCCAGCGCCTGCGCGCGGCTTAACATAGCTTGTGTTGCGCAAAGGCCTTGACCTGCAAATCCGCTACGCTGCGCAAGATAAAGCGCCTGCGCAATAAACTCGGCGTCGCGCAATGTCCCCGGCAATTGCTTAACATCCCAAGGTCCGCGCGCGGGCTTCTCGCGCGCCAGCCTTTGGTGCATCTCATAAATATCTTGCGGCATATTCAGATTAGACCGCGTCAAAGTCAGGCATTGCCGAACACTTTCCGAGACGCTCGCCATAAACGGCTCGCTAGAGCCCGCAATCACCCGTGCGCGGGTCAGCGCCATAAACTCCCATGTCCAGGCACGATCTGCATAATAACGGGTAAAGGCCTCAAGGCTGACGGCGACCGGACCGGACCGGCCGCTGGGCCGCAGGGCCATATCAACTTCATACAGACCGCCCTCAGCTGTCGTGACCGATAGCGCGCTCACGAGCCGCTGAGTGAGCTTTATGAAATCAGGCTGGGCGCGCAGCGGCGCCTCATAAATCAGCATTATGTCCAGATCACTCACAAGGCTCATCTCTGCACCGCCTAACTTGCCCATCGCCAAGATAGCGTAATCCCCGCCAAGCGGGCCGATCCTGCGCTCGGTTTCGCGCACGCTCGCGGGCAAAAGGCCCTCTATGCATCCCTCCGCGAGCTGCGTGAAGGCAACGCCCGCCTGCCCAAGGTGCAGCTCATGGCTTAGGAGGCTCACAGCGAGTCGAAACTGATCCTCACGTAATTGCCGTCGCGCGGCATTCAGGCTGTCTTCGAAATCCAAATCAGGGCCAAGCGCCTTTTTGTAACCAGCCTTATGCCTCTCGATATCAAATTTCAAAAACCGCGGATCAATCATGCTATCAAGCACGGCGGGCTGTGAGGACAAAGTTTCCGATAAACGCGGGGAGATCAGCATGAGGTCGATCACTCGCCTAAGCCGGCTTGGTTCTTGAAGGAACATGGCAAGCAAAGATACCCCGCTACCCAAGCGTTCGAAAAAACTGCCAAAGGCCTCAAAAGCGCGGTTTGCCTCTCCCGTCTGGGAACAGAGTTTTAAAAGGCGCGGGGCAAGCCGCGTTAAAAGCGCCCGCGCGCGTTCACTTCGCGTTGCGGAAACCCGCCCGCCAAGCCAATCTGCCATTTGCCGCCAAATTTGAGAGGGTCCTGTAAAGCCAAGTTTCATGAGGGTTTGCAGCGTCTCGGGATCAGGCTCCACCCCCGTAAATGAGAGGTTTCCATCTTCCAAGGTGAGGCTCTCAAAGCCCGGAAACAACGCGACATAAAGCTGGTGCACCTCGGTGAGTATTTTAGACAGGGCTCTGTCAAACGCGGCGAGGTCGTCATAGCCCGCAAGCCACGCGAGCTCTTCTCGCGCCCTTATGTCTTTGGGGGCGTCATGGGTTTGCGCGTCTTCGCGCATCTGCGCGGCATGTTCAAAGCGGCGCAAATGCCCATAATGCTGCGTCAGTATTTGGGCCTCATTCTCACCTATAAACTGCCCCTGCGCCAAGGCCGCCAAGGCGTCGACCGTGCGCGGGCTGCGCAGGGAGGAGTTTCGTCCGCCGAGAATTAGTTGCTGGGTTTGGGCGTAAAACTCGATTTCCCTTATGCCACCACTGCCAAGTTTGAGATGATGACCGGCAGGATCAATTTGCCCCTCGCCGTTGGCGCCCTCTATGCGGCGGGCTTGTATCTGGCGCTTGATTGAATGAATGTCTTCAATCGCCGCATAATCGAGCGAGCGCCGCCAAATAAAAGGCGTAAGTACATTATCAATAAAAGCCCTGCCAGCGTCTCTGTCCCCGCCAGCCACACGCGCCTTTATCATCGCCGCCCGTTCCCAGTTCTGCCCGAGCGTTTCGTAATAGCGCTCGGCCGTGGCTGTGGAAACGGCGACCGCATTGGACCGCGGGTCGGGCCGTAGGCGCAAATCTGTCCTAAAAATATACCCCTGCGCCGTCATATGATCAAAGCCGCGTATCAGGGTTTGAACAAAGCGGATAAGCGTGCGCTCCGCGCGTTCGGGGCGCTCAAGGGAAAGCTTCTGGGGGTCGTAAAAAACGCAAAAATCAATATCGCTGGAATAATTAAGTTCAAAGGCGCCGTATTTACCCATCGCCAAAATAAAGAGCCCTGGACAGGGGTTATCCGGATCTTGGCTATAAATGCCAAGCTCTGCCGCGCCCGCAATAAGCAGACGGGATAGGGCGAAATCAGCTAGCTTTGTCAGGGCCTTTGTCACCTCTGGCCATGCCCAGACATTTGAAATATCGGCCAAGGCGATAATCATATGAGCACGTCGCTTCAATATCCGAAGCTGCGCCATTTCATCGGCATGAGCCAACACCTCTTTGCTTACCTCGCCGTAAAGGCTTTCTAAAATGCTGTCGGCGGACGAGATCAGGGTTTGCGCAGCAAGACCGGGGTATAGCTCAAGGCTTTCGCGTAGATAAGCGGAGTTTTCACGGGCGCGCGCTATTCCTTGCTGGGTCGCGCAGGCGGTCATTAGCGCCCCTGCCCCGCAGGCGTCAATTTTTGCGGCGGCGCAGAGGTTGAGGCACTCCCCATGGGCTTAAGCCTTCGCAGGCGCGGGAAAGAGAGCCGCGCGGCAAGACCTGGCCGGTTATCCGGTCCAGGCATACCATCATCGAGCGAAAACTTGGCACGGTGTAAATCCGCAATCGCATCAACAAGAGCAAGGCCAAGCCCGCTGCCCGGAGCCGTGCGCGAGGCGTCAAGGCGCACAAAACGTTCTTTTACCCGCTGGCGGCTATTGGCGGGAATACCGGGGCCATCATCCACAATAGAAATTTGCGTGCGCCCCTGCGCATCTTTTAAAAGCGATAGGTGGATAGCCCCGCCCGCTGGCGTATATTTAATGGCGTTCTCAACCAAATTAGAGACCGCTTGACTCATCAGCCCTCTGTCGGCGGAAATACTATGACCGGACTGAATCTCGCTTGTAAAATTCAGCCCCGCATCCTCGCAGGCGGGTTCGTAGAGTTCGGCAATATCGTCAAGAAGAGGCTTTGGGTCCATTTCCGAAAGCATTTCGCGGCGCTCCCCTGCCTCTAGACGGGCAATTCGAAGAACCGAGTCAAATGTCTTAAGCAGCTCGTCAGCGTCGCCTGCCGCGGCGAAAAGTGTTTCTTCGGATTTCGGGTCGGTCATTTCCGATGCCGCCGTTTCAAGGCGCGTGCGAAGCCGCGTCAGCGGCGAACGCAAATCATGGGCAATGCTATCCCCCGCATAGCGCATGGCCTTCATCAAGCGATCAATATGGTCGAGCATATCGTTCAAATGCTCGGCGAGGAGGTCCATCTCGTCTTCGGAGTAATTTCTCGGGGCACGCCGATCCAAGTGCCCGGCGCGAACATCTGTGGCAAGCCGGTTAAAAGCCTCTACTCGCTGGGTGAATTTTCGCGAGACATACCAGCTTGATAACAAGCCCAAAAACAGAGCAATCGCAGAACTGGTCCAAATCGCATTTTTGACGCGATCGGCTGTGCGCATGGTCACTTCGACGTCGCGCGCAACCACGACCGCCGCCACATTGCGGCCCTCAAGTTGTAAATAACCCGAAAGCCCGCGCATGCGGCGCTCTTTTGCCTCTTGCGTATCTGTCGCAGGGATAACGAGGATGAAGCCGACCTTTGTGAAGCTGGCACCGGCTTCCTCGCCGAGTGAGGTCCTCTCTTGGCTTTTCAGCGTGACGATTTGCTCCCCCAAGTTTCCTGTCACCATATCTTTGCCGTCCTGACTGCGGGCGGTCAGCAAATAGTGACGGTCGCCCAAGCCGGACCGCAAAAAGACCTGTTGACTTAGGGGCCTTAGCCCGCCTTCTTCAAGTATGGTTTGGAACTCTTCGACTTCTTCAGCCAGCAGGCGGTCCACTTGCCGGATTTCGCTTGAGATTGTCAGGAAGTACACATTTCCCAAAGCCAAAATCAAGGCGATAATAAAGAGTAACGCCCCAAGCAAGCTGAGGCGAAACAATGTATTTTTATAAAGCTTTTTAAGCGCGCTGAGCATAGCCGCAGCTTAAGGCTTTGCGCTAAACCTGCAAGCGGTAGCCGGCCCCGCGAACAGTATGCAAAAGCGGCGTATCAAAATCTTTGTCGACCTTCCCCCGCAGGCGAGAAATATGCACATCAATCACATTTGTCTGGGGGTCAAAATGGTAATCCCAAACCTTCTCAAGCAGCATGGTACGGGTCACAACACGCCCTGCATTGCGCATTAGGCATTCCAACAAACGAAATTCGCGTGGCTGCAAGAGAATATTTTGTCCTGCGCGCCGCACAGTGCGGGCAAGCAGGTCCATCTCAAGATCACCGCATTTTAATTTTGTCACGGCCGCCGTCGGGTCAGACCGCCGACCAATCGCCTCAACGCGGGCCAAAAGTTCGGTAAAGCTATAGGGCTTAGCGAGGTAATCATCACCGCCCGCGCGCAGGCCCTCGACTTTTTGATCAACTTCGCCAAGTGCAGAAAGAATAAGCACAGGCGTTGCGTCCCCGTCCTTGCGCATTTCTTCAAGCACGGACATGCCGTCGCGTTTGGGCAGCATACGGTCAAGAATCATAGCGTCGTAATCGGCGGCGCGCGCCATTTCCAATCCGAGCTCCCCATCGGGGGCCAGATCGACGACATGGCCGGCTTCCATCAAGCCTTTGCGCACATATTCAGCGGCAATGTCATCATCTTCAACAACCAAAATTCTCATATTTTTCTCCAATTAGACCCCCGCCAATTATTCTTTTTATTCCCTTAGCTGAGCGGTATCGCCAATGCGAATAGCCGCTCCTGACCGTCCTGAAGCCGCACCAATATTATGAGCTGCGGCTCACCGCGCTCTTGGGCCTTAAAAATCATATGCTCAAAGGCCGGAACGCTAGGAATATCGGTATTGTCGACTTGCATTAAAACGCTATTGGCCGGAATGCCGGCGACAGCCGCATGGGTATTGGGCGCAACGGATTCGACATAAACACCAACCTGATCATAACGCATGCCTAGGGCGGAGCGCGCCTCAGCAGAAAGATCAACCAGCCCCATACCGTGGCGATGGCCACCGCCCAGACCTTTGGCGGGCGCGCCGCTGGCAGAAGGCTCACTGGTGCTAGCGGCGATAGATTTTTCAACCTCTTCTTTATCGGGGCGTTCCCCGATCATGACCGTCAATTTATAAGGTTTCTCTTCTCGCTCATAGATAACCGACATTTTCTGATTGGGCCGCATGGCCCCAATGAGGCGCGTTGCCTCTGTGGAGTTGCGGACGGTGGTGCCGTTCACATTTAGCAAAATATCATCAACTTTAAGACCGTAAATATCTGCCGGACTTCCCGGGACAATATTATTGATTGTCGCCCCGCCTTTAAAAACGCCGCCCGATTGGGAAAACTCGGCGGTTCGTAACCCCGCGCCTAACCAGCCTCGGCGCACGCGTCCCTCGCGGCGAAGCTGGGTGACAACGGCTTCAGCCGTTTGATGTGGAATTGAAAAGCCAATCCCGACGCTCGCGCCGGTCGGAGAATATATCGCCGAATTTACGCCGACCACATCCCCTTGGGGGTTAAATAATGGCCCGCCGGAATTACCCGTATTAATCGTCGCATCAGTTTGAATATAGTCCACATAGGCGCCGCTCTCGACCCGCTTACGGCCAATCGCGGAAATAATGCCAAAGCTGGTGGATTGGCCGATCCCAAAAGGGTTACCGATCGCGACAACCCAATCACCAATACGTAGCGGCTCGTCTTGATGAAAACTCACTGTTTTAAAGCGGCGAGGACTATCAATTTTGAGCACAGCCAAATCTGTTTCGGGGTCGGTGCCGACGACTTTTGCGGCAAATCTCTCGCCATTGTTAAACTCGACTTCAATGGAGGTACCGCCGTCAATGACATGGTAATTGGTCACGACCTCGCCTTTGGCGTCAATAATAAATCCGGAGCCTTGGCCTTCTGTTACGGACTCGGCCGATTCCGTCTGCACGATGATATTGACAACCGCCGGACTGACTTGCTCGACAAGGTCCGCCAATGACGTTTTGGACGGGTAATCAAAGGGGAAGCTAAACGGCGGCTCGGCGGCCGGCGAGCGCACGGGCCGCGGGGAGCTCGGCCGCGGGTCCACAATCGCAAGCTTTGGCTGCAAAACTGAATCCTGATTTACCTGCGGGGCCGGCGCCGCGGCTAGAGGTACGGTAAGTTCCCGCAGCGGCGTGGGCGCAGCGGCGGGCTGCTTTGGGTACTCAATGGGCTGCAACACTTGCGCAGATACGGGTGCGGTCAGCGAAAGCGAGACGCCCGCCGCGAAAAGTATTTTGAAAAAATGGTCGATCTTGGCCACGATGGTCTCCACGCTCAAGCACACAGTGAGGGTTGGTGCCTATCCTTATTCTGTCTAAAACATGACAAAATAGTCATGTTTTCAGAGCCGTGAAAATGCCAAAAGTCTATTATTGCTGGGCATCACGGTTATCTGCAGCTTATTAAACCCACGTTGTGCAAATATATGCTTAACAGCGTCTAAATCTCTCACGCCCCAAGCTGGATTTCGAGATTTAAGATTGGCATCAAAATCAATATTACTTTGCGCCGTTTGATCCCCTTCGAGGAAAGGACCATATAAAATACACACTCCCCCGACCGGCAGGAGTATGCCCGCCCCCTCCGCCAAACCCTCAGCCGCGGTCCACGGGGCGATATGGATCATATTTGCGCAAAATATGACATCAGCGCGGGCAACCTTTTCGTGCCACCCTTTTTGAGTACAGTCTATATTCAAGGCCTTGGGCATTTGCCCGTTTGCCTCGCTCGCCCAGGAATCTTGACTCTCGCGGGCTTCAGAAGAAATATCAGAGCATTGCCACGTAACATCGGGCCTCTGGCGGCAAATGTGCAAGCCATGCTCGCCAGAACCTGACGCGATTTCAAGGACATGGGCTTGGGGCGGCAGACATGGCAGGAGCGTCTCGGTGATCGCCATTTTGTTCTTAGCAACAAAGGGCGAGAATTTTCTGGCCCCCTCATGAATATCTTTTTTCATGAACCGCGAATTCAATTTTTTCCCTTTTTGAGTTTTGGTTCCGGTCTTTGGGCCGTCACAACTCACAGGCCCGACCCTTCGGACCGCTTACTTGTTTTTGGCAATAAAAGCGTGACACAAAGTCCGCCCCATTCAGAGCGCGAGAATTCGACTCCGCCTTTATAGGCCCGGGCTAAATCATCCACAATCGCCAAACCAAATCCTGTACCCGGCTTGGCTTCGTCAAGCCGCACGCCGCGCTTGAGCGCCTGCGCATAATCAGTTTCCTTTAGGCCCGGCCCATCATCCTCTACGGAAATCACAAAATTCGTCGGATCACTGGTTTTACTATAGGCAAAAACACGCACTTGGGAGCGGCTCCATTTACACGCATTATCCATCAGGTTTCCGACCATCTCATCAAGATCCCGCTTCTCTCCTCTAAAGGCCAAATCCGCTTCTATATCGACAATCATATCAATGTCTTTGGACCGAAAAATGCGCGGCAGCGTCCGCGCAAGTGAATTAATGACTGGGGCAACATCGGTGCTGACGCCAATTGCCTGCCCTCGCGCCGCCGCCCGCGCGCGGTGCAAATGATGATCGACCTGCTTGCGCATGATCTGAATCTGCCGCGCCACAATAGAAGCAAATTGATTTGTGGGGGCTTGGGCGTCGCTCTCATTAATTAGCACGGCAAGCGGGGTCTTAAGCGCATGTGCAAGATTACCGACATGGGTGCGCGCGTGTTCGACAATATCCTTATTGTGATCAATCAAGAAGTTAAGCTCTGTGGCCAGCGGCTGTATTTCGCGCGGATATTCACCCTCAACATGGGTGGCGCGCCCCTCGCGCACATCCGCCACCGTGTCGCGCAAGTCAAAGAGCGGTTTAAGGCCTGACCGCACCTGAGTGAAAACCGCAGTGACAAGACCCGCAGAGAGTAAAAACATCAGGCCGCTGGCGATTAAAGCAAAGCGCCTGACGGCCTGTGTCGCGGGCCGATTATCGGCGGCAGCAATTATAACAACGGCTTGGTTGTTGGCATTGGGGAGCGTTACATAATTGACTAAAACCCTTAAAGGTTCGCCATCAGGCCCGATCGATTTGCTTGCGATTTCCTCACCCGGACGCGCCCTAATTTGCTGGGCGTCGCGCGCGGGGAGGCGCAATGTATCTTCATAGAGCGAGCGAGATTTCTTGATTGGGATAACATTTCCGTCCGTCTCCAGCAGGCCAATCAGCCAATAACGGCCAGAGAGTGCCTGTTGATAACGCGGATCAGTCGGTTCGCGCGCCAGCGTCAAAGACGCGGCCGTGCCGCCTTCTGGAATATCAGCAGACGCAATCAACGAGGTTACCGCGCTGGTGAGCGGGTCATCAAAAATGCGGTACGTCGAATCCCGATAGAAAAACGTCAGGGCAAAAGCGGTAAAAATCAGAATGGGAAGAGCCCAATAGCTGGCGCTGCGCACAAGGCGCAAAACTAAGGAGGTATTGGAGTCCTTGCGCCCCATAAGGCGCTACCCTGCTTTGGACTCGGCAGGGTTCACGAGCCGGTAGCCAAGACCCCGAACCGTTTCAATGCGGTCGGTTCCAATTTTTCGGCGCAAGCGACCAACAAAAACTTCAATCGTATTGCTATCACGGTCAAAGTCTTGGTCATAAATATGTTCGACAAGTTCTGTACGAGAAATCACGCGCCCCTTGTGCATAGCCAGATAGCTGATGAGGCGAAACTCATGCGAGGTCAGCTTGATAGGGCTGCCGTCAACAAACGCACGCGCAGAGCGGTTATCGACCAAAAGATCACCAATTTCGATTGTATCTGTTGAGTGGCCCGCCGCACGGCGTACAAGGGCGCGCAGCCGCGCCAAAAGCTCTTCTGTGTGGAAAGGCTTGGTAAGATAATCATCTGCCCCAGCGTCAAACCCAGCGACTTTTTCCGACCACTGATCGCGAGCCGTCAGGATAATCACAGGAAAAGACTTATTATCCGCGCGCCATTTTTGTAGCACGCTCACCCCGTCGATTAACGGAAGACCCAAATCCAGAATGACCGCATCATAGGGCTCCGTATCGCCTAGGAAGTGCCCCTCTTCACCGTCTGATGCAACGTCAACCGCATAACCGGCATCCTGCAACGCTTCGCCAAGCTGGCGGGATAGATCGGGATCATCTTCAACAATGAGAATGCGCATAAGAGCCTCGTGAGTCGCTTGGGCTCTAATTAAGGACGCGCCCAGTGTTCGCGTCAATCAAAACATCAACTATACGGCCGTCTTTTTTCACGCGCACCTTATAAACATTGCCTTTACGCGACATATCAACATAGACCGAGCCTGGCACTGTGCGGCGCGCAATGGCTTTGGCTTCGGAGGCAGAGACCGCACTTTGGGCATAACGAAGAAACTCACGGCTTTGCGGCGGCGTAGGCGCGCTGGCCACCGATACATGGTGCGCAGGCTTTATAGACAGCATGAAGCTATCATTTGGCTGCGAAGCAAGGGCTGGGGATACCGTTAAAACCGACACTGCGGCCAATGTCACAATCCCTAATATATGTCGTTTCATATATGTCATTAAAAGCGATGTATTACATTCTCCCTGAATGAAGTCTGAATATGGAATTCATACTCACCCCGCATTGCAAGGTGAGTGCCATTAAAGCCCCGCTTCTCGGCGGATATCGTCGCCATCGGAGTCATTTTGATTTTTCGCCCACTTTTCAACTTCAGTGTCATTGTTATGCGTCAAAAATATCTGAGGGACAATGAAAAGATCACCGCCCGCAACGCCTTTACCCTTAAGCCTTAGCGTCTTGCGGCTGTCTGATCCGGCGGGAATATTCAGCGAGACCGCGCCAGCAGGCACAGAAATTTTGACTTTTGCGCCCAAAATCGCCTCAGAGAGCGAAATTGGCAGGAAAAGACGCAAGTTTTTACCATCACGCCGAAAATACTTGTGATCAGCCACCGAAATTTCGATTTTCGCGTCCCCACGGCGTCCGCCGTTACGGCCGGCATGTCCCTTACCTCTCAGCCGCAGAACCGCGCCGTCTTCCACGCCCTCAGGTATTGTCACATTTAATTGCTCTTGACCTGCCTTGATTTTCTTTTTGCCGCCTTTAATGGCCTCAAAAAAGTCCAGCTTGACCTTATATCTTACGTCCGCACCCTTTTTGGGGCTGGGGCGCGGGGCATAGCCGCTGCGGCGCGGGCCGCCAGTTTGCCGCCCCATATTCATACCAAATAATGAGGCGAAGAGATCGCTCATATCATCTTGGCCGCCGGCCATACCGCCAAAGCCGGCTGAACTAAAGCCGCCCCCGCCGCCAGACCCGCCAAATGGTCCGCGTGAGAACGGGTTTTGTGCCTGTCCGCTCGCATCGACTTGGCCGCTGTCATATTGCCTCCGCAGCGCTTTGTCGGTCAAAAGCGTATAGGCGGCGGTCACTTCTTTGAACTGATTAGCTTTGGCTTTATCCCCCGGATTAACATCAGGATGCAGCTTTTTAGCCAGAGCACGATAAGCTTTGCGGATTTCCGCATCGCTCGCGCTTTTTTGCACGCCCAATAATTTATAGGGATCTTTTGCCACGCTTCTAGCCTCCTACACCCTATTTAGGGTTCAAGGCGGGTTTCTCAAGAGGCAGGCGGGAGTTCAATAATGAGTGGGGGACCAAAGCCGTAAACGGTCGAGCCTTGTGAAATACGAATACGCTCGGCGTCAAGACGGTAAAGGATAGCTTCCGGGCGTTCGGCTTCGCGTGTTTCTATAACGACACCCTCTTTGAGCGCCTCTACTCGAAAAAGGGCGATATCCTCCCCCAACGGCACATCAAGTCCGCTCCAGCTCTCTCCGCCTTGCCGCGTACGGCGTATCCAGTTGAGCTTTAATTCGCCATCTTTAATTTCTGCCCTGCCATGAACCGGCGAGAGCGGCCGCAAGTGGCGAGCTTCATAGCTAAGTTCATAAGGCTCACTCACCCGGCCAGCAACGCGGGCTTGCACAGTCAAGCTCTCCCCGCGCCCGCGCGGCGTCGCCAAGTCGCCTAGTCCCTGATTGAGACACACAATGCGAGCGCCAGTGGTGAGCGCAGACATGTCCGCATCGCTGCCAAACCGCCCGCGCAGCAATCCGCGCGCCCGGTATTGATCAGGCGCGATCAATTCGATAGTCCGCGCTTGCAAAATCTCCCAGCCCTGTCCCGCGCTCACCCGTGCCCCGGCCTGACGCAAGGCTTGCACGGCAAAGAGATTTGCCCCGCTTAAAAAGCGTTCCATATCGACAGACCCTAGGTCGGCATTGGTCATTTTAAACTCAAGCACGCCGCCATAATCCATGCGCCCGACAGGGCCCAGGCCAAGAGGTTTTTCCAAAACACCCACAAGAGCAGGCTGGCCAAGCTCTATGGGCGTCTCGCCTGCGGAGATTTGCAAGCGATTAAACGGGGTCACTTGCCCGCCGACCATTATACCTTTCCGGCTCTCGCCCGTATAATCGGGAAGATCAAGGACGATGAGTTCAGGCTTGGAGGCCCACGCAATTGCGGGAACAACCGTCGGCGCGGCGCGGGCCACAGGCGGCTGAAATTCTGCCGCCCCATCGTTATTGCTGCTGGCCTTCGCGATCACGCGCATGGCGCCGCCGGCAGATCCGGGAGCGTCAAGGCGGGTGATTTGCCAAACACCTGATTGGCCGGGCAAACTAACATGGTCTCCGACCTCTACGTCAAGGCGCATAGGCGAGAGCAAAAATTCCGCGCGTTGATCCAGCGCAGCCGATATATGTAAAAGGCGCGCCGCCGCGGCGCGGGCAAAGCCGCTATCCAGCACCAAAGGCAGCTCGACATCAAGGATATTTTGAGTTTCAGCACGCTGCTCACGGGCAAAAACACTGGCGGTTTGGTGATCTTGACCCCCATCAATATAGTGCAGGCGAACGTCGCGCAGACGCCCCTCAGGATCATCTTTGATGCGCGTGACAGGGGCCGCATCATGAGGGAGCGCGGCAATATCTTGCCATGATAGGTTAAGGGGTGCCTCTGGACTTTGGGCCGCGAATGCAAGCCCCTCGGCTCGTTCAGCCATGTCAAAACCGTATGTAAGCGCAAGCGGAGCGAGCGCGGCGCGCGTGCTCATCGGGCGATCAATGACGAAGCCCTCAAGCACGCCTGAAATCTGGGAGACATCTACCGATGCCACTCCGCTGCGCTGCACGAGGTCCTGAACAACATCAGCCACAAGCACAAGGCCCGTGCGCCCCGTAAGCCAATGCCCAAGCTGCCAGTTTCCACCGTCCGACCACACATCCTCCCGAGCCGGAAAATCAGGATAGGGACGCGCGTCCCAGCACCAGACATGGGCTGCGCTCATATCGACCATAGGCCCGCCATATTCCGGTGAGTTAGGATTATTGCTTGGCTGGCCATAAAAGGACAAAAAGGCCTCAATATAGCGCCGCTGAATTAGATCATCCCGCGCGCCAGACGAAAAATAGGGGATTTTGGACTCGGAACTTTTGGGATCATAAAAGACATTGGGCTGGTTCGCGCCTTTATCAATCGCGGGGCATCCAATTTCCGTAAGCCAAAACGGTTTGCTTCTTGGCTTCCAAGCTGAGGCTTGGACTTCCTTGCCATTTCGGCGATTTATATGTGGATTGATCCACCAGTTCAGCAAATCCTTATAGCGGTAAACCCAAGGCTTATTATAGGCATGATCGGTGATCGGCGTTCTGATCTGCGCCTGCCGATCGCTTTGGCTCGCGTAGTAAAATTCAAAACCTTCCCCTGACTGCAAGTTTTGCGATAGATATTCCAGATCATAAATCTGCCCCGCAATCTGCGCATCAGCATGGAATCCCTCCCGCCAATCGGAGAGTGGAAAATAGGCATCAATTCCAACCGCGTCTATATTGCTATCGGCCCAGAGGGGATCAAGATGAAAAGTAAGGTCGCCGCTGCCGTCTTGTGGATGATGCCCAAAATATTCGGACCAATCTGCTGCATAGCTTAGCTCTGCGAGAGGCAGTTTAGACTTAACATCCCTGGCGAGGGATTTAAGTTTTTCGACAAAAGGATAGTTATCTCGGCTGCTGCGGGCCGTTGTCAGGCCAATTAATTCTGAACTTATGACAAAACGGTCTACGCCGCCGGACTCGGCGGCTAAGTCCGCATAGTGTAGGATAAAGCGTTTTAGACCCTGTTCACCTTCATAGAACTGTTCGACCTGCTCAGCCGCGCGCGGGGTTTGATCCGCGCTTTGCGCCTGCCCAGCGGCCGGATGAACCGTTATACGGCCCCGCCACGGCAAGGGGGCTTGCGCCGCGCCGCCGTAAGGGTCTGGACGCGTATTATCGGGCGGAATATCCATAAGAATGAACGGATAGATCGTGACGCGATAACCGCGCGATTTAAGCTCGCGGATCGCCTGCACAATAGACGCATCTGACGGCGTGCCGCCATATCTGGGACGCTCCTCGTTATCTACGCTCACCACATATGCGTCTTCGCGGGAAATACCCGCAACCTGCCAATCCTCGCCGTCAATTGCGCGGGTCAGGGTTTCAACGCCTGGGCGGATTGTGCACTCACCTGCGCGTAAATCATCCCCAAACCAGCTAATCACGAGCGAAACATTGCGGCAATTGGGCAGAGACGTTTCTAACTGGTCTAACGCTTGCAAAATATCACTTTGCCCCGAGAGATTATTCATATTCACAGGTCGCGCGGCCCCGGGAGCGCTCACATCTTCTATGATGTCTGCGGCATAGGCGAACTCGCCCGATGAAGGCAGCAAGTGAACGCCGCTCACGAGATTTTCTAGCCGCGCAGCACTGCCAGCACGGGGCGGGACACGCGTGACCTCTACATTAAATTGAGGGAGCCGCGCGCCGTAATCATCCAACGGAAAATCCTCAAAGACAATATAGGCCGTGCCGCGAAAAGCGGGCACGTCGCCATCAATCGCGCTAAGTACCGGATCAGGGTTTTGTGTCTCTGAGCCATTATAAATCCGGTAAGTGACGCCAGAGGTACGCAACACCTGTCCATTTACCCAAATGCGATCAATGCTTTGAATTTCGCCTTCGCAAATCCCAAGCGCAAAGCTGATTGTATAGCTGTAATTTCGCGCAGTTGGCCCGCCTTTGCCTTGTTTCTCTTCAGTCACAATTTCTTTAAGGCGCGAGGCCCAGATCACTTGGCCAGCAAGGCGAACGCGGCCATAGCTGCGCGCCATAGGTGAACCGTCGCGTGAGGTCATGAGCTGAAAACTGGAGAGGCGCGGGCCTTCAAAAACGCGGTTATCAAATATTTGACTAATTGCGCTATTGGCATAAGACAGCGCGGCGGCGCTTGCTGTTTTTACCAAAGCTTGACCTGCGGCTTGCGCGCCTGCAACGACCAAAGTTGTCATAAGAAACTTTCAAATAAAACGAGAGCAGAATTAAAACGCAGCCGGCTGAGCGGGAAAGGCAAAGCTAAAGGCATGACGTTTTTGCCAATAAGGCACGAGATAGCTTTCAACGACCGCGCGGCCCCAATAGGCATGAATGATTGTCTCCGCGCTCGCGCGCACGGCAATATGCTTGCAAAGCGCATTCGGCTGCATGCGAAAGATCATAACGTCGCCAAGGCGGGCGTTATCTCTTGGCAGCGGGATTAAGCACCCCCGTGCAGCCAGAAGCAAGGTTTCCTCGCCGAGCTGCTCTGCCCAATCCGGCGTATACGGCGGAACCGACATTGGTTCGGCGCCGTAAAGCGCTCGCCAGATACCACGAACAAGGCCAAGGCAGTCCGCGCCTGCACCCCGAAGGCTTGCCTGATGGCGGTAAGGTGTATCAATCCAGCGACGTGCTTCTTGCACTATATCCTGACGCGTGACCTCTTTGCAGGGCGGCATTAACCGGGCTTCCTGTAGCGCGAGCCGCCGTCGCGTATATCGCTTTCTTGGGGCGCGGCGGTGAGCGCGTCATCGCCAAGCAGAAAAGGAAATCCGCGAAAATTTTTTACGTTATTAAACTGGCTTTGACAGGCCGAAAAACTTCGGGGGCATAATGTGCCGTCCGGAAATTCTAGGGGGTCGAGCCCGCAGCGCGCGTCTCCAAATGACGCATCACATAGCCGCGAGAAGACCCGCCCTTGCGAGCGGTCTAGCTTTGCTCCCTCACCGGTCCATTCGGCGGAAAAACGGTCGCCTTGCTGGGTGATCTGCCCTAGATATCCCCGCGAAAGGGAAATGTGCTGTAAGGGACTCGCCCAGTTTACGCGGCGGATGAGCAAAAGTGCACCGTCATATAGACCAGCATTTATATCTTCCGCTGTAATGCGTGCATCGGTCAGAGCACCTTGCAAATGGCCGTTATCAATCGAGAACCCAAGCGCGCTGTCGCTGTCGCCGCCGCTCATTCCCGTGCGGGCAAGATGGACAATACCGCCGATCTCTATGTCGGCGTCATGATCGGTAAACCCAAAACTTACGCCGTCGCGTCGGGTGAGGGTCCAGCACAGGCAAAAGGTCAAGGCTTCGCCGCTCAGGGCCGCTGAAATATTTGAAAGGTTACGCATAAAGCAGCTCTAACAGCGGGATTTGTGTGATCTCTCCGGCGCCAAATGCCTCAAGACTAAGATCGAGGTGATCGACATCAAAACGCACCGGCACATCAAATCGAAAGCCCGCGCGCACCACCGCCCCGTCTCGCGCAGGCGTGCTTAGCGCTACGATTCCCGTAAGCGCATCAAGCGTAAATTCATCGCCCGTCAGCTTCGTCCCGTCCACGGAAACCAAAACTGAGCCGGCGGCAGGCTTAGTGATTTTTCGGTTATAACCCGACTGCTGGTCACCATAAATTTTGAGAAGCTGGAAGCGGGTTTCCTGCCCGTCACCCAGACCTATAAATTGATCATCCGCCTGCGGTTTATCATTGAGGGCGCAGGACTTATGATCCAAGGGATCTCGAAATCTGAAACCGTAAAGCTGCCCTTGCCGGGCCTCAAAAAAATCAACAAGGTTTTGCAGGTCGGCATGAGATTTCAGGCCTGCTGCTGCGTTATAACGCCGGCGAGACTGTCTATGCGGATTGTTGCGTACTTCGCCGCCGCTCGCGAGTGCAGTAATTTGCGTTGCGCGAACAGGACCGCCGCTTGCGCCAAAGGCGAGGCGAAGCGGAAATACCACGTCGTGAAAACTCGTCATAGAAAATCCTTATCTAAATATATCTTTGTCCAGCAGAGACAGCCCGCGCCAATGTTGTCGAAATCTGGTTTTGTGAACGAGCAAAGCTTGCCGGGTCAGAAACCCCGGAGACTGTCATATTGACCGTAACGGGTGTTTTGCCGCTCCCGCCGCCGCTATTACCGCCCGCGCCGCCGGAAAGCCCGCCCAAAAGCGCGCCTCCAATTCCGCTTACGGCATTTTGCAAGGGCGAGGTGATTAGCTCGGCTACGGCTAGGCGTGCCAAATCGCGCGCTACGTTTTCTGCAAGGCTATTGAAAGATAGCTCTCCCCGGCGCGCCGCGTTCTCAAGTGATTTCGCAATACGTTCACCCGCCGCCTCAAAGAGCTTTGCGGTTTCATTAGCGGCGGACAATGCCGGTCCATTTGCAAAATCTTCAAGGGCCTTGGCCGCTTCATCTGTTGGATTCATCTTGGCTCTCATCTGGATAGGATTGAATTAGAGCCGCGAGATCATCGCGGCTTAGGGCATCGGGCGCATCAATTTGGGTCAGGGATAGCCAGTCCCGCAGGCTCAGGTCCCAAAACTCGGCGGGCGAGAGCCGAAAGCCCCGCACGGCGAGCCTAAGCCAATCCTCAAACGGCCAATCAGGGACATCACGCGGGTCGGGAGCCGCGTCATTCACGGCGAAAGCTTTCTTCGAACACGGCGCAAATATCGGGCAATAAGCGCTGGATTTCCGCGGCCGGTAGGGCGGCTACTGTCACAGTCAGTGCGCCAAAAGGGGCGGGGCGCAAAAGACAGGTCAGTAGCACGCGCGCCTCTGCCAAGGTGAGGGCCTGCACACGCTGCGAGAGCGCATAAGGCGAGCGAGCAGAGAGCTGCTGGGAAATATCGGCAAGCGCGCCCATCGTCAGGCGCAAAAGATAAGGCTGCTCACCTATGGTGATGTGGCGATCACCTTTTTGAAAGGACATTAGGCGATAAACTCCGCCGCACCAGCAGACTGCAAAGTCATCTCAAAGCTCGCCTCACCTTGATAATTTCCGGCATAGGAAAGGGCGCTGATGATAAAAAGTCCGGACAGCGTGCCAAAGCCTGGAATGATAAATTGGTACTCTGCCGCACTTTGCGCAAAGAAGGCTTCTCGGGCGAGCGCGTCCGATGGCTTATCGCGAAAGACGCCCGCACCTGTAATTTCTGCGGTCTTGGTGCCGGCTCCGGGCAGTAATTCTCGCCACGCCTGAATTGACTCGCTATCGGTGACATCAATTGGGCGCGCATTAAAGCGCAATGATTTTGCCCTCAGCCCTGCAAGGCTTACGAAATCGCCCGTTTCATTTTTAATTTTGACAAGAATGTCACGTCCGGCTTTTGCGCTCATAGGGTCTCCAATTCGCGGTCTGTTGTGATGCGCAAGCGGATGATCCCATGCAGGGTCAGCCCGTCACTGGCGCGAAATAAATCGGTGTAAATAATATGGCGGTTCACAAGGCTCTCCCCGCCAAGTTCCATCGGCTCGCGCGTGAGCGCATTGGATAGCGTTCCAAGCAAAGCCAGACTTTCCGCTCGTCCGCTATAACGAGACCAAAGATGCAAGGTCAGAACATGATTTGTAATCACCGCCCCCTGGGCAGAGTTATCCTCGCTACGGATCGGGCCATAGGTCAGATATGGAAAAACTGGATCCTCTGGCGGGTCATCATAAAGCCGCGCAGGATTACCAAGCGCCGATTGCACATACAGGCTCGAAGCCAGCAAGCCATGGACGGCTCTGCTCACGGATTTTACGGCGTTAAAATCGGTCATTGTTGTTCCTCCTCGCACATCAAATGGAGCCGCTCGCGGCGGTTATCAGGGTCAGAGCCGCTGACAAAACGCAGGACTTTATCGCCCCACATTAAGCGCGCTCGTTCGGGGAAATCAGGCCGGAAGCGAGTGATGACGCGGTAGCTCTGGGTGACTTTCAACCGCCCGTTTTCACGCACTTCCGTAAGGCTTCGGGGCTGTATATGCCCCCAGACTTTGCCGTGCCAAACCCAGACCGTGACATGGCCGCCGAAGTCATCGGCATTGATTTGAGGCTTATAAACGCCAAGCCGCGTGCGCAAATTCCCAATCATAACCGCAAGGTCCGGTAAGGCATCAGCAGCGCATCAACCATCATCGGCAGGGGCGGCACTTGCTCGGCACCGCGATGTTCATAGCTTTGCGCAGTGAGCAAAAGAATGGCTTGACGCAGGGGCATGGGCACATCCTCAGCGGCCGTACCAAAACCGGCGGTAAATTCAATTTCAAGGTTCTGCGCGCCGGGCAAATAGCTTTGCCAAGAAGCGCGGGACTTCAGCGAGATTGCAGGCGGCTGGCAGCGTAGGTTAATATTGAGCCCCTGCGGCGAAATGACTCTCTCCTCGCCCTGTCCGGCTGTTAAGGTAACGGTATCGATAGAACGCACAGGATGGTGGTTTATAAAAACACCGCGTCCAGATATGCGCGTAGATATATATCGGCGGCGGCGCGTAATCAGGCTACCGCTTATAAGACGCTCGATGCGCTGGCGCGCACTACGCACAAAGTCCAAGATCAGCGTATCGTCATCATCGGTGTCTACGCGTAAGAAAAGCTTGGTATAGTCCAGCGCGACAGGCTCGATATCTGGCGGCGTAATATCAGTGACGGCCATGAGCCCTCCTCATTTTTATATATGCAAAAGAAAATGTGTATGAGAGGCCCCGCGCATCGCACGGGGCCAATGCTTGTTGCTTAGGCTGCAAATTTCAAAAGCTTAATGGCGTTGAAATCCTGCACCCCGCCGCCAATGCGTTTCGTCGTGTAGAATAGGACATAAGGCTTGGCGGAATAAGGATCGCGAAGGACGCGGACCCCCTGGCGATCAACAATCAGGTAACCACGGCGGAAATCGCCAAAGGCGATCAGCGTCGCGCCGCTGCTAATGTCTGGCATGTCTTCGACCTCGACAAGCTTGTAGCCCAGCAATGTCGACGGCGCGCCGGCCTCTGTCGCGGGCTGCCAGATATAATTACCGTCTGCATCTTTGAACTTACGAATAGCCGATACCGTGCGGCGGTTCATAACAAAGCTCGCGTTTGTGCGGTATTTTGTTTCCGGCGCATAAACCAAGTCCAGCAGCGCATCGACTGGAGCGACATCGTCAAAGTCACCGTCAACGCCGGTACTAATTGTGCCGATATTGCCCCAGCTATGGGAGGCGTTATCCTGCTGGTCATAAGACAAAAGGCCGCGCGGCTTGTTTACGCCGTCGCCAGTAATAAAGGCTGCCGTTTCCTGATTGGCGAATACATCGCGCACTTCATCGGCAAGCCATTGATCGACATCGGCAACGCCGTCATCAAGCAAAGTTTGGGTCGCCGCCGGCATGGCATAAAGCTCACCAGCAGGAAATTCGATGAGATCAAGTGCGGGCGCCGTTGTCTCAGTGCGGACGTCGGTTTCCCCCGCCCAGCCTGCGGCTGCGCCGCCCGGGCTAACGGGCTTACGGAAATAGCCCGCGCCGACGCGGCGGACGCCCGCGATCATGCGGAAGGGGGAAGCATTTTCAAGCGCGCGGTCAATCATGCTCTCGGACTCAATCGGAGCGACATATCCGCCTTCATTGTCGGCCGTGCTCGCAGCCTTACCTTCGAGCGCTTTGAGGGCGCTGACATCCCCACTGCGGATGTAATTAGACCAGGCCGATTTGGCCTCAGTATTGACAGCGCCGCCGCCAAGGGTCGGTTGGGATTGGCTGAGTGCCAAACGCTCAATGCGCTTTGATTGCGCCTCTAGTGCGGCGTCAATGCGGGAAACCTTAGCCTCTGTCAGGGCATCTGCCTGTGACTTGGCTTCGATCTGCGCTAGGCGCTCGTCATTCGCGCCTTTAAAGGCCTCAAATGTGCGGGCGAAATCAGACATAGATGTCGATTGCGCCGAGATGGCTTTAGTTTCTTTGGGAAGTTTTTTAGGGTTGGCTGTCATGCAATTTTCCTTTTTGCAGTATAGGAGTGAGGTGATGATTGTACGGTGGTTAGCCGCGCCTCGCGCAGCATTGGAAAGGCCACAATCGAGACCTCCCACAAATCAAGCTCCAGTAAATCACGCCCGCCGGCGGGCCGGCGATTTGCCCGCAGCGCGCGGTAACCAATAGACAGGCCACTAACCGCGCCCGTCTGAATGAGGCGAGCAAGATGGCGCCGTGGTTTTTCCAGCGGCAAAAGCCGGCCTTGTAAGTAAAGCCCTTTGCTATCTTCAAGGACGCGGTCCCAAACGCCAATAGGCGTGCGGGTCTCATGCCCAAAGAGCATGGGCAGGGGCGCGCCGCCAAGTTTTAAAAGGCTGGCCGAAAACGCTCCAGATTTTACAATATCACCTGAAATATCGGGAACGTCGAACAAGCTGGCATATCCGGCAAGCGTAAGCTCGCCGCTAGCATTAGAGAGTGTCATAATTTTCCTTATGGGCGCGGGGATGTGCGCGTATCATCAAGCTGGCGCTCAATGCGAGAGAGCGACAGACGGGTCATTTCCATTTGTTCTTCAATGCGGGCGAGCCGCTCCGAGACCGGCGGCTTTATATTCACCACCGATTCTAGCGCCAGAAGCCGCGCCTCCGCCGCGCCAACCCAGAGCAAGGCACTGGCTGATTGCACTAAAACGGCGAGCCCTAAGCTAAAGGTTATCGTGCGGTCTATCGTCAAGGCGCGCTCAGCCATGGGGCGGCTCCGGCGGGGCCGGCGCATCCATCTTTGCGGCAATATCGCGCGCAGGAAGCCCTGCCAATTTTCGCCGCTCCGCATCACTCATAAAGCTTGCGCCCGAGAGCCGCGCCCACAGTTGGCTGCGCTCCTCAGACAGTGCATGCACCTGATCTAAATCCGGAACAAGCCGTAGATCCTCGCCGTAAAATGGCTGGAGCCACGCCTGCATACCGCGCGCAGTCTTGCCCACGAGCGGTAGAACCGTTTGCCGCCAGAAGGCCAGATTGGCCTCTTTGTAATTCGCATAGCTATTGTCGCCCGGAATCCCGAGCAACATAGGCGGCACGCCAAAGGCCAGCGCAATTTCGCGCGCGGCGTCGCGGCGTGCATCCATAAAGTCCATATCGGCGGGAGAGAAACTCATCGCCTTCCAGTCTAGCCCGCCCTCTAATACCATGGGGCGGCCCGCATTACGGGCGCCGGAATGCGCGCCATCAAGCTCGGATTTCAGCCGATCAAATTGATCATCAGAGAGCCGGTCACTGCCGCTCGTGCCCTTATAGATCAAGGCCCCGCTTGGGCGGGCGGCATTATCAAGCAAAGCCTTCGTCCAGCGCGCTCCCACATTGTGAATATCCATAGCATTAGCGGCGGCAGAGAGGGGCGCGTGACCCGATTGATCATCCAGCGGATTAAACAATCGCGCATGAAAAATGCAGCTTCGCCCCGTCACCTTATCGATACGAAAACGGCGCTTATATCCTCCCGCTTCATATTCCCATCCAGATGGCCAACCATTAGGGCCGGTCACGCAGCGTAGCCGGTCAGGCCGCAGCGCATAGATCGCTACGGGCACGCCGTCAGAGAGGCCCGCTTCTAGGTAGGCATTGCCATGCACCTGAAGATATCCGTAAAATTGCTCCATGATTTCCTGCGCGCTGGCCCCCGCATGTCCACGGCTTAAAAGGCGCTCCGCTGGATCGCTGTCCTCACAGACCTCCCCGCGCCGCACACAAAGCGAGACAGAGGCGGCGGCTTCGGCAATCAATCGTACACAGCGAAAGACCACCGCATTTTTCTGATAGCCCTCACGTGCCAAAGCGCTGTAATCACGCCCGCTCCACTGACAGCGAGAAAGTCCGCTGGAAATCGCGTCGGTAAATTGCAGCGCCACCAAGGGCTGTGGCGCAGCCTTTTGTTCGGTCGCCTGAGCCGGCATGGAGGTCGGCGCGCCGCCAAGGGCCGCCTGAAACCAATTTTTCATAAGCACATATCCTCTTCCGCTCACAAGCCATGAGGGACGCCAGACAGATTTCCGACGATGAAGAGAACTTAGCCAAATTCGGCCTGATGGGGATTAGTTATAGGACTATTTTCCTACGTATTTGAAAACGCTATAAAGTTCAAATCCAGCCGCGGGGATGGGTTGGGGCGGGGTTTTAGCGGCGGGGAAACCCCAGAATTACGCCGCTTGCCGGCCTTGGAGGTTTTGACGCAGCGCGTCTGCGTGGCCCAAATTGCGTTTTAACGCGCGGCGTAATTTGTGATCCCCGACCATAGACGCCAGCGTGATCGCGGCGCGGTAGGCGTCGGCGGCGCTCATGAGAGCCTTAATGTCATTTTGCGCGCGGCCCAGCGTCAAAAGCGTATCGCCTAGCGCCTGCTGCACTTCCAGGTTACCTTGGGGCATTGATTGCAGCGTGTAAATATCTTCGGCTTGACGCAGCGCTTTGACGGCCTGAATAAGAGGGTCGGTATCTCCCGTTTGCGAAGCAAGCAGCACCATTTGACTCGCAAGTTCAAGATTGAGTTCAGCCAAATCCTGCGTCACATTTTTAAGTCTACGTTTCATTGCCAGCTTGTTTTTCAAAACCATATTTCTTCTACCTTTACTCTTGACTCTCCCATGACGTTTTTGCGTTAACGAGAGTTTAAAACATCCGGAATTGCCCTCGCTCTTCTAAAATTTTCTCTCATAATCCTGCTGCAACTCCTGCATGATTTGCGCGGCATGGTCGCTAAAACTCTCGCCAGTGGCGATCCGACGAAGCGGTATTTCGCAGCTGTCAAAAAGGCCGTTTTTCAGCGCGTCTCCGGCGGTTGCCTGCTGGCGTTTATGAGATTTTCCGTCCAGCTCAATTGCCATACGCGGGCGGCCCTGATCGTCAATGAGTAAAAAATCAACATGGCGGCTTTTGATACGCCCGCGCAGGGAAAACCGTAGCTTGGCATTAGGCAGCTCTCTTTTGACCCGAATTATATCTTCAAGCCGGGGCTTGGCGAACACATAAACCCCTTGCGGCGCGGCGCGGCTAAGGGCATGGAACAGCGCCAGTTCACTGCGGTTGACAAACAGGCTCTCGCAGGCTTCATAAAATTTGAAAATCGCCGGATCTGCATGTGTCGACTCGGGCGGGGCATAGACGCGATGACGTCGCCCTAGGCTAAAAAATACCGCGCCGAGAAAAATAAGGCTAATTAGAATATATTCCATAAGCCAGCATAGTCGGGGCGGCTTAACGTAAATTTAAATATGGCGGGGCGGTTATATCTGACGGATACGAGGGGGCTTTCTGGGCCGCAATAAAAGATGCGTGACGGCCCAGACAAGGGCATCGGCGCGGTCCGGACTTTTGGCACTGCGCAGCATCATCTCCGTCCCCATTAGCGCAAGTTCGTCCTCAAGCTCTGGGAAGGGGCACGCGTGAAAAACGCGCTCTTGGCTATATAGCATCGCAATCGGTTCCGCCCGAACGGCTTTGCCCCGGCTTGCGTAGACAGTTTTAACAAGGACATCAGGATTGTGACTTTGCAATATCGTACTGACCATCTCCCCGCCCTGGTTGACCTCCGCGAGCACATAATCCGCCTCATAGCTCTCCCAAAGGTTCACAACGCGCCGCGCCCAGACATCTGGCACAACACCCTGCACTGTCCCGTCATGCAAAATATAGACATGGTCTTGCCGCGCCGCTGAGCCGCGTATCAGCCCTGCAACAATGATACCGCAGGCATCAGAGCGCGCCCCGCTCGTCACCGGTGGATCAACGGAGACAATAATCTTGTCAAAGATTTCCGGTGGTTTTTGCACGCAGCCGCTCAGGCTATCGCGCGTCCAGAGCGCCCCTGGAAGATCTTCGATAATTTCACCGTCAAGTTCCTGCCGCCCAAGGCGCGTGCCGCCATAGGCCCGCGTCACGGCATGAATAAAGACGGGCGAGAGGTTTTTCATATTCTGTAAGGTCGACGCCCGGCTAATTACCACGCCCTCGCTTTTCATCAAGGTTTTAAGCGCCGCAGTTGGCTTGGGCGTGGTTGTCACCACAAGGCGCGGACGGCTGCCGAGCCGCAACCCCAAACGCAAATTGGATAGCGTATCTTCGGGATAGGTCCACGCGCAAAATTCATCCGCCCATGCACAATCAAATTGCGGCCCGCGCAACCCGTCAGGATCCTCAGAGCTAAACACCAAACCAACAGCGCCGTTTTTCCATTCAAGCCGTCTGCGAGACGCTACATATTGCGGGCGCTCGGCCTCAGCCCCGACATTCAACAGGCCAGACGGTCCGTTGAGCATGACCTCGCGTGCAATGTGATAGGTCGGGGCCACAAGCGCGACATGCCGGCATCCCGCTGCCACTTGCCCGCGGACCCATTCCGCGCCGGCGCGGGTCTTCCCTGCTCCCCGCCCCGCGAGTATCAACCAGATCAGCCACTCGCTCTGCGGCGGAAGTTGGTCATTACGCGCAATAGCCCGCCAATAATCCTGCAAGATTGCGCTCCAGTGCAATTTCTCGCGCGGCTTTTGTGGCAGCTTGATGTAGGGGCCGCTATCAGGGCCTGAGGGGTCGGGCATTAGGTTGACAAGTCCTGAGGGCGAGACCCTGATTGGGTTTGAGGGCTCGCTTTGGCTGTTTTTTCTAACTGGCATTTTGCGTCCTCGGCTGCCAGGCGCGGGGCCAGCGTATCCAGGCGAAGCCGCAGGGTTGCTTCGAGATCTTGCAGTTCTTTTTTGCTTGGCGCATAGCCCTTCAGCCGCGATCGTAAACTACCACTGGCCGCCGCCCCAGCATTGCCATCTGCTGCCTTTGCTATGGCGGCGCATTTTAAATTATGCGTCTCTGCCTCACAGATGGCTTTGGTCAGAGCGACAATCGCGCTGCTCATTTTCATTGTAATTTCAGGGGAGGCCCCTTCTAGGGACGTTAAGGCCTGCGCGGAAATAGCCGCAAGAAAATCTCTCAAGGGCCGCGTATCTATTTTTGGCGATATCTGCCCGCCTTTGGAAATCGAGTGAACCATGCGCCGTTTTAATCAATTCTCCGCAAGCGGGGATTAGATTAATGACCCCACAGTTTCACGGGGCGCAATGGAAACCATGGGGTCCAGCTTTACAGCTGCGGTCCTCAGACCGTGCCGCCTCTTAGAACATTTTGGGCAAGCCTGTCATTAGGACTTTGCCTCTCATATGCATTTTTTTGCATAAATTTTTGATAAACGATAGCACGCCTACCAATATTGGATAAGTGCTGATAAATCTGGGCGCACTCTTTCTCGCGCAGGTTGCAAAGCGGTCCCCAAATACAAGAATCCCGCGATTTTTTCCTGTGATTTCAGCCCCATAACGCTCTGTATGCGCGAATCATAAGCGAACCATTCCGTCAGCCACTGCGCGCCAAACCCCTGCGCCTGCGCCGCCAAAAGCATGTTGTAACAGACGGCGCCTGCGCAGAGAATTTGCTCCCACTCAGGCGTACCCCGGGGACAAACCACAGGACTTGAAATAACCGCAATGACGGTCGGCGCACGTAACAGCCGCCCGCTCTCAAAAACGGACCTATCGAGCGGCAACTGCGGATTATCGGCAATGAACGCACTCGCGATATGCTGCCCAAGTGTCTCACGGCTTTTGCCTTCAAACACCAAAAAGCGCCAAGGGGACAGTTTTCGATGATCAGGCACGCGGGCTGAGATCTCAAGAATTTCAGCCAGATCAGCGCGGCTAGGTCCCGGTTCGGACATAAATTTCGCCAGATTAGATCGCCGCTCTTTTAAAAAACGCGTCACCTCTGGTTTTGGGCTTGGCAATGGAAAGACAGTGTCTAGGGCTGGCGTTTTATCTGGCATGTTTTGTCCTATCTTTGGCCATCTTGCTTTACCCCATGTTGGGAATGGGCTAGCTGAATTTCAAGATAAATTTATTCTGGAGGACATTATGTCATCAATCGAAGCGCGCCTCACCGAACTCGGGCTGATCCTACCGGAGGCCGCTGCGCCTGTTGCAAATTATGTCCCCTATGTGATCTCGGGCAATCTGGTGTTTATCAGTGGCCAGATTTCTAAAGTCGGCGAAACGCAAATCAGCGGACGCCTCGGCGAGGACCTGAGCGTCGAGCGCGGACAAGAGGCCGCGCGCCTGTCTGCGCTTAATCTTCTGGCCCAGATGAAGGCAGCATGCGGCGGGGATTTATCGCGGGTCAAGCGCATTGTGAAACTGGGCGGATTTGTTCAGGCCTTGCCCACAACGACGGCTGCCGACATTCCAAAGGTTATCAATGGCTGCTCCGATATTATGGTCGCCATATTCGGAGAGGCGGGGCGTCATGCACGTTTCGCCGTCAGCGCCCCAAGCTTGCCGCTGGATGTGGCGGTGGAGATTGACGCTATTGTTGAGATTTCTGCCTAAATCAACCCCGGCTATACAAACGATATGCCCTCTCTCCCAAATTACACAGCGCGTATATTGACGTCGATTGAGGACGTGGAGGCCGCGCAATGGGATCATCTCTTACCCGACAGCCATCCCTTTTTACGCTGGGATTTTCTCCGTGCCTGCGAAGTCAGCGGATCGGCCAGCGCCAATACAGGCTGGACGCCCGTCCATATTTTGCTGGAAAATGACGCCAAGGACATTATCGGAGCCGCGCCGCTTTATGCCAAAACCCACAGCCGGGGGGAATATGTTTTTGACCATGGCTGGGCCAATGCCTTGGAGCGCGCGGGCGGCGCCTATTATCCTAAACTGCAATGCAGCGTTCCGTTCACGCCGGCCACTGGCCCGCGCCTTCTTGCAAAAACCCCCGAAGCGAAATCAGCACTATTGGCTGCAATGGAGCAATTATGCGGGTCTCAAGGATTTTCCGGCGCGCATATCACCTTCATGCAGGCGGGCGACCGCACAGCCGCGCGGAATGCAGGCTGGCTTGAACGTACAGATCGCCAGTTTCATTTCATAAATCAGAATTACAAGGACTTTGACGACTTTCTCTCCTCATTGTCCTCTCGCAAGCGCAAAAACATCCGCAAAGAACGCCGCGCCGCCCAAAAAAGCTTGACGATCAAACGGCTTTCGGGCGCAGACCTCAAGCCCGAGCATTGGGATGTGTTTTTTAAGTGTTACCTTGATACCAGCCTGCGTAAGTGGGGGCAGCCCTATTTTGCGCGCGAATTTTTTGCCCATATTCACGAAACCCTTGCCGATAATATTTTGCTTGTTATGGCATGGCAGGACGGCGACCCTATTGCGGCGGCTCTTAATTTCATAGGCTCACAGGCCCTTTACGGACGCAATTGGGGAACGCTCGCCCGCGTGCCATTTTTGCATTTTGAACTATGCTACTATCAGGCCATTGAAGCGAGCATTGAACGAGGCCTAAAGCGTGTAGAGGCCGGCGCACAAGGCGAACATAAGCTTGCGCGGGGATATGAGCCAATCGAAACTTGCTCCGCCCATTACATCCACCATTCAGGACTGCGCGCTGCGGTCGACGATTATCTTCAGCAAGAGCGGCTAGCGGTTTCGCGCGAGATCGGATATCTTGGCACCCACACTCCGTATAAAAAGGAAACCTAATGGCTCTGAGCGGCGAGTATGACAACAGCAATATTTTCGCAAAAATCCTTGGCGGGGAGATTCCTTGTGCCAAAGTATATGAAGATGAAGCCGTGCTCGCTTTCATGGATGTCTTCCCGCAGTCCAAAGGTCACACGCTCGTCATTCCCAAATCGGCCTCACGTAATTTATTTGACACCGATGAAGATACCCTAGGACCACTCATGCTGGCGGTGCAAAAAATTGGGGAAGCGATCATAAAGGCGATGTCGCCATGCGGGGTCGTCATCACCCAGTTTAATGGCGCGCCCGCGGGCCAGACCGTCTTCCATCTTCATTTTCACATAATCCCGCGCTATGAAGGCAGAGAGCTTAGCGATCACGGCGCCGCAGAGATGGCCAGCGCCGAGACGCTCGCTGCCCAGGCTCGACTTATCGCCGCCCATTTATGAGGTTCATTATGACACGTTTTCTGCTCACCGCTGCCGTAAGCACCGCGCTTTGTTTCCTTGCCGCGGGCTGCGCGCAAGAAAAGACTGCGCAGACACCAACGGCCCCCTCGCAAACAACGCCCACCTCATCGCAAGCGGCCAATACCCCTGCCCAGACACAAATACGGCCCGCATATGATCTCGCCGCGCAATATGAGAAATTCGCGCAGGTTCCCATGAATATCGACAGCTCTTTCCTCTCGGCGTCCGAAATCGCGGTGGTCAATAAACTTATTGAAGCCAGCCGCATCATGTCTGAGATTTACCTTTTGCAGCTCAATCCGAAAAATCCGCAGCTGCGCGCTGAGATCGAAAACTCTGATCGTGAGGACCGCGCACTTTTGCTTGCCATGTTCGACCAGCATTTTGGCGTCTGCGACACCTTGGCAGAGGGCTATGTTTTTTACGGCGAGATGCCCTGTCCAAAAGGGGCCGGGTTTTATCCGGCCGACATGACCAAGGCTGAACTTGAGCAATGGATATCGGATCATCCCGAAGATGAAGCGGCCTTCACCTCGGGCTATACAGTGATACGCCGCAATGACGATGGTCTTTATGCTGTGCCCTATTCCGAGGCTTACGCGGAGCCGTTAAAGCGGGCAGCCACATTGCTTGAGCAAGCTGCGGCCCTGTCCGAGAACGAATCTTTGTCAAATTTCCTCGCACAGCGCGCCAATTCTTTCAAAACGGATGATTATTTTAATTCAGAAATGGCGTGGATGGATTTAGACGGTAATATCGAAGTCGCGATTGGCCCTTACGAAGTATATGACGATGGCCTTTTTGGTTATAAAACGGCATTTGAGAGCTTTGTCACCCTCAAGCAACCCGAGGCATCGGCTGCACTCGCCAAATATAAGAATTTCCTCGTCGATATGGAAAAGAATCTCCCGGTTCCAGACGCTTATAAAAACTTCAGCCGCGGATTTGAAAGTCCCATCGTTGTCGCCGATCAGGTACAGGGCGGCGGGGACAATGTTCCGGGGGTACAAACCATTGCCTTTAACCTGCCCAATGACGAAAAAGTCCGAGAGGCCAAGGGCGCAAAGAAGGTCATACTAACAAATGTGCTCGGCGCAAAATATGACCGCATACTCGCGCCTATAGGCGAACGGGTTTTGACCGAAGATCAAGCCCGCATGACCGCAAAGAAACACATGTCAAATAACACACTTTTCCATGAGCTCGCCCATAGCCTTGGCCCAGGAACGATCGATAAAAACGGCGAAATGACAACAGTGTCGGCTGAGTTGAAAGATCTTTATTCGGCCATGGAAGAAGGGAAAGCCGATGTAATGGGCGCTTATAATGTACTTTATATGATGGCGCGGGGAGAACTGCCACCCCAAGAGCGCGAAGCCTTTCTTGCGACTTATTTCACCGGACTTTTCCGATCTATGCGGTTTGGAATTGGTGCAGCCCATGGCAAAGGCGCGGCTTTTCAGTATAGTTATTTCCGAGAAAAAAATGCCGTGACTTGGCTCCCCGAGGAGCAACGCTTTCGCGTGAATTATAATGCCCTCACCGAAGCCATTTCCAGCCTAACCAATCAAGTCGTGCTATTGCAAGGCGATGGAGATTACGAAAACACCCAAATATTTTTGGACAGCTATGCCGTGCTCGATAGCGAGGCCCAGACAATCCTGCGCAGGCTAGAGGATATTCCTTATGACATTCGTCCGGTTTATCCTGATAAACTTTGATTAAATAGGGATACCTTCCTCAAGGCAAAATGCCCTCACCTCATCGCGCACGGAGGCGAGGCGGGATTGTAAGGTAATCAAAGGCGCCAGTCGTTTTTTTAGCTTACCGGCATCAAGCGCTAGAACGGCGGTTTTTACGGGGCCAATACCGGTCACAGGCATGGAAAGCCGGTCATACCCTAACGCGATCAGGGTAATCGCCTCCAGAGGGCGGGATGCCATAGTTCCGCAAACTGCCGCAGTTTTTCCATTTTTCGCGCAGCCATCCGCGACAAATTTCAAGATAGACAAGCTCGCAGGATGCAGCGGATCATATCGGTCCGCGACGCGCGGGTTGTCGCGGTCGGCGGCAAAGAAAAACTGCATAAGGTCATTAGCGCCGACGGAAATAAAGTCCGCATGGTCACAAACCGCATTGATCTGCCATGCAAGTGCAGGCGTTTCCAGCATAACGCCGACCTCGATTTTATGAGGAAGATCATGTCCCATATTTTTGGCGCGCTCGACTTCGCGGTCGAAATGGCTGCGCGCCTGCACAAATTCTTCAACTGTCGACACCATGGGGAACATGACGCGTAAGTGCCGCTTCGCCCCTGCCGCAATTAGCGCGCGGGACTGATAACGCAGCAAACCCGGACGATCGAGTCCAATACGAATGGCGCGCCAGCCAATTGCGGGGTTTTCTTCCGGCACGGGATCGACATAAGGCAGAATTTTATCGCCGCCCAGATCAAGCGTACGAAAGGTTACCGGATGCTCCCCCGCGGCTTCAATGGCTTGGCGGTAAAGGTCAGTTTGCTCTTTTAGTTTTGGCATGAATTCAGAGACCATGAATTGGAATTCTGTGCGAAACAGGCCGATGCCATCCGCGCCCGAAACTTGCAACTGAGGGAGATCAACAAGTAGGCCGACATTCAACTGCAATTTGATGTGACGACCATCTTTCGTGCGAGCCTCCTTATTTCGGTTGGCATCATAGGCCTTGGTTAACTCTCCGCGAATATTCATCCGCATATGGAAACCCGAAATTTGGGTATCAAGCGGGCGCACAAACACTTGGCCCGCTTCACCATCCAAAAGCACTTCGTCGCCGGTCTCAATATGGTCAAGGGCGCCTTCAACGCGGCCCACAAGGGGCACGCCGATAGCCTGACAAATAATGGCAGTATGTGAAGACGCCGCCCCTTCTTCGAGGACAAGACCCTTGAGTTTATCGCGGTCATAATCCAGCAATTCTGCTGGCCCTAAATCGCGCGCAAAAATAATCGCATCATCGGAAATATTCTTATTCCCGATCGTAATATCATCCCCCATCAGGGCGCGCAGCAATCGGTTCGCCAGATCTTCTAAATCATGTAACCGCGCCTTTAGATAGGGGTCACGCGCCTTCATCAGACGGGCGCGATGCTCATTGCGCACGCGCTCAACTGCGGCTTCGGCAGTCAAGCCGGAATGAACAGCCTCGCGCAGGCGGTTAACCCATTTACGGTCATAGGCAAACAGGCGGTAACTTTCATAAATGTCTTTGGACGCGCGAGAGACAGAAGCCGCCTCCCCGCTGACCATGGCATCTACTGAGGCTCGCAATACAGAAATCCCTATTTCGAGCCGCGCCTCTTCAGCGGCTATATTATCCGCCAGAAGATTGGCTGGCAGAACGGGCGGTAGGTGTAAATAAGCGCGCCCTTGCACAAGGCCGTCGGCGAAGGATTTTCCAATCAAAGTTTCAGGCTTAACCGGATTTAGGGTAATACCTTTGAGTTTGGCTTTTTTACCGCCGGCGCGCTCATCATCAATAATGATTTCCGCGAGCACCATGGCCACGGTGAGCATGTCTTCGATCTCGGCTTCGCTAAAAACGCGGGCCTCACGGCTTTGCACAACAAGCACCCCAAGCGTTCGGCCGCCGCGAAGGATTGGCACGCCAAGGAAAGATTTAAACGGGTCTTCGCCGGTTTCGGGCCGATAAGAGAATAGGGGATGGCTGGCAGCATCCGCAAGGTTGAGCGGGCGAGCCGTCAGCGCGACATGGCCCACCAGCCCTTCGCCCGGGCGCATGCGGGTTTCGTGTACAGCCGACTTGTTCAGGCCTTGAGTTGCCGAGAGTTCTAATTCTTCGCCGTCGCGCAAAAGATAAATCGAGGCGACACGAACGGCCATGGCGCGGGTAATCGCCTGCACAAAGTCATCAAGGCGTTCTTGAACGGATTCGGTCCCCGCCATGGCCTCGCGGATGGCCTTCATCAACTTGGGCGGTTCACTCGCGATATTGGGATCCAAACTCATGCCCTGCTTATAAAGCATTCTTTGGGAAATTCTCTAGATAATAATCCTTAAATTCAAAATAGCTTTAAGATTACCCTTTTAAGAGCAGCTAAGCCTAAAGCGTCTGCAGCTCAAAAGCATTATGCAGGGCACGTACGGCCAGCTCGGTATACTCACTATCAATCAGAACAGAGATTTTAATCTCGGAGGTCGCAATCACCTCAACATTGATATTGCGTTCTGCAAGCGCCTCAAACATGGTTTGGGCAACGCCGGTATGGCTACGCATGCCGATCCCGACAATCGAAACCTTAGTGACATTTGAGTCCGAACGCATGCTCTCAAAACCAATCGTCTCTTTGGCCCCCTCCAGCGCTTCAAGCGCTTTGTCCAGATCGCGCTTTCCGACGGTAAAGGTCAGGTTCGCAGCATTATCAGAGCGAGAGCGCCCCTGAACGATCATGTCAACAATCACATTGGCATCGGCCATAACGCCGCAAATTTTGGCGACTGTGCCCGGCTGATCAACCAAGCGAAGCAAAGTGATTTGGGCTTCATCGCGGCTGTAGGCGACGCCCGAGACTACGCGTTCTTCCATTGTATCATCCTCATGACAAACGATTGTGCCAGGATTGGCATTACCGGGCTCCGCCATGCTGGTGAGCACGCGGACCGGCAAATTATTATTCATGGCTAGCTCGACAGACCGAGTCTGCAAAACCTTAGCCCCTAAAGACGCAAGTTCCAGCATCTCCTCAAAGGCGATCCGGTCAAGGCGCACAGCGTCAGAGACAATACGCGGATCGGTTGTATAAATGCCGTCAACATCGGTGTAAATATCGCAGCGGTCAGCCTTTAGGGCCACAGCCAGAGCAACGGCCGATGTATCCGAGCCGCCGCGGCCCAAAGTCGAGATACGGCCATCATCACTTATGCCCTGAAAGCCGGCGACAACGGCGACATTCCCCGCCTCAATCGAGGGGCCAATCGCGCTGCTTTCGATCTCTGCTATGCGGGCCTTGGAATGGGCCATATCTGTGCGCAGCGGAATTTGCCACCCCAGCCATGAGCGCGCCTTAAACCCGCGCCGACGAAGCGCAATCGCCAAAAGACCCGACGTCACCTGTTCTCCAGACGCAACAATGGAGTCGTACTCGTCTTCAATTGCGGCGCCCTTATTGGAGTCTGCATCCAGCGAGTCCACCAGTGCCACAAGCCGGTTGGTTTCCCCTGACATCGCCGAGACCACGACCGCAACTTCATGTCCTGCCGCTGCTTCCTCTGCGACCAAACCCGCGACATGGCGAATTCGCTCCAGATCCGCGACAGAAGTACCGCCAAATTTCATTACAATGCGTGCCATATCCGACCCATTTATAACCAGCGGCGCTTTTACGCGTCCCCGCGAAATTTTCAACCGTTAGAAAGATGTTTTGTAGAAAATTTTTTCAATATGATGCGCGACAAAACACCCTTTGTTGAATTGTCCGCCGCAGCCTATAAGCGACTAACTTGCGAATGGAGACTTCATGGCACCTAAAATGACATCTGACGCTGAAGCGCTTGTCTCTGTGTCGGTAGATCCCGAGGAGATGGCAAGTTTTTCACGCATGGCAGAGGACTGGTGGAACCCCGAAGGTATGTTCAGGCCCCTTCATGAAATGAACGGCGCGCGGCTAAGCCTTATTAAGCAAGCGATATGCGAGCATTTTCACCGCGACCCGGAAAGCGAGACACCTTTAAAAGGTCTTCGGTTACTCGACATAGGCTGCGGCGGAGGTCTGCTCTGCGAGCCTCTCACCCGGCTTGGCGCATCTGCCACTGGGGTGGACGCGCTTGAGCGCAACCTGAAAACCGCAAAAACCCATGCCGAGCAAATGGGCCTTGAGATTGACTATCGTCACGGCACGATCGAACAAATGCTTGCGTCTGGTGAGCCTGTATTTGATGTGGTGCTCAATATGGAGGTCATTGAACATGTTGCAAATCCCGCAGATTTTATGAGGGATTGCGGCGCGATGGTACGGGACGGAGGGCTGATGATATGCTCTACGATCAATCGCACCCTCAAGGCGTTTGCCTTTGCCATTGTGGGCGCAGAATATGTGCTGCGCTGGCTACCAAAGGGCACGCATCAATATGCCAAGCTGGTAAAGCCGCGCGAAATACAAAGCTGGCTAAGGCGGGCCGGATTATCCCCACAGCCGAGTACAGGCATGAGCCTAAACCCGATCACGCGAAAGTGGACATTCTCTGATGATCTTTCGATAAATTATATCACCGTCGCAGCGCGCACTGAAAATGCGGGCGATATTTCCGAGCCCATAGCCTTATGAACGATCATCTCCGCCAACTTCTTAATTTGATCTTTGGGTCCACAATGTGGCTGTGCAGTTCCTTAAATTTGTTTTTCGAGGGCGCCCGAAGCCCCGCAGATATGTCAGATGCCAACGATAGCTTGCTCGTGCCCATGGGTATTGCTTTCGCCATTTGGTTTCCCATTTTTTGCCTTTGCCTTGCCTATGCGGTTGTTCAGGCCTTACCTAAAAACAAAGAGCGGGAGATTTTTCGCGAAGCCGGCAGCTGGAGCGCCGCAGGGTTTGGCGGGGTATGTCTTTGGGGCATAATAAATGCTTTTGCTCCGATGCAGCCATTTGATTGGGCGCAATGGGGCACAGCGATCATATTTGTCCCGACCATGCTATGCCTTGTTAAAGCTATGCTAATTCTCACGCGAGGCGCTGAGCCGCTCTCACAATTTGAACGTTTAGGGACATCGGGCCTTAGCCTGATCGCAGGTTGGTGCTCTATTGCGGTTTTTCTAAATTGGACCCCGCAAGTTGTTGCCGCGCTCACGGCGGCAGGTCTGGGCGTTCAAGCGGCAAATATCATTATGCTTTTGCCGGCTCTGATGTGGGCCGCATTCATTATCATCAAAAGCCGGCATAACCGCATTTATGCCTTTCCGATCATTTGGGGACTGGCTTTTGTGGTGGTAGCGCGCCTGACCGAAACTCCGAGCTATATGTTGGTCGGGGGCGCGGCCGCAGTCGGGGCGGGGCTTTTGATTGCGATCACGCTTGGCAAATGGGGCGCGCGCGCCAAAACCTAACTAGGCCCGATCAGCTGGCCTTGTGGGCAAGGATACGGCGGCGTTCAACCGAGCTCGGTATTCCCATAGACTCGCGGTATTTTGCAACTGTCCGGCGCGCAATTTCGATGCCCTGCGCGCGGAGTAAATTGACGATCTTGTCATCTGATTTCACAGTCTTGGGCCCTTCCTCTGAGATCAAGATTTTGATTTTATGGCGCACGGCCTCTGCGCTATGGGCCTCGCCGCCATCATTTGACGGTATAGAGGCCGTGAAAAAATACTTTAGCTCGAACATGCCGCGCGAAGTGGCCATGAATTTATTGCTCGTGACGCGGCTCACCGTGCTCTCGTGCATGTCAATTGCATCTGCAACTTGCTTGAGGTTCAGCGGGCGCAAATGATCAATACCAAAGGCAAAAAACCCGTCTTGCTGCTTCACGATTTCCGTCGAAACCTTCAAAATTGTACGCGCGCGTTGATCAAGCGATTTCACAAGCCAATTCGCATTTTGCTGACACTCGCTCATGAATAACTGGGTGGCTTCATCTCCGCCTAACGCCGCTACCTCGCTGTAATAGCGGTGGTTCACCAATACGCGCGGTAGCGTATCGGAGTTAAGTTCCACAGCCCAGCCGCCTTGCGGGGTTTGGCGAATAAAGACATCTGGCTCTACCGCCGCGGCCATTTCGCCGCCATAGGCAAGTCCCGGTTTTGGCGAGAGCATGCGCAGTTCCGCGACTTTTTCCATCAAGGCGATCTTATCAAGGCCGCATAGTTTTCCGAGCTTACCTAAATCATGTTTGGCCAGCAGTTCCAGATTGTCGACCAGAAGGCTCATCGGTAAATCATAGCGGTCCTTATCACGCAATTGCAGGATCAGGCACTCACGAAGATCCCGCGCAAAAACACCCACAGGCTCAAAGGTTTGCAGCGTGGTGAGCACAGATAAAACCCGATTAACACTCACGCCAAGCCGCTCAGCAGTTTCTTCAATGCTCCCGCGCAAATAGCCGTTTTCATCCGTTTGGTCGATCAAATTAGCCCCGATAAGGCGCGCGCGCTCGTCATGAATTTCAAGATTGAGCTGAGCGCTTAAATGCTCGGCGAGCGAGATTTCGGCGGCTGTATTTTCCATCGGATCATAATCGCTGCTGCCATTAAAACTACCGCCGCTTCCGGCTTTTGACCAATCGACTGACCCGCCGACATCGGCCGGACTCGCGTCCGCATCTATGGCATGGGCGGGGGTATCAATATCCAAAGCCGCCGCTTGAGGGGCTTCCAAAGTCACTTCGCTATAGCTCTCGCTATCGGTCTTGGCTTCGCCCTCCTCTGCACGCCGGTTTTCATCCCCTGTACCGCGCTCAAGCAAAGGATTGCTCTCAAGCTGCTCTTCGACAAATGCCGATAGCTCTATATTGGATAGCTGCAAGAGTTTTATAGCCTGCTGCAATTGCGGCGTCATCACAAGCGATTGCGATTGTTTCTGCTGTAAGCGCGGCGCTATAGCCATCTTGGTTCACCTATCCACTATTCCATTCACGGCGCTTTTGCGCTCTTGAAGGATTGGGGATAGCGGAAAACCTTTAAAATATGGTTTGCAGGCCGGATTAAGAGGCCCGCAGCGGTTTATTTTGCAAAAATACTACGCGAGGCCTTAAGGCTCTGCTAAGCGGACCTTCATGACTGTGCGCGTCAAAATATGCGGCCTAACCCGCCCTGAAGATATAGCCGCTGCCGTGGAAAGCGGCGCTGATTTTCTCGGTTTTATCGTCGAGGCCCCCAGCAAGCGCCGCCTTAGCGTTGAGGCGGCTGCAACACTCGCCGCCCCGGCTCGTGGGATCACAGCGCGAGTCGCCGTCACAGTCGACGCGGATGACGCTTTGCTCAGGAATATCTGCGCGGTCATGGTCCCTGACTATATCCAGTGCCACGGCGCGGAAACTCCGAAGCGCCTTGCGCAAATTTCGAGACAATTTGGGGTAAAAACCATCAAAGCGGTCAGTATTAAGAGCGGTAATGATATGATACCGGCGGAGAGATATGTCGGGGCCTGTGATTTTATTCTTTATGACGCCGCCCCGCCAAAAGGATCAATAGTCCGCGGCGGACACGGCATGCAGATTGATTGGGCGCTGTTTAAGCGCGCGCCTTTGCCAAAGACCTTTGCCCTCGCCGGGGGGCTGAACGCTAGGAATGTCGCGAGGGCCATAGAGCAAACAGGCGCACCGATTGTTGATGTTAGCTCTGGCGTCGAGCGCGCGGCGGGCATAAAAGACTCCCAGAAAATTCATGCCTTTATGAACGCAGCCAGAAGAGCCTCACGCAATGGGTAAGCTAGACAATATGACAACACCAGATGAAAACGGGCGTTTTGGCGCCTTTGGCGGGCGCTACGTGGC
The DNA here is from genome assembly GCA_964410285.1 of uncultured Caulobacterales bacterium. Classification (GTDB taxonomy): domain Bacteria; phylum Pseudomonadota; class Alphaproteobacteria; order Caulobacterales; family Maricaulaceae; genus Fretibacter. The sequence goes on along the minus strand of CAYPFR010000001.1, from coordinate 357,311 downwards.
CGAAACCCTCATGCCGCCGATTTTGGAGCTTGAGGCGGCCTATGAAGATGCTAAGGCGGACCCGAAATTTCTCTCCGAGCTCGACGAATTTTTTGCCCATTATATTGGGCGGCCCTCCCCCCTTTATTTCGCAGAACGCCTAACAGAATTTGCGAATGGAGCAAAAATTTTTTTCAAACGTGATGAGCTTAACCACACCGGCGCGCACAAAATCAATAATTGCATGGGACAAATCCTGCTGGCCAAACGCATGGGCAAAACGCGGATTATTGCCGAAACCGGCGCGGGACAGCATGGGGTCGCCACCGCCACAGTCGCCGCACGTTTTGGCCTAAAATGCATCGTCTATATGGGGGCAACTGATATCGTGCGGCAAAAGCCCAATGTCTTTCGGATGCGCCTTTTGGGGGCTGAGGTCCGGGCCGTTCATAGCGGTACAGCCACATTAAAAGACGCCATGAATGAGGCGCTTCGCGATTGGGTCACAAATGTCGGCGATACATTTTACTGCATTGGCACAGTCGCCGGCCCGCACCCTTATCCCGCTATGGTACGGGATTTCCAAGCCATTATTGGGCGCGAAGCCAAAGCTCAAATCCTAGAGCGCGAAGGCCGCCTGCCGGAGGCCGTCGTCGCCTGTATTGGCGGCGGGTCAAATGCTATGGGTCTATTTCATGAATTTGTGCCCGAGAAAACCGTGCGCCTTATCGGCGTCGAGGCCGCAGGGCGCGGCGTTGATAGCGGGCTTCATGCCGCGAGCCTGACGGGCGGAACACCCGGCGTTCTTCATGGGAACCGCACTTACCTATTGCAAGACGAGCATGGGCAAATCAAAGACGCCCATTCAATTTCGGCGGGGCTGGATTATCCGGGTATTGGCCCGGAACACGCCCATCTGCACGATATTGGGCGCGCAGAATATCTTTCGGCCACTGATGCAGAGGCGCTGGAGGCGTTCCAGCTTTGCTCGCGCCTTGAAGGCATCCTCCCCGCGCTAGAGCCTAGCCACGCGATCCCGCGCACGCTGGACCTTGCCAAAGAGCTCGGCAAGGATGGGTTGATCATCATGAATATGTGCGGGCGCGGAGATAAAGATGTCTTTACCATTGCCGAAGCCTTGGGCGAAAAAATAAGCGCCGGTACGGAAGGCGTAAATAGCAAGGCGTATTAAAACGCAGAGCAGTATTACCAAGTCCTATTTTAATCAATGCGTGTCTATTTTGGAACCTTTACCTTTCTCAATCGTTTAGGAGGAGGATAAAGGATAGGAGATCCCTCATGACATCAATTTCAAAAAAAATTGCCGCTTTTCTTATTTGTACCCTGGCCGCCGCTTCAAGCGCGTGCCACACAGTCGAGGGTATAGGTAAAGACCTTGAAAGCGCGGGCGACAAAGCGGAAGAAGTCACCAAAAATTAAGACCTGACACCTATGTGCGCCTCGCCCCTCTGACTTCCCCGGGCGGGGCGGACTTTTTTCTGGCCAAATGCAGCGTTCATGACTAAACCACGGCCTCATGACACTCCGGATTTCAAACACATTCAAGGCCCTTAAAGCCCGCAACTCCGCCGCCTTCGTGGCTTATATTATGGGCGGGGATCCGGACCGCGCAGTCTCGCAGTCTTTGCTCAATGCCCTGCCTGAAAACGGGGTCGACATTATTGAGCTAGGCATGCCATTTACCGACCCTGCTGCGGATGGACCGACGATTGAGGAAGCGGGCCTGCGCAGCCTTGCGGCCGGTACAACGCTGACCACTATCCTCGAAATGGCAGCAGAGTTTCGCAAAACAAATGACGCGACACCAATCATCATCATGGGCTATTGCAATCCCATTCATCATATGGGTTACGCAGAGTTCGCCAAGCGTGCAAAATCCGCAGGCATAGATGGGGCGATCATAGTCGATCTACCGCCAGAGGAGGACAGCGAACTTCGCGAAGCCTTCGCCGTGCACGACCTTGCTCTTATCCGCCTTGCGACCCCTACAACCGATAGCGCGCGCCTGCCGCGCGTGGTCGCGGGAACGAAAGGCTTCGTCTACTATGTGTCGATGACGGGAATTACCGGTGCGGCCTTTGCGCAAAACGGCGCCATTAAGGATCAGGTGAGTGCAATCAGAGACGCGTCTCGCCTACCCGTTGTTGTCGGCTTTGGCGTTAAAACCCCTGAACGCGCCGCCGAAGTCGCAAAAGATGCGGACGGCGTGGTTGTTGGGTCGGCGATTGTAAAGTCGCTACATGAAGACGGGCCAGAGTCCACGCTAGCGCTCATCAAGACGCTGGCGGGGGCGGTGCATCAAGCCTAGGCCGGACCTTCCGATATTGAAAAGGCCCTCCAAAGGGAAGGCCTTTCGCTAAATTCATACCCGCCTATTGGCAGACATACATAAAGTTACCACATGTCTTCATGAAATGGACGTCTTGGCCATTGGCCGCGCGGACACGGAAGGCTTCGAGGTCACGGCCCTGTGCATTTAGAACAGAATACTGCAGCGCATGATTTGTACTAAAGCCCAGCATACCCTTCTCGCCGCGGTTAAGCACCGCGTTGCTAAACATAGAGGCGTCCATATCACGGAAGCTACCATATCCCATTGAGCGTGCCATATAATTCAGGAAAGCACGATCTGACCCGGCGAATGAGGCCCGCTGCGCAAGACGATCATAGAACTGCGCAGGGGTGAGTCCATGACTGTCGCCAAATTGCGGGTTAGACCCCAAATATGTCACGGGTTTCGGAGAGTAATTTGGTACATCAAAGAGCGTAATGTTGCTGGGGCCGCAAAACCGATCGATCGATCCAAGCGCCGTTGGCACGACCGGCTCCGGGGCTACCTCCGTTACAATAGGCGCCTCTTCAATGACCGGCTCCTCAACCGGGGCTGGCTCTACGGGACATTGCGCCGCCGCCGTTTTAAAGCTCCCGTCCCAACATTCGATTTTATCGGGGCAAGAGGCTTCGTCATCTGCCTCGCTGCCGTTCCAACACGCAACTGGCGTGGCGACAGCTACAGGTGCGGGCGGCGTTGCTTTGGGCAAGCACTTTGACAATAGGAATAAGGCCAAAAGGGCAAGCAATGCCAGCAATAGCCATTTCAGCCATCCCCAACCCATGCCAGCCGCAGGAGCCGCCGCCTTGGCCGCAACAGGCGCAGCCGCAGCCGCAGTCGCAGCCGCTGCGACAGGCGCGGCGGCCGCAACGGGCGCAGCCGCAGCAACGGGCGCGGCGACAATCGGGGCAGCCTTTTTGCGAAGGCAGCTTCTGCCAACTTCGCGGCCGGTCTCGTCATAAAGGACATCCATGAAATAATCGCCCTTCTCAATCCGCTTATAATATTTGGGATCATCTTTCAGGCGAAGCGCTCCAGAAAGCTCACTATCGCGTTCTTTGGCGGTGACGAAGCCTTCAGAGCGCAAGCGAACATCGCCGGCCTCATCATAAATGGCAAAATAGAACTGTCCGTCGCTATGTTTGAAAAAGGCGACATTATTGACTTTATCATTCACTTCGCGGCCATGATATTCCTTACACGGAAGATAATCATCGTCTTTACTTACGGGTTTTGGCGCCGGTTTCGGTTTGGCTTTAGGTTTGGGCTTAGCCGCTGCAATCGCGCCCGTCGCCAACGCCGCAGCCGCAATGGGCTTGGCAGATTTTTTGGCGACTCTTTTCGCGCCCTTAATCCAGCCAGAGCGCGCAATCTCTTTATGGTTGCCCGCCCGAAGAGACAAATAGCGCCGCCCGCCGGGCAAAGAGACCGTCTTGATCTTACTTTCATCCTTCATGTTCTTCTTCACGGATGCGATGCCGTTATCGCGCGCCGCCGCAGTTTCATAAGACTCCGAGCGCCAAACCAGTTTAGATTTTTCGAAATAGGCGAAGTAGTAATCACCTTCGGTGCCGAAACTCGAAAATCCATTCACAACATCGCCTCTGCGGTTTTCATAATAGCTAACCGAACGATAATCATCTTCTGTATGAGCGGATTTCGCCTTAGCCGCTTTCGCCTTTGCGGCCTTGGCCGGCTTGGATTTGGCCACTGAGGAGCTTGCCGTTGTCTTGAGCGCTGCGTTTTTTGGAGATACCTTTTTTGTAGCTGCCTTTTTCTGGGCTGCTTTTGCGGTACTCACGGCTCTGACATCTTTATTCATTTGGCGCGCCATTTTTTCGGCTTCACTTTGCGCTGCATAGTCTGCGCTGATCGCGATTTCCTGACCGTTTCCTGCAAACAAACCAAAGCCATGACGTCCCGCATTTTCAGAAAACCGATAACGTTTTTCATTGACCATGTTTTTCTTCACTGACGCAATGCCGTTATCGCGGCCAGCCACTGACGTATAAGCTTGTGACCGCAGCGCCACCTCGCCATCCACGATCATAGCAAAATAGTGTTTGCCCTCATGGGAGAAACTTTCAAAACCGCTTTTGCGGCCTTTACTTGCATCTGCATAAAATTTCACGGATTTATATTCATCGTCATTGCGATTGGTTGCCATCTTCATCCTCCTGCGCCCGATTATTGCATGGGGCTTTTCTTAAAATCTGGTAAGCTATAGAGGAGTGCTCCCAGCCTTGTAAATAGCTTCCCTCACCAGGCGAAATTTGGGGCATCGATTTGCGCTAAGTACAATCGCCAATAAATTCGAGCTAATCAAGATCAACGATCGGGCGTGTTTGATTTCTGGCGCTGCGCCTCCCATGCCTCCAGCCGCGATTTTATAGCCGCTTCTCGCCCCGCTGTCTTTGGCTGGTAAAATTTTTCTCGCGGAATTTCATCGGGAAAATAGTTTTGTCCGGAAAAGCCGCTAGGCAGATCATGATCATATTGATAGCCCTTCCCGTAGCCCAAATCTTTCATGAGCGTCGTCGGTGCGTTCAAAATATGGGCAGGCGGGTGAAGGCTTGCAGTTTTTTTTGCCAAAGCTTGCGCTTTTTTGAAGGCACTATAAACAGCATTTGATTTTGGAGCGCTCGCCATATGCACAGTCGCATGGGCAATCGCAAGTTCACCCTCGGGCGAACCTAAAGTCCGGTAGGTTTGCAGGGCCTCGTTTGCGATCATGAGCGAGAGAGGATCCGCCGTGCCGATATCTTCACTGGCAAGGCGAATAAGACGCCGCGCAATATAAAGCGGATCTTCCCCGCCCCCCAGCATGCGTGCAAGCCAATAAAGCGCAGCATCCGGATCAGAACCACGAATGGATTTATGTAGGGCAGAAATCAGATTATAATGTGCCTCGGCGTTTTTATCATAGGCGGGGGCGCGTTTTTGCAAAATTTTCGCCAAAGCGTCCGCTCCCATGTCCGGTTTCTCAGCCTTAGATTTTGGCGAGATCGCAAAGACCTCCTCCGCAAGATTCAGCCCGTAGCGCCCATCACCCTCGGCAAAACCAATCAAGGCAGCGCGGCCATCCGCCGTCAGCGGCAATTTGCGCGTCATTTCCAGCTCTGCGCGCTGCAATAATTGCTCAATTGCCGAGGCATCCAGCGCCTTTAAAACCATAACCTGCGCACGGGAGAGCAACGCATTATTTAGCTCAAAGCTAGGGTTTTCCGTTGTCGCGCCGACAAGCGTCACAACGCCGGCCTCCACATAGGGCAAGAAACTATCTTGTTGAGCTTTGTTAAAGCGGTGAATTTCGTCAACAAATAAAAGCGTGCCTTTTCCAATGTCGCGGCGCGCCGCCGCGGCCTCAAAAACCTTACGCAGATCAGCGACGCCTGAAAACACCGCCGAAATTTGCACAAATTCAAGGCCCGTATGCTCGGCCAGCAGCCGCGCAATCGTTGTCTTCCCAACACCGGGCGGGCCCCACAAAATAATAGAGGCCATCCTGCCGGCCGATAGCATACGCCCAATGGGTCCTTCGGCCCCCAAAAGATGGCCTTGGCCGACAACATCAGATAATGAGTTTGGACGAAGACGATCAGCAAGCGGGCGAGGCGCGCCACCGGAAAGACCTGCAGATTCAAATAGGCTGCTCATGGCTTTGCCTAGCGCGCCCCCGCGCGGGGGTCAATTCATCTGGGCGCTAATTGGCACGCGGGATATAGCGGATCGGGACATCATAGATTTTCCCGTCCCGGTCAATTGAGAGTGACCAGCTTTCGCTATCTTCCGAGGACACCAGCAAATTCTCGAGCTGGCGCGCACTTGTAATATCCTCGCCATTGAGCTTCAAAATCAAATCGGCCGGGCGAAGACCATTCCCGCGCGCAGCGCTGCGGCGCGCAAGGCTCAAGACCATCACGCCCTGCACATAGGGATCAATGCCGATTTCTTCCCCAAGCGCGGGCGACATATTGACAATGGTCGCCCCGTCGAGCGGATGATAGCCATCGAGAAAACGCTCATCGCGCTCTGGGCTCTCTTTTGGTGTCTCGACCTTAACCCGCAACGTGCGCCGGGCGCCGCCGCGCATAATTTCGATATTTGCCCGAGACCCCAGTTTTAAGGTCGCAAGCTTAAAGCGCAGGCCGCTATCATCATTGATTTGAGTATCTGCAACAGACAACACAACATCACGGGGTTTAAGACCTGCCTTATCCGCAGGCCCGCCGGGATAGACATCTGACACGATAGCCCCGCGCGCGCGGTCAAGGCCAAGCGTGGCGGCCAGCGCGCTATCTACCGCTGCCGTGCGCGCCCCCAGCCAAGGCCTGACGATTTTTCCCGATGTCACGGCACTATCGACCGCGCGGGCAACAAGCTCTCCGGGGATCGCAAAGCCAATGCCGTTCGAGCCGCCAGAGCGCGAGAAGATAGCTGTGTTTACGCCAATAAGCTGCCCAGATAAATCCACAAGTGCGCCGCCTGAATTGCCCGGGTTTACCGCCGCGTCAGTTTGAATAAAGGAAGACGTGTCCGTTACATTTGTTCGGCCAAGGGCCGAGACAATACCGCTTGTCACCGTTTGGCCGACGCCGAAGGGATTGCCGATCGCCAGCACAATATCGCCGATCTCAAGATCACTCGACTTATCAATGTTCAATGTTGGCAAACGCTCGCTTTTTGTATCGATTTGCAGAACGGCGAGATCAATCTCTTCATCTTGAGCAATCACTTTGGCTTCAAACTCGCGCCGATCATTTAGCACGATACGCAGCTCATCTGCGCCTTTGACAACATGGGCGTTTGTGACAATGACGCCGTTATCGCGGACAATTACGCCCGAGCCGAGCGAGTTTTGAACCTTCTCGGTTGGCGCACGGCCCATATCGCGCATCATGTCAAAAAAGCTTATGGTTCGGCGCGCGCGCACGGTTCGCGAGGTATATACATTCACCACCGCAGGCGCTGTATCCTTTACCACAGGCGCGTAGGAAAGCTGCACTTGAAGCTGATTACTGGGTACGATCTTTTGGTTTTTCGGTAAATCAAGAAGCGCGCTTTGCGCCGCCGCCGGGGCCGGCGATGTGGCCGCCGCTGTCAATAAGGTAATACCAAGGAGTGAACGTAAAAACTGTTTCATACCCCCTATTTAGGTAAAGTCAGCCGGACTAAAAAGGGGGAAGCGCAGATTGTGATGAATTTTTCACTTAAGGCGCACTCCCTGATGGCCTCTCAGCCCTTTGCCAGATCTAACTCCGCTGCCAGGCGGGGGCCGCGCTGGGTACACCGAATAAATAACCTTGAAGGTAATCCACACCTAAACGGTTGAGGAGTTCCGCATCTTCGCGAGTTTCGACCATCTCCGCGACCGTCTTTACTGAAAACGTCTGGGCAAGATCCACCATCATACGCACAAAGGTCTGTTTATGCGGGGTAAGAGAGAGTTCGCGAATAAAGCTGCCGTCAATTTTGATGGAATCCGCTTCAATCGCCATCAAATTTTGAAAGGTCGTATGGCCAGAGCCAAAATCATCAATTGAGAATTGACATCCTAGCATACGCGCCTCGACCGAAAAACGGCTAGCCATGGCGGGATCTTCGAGCGCAACTGTCTCGGTCAGCTCAAGCGTGACCCGCTGCGTTGCAGGTCCCAAAGCCCTCAAAGCCGTCAGGTAATTCTCTGCCGCCTCTTCGTTTTTAACGGTTGCGGCGGACACATTGAGCGCCAACTTAATATCAGGATAGCGCAATAAAGTTTCAGACGCGAGTTCAAGCGCCCGCCGGTCAAGCAGATGCACGAGCCCGAGGCGTTCGGCCGCCATGATAAATGCGCCTGCTGAGACGATTTCGCCGTCGCCGCGCTTCAGTCGCAATAGGCACTCGTAGTGATGAAGGTCGCGGGTCGCGGCCGAAACGATCGGTTGATACGCTAAAGACACGCGCCGATCATTAAGCGCCGAGATAATGTGCTCTGTCGTTGTTTCGCGGCGCTGCGCCTTTTTTGGTGCATCGTGCAGCTTGGAATCATAAATACAGGCGCGCGCGCCTGACGCCAAAGCCGCTTGCATCGCCGCGCTGCTTGCGGAAATGGCATCGTCAATATCAAAGCTATCTTTATGGGAGACGGTCACAACCGATACGGTACACTCCGCATAAAGGTCGCCATGCGGGCTAGGATAGGGCACATCAGAAAAGCTCTTGAGAATTATATCAAGACGCTCCGAAATATCGTGCGCGCTGCAATCTGTAACGCTCACGCCAAAACTAATACCGCCAATCCGCGCCAGCATATCGGGTAGCTGAAATGTCTCCTGAAGTCTTTCAGCAACGCCCTTCATGACCCGGTCGCCAACTTCATATCCATAGGTTTTATTGATGTCCGGGATGTTGCTCACGCGCAGCCGGAAAAAGGCGAAGTCCTTTTTATATTTTCGCGCCGACAGGTGTTGAAAAATCAGAATTTCACTAAAACGGGACTCATTCCAAAGCCCCGTCAAAGGATCATGACCCGCGCGGTAAACGGCCGCTTTCTCGGCGCGCTTGCGGTCTTCAATATCGGTTAATGTCGCCAGTATATGATGGGCTTTTTTTCCTTCACCGGACAAACGTTGTCCTCGCTCTTCAACCCAAAGCGTTCGCCCATCAAAAAGATCAAGCTTATATGCCACGCAATAACGCGCGCCGTCCCAGCTTAACGTGCGCCGCGCTGCATGACGTTTCCGGCGTGATACGGTGCTTAACCGGCGTTCAAATGCCTCCTCGGAGCTCGGCAAAAGCCCGATTTGGGCCCGCATCAGGCGCGCTGACAAGGCAGGTTCAGCCCACACAATTTTTCCATGGCCCGAATTTTTTGGCCCGCCAATCTCAAAGGGGCAAACGCCCAATAACGCATAGGTTTGGGCAACGCGCTGCGCATCAGCCGTGGGTTCATATGTGGAAGCCGGGACAGCTAAGGTCTTCATTTCACCCATGAGGTCATCCTGAAAATCGGAAGCCCAAAGGCCTCCACCGCATCCCGGCGATATCTCCGCCTAGCAGGAAGAGCTTAAGAATTAGTAGCATTTCTAATCCCCATAACCTTCCCCAATCCCAAAATCACGGCGCGCGCTGATGATGGTCACGATAAATCCAGCCATGACGTCCAGAAGGGCCATCATCATAACGAGAAAAAAGACAGACGTTGCAAAGGCCGGAAACATCAAAAATTCAACCAAGCAAATGATGAATAAGACCATGGACATTGCATGATTTATAATTGCGGCGCGGCCCGTGCCTGTTGATTTTAGAAGCTCAAAAAATAGCATCAGCAAGGACACGGCAATTAAGGCATGGCCGGGCGTGATCGCCCAAACCGTATCGGAGGCCATGGGCACGAAAAATGTATCTTGGTCCATCCGAGCGCGGACCGCATCAACACTGGTGAATTTTGCGCCGCCCCAAGCGATCACATTATAAATCAGGACTGGAATCACCAATAAAGGAAATACTGTAAATACACGCATAGCTGCTATCCCTGTCGTTTCGCGCGCTTCGAATCAAAGTCTTAACGAAAGATAAAGGGCAAGGCTTAGCAAGGTATTAACAATCCCCCGAGATGGCAGCTAAACTTCATCCCATCCGCCAGGCCTACGCGCGCGCCGATTAAGCCACATGACGCCGCGCAAATCTGCAATTGAAACGATCAGCCGGCCAAAATTCGTATATTTGGATACGCCAAACTCCCGCGAGCGGTGGTTAACGTCCCGAAATTCGGCAAGATACCCTTCTCTGAGCATGAGCGCGGGAATATAGCGGTGGATATGGTCAAAATAGGGGAGCCGCAAAAAGGCCTCACGCCCGAACACCTTAATTCCGCAGCCCGTATCGTCGGCATTGTCGTTTAGAAGCCGCTTACGCACGCCGTTCCCAATACGCGAGCCGATTTTTTTAGCCGCGCTATCAATGCGCCGTGCGCGCCGACCGCCCACAAGCTGTAAATTATCGGGCGCGCCATCGCGGGTCAATTGCCCGTAAAGCGCGGGAAGATCCGCCGGATCATTTTGCCCGTCGCCGTCCAGCGTGCCAATAACAGGCGCCCGTGCCCCGAGGATCCCCGTGCGTACCGATCTTGACTGTCCGGCATTTGCCCGGTGGGAAAGCACGCGCAAAGCGGGAAATTTAGCCTTTAGCCCTTGCAAAACCACGAGTGTGTCATCTGTGCTCGCGTCGTTTACGAAAATCATTTCATACGGGATAGACGTCATGGCCGCCGCAATTTCGCCGATAAGTTTTTCCGCATTTTCGGCCTCGTTATAAACGGGCACAACAACAGATATAGCCAATGGTGGGGTCGGTTTTGTCATGGCGGTGTCTTGGCATAGGCGGGCGGGCCTAGGCAAATGAGAATTAGGTAATTTGTCTTTGCCTGCCAATCGCTATCCTCTAAAGATATGTGATGAAGAGCGCTATAGATACACCTACTGCGGGCCTGCGCATAAGCGGGTCCGATGCCCCAATCAAGCGCCGCCGGTCTTCTGCTGCAAAACCGCGTTCTCATCTCTTGCACCTATTGGTTTTGGCGCTGCTTATGTTGTTCATGTCAATGCCGGGTCTTGGCAAGCTTCCCGTAATTGACCGAGACGAATCTCGTTTCGCGGTGGCGAGCGTGCAAATGGCTGAGAGCGGCGATTATGTTAATATTCGCTTTCAGGATGAGGCACGAAACAAAAAGCCTGCCGGCAGCTATTGGGCGCAAACGGCGATGATCAAGCTATTCTCCGGCCCGGGTGAGCGGCGTATATGGGCGCAGCGCCTGCCCTCCGTCATTGCGGCCTTGATTGCCGTTCTTGCGACCTATTGGGCGGGAATTCCGATGCTGGGCCGGCGCAGCGCCTTTATAGGCGCGGGACTTCTCGCGGTATCCATGCTAACAGTTTTCGAAGCCCATATCGCCAAGACAGATGCCATGCTGCTCGCATGTGCCGCGCTATTGCTGGTAAGTTTTTCGCATTTGCGGCAAGGCGCAAGCCGGTTTTATGCTTTGATTTTCTGGGCAGCTATGGGCGTCTCCATTATGGTAAAAGGCCCCGTTATTCCGGCGCTGGCTTTGCTCACCCTGACAACACTTTGGATTTGGGAGCGGGGGGAGACGCGCCTGCGCTGGATGGGGAAGCTCTGGTTTTGGCCCGGCCCTATTTTATGCCTTCTCATCGTTTTGCCTTGGTCCATTATGATCTGGCAAGCCACAGACGGGCAATTTTTTAGAGATGCACTGGGCGGAGATTTTGGTAGCAAAGTCTTGAGCGCGCAAGAAAAACATGGCGGCCCGCCGGGTCTGTATCTCCTGACCTTGCCTATTTTTTTCTGGCCCGGCTCGCTATTGCTTTTTGCGGGGTTTGTCTTTGCGGCGCGCGTTGTCAAAGGCGGCAAAGGATCAGATAACCCCGTCGTTCAGGCCATGCGCCTCGCCCTGTGTTTTGCGGTTCCGTTCTGGTTTGTGCTTGAGCTCGTGCCAACCAAACTGCCAAATTATCTTCTGCCGGTTTATCCGGCTATTGCCCTTATGGCGGGCGGCGCCATGGTGACAATCCTATCAGTCAAAGAATTTGTCTGGAGCCGCCGCCTCGGTGCATTGCTATTTGTGACCTGCGGTATGGCCATCACGGTTTCGCTTATGCTCGCCGAATCTTTTTTTGGACCCGCCGCAGCTTGGCCCTATATCATGGGCGGGGCGGCGATCCTGTCCATCTTGGTGACGGGCGCAGCTTTTGCGGTTAACAAAAGCCGGCTAGCGCTTACCGGCGCGTTTTTATCCTCCCTTATTCTTAATCCTGCGAGCTATCATTTTTTGCTCCCCTCCCTCACCAAGCTCCGCCTTGCCGACCGCGTTGAAGCTGAAATTCACGCATCTGGCGCACGCTTGCCGCGCAGCGGTGGACCAGAGGTTCTAGCGCACAATTTTACGGAACCCAGCCTTATTTACCGACTCGGAAAAGACGTGCGTCTGGGCAACCAAATCAAGCTCGATCAATCCACCGCACCGGGCACCCTTATTGTGTCTGATATCCTTCGTCCCGACTCAGAGACATTCTTCAATGAGTTTAAGCAGGCCGGTCTTTGCCGCGCCGAATTCGCGAAAATAGAGGGCTTCAATTATTCACGCGGGGAAGAGGTCGTTTTGGAGCTCTCGGAGGTAATCCCCTGTCCGCCCGATGCCGTACTTCCGCAAGGAGACGGCAAATAACCCAAAACAACAGGCATTCTAATTGCCCAAAAATGCCTTACGCGCGACCAAATACCATGCGCGGCCCATGACGGCGGCGAACATAAAGGGCATGGCCAAAGTTGTAAGCGCTTTCGCCCACCATTTCTCAGAATAGCCTTTGAAATAGCGGTAAAAGCCGCGAAATTTATTAAACTCAATATCCTGACGGCGCGCAGAACTGGTGCTGCCATAATGCATAATATCGGCATGCGGATGGAACATGACCTTGCCACCCATCTGCCGGACGCGCCGGCATAGCTCTATGTCTTCGACATGCAGAAAATAATCCTCATCAAAACCCCCCGTTATATCAAAGCATTCACGGCTCATCATAAGACAAGCCCCGCTAATGACGGGGACTTCAATAGGCTCCGCCGGGAGCGGCTCACGCTCCCAGTGAAGGGACCGCAGACCCGGAAATTTGTGAAGCGGCGTAAAAGAAATCAGCGCGCTCGCCGGCGTTAATTCACCGCGCCGACTGCCGCGCTGCTCAAGCCCATCAACATCCTTAAGCCGCCCACCAACAATCCACGGCGTATCCAGCCCATCTCCGCATTCCGCCAGCGCCATGGCCGTGCCCGGCTCCATAACTGCATCGGGATTTAAGAACAAGAAATGAGAGCCCCTCGCCATACGCGCGCCGTAATTACAGCCTTTGGCAAAACCAATATTACCGTGGCTTTGGAGCATTCGAATTTTATCATGTTCGGTGACAAGGTCCGAAAGTTTTTGCCGCGCAGCAAAAGTATTGCCATTATCAACAATGACAAGTTCAAAGATTTCGGGATCGGATATAACCGCCTGAATGGCCTCCAGCAGAGCGGGGCCCGTCATATAGCTCACCATAATCACGGACACACGCGGTTTGTGATCAGGCAGGCTGAGAGGAATAATTTGAGCGGTCATACGCATTCTTTTTCGGCCCCTAAACTTTAGCCAACTGGCCCCAGTTTAAGGTTAAGCCTGTCGGACAAAATAACCTAAATGTCAATATATTAAAGGCTTTTCCAAGGAATTATTTACATTTCTCTATGGGTCGATTACCGGTTTTGTGCGCGGAATAAGGGATAAAAACGCGGCCGAAAGAAAAAAGCTAGCCCACCACCAGTGTTGCCAAACCCCATATGACACAGAGGCAAATATCATCAAAGGCACAATTGTGCCAACTGCTGCAATGGCGCGGGCGCGCCCGCCTGCGGCATATTTTTGCGCCTCCCGCCCAATTAAAAACAAGGTGGTAGACCCCAATACCGCGCCAATGACCCCCGTCTCGACCCATATATGCAGCCCGGCATTATGTGGATGCAAAGACACAACGGCGAGATCGGTAAAGCCGCGCGCATCAAAACTTGCGTCAAACGTTCGAGAGGCGTCAAAACCGTGCCCAATGATCGGATGTTCGCGGATGCGCTCGCCGATATAATCCCATGTCACCAAACGGTGCTCCCATGAAAACGGCATTGCGGCCCGCAAGGCGTCCGAAGTCAGATAAGCGATCCCCGAAAGCAGCGGCGCAAAGCCAACCAGTCCAATCGCCGCGCCTGTCAAAATATTGATAATCCTGGCGGGATAAAACGCCGCCAAAGTCATAAAGAGCACTGAAAGACCAATCGCAATGATGGCCGCGCTCAACCCATTCAGCAGCGCCGAGATGAGAATAAGCGCCAAAAAGAAAACGCAAAATATTGGCCCCCGGTACCGCGTCCAGAGCATGAGCGTCAGGGCGCTTGCCGAGCATATCGTGAGCCAAACAATCCCATTTGCTGTATTCATGATCGCATCACCTTCCCTGAGCGCGGCACTTTCACCTGCCTTGATTGGATCAATCGCAAAACTGAGGCTAAAGCCAGTGACAAGATCAAGGCATAAAACAAGGGCCGCAATAATCGGCCAATAGATCATGATGTTTTGTAAATAGGTGGTTTTGCGAAAGCTTGAATCTGCACAGGCCATGTGAATGGCTCGGCGTCCGGCCTCAAACAAAATGACGCCCAGAACTAATTTGAGTACATTGGGGAATCCACTTTGAGCCTGAGGTGACCAAAAACTCGATAAGGCGGCCCATGCTAAAAACAAAAATAGGGCTCGCAACCATTCAGATTGGGCGCGGAAATCCAGCGCCGTTTTTATGGCATCGGTGCGGGCGCCATAGAGCGCCATTGCTATCCCGACACCGCCCGCAATAGCGGCTAGGGGCGCCAGCGCCAGCCCCCCGGCGTGGCCCGCCACAAATGAGAAAACCATGACAATGGCCGCAGTCCGGCGGTTAACCCGCTCTGCAAGGCCCGGTATCATCGCTAGAGACGGCGCTGATCAGGGGCGAGAGCTTCTTGGCCCAAGACATCGGCGGCCGCGTCAAGGCTTAGAACCGTTTGCTCACGCGAGCCAAGGCGGCGCAGCGCGAGCATCCCTTCCTCGGCCTCCTTGCGCCCAACAACAGCGATTATCGGAACTTTCCGATCAGCCGATAACTCCCGAATTTTGTAATTGATCTTCTCATTGCGAAGGTCGGTCTCAACCCGAAGCCCGGCGGCTTTTAATTTCTCGGCGGCCTTTACGGCGTACTCATCTGCGTCCGATGTGATGGTCGCAATCACGACCTGCACGGGGGAGAGCCATAGCGGAAACTTGCCGGCATAATTTTCGATCAATATGCCAAGGAAACGCTCAAATGAGCCCAGCACAGCGCGGTGAAGCATAAGCGGGGTGTGTTTCTTATCATCATCGCCAATATAGGATGCGCCGAGCCGTTCTGGTGTGTTGGGATCAAGCTGCACCGTGCCTGCTTGCCATTCTCGGCCAATCGCGTCGCGCAGCACGAAATCAAGTTTCGGCCCGTAGAACGCGCCGTCACCTTCGTTCAGTTCTACTTCTAGCCCCGAAGCATCCGCCGCTGCGCTAAGCGCCGCTTCGGCCTTATCCCAATATTCATCGGACCCCACACGTACATCTGGCCGCGTTGAAAATTTGACTTTGACGTCATCAAACCCAAGATCAGCATAAACAGACTTCAAAAGTTCGGTGAAGCCTTTGACCTCGTCTGTGACCTGATCAAGCGTGCAGAAAATATGTCCATCATCTTGCACAAAACCGCGCACCCGCATGAGGCCGTGCAGCGCGCCCGAGGGTTCATAGCGGTGGCAAGAACCAAATTCAGCATAGCGCACAGGCAAATCACGATAGGATTTTTGCCCCTGATTGAAAACCTGAATATGGCAAGGACAATTCATGGGTTTGAGCGAGAGGACTTTGTCTTCTTCGGCGATTTCCGCGACAAACATGTTTTCGCGGTATTTCTCCCAATGCCCGGAGGCTTCCCAAAATTTGCGGTCCATGAGCTGGGGTGTCTTAATCTCTGAATATCCATATTCTCTTTGGCGGCGCGCCATATAAGCTTGCAGGGTTTTGTAAAGCATCCAGCCATTGGGGTGCCAGAAGGCCTGCCCCTGCGCTTCTTCTTGAAAATGAAATAGCTCAAGCTGGCGGCCAAGGCGGCGATGATCGCGAGCTTCTGCTTCTTCAATTTGTTTCAGATGAGCATCAAGGTCTTCCTGACTCGCCCATGCCGTGCCGTAAATGCGCTGCAACTGCGCATTATTGCTGTCTCCGCGCCAATAAGCCCCCGCCACTTTCATGAGCTTGAATGCTTTGCCGATTTTTCCGGTGCTGGGCAGGTGCGGCCCGCGGCAAAGGTCAAACCAACTCCCCTGCTTATAGATGGTCAGCGTTTCCGTCTCTGGCAGATCTTCAATAAGCTCGGCTTTAAAGTCCTCGCCCATCTCTCTAAATAATTTAATCGCCTCTCCGCGCTCCATGACCAGTCTTTCAAACTTGTCATTGCGGTTAATAATAAAAGCCATTTTCTTTTCAATCGCCGCAAAATCATCCGCAGAGAAAGGCTCGTCTCGGTAAAAATCGTAATAAAAGCCATTTTCAATCACGGGGCCGATTGTTACTTGCGTTCCTGGAAATAATTCTTGCACGGCCTCCGCCAATACATGGGCGCAGTCATGACGAATAAGCTCTAGGCCCTCGGGATCCTTTGCGGTGACAAGTTCAATCCGGGCGTCCTCTTCAATGGGCAGGCTGGCATCAACCAAAACCCCGTCCAGCTTGGCGGCCAGAACAGATTTCGCCAACCCCTTTGAAATAGATTTGGCGACCTGCATGGCGGTTGTACCCGCGTCATATTCGCGGGCCGCACCGTCTGGGAATGTCAAAGTGACCATAGCTATTCTCTATTTGTGCCGCGCCAGTGACCATATCGCCACGGCGCCCATACTGGCGGCTTTTTAACGCTTTGTGGGACGTTATCAACCCCGTGCGTCCCGCCCAAGCTTTTTATCGGATGGCAACGGGATAATCGCGCTGCCGTCATCCAGCCGCCGGCCCAAAGGCCGTGTCGCTCTATGGCGTCTCTGGCATAGTCAGAGCAGGACGGCGTATGGCGGCAGCGCACGCCAAACATAGAGAGCATGGGGCTGAGGCCATATTTATAAAATTTCAGCAAGCCAAAGGCGATATATTGCAGCGGGTTTTTCAATGCTGGCTGGATTGGGCTAATTCTGCCGCGTCCTCCGCAGCGCGAAACGCAAGCAAAACGGATGTATGCCTCGCCGGATATTGCGCCACGCCGGACAGAAGTTTTAACTTAGAAAAGCGGCCTCTTGGCGGCGCGCCGCCGTCTTTTAACATGGCCTCCAAGGCCTTACGCGCTTGGCGTATCTGCTTTAGGCTGGCCCCGACAAGTGCCGCCTTTAAGATCGCCGCACTCGCCTGTCCCAGCGCGCAGGCCTGCACGCGTAAGGCATAATCACTCACCAGATTATTTTCCATTTTAAGATCGATCTCAACCCAGGACCCGCAAAGTTTGGACACTTTGCGCACGCTCGCATCGGAATCGGGCAAGCGGGTGTTAACGAGCCCCGCACTCAGCGTAAGAATATCACTATTATAAAGATCGCTGATCATACCTTTCATATAGGGGCCGTGCCCGAGCGGGGCAAAGAGATTATTAACTTCAACCCGCCAAGATAAGCTATGGCCGCCATACAGAAAATTCCCGCCGAGGAGACGCTTTTCGCTTTTCTCTCTCATTTATCAGGCGAGCGGCGTTTATCCGAAAAAACCATAGAGGCCTATCAACGCGATATATCGGCCTTTCTCGGGTTTATGACAGCCTATCTGGAGAAACCCTTGAATTTGCAAACTCTCGGGGGGTTAAAACCGCTAGAATTTCGCGCCTATCTTGCCCATCGGCGGCGCGGGGATTCGCCCCTCTCGGCCAGTTCTATCGCAAGGCAACTCTCGGCGCTGCGCACATATTTTCGCTATTTGGAACGCCGCTGGGATGTAAAAAATGACGGACTGGCGCTTATTAAGGGTCCGCGAGCGAAACGCCCCTTGCCCAAAGCGCTCTCGCCGCAGGGCGCGCGGGACATGATAGGCGGCGAGAGTTTTGGCGAGCATCCACCCTGGATTGAAGCGCGGAATACAGCCGTCCTCACCCTACTTTACGGGGCAGGCCTTCGAATTTCAGAGGCGCTCTCGCTTACCCCCGCCCAACTTCCGCTTAAAGACACGCTTCAGATTATGGGCAAAGGCGGGAAAAGCCGGCTCGTGCCCCTGCTGCCGATCGTTCGGCAGGCCGCCGCCCGTTACGCGCAGCTTTGTCCCTTTGTGATTAGCCCGGATGAACCGCTGTTTCGCGGGGCCCGGGGCGGGCCGCTATCCCCGCGTATTATCCAGCTTGAGATGCAGAAGCTACGCAGCGCATTGGGCTTGCCGGAATCCGCCACGCCGCATGCCCTGCGCCATAGTTTTGCGACTCACCTATTGGCGGGCGGCGGAAATCTGCGCACCATTCAACAATTACTCGGCCACGCTAGCCTTTCGACAACCCAGCGCTATACCGATGTGGACGCAAGCGGTCTGATGAAAGTTCACAAGGCCGCCCATCCGCGCGCCTGAGCCGCAAAAGCCCGCCCCCCCCCCTATAGTCCTTATGTTCATGGCCTGCGCGCCCTGATCGGCCCTGACGGTTAGGGTAGCCAACAAAAAGCCCGAACGCCGAGGCGCCCGGGAGTTATGAAGGGGAAATCTTCGAACCTAAGTTCCCCCTCACTCTAGTGGATCATGTTGGGCTTCGCTGTGATCTATATCACGCGCGCGCGCGCGCTGTTAAATCAAAGCCCTAAAACTCTCGCGTGCGGAGCTTCTCGGCGCGCTTTTTGCGGCGAATATCGCGCTTTAGATAGGCCGATGTAAGGCGCCGGCAATCCTCTTCTTCAAGCACCCAGTCCTCCGCAAAAAGCTTTTGGCCGGAAAGGCGCCACTCCGCGCGTTTTTCTGTCTTTCGGCCGGCTAGGCTCATGCTTATATCTAAAATAAAGCGCTCACCCGACAGTTGTCCCTCCGAGGCGAGTTTAAAGGCCTGGTGATCAAAGCCTTTTCGGTCGATTTCAGTCCCGAAACCAAAGGCCTCATAGCGATTTCGTTTAAGGGGCTGGAGGCTGATAACGACATCGACCTCATCATCAATAAGGCCGTAACAGACAGGGCCCTCTGCGGCGTTGGCCAAATTTCGTTCCGCGCTGCCCACGCCTTCGCAGCCGCAAAGCGCTCCCGTGAACGCCAAAACGGCGAGCAAAACGATTGATCTTTGAATACTCATATCAGCCCCCGCTTCCTTTGCCCCTCAGGCATTAGAGCCCAAGATTACATTTGCATGGCCCATTTTTCAACATCCATTGCCGCCTGACGTACAGCCTCAGTGATTGTCGGATGAGCATGGCAGGTGCGCGCGATATCCTCAGACGCGGCTTTAAACTCCATTGCCACGCAGATTTCCGCAATTAAATCACCGGCATTTGCGCCGATAATATGTGCGCCCAAAATCTCATCTGTCGCGGCATCGGCAAGAATTTTGACAAATCCGTCCGTTTCATGATTAGCGCGCGCACGCGAGTTAGCGGTAAAAGGAAATTTACCTGTCTTATAGGCCGTGCCGGCCTCTTTTAGCTCTTGCTCGGTTTTGCCGACGCTCGCGATTTCGGGCGCCGTGTAAACCACCCCCGGAATAACATCGTAATTCACGTGGCCCGCCTTGCCCGCGATCAATTCCGCTGCGGCAACGCCCTCGTCTTCAGCCTTATGCGCGAGCATGGGACCGGGCGTGCAATCGCCAACCGCCCAAATGCCCGCCACATTGGTTTTGTAATGATCAGTTTGAATAAAGCCGCGTTTATCTGTTGTCACGCCGGCAGCCTCAAGCCCGAGATTTTGGGTAAAGGGCCTCCGGCCAATGCAAACAAGCACGACGTCAGCCTCGATATCTTTTTCCTTACCCCCCTGAGCGGCTTCTGTTTTCACAGTGAGGCCGGATTTGTTTTTCTCAATTCCGGTCACTTTGCGGCCCAGCTCAAATTTCATTTTTTGCTTTTTGAAAATCCGCAGAGCTTGTTTTTGCACCTCGGCGTCCATGCCCGGCATAATGGCGTCCAGATATTCGACCACTGTGACCTCCGAGCCAAGACGCCGCCAAACTGAACCCAGCTCTAGCCCAATCACGCCGCCGCCAATCACGAGGAGCTTTTTCGGAACAGACTTAAGCTCCAGCGCGCCAGTGGATGACACAATTTTTGTCTCGTCCACTTTTATACCGGGGAGCTGCGCAACTTCTGAGCCAGTCGCAATAACGATATTTTTTGTCTTGAGCATTTTTCCGTCAACATCAACCGTGCCGGCGTCAATAATTTTGCCAAAGCCCTCAATGTGCTCGACTTTGTTTTTCTTAAACAGATATTCAATACCAGACGTCAGGCCGTCGACGGTTTTTGATTTTGCGGCCATCATTTTCTTAAGATCAAAACCCACTTCGCCGGTTAGGCCCATAGCGGCAAAATGGGTATTTGCCGTCTCCAGCATCTCGGTGGCATGCAATAACGCTTTGGAGGGGATGCATCCGACATTTAGGCAGGTGCCGCCGAGCGTCTTGCGCGTTTCAATGCAGGCGACTTTTAGGCCAAGCTGCCCAGCCCGTATCGCGCAGTTATAGCCGCCCGGTCCGCCGCCAATCACAATAATATCGTAAATATCCGCCATAAGTCTCTCCGTCGCATAAACCTGCCGCTCGTTTAAGCAAGGACGGGAGCAGGGTCAATCTGAATGACGGAGTATAGCAGGCATGAGCGGCCTCAATGGCCGCCAAATCGTGCCCGCTCTAGGATAATGTTCCGTCTGCGATCTTTTTGCGTGACCACCACACTTCAAGACACCCTAATAGCACGACAATAACGGGCATAACCCAAAATCCTCCGCCTGCGGCAGACTGATAGTCCGCATTAGTGAACCCCCAGATAAAGCTGATAGCAGCGGCAATAAGCGAAATCACAAATAATGGTGCCGCCCAGCGCTTTTTCAGCAAATATAAAATAGCAGCCAGTAATCCGCCCCAAACGGCGACCGCATAGGCTGCAACAGACCATGTTGGATAGGCGTCCCGTAAGGCTGTCAGCGCCTCGCCGTACATCTCGGCGTGTTTTGCATCCGGCAGCGTCTGGTCAATATAATATATATAACACCCAAAGCCGTTCCAAATCAGGAATAAGGCCCCCAAAATCCAGAACAATGGCCCGGTCTTTTTTGTCTCTAACTGGCTCATGATTGTCTCCCCTGTTTATTGTGGAGACAATAAAGCGCAAAAAAAGGGGTCTGTCAAAACAGTCCCTTCCCTAAAATATTTCGAAAATTCTAAATATCAAGCAGCAGACGCTCCGGATCTTCGAGGCATTCTTTCACCCGAACAAGGAAGGTAACCGCCTCTTTACCGTCCACAATGCGGTGATCATAGGACAGCGCAAGATACATCATCGGGCGAATAACAATCTGGTCATCCACGACCACGGGGCGTTTTTCGATCTTATGCATGCCCAAAATACCAGACTGCGGCGGATTGAGGATAGGGGAGCTCATAAGAGAGCCATAAACGCCGCCATTGGAAATGGTGAAAGTACCGCCCATCATATCGTCCATCGCAAGCTGGCCTTCGCGGGCTTTTTTACCCAGCGCGCCAATGCCTTTTTCGATCCCGCCGAGCGAGAGTTGATCCGCGTCGCGCAGCACCGGGACGACAAGACCCTTATCCGTACCAACCGCGACAGATATATCATAGTAGTTCTTGTAGATGATATCTGTACCGTCGATTTCGGCATTCACATTAGGCACATCTTTGAGGGCTTGAACGCAGGCTTTGACAAAGAAGCTCATAAATCCAAGCTTCACCCCGTGCTTCTTGATAAATATCTCTTTATATTGGGCGCGCATAGCCATGATATTGGACATGTCCGCTTCATTATAGGTCGTCAGCATAGCCGCCGTATTTTGCGCTGATTTTAAGCGGCGAGCGATAGTCTGGCGAATACGGGACATGCGCACGCGCTCTTCGCGCGGACCAATCTCGCGCGGTGCGGACGTAGCCGCGGCAGGAGCAGAGGCGGATTTGGCGGCCGGCGGATTAGCTTTTGCTGCAAGGGCGTCGCCTTTGGTAATGCGGCCATCTTTGCCGGTGCCGGAAATAGCGCTTTGATCCAAGCCGCCCTCTTTTATAATACGCGCAGCCGACGGCATAGCGGGAGCGCCCGAAGCGGCAGTTGGCGCGGCGCTCGCCGGCGCCGGCGCGGAGGAACCGCCAGTCTTTTCACTGGCATTTCCGCCAGTGGCCCCGACGTTTAATTTACAAATTGTTTGACCCACAGCCGCAATCTCGCCCTCCGAGACAAGAATTTCTCCCATCACCCCGGCTTCTGGCGCGACGAGTTCTTGCGCGGCCTTATCGGTTTCAAGCTCCACGATAGCTTCGTCTTTTGCAACGGCGTCGCCAGTCTGTTTCATCCAGCTCGCGATTGTAACCTCTGAGACACTCTCCCCGACATTAGGAACGTCAATGTTCATTTCGCTGCCGCCCGAGGCCGCGGCCGGAGCAGGTTTTTTAGAGGCCGATTTTTCTGGAGCCGATTTGGCGGAAGAGGCTGCGTCCACGCCAGCTCCGCTCCCGAGCTTTGCGATCAATTGCCCGACCGTCGCGACGTCGCCTTCGGCCACGAGGATTTCTTCGAGCACACCGTCTTGCGGCGCGACAAGTTCTTGCGCAGCTTTATCGGTTTCAAGCTCCACGAGTGGTTCGTCTTTTTTGACCGTATCGCCAACAGCTTTAAACCACTGAGCAATCGTCACCTCAGAAACAGATTCGCCGACATTTGGAATTGTAATATCCGTCATGGATTTATCCTCTAATTATTCTGCTGTGCAGTATCTGCTGCATTTTGATTTTGCGCGATATTTTTACCGAAAACTTTGCCACCTGAATAGGCTAAAGCAATAATCAACACAAAGCCAATCAACCCAACAATGAAACGCAAATTTGATTTTGGTTTTTCGCTCATCTCTATTTCGCAAACGCGCCGTCAATAATGGCTTGCTGCTCTTTTTTGTGCTTAGCGGCAATACCTGTCGCTGTCGAGGCAGCGGCTTTACGGCCCACATAGCGCAGGCGCGTATTTTTCGCCTTTATAGCGATAAGGCTTTCTTCGACGAAGGGTTCAATAAAGGCCCAAGCGCCCATATTTTTCGGCTCTTCTTGGACCCAAACCATATCGGCGTTTTTGAAGCGTTTTAGCTCTTCTTGCACAGCGTCATCTGGATAAGGGTAAAGCTGCTCTACGCGCAGGAGATAAACGTCATCACGATTAAGCTCTTCGCGCGCTTCAAACAAATCGTAATAGACTTTGCCCGAACACATAATCACGCGCTTAATGTCTTTGTCCGCGCGCAGCTTAATAAAGCCTGCGTCTTTTCTATATTCCGCATCGTCCCAAAGCAGGCGGTGAAATTCAGAAACGCCTGACATTTCTTTAAATGTGCTAACGCAAAGCTTATGACGCAGCAGTGATTTTGGGCTCATATTGATAAGCGGTTTTCTGAAGTTGCGTTTCACTTGACGGCGCAGCGCATGGAAATAATTTGCAGGCGTGGTGATATTTGTGACCTGCATGTTATCTTCGGCGCACATTTGAAGGTAGCGTTCAAGACGCGCCGAACTGTGCTCTGGGCCTTGGCCCTCATAGCCGTGCGGCAAGAGCATGACGAGGCCGCTCATGCGCAGCCACTTCTGTTCAGCCGAACTAATGAACTGATCAACCATAACCTGCGCGCCATTAGCAAAGTCGCCAAATTGCGCTTCCCAAATTGTCAGCGCTTTGGGTGCAGCAGTTGAGAAACCATATTCAAAGCCGAGCACTGCTTCTTCAGACAAATGCGAATTGAGCACTTGATAATATTCTTGTTCATCTGAAAGCGTATTCAGCGGGGTATATTTTTCCTCGGTCACTTGGTCGACAAAATTGGATTGACGCTGACTGAATGTACCGCGCTCACTATCTTGCCCTGAGAGGCGCACGGGATGGCCGTCCTCAATCAACGTGCCAAAAGCCAGGTGCTCGGCGAGGCCCCAGTCGATATTTTCGCCGGACTCAATTTTCTCAGCGCGCGCTTTGATGATGCGCTTTAGCGTTTTATGGATATTGACCGAGTTGGGGACTGTCGTGATTTTCTTGCCAACCGCGTTTAGACTCTCAAGCGAAACCGAGGTCTCGCCTTGGCGCTTGCCGTCTTTCTCGCTGGGGAGAGTCAGGCCCTGCCAGACCCCCTGCAACCAATCCGGCGGTTTGGTTTCATAAGATTTTGCGGCTTCGAATTCTTTATCAAGAAAATCGTAAAAATCATCAACCATAGCTTTGTGCTCGGCCTCGGTGAGATCACCCTGAGCAATCAACCGCTGTGCATATTTTTGCATGGTCGACGGTAGAGCGCCAATCGCCTTATACATAATTGGTTGCGTGAAAGACGGATCATCCCCCTCATTATGACCATAGCGGCGATAGCAGATAATATCGAGCACAACATCTTTGCGAAATTTTTGGCGATATTCCGTCGCCACGCGCGCCGCAAAAACTACCGCCTCTGGATCATCCCCGTTGACGTGAAACACGGGCGCTTCGACCATAAAGGCAACATCAGAGCAATATTGACCTGATCGATACTCGTCGGGTGTTGTGGTAAAGCCGATCTGATTATTGACAATAACATGCAGCGTACCGCCGGTACGGTAGCCCACAAGCTGGCTCATTTGGAAGGCTTCCATGACCACGCCTTGACCTGCAAAAGCACTATCGCCGTGCAAAATAACGGCCATGACTTGCTCGGGGTTATGGCTTTGATAGGTGCCGCTGGCCGCTTGCTGCTTGGCGCGGGTTTTGCCCATCACGACCGGCGCGACCACCTCGAGGTGGGAAGGATTTGGCGCAAGCGAGAGATGCACATTATTGCCATCAAATTCACGGTCATCTGAGACCCCAAGATGATATTTAACGTCGCCTGAGAAATCTTCCGACCCCGCCGCAACGCCGCCGAGGAATTCATAAAAAATCGCCGAATAAGGCTTTTGCATGACCGAAGCCATTACATTCAGACGCCCGCGGTGCGGCATGCCGAAATTAATGTCCTTAAGGCCCAGCTGCCCGCCGCGCTTGATGATCTGCTCTAGGGCTGGCAAGAGGCTTTCCGCCCCGTCAATACCAAAGCGTTTTGTACCGGGGTAGCGCTTGTGAATGAGTTGCTCAAAAGCCTCCCCTTCCACGAGCTTTCGCAATATCGCAAGGCGGCCAGCCTTGGAGAAGGTGATTTCTTTATCAGGCCCTTCAATACGCTCTTGCAGCCAGATTTTTTCTTCGGGATCAGAAATATGCATGAATTGCACGCCAAATGTCGAGCAATATGTGCGCTTAACGATCTCGAGGATTTGGCGCATATTTGCCGTCTCTAGTCCAAGGACGCCATTAATAAAAATATCGCGGTCCATATCCGCCTCGCCAAAGCCATATGTCAGCGGTTCTAGTTCGGGATGCAGCTCAAGCTTACGCAGGCCAAGCGGATCAAGATCGCCGATTAAATGTCCGCGCATGCGATAGGCGCGAATAAGCATAAGCGCGCCAATACTGTCTTTTGTGGCTCGGCGAACGTCTTCGCTATCGGGCGCGGTGCCCGTGCGGGCGGCGACCTGTTTGGAAATCTGCTCGGCCTCACTGCCCCAATCGCCGGTCAACGCAGAGGTAAGCTCACCATTGGGCTCCAGCGGCCAATCGGCGCGCTTCCAGACCGGTCCCTCGGCTGTCTTTTGCACAGAATGCGGCGTTTCTCCAAGCCCGCTGAAATAGGCCCGCCAACTGGCGTCAACAGAATTGGGGTTGGCGGCAAAGCGCGCCTGCATTTGCTCTAGATAAACAGCATTTGCCCCATCAAGGAACAATGTATCAAGCATCTCTTGGTTTTGCTCGCTTCTTGCGTCTGCACGGCCCTTATCAGCCATAGTCTTTCCTTTGTCGATCTGCGCCGCCTCGCGCCTTGCCGCCCCTTTGGCGGCATAAGCGCATTCGCTTATCCGTTGAGAAGGTCCATCATAGTTTCGCCAAGCTTGGCAGGGCTTGGAGAGACGCGGATACCCGCAGCCTCCATGGCCGCGATCTTATCCTCAGCGCCGCCCTTGCCGCCAGACACAATTGCGCCGGCGTGGCCCATTGTACGGCCTGGAGGCGCGGTGCGACCCGCGATAAAGCCCACCATTGGCTTTTTGATACCTTTTTTGGCCATGTGGGTGACGTATTCTGCCGCCTCTTCTTCGGCGCTGCCGCCAATTTCGCCGATCATAATGATCTGCTTGGTCGCGTCATCGCCAAGGAATAGCTCAAGGCAATCAATGAAATTTGTGCCATTAATCGGATCACCGCCAATCCCGATCGCTGTGGTTTGTCCAAGGCCGACATTCGTCGTCTGGTAAACTGCTTCATAGGTCAACGTTCCAGAGCGCGAAACCACGCCGCATGTGCCTTGCTTGAATATCTTGCCCGGCATAATGCCGATCTTGCACTCGCCCGGGGTCAGAACGCCGGGGCAATTTGGGCCAATCAAGCGAGATTTTGAACCCTGCAGCGCGCGCTTGACAGGAATCATATCAGAGACCGGGATGCCTTCGGTAATCGCAATAATCAACTCCATCTCCGCATCAATCGCCTCGAGGATAGAATCGGCGGCAAATGGCGGGGGCACATAAATCACAGATGCGGTTGCGCCTGTAGCGTGCTTGGCCTCGGCAACTGTATCAAAATTCGGCAGGCCGATATGTGTCGTCCCGCCTTTGCCAGGCGTGACACCCGCGACCATTTTCGTGCCGTAAGCAATCGCCTGCTCGGTGTGAAAGGTGCCGGTTTTACCCGTCATGCCCTGGGTGATTACTTTAGTGTCTTTGTTAATGAGTACTGACATCTGATTAGCCCTGCTTATCTAGAATCTTTTGAATGGTATCGGCTTTTAAATCGTCGACTGACGCATCAAGCCCCATGTTATTGGCAAGCTTCACAACATCAACTTCGAGCATTTTCGAGAGTTGAGATTTAGTGTAGGTCTTCGCGCCAACCGCCGCGACAATTTTCTGCGCGGCATCATCAAGATCGTCGGCCGCGATGACGTTCAATCCACTATTGTTGATGATTTCTTTGCCGGCTTCGACATTAGTGCCCTCAAGGCGCACGACAAGCGGCACCTCAAGGCCAACCTCTTTGACCGCGTCAACGGTGCCTTGGGCAATGACATCGCACTTCATAATGCCGCCGAATATATTAATGAGAATGCCTTCGACCTTGGCATCGGAGGTGAGGATTTTAAACGCCGCAACAATGTTTTCTTTCGTCGCGCCGCCGCCCACATCCAAGAAGTTGGCCGGTTCTGCGCCGTAAAGTTTGATGATATCCATTGTGCTCATGGCAAGGCCCGCGCCGTTAACCATGCAGCCAATATTGCCGTCGAGCGCAACATATGACAGGTCATATTTTTTAGCTTCGGTTTCCTTGCTGTCTTCTTCGGTAATGTCGCGAAGTTCCTGAATGTCCTTATGGCGGTAAAGCGCATTTTCATCAAAGCTGATTTTCGCATCAAGGCAATGTAGGCGCTGATCCTCTGTGACGATAAGCGGATTAATCTCTAGCATGGCCATGTCTTTTGCTAGAAAGCCATTATAAAGCGTTCGGCCGAGTTTATTGGCCTGTTTGGCCAAATCGCCTTTCAGCTCCAGCGCCTTGGCGAGGGTGCGCCCGTGATGGGGCATAAATCCAGTGGCCGGATCAATATCAAAATTAATGACTTTTTCAGGCGTATCATGCGCAACGGCCTCAATGTCCATACCGCCTTCTGTCGAGACAATGAAGGACACGCGCGAGGTGTCGCGATTAATGATAATAGAAAGATAAAGTTCCCGATCAATATCAGAGCCATGCTCAATATAGAGGCGGTTGACCTGTTTGCCGTCCTCGCCGGTTTGCGCAGTCACCAAATGCGCGCCGAGCATCTCTTCTGCGTTTTTGACAACTTCATCAACAGAAAAGGCAAGGCGGACGCCGCCTTTAGCATCGGCAGGCGCGCCAACAAATTTACCTTTGCCGCGTCCGCCTGCGTGAATTTGCGACTTGACGACCCAAAGCGGGCCGCCAAGCGATTCCGCGGCGGCTTTGGCCTCTGAGGCCTTAAAAATAGCAACGCCCTTGGAAACAGGCGCACCGATTTCTTTAAGGACAGCCTTGCCCTGATACTCATGAATATTCATAAATTTTACCTGACTTGTTTGCTTGGCGCTTATAAAAATAAGCCGCAGTAGCGCTAAGGCCGCAGCGGCGAAAAATCTCACCTCCGCTTATAGAAGCCTGCCCTGCGTATCGCAAGCAAAAGGGCTGCTTATTTTCTCACAATTGCGCGAATGATATTCCTAATACCGCCGCGCCAAAAGTCCCCCGCATCATACGTCCCCAGCGAAAATGAGACACGGCCAAAATTTGCAAACCCTCAAAAAAATTGGGGCTTTATCGGTTCTCCGACTTTCTTGCCAATGGGATATGCCCCGTGGCTAGCAGCCCAAATCTAGTCAGCCCGAAATATGATTTTTGGGGGTTTCATAATCACCTGCGCTTAACACCGCGGCAGCATAACGAATATGTCAAAATTCAAAGTTGTGAATTGACCTCTCCGTGCCGTTTTCCCACTATGAGGCTGCACGACATGAATGGAAGCCTGCCTTGCAACTGTTATACGATATTGCAATCGGAGCGTTAGGAGCTAGGCTTTAGGTAAAGATAAAGGCGCTATTATGAAAAACACTGCAATCACAACGTCCTCTTTCCGGTCTTTGGCCCTTTCGGCAGCCGCCGCTTTGGTTTTGGCCGCCTGCGGGGGTAGCTCAGGCAGTTCTCGGACAGCCGCGCCGCCTCCCACGCCGCCCCCAACTGGCGGCACGGGCAGCGGCAATAGCGGCCCGGTCTTTCAAGCCGGCGTTTTCGCACCTGAAGGAGATTTTGTCGCGCAGTGCCAAACCCCGCGCACCGGCACGGATCCGTCTACGGGAAATCCCTTTGTAGACCGCCAAGGCTCGACAGCGCTTGAGAATTTCTGGCTAAGGTCATGGAGCAATCGCACCTATCTATGGTTTGATGAAATCACCGATGTAAATCCCTATGATTTTGATGACCGCCTCGCCTATTTTGATCTTTTGAAAACAGAGGCCGTGACTCCATCGGGCGCACCGCGCGATCAATTTCACTTTACGCAAGATACAGCCGAACGTTTTCAGCGCGTCTCCACGGGGGCCAGTGCCAGCTTCGGCTCGCGCCTTGCAATATTAGAAAGCCGCCCACCGCGTGACGTCCGCGTGGTTTATACCGAAGCTGTCTCTCCCTTTGCAGATAATAACGTGCGGCGCGGGGCGAAAATTTTGGAAATCGACGGCGTCGATGTTGTCAACGGCGCAACCCAGGCCGATGTCGATGTCATTAACAACGCCCTATTCCCGTCAGAGGTCGGGCAGACCCATACATTTGTTATTGAGGATACGCCCGGCGCAGCCCCCCGGACCTTTACGGCCTCGGCCGCCACGGTCACCTCAGAGCCTGTCCTCGTCACAGACGTAATTGAGCAGGGTGACGACAAAGTTGGCTATATTGTCTTTAATACATTTGGCACATCTATCGCGGAACGCGCGCTTTTTGATGCCTTTACAGAGCTCTCCAGTGAAGGGGTGAGCGATCTGGTTTTAGATCTGCGTTATAATGGCGGCGGGTTTTTGACCATCGCATCCCAGCTTGGCTACATGGTCGCCGGATCAAATACAGCCGGACGCGTATTTGAGACCCTACAATTTAATTCAAAATTTCCAACGACAGATCCCGTAACGGGACGGCGCATAACCCCAACCCCCTTTATCAGTCAGGGTCAGGATTTTTCGGTCGACCAAGGCACGCCTCTGCCGACTGTTAACCTGAACCGCGTTTTCGTCCTCTCGACGGCGCGCACCTGCTCTGCCAGTGAAGCCTTGATTAACGGCCTAAGCGGCATTGACGCGGAAGTTATATTGATTGGTGCGACGACTTGCGGCAAACCTTACGGCTTTTACACAACAGACAATTGCGGCGTGAGTTACTCCACCATCCAATTCCGTGGTGTGAATGCCAAAAATTTTGGTGACTATGCCGACGGTTTCACGCCCGCTGTGCCGGGACAGACCGTGTTTGGAGAAGCCTTAAACGGCTGCCAAGTTGCGGATGATTTAAACTTCCCACTTGGCGCGGAAGATGAACCGCTTCTGAGCGCGGCCCTGACTTACCGTAGCACGGGTGCCTGTCCGGCGCCGTCTGCGGCGTCATCGAAAAACACGGCGAGCCCTTCCAAAGCCAAGAAAACTGGCCTGTCCTTGACAGACTCGCCTATATATCAGCGAGAGCTGTTCTTCGAGCAGCGCGCCCTACGTAATACACCGCCGTCTATGGTCAATAAGGACGCGATCAGTAATTTCCAAGGGAGCGAATAATGCGCGCCAATCTATCCATGCTCGCGGCTTTGCTTGGGCTGGGCAGCCTGACGGCCTGCCAGACGACTGCCGCTTTCGAGCCCGCGCCCGCGATTTTTGCAGGCGGGGCGGGAGATAAAACCCTAAGCCAGCTCACCCAGGCTGTGTCAGGCGCGCTTGGCGGGCAATCGGTACAGCTAGCTCCAGATGTGCTTAGCAAAAGTTCAGTCCTTATTTTGGAAACCAAATTGCCGCAATCTCTCAATGAACGCCGAGATATGGCTCTGATGAATGACCGCGCGCGCCCCCGACCTGATCATTTTGAGCTCATGACAACGGGGCGAGAGTGCTATCTCATTCACAGAGAGACAAAGGCCAAAATCGTTCTGCCCGGCGTAAAATGCCAGCTTGCCTAGTCAGCAAAAACAGAATGTCTGGTACTCTCTATGAGGCATAAGCCGTGCCCTCGCGGGTGGTCAAAAGCCGATATGTTCATTTGCAGCGGTGTCAACACGTGCAGTGTTCAACCATAAAGCCGTATGCCGGTTTTGCGCGCTTTCGCCAGTATTATGCCGAACTTTTTCTGACATGGTTATCGGCGTCGATCACGCCCCATTTTGCGAATTTTTTGTTCAGCGCCTCAATGGATATCGGCTTGGAGATATAATCGTCCATCCCCGCCGCAAGGCAGCGTTCTTCATCGCCCTTTAAGGTATGCGCGGTCACAGCAATAATAGGGGTGCGCGGAAGTCCCTTTTGCGATTCAATTTTCCGGATTGTCTCTGTCGCCTGAATACCGTTCATTTCCGGCATGGAAATATCCATAAGAATAACGCGCGGCTTTACATTTTTCCAACTGTCCACCGCAGCTCGGCCATTGGAGACAATCTTAAAGTTCAAATTAAATTCCTCAAGAATATACTGCGCATATATCTGGTTAGTTTCATTATCCTCCGCGAGCAGAACATCAAGGCCTGGCTTATTGGTTTGCGTGAGGGCGGCGGCCAGCGGTTGGTCATTGGGGCGCGAGATATCTGCGACAGCCAGCACCGGCTCCTTTGCCTCGGCCTGCGCCGCGAAAAGCCCTTCTGTGACAGCATCCAGCAATCGAGACGCGCGGGTAGGCTTGGTTAGGACTTCGACCATGCCCTTTTGACGAAGCCGCTGCGCGAGATGGTCCTCAGAGATCGAGCTAAGCAAGATAAAGGGTATATCCTTAAACGCGTCTTGCGCTTTAACGGCATGGATGAAATCCTCGCCGTTCATTGCCGGCATGTGGAAATCCGTAATAATCAAGTCAATTTTGATATTCTTATTTTTGGCGTTGCGAAGCACGGTGAGGGCCTTGGCGGCGCTTTCCACTGCTAGACCGCGGCACTTCCAATGCTTGACTTGCTCCGTGAGAATTTTGCGGTTGACCTCGTTGTCATCAACAATGAGAATATTTGCACCGACAATACCGACAGGCACTTTTTTAACAGGAGCGAGATCCCGATGGGCAGGAAAGGAGATATCAACATTAAATGTTGTGCCCTCTCCGAGGACGCTCTCGACCTTAATCTCCCCGTCCATCAAGCGCACCAAATTGGCCGAGATCGACAGACCTAGGCCCGTCCCTTCATATTCGCGCGTTGTCGTGCCATCCACCTGACGGAATTTTTCAAATACATTGGCAAGCTGATCCTCGGGTATGCCAATACCTGTGTCCTCAATTTTTATATTTAGCTGCGCCGTTCCCTCATTGACCTTGCCAGTGATTTCGACAAGGACATGACCGAAGTGCGTAAACTTGATGGCATTTCCAATCAAATTGGTGAGCACCTGGCGCACGCGCCCAACATCACCGACATAGGTTTGCGGCAATTCCGGGCCAATACGCAATAAAAGATCCAATCCCTTATCCGCCGCAGAGCTAGACAGAAGTGCAAAGACATCTTCAACCGCTTCGCGCAGGACAAATGGTGCAGGATTGAGCTTCGCTTGACCGGCTTCTATTTTGGAAAAATCAAGAATATCGTTAATTATTGTCATCAACGCATTGCCAGATTTTGTAATGGTTTCTACAAAAACGGTCTGGCGCGAGTCGAGCTTGCTCAGTGATAGGAGTTCCGTCATGCCAATGATGCCGTTCATGGGCGTACGGATTTCATGGCTCATATTGGCAAGAAATTCGGACTTCGCCTTTGCCGCCAATTTAGACTGAGTCAGAGCTTTTTGAATTTCGGTAACATCGGTTATGGTCATAACCTGTCCGCCATCGGCGATAGGACGAGACCGGCGGATATAAGAATGCCCGTTCGGCGTATCAAACCTCTCCTCTTCCTCAATCAAGAAATTCTGTTTTTCAAGATAGCTATCAACCCAGCTTTCTATGTCATCTGGCGCGATGGTTTTTTCATCGTCACCTTTGAGCATGCCGGCCTTAACCAATTCTATGACAAATTTGCGGCGGGTCCACCCAATCTCGCAATTAACACCAAATTCCTGCATTAAAGCCCGATAGGCTGAATTTAGCTGAACGATTTTGCCATCCGGCCCGTAAGTTAAGAACCCATCGGTCAGGCTCTCGGCGGCGCTTTGGAAAAAGGCGAGTGCAGCCCCTGCTTCCTCGGCTTTGCGTTTATTATCTTCGGCGAGGTTTTTAAGCGCCAATCCGAGCTCGCTGCCGCTATGGCTGCCAATCGACGCGGCTATGTCTGCATCAAGCGGTTTTTCATGAGAGGCGGCATAAGCCATATCTAAATGCTCATCTTCAATGCCTGATGTGTGCTCTCCAAAATTCAAGCCTAGATGCTCTTGCGCCGCGCTGACTCTTAAGACACCAAACCGCTTGAGAGCACCGATAAACAATAAGGACAAGCTCATCGCCCAAACAATCGTAATCATTGCGCCAAAAGCTTGAATAGCGGACTGAAAGGCGCGGCTTCCTGCGGGCATTTCCGTGATCGCAAATAGAGGAAATAAAATGCCGCCAAGAACACCCGCAAAGCCGTGCACGGAAACAACGCCAACAGGGTCATCTATTTTTGCTTTATGCAGCAAAAGATGTTGGCCAATGACCGCGGCAAACCCGCCAATAACGCCGAGCGCCGCTGCGCCGATTGGGCCGACATAAATCACCCCGGCCGTCACCGCAACAAGGCCGCCTAGAACGCCATTAAAACTAGACTCCGGTGAAAAAACTCTATTGTTGAGCCAGTAACCTGCAAACATGCCGGCCAAGCCGCCGGTTGCGCCTGCGAGCACTGTACCCAGCGCAGCGTCTGCAAAAAGCTGCGTGCCAGGTATAAGCGCGCCTGTGTTGAACGGAATCCATGTCACATATAAGATTAAGGCTCCCGTGAGCGCGAGCACACTATTGTCGCCGGAAATAGGCAGAACACGCCCATTTTTATCAAACCGCCCTTGGCGCGGACCGAGCACAAAAATGGCGGCTAAAGCATAAAATCCGCCTAGCGCGTGAATCACAATCCCGCCCGCGTGATCGAGAAAACCCATATTCCCCAAAAAAGAGAGATTGGAGCTAATAATCGAACTTCCCCACGCCCAATGGCCCAAAATTGGATAAACAAGCGCGGCAATAAAGACAGTGCTGGCCAGATAAGCCCCAATACGCATGCGTTCGGCTACGGCACCGGACACAATCGTGGCAATGACAGAACAAAACGCGAGGTTAAAGATCAATAAAGTCGGCCAGCCTCCCTTGTCTTCAAGGGCAGCCTTCACGCCGCCGGTCCCGATATAGCCGCCAATGGTCGTGCCATACATTATGCCAAAGCCCACAAGCGAATAGGCTATGATACAAATGATCATATCGGAGACATTCTTTTGCGCGACATTGACCGAATTTTTGGCACGAACAGCGCCCGCCTCAATCATCAAAAATCCCGCCTGCATTAAAAATACCATGAAGGCCGCAATGATCATCCACATCGAATTCATACTATTTCTCCTACGCTTGCACCCAAAGCCCTGCGCAGACCCCAAAGTTATCGCCAGGGCAGATCATGGAAAAATATGGTTAACAAGATACTTGCAGAATTCGGCTTTATGAAAAAAGTGATGATAAAGCGGCACAATTGCCCGAATAGTCTGCCTAAGCCCCTGAAACATGAGAAAACCCTGCTTTTCTTGGAAAAGCAGGGTTGCTGACCAGTAGATGTGAGGCATCTGATCAAATTCGCTCAAGCCGCGATTCGGGCTTTGTTGTTACGCGTTATAGGTGCATTCTGGCCTAAAAATCAACACAAATCGTTAACCTTTATGAATGAACGGTTTAAGGCCGGACGCGATTTAGAGCTTTTTAAGCTCTGGCTCCATTTCCTGACATTCAGCGATGATTTTCTCAACCGCAGCAACCGAGTGCATAAACATGTCCCTTTCATGGGCCTTCAGGCGCAAGTTCATGACTTTTTCTACGCCGCGTGCCCCAATCATTGCCGGCACGCCAACATAAAGCCCGCGCACGCCTGCAATCTGTCCTGAGAGGCGAACTGCGCACGGCAGGATACGCTTCTTGTCCCGCAAATAGCTCGTCGCCATTTCAATAGCAGATTCCGCAGGCGCGTAAAAAGCAGAACCATTCCCGAGCAAGCCCACAATCTCGCCGCCGCCCTTGCGCGTGCGCGTGACAATCGCATCGATTTTTTCTTGCGTTGTCCATTTCATCTTCACCAGATCAGGGAGCGGCACACCGTTTACAGTGGAATAACGCGTGAGCGGCACCATTGTATCGCCATGCCCGCCAAGAACAGATGCATGAACATCCTCTACTGAAACGCCAAATTCTTCGGCAAGAAACCAGCGAAAACGCGCACTATCAAGCACGCCGGCCATGCCAACGACTTTGCGCGGCGGCAAGCCTGAGAATTTTTGAAGCGCCCAGACCATTGCATCAAGCGGGTTGGTAATACAGATCACAAAAGCTTTGGGGGCATATTGCTTAATGCCTGCGGCAACCTGTTTGATCACGCCCAAATTTTTACCCACAAGCTCCGCGCGGTCCATGCCCGGCTTACGCGGGAAACCTGCGGTAATGATGCACACATCAGCGCCGGCGATATCGGCATAATCATTCGTGCCTTTCAAATGGCTGTCTTTACCAAAGACGGCAGACGCTTCGCAGAGATCAAGGGCTTTGCCTTTGGCCGTGCCTTCGAAAATATCGAATAAGACCACGTCGCCAAGCTCTTCGCGCGCAGCAATATGCGCGAGTGTTCCGCCGATCATACCGGCGCCTATAAGGGCAATTTTGGCGCGTCCTGATTTCATGGCCATGGGAATCTCCTATTGGGAATTAACGTGCCGCTCTCTTAGCGGGAGAACGAGAGCCGCGCAATGAAAACCCCGCACAATTCAAGCTACATTCGGCTCTTGACCTCGGCCTCAGAAAACGCCATATCGCGCCCACCAATGTTGAAGACATAGCTGTGCGGGTGTGGCGGAATTGGTAGACGCGCCAGATTTAGGTTCTGGTATCGCAAGATGTGAAGGTTCAAGTCCTTTCACCCGTACCATGCTCCCCCAGCCCCGCGCAGGGGCTTTCCAAGATAGCCCGCCAAACCGCTTTTTGAAAAATTTACTGAGTAGATAATTTGCGGTGTTAAGTCCGGCCCGATTTCTAGCCGGATTTCTTGGCGCTCATGGGCGCAGAGCGCAGCGTATAACCGAGCGCAATCGCGCCCGAGATCAGATTAGCCGCGGCCATGCCCCAAAAGGCACCCTTTAGGCCGGCCATATCAACACCCAGATAAATTAGCCCGACATACAGCACAAGGGAACGAATGATTGTGTAGCTCAGGCCGTATAGCGGCCGGCCAAGAGCATTTAATCCTGCCGCGCTGACGAAAACAAACCCATAGCCAAAAATGGTCATCGGGACGATATAGAAATAGGGAATAATTTTTTCGATCAGTAAGGCATCTTTGGTGAATAGCGCTGCAATTTGGGGCGCAAAAAGCGCGAGCAATACCGCCATTGCCGTGCCCCAGATGACACAAATCCAGTAACACACTCGAAAGGCTTCACGAACTCGGGCCGTTTGGCCGGCTCCGCCGTTTCGGCCCGTAATCGCGCCGATACACGCCGAAAGCGCATATAGCAGGCCGACCGATATGAGTTCGGCGCGGCTGGCGACTGTGAAGGCCGCGACATCGGCTTCGCTCATTTTTATGCCGATAATAGACACTGCGGCAAAGGTTGCGACAGGTACAATAATATTCGTGCCTGCAGCCGGCAGGCCGACTTGGCCGATAATGCCCCATGCCCGGCGCATGGACCCAAAAGTCATGTCGACAAAGCTAATCGCCTTACGATGATAGAGCACGAGATAAAGGCCAAAAATTGCGCCAATAATATTACCTATTAATGTGGCCAGCGCGGCGCCCTGAACCTCGAGACGGGGAAAGCCGGCGAGGCCGAAAATCAAAAAAGGGTCGAGAATAATATTCACCACAGCGCCTATGATCATAATAAGGCTTGGCAGCATGGCTTCGCCAGAGGCCCTTAAAATATTATTGCTCATGGAGGCGACGGATAGAATCACAAGCCCGGGCATAGAAATAAGCAGATATCCATAGGCCATGTCCGCAACCTGCGGACCTGCGCCGGCTAGCGGGAGGATAATCGGCGCGGCCAATAGCATGAGCGTGACCAGGATGCTCATGACGAACAGGGCGAGAAAAATCGCCGAAGCGCCGTGACGGCGGGCGCGCTCGCTATTGCCCTCTCCCAGCGCGCGAGAGACCGCAGACATTGTCCCCGCGCCTAGACCAATATTTGCGCTATTTCCGATAAAAGTCAGCGGAAAGGCAAAACCCAGTGCGGCCAGCGCCATGATGGCCAAATTGGGCCGCGCGGCGTCGGTAAGGCGGCCAAGATAAATCGTGTCGACAATGCCCGTCGAAATCAGGGCAATAACAGCAATAGAAAACGGCCCGAGCATGCGCAGTACATGGCCAAGGATTGAACCTTCGAGAACATTTGTCTTTTCTGTGGGTCCGGCGTCAATCCTGGCCGCAATTTCGGCGCCGGCCTGAGGATCTAGCCTAGTCCTTGAGGACGATGTTTTCGGATCGGCCAAATCCGGCTTAGCTATCTCGGTGCGAGGGGGCAAACGCTGCAAGCGTCGCCATTTGGGTGATTTCAGAGGCGGTTGCGCCAAGGCTACAAATTTGAACCGGCTTCTCAAGGCCTGTCAAAAATGGGCCCAGCACCATAGCCCCGCCAACAGTTTTCAAAAGCTTGGTGGAAATACTCGCTGAATGAATCGCGGGCATGACGAGGACATTGGCGGCCCCGGTGAGGCGCGAGAAAGGATATGTCAAAGCATGCAAGGGGTCGAGGGCGACATCGGCGGCAATATCGCCCTCATATTCAAAATCGACCTCGCGCTCATCCAAAATTTTGACCGCGTCACGGACTTTTTGCATGCGCTCACCCGGCGGGTTGCCAAATGTAGAATAGGACAGCAGGGCAACACGCGGATCAAATCCAAATTGACGGGCAAAATCAGCCGTGGTTTCGGCGATATCGGCAAGGTCGTCTGCCGTGGGCAA
The DNA here is from genome assembly GCA_964410285.1 of uncultured Caulobacterales bacterium. Classification (GTDB taxonomy): domain Bacteria; phylum Pseudomonadota; class Alphaproteobacteria; order Caulobacterales; family Maricaulaceae; genus Fretibacter. Next base: position 319,239 of record CAYPFR010000001.1, on the reverse strand, counting down.
CTCTGTAATATTGGTATCAGCTATGAAAAGCGTATTTTGCTTATTGACTACTACCGAAACGCCCATCGTGCGGTCCGCTTTGGTGTGGGAAAGCACCATGCGCACATCGCGAAGGGCCACATCATAGCTGCGGGTTACGCCTGTCACCATCCCATCGGCAAGGCCGTGATGAAGCATGAGCGCAGAGAAAACATTACGGTCATTATTGACAAGGCGCTGCGCATCACGGCGCAAAAATCCGCGGCGTTGCAGACGGCCATAAAGATGCTCGACGAATTCCGCATTCCGGTCAAAGAGCGAGGCGTTCAAGATCGTCAGACTGTCTTGGTTTTCAATCCCCAAAAGCTTCATATTATCGCGAATGGGCTTGCTGCGACCCACCAAAATCGCTTTACCAAGGCCGCGCTGCTGGAAGGCTTGGGCGGCGCGAATAACCGCAGGCTCTTCGCCTTCGGCAAAGACTATGGTTTTTGGCTCGCTGATAACAGAGTCCGAGATACCCTGAAGAATAGAAGCCGTCGGGTCCTGCCGGCGAGCAAGGGATTGCTTATACCCTGCCATATCCTCAATAGGGCGGCGGGCGACGCCCGTATCCATGGCTGCCTGCGCGACATAAGGCGGAATTTCCGAAATCAGGCGCGGGTCAAAGGGAGCCGGAATAATATATTCAGGGCCATATTGCGGACGTTTGCCGTGATAGGCGGCCGCGACCTCTTCGGGCACATCTTGGCGCGCAAGATCTGCAAGCGCGCGCGCGCAGGCCAGCTTCATTTCCTCATTCACATTGCGCGCACGCACGTCCAACGCGCCCCGAAAAATATAGGGAAAGCCCAGCACATTATTGACCTGGTTGGGATAATCTGAGCGGCCCGTTGCGATGATTGCATCATCCCGGACGGCCTTAATATCTTCTGGGAGGATTTCGGGATCAGGGTTGGCCATCGCGAAAATAATCGGATTTTTCGCCATGCTTTTGACCATTTCCTGTGTCACAATTCCGCCCACAGACAGGCCTAAAAAGACATCCGCCCCCTTCATCGCCTCCTCTAGCGTGCGCAGCGGCGTATCCACAGCATGAGGGGCTTTCCATTGATCCATATACTCGGTGCGGCCCTGATAAACCACGCCTTTGGAATCGAGTACAAGGCAGTTCTCATGCTTAACGCCAAGGCTTTTCATCAGCCCCAGCACGGACAGACCCGCCGCGCCCGCGCCGGAGAGCACAACTTTCATATCTTCAAACTTGCGCCCGGTCAGATGCGCTGCATTGATCAGACCCGCCGTCGCGATAATCGCTGTGCCATGCTGATCGTCATGAAAGACAGGAATGTCGAGCTTATCGCGTAACTCTTGCTCGATAATAAAGCATTCAGGCGAACCAATATCTTCGAGATTGATGCCGCCGAACGTATTGCCAAAACGCTTTACGCATTCGATAAATTTTTCAGCGTCCTCTTCCTCGACCTCAATGTCGAAACTATCAATATCGGCAAAGCGTTTAAACAAAACCGACTTGCCTTCCATGACAGGCTTAGAGGCCATTGCGCCCAAATTCCCTAGGCCCAAAATCGCTGTCCCATTAGAGATGACCGCGACCATATTGCCCTTGGAGGTATAATCGTAAACGCTATCAGGGTCCGCAGCGATTGCCTCTACGGGGACGGCAACGCCAGGCGAATAGGCCAAGGAAAGATCGCGCTGCGTTGCCATGGGTTTGGTGGGCAATAAAGACAGTTTTCCGGGCACAGGATGACTATGGAAATCAAGAGCCTGCTGGTCCGAGATAAAGACCTTTTTGGGCGGACGGCTTTCAAGTTTTGGCAAGTGAGTCTCCGTGTGTTTAGACTGTGTGTAAAGATTTTGGCGCGCGGTTCCTAGCCCCAATATCAAGCATTTATGTAAAAGCTTGTCCCACAAACCTGCCTCATTTTTGGACTCGCCTTATATCTTATGGACAAAATTAGTGCAAAATTACAGATTTCTAAGGGCTGGCGCGTCCGAGGTCCCGCGCCCTATCGACTCATGCCCTGCTGCGGGCTTAAAAACCACATAAATTTCCAGAGCAGGAGAGTGCCATGAAAAAGATCGAAGCCATCATCAAACCGTTCAAATTGGACGAAGTCAAAGAAGCCCTACAAGAGGTTGGCCTGCAAGGCATGACCGTTGTCGAAGCTAAAGGTTTTGGCCGCCAGAAAGGCCATACGGAACTCTACAGGGGCGCGGAATATGTCGTCGATTTTCTTCCGAAGTTAAAGCTAGAACTCGTCATTGCAGATGACCAAGTCGAAGGCGCGCTGGAGGCTATTCAAACGGCGGCTAAGACAGGGAAAATCGGTGACGGCAAAATATTCGTGTCCGATGTCAATCAGGCCATCCGTATTCGCACCGGCGAGACAGGCGACGCCGCGCTCTAGCGCGTGCAGGCTCAACCACTATAAGCGCGAGCAAACGCGCATCACAAAAATGAAAACGTCTATTAGGGAAAGGATAAACCCATGGCAAAATCAGATATAGATAAGCTGTTAAAACGAATGAAGGACGAGGATATTAGTTTCCTTGATCTGCGCTTTACAGACCCCAAAGGGAAATTACAGCACGTCACCTTCCACTCGGAAATGGTGGACGGCGATCTATTCGAAGACGGCACAATGTTTGACGGCTCTTCCATTGAGGGCTGGAAAGACATTAACGAATCCGACATGGTGCTAATGCCCGATGCCTCAACGGCGAAATTGGATCCGTTCTTTCAGCAAGACACGCTAGCTGTCTTTTGCGATATTCTGGAGCCGGATACGAATGAGGCTTACAATCGCGACCCGCGCACAACGGCCAAAAAGGCCCAAACATATATGGAAGCGCAAAAAGTAGGCGATCAGGTTTTCTTTGGTCCCGAAGCTGAATTTTTTGTTTTCGACGATGTTCGCTGGGACACTACCCAGCAAAAAACAGGCTATGAGTTTAACTCAATCGAAGGCCCCTACAACTCCGGCGCCCATGTCGAGGGCGGCAATATGGGCCACCGCCCGGGTCCAAAAGGCGGCTACTTTCCTGTTCCGCCGATTGACCACGAACAGGATATGCGCTCCGAGATGCTCTCTGTCATGAGCGAACTGGGCCTGCGCCCCGAAAAACATCACCACGAGGTTGCACCGTCGCAGCATGAGCTAGGCATGAAATTTGCCCCGCTCCTTGAGATGGGCGATAATATGCAGCTTTATAAATACATTGTGCACAATGTAGCCCATGCTTACGGCAAGACAGCAACGTTCATGCCCAAACCTGTCTGGAATGATAACGGAACAGGCATGCACGTGCATATGTCAATCTGGAAGGACGGCAAGCCAACTTTTGCGGGCAATGAATATGCAGGCCTCTCAACGAGCTGCCTTCACTATATCGGCGGCATCATTAAGCACGCCAAAGCCCTTAACGCGCTGACCAACCCGTCCACAAATAGCTATAAGCGCCTTGTACCGGGCTTTGAAGCGCCGGTAATGCTGGCCTATTCCAGCCGTAACCGCTCGGCGTCTGTGCGTATCCCTTGGACAGCCAGCCCGAATGGCAAGCGTCTTGAAGTGCGTTTTCCGGATCCTTCCGCTAACCCTTATCTGGCCTATTCTGCTTTGCTTATGGCCGGCCTTGACGGGATTAAGAATAAAATTCATCCGGGCGACGCCATGGATAAGGATCTCTATGATCTCTCACCTGCCGAAGCGGCTGAAATTCCGCAGGTTTGCGGCAGCTTGAAAGAAGCCCTAGAAAGCCTTGACGCTGACCGCGGTTTCCTGACAGCAGGCGGCGTATTTGATGATGACCAAATCGACGCCTATATCGAGATGAAAATGGCCGACGTCCACCGCGTCAATATGCACCCGCATCCCGTTGAGTTTGATCTCTATTACAAGTGCTAGTCATAATCACTTTATGAAAATAAGAAGCCGGGGCATTTGCTCCGGCTTTTTTGTGTGCAGATGAGATTTGCAGGGTAAGAGCGGCGCTGGGGCGAAAGGCGCCAGCCGGCCTACTCACATCATGATTCCTGCCATGGCGCACGCAAGCCGAGAAATTTGTTAAAACAATACCCTGATTGTTGTTTTGCCCGCAACTGCAGAATTATGCCCGTTCGACCATCATCTTTTTAACGTCGGCGATGGCTTTGGCGGGGTTTAGGCCTTTGGGGCAAACATTCGCGCAGTTCATAATCGTGTGGCAACGATAGAGCTTGAACGGGTCTTCGAGCGAATCAAGACGCTTTGTCTTGACCTCATCGCGGCTATCGACAAGCCAGCGATAGGCCTGCAACAGCGCGGCGGGGCCAAGATAACGATCTCCATTCCACCAATAGCTCGGGCAGGACGTCGAGCAGGATGCGCAGAGAATACATTCATAATATCCGTCCAGCTTATCGCGATCCTCGGGTGACTGTACATGTTCCGTTTCGGGCTCCGCTTCAGAGGTTTGAAGCCAAGGTTCGATGGACGCATATTGCTTATAGAAGTTGGATAAATCCGGCACGAGGTCACGCACAACCGGCAGATGCGGCAAGGGCGAAATGGCAATCGCCCCGCCCTTTACATCATCAATTGCCTTGGTACAGGCCAGGGTATTGCGCCCGCCAATATTCATCGCGCAGGACCCGCAGACGCCTTCCCGGCAAGAGCGGCGAAAGGCAAGGGTCGGATCGATCTCGTTTTTGATCTTGAATAAGGCGTCCAAAACCATGGGCCCCGTTTCCGCAAGATCAATTTCGTAGCTGTCCCAATGCGGCTGGCTGCCGTCCTGCGGGTCATAGCGGTAGATTTTAAACGTCTTCATCCGCGCCGGTTTATCGGTCTTTTTCTTCGCCGCTGGCCACTTTGTGCCCTTATTCACTTTGGAGTTTTTCGGAAGCGTGAGCTGTACCATTTGAAATCCTTGCGAGCCGCTCAAAATGAGCCGTTTTGACCTTATAGACACTATACGCATAAAAGCGAAGATAGTTTTAAGGCCTATATCACGGCATTTTGTCGCTTCCCGCTCGCGCGGCTTCATCAGATTTTGGGCCCAAGGAACCGAAAATAGGACGGAAAAAGATTGTTTTATCGCATAGCCGAATGGCGCACAGCTTCGGATTTCCCGCCGCCGCCTTTACGGGGCATAGGCCCCGAAGACGCGGCGCAGAATTTCGCTTGTGCGTTTCGCAGGATTCTCCCGGATCAAGCGCTCTTCCTCGGCGATATAATGGAACACACCAGACAAGCCATACTCAACCCCATGCTGGACGAGGTCATTTTTTGCGCCCGCGCCTATGCGGCTCACGCCAAGGGCGGAGGTTTGCCGATCCAGAGTCTCAAGAAGTGTCAACGCCCCGGTTTGCCCCAAGGCATTTTCCATAATCGGCGTGAAAAGCTGGGTGAGGCTTTTCGACGTTTGACCCTGCAAATATTGCGTCGCTGCATTTTCAGGACCGCGCACGATCCCGATAGCGTCAGCAATGGAGAGATTGCTAACAGCTTTGATAAATATGTCCTTGGCGACAGGGGCCGCAAGTTCCGCCCCCCGATTGAGCTGCAAGGCCAAATCATCAAGTAAGCCAGATGCGCCAAACCGGGAGAGGGTTGATTGTATTTCCGCAAGCTTACGCGGCAAAGGAATACGGATAATGTCATTATCTGAAAAGCCGCCGGTTTTGCCGACAACACCTACGGCCTGCCCGATTCCGTTATTGAGCGCCGCGCGAATGCCTTGGGCCGCTTCGGCTTGGCTGATGAGGCCCGCGCCGCCTGCTCCGCCCAGAACACCCTCAAGGATCGCGGGATCAAGGGTTTCGCAGGCACTCAGCGCGGGGCCCGCCGCTGCAAAGGCCCCAAGGCGGATGAGAAGCTTGCGGCGTGAGAGGTAAGAGGTTGTAGCAGGGCGCATGAGGTCTCCTTAGCGTATCATACCATAGCGGATTATTCGCAAATACGGCATATTAGCGATGAATAGCAGTAGCTGTAACCCACTTTATCTTCACAATAAATTAGGAAACGCAGCACAAGGTTGCGTTGCAAGCGGCGGGATTTGCTAAAAACCCCGGTCAGCGTCATTACAGGGGAATGACACAATGAACGCGATTGAGAAAATCGAATCCGTTTTAAAGTTTGGCCGGATTGACTCCCACTCCGTCCGCGTCAGAGCGCGCGCAGTTTATCTTGTCGGCCTAGTATTTGTCATCAGCCAGCTTGGCAATCAAATCGGGATGTTCTTAAGTTATGGCGAGATCGTTTTTGATCATTATGTCTCCGCCGCCGCTGCATGTCTCGTACTCGCAGCAGTTTATGGCTTGCGCTACACGCTGAATTTCCCGTTCTACGCCATTTTCTACTCTGCCTTAATTGTGATTGGTATAATGGCTGCAGCCGTGCCGGATCATACAGGTATTAATTCGGCCCTACTGCCGCTGTTTTTGCTTGGCAGTGTTGCCGCCGGATTCATTTGCGGCACGCGCGCAATTGCCGGATATTACGCTGTGGCCATAGCGGCAATTTGGTATTTATATAGTGTCTCGGTCTCCGCGCCCCCGGGCGGGATGTATGAGGCGGCAGCATTCACTGAGCGCAATTTCCACCGCGCCTTTCAATGCAGTATAGGTCTGACGATGATGTCTGTCATTTGCGCGCTCTTTAGCCACACAATGCACGAAGCCTTTGGCACGCTTGAAGAGAAGATTGACCGCGCCGAAGAAAACGACCGCGAAAAAACACAATTTCTTGCCAATATGAGCCATGAGCTGCGCACACCCATGAACGGGATTATCGGAATTTCTGAAATCCTAATGGAGACAGAACTGGACGCTGAACAAATTGAAATGACGGCCATGGTTAATCAATCCGGAGAAGCTTTGGTGGGTCTCATTTCAAATGCCCTCCTATTCTCGCAAATCGAATCAGGCTCCGTTAAATTGACTCAAGACCCCTTTGTACTCGAAAAAATGATGCGTAAAGCGGCCGCGCCCCACCGCGTATTGGCGGCGCAAAAACGTCTTGGGTTTAGACTTAACATACCCGAAAATATTCCTCCCATGTATATTGGCGATTCGCAGCGTTTACAGCATGTTGTTTCCTCACTGATTGATAACGCTGTAAAATTTACAGCCAAAGGCGAGGTGAATATATCGCTTTCCGTCACGCCGCAGAAAACAGGAAAACAGCGACTTTTATTCACGGTCAAAGATACGGGAATTGGAATTGATAATACGAAGTTGGATATGATTTTTGACCGTTTCCGGCAGGCCGATGAAAGCCGCAAACGCAATTTCGGCGGGACAGGGCTTGGCTTGACCGTCGCGCGCGGGCTTATGGACCTTATGGGGGGCGAAGTTTCAGCCATGAGCCGCCTTGGCTCAGGCTCTATATTTTGTATCAAAGTCGATCTTGAGGCCGCCGACCTCGCCGCGCAGCCAACTCCGAAAGATATAGACGCCTTTAGGGCCGCTTAGGCGAATACATCCAAGCCCGTTTATAGACCAAAAAGCGCCTTTGCCCCAAGCGCATCTTTTTCAATTTGCGCCCGCAGCGCGTCAAAACTCTCAAATTTGGTTTCCGCCCGAATAAAGGCCCGGAAATGCACAATCAGGCGCTGCCCATAAAGGTCTCCGTCAAAATCGAAAATATTGACCTCCAGCCGCGCCTCCTCGCCGCCAACCGTCGGCCGGTGACCCGTATTAGCTACGCCGTAGCGATGCTCGCCATTTGGGAGCGTGACGTCCACCGCATAGACCCCAAATTTTGGCCGGACCAGATCAGCAAACTCAAGATTGGCCGTCGGGAAATTAATCGTGCGTCCGCGCTGCGCGCCCTTTTGCACCAGCCCGTCCACAGCCCATGGCCGAGAGAGCATATGAGCAGCGTGAAACACATCACCCTTTTTTAGCGCATTGCGAATTTCTGTACTGCCATATTTTCCGTAAAGGGCGTGCAGGCCTACGGGCGCGAGCGCTGTAACGCCAATATCCCGAGCCGCGCAAAGCCGTGTCAGGCTGTCTACATTTCCGCAGCGGTTTTTACCAAAACCGTAATCCTCTCCGACCACCACATGACGAATGCCCAGCCCTTGATGCAAAACGATTTCAGCAAAATCCGTATCATCCATATCACGAAGGGCATCAGTAAAGGGAATTTCATAAAGATGGGCGACACCAAGGCTTGGCATGATTTCGGCGCGAAGCTTTGCGCTCATGAGGCGAAAAGGGGCGGCATCAGGCTTGAAAAACCGATAGGGGTGAGGGCGAAACAAACCAATGCCCAGCGGGGCAGAGAGTTCATCTGCTATATCTTTCGCCTTGGCAATAACCGCTTGATGTCCCCTGTGCAGACCATCAAAATTGCCTAGCGCGATAACCGCGCCCCTAGCGGCAGGGGGAAGCCCCTCATAACGGTCATGACTTTGCACCGCGCTAGCTGTCTTTAGGGCGCTTACTGACAACAACGCCGGCATCCCCGCGGCAGATTTGCTTACCGTTCACTTCGCAGTGGCATTTCATGCGCACACGTCCGGTTTTTAGGTTTATCTCCGAAACGGTGGCCACAGCTGTCACCTCATCCCCGATCATTGCGGGCCGGCGAAAGCGCAAATTAAGCTCGACGAAAATCGCGCCCGGTCCGGGCAAATCATTTCCCAGCACTGCCGAAATTAAAGAGGCCGATAACGCGCCATGCGCAATGCGCCCGCCAAACATAGTGGTTTTAGCATAGGCGTCGTCGACATGGATGGGGTTAAAATCACCAGTCAATTCGGCAAATGTGTCAATTTTTTCGCCCGTGATCACCATGCTGGTCGTCGCTGACATGCCGACTTCTAAATCTTCGAGATAGTATTTTACGTCCTGAGTCATATTTTCCTTTTAGGCAGTCAGCGCCCACTTTACCACTTTAATCTGGTGCCACTTTGATCTGGTGACCACCTTAATCTGGGCTGCTGATCTCGGCCACCTATTGCGGTGAACAACCTGCTACCAGCTTAAGCTCTCTGCCATATATTTTGCGCTAATGCCATGCTCTCCCAAAAGGCTGGTGAGCTTTGCCTGATTACCCGCGTGAACGCCGTCTGCAATAAAGAGGCAGTCATAATCCTCGCGCTGTGCGCCCAGAAGGTCCGTATGTATATTATCGCCAATCGCGAGCACACGGTCGCGGGTTAGTTCATATCCCAAAAGCTCATGCAGCCACGCCCGAGAAAGGCGATAAATCGGCTCATGCGGCTTGCCTGTATAGACGACCTCGCCGCCAAGCTTTTCATAGAGTTGCGCTAGGGCTCCGCCGCAATAAATGAGTTGATCACCGCGCTTTGCTCTCACATCAGGGTTCGCGCAAATCAGCGGGATCCCCATATCGCGCGCGCCAGATAACATCTCCCGGTAATCCTCGGGCGTCTCGGCCTCGTCATCAAAAAGGCCCGTGCAGGAGATGAAGCTCGCGTCGGCAAGTTCGGAGAAATGCAGCTCAAGGCTTTCATATAAAATATCATCGCGCTCGGGGCCAAGCTTATAGGCCGGTCCCGGCGCGCGTCGCGAAAGCTCGTCAATCGTGCTATCGCCTGAGGTCACAATGGCGTCGTAAATTTTGCCGACCAGCCCGACCTGCGCAAATTGCTCTGGGATGGCTGCACTCGGACGCGGAGAATTAGAAATTAAGACCACAGGGCCGCGGTCCGCGCGAAAGCGCTCTAGCGCCTCACAGGCAGCGGTGAAGGCTTCCCGCCCATTATGTACTACCCCCCAAATATCGCACAGCAGCGCGTCATAATCCTCAGCAATCTGCCCGAGGCCGGAAATCGTTTTAAAATCACTCATCCGTCCCAGTTAAGGGTGTTGCACAGCTTTTGCAATGACCGCTTGACCCCAATAGGCGCGGGCGTTAAACGCTGCCCACACGCGGGGGACCATCCAAAGCAAACCCGCGGCTATGGAGATTAAGATGAAAAAAGACATACACCCCGATTACCACATGATCACCGTGCAAATGGTCGATGGCAGCGAATATCAAACCCGCAGCACTTACGGCAAAGAAGGCGACCGCCTTGTGCTTGATATTGACTCTAAAGTGCACCCTGCATGGACAGGCGGCGACGGCAAAATGCTCGACCGCGGCGGACGCGTTTCCCGCTTTAAAGACAAATTTAAGGGCTTTGCATAAAGCCTTTTCGCAGCGCGAAAACGCGGACAAGGGCAGCAAAACGCGAAACCTTATCGCGTTCTTTGTGCACCGCCAAAGACGCGCCAATTAAGCCGCGGAAGCCAAAACAAAAGGCTCCCAAATGGGAGCCTTTTTAATGACCGCGTAAAATCTACCGCGCTTATTTTGCGGCCCTTCTGCCCTGTCCCGCCTATCAAGGACATAGAGCTTCATCGCGCGCGCCTGCCCCGCCGCCGGAGACGAAATTATCTTGTATTTCAAATTCAATCACCTATTTCTACGCAATGGCTTAACGCTTTAAGGAAGCAGGATTATGGGCATTGTGAATTGCACAAATTGTAAGAAAAAAATTTCCGACAAAGCTCCCGACTGCCCACATTGCGGATATGGAGAAAAAACGGCTTCCAACCCGTCTGTGAAACGCGGTTTAGGCCGCCAGGGCTATATCATTTTATGTATTCTCAATCTGGCCATTTTTCTGTGGCCTTCGGCTGTGTCTGGATATGCCCTCCAACTTTTGCCTTGGCTGATTATCGGGCTTGTAATCCAAGCGGTACTTTCCGCCTTCAGATTTCAAAATATCGGAGAAAACATGGCTTGGGGCCTATTGGGCTTGATACCCATTATGAATTTATTCGTCTTCGTGCATCTTTGCCTAAAACCCACGCGTTACACTTTCAAAGACGTTTAATGCCTCTTGGGATTACCGCCTGCAGCCTGAAGCACCCGGCTCGCCTTAAAAAGACCCATGCTCGGGCAAGAAAATTTCGCGTTTGCCGCCGGGGCCAGACGGACCGATCATGCCTTCTTGTTCCATCCGGTCGATGAGGTCCGCTGCGCGGTTATAGCCGATAGAGAGCCTACGCTGCACATAGCTGGTCGAGGCTTTGCGGTCGCGGGCGACAATCGCTACGGCCTGATCAAAAAGCGAGGTGTCTTTCCCGCTCGCAGCCTCACTTCCGTTCGGCGCTTCCTCTTCGGCCTCTGTCGTGATTTCGTCAAGATAGGCCGGCGTGCCTTGCGCTTTGACGAACTCGGCAATGCGCTCCACCTCCCCGTCGGATACAAAGGGGCCGTGCAAGCGGCGCGGGCGGCCTGTTCCCATAAAGAGCATATCGCCATTCCCCAGAAGCTGCTCGGCGCCTTGCTCGCCTAAAATCGTACGGCTGTCGATTTTCGAGCCGACGCGGAATGACACGCGGGTCGGGAAGTTGGCCTTAATCGTGCCTGTAATCACGTCAACAGAGGGACGCTGCGTGGCCATAATCATGTGAATACCGGCGGCGCGGGCCATTTGCGCAAGGCGCTGGACTGCGCCTTCAATGTCTTTCCCCGCAACCATCATAAGATCCGCCATTTCGTCGATAATCACGACGATATAAGGCATGAGGTCAAAGTGCAGTTCTTCGGTTTCAAAAATCGGTTCACCCGTTTCTTTGTCATAGCCTGTCATTTGCGTGCGGGTCATCACCTCGCCGGAGGCCTTGGCCTCTGCGACTTTTTCATTATAGCCCGCCATGTTGCGCACGCCCATTTTGGACATTTTACGGTAGCGATCTTCCATTTCGCGCACGGTCCATTTGAGCGCAACCACCGCCTTTTTCGGCTCTGTGACCACGGGGGCGAGCAAATGCGGCGCGCCGTCATAGACAGATAATTCCAGCATCTTTGGATCAATCATGATGAACTTACACTCATCAGGCGTTAGCTTATACATAAGGCTCAAGATCATGGCATTGACGCCAACCGACTTACCGGAGCCCGTGGTACCCGCCACCAGCAAATGCGGCATTTTCGAAAGGTCCGTGACGAAAGGCGCGCCGCCAATATCCTCACCCATGACCATAGGCAGATTAGCGTCAGAGTTTTGAAACGCCTCACTGGCCAGCATATCGCGCAGCCAAACCGTTTCGCGCCGCGTATTGGGAAGCTCCACGCCCATGGCATTACGGCCCGGAACAACCGCAATCCGCGTGCTTTGCGCGCTCATATTCCGGGCAATGTCATCGGACAGATTGATAATGCGCTGGCTTTTCATGCCCGGGGCGGGCTCAAATTCAAACAAGGTCACAACGGGGCCGGGGCGAACCTCGCCCATCTCGCCCTTAATACCATATTCCGCCATCACGCGGTGCAGATTTTCAGACGCGCGCACAAGGCTGGCTTCATCTGTAATCGCGCGGCGCGGCGGCGGCGTTTTTAAAAGGTCCAGATGCGGCAGGACAAAGTCTGCGCCTTCATCAAATTTAAACTCAGGCTTTTTGGGTTTGCGTGTCTTGGGCTTTGGCTTGGGTTTCACCGCGGCCACGCCAGCGGCAGCAGCCACAACGGCAGGTTTTTTGATTCTCACTTTCTTAGCGGGCGCGGGGACAGGCTGATCGGGGATATCTTTGAAATGGGCACTCAGGCTATCAGGGGAGCTAATCTCCGCCCCATAAGTTGCGTCAAATTTGCGGCGAATGGCGGCGATCAAGCGATCAAACCAGACTCGGATTGTCGCCCAAACAAGGCCCGCTGCATCCCACAAGTCCAAGAGGTCCTTGGAGACAATGCGAAAATATCGCGCTAGCGCGAAAGCGCAGGACATGAAGGTGATAAAGGCAACGACTAGGCCGCTAACTGGAATATTGAAGTGATCCAGCGCGCCTTTGAAGTTCAGGTAAATCCCGTCCCCAATCCATCCGCCTAGGCCGCTCGCCATAGGCCAGCTTTGCGGAATAGGAAAAGCCGAGAGCGTTGCAGCGCTTAACATCACAGCCAAGCTAAAAATGCCGGCGCGGCCCGCGCGAGCAAGCCGGCTTTGCGGCCCTTCTGGCTTTATCATACGCCTTACGCCCGAGTAAAAAATAAGCCCGCCAAAGACCAAGGAGGCGCTACCTAAGAGCTGCATAAAGATATTGGCCAGCGCCGCGCCGCGCCCGCCAAGCTTATTGGAAATACCGCCCAGCCCCGCCGTGTCGGCCGTATTGTCAAAGGGGCTGAAGGTCAGAACCGAAATCAATATGATCGCCCCAAGCGCGCAAAATAAAAGCGCCGTCGCGGCCCGCTTATAGGCCCAGTGCGCCGGCACATTCAAATCTTCCATCAAGGCCTGAGCATAGCGGCTATCGTAGCTTTGGGTAGCAGGCGGCATATTGTCCTCATAAACTTTCTTAAGAGAATATGAATACTCTCCGTAAACAGGGCGTTAAAAGGGCGCGGAATTAGTAAGAAAATCTTGCTGAAGTCTACCGGGGTTTAAAGAGGGACCGAAGGGCGCGGCGTTTTACGCCCTATTCCCGTGCCGCCGCCCCTGCTATTGGGGCCTTATGAAACAAGAATTTGACTGTCTTATTGTTGGCGGCGGGCTTACGGGGCTTTGCGCAGGCCTCGCATTTGCGCAAAGCGGGCTGAGGACAGCGATCATAGAGGCCACAGACACTCCGGAATTTTCTGATGCGCGCGCCTCTGCCCTCGCCGCCACCAGCCTTGCCATGCTCCGCGCGCTAGGGCTTGGCTCCGCGCTTGCGCCCAATCTCTCGCCCGTCGAAGATATGATGATCGGCGAAGGCCGCCCCGGGGAGATTTCCCCGATCTCCCTGCATTTTTCCGGCCATGACCGCGCGGCGCCTATGGCACAGATCATAGAAAACGCACCGCTAAAATCGGCGCTATGGGAGGCGGCAATGGCGCAGGATGATCTCATCCTGTTGACGGGTCATAAGGTCACGGGTTTTCATAGCGGACCGGCGCGCGCGCGCCTCACCGTTAGCGGCGGCAATACCCTCGACGCCCCACTGTGTATTGCAGCCGATGGACGAGGCTCCCCGCTGCGCAGGCTTGCACAGATCACCGCCCCAAAACGAGAATATGATCAAGCGGCGCTCACTCTTACTCTCGCCCATAGCCGCCCGCATAATGGCACCGCCCATCAGCTGTTTTTACCCGGCGGGCCTCTCGCGCTTTTGCCGCTGACCGGCAATCGCACGAGTCTGATCTGGAGCGACCGACGCGCGGCGATTAAGGCCGCAATGGCGCTTGATGAGGCCGCATTTGTAGCCGAAGTCTCCCGGCGCATTGGCAATGTTCTCGGTGAGCTTTCCCTTGCCAGCGCGCGGCAGAGCTACCCGCTTTCGCTGCAAATCACCGAGCGCTATGTCTCGGGCCGGCTGGCTTTGATCGGCGATAGCGCCCATGTCATCCACCCCCTTGCCGGGCAAGGGCTGAATATGGGCTTAAGGGACGCGGCGGCCCTGCATGAGATTGCTTTTCAAGCCCGTGCAGCGGGGCTGGACATTGGCGGGGCGGAGCTGGCGGAATATGAGCGGGTAAGGGCCAGTGACAATCAACGGCTGGCAGGCACAACTGACGCGCTCAATCAAATTTTTAGAGCCTCGGCGCCGCCCGCGCGGCATGCGCGGCGTCTCGGTATGGCCGCTCTTGACCGCCTGCCCGCCTTGCAGCAATTTTTTATCTCAGAAGCGGCAGGGGAGCTGGGCGATTTACCCGCCTTAATGCGCGGATAAGCGCCTTTCTCACAAAGCGAGGGCGCGCTGCCAAAGCTGTTTAGCTTACGTTCATGTTGGGGAACATATATAACCTTCATAGCAAATCGCAGACGCATTGCTCGCAAGTTATACGTCTCGATTTAAAGAAAACCGTCGGACACGCGCCCCGTTTGGCGGTTCTAGACCCTGCGACTCCTAGGAGGCGCGGGGTCGCTCTCTTTTTGGCCTCCCTTCACTCTAATGTCTCGCTGCAGCGGCCTGAGCGCGCCGCCCGCTTAGGTCTGCACCAAAACACCTCGCTCGAAGGTAAAGCATTGCGCCCGCCCCTTGAAGGCGGCGAAAAGCGCGCCGTCTGTCCCAGTCAAAAACGCCTGAGTGCCCAGAGCGAGAAGTTCTTCGATCATTGCCGCACGGCGCTGCTCGTCCAAATGGGCCGCGACCTCATCCAATAGCAAGAGCGGACCGATTTGCGCCTGCGCGCGGGCCTGCGCAAGGACAAGCCCGATCAAAAGGGATTTCTGTTCCCCGGTGGAGCAAGCCTCTGCCGGCATATTTTTTGGGGCATGGCGGACAAGCAGATCACTGCGGTGCACTCCGCGCAGCGTACGTCCCGCGCGTAGGTCGTTTGGACGGTCCTGCGACAGTTGCGCCAAAATATCCACTTGTACATCGTCAACGGCCCGCCCGTTAAGGAAGGCTTCTTCGGCGTCGCCCTGCAGCGATATATCAGCCTTGGGGAACGGGCCTTCGGGGCGGCTTTTTATCTCCGATATCAACGCGGCCAGGGTTCGCGCTCTAACGCGGGCGACCTGCGCGCCGAAATGCGCCATATCCGTCTCAAGGGCGCGGTGCCAGGCTTCGTCCATGATCCCGTCGGAAAGCAAGCGGTTGCGCTCGGCCCGCGCTTTTTCATATCGAAGAAAGTTAGCGCCGTGACCGGGGGCATGGGCGAGACAAAAGCGGTCAAGAAATTTGCGCCTATCCGATGCCGGTCCCGTAAACAGGCGGTCCTGCGCGGGCGTGAGCCACATCATAGGCATAAAGCTCGCTAATTGGCCGCCCGTTGCGGGCTTGTCATTGATTCGCAAGCTGCGGCGGCGCGGATATTCCGGCACTTGGCCAACCGCTAATTTGGTTTCGTACTCATCGTCATGCTGATGGCCCGAGATATGAGCCACCACACCCCATGACCTGGCTTGTCCCTCTGGGGTGTGCCGCGCAATCGCGCCAGGTTTAGCCCGCCTTAGCCCCCGCCCGGGCGAGAGCAGCGATATGGCTTCCAAGAGATTGGTTTTCCCCGCGCCATTCGACCCATAAAGAACAACAGGCCGGCCATCAAAGGACAGGTCTAGCGCGCCATAAGAACGGAAATCCGTAAGCCGCAGGCTATGGATAAGCGGCATTGCCGAGCGCTATACGCGCAGAGGCATCAGCACAAAGAGGCTGGCGGGGTCTTCGCTGTCTTTGACAAGAGCCGGAGACGCGGGACTGTCGAGAAAGAAGGTCGCGTCGCGTCCCTCTATTTGGGAGGTAACATCCAGCAAATATTTGGCATTAAATCCAATCTCAAGCGGATCAGCGGTATAATTGACCATCAAATCCTCATGCGCATTACCATGCTCGGGGTTATTCACCGCCAAAGCGAGACTATCGGTCGTCAGGCTAAGCTTGACGCTACGCGATTTTTCCGCCGAGATGGTCGAGACACGGTCCACAGCGGACGCGAATATCTTATTATCAATCGTCAGCTCTTTGGCATTTCCCTTGGGGATCACGCGGTCGTAATCTGGGAAGGTCCCGTCGATCAACTTTGAGGTCAAGACGGCGGTCTTATATTTGAAACGGATTTTGGCTTCAGAGACCGAAAGGCTAATTTCCCCGTCACCGCCATCAATCAAGCGCCGAATTTCAGCGATTGTTTTACGCGGTATGATCACCCCCGGCAGGTTCTCTGCGCCTTTGGGAATATCCATTTCTGACAAAGCCAGCCTATGCCCATCAGTCGCAACCGCACGCAAAAGCCCGTTTTGGGCATGGACGTAAATTCCGTTTAGATAATAGCGCGTCTCTTCGGTAGAGATCGCAAATTTCGTCTTGTCGATCAGCCGGCAGAGCGCCTTGGCCTCAAGCGAGAAATTATGCGTAAAGCCCTCAGCGGTCATTTTTGGAAAATCACCGGCGGGCAACAGCGGTAAAGTAAAGTGAGACCGGCCTGCCTCAACCTCAAGACGGTCATCCGCGCCGATTTTCAACGATACCTGCGCGCCGTCGGGCAGTTTGCGGGCAATGTCATAGAGCGTATGCGCGGGGGCTGTAATCTCGCCGGGCGCGTCGACCTGCGCTTCTGTATCTTCGGAAATTTCAATATCAAGATCAGTGGCGACAAATGTCAGCGCGCTGCCCTGAGCGTTCATCAAAACATTGGACAGGATCGGGATTGTATTGCGGCGTTCGACAACATTTTGCACATGGCCCAAGGCCTTGAGTAGCTTCACCTTCTCAATAGACAGTTTCATGACACGACCTTTTTACCATTAGCCAAATTCAGCCTAAAATTATCCGCGCGCCCCTAAAGCGGCCAGCGCAAGCGAATCTTTGACCCAAGATAAGCAGATCGGCATAAATTACTAGGCTTGAGAGGCGAAATAATTGCGTGTATTTCCCCTTATTGCGGCGCGGCATTAGCCCCGCAGCTTGGCCTCCAAAGCTTTGACCCGTCCGTCCAAAATCGGGTCCTCGGCGCGAAGCTGATCAATACGCTTTACTGCATGCATCACCGTCGTATGGTCCCGGCCGCCAAACCGGCGCCCAATATCAGGCAAAGAGCGCTTGGTTAACTTTTTGCACAAATACATGGCGACTTGGCGCGGGCGGGCAATATCCCGAGCTCGGCGTTTAGAGGTCATATCATTATGGGTGATGGAAAACTCATCCGCGACGCTGCGCTGTATCTTATCCACCGTCAGGCGCATACCCTTACTATAGCGCGAGTCCGACAAGGTGACCTGAATAGTCTCAAGGGTGATCGGCGTTCCTAGCAACTCGGACTGGGCGACGACTTGATTAAACGCCCCCTCAAGATCGCGAGGCGTTGCATTAATGCGCGCCGCCAAATGGTCCCGCGCATTTTGCGGTATCGCCAGCCCCGCATTAAAGCCCTCGCGGCGTTTAGCAATCAAGCGATCAAGAATACGCAGGCGAAGCTCGTAATCCGCAG
Organism: uncultured Caulobacterales bacterium; assembly: GCA_964410285.1. Taxonomy (GTDB): domain Bacteria; phylum Pseudomonadota; class Alphaproteobacteria; order Caulobacterales; family Maricaulaceae; genus Fretibacter. The sequence continues at coordinate 301,381 of CAYPFR010000001.1, read as the reverse complement.
CGCTAATTTTACACACTAGCCCTGAACACAAATAGGATTTCAGGCGCGGCGAGGCATTTTCAATCTCGTCTGGATGGCGGTCTGCGGCAATTAAAACTTGGCGGTCCTCGCCGACAAGGGAAATCAGCGTATGCAGGAGCTCTTCTTGGCTGCCTGGTTTATCGGCAATGAAATGGGCGTCATCAATGATCAAAATGTCAACATCGCGCAAAGAGGACTTAAAGGCTTCAATACCCTCGCGGCCAGACCCTCTTACAGAGCTGACAAAGCCATTTACAAATTTCTCGGAGCTGATCAGCTTGACCTTTCGAAGTGGGTCTTGCGTTTCAACGGCATGGCACACGGCATGCAAAAGGTGGGTCTTGCCTATGCCATTCGCCCCATGCAGCACCACAGGATTATAGTGGGGTGCCGCCGCGCTATCGGCTGTTGCGATTTGGCGGGCGACGGCGTAGGCAAATTCATTGGGCGCGCCAACAACAAAATTGTCAAAGGTAAAGCGCTCCTGCGCTCCTTCGCTGCGGCGAGCGGCGGGATGGGCAACATCTGGCGTTTCAAAGCTCGCCTTGGTTTTAAAGCGCTGCGGCGTAGCCGAACGCTTTGGCGCGCCAGCATGGACGGCCGCCGCAGGAGAGGATGTACTCGGGAGCGATGTCTCTGCGCCGGATTTTGACGCCGCTTTTTTGTCAGCTTCGGAAGGTTTAACCAGCGGGCGCGAGAGCACAATGCGGCGCGGGGGCACGACAACATCATGTTTGGACCACAGGCGCTGCACATCATCAAAATATTGACTGTCAATTTTGGAGGCGATGAATTTGGTCGGCGCGGCAAGCGTGACCGAAAACTCACAGGCATCGCCGACAGATAAGCGGCCTGTCCAAGAGCGGTGAATATTTGGCCCAAGGGCATAAATTAGTTCGCGGCCCACCTTGTCCCAGACCTTGTGAGCAGACGTTAGGGGGGCTTCGCCTGTAAAGAGATCGGGGGCCGCGCTGGTGCCTATGTTGTCGAGTCGAGAGCGCTTTTTTGTCACTAAATTTTTCCCATAAAAAACCAGCTGGCGTAAAGGCTACGCCATTGATTTAATTAACAAATATATGGTTGCCACATGGTCCACGAGCGTGATCCATGCTGGATTCCCCTAACGAAGGCGGCGGGTGATTAACTTGGCAGGCAAGTCCTGATCGCGCGGCTTCTGAAGTCTTTAAACCGTGTTAGGACGCCGTGGTCAATACGGAAAAACATCAAAGTCGACCCTCTTTTTTATTGACTCTAAAAAAGCCAAAAATGACAGCAATTTAGCCCGAAAAAAAATTCAATTGTGCCGAAATTTTTTTCGGGCCCCTTGTCCCTCTCTGCGCCGTCTCCACGCATCTGCAAGGACGGTGAAGCGTGCGCAAGGCCATCAGAGAGGCAGATGAGGGGAGCGCCGGGAAGCCGCGGGCAAGCGCGCATAAAAAAACCGCGGACACAGCCGCGGGTTTATCATTTAAGACGCGCCCTTTCAGGGCAAGCGGCTAGCCGAGGGCTTTAACCCGCTTATTTAGCCGCGAGATTTTACGCGAGGCTGTGTTTTTGTGATAGACGCCTTTGCCAACTGCGCGCATCAAGGCCGGCTCGGCGGCTTTAACGGCAGCGTTAGCGGCCGCTTTGTCACCAGACTCGATTGCATCTTCGGCTTTACGAAGCAGTCCGCGGACAAATGAACGGCGGGCGCGGTTCACTTCGGTCTTACGCGCCATTTTACGAACGGCTTTTTTGGCGGATGAAGTATTGGCCATAATATCCTCTAATAGACCCCGCCTCTGAGCGGGAAAATTCCATAACGGCTTACGGACCAAATAGGAACCGCAGACTTAAGCGCGGCGTATAACGGCGCACGTGCGGGCCGTCAACCGGGGAATTGCGCAAAACTGACGCGCGGCAAGAGGCTCGCAGCTCCCCGCTATTTGTTTTTGAAATGCGGCTTACGCTTTTCAATAAAGGCGTTCATGCCTTCCGTTTGGTCCTGAGTTGTGAACATACTTTGGAATAAGCGGCGTTCAAATTGCACGCCCTGCGCCAAATTCATCTCAAAGGAGGCATTTATAGCCTCTTTCGTCATCATGGCGATCGGCTGACTTTGGCCGGCAATTTTAGCAGCAGCCTCCATGGCTGTGCTCATAAGCTCATCGCTTGGGACAACGCGGGAGACAAGATTGGCGCGCTCGGCCTCGCTGGCATCCATCATTCGGCCTGTGAGGCACATATCCATGGCTTTGGCCTTGCCGATTGCGCGCACAAGACGCTGCGTGCCGCCAATCCCCGGCATAACGCCTAGGTTAATCTCGGGCTGACCAAATTTCGCAGTCTCTGACGCGATGATAAAGTCGCACATCATTGCAATTTCGCAGCCCCCGCCCAGCGCATATCCCGAGACGGCAGCGATGATTGGTTTGCGAAAGCGTTCGATCGCGCAATGATTGGCTTCAAACTTATCATGTCTATATATCTCCAAATAGTCATTATCGACCATTTCTTTGATGTCCGCACCGGCCGCAAAGGCTTTTTCGCTGCCGGTAAGGATAACGCAGCCAATGCTGTCATCAGCGCCGGCCATGTCTAACGCTTGGGCGACTTCCGCCATCATGTCACTATTGAGCGCATTCAGCGCCTTGGGTCGGTCTAGCCGAATGACTTTGACGGCTCCCTCTTGGGTGGTTTCAATCAGTTCAAAAGCCATAATAACCCCATTCACGGTTTTCAGCGTCGCATTCCGGGCCCTGGGGGGCTCGCAGATTTTCAAATCGCCTCTTACGCGGCGGCTCGCCCGCTTTCCAGTTGTTTTTAGCCTCTCCTGCGCATTTTTAAATAGGCTGAGGAAACCTCCCCCTATTTTTGGCACGCCCGGCAGTAAAAACTGGAGCGTCCGGACTGGGTGATACGGCGAATGGCCGCATCGCAATTGGGGCAGGGCTGCCCTTTTCTGCCATAGACGTCAAAACTGTGCTGAAAATACCCCAGCGCCCCGTCGGCCGAGGCAAAATCTTTCAGCGAGCTCCCGCCCGCTGCAATGGCGCGTGTCAAAACCTCTTTAATATGCCCGATCAACGCCTCTGTCTCTGATATCGTGAGCCGTCCCGCCGCGCGCCTTGGGCTAATACCGGCCTTAAACAGCGCTTCGCAGACGTATATATTGCCCAGCCCCGCCACAACACGCTGATCGAGTAAGGCCGCTTTGATTTTGCTCTTTTTACCCTTTAAGGCTGCACGCAAAACGGGCGCGGAAAATCCGTTGCCCAGCGGCTCAGGTCCCAAATGATCGAGACGGTAGGCTTCATCTCCGCCGACCATTTCCATAAACCCAAAGCGGCGCGGGTCATTAAAAGTTATACGCGCGCCGTTATCCATAGTGAAAACAACATGGTCATGTTTAGGATTGGGACGAGAGGCATGCGCAAACGCGCCCGGCGCGTATGCGCCCTCCGTTTCAATAGTAAAACGGCCTGACATGCCCAAATGCATAAAAAGGCGCTCGCCGGAGGAAAGTTCTGCCTGCAAAAATTTGGCCCTCCGCGAGAGGCTCGTGACCCTTTTCCCTTCAAGACGGGTCTTCATATTCGCGGGGAAAGGAAACCGAAGGTCAGCTCGATTTAGCACGACGCAGCGAAACCGCGCGCCTTCCATAACGGGACGAAGGCCAGAGCAAACAGTTTCAACTTCGGGGAGTTCGGGCATTTCGTCCTATAGGCAAATGGGTTGTTTTGTGACAGATAGCCTGCATGTCAGAAAAAACAAACACAATTGATTTTGGTTTTGAAGATGTCCCTGTCGCGGAAAAGCAGTCGCGCGTGCGCGGCGTCTTTGATTCTGTTGCGAGCAATTACGACCTAATGAACGATGCAATGTCTATGGGTATTCACCGCCTTTGGAAGGATATGACCATCACAAAGCTTAATCCGCAGCCCGGCGAACTCTTGCTGGATATCGCCGGCGGAACAGGAGATATGGCCCGCGCCTTTATTAAAAAGGCGGAAGGCCCGCGCCAGCGGCGTGGCGGCAGAGCGGCCCGCGCCATCGTTTGCGATATTAATAAAGAAATGCTGCTGGCGGGTATCGATCCGGTCAAAGATCAGGATATGGATATTCGCCGCGTCTGCGGGAATGCGGAGCGCCTGCCCTTTGAGGATAATTATGCCGATGCACTCACTATTAGTTTTGGGATTCGGAATGTCACAGATCGGCCCATGGCGCTACGGGAGTTTTTGCGCGTGTTAAAACCCGGCGGGCGGCTTTGTATTTTGGAGTTTTCCACCCCTAATGCTCAGGCTTTGCGCGCGGTCTATGATGCCTATAGTTTCAATGTTATCCCCCGCCTTGGCGGCCTGCTGGCGGGCGACAAAGAGAGCTATCAATATTTGGTGGAGAGCATTCGCCGCTTCCCAAGACAGCAAGCCTTTGCCGATATGGTGTCACAGGCCGGCTTTAAGCGCGTGGGCTGGGAAGATTATTCAGGCGGCATTGCAGCGCTGCATTATGGCTGGAAAGTCTAGGGAATGAGGGCCTTGGCGGCGGCATGGACGGCGGCGGCGATAATCGCGGGGCTGCTGACTTATTTTATTATGAACCCCCGCACCCTTGGCGCGCCCGAGGCCTTTACCCTTGCTGGCGTGCAGGCCGAGATTGAAACCCGCTTTTCGCGTATTGATCACATATCCGCGCAGGCGCTTTCACAAATGGACACAGGCGCGCTCATGATATTTGATACGCGCCCCTTGGACGAATATGCCGTCAGCCATATCAAAGATGCCCGCAGGATTGATCCTGATATGAGCGTCGCAGATTTCACCGCCCGATACGGGCAGGACGCGAAGGATAAAACGCTGGTGTTTTATTGCTCGGTGGGTATGCGGTCCTCGCAACTGGCCGAGGCGCTCATGGATGACCTTCCCCGCGCGCGCAATATATACAATCTGCGCGGCGGGTTATTTGGCTGGCATAATGAGAGCCGCCCGCTGGTAAATAGCGCTGGCCCGACGAGGGCCGTGCATCCCTTTGATAAAACATGGGGCAAGCTCGTGACCGATCAAAGCACGCTCAGCTATAAATAAGGCCTTCGTCTTTATAACCCCAAAACATCATAACCCCAAAACATCGCGCATGTTATATGTGCCGGGCGATTGTTTTGCTGCCCAGAGGGCCGCGTTCACAGCGCCGGCCGCAAAGACGCTGCGGTCAAAAGCACGGTGGCCAAGCGTGATCTGCTCTAGCTCGCTGATAAAGTGCACGTCATGCACGCCGATAATATCGCCGCCGCGAATAGCGCTAAAGCCAATATCGCCGTCCTTGCGCGCTGCGTCCACGCCTTCGCGCATGGGCGCACGCACAGACCCCAGCGCTGCGCCGCGTCCCTTGGCCGCTGCCGCGCCGAGCATGAGGGCCGTGCCGCTTGGCGCGTCGATTTTATGTTTATGGTGCTGCTCTGTGATTTCTATATCCCAGTCCGCCCCGAGCGCGCGCGCGGCTTGCTCGACCAAGGCTTCGAGCAAGTTGACCCCGAGCGAGAAATTTCCTGATTGCAATAAAACAATTTCGCGGCCCGCCTCACTGAGGGCTTTGGCCTCTATTTCGGTATAGCCTGTCGTTCCGGTAACAAATGCGCGGCAGCGCCGGCCGCTCATCGCCAGTACGCAATCAATCGCGGCTTGAGGACGGGAAAAATCAATCATCACATCACAGCTATCAAGGCCGCCTTTAATATCATCGCTGATTTTTAAGCCGAGTTCCGCGCCGCGCGCAAGCACGCCCGCATCTTTGCCAAGATTAGGCGAGCCGGGCGCGGTCAGCGCCGTGGTTAATCGTGGTTTTGCAGGCGAGGCGGAAGAATACGCCAAAAGCGCCTTGATCACTGCGCAGCCCATGCGCCCATCGGCGCCCAAAATGCCAATATCTGTCATGAGAGCAAACACCAGTTTATAATCGCCTTTTGCGCATGGAGCCGGTTTTCCGCCTCGTCAAAAACGGCAGATTGCGGGCCGTCAATCACGCTTGCGGTCACTTCCTCGCCCCTATGGGCGGGTAGGCAATGTAAGAAAATCGCAGATTTGGCCGCCGCCCCCATAAGCGCCTCCGTGACCTGATAAGGCATAAGATCTGATAGACGCTTATCCGCATCCGTGTCTCCCATAGATACAAATGTATCGGCGATCACAACATCCGCCCCCTTGCAGGCTTTCAGCGGGTCGGCCTCAACCGTGATATTCCCCCCCTGCCCGCGCGCAGCCTCTATGATTTGGCCGGTAACATTATAGTGCTCCGCGCAAGACAGGCGAAGCGCGAAGCCAAATTTAACCGCCGCATGGATAAAGCTAACGGCGACATTATTACCATCGCCCACCCATGTCAGGGTCATATCAGAGAGCGCGCCGCCTCTTTCTTCGAGCGTTTGCAGGTCCGCCATAATTTGGCAGGGGTGATTAAAATCGGTCAGCCCGTTTATCACGGGAACATCGGCGTTACGCGCCAGCGCGGTGAGCGTGTCATGTGAATTTGCACGCAGCATGATACCATCGACAAACCGCGAGAGGACTTTGGCCGTATCCTCAATGGTCTCCCCGCGTCCGAGCTGCATATCAGAGCTTGTCGCAGTGATTGAGCTGCCGCCCAATTGGCGCATGGCCATATCAAATGAGAAGCGCGTGCGCGTGCTGGATTTTTCAAAAATAAGGGCAAGCGTGTGCCCGCTGAGCGGCGCATTGCTGTCTAATTGCCCCTTGGGGTAACCGCGCCGTGCCTTTTTTCGGCGATGGGCCTCATCTAAAATCGCGCGCAGCTCCGCAGCGGGAATATCGGCAAGTGACAAAAAGTGTTTGGGCATGATCTAGGCCTCTGGGCAAAAACAAGGTTTAACCAACTGCGCGGCCTATTTCCAGCCCTTTCGCGCCCGCAAAAAGCAAATTTTGCCCAAAAATGGCAGAACTCTGGCTTGGCCTTGCTCGGGCCGCGTGATAGGCCGATTCAAAGCGGCAAATTTGCCGAATGAGCGTAAAGGGTCATCATGCCATCAGAGACATTAAAAGCTGAATCGGCAAGACCTCAAACCGCTTTACGTCCCCCGCGTATTACGGCCTCCATGAATTGGCTCGGACTGTGGACTCTCTATACCAAGGAGGTTCGGCGCTTCTTGCGCGTCGGGCCGCAGACCTTACTTGCACCGGTTATTTCCAATTTGCTCTATCTGACCGTCTTCGTTCTCGCCTTTTCTGAAAATCGCGCCGGCGGGGCGGAGGGCTTTATTGCGTTTCTGATACCGGGGCTGATCATGCTTGGTATTTTGAATAATTCCTCGGCCAATAGCTCCTCATCCTTAATGACGGGCAAATTGATGGGCTCTATTAATGATGTGCTTATGCCGCCGCTCTCTCATGTTGAACTGGCGCTGGGCTATCTGGGCGGCGCGGCCTCACGCGGGATATTAGTCGCGATATTTACCGCCGTCGTGCTCTCTATATTTGGCCTAAGCTGGCCGCTGCATGTTTGGGCGGTGCTGTATTTTGGAATTTCGGCGGCCACAATAATGGGCATGGTCGGTATGTTATCAGGCATTTGGGCAGAGAAATTTGACCAGCTTGCCGTCGTCAATCAATTTATCATTCTGCCGCTCTCATTTCTCTCAGGCACATTTTACAAGATCGATGTCTTGCCCGAAGTCTGGCAAAAAATTATACAGTGGAACCCTCTGTTTTACCTTATTGATGGTTTTCGCTACGGATTTACGGGCGAGGCCGACAGCCATATTATAACAGGCGTTATTCTCGCCGCCGCCCTTAATCTCATTCTCTTTATAGCCTGCCTGAAGATTTTAAAATCAGGCTGGCGCCTAAAAGCATAGGAAATTCTCATGGCTGAAGGTGATCATCTTTATAATGTCTACGCGCCGCCCCCGCAGGAATTTGAGCGCGGCGAAGGCGCTTATCTTTACACAGCTAAAGACGAGAAATATCTCGACTTTATTGCAGGGATTTCGGTTAATTGCCTTGGGCATGGGCATCCCGCCCCGCTCAATGCGCTCAAAGCCCAAGCTGAGAAGGTCTGGCACCTCTCAGGTATGTACCGCATCAAAGGGGGCTATGAACTGTCGGAGAAATATTGCCGCGCCCTTCCCTTTGCCCAGAAAGTCTTTTTCACCAACTCCGGGGCAGAGGCGCTTGAATGCGCGATGAAAACAGCGCGCAAGTATCACTATGAGCGCGGCGATACAGATCGTATTGAGATCATCACCTTTACCGGCGCGTTTCATGGCCGCACCTTTGCGACCATTAATGCCGGCGGTAATCCGAAATATCTCAAAGGGTTTGGCCCCGCAATTCCGGGTTTTACCCATTTGGAATTTGGCGATCACGAGGCGCTCAAGGCGGCGGTCAGTGAAAAGACAGCCGCCATCTTGGTAGAGCCGGTGCAGGGCGAGGGCGGGCTACGCCCCCTTCCCGCTATATGCCTGCGCAGCCTCAGAGAGCTATGTGATGAAAAAGGCGCGCTGCTGATATATGACGAAGTGCAATGCGGGGCGGGGCGGACCGGAAAACTCTTTGCCCATCAATGGGCCGAGGGCGCAGAGCCAGATATTATGGCGGTCGCTAAAGGCGTCGGCGGCGGCTTTCCTCTCGGGGCCTGTATCGCGACGGAAGCGGCGGCAGCCGGCATGGTGCCTGGAACACACGGCAGTACTTATGGCGGTAATCCCTTGGCTATGGCGGTAGGCAATGCTGTCTTTGACGAAATTTCAAAACCTGAGTTTCTGGATCATGTTGTCAAAGTCTCAAATTTCCTGACCCAGCAATTCGAAAGCTTGAAGGACGAGTTTCCAGATGTCGTCGACGAGCTACGCGGAAAGGGCCTACTGTGCGGCATGCGGCTAAAAAAGGACGTCAAGGCTGTGCGCGCCGCCGCGCTGGATCATGGACTCTTGGCCGGATCAGCGGGGGATAACGTCCTGCGTATGGCGCCGCCGCTGATTATTGACGAGAGCCATGTACGCGAAGCCGTGGGCATTCTGCGAAGCTGTTTTGCAATCGCCCGCGATCTCCCCGATCTCGCCGGCTAAGACCCGCCCCAAATCAGCCCAGCCGCATCCATGGCCAGCCTCATATGGCGGTTCCCGCCTGCGCGCAGACAATAAGCCCGCAAGCGCCCATACCCCCTTAAACGGGAATCTATATCTAGTATTCTGTGGATATCTGAAAACTTTATCTTGTGGTTTTTAACCTTTTGTTTACTGTATATTGTGTTGTCAGGCGATAGATAAAATCTACTGACACAACATATAGTAGGTCACTTTATGAAATAATATGGCCTATCGGAGCGAAGAGCGCCTCGGTCATAACGCATTTGGCCAGACGCTCTTTTGATTCCGAGATGAGGGAACTTCAAAGCGCAGCATCGGCGCAATTAAAGGGGAAAGCTATGGCATGGACAGAAGACCGCGTAGAGGTTTTGACAAAATTATGGGCAGAGGGCCTTTCCGCTTCACAAATCGCGAAACAGCTAGGCGGCGTCACCCGCAATGCAGTGATCGGTAAAGTCCACCGCCTTGGCCTCTCTGGCCGTGCCAAGCCAAGCCGTCCAAGCGCGCCGCGCACGTCCAAACCCAGTGCGCCGCGAACCCGAACAGTCGCGAAGGTTACAGTGCCCCGACAGGCGCCGCGCGTCATCCCCAAAGCCCCAATTGCACCAATCGAAGCCAAACCTTTGGCGAATGGCGAATATGCAACAATCCTGACGATCCGCGAGCATATGTGCAAATGGCCTATTGGCGATCCCTCTACATCAGAATTTCGGTTTTGCGGGCGCAAGACGGACCCTTCCGTTCCCTATTGCGATGCCCATAGCGCCGTTGCCTATCAGCCAAGCCGCCGCCGTTACCCCGGCCAGAAAAGCTTGGAAGAAAGCAAACGCCGGCTTTTGTCACAAAAGTTGGGCCGCAAAGCTTAGCGCCAATTCCTCACGAGGCGATCAAAGCACCCGCATCGAAAGATGCGGGTTTTTTTGATTGCAGGGCCTTTCCGCTTGCCAGCCGGCCTTGAATAATAGAAACCGCGCCAATGGCTAAAGACTTGGACATTCATGCAGATAAAGTCGCCCTTCCGACCCATTGGACGGGAGAGCTTAAAGCTTTGCTTGCGCTGGGCGTGCCCATGGCAGCAACGCAGCTCGTGCAGTTCTTTGTCTATACCATTGATGTCATTATGATCGGGCGGGTTAGCGCAGATGCGCTGGCGGCCAGCTCGCTTGGACTTGTGGTTGTCTTTTTGCTGTGGATGATTGGCTCTGGCCCCGTTTCGGCCGTGACCCCGCTGGTGAGCCAAGCGCTGGGGGCGAAGCAGCAAGATTATGATGATGTGCGTTATTCGGTCCGCATGGCGCTTTGGGTTGTCGCCCTCATGAGTCCGCTAGTGCTTTTGGCGGTCTATTTCACAGAGGATATTTTGATCTTCTTTGGGCAAGACGCAAACATTTCAGCCATGGCGGGTGATTATGTTCTGATGGTCGCCTTTGGCCTACCGTTTGCGCTGGGCATTATGGCCCTGCGCAATTTTCTGGCCGCCATAAACAAAACCACTGTGCCGCTGTTCCTTGTGATGATCACCACGGCGCTGAATGCGCTTTTTAATTATGTGCTGATCTTTGGACATTGGGGCTTTCCCCGTCTGGAATTGGTCGGTGCGGGCATCGCCTCTTCTATCTCCTATGCACTTAGTTTTCTGCTCTTTGCCCTGTATGTAAGTTGGGACCGCGAGGCGAAACCCTTTCGCATTTTTCATCAATTCACCATTCCCCATTGGCCTCGATTTCGCGAAACGATAGCGCTAGGCTGGCCGATTAGCGTGACGACAATTTTTGAAGGACTGTTATTTAATGCCTGTGTTTTGTTGATGGGGATCATCGGCAAACTCGAAATCGCCGCCTACCAAATCGCACTGAATGTAGCGGCAATGGCCTTCATGCTGCCTTGGGGTCTGTCAATGGCTGGATCTGTTCGCGTCGGGCTCGCGGCGGGCGCGCGAAACCATGAAGCCGTGAAACGCGCGGCGGTTATCACGCTGATTGTCTCCGTACTTGGCATTGGCCTGTTTGCTGTGCCGATCACGCTAATGCCGGAATTTATTGCAAGCCTTTATCTGGATAGCAGCGGGGAAGATAAGATCGCCGTGCAAAACTGGGTCATTGCCTTTTTGCCGCTAGCTGCCGGCTTTATGTTTTTTGACGCTGTGCAAGTCGCAAGCAATCAGCTCCTGCGCGGACTTAAAGATGTCCGGGCGCCGATCTGGCTGACGGGCATAAGCTTTTGGTTAATAGGGTTTCCGGCGGCGTGGTACCTAGGATTAAAAACCGATGTTGGCGCTTATGGCATTTGGTATGGCCTTATGGCGAGCCTGATTATGGCCTCAATATTGCTGGGCGGGCGACTTTACTGGATGATTTGGAAAACGGGGCGTTACAAATTATTGGTCAAAGCAACAGAAGCGGAAAGCTCTGAGGAGAGGAAAAGACAGGCGGCAAACCCGCAGGAAAGTTAGCGCCCGACGAGCGCATCCTTTGCAACGTGAATCCAGCGTTCCTTGTCAACCTCATAGGTCTTAAAGGCCCCCGCAAAATCCCATGCACACCATGAAATACCCGCAGCCTCCATGGCGAGCCGCCGCTCTTTCATCCACTGCGCGCGCTCGCGGTTTGGAACTTCGTCGATCACGCCAAATTCCCCAACAAAAACCGGAAGGCCGGAACGCCGTTTAAAGGCGCTGGCTGTTTCAATAATATCCCGGAGATCGGCCTTATCCGCGCGAGATCCCCAGCGCCGACCCATTGGCGGCGGATTGTCTTCCCAGCTAGCGCCTTGATGGGTAAAATCATGCGGCGAGTAATCATGATAGGTTGCCACCAAATAAGGATCGCGCGGGAACTGAACCTGCCCAAGCGAGTCCAGTCCATTCCAGCGATTTCCGCCCATAATCACCGCGCGCGTTGGATTGTGCTGGCGAATAATTTTGAGCGCGCGCGCATAGAGACGGTTTAAATCAGCCATAGAGGCGTCCGTGGGTTCATTGAGTAGCTCAAAATAAACTGTGTTTGGTGCCCCCGCAAAGGCCAGCGAGATTTGAGTCCAGATCGCCAGAAATTTTTCTGCCTCGGGACCACGCGCATTGGCCATCAAATTTCTAAAATGATGGACATCAACAATAACGCCTAGTCCCGCGTCTTGGGCTTGGCGAACCACTTGGATAACGCGGCGCATAAGAGCTGGGTCAACCGTATAGGGCGGGGACGGCTCTGTTTTCAAATCCCAACGCACGGGAATCCGTACCGTATCAAATCCGGCGCGGGCTATGGTTGTGAAATCTCGGGCCCGAATAGTGTAACCCCATTCGCCCTCATTTTCAGCTTCCAACGCATTCCCCATATTTATGCAGCGCCTGACAGGAAAATGCCCGGTCCCCGCCCGCGCAGCCGCGGGCGTAATTTCGGGGCGCTCGGCATTCCCGCCCGCCTGAGCGAAGCTCGGCGCCGAGACGTCTTTACGCGCATTTTGGGCGGCACTCTGCAAAGCTGTCTGGGAAGCACTTTCAGATAGCGGCGTTGAGGCGCTTTCACTCGGCTCTATCTGCGCTTGCTCGGCGGCAGGCGCACAGGATGAGCTAAGGGCTGCCGAGAAGGCCGCGAGAGAGAAGGAAAGGACAATAAGGGGACGGTGAAATTTTATCATAGGTCAAAATTGCACAAATTAACCGACAAATCGTTAAAATTGGAAGGAAATACTCTTAAAGGCAGTAGAATCCAGCGCAGCTATTAAGGCAGGCGGACTAGGCCGGGTTCACGCGGCGCATCGTAAGATTTATACGCCCGCCGCGAGGCACAAGCGCGCTTTCGCCGTAAAACACTTTGGTGACGCCGTGATGACACAACCGTGCATGCCCGCCGAGGACAACGACATCGCCTGAATAGAGCTTAAGCCCTTGAGTTGGGCCGCCGCGCCTATGCCCGCCGAGGCGAAACTGCGCCGGATCGCCAAGGCTGACGGAGACAACAGGGGCCCTCACGTTTTTTTCGTCATTATCAACGTGCATACCCATTTTCGCGCCCTCTCGATACCAGTTGATTAAACACGCCTCGGGCGGCGCGAGATAGCCGCTCACATCCTCCCAAAGCTTTTGCAGAAGATCAGGAAGCACCGGCCAATCCGCGCCCGTCTTGGGGTGGCAAGGCTCGTAGCGGTAGCCTTTATCCTTATCTGTAACCCAGCCCAAAGGGCCGAAATTACTCATGACAACAGATAGCGGCGCGCCGGTGCGCGGCATGGTTGGTTGATAAAAAGGGGCGTACTGGACCCCCGCCTTAACAGCGTTGATCAAGGCTTGCTGCTGCTCGATTGAAAAATAAAGCGGGTAATGCGCAAAGCCCTCTGGGAAGTCAGGGTTTTGATGTATCGGGGCGGCGCGCATGAGCCCACTATGCACAAAGGCGGCACAATGTTCAATGGCGGGGGGACCGCGCCGCAAACATTATGCCGCCTAAAGCAGAAAGGGCGCGGCCGTTACCAAATGGCGTGGGGCCGCGCGCCGAAAAGATCGCCTGAACACCTCAGGCCTGATCAAAGAATAAGTCTACTTGTTATAGACGGACTCTTTATTAAAGTGTTTGGCGAGAAGATAGTAAACAACTGCGCGGTACTTTGACTTGGTTGAACGGCCATATTGATCCATGACAGCATCAATCGCCTTATCAAGCTCCGGACCATCCTTCAGGCCAAGCTTTTTGATCAAGAAATTATTCTTAACCGTTGCAATTTCGGACGCGTCTGTCGCCGAAACAGTTGAAGAATCGCGGTTATAGATTGATGGTCCGCAGCCAATTGTCACTTTGCGCAGAAAATCCATATCAGGTGTAACGCCGCATTTTTCCTTCATGTCAGCTGCGTATTTTTCGATTAGGTCGTCACGTTTGCTCATTTTGTCCCCTTTTGGTCTGGAAGATATTGAAAAAGGGTGCGCCCATGGACGCAACCTTAATCTTTTATTAACCATAAATGGCAGAACTGCAAATAAATAACCGCCCAATACACAGCAAGGGCATTTGGCCAAGCGTTTTCAGAAAGCCAGAAACAGTCAAAAAAAGTGAGTCTTTTGGCCTTATAACCCTTGCGCCGCCAGATTATCCCCCCATATCGCCATCAAAGGCCGATTTGCGCCGATCTGTGAAATTTAAATTGCCGCAGCGCCCTGGCTCTCCAAGCGCTGCAAAATGGAGACCCCTATGTCTAAAGTAATTGGTATCGACCTTGGCACCACCAACTCTTGTGTTGCTGTTATGGACGGCGACAAAGCCCGCGTGATTGAAAACTCCGAAGGCGTAAGAACGACCCCCTCTGTTGTCGCCTTTACCGATAGCGGAGAGCGCCTGATCGGGCAAACGGCTCGCCGGCAAGCGGTCACAAATCCAGAGCATACCTATTTTGCGATTAAGCGCCTGATCGGCCGTCCCATGACCGATCCGATGATCAAAAAGGACGCCAAACTTGTCCCATATAAGATCGTCAAAGGCAAAGGCGGTGATGCCTATGTGCAGGGCCGCGAGAAAGTTCTCAGCCCGTCCGAAATTTCAGCTATGATCCTCACCAAAATGAAGGAAACTGCTGAAGATTTCCTCGGCGCGCCTGTCACACAAGCCGTTATTACCGTTCCGGCCTATTTTAACGACGCCCAGCGCCAAGCCACAAAAGATGCCGGCAAAATCGCCGGTCTCGAAGTGCTTCGAATCATCAACGAGCCAACGGCCGCCGCGCTTGCTTACGGTATGAACAAAGAAGACGGCAAAACAATCGCCGTTTATGACCTCGGCGGCGGTACATTCGATGTCTCTATTCTTGAGATCGGCGACGGTGTTTTTGAAGTGAAAGCCACGAACGGCGATACCTTCCTTGGCGGTGAAGACTTCGATATGCATATCGTTGAGTATTTCAATTCCGAATTCAAAAAAGAAAACGGGATTGATTTAAAGGGCGACAAGCTTGCGTTGCAGCGCCTTCGCGAAGAAGCCGAAAAAGCCAAGAAAGAGCTCTCGACCGCCTCGACCTATGAAGTAAACCTGCCGTTTATTACCGCGGATGCCTCCGGCCCCAAGCACTTGAACATGAAGCTAACGCGCGCGAAGCTGGAAACGCTTGTCGCTGATTTGATCAAGCGCACAATCGCGCCGTGCAAGAAGGCCCTTGCCGATGCGGGGCTGAAAGCGGGCGACATTGATGATGTTGTTCTTGTCGGCGGCATGACGCGCATGCCGGCGGTGCAAGCCGCCGTGACAAAGTTCTTTGGCAAAGAGCCTCATAAGGGCGTGAACCCTGACGAAGTTGTAGCGATGGGCGCGGCCATTCAGGCCGGCGTTTTACAAGGCGACGTTAAAGACGTTCTCCTGCTGGATGTGACCCCGCTCTCGCTGGGGATTGAAACAGAGGGCGGCGTCTTTACCCGCATGATCGACCGCAATACGACTATTCCAACGAAGAAGAGCCAAGTCTATTCAACGGCGGCAGATAACCAATCAGCCGTGACCATCCGCGTCTCGCAAGGCGAGCGCGAAATGGCGGCAGACAACAAGCTCCTCGGTCAATTTGATCTTGTCGGTATTCCCCCCGCGCCGCGCGGCATGCCGCAAATCGAAGTCACTTTTGATATTGATGCCAACGGCATTGTGAATGTCTCGGCTAAAGATAATGCCACTGGCAAAGAGCAGCAAATCCGCATTCAGGCAAGCGGGGGCCTGTCCGATGCCGATATTGACGCCATGGTCAAAGACGCCGAAGCCAACGCCGATTCCGATAAGGAACGCCGCGCGCTTGCCGAGGCTAAAAATCAGGCCGAAGCTTTGACGCATAAAGCTGAGAACGATCTGAAGGAACACGGCGAGAGCATCACAGAAGAGCAGCGCCAAGACATTGAAACGGCGATCAAAGAAGCGCGCGAAGCCGCAGAAACTGATGATACAGCCGCAATCGAAGACAAGGTCCAAGTGTTGACGGCGGCGGTTATGAAAATGGGTGAAGCCATTTACGCTGCGGCCAATGCCGATGATGACAACGGCCCGATGTCTGCGGCCGACGACGCCGCTGACGATGATGATGACGACGTCATGGACGCCGAATTTGAAGACGTCGAAGACGACAAATCCTAAGTCATTTTGCGGCCCTTGCATCTGTGGGGGCCGCCTTTTATTATGATGCTCCTCACCACGCAGGCTTTCCCCCCCCGATCAGGCGGGATTGAAACCCTTATGAGTGCGCTTGCCCGCTATGCGGCGGGCGAAGGTGAAAAGGTGCATGTCTTTGCTGATGGCGGCGGCGAGGCGGCAAAATTTGATCGTCATACATCGCCCGCTTATAAGGTCACGCGGTTTGGGGGCCTTAAGCCCTTGCGTCGGCGGCGCAAAGCAAAAGCTGTGGGCCGCGCCGTGGAGACCGAACCGCAAAGCTTTGAAACGCCGCCCTATATATTTGCAGATAGCTGGAAAAGCCTTGAGCATTTACCAGATCGCCTATCCCTGCCCGTGATCACCTATGCTCATGGCAATGAATATCCCCGCATCGGAAATAACGACCATCATCCAAAGCAAGCCCGCATTAAGAAGGCTCTCTCAAAGGCGACGCATTTTATTGCAGTGTCCCGTGATACGCAAAACCGCGCCGCGCCCTATATGCCTCATGGGCTAGAGAGCTCTATCCTTCATCCGCCCGTCGAGCCGGTTCATGATTTCGGCGCAGACGAGGCGGCCTATGCGCACAGTCTTTGGCCTGATAGGTCTCCCGGCGGCTCTATCCGGCTTCTGTCGCTCTGCCGCTTGATTGAATGGAAGGGCATAGATCAGGCGATCAAGGCCCTTGGGCAGCTTCAAGAGCAAGGCCTGAAGGCCCAGCTTGTGATTGCGGGCACGGGCGATGACCGCCCACGGCTAGACGCGCTGACCGCTGAACTTGGCCTTGGGTCGCAGATTGCTTTTGCGGGGCGCGTTGAAGGCGGACGTAAATCGGCCTTGCTAAAAAGCGCAGATATATTTGTGCAGCCCGGGCGCACCGTCGGCGGGCAATGCGAAGGCTTTGGGATTAGCTATATCGAAGCCGCGCTTCATGGCTTGCCTTCGGTTTGCGGAAATGCAGGCGGCGCGGTAGACGCAGTCATAGACACGAAAACCGGATTTATTATTGACGCCGAGACACCAGACAATGTGACGGCGGCGCTAAAAAAGCTTGTGGGAGATAGCGCACTCAGAGCCCGTATGAGCCAAGCGGCAAGACAGCATGGCGAAGCGGCGCTCTGGCCAAAACAGATCAAGCGTATTCTTGCGCTTAAGGAGAGGTAGAACGAGATGGCAAAACGGGACTATTACGACATACTCGGCGTGGACAAATCGGCGGATGAGAAAACCATGAAATCCGCTTTCCGTAAAAAAGCCATGGAATGTCATCCGGACCGCCATCCCGATGACCCAAAAGCCGAAGCGCGCTTCAAAGAACTTAATGAAGCCTACGGCATATTGTCGGATGCGCAAAAACGGGCGGCCTATGACCGTATGGGGCATCGCGCCTTTGAACAGGGCGGTATGGGCGGCGGCCAAGGCTTTCAGGATTTTGGCGATATATTCTCGCAAATATTTGGCGGCGGCGCGGCGGGCGGCGGCTTTGCCGATATGTTTGGCGGCGGCGGCGGGCAGCGCCAAGCCCGCACGCGCGGCTCTGATTTGCGCTATGAAATGGAGATCACGCTTGAAGAAGCTTACGCAGGTAAAGATATGGAAATCCATGTCCCCATTGCCGAGGATTGCGAGCGCTGCGACGGGGTCGGGGCAGAACCCGGGGCAAGCGTCGAGACCTGCTCGACGTGCGGCGGGGCAGGGCGCGTGCGCACGCAGCAAGGATTTTTCACAATGGAGCGCCCCTGCTCAACCTGCGGCGGGCAAGGCGAATATGTCTCAAACCCCTGCACGGGCTGCGACGGGCAGGGCCAGCAGCGCGTTGAAACCACGCTTGATGTTTCTATCCCTGCGGGCGTGGAGGACGGCACACGAATTCGCCTAACCGGCCAAGGGGACGCCGCGCCCAAGCGCCAAGGCGGCGGCGCACGCGGGGACCTTTATCTCTTTATTTCCCTTAAGCCGCATGAATTGTTTGAGCGGGACGGCGCTAATCTTTATTGCCGCGCGCCGCTAGCGATGACCAAGGCAGCTCTTGGCGGCGAAATTGAAATCCCAACAATAGACGGAGGGCGTTCCAAGGTCAAAATTCCCGAAGGCAGTCAATCGGGCAAACGCATGCGCCTGAAAGGCAAAGGCATGAGCGTGCTTCGCTCAAATGCGCGCGGCGACATGTATGTTGAACTTAGCGTGGAAACCCCAAGCAAGCTCACCAAACGCCAGCGCGAAATTTTACAAGAGTTCGAGGCTGAATCCAATACGGGTACAAGCCCTGAGACGGAAAATTTTTTCAAAAAAGCCAAACGTTTTTGGGAAGAGCTAACGGACTAATTCCTAATTGGGCTCAGCTGCATTTTCGGCTCGCGTGAATACGCTGGCACCGGCCGTGACGGATGCCCACATATCTGCGGGCTCCTGTTCCTCACTTATATCCCGGGTGAGATGCCAGAGGGTCTTGAGCTGCGGCTCCCCGCCAACCTCTTCGATTTGTCCGGCCCAAGCAGTGATTGAGCCATAGCCTTTGAAATTGACGGTAAAGGTGAGGTTATCACCCTCTACCCAACCTGTGAGCGGGAAGCTTTGGCCCTTATCTGGCGCGCCGAGATGTGTGTTATACGTCCCCGAAAGCTGGCCATCTGCCCCGCAGGTGAAGTTTACGCCGGACCCTCTGTCATTATGCCATTGCCCGGCGACCGTGCATTTAGAGCTTTGTGCTTGGCTGTTTTTATTGCCCCGCGGCGCGCTGTCTTGTGCTTGCGCGCTGCCAGAGAGCCCAAGTACCACGGTCAAAACAAATCCACGCCGAAAATTCCTACAGCCCTGCATGATCAAACGCCTAAAACCCCGAGAAGCAGATAAAGCGCCGTTGTAACCCCGCCCCCGATTAGCGCATAGGGCAGCTGGGTTCGGATATGGTCTATATGGTCATTGCCAGTCGCCATCGAACTAATGATCGACGTATCAGACGTGGGGCTACAGTGATCGCCAAAGATCCCCCCACCCAGCGCCGCAGCAATCGCTAGGCTCACATTGGTCTCCATGCCCTGCGCGAGGGGAACAGCAATAGCGATCATAATCGCAAATGTGCCCCAACTCGTGCCTGTGGAAAAAGCCACAAAACAGGCGATGAGGAAAATCATAGCCGGTACGAGCGCGGGGTTGATAAAGGCTTTGGCCGTATCGGCCACATATTGCCCCGTCCCTAAATCTTTACACAAGCTGCCGAGAGCAAAGGCCAGCACCATGAGGACCGCGAGCGGCACCATGCCCGCCATACCTTTTAGAGAAACATCAAACATCTCCCTTATTCCCAAAAGGCCCTGCGCCTTATACAGGATAAAACCGCCCAGACAGGCAAAACTCACCGCATAAAGCACTGAGGTCGAGCCGCTACCGCTTTGCATGGAACTCAGCAGCCCCTCGCCGTTCCAGCCAGTCATAATTAAAAATACCGGCATAAGCCCCGCCATGAGCGCAATGGGGATAATCATATTGCGCGCGCGCGGGGCGAGCCCCGTTTTCATCTCGATTTCGCTTATCTCTCCGCTGATCATGGGCATTGCGCCGCCGCGCAAAAGCCCGCCGCCGCCCGCAAGCCGCGCTTCTGCTGTTTTCATCTCGCCGACATCACGGCCCGAGATAATGACAAAGGCCAAAGTGGCAATCACTAACATGGGATAGAAATTAAACACTGTCGCCTTTAAGAGTTCGCCAAAGGGGTTCTCAAGACCTTGGGCCAAAAGCAGGCCGGTTATAAATGCCCCCCACGCATTAAACGGAATGAGAATACAGCTCGGGGAGGAGGTCCCGTCCGCAATATAAGCAAGCTTCTCGCGCGGGATTTTAAGTTTGTCAAAAACCGGGCGGTAAAGCGTGCCCACCGTCAAAATAGAAATATTGCTCTCAATAAAAAGTAGCAAGCCCGTTGCCAGCGCGAGGAGCTCGACTTTAACGCGGGCGCTTCGGCTCTCGCCCGCGCCCACTTGCGCGCGCTCAAGACGTGCAAGGAGACGATTGATAAAGCCCTGAACGCCGCCGGAAATCTGAATAAGGGCAATTAAGGCCCCGACGATTAGCGTGAAAATAATGATACGCGTATTCCCGGCGTCCAAGAAGACATCGACAAGACCATTCAGCGTTTCAAATGTGCCGATGAGCGGATTTCCGCCCGACAAAATCACAAAGCCAATCCAAAGTCCTGCCAGCAAAGACAAAAAGACTTGCCGCGTGAGAAGCGCCAAACCAATCGCCAATAGCGGCGGCACAAGTGAAAGAAATCCGTAAGTCTCCATGGCCCCGTGTTAGCGCTACGCGCTTGGCACGGCCAGAGAAATTTTCTAGGCTTCAGATATGCATAACCTAAAAATAACCGCTTGGAATTTACTTTGGGGCAATCCCGGTCGTCAACGCGGAAACCTGATTTTAGAGCGGCTGAAAAATACCCAGGCTGATATCTACGTATTAGCCGAAGCCATGTCGCCAATGATAAGCGGTCATATCGTAGATGCAGGACCAGATTGGGGGTATGGACAACAATCAGTCAAGCGCAAAATTCAAATGATTTCTCGTCAGCCGTGGACAGACATCAAGCGCGAGGAGAGCCCCGCAGCACTCAAAGGTAGATTTATATGTGCAACCACCAAGACACCCATAGGCGCCGTTCGCGTGATTGGTGTATGCATCCCTTGGTTTATGGCACATGTAACCTCAGGAAGGAAAGACGCGAGCCGTTGGAGCGAACATTTGGAATTTCTAGTCGCCCTCCAACCTATTATAAAGGCCGAATGTCGGCGGGGACTTCCTCTGATTTTGGCGGGCGATTTTAATCAATGTCTCCCGCGAAGGTATGCGCGAAAAGACGTATATTCCGCGTTGCGGGTTGCCCTAGGCGGAGCATTATTACCAAGCCAAGGGATTGAGATTCCCGGCCATAGTTCGGGGCTTCTTAATCATATCGCCATTTGGCCTATGGAAACAATTTCGGCTAAGATTGAAAACACATGGTCAGGATATGAAGGTGAGCATCGTCTTTCTGATCATGCAGGACTCTGTGTAAGCCTGTCCAAAAATCCGGCCTAAATCACCTACGTGGTTTGCGTTTTAATTTGGCCTTAGCGCCGGCTTTGCCTTTTGCAGCTTTGCCGCCAAATTTGGCTTTGCCTTTGCCGCCCTCATATTTTTTGCCGCTGCGCTTGGGCGGATGACCGCCGCCTTTTCCAGAGGTTTTTGGGGAGCCTGTCTTCTTGCCTTGCACGGGTTCAGGCTTCCCCGCTGCAGCTCTTGCGGCGGCCCGGGCAAGTTTTTTCTTATGCGGCTTTTTGGGCTTTGGGATATCCTCGGACCCGCTATCGGTGAGTTGGCCCGGCGCGGCGCGCTGCCCGTCATCGGAAGGATCATAGCTGCCCCTGCCTTTGGATTTATCATAGGCGGCTTTGTCAAAAGCCTTTTTCTTTTTGGGCTTTTTTTGGGGCGGAACATCATCGGCATATTCGGGCCGGCCGGCCTGCATATGTTTTGGCTTTTGCGTGCTGGACTTGCGATGTTTTTTGGGCGGATGGTCATCAACAAAGTCCTGATGCACAGAACCGCCACGTCCTGTCATATCCGGCTTGCCGTCAATGCGGCGCGCGGTAATCGCTTTTTCGATTTTCCCGTCAGGCCCAATCGCTTTAATAAAGCGCTCAAGGCCTGAAGGCGCGATTTCGACAAAGGTTTCGCGTTCAGAAATTTTTATCGCGCCAATCTCGTGTTTCTTCAAATCCCCCGATTTGGAGAGCATAGGCAATATCCAGCGCGGCTCGGCCCGCTGCTTTCGGCCCAAATTCAATGAGTACCAAATCCCGCCTTCAAAATCCTGACGGGGTTTACGCTTGGATTTCTCGCGCGGCTCGAAATTATCATCGGGCACATCCAAAAGCTCTTCGGGGGCGGACCTCCCTGAGCGGTATTGGCGAATAAAGGCAGCGGCAATATGCTCAGGCGTGAAGCCCTCTATAATCTTACCGACCGCTTCACGCTCTTCATCACTTACAGGATTTGAGAGGGTCATACTTTCGATCATGCGATCATTATCGCGCGCCAAAACCTGAGCTACGCTCGGCGGGGGCGTCCAGCGCGCCTGCACATTCGCAGATTTCAAAAGCCGTTCAGTATAGCGCACGCGTTTATGTGGCACGATAAGCACAGAGGTCCCTTTGCGGCCCGCGCGGCCCGTGCGGCCAGAGCGGTGCAATAACGCTTCCTTATTTTTTGGAATATCGGCATGGATCACAAGCTCGAGATCGGGCAGATCAAGCCCCCGCGCGGCTACATCTGTCGCGATACAGACCTGCGCGCGCCCATCGCGAAGCGCCTGCAAGGCCGCTGAGCGCTGGTTTTGATTTAGCTCCCCCGACAGAGCCACCACGGAAAAGCCGCGGTTGTTAAAGCGGCTCACCATGCGGTTGACCGACACACGCGTATCGCCAAACACAATTGCATTTTTCGCATCGTAATACCGCAGCACATTGATGATGGCATTTTCTTTATCGCTTACGCGTACAGTGAGCGCGCGGTAATCAATATCATTATGCTGGCGCGCCTCGGCGGCAGTATTTACTCGCACAGCATTTTGCTGGTATTTTTTAGCAATGGCGACAATCGGCTTAGCGACTGTGGCGGAAAACAAGAGCGTTTGCCGCTCGCGTGGAGCGGCCCCAAGAATAAGCTCAAGCTCTTCTCGAAATCCCATTTTCAGCATTTCGTCGGCCTCATCTAAGATGACAGATTTAAGCGCGCTCATATCCAAAGAGCCGCGCTTGATATGATCACATAAACGTCCAGGCGTGCCGACGACAATATGGACCCCCCGCGAGAGCGTGCGCCGCTCATCGCGCATATCCATGCCGCCCACGCAGCTCGCCGTTTTCGCGCCGGCCAGGCGGTAGAGCCAATCAAGTTCCTTTTTCACCTGCAAGGCCAACTCCCGCGTCGGCGCAATCGCAAGCGCAAGCGGCATATCGGCAGCGGGGAATTTCTCCTCTTCCCCCAAGACCGTTGACGCCATCGCCAGACCAAAAGCCACAGTTTTGCCAGATCCCGTCTGCGCGGACACGAGAAGATCACGTCCCTCAAGTTCGGGCGCGATGACCGCGTTTTGGACGGGTGTCAGCGTTTTATATCCCTTCTGGGCAATGGCCGCCGCTAGAGAGGGATGGCCCAGCATAGTCGGGGCGGGCGAGGCTTTCGGCTTGCCTCGCGCCTCCCCGCTTTCTTGTGCACTTATGGCAGCTTCAGCGTTATGGGGATTATCAGCATTCATGGGGACGTCTTATAAAGGCGGCGAAGAAGGCTCGCCAAAGAACGGGCCTCTAGGCGCTATTGAGGCCAATGTATAGGGGCGATGTTCACTCGGCGTTGTTGGGACCGCTGACGCGGCCCCTAGGGTTTGTCATCCCCGAGCAAGCTATCGAGCCGTCCGGCAAGATCGTCCTGATCATCTTTGCTGCCCACGCCCGGATCATCAGGCTGGCGGCGAAGCGCTTGCCCCGCTGTGGCCCCAGTGTCTACAGGCGCGGCACCTCGCCCCGCCTCCTGCTTAACTTGGCGTTCGGCAACCGGGTCAATATCCGGCCCGCCCGCCATAGCAGGCCGCCGCGCCGCGCCGGCTTCAAAGCGCGGATGGATAAGCTCGCCCGTATCCCCGAAACTAAAGACCAGCCGCCGCCAATCCGCGTCGGAATAATCAAAGGCATCCCCGCTGGGATCGAGATCTGACCAATCGGCTTCGGCGGGCGCGGTTGCCGCCCGCTCAAGCCAGATACGCGCATCCCCTGGATTATTAAGCATCGTCTCCGCGCGGTAAGCAAGTTGGCACAGGCGAGCTGTGGGCTCGTCTATATTCACCAGCGGCGAAAGCGCAGACCATGCCGCAACGCCGTCCTGCCGTTTCAATGCATCCTCCGCGAGCATAAGCGCCGTTTCGCGGTGATCCGCATTTTGTTTTGCCAGCCCCTGTAGCCTTTTGGCTTGGGCTTTGGGCGCCGCGCCGGCGATCACATCTTGAAACGCAAGAGCAAGGGCGGGGTGGGGGCGCTTGGCCCACGCTTTTTCGATAATCTGGCCTGCGCGTTTTTGATTGCCCGCCTTGGTCAATAGCCGCGCCGCGAGCGCAACTCCCGGCGCAAAATCAGGCGCATCCCCCGCCGCATCAAGGGCCAAATCTAGCGCTTGCTCCGGTGATTGGCCATTATCCGTAAGCTTATCGGCCTGCGCCGTCAGCAGCACAGCGCGGCGGCGGCGCGCAGATTCTTTATTGATATGTTTACGGCGCTCTGCCCGCGCGGTCGTTTCCGCCGCTTGATACCAAAGCCCGTCAGTCACCTGCGCTTGGAACAGAACATCAAACGCCCAGCGGGCATTTTTATCCTCAGCATAAACTGTCTCGGACAGGGCCAAGGCCCCGGCTGTGTCGCCCGTCGCCAAGAGTTGTTGAGCCAGGCCGCGCCGCCCAGTCGCCACTGTTTTTTCATCTTCCAGCATAGCTCTATAATGGGTGATCGCTTCTTCGCTATCTCCGCACGCTTCGGCCGCCTGCGCCGAAACAATACGGCCAAGCGCATCAGATTTTATGAGAGACCGCGCGCGTTCGGCCTTTTTACGGGCTTTGCCAGTATCGCCCTCTGCCCCTGCCAAAAGCGCTTCTTCCATCGCGTCCAGCGCACGGTCACGGCGGCGCAGCCCCATACCAGATTTCAGGCGCGAGGGCAGGCTAATGAGGAAGGAGATAAACGTCCAAAGCATCACCAATCCCAAAAGCGTAAGCGCGAGCAGGACGGTCGCCATACGAGTCGAAAGCGTAATGTCCTTATTCAGAATTTCACGCGTGCTGGTCGAAATAATCTGTAATTGCGCCGTATCGCCAATATAGAGC
The DNA here is from genome assembly GCA_964410285.1 of uncultured Caulobacterales bacterium. Taxonomy (GTDB): domain Bacteria; phylum Pseudomonadota; class Alphaproteobacteria; order Caulobacterales; family Maricaulaceae; genus Fretibacter. The sequence continues at coordinate 276,258 of CAYPFR010000001.1, read as the reverse complement.
AGGAGGCCCATAAACGCAGCCATAAGTATGACAACAGCGATGATATATTTCATCATAGGATTAGCCTTTCACTTCGCGGCGCACCGCCTCTACCCAATTCTTGGCCGCAGAGCGCGCCTGTGACGGGAGCGCCTCTACGCCTTTGAGGGCCAAGCCATGTTCGCCCGCTTTGATATTTTTTTCAATCTCGTCAAGCGCCGCATTCGCACGCGCGACCTGTTCAGGATCGCGAACGGAGATATGCTTTTTCAGCGTCTTGTCGAGCCAGCTTTGGGGTGCGCCTGCGTTCCCGGACGTCATGGCTGCCAAAACGGCCTCGCGCGGAAAGGGCGGCAGCAGCACTGTATCTTTGATAATCGTCGGGGCGATGGCAAGCGCGCGGGTCTGCTCTATCTCCGTCTCCAGCGCCGTAACGCGGGCAGCGAGCGCCTCAATGTCCGGCGCATAGTCAACGGCGGGCGCCGGCATAGTTGATGAAGAATCGGTGATCGCGGCCTCCAAATTTCTATCTGAAACGGCCCCTGTGCTGATCCCCGGCGCTGCCTCCATCGCGCTTTCCGAAGCTGCGCTATCAGCGGACAATGCCTCCAATCGCGCCAGCCGAGCAAGCAGCGGCTCTATATCGGCGGCCGCCGGCGCTTTAGCTCCAAGCGAAATTGTCGCCCCGCCCGAACTCATCTCGGCGGTTAGGCGAGAGAGCTGCGCCTTTTGCCCTTCAAGGTTTTTTTCCGCGCGCGCAAGACGCTGTTCAATCGGCGCAAGATCAATCTCCGGCTCGCTTGCCATAGCGGCCTTGGGCGGAAATTGATGGCTGAGCGCCCAGCCCCCCGCCGCGCCGCCAAGCCCTGCGAGCAAAAACAAAAAAAACACTGCGCCACCGCCTATGCCCGGTTTTGCGTTCAAAGGGCGCTTAATTGGCGCGCTTTTATCCCGCGAGGCTTCTTCGCCATCTTGAGTATCGTCGTGATTATCAATTTCCGTCATGTCCCCACCCTAGTCGCTCGCGCGGGCCGCTGCAATCAAGCTTTCCAGTGTCGGCGCAGCGGCAATATGCCGGCTTTTGAAATCTAGGCCTGTCAGCGCGCGATCAACTGCGCTGCTGAGCGATATAGCCGAGATATGTGCGACGTCCACGGCAAACCCCGCCAGGGTTTTGGCGGCCAGCGGGGAGAAGAAGGTCACAAGATCAAGGCCCGCCAGATCAATTTTGGGCATTTGGGGGACCGGCGCGGAGCAATAATAGATCAAGCGCTTTGCCCTGAGCCCCAACTCCTGAATATCCTCGCTGACCTGCCCGCGCACATGTTCGCCGGAGATGTGCAGGTAAGTTTTGCCGTGTCTGGGGCGGCGCGCAATCAGCGGCGCAATATCATCAGATGTACCGCCAGCGGAGCTTACGTCCTCAAACCCCAATCTTTTCGCTAGTGCGGCCGTGGCCCCGCCGACGCAGATAACAGGATAATCGCGGCGTTTATGGACCTGTGCAAAGGCCCGAACCCCGTTTTGCGCCGTAAAGACCAACACACTATCGGGCGGGACCTCTTCCTTGTTACTCACAGGGCTTAACCTTAGCAGCGGTTCGGCGATGGCGGTAAAGCCAGCATTTTGAAAAGCGAGCGCACTATCGCGGGCGCTGGGGAGCGTGCGGGTAATCCAAACCGTTTTTGGAGAGGCTTTATGCATTTTGATGAGAAAGCCTTGTGCGGGGCGGAGCGGGACGCATGCTAACGGTCCTCATCCCAAAGAATACGATCGCCAATCTCGGCTCTAACCGTCTCGCCCAGACCCATACCGAAATTATGCGCCTGCTGGAGTAAAGCGTCCTGATCCGCGCCAAATTTGGCACCAGAAACATCCAAATGCCCTTTTGTTTCAAACTTAAGCCCTCCATCTTTGGAAAGTACCTCGCCGCGAAAATTCAGCCGCTCGCCAGAGAGCCGCCCGAGCGCCGCCACAGGGGTACGGCACGACCCATCAAGCGCGCGCAGGAACGCGCGCTCAGCGGTGATCGCAAGGCGGCTTGGAATGTGATCTGCCGCCGCCACTAGCTTTCGGGCCAAGGCATGGCCGCGGCGAATTTCAATTCCCACTGCGCCTTGCGCGGGGGCCGGGAGCATAGTCTCAGCCGGAATAATATCAGTGATGACATGCGCCTGCTCAAGGCGTTTGAGCCCTGCATAGGCCAAAAGCGTAGCCTCGCACGCTCCCGCAGAAAGTTTGCCAAGCCGCGTGCCTACGTTCCCGCGCAGCAGGCAAAATTTCAGATCAGGCCGAAGGCACGCCAATTGCGCGCGGCGGCGAATTGAAGCCGTGCCGACCACCGCGCCTTTGGGCAAGGTGTCAATATTGCGGGCGCCCGTGCCTTGCGCGCATATAAACGCATCTCGCGGGTCCTCGCGCGGCAGGATGGCCGCGATCATCAAATCTGGATGACCGACCGTCGGCACATCTTTCATGGAATGAACCGCCAGATCAATACGCCCGTCCAGCAAGGCCTCTTCGAGCTCGCGGGTAAAGAGGCCTTTGCCGCCAAATTCAGACAAATGTCCCTTAATCGCGTCGCCCGTGGTTTTGAGAACTTTGATCTTAATCTGTGCTTGGGTAAGGCCGTGGGCAGCGCGCAAAATATCGGCGCAATGATTGGCCTGCCAAAGCGCCAGAGGCGAGCCGCGCGTTCCAATCGTTAGGGTTTCTATCTGTGTGTTCAGGCTGGACAAGGCTTTACCTTTATGGGCATTAGACTGTCATGCCCATAGCCGCTCATAGCCCTGATATGCAAGCCTTAGAAACGGCCCCGTCCGCCGCAAATCAGAGCGGCACGTCATCTCAGCTTGTGCTAGGGGTTGAATCCTCCTGCGACGAAACAGCGGCGGCTGTGCTGCGCCGCCATAGCAGCGGCGAGATAGAGCTATTATCGTCTATCATCGCGAGCCAAGATGAAGAACATGCCAAATTTGGCGGCGTAGTTCCCGAGATTGCCGCCCGCGCGCACATGCAAAAGATCGATCTGATCATCGGGCAGGCCATGAGGGCTTCCGGCAAAAATTATGGCGAGCTAAGCGCGGTCGCCGCCACCGCTGGCCCTGGATTAATCGGCGGGGTCATTGCGGGATTAATGGCTGCCAAGGGCCTGTCTATGGCGCTTGATCTGCCCCTTATTGCCGTTAATCACCTTGAAGGGCATGCCCTATCCCCGCGTTTAGCGGGGGCGTGCGAATTTCCCTATCTCTTGCTACTGGTGTCTGGTGGGCATACGCAGCTTTTATCCGTCACGGGGCTGGGGGAGTATACCCGCCTCGGCAGCACGGTGGATGATGCGGCCGGCGAGGCTTTTGACAAAACTGCCAAGGTCATGGGACTTGGCTTTCCCGGCGGGCCAAATTTGGAGCGCGCGGCGCGCGGCGGCAATCCAGCAGCCTTTGCCCTGCCCCGTCCCTTTCATCAAACGCGTCATGCCGATTTCAGTTTTTCCGGCCTAAAAACGGCGGTCGCCCGGGCGTGGGAGGCCTCGGATAAATCGCTAGCAGCAACGTCAGACCTTGCCGCAAGCTTTCAGATAGCGGTCTGCGATGTGATAACCAACCGCGCGCGTAACGCTATGAAAGCCTATATAGAGAAGATTGGCCCTAGCCCGCAAAATACGCCCCATAGATTTGTCGTGGCGGGCGGCGTGGCCGCCAATAGCGCAATCCGGCAAGCGCTCACACTGCTTTGCACGCGGAACAATTTTACGCTTGTGGCTCCGCCGCTTAGGTTTTGCACAGATAATGCCGCCATGATCGCCCTTGCGGGCGCAGAACGGCTAGCGGCAGGGCAGATTAGTCCACTTGATGTCAAAGCACGTCCGCGCTGGCCGCTTGACGAAGCCGCAGCAATGGAAAACCCCGCCAGCGGCTCGGGTCGACGGGGCGCAAAATCATGAGTAAAGCCAGAGCAAATAAATCTTTTTTGGCTTGCATTCAGGGGGATAGAGCCCATGGAGTTTAAGAAATTTGGCGTGATCGGCGGCGGCGCATGGGGCACGGCGCTGGCACAATCCTTGGCATCTGCGGGGCGCAGCACGCTGATCTGGACCTATGAGGCCGAATGCGCAGCGGCCATAAATAGGCAAAATGAAAACACGCTTTATTTGCCAGGGGTTGCCCTTAATTCCGCGATTTCAGCAACAGAAGCTATCGCGGATATGGCGCGCTGTGATGCGGTACTCTCGGTGGCACCCGCCCAGCATACGCGCAAAATTCTGGAGAGCTACGCGCCTCATGCCCCCAAAGCTCAACCGCTTGTCCTGTGCACCAAAGGCATAGAGATCAGCAGCCGAAGCTTTATGTCTGATGTCGCGGGCAAGGCCCTGCCAGAGGCCGAGCTTGCGGTTTTATCCGGTCCAAGTTTTGCGATTGACGTGGCCAAAGGCCTGCCGACTGCTGTGACCTTGGCCTGCGCCAATGAAGATACGGGCCATGCATTAATCCGAGCCATCGCCGCCCCGACGTTCCGGCCCTATTACTCAGACGATATTCTGGGGGCGGAAATTGGCGGAGCAGTCAAAAATGTGCTCGCTATTGTCTGCGGGATTGTCCTTGGGAAATCTTTGGGACGCTCCGCCCATGCCGCAATTATCGCGCGCGGCTTTGCGGAAATGACGCGGCTCGGAAAGGCGCTGGGCTGTAAGGCCGAAACATTGACGGGGCTTTGCGGATTGGGGGATCTTGTATTGACCTGCTCCAGCGAGCAATCCCGAAACATGTCCTGCGGCATGGCGATTGGCCAAGGCCAAAACTTGCAAGACATACTCGCGGGGCGCAAAACTGTAACCGAAGGCGTTGCCACTGCGCCGGCCTTAAAGCAGCTTGCCGCAGAGCACGGCGTGGATATGCCGATCTGCACCGCTATGGCGGACATTATCTCGGGAGAGCTCTCTGTGGATATGGCAATTGCCCGGCTACTTTCCCGCGGCCATAAGCCGGAAATATAACGTCCACCGCCCCTCATATTTGGCGAACGAAAAGGTCAGCAGCATGTCTCAATTTGAAAACAAAACCGCTTTTGTGACCGGCGCCGCCTCTGGCATTGGTCTTGCGATCTCGCGGGCCTTTGCCGCCGCCGGTAGCCGCGTGATGATGACAGATATTAACGCCGAAGGCCTGAAGGCGCGCGCAGAGGAGCTGCAAGCGACTTTTGGTACATTAATTGACCATAGGCATGTGGATACAACAGACGCGGCCAGCGTCAACGCGGCCAGGGACGACGCTATCAAAACCTTTGGCGCGGTGCATTACCTGATTAACAATGCCGGCGTTAGCCTTGCGGGTAAGCCTGGGAATATTCCGCTTTCCGATTGGCGCTGGATTGTCGATATAAATCTCATGGGACTTGTCCACGGGGTCGAGAGTTTTGTTCCGCATATGGCGGGCCACGGCGAAGGCGGGCATATCGTCAACACTGCATCCATGGCGGGTCATATGGCGACAGCCGGCATGGCGCCTTATCACGCAACGAAATTTGCGGCTGTCGGTTATTCCGAGAGCCTGTATCACGAGCTAGCGCCCCTTGGGATTGGGGTTTCCGTACTTTGCCCGACATGGGTGAAATCCAATATTCATAATACGTCCGATCTTCGCCCCACAGCGAAAACGGGCGAAGTAAACGCGACAAAAGCGTCGCCCTTTTATGCGCAAATCAAAGCCTTGATTGAAAACGGGATGGAGCCAGAACGTCTCGCCGATCTGGTTTTAAAATCCATCGAAGCGGGCCGTCTGTATATTTTCAATGACCCAGAAGCGCGCGAAGCCATCAACATTCGCCGCAAACTAATCTTAAAAGACTATGATGCGTGCCTTCGCGACCTAGGCATGAGTTAAGCGGCTGCGGCGCGGGCTATGTCTCGGCTGGGCTAAGGCCGAGCGCATCAGGAATTGTTTTCCGTAATTGGAATTTCAGAACCTTGCCCGTCGCATTGCGCGGCAGGGCCTCTGTGAGATACAGATAGCCCGGACACTTAAATTTCGCGAGCTTGTCACAAAGATGATCTGTGATTTCCTCCAAAGTGAGCGACATGCCCGGCTTGACGACCGCGACAACACAGCCCGTCTCCCCGAACCGTTCATCTGGCACGCCAATCACGGCGGCCTCGGCGATTTGCTCCATTTGGTAGAGCAAATTCTCAACCTCGGCCGGATAAACGTTCTCCCCGCCAGAGATATACATATCCTTGATACGGTCCTCAATGTAGATAAAGCCGTCTTCATCCTTGCGGCCAATATCGCCGGAGCGAAACCAGCCATCGACAAAGCTGTCTGCATTGGCATCCGGCCGGCGCCAATAACCGGGCGTGATGCACAAGCCCTTGAACCAGATTTCGCCCGGAACATTCGCGGCGCATTCGCGGCCCGCCTCGTCCACGATTTTAATCGTGGAATGCATAAGGGATTTTCCTGCCGAGCCAACTTTGGCGGGGATGTCAGCCTTTGCGAGCAAACAGCCTGCCGCCGCCGTTTCCGTCATGCCGTAACCTTCCTGAATGACAACGCCGCGCGTCAGCCAATAATTCACAAGAGCGGTGGGCACAGTTTCCGCCCCGCACAGCGCAGAATCAATACGGGAGAAATCCGTGGTCTCGACCTTGGGGTGCGCCTTCATTGCATTATAAGCCGCCGGCACCATAAACAGGCCATTGATCCCCAAATCAGGGTCATTGATCGCGTCGAGCGTTGCCTCGGGGTCAAACATTTTCATGATCACGGTCGTCCCGCCAATCCAGATCGGCGGCGTTCCCGAAACATTCAGCCCGCCTATGTGAAAGAGCGGCATATTAGCAAGCGCCACGCTGCCAATCGAGTTCTCGCCCGGACCCGAACCTGCGGCCGCAGAAAAATACATCATGCCATGGGTGATTATCACCCCTTTGGGTGTGCCCGTTGTGCCGGAACTATACATGAGCATACACTGATCTTCGAGCGATTGCGGCTCCATTTCCATGATGGGATTTTCGGCGGCCAGCCCGCTTTCATAATCGGACGGCCCGCCCATGCCGTCAGTCTTGATCCATGTTTTGACCGGCGTTTTCCCCTCAAGCGCCTGCGCGATCGGTAAAAAGGGCGTATCGACAAAAACAAGAGCGCAATCTGAATTATCCAAAATGAATGAAATTTCTGGCGGGGTCAGCCGAAAGTTAATCGCCAGACAAACCGCGCCCAGCCGCCAACACCCAAAAATAATTTCAAGTGTATCAGAAGAATTGAGCATTAAAAATCCAACGCGGTCGCCCTTTTTAATGCCCTTTGCCTTAAGCATAGCGGCCACGCGGCCCACGCGCTCATCCATTTGCCCATAGGTGAATCGCCGCCCGCCTGCGAGCTCGATCATGGCAATTTTATTGGGTGTAGAGGTCGCGTGATGCGAAATCCAATCTCTAGCGGCCAATGTCATGATTTCCCCAATTCGGTCTTGAATACACAATTAAAATTCGCAGCTCGCGCCGTATTCCGGCGTCATAACTTTGAGAGTAGTTAAACGAAGCCCGCGCCTAACTGTCAAGACAAGCTGCGCCGTGATAGAGAAATAGTCTGCAATAATGGGTTTTAATGAATAGCTTTAGGCACGTGCACTCGCGTGGCGCGCTTCATGATCCAATAGCCATTGCTTGCGCGAGATTGAGCCCGCATAGCCGCCCAAACCGCCGCCTGTCGCGATCACGCGGTGGCAGGGAATGATAATCGCAAGTCCATTATTGGCGTTAGATCCTGCGACGGCGCGCACCGCTTTGGGGTTACCTACCATCTTCGCGAGCTGCGCATAGCTGCGGGTCTGCCCGAAGGGAATGGCCTTTAGCTGGTCCCATGTCGCAGATTGGAACGGCGTCCCGCTCATAACTAGCGGGATGGTAAACGCAGTGAGCGTGCCGTCAAAATAGGCCGCTAGTTCGGCCCTCACGCGCGCGGTCATGGCACTACTGCCAGGAATGACGGCTCGTTTTTGCCGATTTACAAGCTTTTCAAATTGACGGTCCATCTTTACCCGGTCAGTAAATTCCAGCAAATAGAGCGCAGCCTCATCGCACACACACACCATTGGTCCGAGCGGCGTATCTATCCAGTCAATCAAGAGCGGGGGAAGCGTACTATTTTTTGGCGCCCTGCCGAAGGTTTTGCCATAGGCGCGACGAAATCCAGAGGCGCTTTTATATCCTGCAATCATTTGTGCGGTGATAACCTTATCTCCTTGGTTCATATTTTGCGCCGCGAGCCCCAAACGGCGATTGCGGGCATAAGCCAGAAAACTCATGCCAAAGCGCGCATTAAATTGACGCCGAGCCGTCGAGGGGTCAATGCCTATTTCGCGCAGCTGGGCCTCGCCCCATTTTCGCTCTGGCTCTTGTTCTATCAACTCGGTGAGCTGTTTTATAAGATCGCTCGCTTCCCCCGGCATGCGGGCGGGGTGGCAGCGTTTACAGGCCCGAAATCCCGCAGCCAGCGCCTCTTGCGCCGTGCCAAAAAAGCGGCAGTTCTCCCGTTTTGGCAATCGCGCCGGACACCCGGGGCGGCAGAAAATTCCCGTGCTTGTCACCGCCAAAAAGACTTTCGGCGGCGCCGGTTTTAACGGCGGGCGGCATGCAAATAATTGGTAGCTTGTCTCGTCAAAGGTCATGAGCCTTTATAACAGATAAAAAATACGCCATCGCCAAAAATCGGGCATAGCATTAAAAATCTGGCTTATGGCTATGTAGGGGGCATTTCGCCTAGGGCACTATTGTCATTTCGCCCCCTGCCCGCTATGGCAGCGCCAAAGGACGAAATATGACAATCACATTACATAAGGGCGATTTGCCCGCTGATCTGGATTTGGGCCATAGCCTTGCGATTGATACGGAAACGCAAGGCCTTTCAATGGTGCGCGATAAATTATGTCTCGTGCAAATCAGCAGCGGTGACGGCAATGCCCATATCGTTCAAATGGATCGGCGCAGCTATGATTGTCCTAATCTTAAGGCCGTTTTAAATGACCCCAAGACGGAAACCATCTATCATTTTGCCCGCTTTGATGTGGCCATATTGATGCGCGACCTTGGCGTGACCCTTGGGCCTATTTTTTGCACAAAAATCGCCAGCGGCCTTGTGCGCACCTATACTGACCGCCACGGACTCAAAGATATTTGCCGAGAGCTTCTTGGCGTTGATTTATCCAAGCAGCAACAAAGCAGCGATTGGGCCGCCGACGCATTAACCGAGGCGCAGCTTGCTTATGCCGCCTCTGATGTGCTGTATCTTCATCAGCTAAAATCCATCCTCACCGCGCGGCTTTACCGCGAGGAGCGTATGGAGATTGCCAATAGCTGTTTTGAATTCCTGCCAACGCGGGCCCAGCTTGATCTGGGCGGCTGGCCGGATATTGACATTTTCAGCCACAGCCTGCGCCGTCCGAATTAGAATGAAACCGCAAAGCTTTCTGAAAATTTTGCCGGCTAAAAGCGCTTTTCTTTAATATTGACGGCCGCAAAGCCTTGGCCTAAATGCGCCTTCTGCCCCGTGCCCTGATGGCGGAATTGGTAGACGCGCTAGCTTCAGGTGCTAGTGTCCTTATGGACGTGGAAGTTCGAGTCTTCTTCAGGGCACCATTTCCAAATGCCGCCGTCCTAGCTCGGTAGGGTATAAGTCACGGCGATATCAGGGCCAAGTTCCATGCCTGTAGCCACCCAGAAAATCACCAAAGCCAGTCCTACAATCAGCATCCAAATCGAATAGGGCAGCATTAATGCCGTCAGGCTACCCAGCCCAAAGTTCTTGTTCCAGCGCTTGGCAAAGACCAAGATCAGCGGGAAATACACCATAAGGGGGGTGATGATATTTGTCGCCCCGTCTCCGACGCGGTAGGCGGCGGTTGCGGCCTCAGGACTAAAGCCCAGCAACATAAGCATAGGCACTAATACCGGTGCGAGCAGAGCCCATTTGGCGCTAGCCGAGCCAATAAACAGATTTAACACGCCCGTTAGAAGCACCATTAACGCCAGCACAATCGGTAGAGGCAGTCCAGTGGCTTCAATACCATTCGCCCCGTGCACCGCCGAAATCAGGCCAAGATTTGACCAGCCGAACATTTCAACGAAATGGGCGGCGGCAAATGACAGGACAAGATAATAGCCCATATCCTTCATGGCGCCCGTCATCATCTCTACCAGATCATCCTTATTTTTAATTGTGCCGGCGACTTTGCCATAAGCCCAGCCGCACGCCAGAAACAGTGCCATGAAACCACCGACTAGCGAGGTGTAAAACGGACGCAGTGTCTTGTGCACAGAACACGCCCCGCTCTCAATTGTGCCCGGCGCGCAGGCAGCCTCGTTAATGAGCGGCGTGCCCGGCGCAAACACCATAGCGGCCCACAAGGCAATAATCCCGAGAGCGGCAAGCCCCGCGGCTTTCAGCCCCTCTATCTGCTTTGATTTGAGGTGAGGCGAAGCCTCATCAAATTGCGCGGTCAGTTCACCGTCGGCGCTTTTCCAGTCCCCTAGCCTTGGCTCGATCACCTTATCCGTCACAAACCAAATCAGCGGCAGATACACCAGCGTCATGGCGATAATGAAATACCAATTTCCAGCCAAATTCGCGGTCCAAGACGGGTCTAGCCCGCTCGCATTCACGGCTTCCTCTGTGATTCCGAATAATAAGGCATCTAATTGGCCCGGCGAAAAATTCGCCGAAAAGCCGCCAGACACGCCTGCAAAGGCAGCGGCAATGCCCGCCAAAGGGTGGCGGCCTGCCGCCGCAAATAAGATACCTGCCAACGGGATTAAAACAACATAGCCCGCATCAGCCGCGTGATTTCCGAGCATAGCCACCAGCGCAACAACAGGCGTAAGCATTACGGCGGGAGTTTTGGCCACGGCCGCTTTCATACCGCTGGCAAAAAAGCCCGAGCGTTCAGCCACGCCCGCCCCCAGCATCACCACCAAAACATATCCAAGGGGGTGAAAATGGGTGAAAGTCTTGGGCATCTCAACCCAGAAGCGCTGTATATTTTCGGCCGATAACAGGCTCGCCGTCCGCAGGGTCACTGGGCTTCCGTCCGCGTTTCTCTGCACAGGGTGGTCTGCCGTGAGGCCAAAAAATTCTGCCGCAACAGAGACTACAACCAAAATACCAATCAAATAAAAGAAAATGAAAACCGGATCCGGTAATCTATTGCCCGTCCGTTCAACCCATCCCAAAAACCCTTTTTGCGTGGCCTGCGTTGCGACGTCTTTTTTCGGCTCAGTCAATTTTCTCTCCTTGGATGAGGCTTTCTATAGGCATAAACCGTCTATAGGCATAAACCGTCAACAGCTGGCTGTCGATAGCAATCAACGCCAGCTCTCTTGCATAGAGCTTTACCCGGCTCTAAGCTAAGACAAGCAAAGGTGGATGACATGACTAAGAACATTTTTATCAAGCATATTTTCAAATCTTCAATACTCTCAAGGGTAGCCCTGAGCGCGGCCCTTTGCCTGAGCGCCGCCGTCCTCAGTGGTTGCTCGGAAACAGCTCCGCCAAGCACAGACAAAACCGAAACAAAAACCATGACAAAAACGAACTATAAAAGACTTGACTACACACAGCCCGGCCAGATGGACGAAGATCACCTTTATTTGGAAGAGGTTTTAGGCGACAAAGCCCTCGGCCAAGTGAAAGTCTGGAATACTCGCTCACTTGATCGGCTGATGGCGGACCCACGTTTTGCCAAAATGCAGGCAGACGCCCTCGAAATATTGAACTCAAAAGACAAGATTCCCTATGTCAGTTACCGCGGCGGCGAAGTACATAATTTCTGGCAGGACGAAACACATGTGCGCGGGATCTGGCGCAAATCAACGCTAGAGAGCTATCTGGGCGATAGTCCGAAGTGGGAAACTGTGCTGGATTTTGACACGCTTGCCAAAGATGAGGGTAAGAACTGGGTTTATAAGGGCAATAGCTGCCTGTCGCCCGATTATGAGCTTTGCATTGTCAATCTCTCGGATGGCGGCAAGGACGCGGTTGTGCGGCGTGAATTTAATACGCGCACCAAAACCTTCGTCAAAGACGGTTTTGTTACTGAGGAATCCAAAGGCACGGTGTCATGGCTCGATAAGGATCATGTTGTCCTCAGTGTCGATTTTGGCGAAGGCACAATGTCCGATAGCGGCTATCCTATTGTGGCCAAGCTTTGGAAACGCGGGACGCCCCTGTCCTCCGCCGTTGAGATCGGCCGAAGCGAGAAAACCGACGTCGGCTATTGGGCCGGCACATTCGAATTGGCCGATGGTAGCCGCGAGATTATGAATGCGCGCTCCATGACCTTTTATGACTCGCGCTATGATTGGATACCGCAAAAAGACGGCGCGTTACAATCGCCGATCTCTCTCCCGATTCCGCAAAAGGTGAATATGTACGGCGCCTTCAAAGATCAGGTGCTTTTGCAGATCAATGAAGACTGGCGCGGGTTCAAAACAGGCGATCTCGTGAGCTTTGATATTCATGACTTCATGAAAGACGGCGCAATCGAGACAATCAATCTTGTCTTTAGCCCTGATGCAAAATCCTCGCTAAACGGCGTGGGCGGGACAAAAAGCAAATTATTATTGTCAATCTCCAAAGACGTCACCAGCGCGGCCTATGCGTTTGATTACCAAGACGGCAAATGGACGTCAGACAAACTTGATTTCCCGGCAAATGGGACGGTGTCAATCGGGGCGACCAATGATAAAGAGGATGTCGCCTTCATCAGTTCAGAAAGCTTTCTGACCCCTGATACGCTTTGGACCTATAATACCGCAACGGGCGAAAAAGCGCCGGCCAAGTCTTTGCCAACTTGGTTTGACGCCAGCTCCATGACCGCCGAGCAGTTTTTCTCTGAAAGTACGGACGGCACCAAAGTTCCCTATTTCGTCGTGCGCAAAAAGGGCCTGAAGATGGACGGCAGCAACCCGACGTTGCTCTATGGTTATGGCGGGTTTAAAATCTCGCTTAACCCCAGCTATAGCGCCACCCGCGGCAAGCTCTGGTTGGAAAATGGCGGGGTTTATGTGCTCGCCAATATTCGCGGCGGCGGGGAATACGGCCCGAAATGGCATCAGGCAGGACTGAAAACCGAGCGCCAGAAAATCTATGATGATTTTATCTCCGTGGCTGAAGACCTGATTGATAAAAAAATCACCAGCCCGAAACATCTTGGTATTGAGGGCGGATCAAATGGCGGCCTTTTGATGGGCGTCATGTTTACCCAGCGCCCTGATCTGTTTAATGCCGTGATTTGCGCCGTGCCGCTGCTTGATATGATGCGTTATCATACGTTACTGGCGGGCGCGTCATGGATGGGCGAATATGGCAATCCAGAAGATGCGGTTGAGGGCGCGTTTCTGCGCAAGATCTCACCTTATCACAATATTGATCCTAAGGCCGATTATCCGGAGGTTTTCTTCATCACCTCGACCAAAGATGATCGCGTCCATCCCGGCCATGCCCGTAAAGCGGCCAAGCGTATGGAAGATCAAGGCCATGATTTCCTTTACTATGAGAATATCGACGGCGGCCATAGCGCAGCAGCCAATCTTAAGGAAACCGCGAAACGTCTGGCCTTGCAGCACACCTATTTGATGCAAAAACTCAAAGACGGCAGCTAAACACCGCGATTCTCGCGCCTAATAAAAGCGAAATTACATAAGATTTTCGCTTTTTGCGCCTTACGAACTTGCTCAATTCGGCCTTGCCCTGTAAGCGCCAATCATGGAATTTGGGGGAACTTTATCCGGGCGCACCCAAGGCCCTTCTCGGATTTTGCGGGCAGGGCTCTGCGCTTCTCTATGCGTCCTGCCGGCCCACAGCGCATCTGGACTCTCCGCCCCAGATATTCGCCTGCAGCCCCCCGCCGCCGCGGATAACTACCGCGTTTGTAAATCGCTTAGCCAGTGCCTAGATATTCTCGAGCGCCACGGCGCAGATGAATTTGACTATGCCTTGCTGGCCCGTAGTTTTGATCGCTATGGCCAAAAAGGCCGCGACAAGCTTTGGACATATGTGGAACGGGGCGAGGTAAAGGGCAGCGGCAAAGAGGCCCGCACCCGCGCACAGATGGGCAACCGCGCGCTTGATATGCTCTCGCGCAGCGCGTCCATTTTGACCCCCGCAGATCAGAGGCGCGCTGCGGATTTATGGAAGCGGCTTGAAACCACGCCATTTGAACCGCGCTTTGCCGCCCGAATCCTCATTCAAAACCTTAGCCCCCTCGCCCGAAGCGCCGCCGTGCAAACCCTTGGCAGCAAAAATCCCGAAATCACGCGCCGCGCCCGTCAAATTATCAATATGGCGGTATCCCAAAAGCTTGATTTTCCGATGGCCGACGTAGATTTCGCTCCGCTCTCACGCGCAATTCAGGATAATCCAGAGCCGGCGCTCATCGCTTTGCTTGCCCTATATGACGGCGAGAGATCAAGCCCGGGGCTTACGGCGGCGCTGCGCTCCGGCGACGCCCCGACAGTGACGGCGGCCTATTCCGCCCTTTACGCAAGGGATCCGGAAACCGCCTTTAAGGCTTTGGTCGGCACGCTTTATAATTTGAAGCAAAACGAGGCGGCCGCCGCGTTGGGCCTCGCCTCGCTTTTGACTGCTCGCCACCCACTTCGTAGCGACGGGTTTTATATGAGTTTTGCCCGTGACCTTATGAAAGACCCGCAAATGAGCGCTATGGGACGGCTGGCGGGATTTGACGCGCTGATGCGCAGCTTTGGTCTTGATGCCTTTTCGCCAAAAGGGATCGCAAAAGACATGAAAGCCAATGAGATTTTTCCGCATTATGCCGCCGGCCTTAGCGCGCTCAAAGGCAAAATCATTCCCGAATCCTACCTCACAGCCGCGCTTGTTTTTAGCCAGCAAGACAAAGTCGGCGCGGGGGGTCATCCCCCAGAACGGTGGCTCGCAAAATTGGACGCGGCCGCTGTGCATCCCGTCTCCCGCATTGCCAGTACAGAAGTTGCCGGCGCGCTTGACGGGGCGCTCGCGAGAGCTATCACCGCGCGGGCACGCAGAAGCACGCAGGATTATAGGCTGTTGATAGCGGGCCTCTTGGGCGGGGCTGCGCAGTCACCAATCGCCGCCGATCTGCCGCGCGCGCTGAGTGACGCTGCGGCCCACCCGATCAGCCTCGTGCGCGGGGCGGCGCAGATTGGACAAGATGCAATCGTGACTAAGACCCCGCGCGCGGCCGTTCTCGCCGCGCAGGCAAAATTGGGTGACAGCGCCGCGCAAGCAGAGGCCCCCGCAGCTTATTGCCAAATTCAAGCAGGCGACATGCGCGCGCTGGCAAAGCCAATGCCGTTTTACGGCGCAGCTATGCTTGCAAATGGAGAATTATCTGAACGCGCCTATCTTACCTCCGCGGCGCGCCATCGCGCAGGGTGGATTGCGGGGTATAGCCGACCGAGGGACGGCGGGCTAGTCGCGCATCAAAATGACGGCAGCCAAGCCCCTGAAATTTTCACAAAAAATGGGCTTGCCCCGCATTCCGTCATCGCTGTGCATCCGGCGCGCAACGTGCCGCTGGGGCAGACCGCAGAGAGTTTCTGGGTGCTCGCGCAAAGCCTGACGGGCGCGGATGTTGGGCTGTTTCGGGTACGCCAGAAAAGCGCGCAAGAATTTGAGATAACCAAGCGCGCCGTTCTTCCGGCCTTGCCAGAGAAAATCAACATAGCCGCGGGCGGGGAGATGCAAATCGGCTTTGGCCGTGCCAATCCCCCGCTGTCAGTTCTGCCTAGCGGAAAAATCAAGCGTAGCTGCCCTTTGCGTTAGGCGCGGCCGCCCCAAAGAAAGCTTTGCGCGCGCGCCAAAATCCTTGCTATCTCTGCGCGCCTTGGCCTAATCATAGGCTATGACGACACCCGCACATAGCGCGCCAAAATCGACTTTGGACGCACTGCCAAATCAGGCGCAAAAACAGGCGCCTAAACACGTCCAAAAGGCCGCGCCAAAAGGCGCCAGCAAAGTCACCCCCATGATGGCCCAATTTCTGGGCATTAAGGCACAGTGCGGCAAAGAGGCGCTTTTGTTTTACCGTATGGGTGATTTCTATGAGCTATTTTTTGACGATGCCGTTCGCGCGGCGGCCGCCCTTGATATTGCGCTCACAAAGCGCGGTAAACATGAGGGGCAAGATATTCCCATGTGCGGCGTTCCCGTCCATAGCGCAGAAACTTATCTTCAGCGCCTCATAAAGAAAGGCTTTCGCGTTGCCGTTTGCGAACAAACCGAAAGTCCAGCAGAGGCCAAGAAACGCGGCAGTAAGTCCGTGGTGCGGCGCGAAATCGTGCGTCTTGTCACCCCCGGGACGCTGACCGAAGACAGTCTTTTAGAGGCCCGCGGGTCCAATTTCATCCTTGCGCTGAGCAAAACAACCGCCGGAGATATGGCACTTGCTTGGGCCGATATTTCAGTGGGCAGTTTTTCGGTGTGCGACGTCAGCGAAGGCCGGCTCGGGAGCGAAATTGCTGCTCTTGCCCCGCGCGAAATTGTTCTGCCCGAAGCCCTTTACCAGACGCCCGCAGTATTGGAGCAGCTTCCGATCGGGGACGCCGCGCTTACCCCCGTGGCCGGATCAAAGTTTGACGCCCGCGCAGGCGAGCGCCGACTTAAGGCGCGTTTTGCGGTCGGCAGCCTCGACGGCTTTGGTGCCTTTAGCAAAGCCGAGATTTCGGCAGCAGGCGCACTGCTGGATTATCTTGAATTGACCCAGGCTGGCGCGCCGGTACAGCTCTCCCCGCCCAGCCGCCGCGAGGCTAGCGGCTTTATGGCGATCGACCCTGTCACGCGTGCGAGTCTGGAGATTAGCCGCACGCAGCAAGGCAAGCGGCAGGGCAGCCTTCTATCGGTGATTGACCGAACTGTCACAGGTCCGGGTGCGCGGCTCCTGTCTGATCATGTGGCGCGGCCGCTCATCGATACGGCGAAAATCAATGACCGGCTGGACGCGGTGGCATTTTTTTGCGGCGCTGCAACCTTGCGCGCAGAGCTACGTAAACACTTAAAAGCTACCGGCGATATGGCCCGCGCCGTCAGCCGACTTGTGCTCGGGCGCGGCGGTCCGCGTGACCTTAAAGTTATTGGCCAAGGCCTTGCGAAAGGTGAAACCTTGAATGCCGCCCTTGCGCAGCAGCCCAATCTTGCGCTGCCAGAAAATACGGCAAGGGCCGTGCAGGCACTTAGCCTAAGCGATAAAGCCCCGCTTGCCGCCCTGACCCGCGACATCGCCAAAGCCTTTAAAGACGATGTCCCGATGAATGCGCGCGACGGCGGGTTTATTGCTTCGGGCTGGCACGCCGGGCTGGACGAACTTTTGCGTCTGCGTGATGATAGTCGCCGCATTGTCGCAGGATTACAGGCGAGTTACGCCAAGCTATCGGGCGTGCCGACCCTGAAAATAAAGCACAATAATGTGCTGGGATATTATATTGAGGTCACGCCCAAATATGGCGATGCCATGTTGACCGCGAGAGAGGACAGCCCTTTTATTCACCGCCAGACCCTCGTGAGCGGCGTGCGCTTCACCACAACCGAGCTCGCGGAGCTGGACGCAAAAATTTCCGGCGCGGGCGATAAAGCGCTTGCACTAGAGGCGGAAATATTTGCTGAATTCACAGCCCGTCTGGCCGGTTGCGCAGAAGAGGTGCGGGCGGCTGCCCATGGCTTTGCCGTCTTAGATGTGCAATCAGCGCTAGCGCAATGGGCCGAAGACTTTGGCGCTGTCCGCCCTGCCGTGGACAATAGCCAGATTTTCAACATTAAGGGCGGAAGGCATCCCGTTGTCATTGCTGCCCTCAAGAAAACAGGCAGCGCTGGCTTTACGCCAAATGATTGCACGCTCGCGGCGGCAGATAAAACAAAAACGGTAGCCCCGCGCCTGACGCTGATTACCGGCCCCAATATGGCCGGAAAGTCAACTTACCTTCGACAGAATGCTTTGATATTTATCCTCGCACAGGCCGGGAGTTTTGTGCCGGCAGATAAAGCCCATGTCGGCATCGCCGACGGCGTGTTCTCCCGCGTTGGCGCCTCCGATGATTTATCCAAAGGACGTTCGACATTTATGACCGAGATGATTGAAACGGCAGCTATTCTTAATCAGGCCACGGAAAAGAGCTTTGTTATCCTCGACGAGATCGGACGCGGCACGGCCACATTCGATGGCCTGTCCATTGCATGGGCGACGACCGAACACCTGCATACGGTCAACAAATGCCGCGCACTTTTTGCGACCCATTATCATGAACTTACCGACCTTGTCGAAACTCTACCCGCCGCGAGCAACGCCAGCCTTAGAGCCAAAGAATGGGAAGGTGATCTGGTGTTTTTGCATGACCTTCGCCCCGGACCTGCGGATAAATCCTACGGCGTACAGGTCGCGAAGTTAGCAGGCTTGCCCCCCGCGGCCGTAGAGCGCGCGCGGGCTGTGTTGGAAACACTGGAGGCAGAGCATGATAGAACCCCTGACCGCTTGGGAGCACTGCCCCTATTCTCTGCGCCTCGCCCTGCCCCGCTCCGCGCGCCGTCTGCCGTTGAAACCGCGCTGGCTCAGCTTGATGTTGACAGCCTCTCCCCGCGCGCCGCGCTTGACCTGCTCTATGAATTGAAAACCAAATCGGAGGCGGGCTAATGGCGATTTTTAGGCGCGGCGCTGCCAAATCCAAAATTACGATCCCGGCGCGCACAGCTCGGGAGAGCGGCATAGACGGAGAGGCTTTGCGCCTGCAATTAACAGAGATTGCGCAAACCCAAAATGGCGAGCGCGGCTTGGTGCTCGCCTGCCTGCGCGAGCATTTAGATACTGCCAAAGCCATGGCGGTTGAAAAATTTGAACACGGGCGGCTAAGCGGGCTTGAGATGGCGCGGTTACTTTGCGCCCTTCACGAAGAAATTTTGACTGCGCTTTATGATTATACGGTTTATCATGTGGTCCGCGCGCCCAACCCCACCAAGGCTGAGCGCATGGCGATCTGCGCTGTTGGCGGATTTGGCCGCGGAGAAATGGCGCCGTTTTCCGATCTTGATCTTTTATTTTTACTCTCGGACAAAAAGGGCTCCGCTTTCACCGAGTCGGCGACAGAATTTATTCTTTATATGCTTTGGGATCTTGGACTAAAGGTCGGGCACTCTACGCGAACATCTGAGCAATGCCTCATCCTTGCCAAAGAAGACCAAACAATCCTGACGTCCTTGCTTGATCTACGCTATCTGGCGGGGGACAATGATTTGGCGGGCGAGTTATTCACCAAATTTCGCAAATCGGTTCAAGGCTCCAAGGGCCGTAAATATATTGCGGATAAACTTGCCGAACGAGACTTGCGCCATGAACGGGAAGGAAATTCCCGCTATGTGATCGAGCCCAATATTAAAGAGGGCAAAGGTGGGCTGCGTGATCTTCATGCGCTTTATTGGATCGCCAGCTATATAGACACGGAGCGGGGCCTAAAGGATCCACAGCGCACGGTCGAATATGTATCAATGGGATTATTTGACGAGAAAGCCGCCACGCGCATGGCGCGGGCGGCGGACTTTCTTTGGCGGGCGCGTATTCATTTGCACCTAACCGCAGGGCGCGCAACAGAGGCGCTTAGTTTTGATCGGCAAACCGTGCTTGCACGCAAAATGGGCCATGCTGGCGGCAATATTGAAGATGCGGTGGAAAAATTCATGCGCGAGTATTTCACCAATGCGCGTGAGGTCGGCGCGCTTACCCGTATTGCCTGCGCGAAGTTAGAGGCCGATAATGCCATACGCCTGCCCGCGGGGCTGGACCGCTTTTTACCCCGCTCCCGCCGCAAGCTAAAAGATGAGCGGTTTTTTCTTGACCATGGACGGCTGAATTTTGCAGATGATATGCAAATTCGCGAAGACCCGTCTTTGATTATGGAGTTATTTTTATTGGCAGGACAGCGCAATTTGGACATTCACCCTGACGCCCTGGGCGCGATTGATTTTCGCCGTAACCTGATTGATACGGAGTTTCGGCGCAATCCCCACATCTCCAAAATCTTCCAAGATATTTTGCTCACCGCCAAAGCGCCTTATGCCACGCTAAAGGTGATGAATGATGCGGGTGTATTGGGACGTTATCTTTTGGAGTTTGGCGGTATTGTCGCCCGCACCCAATTTAATATGCACCATGCCTATACCGTCGATGAGCACACCTTGCGGTTAGTGAATTATTTTCATGACCTTTTGAGCGGGGAACTGCAGGCGGAAAATCCTCTGGCAACAAAGCTGGCGCAGGCCTTTTCTGAATCCCAGCGGCGCATTGTTTATATGGCGTGCCTTTTGCACGATACGGGCAAGGGTAAGGGCGATCAATGCGTAGAGGGGGCGCAGCTTGGGCGGCGCGCGACTCGGCGCCTTGGGCTCGCGCAAGAAGAGGTCGACACAGTCGCTTGGCTTATTCGCCGCCATCTTGATTTATCTGAAACCGCCCAAAGGCGGGATATTTCAGACCCCGAAACCATCGCCGTTTTCGGCCGCCTTATGGGGTCACAAAGCCGGCTTAACCTGCTTTATGTCTTGACGGTTGTTGATATTCGCGCCGTCGGGCCGGGCATATGGAATGACTGGAAGGGCGTGTTGTTGCGCGAGCTTCATGGCGCGACAGCGCAGTTCCTTGAGGGTAAAGAAAATCTCGAACCCGCGGCCAAAGCACTTGCCGCGCGAGAGCAACTCGCGGAGCGCTTGCCGCTGACCCATGCGGCGCGAATTTCGGGGGTTTTGGATGAGCTTGGCACAAGCTATTGGCTCAATTTTGCAATGGCCGCCCTCGTGCGCCATGCGCGTTTCTTTGATGATATGGTTGAGGCTGGCGAGGATAACGCCGTGCAAACGCGGCGGGACCGGCCGCGCGACATTACAGAGCTATGGGTGACCACGCGGGACCGTCCCGGACTATTTGCCGACCTCACCAAAGCCATTTCGGCAACGGGCGCCACCATTGTCGGCGCGCGGCTGCATACGGGGGGCACGCCCGAGCCCGAAGGCGCGGGTGAAACCCTACATGAAACGCCAGTCAAAGCGGCGCGCGTCATGAATGTCTTTTATCTGCAAAATACCGAAGGCCATGCCTTTGGCCGTAAAAACGATAGCGCGCTTGCAACGCTGCGGCGCAGGGCACGCCAAGCTGCCCTTGGCAAAACGCGTCAACTTACCATCAGCCCCGCGCGGGCTTCGCAGCGCGCGGGCGCTATCCCTGTGCGTGCCTCTGTCAAATTTCCTGACATCAAGCGTCCGGGGGTAACATTGATAGAAGTGGTTGGCCGTGACCGCCCGGGGCTTTTGTTTGATTTGGCCAATTGCCTGCATGATCTGGGGCTTGATCTTTTATCTGCCCATATCGAAGTGGTCGGCGAGAAAGCAATTGATGCCTTTTACGTCAAAGGCGAGCTGCGTGAAAAAGAGGCGCAAAAACCGGTGCACAAGGCGCTGCGCGCTGTGCTGGAGGCTGGCGCCGCGAAAAAGGCAGCTTAATGCGCCTGCTACGTTCAACGGCAGTTATCGGCGCGATGACGCTCTTATCGCGCGTCCTGGGGCTCGTGCGCGATATTCTCTGGGCGAAATTTCTGGGCGCGGGCGCGGTGAATGACGCGCTGCTGACGGCAACAAAACTGCCCAATCTGTTTCGCCGCATGTTTGCCGAAGGGGCGTTCAATTCAGCCTTTATCCCGCTCTATGCGCGCCAGCTTGAGGGGGACGGCGAGGACACGGCGGCCAATTTCGCTGGCGAAGCCATGGCCGCGCTGATCATGGTTGTCGCCTTAATTGTGATCGCATTTCAACTCACCATGCCGTGGACGCTCAATTTGATTGGCGGAGGGCTAGATAAGGTCGCGGGCCCAGACGGCCTCGTGCCCTATGATCTTGCCGTGCTCTATGCGCGCATTACCATGCCCTATCTTTTGCTTATGAGCCTTGCCGCGCTTTTCTCGGGGATGCTCAATACACGTAGCCATTTTGCGCTGGCGGCCTTTGTCCCGACCCTGCTTAATATTGTCTGGATCACGCTTTTGCTCTGGCCCGGCATGGCCGAACTGCCGCCGGAAACGCTTGCGCTTTATCTTGCAGTTTTCATGACATTTTCTGGCTTGCTGCAAGCGGGGTTTTTAGTCGCGGGGCTCAGACGCGCGAAAATTCGGCTGCCGCTGAAATGGCCGCGTATCACGCCCGGGGTGAGACGCCTTGCCGTGCTTGGCCTGCCGGGGTTAATCGCAGCCGGGGTTACGCATATCAATCTTATGGTCAGCCACTGGATTGCCACGTTTCAGACCGGCGCGGCAAGTTGGCTGTATTATGCTGACCGGCTTTATCAATTGCCGCTGGGAATGATCGGGATTGCCATGGGCGTTGCGCTTTTGCCCGCGCTCTCGCGCGCGCTGCGGGCGGGCGACGAGGACGGGGCCATGGAAACGCTTAACCGCGCGGCAGAGATTTCTGCTCTGCTGACATTGCCTGCCGCCGCCGCGCTTTTTGTTATGCCGGAGCTTTTAATTTCGACCCTGTTTGAGCGCGGACGATTTCTATCCTCCGACAGCCTTGAGGCGTCAAAGGCCTTGCGCATGTTTGCGCTTGGCCTGCCGGCCTTTGTCCTGCTCAAAGTCCTCGCGCCGACGTTTTTTGCACGCGAGGATACGCGCACGCCCATGATCTTTGCCAGCCTGTCTGCGGCGATAAATCTGATACTAGGCGCGAGCCTGTTTTTCACTGTCGGGTTTTACGGCCTTGCGCTGGCGACCTCGGTTGCGGCTTGGGCGAATGTAATTTGTCTTGCCTATGTGCAGCGCCGGGACGCCCATTTCATATTGGACGCGCGCCTGCGGCGCCGGCTTCCGCGCATTATTCTCGCCGCCGCGCTTATGGGCGCAGCGCTGGTATGGCTTGCCCCGCGCGTTGCCGCGATGAAGGCCGGAAATCTTCTGCAAGATTTTATCCTTGTCGGAGGGCTTTGCGCCGCTGGGCTTATGCTCTATTTTCTGCTCGCTTGGGGCCTCGGCGCGCTTTCGCCCAGCGAAATGCGCCGCGCGCTCAAAAAGGGGTAGGCAGGCGTTTAAACCCCGAAAAGCGGCTTGCGCGCGCGCAGGGCTTTGCTAAAAGCCTTCCCAGTATTGAAAGAATTATATGTCCGACGCCCCCATAGAGTATTCTGGCCCAGAGCGGGTGTTTTCCGGCGTGCAGCCCACAGGCGCTTTGCACCTTGGGAATTATCTTGGCGCGCTGAAGAAATTTGCGATCATGCAGCACGACCATGAATGCCTGTACTGCGTCGTGGACCTTCACGCCATCACGGTCCCGCAAGACCCGGCCAAATTAAAGCAGCAAACGCGCGAGATCGCCGCCGCCTATCTGGCCTCTGGCGTGGATCCGCAAAAGGCAATTATATATAACCAGTCTCGCGTGCGCGCCCATACTGAGCTCGCCTGGTATTTCAATTGCGTCGCCCGCGTGGGCTGGCTCTCGCGCATGACGCAGTTCAAAGACAAGGCCGGCAAAAATTCAGAAGCCGTCTCGGTTGGGCTTTATGATTATCCTGTTTTGCAGGCCGCAGATATTTTGCTCTTTAAGGCCACCCACGTCCCTGTGGGCGAGGATCAAAAGCAGCATCTTGAGCTCTCGCGCGATATTGCCGCCAAATTTAATCATGATTTTAATGTGCCGGGTTTCTTTCCCTTGCCAGAGCCGCTGATTAAAGGACCCGGCGCAAAGATCATGTCACTGCGCGACGGTACAAAGAAAATGAGCAAATCTGATCCCTCTGATAATTCGCGCATTAACCTCACCGATGAACCAGACGTCATGGCCAGAAAAATTCGCAAAGCAAAATCAGATGCGGGCGTTATTCCGGCCTCAGAAAAAGAGATGGAAGATCGGCCCGAGGTGCAAAACCTTGTCGGGATTTATGCTGCCCTTGCCGATATGAGTGATCAAGCGGTGCTGGATGAATATGCTGGCAAGGGATTTGGGGATTTCAAGCCTGCGCTGGCCGAACTCACGGTCGAGAATCTGCGCCCCGTTTCCGATTTGATGCGGCGTTACCTTGCCGACCCAGACGAACTCGATCGTATTTTGGCAGCGGGCGCGGACCGCGCAGGCGCTCTTGCCGAGCCTATTATGACAGACATTCGCCGCGTTATCGGATTTTCAGGAGCCTAATATGCAAAAATCATTATTTATCTGCGCCGCCTTTGCCCTTAGCGCCTGCTCGGCCAGTACGGACAATACAGACATAAGTCAAAATGCAGCGGCCGCAAAACCCATGCAAAGCGTGGAGGTCTCAAGCGCCCGCATTCATCCCCCCTTTCAAGGACGGACAACGGCGGCAAGTTTTTTCACTCTCGAAAATAAGGGCCTAGATACGCAGCTCATTGCGGCCTCTTCCCCCATTAGCGACAGTATTGAAATTCATACTCATCTACGCGAGGACGGAGTGATGAAAATGCGCCGTATTGACGCCGTTGACCTGCCAGCGGGATCATCGGTTGAGTTTAAACCCGGCGGCTATCATTTGATGATGTTTGACACAAAATTGCCGCTTGATATGACGGAAGCGCCCCTCACCTTGACCTATTCCAACGGCGAAACCGTGACACTGATTGTGCCCATTGAAGGCCGGGCCGATGAGGACGCCCAAGGCAGTAGCCATAAGGGCAGCGGATATAAAGGCGAGTAACGCCCGCGGCGGGCCCGTTATTTCACAGTTCGAAAATCGAGCGCCTCTCCCGCGCGCTGCGCGGCCTCTATCTGCCTGTGGGCTTGCTTGAAATTTTCGCGGCGCTCACGGACGTCAGGATGCGTATCCGATAAGGCTTGCGCCCTATTTTGCGGACTATCAGCCCGTGTCCAAAACGCGGCGGCGCGCTCTATGTCAAACCCGGCCCGCCTCATCATCACTAGCGCCATGCGGTCCGCTTGTAATTCCAAAGCTTTGCTTGAGCGCCCTTGAATATGGCCGCTAATGGCGTGAGCCATTTCGTGAGCCGTTATGAGCGCAAGGGCGGAGTCATCCTTCGTGCTGCGCATAAGGGCCGAGGTAATCCAGACAGCCTTACCGTCCGTATGACCGTTGACAGCTGGGTCAAAGACAACATGTGCGGGATAGTCACAAAGCGTTTCAGGCGTAATCTGCGCGCTGAAAACACGATGCTCCCCGTTTGACAGTCTACGCGCAAGCGTCAGGCTCGCAGCCTCGCGGGCAAAGGCGCGGCGGGAAAGCTGCTCGTAAAACTGCATCTGTGTTTTACCGCCCGCAAAGCGCTGCCCGTTCAGTCCGATCAACTTATCCATGGGCTTTAGGCCCGCCGCATCAGCTGGCGAGCCAGCATGAACCGAGCGAATGGAAAGCCCTTCATCCACCCCCAGCAGCGGCCGCGCCACCGCTCTTAGGTTTTTTGGGTAATCGCTGAGGGTATGCACGCTATAGCCGGGGTGGCGAACCACGGCAGGGCATAGCGGCGCATTGGCACGCTGCAAACGCAGCGCCACGCCCTCCAGCCGGCGATTTAGGGCTTGATACTGCGCCAGGACATCCGAAAATTCTGCGGCGGGGTCCTCATATTCAAAAGGGGCATCTTCAAAAGGGGCGTCTTCAAAAGGGGCGTCATCCCGGGCCAAATCTTCGCCGGTTCTTACCGCCGCGTCCTTCACGCCAGCAGGCCCGGCCGAAGCGGAGGTCGTCTTTAAACTTTGCGGCGTCTCGTGCCCCGCCGCCGCGCCGTCAGAACAGGCGGTCAGCCCGGCGCAAAGCACGCTCATGGCCGTGAATAGGAAACGCCTCACGGCTGCTCCGCATTTAGCGGCCCGTTTTCGCCCTTTTTAAAATTGGGAATAAGCGGCTCGCCCGCAGCCTGCTTGGCGGTAATCTCGCGCCGCGCCGCCGCCAGCCGTAAAAACCGGTCAGCATGTGTCGGGTGGGTCTTGGCCCGCGCCACAGACCGTGGCCCAACAAGAGCCATGCGCCGCCAGACATCTTCCACTCCCTCCAGATCATATCCTGCGCGGGCAAGATAATAGAGTCCGACATAATCGGATTCAGACTCAAAGGGCCGCGTGTAGCGCGTGGCAAATCCCGACAAAATGGTATTTCCCACAATTTTACGAATATGGCCCATAGTATTATGGGCCAGTTCATGACCAATTATCAGTGCCAGCTCTTCGTCATTTTTTGTAAAATTCATCATCCCCGAGGTGATCGTGATCTCTTTCCCCGTTGCATAGGCATTAATCGTGCTTCGCATGGATAGCTTAACTTTATAATCGCAAACTTCTGCAGGGGTGAGTGAGACGCTCCGCCGCGATTTACCGCGCCGTACAAATAATTCACGGCTGATGGCGTCCTTAAAGTCGGGCGCATCATCTGCTTTCATGAGCGCGCGCATCGCTTTGCCATCTGCGCTGATTGGATTACCCATCAAATCAAGCAATTGATCGCCACGTTTTATACCAGCGCGCTCGGCGCTGGAGCCTGGGATAACATAAAGCACATGGGGACTATCCTTCGCCCCGCGCTCCCGCGCCGCCCCTGCCCGCAAAGATTTTGAATATGATTTCAGGCTATGGGTACGCGCGCCAATATCGCGGCGGGTTTTGGGACATATCTCTGTATTTGCAGCAAGGATAGGATAGGCGACTTTACTCAGCCGCTCTTGCAAACGGTCAATCTCCGCGAAGGCGATTTTTTCCTGATGCTGCTGCTCTGTCTCAAGGTCCGGAAGGGAAACCTCGGGGAGACGCGTCGCCACGCTGGCGCAGGCCGCCAGAAAAGCCCCGCTCAAGAGCAGAGGGATTTTCGATATATGCACACGCAAACCCATACGCTATCATGACTGCCGCAGCGGCGCGGGTCAATATCCGGCGGCAGGCCTTGATAAGCGCCGCGTTTAACGCCATGTAATGAGGCCATATCACCCAGCGAGGCCCTATGTTCATCCAAACCGAAGATACCCCCAATCCGCAAACGCTGAAATTTCTGCCGGGCCGTGAGGTTGCCGGCGAGCGCCCGCCCGTGGACATTGAACGCGGCGGAGACGTCAGCGCAGCGCCTTTGGCGGAAATGCTGTTTATGATTCCCGATGTGACCCGTGTGTTTTTCGGCGCGGATTATATTTCCGTAACCAAAAAAGAAAGCGCCAATTGGCAGCACCTCAAACCGGCTGTTTTAGGCGCGATCATGGATTTCTTTGTCGCAGGCGGCATGCCGCTGTCCGAGCAAATTAAGAGCACGCTGGCGGAGGATCACGTTTATGAAGGCGTCACGCTCGAAATCGTAGAGCAGATCAAAGAGCTTATCGAGCTACGCGTGCGGCCCGCTGTGGCCCAAGACGGCGGCGATATTGTCTTTCGCCATTTCGAAGAAAAAGACGGCACGGTTTATCTGGAAATGCGCGGAGCCTGCGCAGGGTGCCCCAGTTCGACCATGACGCTGAAATCCGGCATTGAAAACCTGCTCAAACATTATGTCCCAGAGGTCAATGCCGTTGAGCAATATGCCTAGGCCGAGCAGCCGACGAACAAGTTAAATTGGTGACGTTTTCGCAATGATAGTCTTGGGCCTTGATACCACAGCCAAAGCCTGCGCCTGCGCCCTTGTGGATGAGGGGCGCGTGATCGCGTCTATTTCCGAAGACATTGGGCGCGGCCATGCGGAGCGCCTTGCGCCCATGACCGGTGAATTATTTGCCAAAGCGGGCCTCACCCCAGCTGAAATTGACCGCATCGCCGTGTGCACCGGGCCGGGAAGTTTTACCGGGCTTCGCGTGGCGCTCGCCTTTGCCAAGGGCCTCTCCCTGCCGCGCGGCGTGCCGGTCTTGGGCCTCTCGGCGCTGCATGTCCACGCGGCGCGCCATGACCCCGAAGGACGCAAGCGCTTGCTGTGTTTTACCGATGTGCGGCGCGGGGAGCTGTGCCTGCAAATGTTCGAAGGCCGCGCCCCGCTCACCCCTGCCCTGACCTTTGCCGCGCAGGACGCCAAAGATTTCATGGCGGCACAGGACGCAGAAATCATTGAGCTAACAAAGAGTATTTCCGTGCCGCTTCTGGCATGGCTTTCGATGGATATAGCCCCCGAAGACGCGCCGGCTACCGCGCTCTATGCCCGCCCGCCAGATGCAAAGCTGCCGGGCGGCATTACCCCGTGAGCGCGCCTCAAACGCCTTTGACTAGCAGCATACGCCCCCTAAGCCGAGATGACCTGACGGCGGCGGCCACAGTCCACGCCGCGTGTTTTCCGGCCCCGTGGAAAGCAGATGTCATCGCAGAATATCTCGCGGCAGATAGTATCTCGCTCGGCGCCTTTTCAGATGCCAAGCTGCGCGGTTTTATCCTGCTCGGGGCCTGTACGGACCAATCCGATATTGTCACCCTTGCCGTTATCCCTGCCGCGCGGCGGCAAAATTTGGGGCGCGCCCTTGTCAGTGCTGCAGAAGAACAGGCCCGCCGACGCGGCGTAGAGCTTATTTTCCTTGAAGTGGCCAAGGATAATCTCGCCGCCGCTGCGCTATATAAAAGCTGCGGCTATGTGCCGATTGGCCAGCGTAAGAATTACTATCGGCGCGCGGGCGGGCGGGTCAGCGCCGTGACCATGCGTAAAAACCTAAGCTAGCCCCCAAGCAAATTACGCAAAGGCTTTACGCACCGCTCGGCCTTCGTTAGAACAGCTCCATGAGCAGCTGGATTGAACAGAAATGCGCGGAGCGCAAATTACGCATGACAGAGCAGCGGCGCGTCATTGCCAAAGTACTCTCGGACGCCAATGATCATCCCGACGCCGAGGAGCTTTATGCCCGCGCCGCCAAGATAGATCCGAAAATTTCGCTCGCGACCGTCTACCGCACTGTGCGCCTGTTTTCTGACAGCGGCATAATCGAAACCCATGATTTCAGAGATGGCCGCGCGCGCTATGAAACCGCCGATGAAGATCACCATGATCATCTGATTGATGTGCAAACCGGAGACGTCATCGAATTTATGGACGAGGAGATCGAAGAGCTGCAAGAAAAAATCGCCAAGCGCCTAGGTTATGAGCTCGTCGATCACAGGCTTGAGCTTTATGGGCGGAAGATTAAGTAACTGCCCGACGCTATGACGTTCTCATAGTTGATTTTTATACGTACTAAGCCTATAGGCCGCTCAAATATTTAGGAGCCCCTTATGACATCCTCGTCACCGCGCGAAAAAAACGCGTCCCGTGACATCGACAGCCCCGCCGTTCTAAAGGCCAAGTCCGATGTCAGCCCCGCGCGCGCCAACGCCAAAAAAGTTTTCATCAAGACCTATGGTTGCCAGATGAATGTTTATGACAGTGAACGTATGGGTGATGTGCTCGCCCCGATTGGCTATGCCCCCACGCAGGACCAAACGGATGCGGACCTCGTCATCCTCAATACCTGTCATATTCGCGAGAAGGCCGCAGAGAAAGTCTATTCAGAGCTCGGCCGTATTCGCCAGATGAAAGAGAAAAACGGCGGAGAGCTGACCGTGGCCGTCGCGGGCTGCGTCGCCCAAGCCGAGGGCGAGGAAATCATGCGCCGCGCCCCCGTCGTTGACATGGTGCTGGGCCCGCAGAGCTACCATAAAATGCCGGAGATGATCGCGCGCATTAACCGCAATCAAGGCAAACAGCTTGAGACCGAATTTGATACGCTTGAGAAATTTGACCAACTCCCCGAAATGCGCGCCGTCAAAGGGTTTTCGACCTTTGTGACGATCCAAGAGGGCTGTGATAAATTCTGCACCTTTTGCGTCGTGCCATATACGCGCGGAGCGGAAGTTAGCCGCCCCGTTGATCAAATCATTTCTGAGATCAGAGGCCTTGCCGCGCAGGGCGTGCGCGAGGTCACACTGATTGGGCAAAATGTGGATGCCTATCGGGCCCAAGGTCCAGATAATCGTGAGTGGGGTCTTGGCGAGCTTATCCGCCATGCCGCATTGATCGGCGGGATTGACCGCATTCGTTTCACGACCTCCCACCCGCGCGATATGAACGATGCGCTCATCGAAGTTATCGGGTCAGAGCCCAAGCTCATGCCCTATCTGCATCTACCAATCCAAGCGGGCAGCAATAGCGTGCTGCGCGCGATGAACCGCGGCCATACATATGCCGAGTATAAGGCCTTGATTGAAAAGATCCGCAAAGCGCGGCCCGATATTGCGCTCTCTGGGGATTTCATTGTCGGCTTCCCCGGCGAGACAGAGCTTGATTTCCAGCAGACGATGAAATGCGTCGAAGAAATCGGCTATTGCTCCAGCTTCTCGTTTAAATATAGCATCCGCCCGGGCACGCCCGGCGCGTCCATGCCGGGCCAAGTGCCAGAAGATGTGAAATCAGAACGCCTTAAGCGGTTGCAAGATTTGCTCTATACGCAGCAAACGGCCTTTAACCGGTCGCTGGTTGGGAAGACGCTGGATGTACTGGTTGAGAACGGCGGGCGCGAGAACGGACAGCTCTTTGGCCGCGCGCCCTATCTGCAAGGCACGCATTTTGACGGCCCCGAAACCCTCGTAGGAAAAATCGTGCCCGTCACAATTACAAGCGCGGGCCGAAATAGCTTAACTGGCGTGTTGGCAGAGGGGTGGAGCGCGCGGTAATAGCAACGGCGCGGTACAGCGTTAACAGCCGGCTGAAAAAAGCAATGGACAGCCGCCGCCAAGACCCTAGATGTAATTTATGAGCACACAAACCGACATACTCCAATTTGATAGCGCCGATATGGTGCGCAAGCTTTGCGGGGCCAATCATGCAAATTTGGCGCTGATCGAGCAGGCCTTTGATGTTTACCTCGAAGCCCCGGGCGCAAGCATTCATATTAATGGCGACGGGCCGAGCCGCGCGCGGGCGGCGGAAATCGTGCGCGAAATTTATCAGCGGCTAGAGCGCGGCTGGCCCTGCGGGGCGAGCGATATTCGCGCGCTCATCCGCGCCATTGGCGATGGCAAGGTCAAAGCCGCCAAGGCAGACGCGATCATTCCCTTCCCGCGGCGCGCGCCGATTGTGCCCAAAACCCCGCGCCAAGAAGAATTTATAAAAGCGCTACAGGAAAACACCATCAACTTTGGCGTTGGCCCCGCGGGTACAGGCAAAACGTTTCTGGCCACCGCTTACGGCGCGAGCCTTCTGGCGCGCGGAGAAGTGGCGCGGTTTATCGCCTGCCGCCCCGCCGTGGACGCGGGCGAGCGGCTTGGTTTTCTGCCGGGGGATTTTAACGAAAAAGTCGACCCCTATATGCAGCCGATTTGGGACGCGCTAAATATGGTGCTGGGCCGAGATGATGTAGAGCGCCGCCGCGCCTCAGGCGAGATCGAAGTCGTGCCCGTAGCCTTTATGCGCGGGCGGACATTATCAGATGCGTTTGTCGTGATTGACGAAGCGCAGAACGCCACCGTGCCGCAAATGAAAATGATCCTCACCCGCCTTGGGGAGCGCGCAAAATATGCAGTCACGGGCGACCCGGGACAATCGGATCTGGGGCGCGGCGTAGAGAGCGGCCTTGCGCATGCATTGGGTATATTGGGCGGAATTAAAGGTATTCAGGCCACAACCTTTCTGGCCTCTGATGTCGTGCGCCACCCGCTTGTCGGGAAAATCGTCAATGCCTATGAAAAAGACCAAAAAGCGAAAAACAGCTAATGGAGGGCGAGAGTTTAAACTCAGGAATCACGCTCGATATTGCGGTTGAAGCTTCGCTCTGGGCGCCCCATGCTTTTGTACACCAGCGCGGCTGGTGGCATGATAAATTTATAACGGCCGTGGGCTTTGCCGATATTCGTTTTGGCGAACTTTCTATTGCCCTGATTGATGACGCGCAAATGAGCCGCTTTAATTCCCGATACCGGCAAAAATCTGGCCCGACAAATGTGCTCTCTTTTCCGGCAGGCGGGCCGCTGCTGGGGGATATTGTGCTGTCCTATGAAACCATTGCCCGCGAAGCCAAGCAGAAACACGCACGTTTCGAGGATCATGTGGCGCATCTCGCTATTCACGGATTTTTACATCTGCAAGGCTTTGATCATAGAGCGGCGGCAGAGGCCAAGGTGATGGAGGCTTTGGAAATTACCATCCTCAAAGCGCTGGCCATTGACAATCCCTATAAAATCGGAAAACTCAAATAATATGACCGATACGTCTTCTTCATCCCCTAGCTCGAGCTGGCTGGGCAAGATATTGGGCAAAGCCGGAGATACGCCGGAAGAGAACCAAACACAGCGCTCTCGCAAACGCATGATGAATGCGGCGGAAAACTTCCATGTCTTGCGCGTCGAAGATGTCATGGTCCCGCGTGCCAATATTGTCGGCGTTGAGCG
The DNA here is from genome assembly GCA_964410285.1 of uncultured Caulobacterales bacterium. Lineage (GTDB taxonomy): Bacteria > Pseudomonadota > Alphaproteobacteria > Caulobacterales > Maricaulaceae > Fretibacter. The sequence goes on along the minus strand of CAYPFR010000001.1, from coordinate 243,940 downwards.
TGATACGGGCATTCATGATCTCTCGGCCGCCTTTCGCGATGCGGGCCACTCGCGCCTGCCGGTCTATAAGGAAACGCTCGATGAGCCGCTGGGGATGATCCATATCAAGGACCTTATGCCGCTCTTGATGCTCAATGCCAAAGGCCGCAACCATAAAGGCTATGCCGATAAAAAGGTCGCCCAAGGGATTATGCGCCCCGTGCTTTATGTGCCGGCTTCCATGCTTGCGGAGGAATTATTGGCCCGTATGCAGGCGCGGCGCGTGCATATGGCAATTGTGGTAGATGAATATGGCGGCACGGACGGGCTTGTCACCCTCGAAGATCTCGTAGAGCCTATCGTTGGCGATATTGAAGACGAACATGATGAAACGGGCGCGAGCGTCAAACAAATCATCGACAATGCCGGCAGTGTATTTTGGGAAGCCGATGCCGCAACGCCTATTGATGACTGCGAAGCCAAGGTGGGCCGTGATTTCGCCACGGTTGATGAGGAAAGCGAAGTCGATACCATTGGCGGTTTGGTCTTTACGCTCGCGGGGCGCGTGCCTGAACGCGGCGAAATTATCGCCCATACAGATGGCATTGAATTTGAAGTCATTGACGCTGATGCCCGCCGCGTCAAACGGCTTCGGATTCGTGATACCAAGAAACGGGGCCGCGGGCAGATAGATAAAACCGAAAGCGCCTCTTTGAAGGATAAAGCCGCGCAGGATGAGGCCGGGTCCAAAGCCGCTCAGGGGAAATGACCCACGCCGCCCCAACTGCCCACCCCAATGCGGGACCACAAGACCGGCGAAGTAGAACCTTTTTTGACCGGTTGAGCACTTTGGAGGGCAAGCGTGGACGGGCGTTTGATTTTGCCCTCGGCGCGGCGGCGGTTCTCGGTCTGGCGCCTTTCCATATATGGGGGGCCGCGATACTAGCGCTTGCAGGGCTTTTCATTCGGCTGGAAGGCGGCAAACGCTTTGAGCGCCCGCAAACCCGCACACGCCGCCGCGCCTTTTGGTTTGGGCTTGGCTTTTTTGCCTTTGGTGTGTTCTGGATTGGCGCAGCCTTTATCGCGAGAGGCCCCGCATTTATTCCGCTAATGGTGCCGATGGTGGCGGCGCTTTGTGTTTTGCTCGCCCTATTCTGGGCCGCCGCGGGATGGGCTTATGGCAGGCTCGCCCCGCGCGGAATATGGCCACCCATAATATTTGCAGGCTTGTTTTTCCTTGCTGAATTTGCGCGGGGGCACTTGCTTGGCGGCCTGCCGTGGAACCTGCCCGGCTATATTTTTAGAGCCGGCGGAGCTCCCTCACAAAGCGCGGCCTATATAGGAATTTATGGACTGACATATGTGGTGTTTTTAGCCAGCGGCCTTTTGGGGCGTGCGGCGCTGAGCATCGGGCAGAGCAAAAGAAGGCCCGCTATTGCAGCGTTATCAGGGCTGGCAGCTCTGCTTTTCGGGCTTTTTCTGTTTGGGATGCTTAGGCTGTCCGGCGCGCCGGTGCTGGAATATCACGAAAATGTGAAGCTTCGGATTGCGCAAACGCCTTTTGACCAAGGGGACAAATTTGACCCTGAAAAATCTATTGGAATTGTCAATAATTACCTTAGCACCTCGGCTCACACGGGGCTGGAAGACGTCACCCATGTGATTTGGCCCGAAGGGGCTATCAACGGGCTGGCGCTTGAAAACGAAGCCTTGATGCGCGCCGTAAGCGCTACGCTTTTGTCAGCGGATAAGACGCCGCCCGTCTGGCTGGTCAATACACTGCGCGGTGAACTCCGCCAGACGAAATCCGGCGAAACCGTCACCGATTATTTCAATAGCTCTGCCGCGCTCATTTTTCAGCCAGATGGCTCGGCCGTCCTTGGCGCGATTAATGACAAGTCCAAACTTGTTCCCTTTGGAGAATTTGTGCCAGGCGGAAAATGGCTTGCGGATCGGGGCATAATGCCCATGAGTACGGCTCTGGCCTCTCTCTCGCCGGCCCCGACAAAAGAACTGGCGGACTTTCCCGGACTCCCGCGGCTTAGCCCGCAAATTTGCTATGAGATTATCTTTCCCGGCATGACGCCTTGGCCCAAGCCAAGCCAAACCACTGCCGCGCCGGAGTGGATTTTAAATCAATCCAATGACGGCTGGTATGGGCAAAGCACCGGTCCGCGCCAACATGCCAATCAGGCCGCCTACCGCGCCATAGAAGAAGGCCTGCCAATTGTCAGGGCGGCAGCAAATGGTATTTCAGGGGTGATCGATCCCTATGGCCGCTGGCTTGTCAGGGCTGAACCGCAAGAAACGCGGGCGGTTGATAGCCCGCTGCCCAAAGCCATTAGCGCGCCAAAAACGGGATATAATTTTAGTTGGCTTATCGTCTTGATAAATTTTTTTGCATGTTTATGGTACGGCACTGCTAGATTTCACTTGTATAGGGACGCTAGCACTTAATAGTTGATGGGTGGGGCTCCTTGATACCAATACAACTGGGGAATTATCATGGTTTCGAAAGCTGGACCACGGTCAGCAAACCCTGTCGACACGCATGTCGGCAGCCGCATTCGCGTTCGTAGACAAGTTTTGAAGATGAGTCAGGAAAAATTAGGGGACGAATTGGGCGTCACCTTTCAACAAGTACAAAAATATGAACGCGGCACGAACCGCGTCGGCGCGAGCCGCCTCTGGCGTCTCGCCGAAGTGCTCTCGGTACCTGTGTCTTTTTTCTTTGACGGATTAACTGGCAAAAATGAATTTGATACAGGACAATTCGCTGAGGGAGATCAAACCCCGATCGTGTATGACTTTATCAAAAGCTCGGACGGGGTTGCTCTGGCCACAGCGGTTTCAAAGATCAAAAACAAGGCGGTGCGTCGCCAGATTTTGGAACTTGCCCGCTCGCTTGCGGCAAGCGAAGAAGAATAGCGGCCGAAGGCGGCCGCAGCGCATCTGGGGCTTGGTTTTAAGCCCTGATATGGCCTCAAGCAAAGGTCGCCTATAGGATATGCGTGATGACCCGCCCGCCAACACATTCTGATCCAGATAAATTTCGTACATTTGGCCGCGCCAAAGGGCGGCCGCTGTCGCCCTCGCAAGCCGCGCGATTTAAGGCGCTTTACCCAAAACTGAAAATTGACACAGGCTGCGTGGGCGCCCCGCTTTCGGGTCTTTCGGCCTATGAGGATATTTGGTTTGAGATCGGCTTTGGCGGCGCGGAGCATTTGATCTGGCAGGCGGTTAACCACCCACATGTGGCGGTCCTTGGCGCTGAACCCTTTGAGCCGGGCGTTGCCAAGGCCCTCACGGCGGCGGATGAACAAAGTTTGGAAAATTTGCGGCTTCATCACGGCGACGCACGGGATATATTAGGCGCGCTCGCTGATAACAGCCTTGGAAAGCTATTTGTACTTTTTCCTGATCCTTGGCCAAAATCCAAGCACCACAAAAGGCGGCTTATTAATGAGGCGTTCATCGCCGAGGCCCACCGCGTCCTAAAGCCGGGCGGGGAGTTTCGCTTTGGTAGCGATATTATACATTATATAGATTGGGCGCTCACCCGTATTCATCGGCACGGCGGATTTGACTGGCAACCGTCATCGCAAAGCGATTGGCGCGTGCGCGGTGAAGATTGGCCGCAAACCCGCTATCTCGCTAAAGCCCTGCGCGAGGGCCGTAGCGGCCATTTCTTTACTTTCCTAAAGCGGGGCAGACGCTAAATCAGGCCGCAGCCGCGCCGCGCATAGCGTTAGAAACGAGGGCTAGACAGGGCCGTATTTCTTGCCTATATAGCTCGCAGTACATCGCCTTTTGCACAGGATGCAAGACGGCGGCCTCGCAAGAGGCCGCTTTTTTAATGCCTGAACCAAGGACGAATTTTAGATTGTGCCATTTGAGCATTTGCCCATTTGAATAGGCCCGTTGAGATTTTGAATGAAAACGAAAACAGATTTAGATGCCCGCGTCCTTGCGATTATAGAGCCTATCGCCTCTGATATGGCTCTGCGTATTGTACGGCTGCGCGTGATGGCGGGCCGGCGGCCTACGCTGCAAATCATGGCCGAGCGTATATCGGACGGTCAGATGCTGGTCGAGGATTGCGAGGCGCTCTCGCGCGCCGCGAGTTCCGCTCTTGAAGTCGAAGATCCTATTCGCGATGCATATATTCTTGAGGTGTCCTCGCCCGGCCTTGAGCGCCCCCTTACCTCGCTTGAGGATTTTAAAACCTATGAAGGATTTCTCGCCCGTATTGAGCTTGACCGCCTTGTTGAAGGCCGCAAACGTTTTCGCGGCATTCTCGCGGGTATTGACGGCCCGAATGTGGACATTGACCTTGACGGAGACACTGACACGGCACAAATACCGTTCGAATGGATTTCCGAAGCCAAATTACTTATTACGGATGAACTCATTGAGGCCGGACAAAAGGCGCGCGCCGCGCTGACGTCTAACGAGGCTGCCAATGATGCGTCCCCCTCTCACCCTGTCACTGATCAATAGGAGACCCTTATGGCCACGTCAGCTATTAGTGCAAATAAACTCGAACTTCTGCAAATCGCAGGGGCAGTCGCGCAAGAAAAAAATATCGATAAAGCTATCGTTCTGGGCGCCATCGAAGAGGCCATTCAGAAAGCGGCGCGCCTGCGCTATGGCAGCGAACTTGATATTCGCGCCCGGCTGGATCCGGTCTCGGGCGAAATGGCTCTTACCCGCGTCGTCACGGTTGTCGAGGATGAAGAGCTAGAGAACGAATCTACGCAGACCAATCTGGCGACCGCCAAGCTTGATCATCCCGAAGCGGAAATCGGCTTTGAGATTACAACGCCTCTGCCGCCCATTGAATTTGGCCGCGTCCAAAGCCAGATGGCCAAGCAGGTCATTATGCAAAAAGTGCGCGAAGCCGAACGCGCGCGTCAATATCTTGAATATAAAGACCGCATTGGCGAGATCATTAACGGCATCGTCAAGCGCGTGGAATATGGTCATATCATTGTCGATCTAGGCCGCGCTGAAGGCGTTATCCGCCGCGACCAGACCTTGCCGCGGGAAAATGTGAAAAACGGGGATCGGATTCGCGCCTATATTTTGGATGTGCGCGAAGAGCCGCGCGGCAGCCAGATTTTCCTCTCGCGCTCGGCACCAGAATTTATGGCAGCGCTCTTCTCCCAAGAAGTGCCCGAGGTCTATGAAGGCATCATCCAGATCGTGGCGGTGGCCCGCGACCCGGGATCGCGCGCAAAGATCGCGGTTTACTCTAATGACGGTTCGATTGACCCTGTTGGGGCCTGCGTTGGTATGCGCGGCTCCCGCGTTCAGGCCGTCGTCAACGAACTTCAGGGTGAGCGCATTGATATTATCCCGTGGACAGAAGACGCGGCGAGTTTCATCGTTAATGCCTTGCAGCCCGCAGAAGTGACCAAAGTTGTTCTCGATCAAGATGAAAACCGGATCGAAGTTGTCGTCCCTGATGAGCAATTATCCCTCGCCATTGGCCGGCGCGGACAAAATGTGCGCCTCGCCTCACAGCTCTCGGGTTGGGGCATTGATATTATGACCGAAGAACAGGAATCCGAGCGCCGCCAGAAAGAATTTGCTGAACGCTCCGAACTCTTTATCGCGGGTCTGGATGTCGATGAAATGATCGCGCAATTGCTGGTCTCGGAAGGGTTCCAAAGCATGGAAGAGGTCGGCTATGTCGAACTATCAGAACTGTCCACCATTGAAGGTTTTGATGAAGAAACCGCGCAGGAGCTACAAGCCCGAGCGCGCGAATATCTGGAAAAACAAGCCCAAGAACAAGACGCAGAGCGCAAGGCCGCTGGCGTTGAGGACGGCGTCCTTGAGATTGAAGGCGTGACCCTGCCAATGGCAGTGGCTTTTGGTAAAAATGAAGTCCTTACCGTGGAGGATGTTGCCGGGCTGATTCCCGATGATCTGCGCGGTTACACGGAATATAAAAACGGCGAGAAGATCCATGAAGAGGGCATTCTTGAGAGCTTTAAACTCTCCGAGCCAGATGCGACAATGCTGATTATGCAGGCCCGTGTAAAAGCCGGCTGGATTGACGCTGCGGCCCTTATCCCTGAGGCCGAGGACATGCCGGAAGACGCGCAGGCCGAGACAGAAGACGGCGAAGCCGTTCTAACAGCGGAGGATGTATTCTCTTAATCGGGAATACGCTCTCGATCTTGACCATATCGGCGTCAGACACATATTCCGGCCCAAATAAATTGGCCGCCGACAGCGCCCCCGAAGCGGGTGAAGACGCCGTCCTGCGTAAAGGTGCGGATAAACGCGGCCACAAAGGGCGAGAGCGAAAATGCGCGGCGCGGGGCGAGGTACGCCATATCGATGAGATGATCCGGTTTGTCCTTCGGCCTGACGGGGCAGTTGTGCCCGATATTCTCGGCAAACTTCCGGGGCGCGGGGTCTGGGTGAGCGCAAGCCCGGAGGATATAGCGGAGGCACTTAAATCCGGTGCTTTTTCGCGCGGGTTCAAAACCAAGGCAAACACTCCGCCTGATCTGGCGGCGCAAACACAGAAGCTATTGGCGCAGCGCTTGCTCGGGCTTTTGGCAATGGCGCGAAAATCGGGCCACATCCATATCGGCTATGATCAGGTTAAAGCGGCGGCCGGCAGCGGAAAAATCGCTTGGCGCATAGAGGCCAAGGACGGGTCAGAGGACGGGCGTAGCAAAATAAGAACCCTCTCAAAGGCTGTCGCCAGAGAGCTGGAAATGCCCCTGCCCCGCGTCATGGGCTGCTTTGATAACGCGCAGCTTGCCCGCGCAGTTGGCCGCGATAGCGTAGTCCACATGGCCCTGCCGCCCGGACCGCTAGCGAAGTCATTTACTGCGCTGGCCGCGCGCTATGCGGGCTTTGCCGAGCTCATCCCGCAAGGCTGGGTTGATAGCGCCCATGAAAGCGAAAATATTTTCCCCGCCAGAGGGAAAAGCCATCCCAAAAGAATCCCCAATTGCGCGGGATTGACTGTTGAATAACTCCGCAAGGTCGCTAGGTTACGGCGACTTTGCAAAATGCCCTCATTTAGGGGTAGACTGCAATAACACACAGCCGGACTTATGACCCGGCGACAGGACAGAACATGACCGATACGAACGATAAACCGAAACGCAAACCGCTTTCCCTTGGCAAAGGAGCCGGCACGGTAAGACAGAACTTCTCTGGCGGCCGCTCAAAGCAGGTCGTTGTCGAAACGAAGAAGCGCCGCATTGTTGGCGGACCGGGCGTTAAGCCTATGGTTAAACCTGCGCCGGTAAAAGGCTCTACCCCGCCGCCCAAAGCCCCGAGCGGCCCTGCGCCGTCCCGTCCGCAAGTCACAGTTGATGAAGTCGCCGAGGCCGCCAAAAAACTCGGCCTATCCAAGGCAGAATATATCAAGCGTCAGAATGCGGTGAAATCTGCGGTAACCGAACAATCCGCGCGCGAGCAGCAGCGCCTTGTCGAAGAAGCGGAGCGTAAGCGCCGTATGGACGAGGAGAAAGAAATCCTGCGCAAGAAAAAAATTGCCGAGGAGGAGGCAGAGCTGCGCCGCATGGAAGCGGAAGAAGCAGAGCGCCAAGCGGAGGAAGCGCAGAAAACCCGCCGCCCGCAGCCCGAGCGTGAAATCGATAATGAGCGCAAGGCGAAAGCGGAAAAGGAAATGACCGAGCTTGAGAAGGCCGGCGGACGTATCAAAAAACAAAGAAACAGTGGCCCGACCAAACCCAGCCGTTCGGGGCGGGGCGGCGATAGTGGCCGCCGCCGCGGCAAGCTGACAATTGTATCAGCCCTTGCGGGTAATGAAGAACGTCAACGCTCACTTGCGTCTGTACGCCGCGCGCGCGAGCGCGAGAAAGAACGCCAAAAAAGCGGACAAACAGATTCGGGTAAAATTTCCCGCGAGGTGACAATCCCCGAGGTCATCACCGTGGGTGATTTGGCCAACCGCATGGCAGAGCGCGCCTCCGACGTGGTCAAATATCTCATGAAACAAGGCGATATGCTCCAGATTAATGACGTGCTTGACGCGGATACAGCGCAGCTTATTGCGGAAGATTTCGGTCATACCGTCAAGCGCGTTGCTGAAGCCGATGTGGAAGATAACTTCATTCTCGCTGATGATGATGAGGACGAGAGCAAACAAAAGCCGCGTCCGCCTGTCATTGCGATTATGGGCCATGTCGATCACGGCAAGACCTCGCTTCTGGATGCCCTGCGCACAACCGACGTGGCGGGCGGCGAAGCCGGCGGCATCACCCAGCACATCGGCGCCTATCAACTACAGCTAAAGGGCGGAGCGAAAATCACCGTTTTGGATACGCCCGGCCATGCGGCATTTTCCGCCATGCGTACGCGCGGCGCGCAGGCCGTGGATATTGTGATCCTTGTCGTCGCCGCTGATGATGGCGTGAAACCTCAAACGATTGAATCCATCAAACACGCCAAAGCGGCCGGAACGCCGATCATTGTTGCCGTCAACAAGATGGACACCTATGAGGCCGATGCCCTTAAGATCGAAACAGAGCTGTTGCAGCATGAAATTATCACCGAAAGCATGTCCGGCGAAACACAGTCGGTCCATGTTTCGGCGAAAGAAAAAACAGGGCTGGATAACCTGGTTGAGGCGATTACCCTCCAAGCTGAGCTCATGGACCTGAAAGCCAATCCCGACAGAAAGGCTGATGGCCTAATCGTCGAGAGTAAAGTGGAAAAGGGCCGGGGCTCTGTGGCAACAGTGCTTGTGAAACGCGGCGTCCTAAAGCGCGGCGACATTATTGTGGCCGGCCAATATTGGGGCAAGGTGAAAGCCATGACCGATGAGCGCGGCGCAGCCGTCAAAGGCGCGGAGCCTTCAACCCCCGTTGAGGTCATGGGCTTTAACGGTGCACCCGCGCCGGGTGAGCCATTCGCCGTAGTCGAGAGCGAGTCTAAAGCCCGGGAAATTACAGATTACCGCGAGCGCGAGATCAAAAAAGCCAGCAGCGTCACCCCGTCTGCGATGGCAAGTATGGAAATGATGATGGCCAAGCTGGCGGATAAAACCGTCTCCGAAATGCCTGTCCTTGTTAAAGGCGACGTGCAGGGGTCTGTCGAAGCAATCAAGGCCTCCGTTGAAGGCGCGGGTAATGACGAAGTTAAGTGCCGCGTCATTCACGGCGCCGCTGGCGCAATCTCGGAATCCGATGTTCTTCTCGCCAAAGCCTCCGAAGCGCCAATCCTCGCTTTTAATGTGCGGCCTAACCGCCGCGCCAAAGATATGGCCGAGAGCGAAGGCGTGGAAATCCGTTATTATTCTGTAATCTATGACCTGATCGACGACGTTAAAGGTGTGCTATCGGGAATGCTTGCGCCTGAGCGCCGCGAGACCTTTATCGGCTATGCGGAAATTCTTCAGGTCTTTAACATTTCTAAAGTCGGCAATATCGCAGGCTGTAAGATTACCGAAGGACGGGTGGAGCGCGGCTCTGGCGTGCGTTTGCTGCGCGATGATGTTGTGATCCATGAAGGCATGCTCAGCACGCTGAAACGGTTTAAGGACGAGGTTGAAAAAGTTCAAGCCGGTATGGAATGCGGTATGGCCTTTGAAAATTATGAAGACCTACGCAAAGGCGATCAAATCGAATGCTTCACCGTCGAGATGATTGAGCGCAAGCTTGATTAACTCTATGCATTTGGGCACGCACGCTGGCGAGCTTTGCCGTGAGTAAACATAAAGCGCCCTCCCAGCGCATGCTCAAGGCCGGCGAACTTATCCGCAGGATGCTGGCCGAAATTATCGCCAAGGAACATTTCCGCGATCCCGAGCTACAAGGTGTCTCGGTCACGATTTCCGAAGTGCGGGTTAGCCCCGATCTGAAACATGCGATCTGCTATGCGGCGCGGCTCGGCGGGGGAGATGATGCAGCATTGGTCAAATCTCTGAATCGGGCCAGTAAATTTCTGCGCGGGCGGCTTGGTAAAGAAATGGAAATGAAATCCACACCCGCCCTGCGCTTTGTGGTCGATGAGAGCTTTGAGACGGCACAAGACATGCAAAAGCTCTTGCAGCAGCCCCATATCAAACAGGACCTTGAGGCGGAATAGACCCGCGCGATTGTCTATTTCCTGACAGTCACCCCGCGCGCCGATTGCTAAGTAATCAGCAGGATAGGAGGTCTCATGGCACCTGAATTACTGCTGATTTTAGCCATTTTCATTGGCTTTATTATCCTTGAGATTATTTTCACCTCGTTTTTTTCAAAAAAAGGGCAAATCAAAGGCGACGGCCTTGTCGAGGTCATCGGGACCATTGTTTTAACCGGTTTCACCCAGCCCTTTATTATGGCACTCGCCTTTGCTGCGGGCCTTGCGATCATGCCCGAGGCGAGAGGGATCATCGCGGACTGGCCCTTTCTTGCGCTCTTTGCGCTCTTTTTGATCTTTGACGATATGACGCAATATTGGTGGCATAGACTTACCCATTCAACGCCGTGGCTCTATAATCTTCACCGCCCGCACCATAACGCGGAATATCTGTCCATTCGTGTCGTTTATCGCAACAATATTTTTTATTATTTCCTCATGCCGTCTTTATGGTTGTCGGGGATATTAATCTATCTGGGCGGGGGCTGGGTCTACAGCGTCTTTATCGTTATCAAAATGACGGTTATTTTTGGCGCGCATTCCGATATTCGCTGGGACGCGCCGCTCTATAAAATTAAATGGCTCTCACCGGTTATGTGGGTTGTTGAGCGCACAATCAGCACGCCCGCCACCCATAGCGCCCATCACGGCAAATATGCCTCGGACGGGATTACAAATTACAAAGGCAATTACGGAAATCTTCTATTTTTTTGGGACGTCTTATTTGGTACGGCCAAAATCACGCGCCAATATCCCGAAGAGATGGGTGTGGAGAACCTGCCGCCGACCAGCGCCGCCGAGCAGCTTTTCTGGCCGTTTATCCGCCGCTCGGAAGAGCCTGCAAAAGTCCCCGCCGAATAACACTTTAAGCTTCACAGCCCAGCAGCCTTAAGCTAACACGGACGCCGATAATCCTGACGCCGTACTCTTTGGAGGCCCCGATGTTTGACGCCCTTACCGCCAAAGCGCCTGACGCTATTATGCATCTCATGCAAATGGCCAAAGCCGATACAAACCCCGACAAAGTCGATCTGGGCGTCGGCGTTTATAAAACAGCGGATGGGGCCACCCCCATCATGCGGGCCGTCAAAGAGGCCGAGCAGCAATGGTGGACCGAAGAAGACAGTAAAATCTATGTCTCAACCGTGGGCAATGCCGCTTTTCGTAAAACCATGCTGGCGCTTATTTTGGGCGAAGAGAGGGCGCAGGGTTATTCACCGCGCATGGCCAGCGCCCAAGCCGCCGGCGGTAGCGGGGCGCTGCGGCTTTGCGCGGAGCTGATTAAGGAAGCCAATCCTCAGGCTGCCGTTTGGGTCTCAACGCCGACATGGGCCAATCATATTCCGCTTATCGGCGCGGCGGGGCTCACACTGAAAAGCTACCCTTATTATAACCGCAGCACATTGGGCGTAGATTTTGAAGATATGCTAACCGCGATAAAGGAAGGCGCAAAGCCGGGCGATGTCGTGCTTTTGCATGGCTGTTGTCACAATCCCACGGGAGCAGATTTATCGCCCGCGCAGTGGGATAGGCTCGCTGAATTTTTGCCTGAAAACGGACTTATCCCCTTTGTGGATCTGGCCTATTTCGGTCTTGGGCGCGGCATGGCGGAGGATACATATGGCCTTCGCAAGCTTATGGAGAGCTGCGAAGAGTTGGTGTTGGCCGCCTCTTGCTCTAAAAACTTTGCCCTTTACCGTGAACGCGTTGGCCTCGCGGCCGTTCTCACCAAAGATGTGGATAGCGCGATTAATGCACAGACCCAATTTGGCGCCATTCAGCGCAAGATCATTTCTATGCCGCCCGATCACGGCGCTGCAATTGTCGCGAAAATCTTGGGCGATAGCGAGCTCCGCACGCTTTGGTCCGGCGAACTGACAGAAATGCGCGAGCGTATGCGCAGTCTTCGCGCCCAGCTTTCAAACGCCTTAAATGTGCAAGGCGGAGAGGTCATGGCCGCCGCCGTGGCCGCGCAGAACGGTATGTTTTCAACCCTCCCCGTAAGTGAAGCACAGGCCATCGCCCTGCGCGAGAAACACTCGGTTTATATTACAAATTCAGGCCGGATAAATATCGCCGCCGCCAATAAAAATAATATTCCGAGACTGGCCGAATCTATTTTGGCGGTGTTGTAAACCATATTCTAACCAAACGCTGATAGTATGAGGCCTCAATAAATATTGTGGGTTGAGTCAATGAGCGCAGCAAAAAAGATAATTCCTCCGCAGCCACGCGGCGTTGACCGCCGCGCAGAGCCGCGCGAGGGCAAAATAGATTGGCGGGTCAATCCCCGCTCATATGAGTTTGTCGGTACGACCTTTGACCCACTCACGCGGATGCAAACGCTCACGCGCTGTAAATGGATTACGGAAAACCACGGCTTTCGCTATATTGTAACGCCAAATGTGGACCATATTGTGCGCCTTTCAAAGGAACCGGACGTCTTCAAACCGCTTTATGAGGCCGCTTGGATTTCAGTCTGCGATTCCCGCATATTGGAACTTTTATCAAACTTTTCGGGGATTCCGCTTAAGGCCGTCCCCGGCTCGGACCTCACCGCGCAACTTTTTGATAATGTCATAACCGCCAATGAACCGATCAACGTGATTGGCGCAGATGAAACAATCATTAAGGATTTGAAATCGCGCTATGGCCTGACGAAGGTGAATCATCATGTCCCTCCCATGGGACTTCGCCGGAAACCGGACGCCATTGAAGCGGCCGCGCAGTTCATTGCCGAACATCCCGCCCGCTACACATTTATATGCGTCGGCAGCCCGCAACAAGAAATGGTCGCCAAAGCGGCGCTTGATCGCGGCGATTGTATCGGGCTTGGTCTCTGCGTAGGGGCTTCCCTCGAATTTCTGACGGGGCGGGTCAAGCGCGCGCCGATGTGGATGCAAAAAAGACGGTTGGAATGGCTCTACAGACTCATTTCGGAGCCTCGCCGCCTGTGGAAACGCTATTTGCTGGAGGGGCCGAAAATCTTGCTCATCTGGCTAAAGTGGAGCCTGTCCAAAAAGGCCTAGGCCTGTGAAAGCCTGTCCCAAAGCTGCCGGGCAATATCTGCAAACATCTGGGCTTCCTCCCCCTCTCCCAAGGCAATCGGAACGCCTGAATCACCTGATTCCCGTATAGCCATAGACAGCGGCGCTTGCCCTAAAAAGGGAATCCCGAGCGCCTTTGCTTCTGCCTGCGCCCCTCCGTGGCCAAAGATATGGTGGGGCTCCCCGCAGTTATCGCAGATAAACACGCTCATATTTTCGATTAGGCCAAGAATTTCAATGTCGACCTTGCCGAACATAGCCACGCCCTTGCGTGCATCCGCTAATGCAAGGTCTTGGGGGGTTGAAATTATGACTGCGCCTTTGGGCTTTATGTCCTGAGCGAGGCCAAGCTGCGCATCGCCTGTACCGGGCGGCATATCAATAATTAAAATATCGACGGCGCCCCAATTCACGTCCCATAACATTTTGGTAATCGCGCCCTGCACCATGGGTCCGCGCCAGACAATCGGGCCATCATCGGGCGTGAGAAATCCAATCGACATAGCTTTAAGGCCATGAGCCGTGAGCGGCGTTATTAGCCTGCGCCCCGCAGCCATCTCCGTGCCGGCGGTCTGGCCTTTCAGCCCCAGTAAGATTGGGGCGCTTGGCCCGTGAATATCGGCGTCTAGCAAACCCACGCTTAACCCCTGCAAGGAAAGCGCCGCCGCCAAATTAACCGCAGCGGTAGATTTCCCCACCCCGCCCTTGGCCGAGCTGACGGCGATAACATGTTTGATTTGGCTATCCCCCTGATAGCCCTCGGGCCGGCGAGGTTTATGGGGATTGCCCTTGCGGCGGGTTCCCGAGATGGGTCGGCTGCTGGGCGGGCTTGCCGGTCCGTTGAGAACAGGTCCGGCCTTATGCGCGGTCAAAAGCACGCTGGCGCGCTCTACATCTGAGAATTTGGATAACGCCATCTCAGCTTCACGGCGCGCGGCCTCATAAATTTGAGGGCTATGGGGATCAATCAATAATATCGCGCGTAGATGTCCGTCGCTAAATTGAAGCTCTCCTAGCATACCCGCCGAGATGATGTCGCGTCCCGATTGGGGGTCAGGGATACCCGCCAAAGCTTTCAGCGCGGCGCTTTGGGAATAATTACTCATGACTGATCACGCATCTCATCCCTCTTTTCAATCTTGCCTTCGGGGACGAAGTCAATCTTGACCGCAATAATCACAAAGATGAGCCCGGGCAGACCCAATAAAGCAGTGTATAAAAAGAAATCCTGATAGCCAATAGCATCAGCGAGCACGCCCGAAAATCCTGCGAGAAATTTGCCGCTAAAGGCAACCAGAGAGCTAAAGAGCGCATATTGCGTGGCTGTGAAATTTCGGTCCGTGAGTGTGGACATAAAGGCTATGAGGGCGGTGCCCGCAAATCCGGCGGCCAGATTATCGGCCCCGATTGTGACAAAGAGATAGATCGCGCGCGGCGTCTCAACTTGAGCAAGCCATGAAAAAGCAAGATTAGTGATAATCGTGAGGACCGCGCCCGCGATAAGAGTTTTTGGCAGGCCAAACCGCAGCGAGCTCCAGGCCATTACAAAAGCACCGAAGGTAAGCATGGTTATACCATAAACGCCTTTGACAATGCCGACAGTGCCTTCAGAATATCCAAGGTCATTATAAAGCGGCATAGCCATAACGCCCATGGTGTAATCCGAAACACGGTAGGTGATCACAATTAGTAAAATGAGTACGCTCACCCAGCCAAAGCGGCGCACAATATCGGCAAAATCCCCTAAAATCGGCACGTCAAAAAGCGCGTTTGCGTTTAAGGCCTTTCGCCCAAATGTCATCAAATAGGCGGCGGCTATAAACGGAATGAGCAGGATTGAGAGCCCAAAGGAAAGCGGCAACAATACCTTGATAGCGGGCGAGAGCGCCGCAAGAGAGCCGCCAAGCTCCGCGAGCCAGCCGCGCAAGGCCGCCCCTTTTTGAAGCTGTAATACCAGCACGCTGATGAGCGCCATAGCGCCAAGGAGCAAACCCCAATTGGTTGGCGCTTTATCGCGCGCACTTGGCTCTGGCGGACGGGTGGCCCAAAAGGGCGTGACCGCGCCAAGAAAGGCAACAGCTGCCACGCACCAATAGGCGACGTTCCAGCTTGATGCCTCTACCACCATCAATACACCAGAAACCGCAAGTATCATCCCGAAGCGGTAGCCAAGCTGATAGGTCGCGGCCATCATCGCCTGCTCCTCATCCTGGCTAACATCGATGCGCCACGCATCTACGCAAATATCCAGCGTTGCGGAGAAGAAAGCGATTCCGATCGCGCAATAGGCCACGCCATAAAGGTTTTCGGCAGGGTCTTGAAAGCCCATACAGATCATAGAGATGGCGGTTCCGCAAATCGCCACCGCCGTCCACGCCAGGCGGTTTCCGATAAGGCCGGAGAGTACAGGAATACGAAAGCGGTCCGTCAGCGGGGCCCATAAAAATTTCAAGGAATAGGCAAAACCGACCCAAACAAAAAAACCGATGGCGCTGCGGCTTACGCCCTCACTGCGTAGCCAAAAGGAAAGCGTTGAGAATACCAGCATGATCGGCAGGCCGGCGCTAAACCCCAAGGCAAGCATGGCCGCCATTTTTCGGGTCGTCAAAATCTTCGAGATGAAGAATATATCGTCAAGCTTTTTTAATGTCGGGTGCATAGCTTACCTTTATTCGGCCTAGCTATGGCATAATTTGGGCGAAAGACGAATAGAATTTGAAGCCGGCGAATGGCCGCGCTAGGGCCGGAAACAGTGCCAGAATTAGGCGGCGGCATCCCTTTGTTTACGCGCCCATTGCTGCACCATATCGGCAAGCTCCTCGGCGGAGACAGGCTTGGTCATGAAGTCATTCATACCGCTGTCAAAACAGGCGTTGCGATCATCATCAAAGGCATTGGCCGTAAGGGCAACAATCGGTAAGCTCTTGGGCACATTAGGTAGGGCGCGAATTTTGCGTGTCGATTCCAGACCATCCATATTGGGCATGCGCATATCCATGAAAATCATGTCATAGGAACGCGTTTTCATGGCTTCGACCGCGAGCTGGCCATCTTCGACCACGTCAACGTCGCAGCCTTCGGCCTCAAGAAGCGTTCGGGTCAAAAGCGCGTTAATGGCGTTATCTTCAGCCAATAGAATGCGAAGGGGTCCATCCGCCGGAGCCATATTTACGGGCCGAGGCGTAGCGCTCGCATTATCATCTTCTGGGGTCTCATCCGCCTCGCTTGGCATGGCGGAGCCAACGGCTTTCGCAATCACGGCGTCGCGCCAATTCGTGCCCAAAACCGCCTCCTCGTTCTCAATTGGAAGGGCGCGGCGCTCATAATCACGGCCCTCTGGCGCGCTAGTTGGTGCGGCCTCACTTGCGGGCTCCGGCGCTGGCGCGCTGGCGCTAGGGGGTTGATGAACCTCTCTGGCTGGGTTCGGCTCGGGCTGAGGCGGCGTTGCAGGCTCGGTAGGCTGGGGGGAGCTTGCAGGCGCCGCGTCAAGCACAGGGGCTTCAAAAACAGGGGCCTCATGAACCGGCGGCTCAAAAGTGGGCGCCTGATGCACGGGCGCTTGATGCACGGGCGCCTGATGCACGGGGGAATCATATTCCGGGGCTTCAAAACTGGCGCTGTCCTTTGCGGCCGTAGTTTCGGCGGCGATCGTTAAAGGCGCAGCCACAGCAATTGCGGCAGCCGCAGCCGCAGCCGCAGCCGGCGGCGAAACTTCACTGTGAGGCTCAGTTGGCGGAGCTGTAAAATGCGCCCCATTATCGGGCTGCGGCGGGGTCAATAATTCCGTAACATCGCGCGCGATCGCAAGCGTGCCTTGATCAGGGAGCATGTATTCCACCCAGTCATAAACGGACTCTCCCGCCTCATGTGGTAAGCGCGTTTCAAAGCGGTTGGGCAAAGCACTCATTTGGGGGTTAGGCCAGCCGGAAACCGTATTTCCCTGCCAATCCTGAACTTGTCCGCCATACATCTTCAAAAATGCTGCATTGATGAATAAAATTCGCCCCGCGCTATCGCGCTTGATCATCGGATCAGGCCAAGTCCACATATGGGCGGCAAATATTTCGTCTGATGACATTTTCATCCCCTGTCTGCAAAGCAGCATTGCTCAATGAAGTGTCACTTTCGGAATTTAGTCTAAAAATTTTCTTACCAAATCCTGTATTGCGGCGGAATAATCGCAAAAATTGCGATTTTGGGGAAAAATCACAGTCTAAATCACGAAATAGCGTCAGGCACGACCGAATGGAGAGGATTTTGGCCCTGATTGCCGCCCCGCGTGATTCGCAATCCCCGCAAGGCCGGATTTATGTGTAAGCCCCATGCGCGCACGGCGTTGTGAAAGGCTTTCGGCAATATGCAGGCGGTGAACATTCTCCGATCCCGAGAGATCCGCGAGTGTGCGGGCAACTCTGAGGACGCGGTGATAGCCGCGGGCCGTCAAGCCTAGGGTTTCAGCCGCTTGGGTTAAAAGGCGGCGGCCCTCGGCATCGGGCTCTGCGACATGGTCTAGCTGGCTGGTTTTTAGCTCTGCATTTGTCACTCCGCCGTTACGTTTTAAGGCGGTTTCGCGCGCGGCGGCTACGCGGGCCGCAATCTCTGCGCTGCCTTCCGTGGGGGGCGGCAGGGCCAGATCAGCCGGAGTTACCGCCGGCACATCGATTTGAATATCAATTCGGTCCATAAAGGGACCAGAGACGCGCGACTGGTAATCTTGCGCGCAGCGCTCCCCGCGCCGGCACGCAATGCCGTCTGCCCCGCCTGTCCCGCAGCGGCACGGATTCATTGCGGCAATGAGCTGAAATCTAGCGGGGTAGCGGACATGGGCATTTACCCGCGCAACTGATATTTCGCCCTCTTCTAGCGGTTGGCGCAAGCTATCAAGGACTTGGGGGGTAAATTCGGGAAGCTCATCAAGGAACAAAACCCCGCGGTGCGCCAATGACGCTTCGCCCGGTTTAGCTTTCACCCCGCCGCCAACCATGGCCGCCATTGACGCAGAATGGTGGGGTGAACGAAAAGGCCGCGCGCGCGACAGGGCGCCTTTTTCCAGCAGCCCCGCCACGGAATGTATCATGGAAACATCCAAAAGCTCTTGGGCGGCGAGCGGCGGCAAAAGCCCCGGCAGACGCGCCGCCAGCATAGATTTTCCCGACCCGGGCGGGCCGACCATCAGCAAATTATGTCCCCCGGCAGCCGCCACTTCTAACGCGCGCTTGGCCGTTTCCTGTCCGCGCACATCACGCATATCAAGCGGGCTGATTTGGGTGAGCATTTCGCCGGGTATGGGGCGCGCCAGCAGTTGCGTGCCCTTAAAATGATTGATGAGCTGCACAAGATTATGCGGCGCAAGCAAAGCCATATCGCCCGCCCACGCCGCCTCTGCCCCATTGGGCTCGGGGCAAATCAAACCCAATTTCTGGGCATTAGCGCAAACCGCAGCGGGCAGCGCCCCGGGTACGCGGGCGATCGTTCCGTCCAGCGACAACTCGCCAATCGCCATATAATCGCGCACAATATCCAGCGGCACAGCCCCCATAGCTGACATAATCCCCAGCGCAATCGGCAGGTCATAATGCGCGCCCTCTTTGGGCAGATCCGCTGGGGCGAGATTGACGACCACGCGTTTATGCGGCAAGCGCAGACCAATCGCAGCGAAAGCCGCTCGAACGCGTTCACGGCTTTCCGCGACAGCCTTATCAGCAAGGCCTACAATTAGCAGATGCTCTTTGCCATTTAAAATTTGCACCTGAACATCGACGCGGCGCGCTTCTGCCCCTTCAAATGCAACGGTGGAAATATTTGCGGCCATAGCGCCCCCTTTGACATATCCAATCATATATATGAGAACAAATCAAGAACTAATGCGGCCTTTGAAATCACATCATCGCCATATTCTGGCCGAATGCCTGAGATAAACCTAATAAGGCCATCCCGCGCCAGACAATAGCCTTTGCCCGACAAAGCCTCTGAAAGAAAATTATGACCCTCTCCAAATCAAGCGCTCTCATCCTTGGTACATTTATCTGTTTCGGACTTTTTCTGCTCGGGATTACCCTTGGACGCGGCGCGCTTGCTTACAAAAATCTTGAACGCACGGTCACGGTTAAAGGCCTGTCTGTGCATGAATATCCGGCTGATACGGTGATCTGGCCCATCACCTATTCCGTGCAAAATAATGCGTTGGAGGGTCTTTATGATGAAATCGACCGGAATAATGAAAAAGTCATGCGCTTCCTGCTTGAGAACGGTATTAAGGCGGATGAAATCTCGCGCTCCTCCCCGCGTGTGCGCGACAAACTTTCCCAGCATTATAACCCTCGTCCTTTTCAAGGCATTCGTTTTCAGGCCGCCCAGACTCTAACCGTGCATTCCCAAAATATAGAAACCGTCAAGGCTCTCATGACGCGGCTGTCGGAATTGGGTAAACAAGGCGTGATTATCACGGGCGAAAACTATGAGGTGCGCACAGAATATATCTTCTCAGCGCTCAACGACATAAAACCGAAAATGATCGAGGAAGCCACGCAAAATGCGCGGCTCGTCGCTGAAAAATTCTCAGAAGACTCGCAAAGTCAATTAGGGAAAATAAAGACTGCGCGGCAAGGGCAGTTCTCAATCACGGCGCGAGATCAGAATAATCCTGACATTAAAAAAATCCGCGTCGTGTCGACCATCACCTATTATCTCTCGGACTAACGCTAGGCTTTATCCGACAGCCCAATGCAGCGCACAGCTTTGAACGCATCCGCGCTGCGCGGGAATAGCAGCGGGCTTTTGCTGGGGTGAAGCGGGTCACGCATGTAATAACCGCGGCTATCACGCTTTAAAATCACCGCCCAATGTGTACGCCCATTAGGCAGGATAAAGCGCGCCAGGGGATAATAACCATCCCGCAAGCACCCGTCGATAATGCCCTCATTGACCTGGCTGTAAAAACGGGCCTTAGCTTTGCCAGCGGTGACCGCTGAAATCCCGCTCCAGATCAACCAGCCGCGATCAGTGAAGCTATCGGCCGCTGTCAGCCGTTTGTTCAAATCCCCGGGATCAGTTTGAAATCCCAGATTCGCCAGCGCCATAGCAGACGCCGTCACAAGGCAGCCATCCGACGCCATGGTGTCTCCGCTCTTGCCAAGCCGGTCACCGCCCCAACGCTTGTCTTTTTGCAAAAAGGCCGCGCGGTCCGGCAAAGACAGCCCCGCCTCGCCGTAGCTATAGGGTTTGGTCTGGGCGATTGGCGTCATCTGTGTTTGCAGCGCCGTGTTTGGCGGCATTTTATCCGTGCGGGGCGCCGGCGTAGCCGCGCAGCCCGCAATCAATACCGCCGGCAAGATCAGCCGCAGTGAATATTTGAAAATTTCTCGCATGACCCAATAATCCTAGGCGGTAAATACTAAAGAGCGGTTAGCGAAAAGCGGGCAAGCGCCCTGTTGACCCCTTTCCCAAAACCCGTCAAAAGACGCGCTCATTTAGGGATAGTGTCATGAGTGAGCTAATTGCGGCAAAAGAAAAATATGCGCGGCTGATTGCGGGCGCGGGTGACCTGCGTGCGCTGGATGATATTCGCGTGGCCGCCCTTGGCAAAAAGGGCGAGATCAGCGCCATGATGCAAGGCCTTGGCAAGATGTCTATTGAAGACAAAAAAGTCATGGGCCCCGCGCTCAATGGGCTAAAAAAAGACATCACGGCCTTGATTGAGGCCCGCAAAACCGCGCTGGAAGATGCGGCTCTTGACGCGGCGCTGGCGAGCGAGAGACTAGACATGTCCCTTCCTGTCGGCGCGCAAAGCGGCACGCTTCACCCCGTACAACAAGTCATGGAAGAAATGGCCGTGATCTTCTCTGATATGGGGTTTTCTGTCGCCGAGGGACCGGATATTGAGGATGACTTTCATAATTTCACCGCGCTGAATTTCCCAAAGGGTCACCCCGCACGCGATATGCATGATACGTTTTTTATGTCGGCGCCCGAAGGCGAAGAAAAAAAAGTCCTACGTACCCATACCTCGCCCGTACAAATTCGCACCATGATCAATGAAAAGCCGCCCATCCGCATCATTGCGCCGGGCCGCACCTACCGCTGTGATAGTGACCAGACCCACACCCCCATGTTCCACCAAGTCGAAGGCCTTGTGATCGACAAGGGGATTCACATGGGCCACCTTAAAGGCGTGCTCATGGATTTCGTCTCTGCCTTTTTTGAAACCGATGTTGATGTGCAGTTCCGCCCGCACCATTTCCCCTTCACCGAGCCGAGCGCCGAAATGGACGTGCGCTATGAGCGGGTCGGCAGCGCGATTAAAATCGGCAGCGGCGAGAGCTGGATGGAAATTCTGGGCTGCGGCATGGTGCACCCCAATGTGCTGCGCGCCTGCGGCCTTGACCCTGAGGAATATCAAGGCTTCGCCTTTGGCATGGGCGTTGACCGCCTCGCGATGCTGAAATATGGCATGCCCGATCTGCGCGATATGTTTAGCGCCGACACAAGATGGCTTTCCCATTACGGCTTTGATCCGCTATTGCAGGCGAACCTCGCGACGGGGCTTTCATAATGAAATTCACACTCTCATGGCTCAAAGAGCATTTGGATACGGACGCGGCCCTTGAAGACGTTGTCGAGGCGATGACCCTTGCGGGATTGGAAGTCGAGGACGTGCATAACCCCGCCGATGAACTGGCGGCATTTTCAATCGCCAAAGTTAAAACCGCCGAGAAACATCCCGATGCCGATAAGCTTAAGGTCTGTACGGTGGAGACACGCGACGGGGAGATGCAAATTGTCTGCGGCGCGCCCAATGCGCGGGCGGGCATGACCGTGGCCTATGCGCCCATGGGAGCCTATATCCCCGGGGCGGATTTTTCCCTTGATAAGAAGCCGCGCAAAATTCGCGGCGTGGAAAGCTCGGGTATGATGTGCAGCTCGCGCGAGCTTAATCTGGGCGATGATCATGACGGCATTATGGACCTTGATGGCGGGCATGCCGTAGGTACGCCGCTGGCCGAGGCGCTTGGGGTGAATGATCCTATGATCGAATTTGAAGTCACGCCAAACCGCCCGGATTGGCTGGGTGTGGATAGTATTGCGCGCGACCTTGCGGCGGTGGGGCTAGGTACGCTTAAGACAAAAGCGGTAGAGCCCGTCACAGGCAGCTTTCCTTGTCCGGTGGAGATTAAAACAGATGTCCCCGAAGCCTGCCCCGCCTTTGTGGGCCGCGTCGTGCGCGGGGTGAAAAATGGTCCCTCGCCAAAATGGCTACAAGATCAGCTTAAAGCCATTGGCCTTCGGCCCATTTCGGCGCTCGTCGATATTACAAATTTTATTACCTATGACCGGGCGCGGCCGCTGCATTTTTACGACGCGGCCAAGCTGACAGGCGGCATTACCGTGCGCATGGGGCACGGCGAGGGTTTCGATGCCCTTGATGATAAATCATATACAGCCGACTCCGGTGATGTTGCCATCACGGATGAAAGCGGCATTTTGGGCCTTGGCGGCATAGTCGGCGGGACCAC
This sequence comes from uncultured Caulobacterales bacterium, assembly GCA_964410285.1. Lineage (GTDB taxonomy): Bacteria > Pseudomonadota > Alphaproteobacteria > Caulobacterales > Maricaulaceae > Fretibacter. The sequence goes on along the minus strand of CAYPFR010000001.1, from coordinate 221,277 downwards.
AACGGGCTGCGATGACGGTACAACAAACATTTTGATCGAGTCGGCCTATTTCGATCCGCTCACCATACGCCGCACAGCTAAACGCCTTGGGGTCAATAGCGACGCCAAATACCGGTTTGAGCGCGGGGTCGATACAGGCTTTCTGCGCGGCGGGCTTGAACTTGCAACCCGCATGGTGCTTGAGATTTGCGGAGGGGAAGCCAGTGAGGTCGTGGTTGCGGGGGAAATTCCCGCCCCGCCCGCACCGATTAAATTTGACCCTGCGCTGAACAAGCGCCTGACAGGCCTTGAGATTGAGGAAGCGCCTATGCGCAAAATTCTCACTGATCTTGGCTTTACGGCGGGAGATGACTGGACGGTAGATATCCCGACATGGCGGCGTGACTGCAGGGAGGGCGCAGACCTCGTCGAAGAAATTGTTCGAATTCATGGCTATCATAATCTAAAGCCCGAGAGCCTGCCGCCCCTGCCCGGACGGCGGGAGCCCACAGCCACGCTCATGCAAAACCGCACGCGGCTCGCGCGCCGCGCGCTCGCGCAGCGCGGCCTATCCGAGGCGATCACATGGGCCTTCGTCCTTGAAGATCACGCCAAGGTCTTTGGCGGCGGCGCGCCTGACATGCGCCTTGATAATCCCATCAGCAATGACCTAAACGCTATGCGCCCCTCCGCCCTGATACATCTCTTGCTGGCGGGACAAAGAAATAGCGATAAGGGCTATCCCGGCAGCGCACTCTTTGAGCTCGGCGGGACTTACCAAAGCCAAGACCCGGACGGACAGAAAACAACGCTGGCAGGCGTGCGCTTTATCGCTCCGCAGCGCAGCTGGAGTACGCCCGTGCAAACCGACGCGCTCAGCGCCAAAGCTGACGTGCTCGCCGCGCTCAGCGCTATGGGGGCCAAGACGGACAATTTGCAGCTGAGTGAACCGAGTGGGACTTATTGGCATCCCGGGCGCTCGGGCCGCCTTCAAATGGGGCCAAAGAATATACTCGCGGATTTCGGCGAGCTTCACCCGCGCGCGCTCAAGGCGCTTGGTATTGATGGCCGCGTGGCCGCTTTTGAAATCTGGCCGCAAGCCCTGCCCGCACCGCGTAAAAAGGGCGCGGCATCAAAGGCAAAGTCTGCGCTTATGCTCTCCGAGCTTATGCCCGTGCACCGTGATTTTGCCTTTATCACCCCAGAGGATATCGCCGCCGGGGATATTCTCAAAGCTGCAAGGGGCGCGGATAAGCGGCTCATTACAGATGCGCAGCTCTTTGACGTTTACCGCGGAAAAGGCGTACCCGAAGGCCATAAATCGCTTGCCATTGAAGTCACGCTCTCGCCCAAAGACGCGACCTTAACGGATAAGGAAATCGAAGCTATTAGCGCGCGCATTATCGCCCAAGCCGCGAAAGCGGGCGGCGTTTTACGCAGCTAGCGCGGCAGCTGAATGGAATATTCTGCGCCAGAGCGCCGGGATTACGCCCTAAGGGATGGCCAGATTTCGGCTCTGCATTTTGGCCGCATCTCTAATCCCATTAAGCTCGTCTTTTGTCATGCAAACGGCTTTAACGCGCTAAGTTACCGCGCCGTGCTCGCGCCGCTCGGCGTGCATGCTATCGCCATAGATATGCGAGGACACGGCTTTTCAAAACTCCCCGCAGATCCCGACAAACTTGAAAACTGGACTATATTTCGCGACGACATTACCGAATTTGTTGAGCAATATGTCCAGGGCCCTACCATGCTGGCCGGCCATAGCTTTGGGGCGGTTTCAGCGATACTGGCGGCAGAGAAAATTGGGCCGCGCTGCACGGGATTTGTAGGATTTGATCCTGTGATGGTGCCCCAGCCTTTTCGCGCCCTCTCCGCAAGTGCGCGCGGACGGGCGATGATGAAAAAACGCATTCCTATTGCCGCCAAAGCGGGCCGACGCCGCGCCGAATTTGAAAGCAAAACCGCGGCCTTTGAAAATTACAAAAACCGCGGCGCTTTTAAAATTATACGGGATGATATTTTAAGGGACTATATTGAGGGCGGGATGGTGGTCACGCCGTCCGGCGTGCGGCTAAGCTGTGACCCTCTATGGGAGCAGGCAATATTTGTCGCGCAAAACCAGAACGCCGCTAAGGCTGCTCAAAAATTACCACGGCACCGCAAAATCATCTTTGCCGGAAAAAACAGCCCCACGCCCTTTTCGATGCAGGCCCGTATGCGAGTGCGGCTGGGCAAAAATAATGTCACCTCCTCGGGTAAGCTCGCACATCTCTTCCCCTTGCAGCATCCTGAACTCGCGGTAAAAACCTTGGCCGATATGCTTAAGGCTACCGCCCTCTCATAAGTTGGAAGGGGCTAGGCTCGGAGGTGTTCAATAATGAGCGCTTGCAGCGCCTTTATGCGCGCCTCGGGTGTTTTCACTAATTTTCGCGTTTCCAAATCAAAGAGGCAGCCCGAGGCAGTCATACTGGCGTAGCTCTCGCCTGAGATCGGATCAACCAGATGATGCGCCGCTTGGCGCGTATAAGGATTGGCGCCCTGGACAGCAGAGAAAATCTCGACCCCGTCCCCCGCCGTGGCAGGTGCATGCAAGGCGCAAGACAGCTCGAGCAGCGCCCCGCTAAGCGCGCCGCCGCTATAAAGGCCTTCATGAATTTCCGGCCAAAGATCGTAAAAATTTCCGATGCTCTCTGTGACGCGCCCCAAAAGGGCTTGGGGGGTGACGGCCGAGAATATATCCAGCTCTTCGGGCTGAAAAACGCCCCGCCCGATGGGCACAGCTTTATGGGCGATTAATGTCTCTTTTGAGGGCGCGAGCGGGGCAAGGTTGCTCGGCGGGAGGCCGCGCGGCTGGCTGATATCGGGGCGCGGGACACGATAGTCCTGCGCGCGCACAACCGTGCGTTTAGGCCAGCCAAAGGCATGCCCCGTGCGCAGATAGATATGCTCGACTGTCTCTGTGATAGCGGCGCTCACCTGCCCATCCATATGGCTCATGATATGGACAAGCTCGGCGCTATTTTCATCAAGTGATAAAAGCCCTGTTTCAATAAATATTCGCGCGCCGGGCCGGCTTTCTTTGAGGTATCGTATGGTGAACTGCTTTGGACGCACGGTACTCGCGGCGTCAATTTTGAAACTCCCGGTAAGGCCCAACTTTAAGAAAAAGAATTGGCGCGCCTGATGCACCTTGCCCATATAATGGCGCATGTTCAAATGGCCCAGCTCATCGCATTCCCATTGCACGGCTTCGCCGGCATATGTTTTAATCATGGGCATAGATTAGTCGGCCTGAGCGCAATTTTGGCAATGTCCGTAATGCTCAATCACGGAACGCGAGACCGAAAACCCCTGCGGAGCGCAGTCATCATGGCTATGGGCATGAGATTCTATCACCTCATCACAGGCTTCGCAGATAAAGAATTCAGCAACATGTCCGGGATGGGTATGATCACAAGCTATGTAGGCGTTGAGCGCCTCTACCCTGTGCACTAGCCCTAATCGGGCAAAAAAATCCAGCGCGCGGTAGACCGTTGGCGGCTTGGGCGAGCCGCGTTCAGGGCGAAGCTGCTCCAAAAGATCATAGGCCTTGATCGGGCCTTCGGCGCGCACGATAAGCTCATAGATATGAGCGCGCAGCGGGGTAAAACGCTCCCCCTGGCTTTCGCAAATTTTTCGCGCCGCATTGACCTGCTCTGAGACAGATTTCATGCTGTGATCATGCTCGCATTGTGTCATAGGCCTCACCTTCCCCTCATGTGTTAACCCATTCTTTGCGCGAATTCTATCCCTGAAACGCAAGGCTGTTTTGAGGCGCGCGCACGGGCTAAACTAATCATTGAATTTTGACTCATAATTGGCTAGGTGCACCCAACTTTGGCATTTTGCCATTTCACGATTAACGACAAGAGGTCTCTCATGGCGAAAGCTCCGACTCAAGACGCCAGCGCTGTATCTGTTTCTGGGAACGTAATGTTTTACAAAAACCCGCAGCCACTTAACAAAGACAAGCACAAAAAATTTGGCGTCAAGCCCATGGAAAAGCCATTTCAATTTATGGCGGATCAGCACTTTTTGCCTATCACCGCCCCTGAATTTGGCGCGGCCGCCGCAAGCTTTCCGATTATCTTTGCCGGCGAAGAGCGCACGCCTCTTGCCGTGATGGGGATTCGAACGGGCGAAAATCTTTTCGTCACAGAAGGACAATTTGCGCAGGACTTTTACATGCCAGCTTTTGCGCGGCGCTTTCCCTTTGTCCTAGCCGGCGATAGTGCAAATGACCGCTTTGTTGTCTGTGTTGACGAGGAAGCCGAATGCGTCACCGATAAGGGCGCGCAGCAAATGTTCTTTGACGGTGAAGACACTTCGGCTTTTACTAAAGAGGCATTTCAGTTCTTGCAAAATTTCGAGCGTGACCGCCAAACAACAGAAGTCCTGATCAACAAATTCAAAGAACTTGATTTGTTCGAGCAAAAGGAAATGAACTTTCAAGGCCAAAACCCCGATGGCACGCCCGCCGAGCGCCAGAAAATCGCGGATTATTTCGCCGTCACCGAAGAGCGCCTCAAGGCACTGGATGCCAACACCATCAAAGAGCTAACAGATAATGGTTATATGGCGGTTGCCCATGCGCATATGGTGTCTCTGGGGAATTGGCAGCGCCTCGTGAATATGACGCTGCGCCGCGCGAGCGCCGAAAACGCATAAGCCCGGGCCCGCCTCATTCGTCGAGCTAGCCCTTCATAATTTAGAAAGCCCGTTCATAATTTAGAAAGCCCGGCCTTGCCGGGCTTTTGTTTGGGCGCTTGGCATTTGCTGCAAATCGTCTTAAACAGGCGTAAATTTCAATCCTCGCATATGGCGGCGCGGCGAGCCGCTGACAAAGCTTAAACTTTCAGGGATAAATAATGGCAGATTTACTGACGCTCGAAGCTCTCTTTACCTTGTTCATGCTAATTTTGTTGCAAGCTGTCCTTGGCTTTGACAACCTGCTTTATATTGCCATTGAAAGTAATAAGGTTGGCGACCCGGACGATTCAAAAAAGGTGCGTAAATACGGCATTGGGATTGCCGTATTGCTGCGGATTGTTTTGCTCTTCGTTATTGTAAAGATCTTTGCCCTGCTCGCAGAACCGCTCTTTGGCATTCATCTAAAAGGTATCATTGAGGGTGATTTCACAGCGCAGGCATTGATTACGCTGCTGGGCGGCGGTTTTATCATCTATACCGCTATCAAGGAAATTCACCACCTCTTGCAGGTCGATCATATTGAGCATTCCGAAGGCAGCGGCACACGCACCGTCATGGGCGCAATTACCCTGATTGTGCTGATGAACCTTGTATTTTCGGTCGACTCTATTTTGTCGGCCATGGCCATCGCCAGCGTGGACGTGGCCAATATTGTCGATAATGCGGGCGCAGTTTTGGGCACATTTGAAGGCTCGGTTACCGAGTGTAAAAAATCACTCATCGCCAATCCTGTTGCGGGGGCGGTGGAATGTACCCTGTCCAAAACCTACCAAGTGCCGCTCATGGTCATTGCGATTTTGCTCTCGGGTCTTGCGATGATATTGCTGGCGGACCGCGTCACGGAATTTTTGAAAAAGAACCGTATGTATCAGGTGCTCGGATTGTTTATCCTCTTCCTCGTTGGGGTTTTACTTGTAACCGAGGGCGCGCATCTGGCGCATCTTAAACTCTTTGGCTTTGCGATTGACGCCATGAGCAAATCCAGCTTCTATCTGGTCGTCGGCGTTTTGATCGTCACAGATATTTTATCCAACCGCTACCAGAAGCGTCTGTGGGCGCAAAAAGAAGCCGAGATCAGAGGCGAGTCAGAGCTTTCCGGTCTTGAGGCGGTTGATAAAATTATGAATAAGTCACATTCGCACTAGAGAGACCCATGAACACTAAGCAGCTTGAATCCGTCATTGAGACGGCATGGGATAACCGTGCCGAATTATCCCCCGCCACCAAAGGCGAGACGCGCGAGGCCGTCGAGGCCGCCATCCTTGCCCTTGATGCGGGCGAGATGCGGGTCGCAGAGCGGGCCGTGAGCGGCGAATGGCATGTGCATCAATGGCTAAAAAAGGCTGTCCTTCTCGGCTTTCGCCTGCATCCCAATGGCCTGATGAGCGGCGGTCCCAATGGCGGGGCGTGGTGGGATAAAGTCCCGAGCAAATTTGAAGGCTGGGGCGCGGCAGACTTTAATAAAGCCGGTTTTCGCGCTGTCCCCAATTGCGCGGTGCGCCGCGGCAGCTTTGTTGCGCCGGGCGCGGTCTTGATGCCAAGCTATGTCAATATCTGCGCCTATATCGACAGCGGCACAATGGTCGACACATGGGCCACAGTGGGCTCTTGCGCGCAAATTGGAAAAGACTGCCATTTATCGGGCGGGGTCGGGATCGGCGGCGTCTTAGAGCCCTTACAAGCCAACCCGACGATTATCGAGGATAATTGCTTTATTGGCGCGCGCTCCGAAGTCGTCGAAGGCGTGATCGTGCGCGAGGGCTCTGTGCTGTCCATGGGAGTCTTCATTAGTCAATCGACCAAGATTTATAACCGCGCTACACGTGAAATTAGCTACGGCGAAGTCCCGCCCTACTCCGTTGTTGTTCCGGGGACATTGCCGTCCAAAGACGGCACTCATAGCCTGTCCTGCGCGGTAATCGTCAAAACAGTCGACGCCCAGACCCGCAGCAAAACAGGTGTAAATGAGCTTCTAAGAGATTAAGCAAGGCCGCTTCGGGCCTAGCGTTTTTTCCCAGAGAGTCGCCGCGGTAAGATGCAATTGCCGCCTTGCTTTTTTACAGCGTCCCCGCTTTAAGACCACTATGAAAGATAGCCACGCCTTAGACCCGATTGAATTTGCCAGCGCGCTGATACGCCGCCCCTCTGTGACCGGAACGGATGCGGGCGCGCTTGACCTTTTGGAAGATCAGCTCACCACGCTGGGATTTGTCTGCACGCGTTATCCCTTTGGCGAGGGGATGGCCCGCGTTGATAATCTATACGCGCGGCTTGGCACGGCCCAGCCTAATTTCTGCTTTGCCGGACATACCGATGTCGTGCCCCCCGGAGACGCTGAAAAATGGACGCGCCCCCCCTTTGCGGGAAAGGTCAAAGACGGGCAATTATGGGGACGCGGCGCGGCCGATATGAAGGGCGCGATTGCCGCCTTCACCAGCGCGGTCACAGGCCTGCTTGCGGACGGCTGGACGCCCTCGGGCGAAGGCGGGGGCTCAATCAGTTTTCTAATAACGGGCGATGAGGAAGGCCCGGCGCAAAACGGCACGAAAAAGCTTTTGCCGGCCATTGCCGCTGCCGGTGAGATCATTGATCATTGCCTTGTCGGGGAGCCGACAAATCCCGATGTCATGGGAGAGATGATTAAAAACGGACGGCGCGGGTCAATCAACACTGTGTTGACGGTCAAGGGGCGGCAAGGGCATGTGGCCTATCCCCACCGGGCTGTAAATCCTCTGCCAAAGCTTTTGGAAATCTTATCAACCTTAACCGCGCGCAAGCTTGATGAGGGGTCTGAGTTTTTCCAGCCCAGTAATCTGGAGGTCACAACGATTGATGTGGGTAATTCAGCCGAGAACGTCATACCCGAAACAGCGACGGCGCGCTTTAATATCCGCTTTAATATCCACCATAGCGGCGCGAGCCTGAGCGAGTGGATTAATGAAATCTGTGAGACCGCCGGCGAAGATTTTGGCGGAGAGATTAGGACCTCAATCCGCGTCAGCGGAGAGAGCTTTTTAACCGCCCCGTCACAGTTTACCGCGCAATTGCAAGACGCCGTCAAAGCCGTAACGGGAACGGCACCCGCCCTCTCGACCTCGGGCGGGACTTCCGATGCGCGCTTTATTACCCATTATGCGCCAGTCGTTGAATTTGGCCTTGTCGGGGCGACCATGCATCAAACAGATGAGCGTGTGGCGGTCGCGGATATACTGACGCTCAGGGATATCTATACCCATATGCTCAGGGCCTATTTTGCATGAAGCTAGTAGCCTATTTTCGCGGCTGCTGGGGGGCCTTAGTCGGCGGCGCGGACTGGCAGGCATATATCAAGCCGGGCCCGAACGCGCTTTTTGAGAGCTATATCGCTCTACTGCTGACAATTCCCGCCTATTACATTTGTGCGCTTGCGGTCGCCGCCCAGCGCGCGGCCTTGTCAGGACAGGCCGCCCAAGGCTTTCCCCTGCCCGCATTTGTCTTAGGCGCGCTTTTATACGGGCTTGTTTTCTCAGGGGGCGTTTATCTTATCACCCAGATTACCCGCCCTAAAGCGTTTGCGCCCTGGGTTATCCTTCGTCATTGGAGCCTGTTTTTCTGCGCGCTCCTCGCCGCCTGTGTCTTTGGGCTCTTCTTGATTGGCGTCCTTCCCTTCGGCCTTGCAAATCTGATCGGATTTGCCGCCTATTTTGCAACGCTGCTAATTGATATTATGCTGGCAAAGCGTATTGGCCAACTTGGCTGGACGGGCGCAGTTATGACAGGCTGTTTGATCAAGGCCATGGAACTCTCTGTGCTTTTAATCGGTGTTGTGCAAATCGCTCGAATTGGGGGGAGCGCATGAGCGCGTCCGCAAACACCGCAAAATCAGCCCGCGCGCCCTATATTTTGCTAGATGACCAGCTCGGCGGAACGGCGCGTGAATATACTGCCCCTGATAAAGTCCTTACAATTTACAAAACCCGCGAAATAGCGGCCGCGCTGCAAACTTTGGAGGCGTGGCATAAAGACGGCTATTATCTGGCCGGATATTTGTCCTATGAGGCTGGGCTTTACTTTGAATCCAAATTACGCGCGGGATTACCGGATGTTTCGTCGACACCCTATTTGCAATTTGCGGCATTTAAAAATTTCCAAAGCCTGTCCGAGATTGAAAACCTGCCGCCCAGCGACATTGCGCTGAACCCACTTTGGACACGGAACGATTATTTGGCCCGCTTTGAACGGCTGAAAGCCTATATCGCGAGCGGGGACGTCTATCAGGTTAACCTGACGTTTCCAATGTTAGGCCGATTTAAGGGCAGCGCCCGCGAGCTTTATGCGCAGCTTCGCCCGCGCCAACCGGTGCATTACGGCGGCATTATCAGCCTCGGCGAAGGCCCCGATATTATTTCGCTCTCGCCGGAATTATTTTTCAAAAAATCAGGGCAAAGCATGACCATGCAGCCCATGAAAGGTACGCTTAAACGCAGCGCCAATAAGGCCGAAGATATTCGCCAAAGGGCGGCGATGCGCCGCGACGAAAAATCCCGCGCGGAAAATCTGATGATCGTTGATCTTTTGCGCAATGATCTCTCGCGTATTTCAAAAGCGGGTACGGTTAAAGTCCCCGAGCTTTACGCGCTAGAGACTTACCCGACTTTGCACCAGATGACCTCCAAGGTCACAGCGCAGCTCCGCCGCGGCATTGAAATCACCGATGTATTCAAAGCGCTTTTTCCCTGCGGCTCTGTGACGGGCGCACCAAAAATCAGAGCCATGGAAATTATCTCTGAACTTGAGGGCGCGTCGCGCGGCGCGTATTGCGGGGCGATGGGCTTTATAGATCCTGATGGAAGCGCCTGTTTTAACGTCGGCATTCGCACGCTCACCCTAGAGGCCGGCGAGGTGACGTATAATGTCGGAAGCGGAGTGGTTGCCGACAGCTGCGGGGCGGCAGAATATGAAGAATGCCTGCTGAAAGCCGAAGTGGTACGCGGCCAGACGCCTGCGCGCCTCCTTGAGACTTTTCGCCGGGAGGCGAACGGCATGATCCCGCGCGCGGCCCTGCACAAGGACCGGCTGAGCACCAGCGCCAAGGTTTTGGGGTATGACTTTCGTTCGCAAGATTGGGAGGCCGCAATTACGGCGCTAACCGCAACCCCCAGTGATATGCCCGAACGCATACGCCTGAGCCTCTCGCCGAGCGGGGAAATCGAGACGACCCGCGCGCCGCTAACGCCGCTGGGTGCCCCGCTAAAGCTTGTGATTTCAAAAAATCCCCTTTCTCTCTCGGTGCAAGAGACGCGGTTTAAAACCGAAGCCCGCGCTTTTTATGATCATGAGCGCGCGCGGCTCAAAGCCTCCCATGGGGCCGATGAAGTTCTTTTGATGAATAAGGGCGGCTTTTTATGTGAGGGCAGCTTTACCTCTTTATTTGTCCGCACCAAAATGGGCTACCTCACCCCCGAGATAGGCTGCGGATTACTGCCAGGGGTTTTGCGCGCGGCCCTGATAAACGGGGGGCAAGCAAAAACGGCAATGATAAAGACCAAAGACTTGCGCGGGGCAGAAATATATATGGGGAATTCCCTGCGAGGTCTTATGCTTGCCCGCCTTTTGACCGAGAGCCCTTGCTGATAGCAGCCCTGCGCTGAAATTGGCTTTAAATCTTACCGCCCAGCCTCTATAGTCGCGGTCCCGATAGGGTAATCTACCGGGCAAAATGCGGATAGGAGATCTCCATGGCCAAGAGTTTAAGTACGCTACAATATTTGGATAAAGCGCTAGGAGGTCTACGTGAGCTTGGCTTATTAAAAGGCGATAGCGACCCCGTGCCGATCATCACCCTCCTAAACCAGATCAATGACCTTGCCCCAGAAAAAGTCACCGCCATTGCCCGCACGCTTGATCAAGCCAGCTATTTTAACGAGGTCGTGCGCGAGCAGGTCTCCAACATTAAAGTTGCCGCGCGCTATGAGGGCATTACCACCGCCTTTAATTCTATCCGCGATGATAGCAAAGCCTTGGTCGATCAATATGCAGATGGTAAAATTAATACAATGGAGCGCCTATCAAATATCTGGATGAAGATGCGGCGCGGCTCCATTGCCTCGCGCTTTGGAAAAATCAAAGAACTTTACCTTGATGTCGCCATGGAAACCAAAAATCAGATAGAACGCGAGCAGCTTATCCTTGAGGCCTATATGGATTTTCGCGGCGCGATGAAAAACTCCGAAGTGCTTTCATTTGATGTTTTGAAAAAAGCTGAAAAACAATTGGAAACCCGCAAGAACAAAGTCAGTGAAGCCGTGGCTACGCTGGAAGCCTTTACGGGAGATGAGCAAACCGCGCGCGCCAAACTTGAATTAAAACGCGACGAAGCCCTGCGCGCCTTGCAAAATGCGGATAAGCGGTATCAGATCGCCAAAGATTTATCCGACAATCTGACCGTCGGCTACAACACCTCCGAAGTTGTCATGAGCCGTCTTGTACAGATGCGAAATGCCAAAGAGCGGGTCTACGCCCAGTCTATATCTTTCTTTGGTACAAATGAAGTCGTCCTCACCGCGCTTACAGCCACGCTCACCGGAATGCATGGCCTGCATGAAAGCACACAAACGCTAAACGCGATGAAAAAAGGCATTGAAGACAGTCTTGAGGTCCTCGCGGAGGTCGGGGACAATGTGCAGGAAGCGGCCATCAAAGCTGGCTATGGCCCGACCGTCTCGGCGGCGGCCGTGAAAAAATTGCTGGACGCCGTTGTCACCTATCAGGAACGCTCTCAAGATATTATCGCGGAGATGCGGGAAATGGCGACGGATAACTCAGCCGAAATTCGTGACATTGTGGAGGATGGTAAGCGCCGCCTGGCGCGGCTTGCCGAAACAGGCGCGGCGACCACGTTAGGCCTGATCTAGATCGAATGATATCCATGATCCGCACCTTGCAATCACGGCCAGCCTAATATGAGCACGACTCTTCCTTTAGCGCCCAGCGGCAAAGCGGAAACGCTTGATGACATCATGCTGGCCATGGATGTGGTCGATACATTGCGGCATGAGCGAGAAATGACGGCGAGCGATTTAAATGCCGTAGAACGCCGCGAGGATCTGATTGCGCGCTTGCGTAATATTTATAAAGCCCAAGGCATTACAGTTCCCGATGATGTTCTTATGGACGGAGTGATAGCGCTGGAGGAAGAACGCTTTGCTTTCCAGCCGCCCAAAAAGGGGATAATGACATCGCTTGCGCGGATCTATATCAGCCGAAGAAAATGGCTGCCCTTAATTTATACCATCAGCTTTATTATCGGCTCTGTGCTTGCGGTGAATTATGCCGGCTTTGTTCGGCCTGCCCAAATCAAAGCTAAAAACGCCCAGACATTGATATCTACCGTCCTACCAGATCGCCTTGACGCGGCGCGGGAGCGAGCGATTGCCGCCGCAAAAACCGAGGCCTTAAAAACGCAGGCCGAGGATATTTTCGCGCAGGGCGAGCTCGCGCTAAGCCGCCAAGATGCAGCAGCAGCGCAGGAGAAAGCCGAGCGGCTTGAGGCGCTGGCCCTCTCGCTCACCCAAAGCTATGCCCTGAGGATTGTCTCGCGCCACGGCGAGGCGAGCGGCGTATATCTTGATAGCGAAACCAATGCGGACATTCGCAATTTCTATCTGATCGTGGAAGCGCTAGATACGGAGGGCCAAGTCCTGAGCCTGCCGATTGAAGATGAGGTTTATAAAAGCACAAAGCACGTAAACAAATTTGGCGTGCGCGTACCAAAGGCCGTGTTTGACAAAGTGGCCGCCGATAAAAAAGACGACCAGATTATCCAAAATGATATTTTGGGCGCAAAGCCGCGCGGCGTGCTAACCCCTACGCTTGATTTTGACGGCGCCAAAGATTGGCCGCTTGGCTTTATCGTGGAGTGGTAATGACAAGCGGACTTAAAATATTGCACCGGATTGACGCCGCCATTGCCAAAGCGCGGGCAAATACAGCAGAGGCCGCTGACCTCCCGCTACGCGCGGGTCAGTCCTTGCTGAATTTACAGCGCCAAAAAACCGAAGCCATGGGCCAGATTGCACGGGACCGGCTGGATATTATCAGCGACGGCGCCGGTGGTGATTTGGGCTATGTTGACCGGCAGGCCGCTAAGTTATTAGCAGATCACGAGGCGGCGATTAAGGCTGCACAGGCGAACGCAGCGCGCTCGGAAAAAGAGGTCGAAGCTGCAGAGAAAAAAAGGCGCGCGCAAGAAAGCGAAACGTCAAAGGCCGTGGATGCTTATGATAAGGCCGCGGCCAAGGCCGAAACACTCCTGCTCAAAGATGCGGTCTATAACGAAAAGTTGGAAGCGCTTGCCAGCCTTGAAGCGACCGTTGTGCGCGCCGATGAAAAACTTGCGATTGCCCGCGAGGATGAAGCCAAAAAGGGGGCGCCTTACCGGAGTGATCCCTTCTTTAGTTATCTATCTGCTCGCAAATATGGCACCCCCCAGCAAAAGGGCTGGTTTTTAACGCGATGGCTTGACGGCGGGATTGCGCGGCTGACGAAATACCGCGCCTTGGCCGAAAACTATCGAAGGCTGACAGCCATTCCGCAGCGGCTCGAAGCCCATGCCGAGCGGCTGGCGGCGCAGGTCGCGCAAGGCCAAGACGCGCTGCAGGAATTTGAAGCCGAGTGGCTGGTGAGCCAAAGGGTGAGCGATAAGCACGCAGCTTCACTTGCCGCGCAAAAAAAACTAGAGAGCATTGACGCGGACCTCGCGGGGGCCGAGGCCCGCCATGCCGAGCAGCTTGAAAATACCGCCAATATTATCGCCGGAAACTCCGGTCCCTATAAGCAGGCAGAAACACTGATGACTGAGACGCTGGCGCAGCAAAAAATCAGTCATCTTCGCCTACTGGCCGCCCAAACCCACACCCGTAACGATGATAGCGCTGTGGAAACGCTGCGGGAGCTTTCTACGGCAGAATCGGAGCTGCTCTCGGACCAAAAAGCGGCCAAACGCCTGCTGGGTGATTATCAATCGCGGCTGTCGGCCCTTCAATCTGTGCGCCAGAATTTCAAGGCCCGCCGCTATGACGCGCCAAGTTCAGCCTTTAAGCGCAGCGACCTTCTGGCTTCTATGATCCTTCAAGTGCTACAAGGCGGGCGCAGTGCCAAAGACCTCTGGACGCAGATCGAACGTGCCCAGCGAACGGTCAAGCGCTATTCCGATAATGACTTTGGCGGTATTGACTGGACAGAGGGCCTGCGCTTACCGCGAAATCCGCGGCGACGTCAAAGCGGCTGGGGGCGACAAAGCGGCGGCATTGATCTCGGTGATATTTTCGGCTCCGGCGGATTTGGCGGAGGCTATGGCGGCGGGGGTTATCCCCGCCCTAGGCGGCGCTCTCGCACCTCCATCCCCCGCAGTCCGCGCATTCGTTTGCCGAAAGGCGGGGGCTTTGGAGGCGGACGACGCGGCGGCGGCTTTAAAACGGGCGGAGGCTTCTAACATACCTTGCGGCGGTGGCAGCATTGTTATAACATAGCGCAATGAGCTCTTGTTTTCGTTTAACCGCGCTGTCGCGCTTGCTGGTCATGGTTTTCATGATTTTGCAAGGACTAAGCCTTGCCCATGCGGCAAGTTACGGCACAGATAGCCATGAACATGAGGGTACCATTTGCGTGATCGGTACGCAGGTAGAAACCGATGACATCGCGCCGCTACCTGAATTTAGAAGCCATCAACCCGCCTCTGAGCGCGGCCCTATTCTCTACCGCGAGGCCTTTACCTCCGCGCCGCGCCTCTGCCCGCCCGCTCGCGCGCCCCCGCCAAGAGCTCCGCCCCGCAATTCTTAATCCAGTTTTCCCGCCGGGGCCCTCCTGCCTGCGGCCTTATTCTGTTTTAGGATTTATCATGACCTTTTCTTATACGGCTAACCGCAGCCTAACCGCGGCCCTTTTGCTGAGCACAATGACGGCTTATTCCCTAATGGCTCAGGCCCAAACACGCAGCAGTGACAGCGGCGTTTATGTTGATGAAATTATTGTCACAGGCTCCCCGCTGACCCGCTCTGTTGATGAAGCGATCACGGGCGTCTCTGTGCTCACAGGCGACGAACTTGCCTCACGTTTGGCGCTAACCCTTGGCGAGACATTAAAGTCCGAACCCGGCGTGTCCTCCACCAGCTTTGGCGCGGGCGCGTCCCGGCCGCTTATTCGCGGGCAAGGCGGCGACCGCGTACGAGTCCTCAATAACGGCGTTGGCTCTATTGACGCGTCTTCTGCCAGTCCCGATCATGCCGTCGCCGCAGAGCCAGCGCAAGCGGAGCGGATCGAAGTGCTGCGCGGTGCGGCGCTGCTGCGTTACGGAAGTTCGGGCGCAGGCGGCGTTGTTAATGTAATTGACGGGCGTATCCCTGACCGCCTGCCCGATAAGATCGAAGGCGCAGCCCGCGCGGGTGTCACCACTGTTGACGGCGGATGGGAGGCGGCTGGCTCCGTGGATATACCTCTGGGAAATTTTGTCCTTCATCTTGACGGGACAACAAAATCGGCGGGAGACTATGACATTCCCGGCTTTGCCGAAAGCGCCGCGCTGCGCGCCGCCGAAGAAGCTGAAGCGGCAGAAAATGGCGCGGAAGAGGACGGCGAGGAAGAGGCCTTTGGAACCGTTGAAAATTCCTTTGTTGAAACCGACGCGCTGACGGGCGGACTTTCCTTTATTGGAGAACGCGGATTTCTCGGCTTTGCGGTCTCCCATTTTACCTCTGATTATGGCGTCCCCGGCGGTCATGAGGAAGGCGAAGAGGAAGACGGCGCGGAAGAAGAGGAAGAAGAGGAAAATGTCACTATTGGCCTTGAGCAAACCCGTATTGATATTAACGGCTCGCTAGAGACAGATGGCTTTATTGAAAAATTCGTGCTCTTTGGCGGCTATGCGGATTATTCCCATACTGAATTTGAAGCTCCGGGCGAGGTTGGTACGGTCTTTACCAATGAAGGGTTTGAATTGCGGCTTGAGGCGATTCAGCGCGAACGCGGTGGATGGAAAGCCGCCCACGGCGTGCAAGTTAGAAATCGTGATTTTGCCGCCATTGGCGAGGAAGCTTTTGTGCCGTCGACCACCACAGAGCAATATGGCGTTTATAGCTTTCATCAAACCGAACTTGGCGACCTACACCTTGAGGGGGCGGCGCGCTTTGAGCACACAAATCAAGAAAATGCCGTGGACGGCAGCTCCCGAAGCTTTAACGCGCTGAGCCTATCTGCGGGCGGGGATATCCATCTCACGGACGCAATCCGCCTTGGCGGGACGGTGTTTCGCACGCAGCGCGCACCGACGACCGAGGAGCTTTACTCCGATGGGCCGCATTTGGCGACGGATCAATTTGAGCGCGGAGACCCGAGTCTTGGGCTTGAGCGGGCGACGGGAATTGAAGCCGCGTTCCGTCACCGGGAGGACGGGCATTTCATTACCGCGAACCTATTTTATACCGATTATGATAATTATATATTCGAGCGCGGCACGGGCGAGATTGAAGACGGCCTTGATGTGTTTGAATTTACCGCAGAAGACGCGAGTTTTGCGGGGTTTGAAATCCAAGCCGGCGCGCAGCTTGCCGAAATTGGAAGCTTTGAAGTCAAAGGCGACGCACTCGCCGAATTTGTTCGCGCGAAAACCGATACAGGGAACTTGCCGCGTATTCCGCCGCTTTCAATTTTGACGGGTATAGAGGCGCAGAACGAACGTTATAAGCTACGCGGGGAAATTGATTATGCAGCCGCGCAGAATAAAGTCAGCGGCGTCGATAGCCCCACGCAGAGCTATACGCTTGTTAATCTCTTTGCGGATTGGCGCCTTAGCGAAGCCGCTACAATTAGTGTCTCGGCGCTTAATCTCTTTGATGATGAAGCCCGCCAGCATAGCTCCTTTCTCAAAGAGCTTGTGCCGCTGCCCGGGCGAAACATACGGTTTGCGATCAGAACGACCTTCTAACCGCACGCCCCAAGGCCTAACCCTTTTTAAGTTTAGGCAAATCCGCGAATTTACCCGCGCGTTTTTGCCCATTCGCCTGCATGGCTTCCGTCATTTCGCTGGGGATGAGCATGGACATATTCCATATGGCGATATGCTGAAGCGTATCGGCAGTCGTGTGATCACGTGCAAAGTTGATGATATGTTTGCAGCCATGCACCGCGAGGGGCGGTCGGGCTGCAATATGGGCAGCGGTCTCCATGACGGCTGACATCATCGTGTCATAATCCTTAAACACCTCATTAAACAGCCCGCGCGATTTACACTCTTGCGCAGGCATTTTACGGCCCGTATATGCCAGCTCCCGCACGACGCCTTCGGGCATATGATTAAGAATACGCGGGAACGTTCCGACATCAGCGGTCATACCCACCATAATCTCATAAATCGTGATAAAGCTGTCTTCTGTGCCGTAACGCATATCGCAGGCGGTGATCAAATCCACACCGCCGCCGTAACACCCCCCCTGAATAGCGCAGAGCACGGGAATGCGGCAGGCCTCCAAAGCGGTAAAGCTATCTTGCAGGGGGAGGACGTTATTTTGCAAAAAATTCAGTCCATGATGAGGATGGTTTTTATCGCCTGTCCCCGCAATATCGCCGGAGAACATGCCAATATCAATGCCTGCGGAAAAGACAGGGCCCGTTGAGGAAATAACGATCACTCGCGCTTTGCTGCCGGCGTCAATATCGTTGATGATTTGCGGAAGCTCCGTCCAAAATTCGGCGATCATAGCATTGCGCTTCTCGGGCCGGCTAAGCACGATATGGGCAATCTCGTTTTCTATAGAAACGTCAAAACATGTGTAGCTCATGGCGGGTTCCTCGCGGTTATGTGCCTATCAGAGGGTGAAAAGGTGGCCTGTATCGGGAGAGGCCTCCCCGTCCAGCAAAGCTTTATAGCTTATTAGAAATGGCTCAACGCCTGCTTTATGATCGACTGTCAGCCAGTCTTCGGCGGCGGAGAGGAAGGGAATCCAGCGCGCGCCGAGGTTTTCTGCAAAACCCTTCGCGCCCCAATCAGAGAAACGCAGTTTCGCGCGGTCAGGCGCAAAAAACATGACCGGCGCGGCGCCCGCCTGCGGCTTTGGCGGCCGCTTGCCTTGCCAATGGGATTTTCCGACCATGCAATTATAAACAATGTTTTCGCCGAAATGTTCGTAAACCCGGGCCATGACCTCGCCGTTACCGGCCATGTCCACAACAGCCGTTTTCAGTGCGGGGTCAAGCGCCGAGACAGCTTTATAAGGTCTCAGCTCATCATAAAACCCTGTGTTTTTCGCAAAGGCCTCATTGCGCGCGCTCGTCAATCCGGCCACTTTTATGCGGCCACTTTGCTTGAGACAAAAAGCAGTCCCGAGCGCGGTTTTCGAACTCGCCGACAGGAGCAGCACTTGATCCGCGCCAAAGAAGTTTTCATCCGCAAGGAAGTCCTCGATCAAAAAACTCGTGGTAAAGAGCGGACGCAAAATCGGCTGCAAATCAGGGTGAATCGCGAGGGAAGGATCAGCGCCAGTAAAGCTATAGCTATTATAGACGCTATGCAGTTTCGTGCGGTGCTCCGTGCCGTCCTGAAAGCCCATCGGCGAGAGCTTTACAGGGCGCAGGTCAATCTGATCGGCAACGGGGAAAAAACCGTAAATTTGCGTACCTTCGCGAATACCCTTTGCCCGGCTCTCGGTGACATGCGCAAACCCCCAGACGGGCATGCGCCCCCAAGGAATGCCGTCTGTCTCGTCCATTTGAATGTCGTAAGCCTGCGGGGCGAAATAATGCCAGTAGCCAATCTGATCGCCTGTAACCATATAGGTGACATTATTTGCCGTCAGCGCCCAAGGCCCGATTTTGACCCGAATACAGCCAGCCTCTAGCGGGCTGTCATCTAGGGTGACCACTGCCACTTCGGCAAAGTCCTTTTTATTCACAAGCAAGGTTTGGGACATTCAGTATCTTTCTTTTAAAAAACATGCTCTGCAGAGCAGGAGATTAAGAGCTGCCCCTCAAGCCCGGCTTTGCGGTGATAATGTATTTCGCGATATGCAGCGGATGACACGCACTCCAGCATGGTCTGCGCATTGGGATAGCGCGCGATCGCCGCCATATCCCAAGGCCCAGCCGGAGTATCCGCGCCCGCTGCTGCGCCGATCATCAATGCATTCATGCGCCCCGCAAAACTGGTTTCAAAACCTATATCTTTGGCCCGCATCATTTCGCCAAAAGCCTTGGCGTAGCGAAAATAGGCCGTCTCCCCGCTGACATTATTGTCGGGATTTGTTGCCGCGTCGCGGTAGCTCGCCCGTTCCTTAAATTTGAGCAAATTCAGCATATGAACGGGCTCTCCGGCTTTCTCATGGGCGAGGAATGCCTTTATTTGCTCGGGCGTGGGGTCAATGGCGTTCAAGAGTGTCATATGGTTCTCCTTGTCCCATAGCCGGTCTCATCCAAGAGCTCTTTTACCCAGCGGCACATTTTTATGATGAAAAAGTCTTCATCTGTTGATATGCCTATATTTGCACATAGGCAAGAATAACTCCGCGAAAATTACGCAGCCCTGCCTGCTGCTGTGCAGATGAAAAGGAAATAGATGGCCCTCTCCGAAGCCATATTGGTCTGCCTGACCGAGCGCCCGATGAGCGGCTATGATCTGGCGAAAAATTTCGATGCGTCTATCGGGTTTTTCTGGCGGGCCAGCCATCAGCAGATTTACCGCGAGCTCGGGAAATTGCGCGAGAAGGGCTATGTCAAAAGCGAGGAAATTGATCAGGTCGGAAAACCGAACCGCATTGTCCATACGATCACCAAATCGGGGCGGCAGGCTTTGCTCGCCTGGTCCACCAAACCGTCAAAGCAGCCATCAATCAAAGATGAGCTTTTGGTCAAATTTTACGGCATGGACGGGGTGAATATTCCTGCGTTTATTGAGCAATTATCCTTACGGCTGGAGCAGCATCAAACCAAGCTGTCAAAATATATGCGCATAAAATCCCGCCATTATGACAATAAGGAATTGTCGCTTAATCAAAAAGGTAAATTGATCGCGCTGGAAATCGGGATTGAGCAAGAAAAGCAAAACATAGAAAATCTCTCTGTCGCGATCGGAAAAGTCCGCGCGCTATAATCACACCTCTTATCCGCCTGCGCCCGCATTAGGGCCCTCTCCAAGCCCGTTTGGCACGGCTCTTGAACCCTTAACCCCAAGAAAGCTCGCCAAATCGGCGATGTCTCAAATTGGTACATGAGGACCCTATGCGCCGCATTTTAAAACTTACGCCTCTCCTTGGAAGCGTCATTGCTCTTTCGGCCTGCTCAGCGCTAGGCCTTAATTCAGACACCACATCTGCCGCAGCGCCCGCCGTAAACGCGGGTGAATACGGAGACTATGTTTCGCTGAATGACTTTTTAGCAGAAGACACCGCCGCCGCCGTGCAGGGTCCCACCCAAGACCAGAACTATGTAAAACTGGCCTCTAATTCGCAAACTGGCACTACCTCAGACTATATAAATAGCGGTTGGTACACTCAAAATTCAAACCCTTATGCAGGCGGAACGGTTACAATTGATCCGCAAGTCCCCGCCCCATGGGAGGGCCCATTGGACCCTGAGGGCGTGAAGACCGCTCATAACGGTTATCATGATGCCTACGGTAATCCTGTGCCCGCGCCCTCCGGCGCGTCTGCACCGCGCAATGCTATTACGCCAAAGCTTCGCGGTGCTTATGGCCCGAGCTATTACGGCAATATTGGCGGGATAATGTATGATGTAGATTCTGATCTCTTTGGTCTTGTGGGCCGCCTCGGCGTGCAAAAGAGCTGGTACGGCGCAGAAATCGAAGGGACTGTCGGCGTTTCAGATGAAGATGAAACCCTCAGCATAGCCTTGCCAGACGGCACAGGACCTGTTGATGTCGATGTTTCCGCAGGGATTGATTACTCCCTTGCTGCCTTTGCGGTCGGGCGCCTGCCTCTTGGGTCACAGTTCAAAGCCCTTGGCCGCGTCGGATATCACACAACGCAAATCGGGGCCTCGGCAAACGCCGTCTCAGGTGATGGCGCGCAAATGATAAATGAATCAGATTCTGATAATTTTGATGGCCTGGCCTATGGTGCAGGTCTGGAATATGACTTTGATGCCGTGAACGGCGTGCGCGTGGATTACACACGTTATGATCTAGGCGATGACGCGGTAATGGATTCCATTTCCGCGACTTATCTGCGCCGTTTCTAAAGAGACTGAGAGCTCAGATTAAAAGGCGCTGCCGTATTGCGGCGGTGCTTTATGCTCCCGCCTTGGCCGCGTCTTTGGATTGCTCCTCCCAAAGCTGGGCGTAAAGCCCGCCTTTTGCCAGAAGCTGGCTGTGGGTGCCGATTTCTGAGATGCGGCCCTCATCCATAACAATAATTTTGTCAGCCCCAGTCACCGTCGTGAGGCGGTGCGCGATCATGAGCGTCGTGCGGTCACGCGAAGCATTATCAAGCGCGGACTGAATCTCGCGCTCTGTTGTATTATCAAGCGCCGAAGTCGCCTCGTCTAAAAACAATATCGGCGGGTCCTTAAGGAGCGTACGCGCAATCGCGACCCGTTGTTTTTCACCGCCTGAAAGCTTAAGCCCCCGCTCGCCGACACGGGTCTCATAACCGTCCGGCAAAGCCCTGATAAAATCGTGGATTTGCGCGGCGCGGGCGGCAGCTTCAATCTCGCTTTGGGTCGCGCCCAATTTTGCATATCCAATATTATAGCCGATGGTGTCATTAAATAGCACCGTATCCTGCGGAACAATGCCAATGGCCGCGCGAAGGCTTTCTTGAGTGAGCATAGCAATGTCCTGCCCATCAATGAGTACCCGCCCGCCAGAAATATTGTAAAATCGGAATAATATGCGCGAAATGGTCGACTTGCCTGCGCCCGTAGGTCCGACAATGGCGGCGCGCTCCCCCGGCGCGATTGTAAAGCTCACGCCCTTTAAGATTTGGCGTTCGGCTTCATAATGAAAATCAACGGTCTCAAAACGGATATCCCCGCGCACATTTGTCAGGGGCCGCGCCTCCGCCGCGTCGCGAACTTCGGGCTTAAGGTCAAGCAGGGAGAACATTTTTTCCATATCGGTCAAGGCCTGTTTTATCTCGCGGTAGGCAAAGCCAAGAATATTGAGCGGCCGGTAGATTTGCGACATCACCAGCAGCACGGTGGTAATATCTCCGATCTGCATCTGCCCAGATAAAACCCGCATAGAGGCGAGGCCCATAATCAGAACAAGGCCAAGGTTCATCAAAAAGCTCTGCCCGATATTGACGGTCGCAAGCGAGGTTCGCGACAATATGGCGGCTTTTTGATAACCCGCCATCGCAGCGTCATAGCGCGCGGTTTCGGCGGCTTCCGCGCCGAAATATTTGACCGTTTCATAATTAAGAAGACTATCCACCGCGCGGGCATTGGCCTCTGTATCCTTCTTATTCATATCACGGCGAAAGCGCAGCCGCCATTCCGTTGTCATCACGGTAAAGACCACATAGGCGAAGACAATCAAGGTTGCAATTGCCGCAAACTCCCAGCTAAAGGCCAGCCAAAACGCCGCCGCGGCAATCCCGAGCTCTAGGAAAGTCGGGCCAATGTTAAACAGCAAAAACCGGAACAAAAAATCGATCGAGCGTATGCCGCGCTCTACGACGCGCGAGAGGCCGCCCGTGCGTTTCTCCAAATGATAGCGCAAAGATAACTTATGCAAATGGGCAAAGGTGGCGGTAGCGATACTGCGCTGGGCGTGCTGCCCGACGGGAGCGAAGATATATTCGCGCCCTTCATTAATCATCACAGACAAAAGCCGAATCGCGCCATAACCTACAACAAACAGCCCCACGGACGTCCAGACTTCGCCCCAGCCAAGCCCTGCGTCTTTGGCGGCGGTAACGCGGTTAATGGCCGCGCCGGTGAAAAAGGCTGCGCCGACTAAAAAAAACTTACCCGCAATCGTCAGGATCAATGCCAGAATTATTCTGATTTTAAACCCAAGATTTCCGCGCAGCCACAGATAGGGCCAGAGCCGCCCAAAGCTTTTGAGCTGATAGGTAAGTGAGCGCTCTTTGGCCGCGTCGGCGGATATGGCTTTAGCGGGCCGCATGGGCTCTCTCTGGGCCGCAAAAGCGGGTTTGTCTACACGCCGCTCGTGACATAATCGCGGGTAAAGAAGCGCGCGGCATCAAACCACGGGCTAGATTGAGATCGGATTTGATGAATGTCAAAATCTTTTACGGACCGAAAGCCCTCCACAACATGCAAACGCGTCGGAATATTCGTGTCTTGAACCACGTCAAAACGCAAGCAGCCAGCCTCGGCGCGGCTGGCCTTGATGTGATCGGGCAGGAGCTTGAGGGTTAGGGCGAGATGTTTTTCAGCCACGTCAATATGTCCCGCCAACCACATTTCCCCCGCCGCCCCGCTCTGCATCAGCGAGAGTAGCCCTTTGCGGTAACCCGCAAAAGCAGGAGTAAAGCCGAGTTCGGCACGGGCGCGGGAAATATCCACTCGCTTGCTCTCGAGATAAAAGCTGCGGGCCATGGCCGAGAGCGCCGGATCATCTTGGGTGATAGCAGGCGGGGCCGGCTGGCCGACAAGCCGCGCGCCAAAGCGCAAGACATCTTGCGGCGGGGCGGGCTGTCCATCTGCGATATTATAAATCCGGGCAGGGTCGGGATCATCCATTGAAGCCAAAAGCGCGGAAGCAATATCCATAACGTGAATGCGGTTGACGATATGGCCGGGCTTTATCACCAGCCGCGCTTTACCGCTCTTAATCCGGCTTAAGGGGTTTCGCGCCGCCCTATAGCCGCCGAGCCGAAGCTGGGGACCATAGATTCCGGCCAGGCGAAAAATATGCACAGGCCAGCCCGTTTCAAGCCAGGCTAGCTCGGCCTCGACGCGCGCGCGCCCGCGCGCCGTTTTCGGGTAGAGCCCCTCATCCTCAAAGGCCCATTGCCCCCCGCGGTCCCCGTAAACCGAGGTAGCGGATAAGTATCCCGCCCAGCGTAAT
Source organism: uncultured Caulobacterales bacterium (assembly GCA_964410285.1). GTDB lineage: Bacteria > Pseudomonadota > Alphaproteobacteria > Caulobacterales > Maricaulaceae > Fretibacter. Next base: position 197,525 of record CAYPFR010000001.1, on the reverse strand, counting down.
TTGGGCGCCATTGACGCAAAACGTCTCCTGCTACCGCCAAGAAGCGCCGCTAAAATAGGGTCAGTCTCCCGCGTTTTCAAATCAGGGCCAGCACTGCTGAGGACAATTTCGGCCCGTTTTAAAACCCGCAATACGGCCGTCAAAGCGCTAGGCGGCGCAGCGCGGCCAAAAGGAAGGACCTCTATGCCAGCTTTCTCCAGGGCGGCAGATTTTTCAGGGCTGCGCACGGTTGCGGCAATATGATAGCCCCGCGCGCGTAAATGCGGAATGAGCGCCAGCGCCGTATAGCCCGCGCCAAACAAAAGCGCGGTTTTTTGGCCCCGCCGCGCGGCAGGAGGGCCGCTATCTGACTGTAATTTAACCCGCTGCTGCATTGCACGCAAAACCCTTGCTCGTTACAAGCCCATATGAACTTTCGCATTGGCATAACGGCTACCAGCGCCCTTGTAACGGCTTTTCTCCTGAGCGGCGTAGAGGCATCGGCTAAAAATATGACCGAGAGCTTTGACAATAAGCACAAGGCCTGCCTTGAACAAATCGCCAAAGACGCAGATCTGGCCTATGAAAATGCCATGATCTGGCGGGCCGAAGGCGGGGGCCGGCGCGCGCGCCATTGCGAAGCCATGGCTTTATTTGCGGTTGACCAAACCGAGGAAGCAGCGCATCGCCTTAATCAAATCGCCAAAGCACCAGACGGCGGGACGCCGCAAATGCGCGCTGATTTTTATGCCGAAGCGGCTAATTTCTGGCTGATCGCCAAATTGCCAAAAGAAGCCTATGCCTCCGCCAGTGCGGGGCTAGAACTGGTGAAAAGCCATATTGATCTGCGCATTGCGCGCGCCCGCGCCTATGCGCTCATGGGGCATTATGATTATGCGGAAACGGACCTAACCTCTGTGCTGGTCTTTGATGATAATCATCCCCATGCGCTACGTTACCGCGCAGATGTTCGCCGCCAGCTTGGCAAGCTTGAAGCGGCCAAACTAGATATTGAAAAATCCTTGAAGGCCGATCCCAGCCTTGTTGAAACCGCGCTTATCCGGGGGCAAATTAATGAGGCCTTGCGCAAGGCCGCCGCGGGCACGCCCTAAGTTAGCCTCACTAAGCTCGCCGCCTAAGCCCAACATTCCCGTTTTGCTTGTCTGCCAAAACGATTAGCATTGCACGAATAACCTCAGCAGTTAAAACTATAGCTAAATACGCCTCGATGGGCGCGCCAATATGGGTAAGAGCATGACACAATTTCAAAAATTTCTAAGCTTTAGCGTTTGCGCCTTGGCGCTATATGGCTGCGCGGATAACAGACCTGCTCCCAAGGCGGTAGGTCAGCAAAGCTCATATCTAACCGCCGCGCCAGGGCCTGGCGGGCTAACGCCTGAGCGCTTGCATAGCCAGCCCTCCCTAAGCGGCACGCCGTTGCGGCGGGCCGCCATTTCGCCCGACGGGAAAATGGTCACTGTCCTGCAGGGACGCGCAGATGACGCAGGGCAACAAGATTTGTGGGCCTATGACCTTGAGAGCGGAAAAGGGCGGCGACTGGTTTCCTCTACCGACATTTTAGGCGAGCCGGAGACTTTGTCGGCAGAGGAAAAAAACCGCCGCGAGCGCGCCCGTGAATATGGCAAAGGCATTATTTCCTATAGCTGGGCTGGAGATAATTTGCTTTTATTTCCGCTCGGCGGCGACATTTATCTCTATGATTTAAACGCGCGCTCGTCCCGTCAAGTGACGGCCACTCAGGCCTTTGAGACCGACCCCAAAGTCTCCAGTGACGGAAAATTTGTGACCTATGTGCGCAGCAATGAGCTTTATGTGAAAAACCTCGAAACGGGTCTGGAACGCCAGCTCAGCAGCGGCGGCACGGAACTTATTCGCAATGCCACCGCCAGCTTTGTCGTCCAAGAAGAACTCAGCCGTTCCACAGGGTATTGGATGTCGCCCAATACAGAGAAGCTCGCCTATACGCAGATAGACGAAAGTCCCATAGCGATTGAAAACCGCATTGAATATAGCGCGAGCGGCGTTGAGAATGTCAGCCAGCGCTACCCCTTTGCCGGCACGGATAATGCCGCCGTGAAGCTCGGGATTACCTCGCGCAGCGGCGGGGAAACCATCTGGGCGGATATTGGCGAGGATAAAGATATTTATCTTACCCGCGTGACATGGAGCGCAGATAGCCAGCATCTATTTGCAGGCATTCTCTCGCGTGATCATAAAAATCACCGTTTTTATAAGATCAACGCTGCCACGGGCGCGAGTGAGATTTTCTTTGAGGACACAAGCCCAACTTGGCTTAACATTGGCCCTGCCCTGCGCCGGCTGCCCGGCAGTGACATGCTCTGGCAATCAGAGCGCAGCGGGATCAACCGCGCCTACCGCATTAGCAGCTCTGGGCGGGCGGAAGCGGTAACGCCCGAAGACCTTTTGGTCACCTCTGTTAACTGCATTAATAACGCGCAGGGTGTTTTATATGTCACAGGGTGGCGCGAGAGCGCGCTTGAGCGTCATATCTTCAAAGTCGATATGGAAAGCGGGCAGGCCGAGCAAATCACAAAAGGGGCAGGCTGGCATAGCGCGCGCTTTGACAAAGGCTGCACGCGCTATATTGGCGGGTTTTCAAATGTTTCAACGCCGCCCCAAACCCGCGCCTTTACCGCAGAGGGCGCGCCGCTAGCGTGGCTCAATGAAAATGCTATGGACGCAGCTCACCCCTATGCCCCTTATAAAGATAGCCTGATCAAGCCGGAATATGGGCAGATTGCAGCCAGTGATGGCCAGATGATGGACTATATGTTGCTCAAACCCCAAGATATGAAAGCGGGGGAAAAACGCGCTTCTATTACCATTGTCTATAATGGGCCGGGCGTGCAGCGCGTGAATAATAATTGGGGACGCAAGCAATTTGGACAAATGCTGGCCGACCACGGCTTTGTTGTCTTTTTGCTGGATGGACGCGGCGCCTCGGGACGGGGGAAAGCCTTTGAGGATGTGCTTTACCGCGCCATGGGCCGCTCGGAAGTCGCAGACCAAAAATTGGGCGCGCAGTGGCTTCGGGAGCAAGATTTTATCGATCCTGACCGTATGGGTGTTTATGGCTGGAGCTACGGCGGATATATGACCTTGCACATGCTCGCACAGACCAATGATTATGCCGCTGGCGTATCTGGCGCGCCGGTGACCGATTGGGCGCTTTATGACACAGCCTATACAGAGCGTTATCTTGGCAGCCCCAAAAAGGGGAGCGCGAATTATACAAAGGGCGCTTATGAAAACGGCAGCGTCTTTCCTTATCTGGACGGGCTAACAGAACCTGTATTACTGATCCACGGCATGGCAGACGATAATGTTGTCTTTCGCCACTCCATTAAGCTGATGGACGAGATGCAAAAGCGGGGCGCGCATAATATGCGGGTCATGACTTATCCGGGCGAGAAACATGGATTTCGCAGCATGGAGAACCGGACCCATCGCGACCGCCAGATTTTGGAATTTTTCCTAGAATCCCTCGGCGCGGAGCCGGCCCCAACACAGGAGCCAAACTAAGCCCGACTATACTGCTAACCGAAAAGGGGTACAAGTTTGCCAACCACAAGAAAGTCCCGTACCCAGTAAATCGCAAAGAGAAGGATAATAGGCGTAATATCCAATCCCCCCAGAGACGGAATGACATTTCTTATTGGCCGGTAAAGCGGCGCGAGGATCCGGTCAATCGCATGATAAATTTGCGCTACCATCGGATTTCGCAGATTGATAATATTAAAGGCTAGAAGCCAGCTGAAAATCACTTGTGCAAAAATCAGAATAATGAGCAAGGACAGGGCCGGCACAACAAAATAGAGCAATATGGATTGTGGGAATGTCATCAGCCTCTCCTGTGGCCCCAAGCAGGCCTGCTATTCGTATCTAATGAGGCGCGGAGAGAAAAACAATATCTAATCAACGCTTTAAGCTCGGGCGCCGGCTATTGCGAGGCCCAGACGATGCGCCCCATCCAAAGCACCTCTCGGCGGTCCAAAATGCGGTCTTCATATTCTGGATTGGCAGAATGTAGATGCACGGATTTCGCCGTCATTTTTATAAGTTCCTTTGCCATGACCTCTCCGTCATGGGTCTTGAGGATAATGCGGTCACCGCGGCGCACTTCAAGGCCGGGGGCGACAATCACGCGCTCGCCTGCGCGAAAGACCGGATCCATACTATCGCCGACGATTTGAAGCGCATAGGCATTTTCATTGGCCAGATGCTCAATGTTGATTTCATCCCAGCCCGCCCCTACCGGATAGCCGCTATCGTCGAAAAAACCCTGATCGCCGGCTTGGGCCATACCGATCACAGGCACGGTGGTTTGCCCCTCGGTCCTTTCGGTCAAGGCGGCAAAATCCTTGAAACTGATATCCACGGCCTGCAAGAGTTTGGACAGACTCTCGGTGGAAGGCCAGCGCGGCTTGTCATTGGCGGAATGGCGTTTAGACGGATTAAAGCTGGTAGGATCAAGACCTGCCCGCCTCGCGAGACCAGAGGGGCTGGTCGAGAGACGCTCAGCAAGGGTATCAATCGCGTGCCAAATCTCTTTATGTGTAAACATATTCGCTCCATTCCTAAAGCGTGTGCCCACCTAAATTGATTGCTTTAAACCGTAAGTAAGGATGGCATAGCCGTCAAGTTATATACAGTTTAACCGCAGGACGTTTCTCGCCGCCCCTATTGCCGCCTGCTCCAAGGCCTATAAAAAAGCCCTAGCGAATCGCCAGGGCTTTTGAAAACGTAAACGCCTAAGACGTTATCAGTTATAAGCACTTTCGCCGTGCAGGCTTGTATCCAGTCCTTCATATTCTTGTTCTTCGCTGACACGAAGCCCCAACGTCACCTTAAGGCCCATAAGAATAATGAACGATATACCCGCAGACCAAGCCACAACCGCGCCTGTACCGATGAGCTGCGTCATGAATTCACCGCCGCCTGTGCCGCCAAGCGCAGTTGATGACAGGAATGGCAACAGCAAAATTCCAAGTATGCCGCCAACGCCGTGAACCGCGAAGACATCCAGACTGTCGTCAACTTTCAAACGCACGCGAATAAGGTTGACCGCGCCGTAACATAAAAGTCCGCCGGCAAGACCCATTAAAATCGCGCCGCCAGGGCCTAGAACGCCGGCCGCAGGCGTCACTGTCGCAAGGCCCGCAATCGTGCCTGTGGCCGCGCCTACCAAGGTCGGCTTGCGCGCGCTGATCGCTTCCATCACGATCCAAACCAGCGTGCCCATAGAGGCCGCAATATGGGTCACAAGCAGCGCCATGCCGGCCCCGCCGTCGGCCGCAAGCTGAGAGCCGCCGTTAAAGCCAAACCAGCCAACCCAAAGCATAGAGGCACCGATCATCACGACCGCTGGGCGGTGGGGAACAGAAAGATCATTAGGAAAGCCTTTGCGCTTACCTAGCAAGAGCACATAGACAAGGGCCGAAATACCGGCTGTTGCGTGAACAACAAGCCCGCCGGCAAAGTCAACCACGCCGCCGTTCAGATTGGCCAGCCAGCCGCCGCCCCAAATCCAATGGCAGACAGGGGCATAAACGAAAAGAAGCCATAGAACGGTAAAAATCAGCACGGGCAAAAATTTCACCCGCTCAACAAAGGCGCCGACAATCAAGGCCGGCGTGATAATGGCAAATGTCATTTGAAAGGCCAGAAAGACCGATTCTGGTATGGTGCCGGAGACGGAGTCGCGCTCCAGCCCGCCAAGGAAGAGATTATCAAGTCCACCCCATAGGCCGCTTGCTGTGCCAAAGGCGATCGAGTATCCGGCTACAACCCAGACAATAGAGGCCAGCGCCGCAATGGCATAGACTTTCATTAATACAGATAGATAGTTTTTGGCACGTACAAGGCCGCCGTAAAACAGCGCAAGGCCGGGTAATGACATTAACAATACCAGAGCCGTCGCCGTCAAAATCCAAGCCGTATCACCTGCAGATATAGCGGCGGACTCTTGAGCCTGCGCGCTCTGCGGCAAGCCCGCCAAAATAATGGCGGCCAGCCCGCCTCGTTTCATCGTTTTTAACATATTCAATCCCCTCCACGTAGAATAGCGGCTTATGCCGTCCATAGGCTGCCTTAGGCGGCGCGCCCGCTTTTGGGAATTGGGAACAATTTGTGAGACGTTTTGCTGAAACCTGCGCCTAAAATTTAGACGCAAATAACCCCGTCCCGCACAGATTGTGTGCGGGGCGGGGTCTAAATTTGGGCCCGCCGGCGACTTAGATCTGAACGAACTCAGGATAGGCTTCGACGCCCACTTCCGCCAGATCAAGGCCGCGCATTTCGTCCTCTTCTGAGACCCGCAGGCCAATGGTAAGCTTGAGCGCAAACCAGATCACGGCCGAGATAGCGCAGACAAAGACGCCCGTGGTTACCACGCCGATAAGCTGAGGCATGAAATTAACCTCGCTATTGGTGAAGGCCACCGCAAGCGTGCCGAAAATGCCGGCTACCAAATGCACAGGGATCGCGCCCACAACATCGTCAATTTTGAGCTTATCTAGCAGCGGAATGGTCATCATCGCCAGAAGCGAACCAAGCCCCCCAACCAGCATAGACACAGGTACAGACGGCGCAAGCGGCTCTGCGGTAATCGCAACAAGGCCCGCCAGCGCACCGTTAAGCGCCATGGTCACATCAATCTTGCCATAACGTAGCTGTGTGTAAATAACAGCGATTACAACGCCAGCCGCAGCGGCCATATTTGTATTGACAAAAATCTGCGCGACGTCATCGGCATCTGCAATCGTGCCCATGGCAAGCTGCGACGCGCCGTTAAAACCAAACCAGCCAAGCCACAGGATAAAGACACCCAGCGTCGCAAGCGGCATAGAGGAACCCGGCATAGGCTGCACGCGGCCATCCGGGCCATATTTGCCTTTGCGCGCGCCAAGGATGATCGCGCCGACCAGTGCGGCCCAGCCGCCTGTAGAGTGCACGAGGGTGGAGCCCGCGAAATCGGAGAAGCCTTGCTTATCGAGGAAACCGCCGCCCCATTCCCATGACCCGACAATGGGATAAATTATCCCTGTCAAAAAGAGGACAAAGATCATAAAGGGCCAAAATTTAATCCGCTCGGCGACTGTGCCCGACACAATAGACGCAGTGGTCGCGCAAAATACCATTTGGAAGAACCAATCGGAATAGGCCGAATAGCCTGTCTCCACATCGTCCAGGGTAAAGGCATAGGGGCCTTCGAAACTCCCGAAGAAATGCGGTTCCCCGCCATACATAAGGTTATAGCCGATGAGGTAAAACATAATGCCGGCTGCCGAATAGAGGCTGATATTTTTAAGACATTGCATCGACACATTTTTAGAGCGCACAAGCCCCGCTTCGAGCATGGCAAAGCCAGCTGCCATCCACATGACTAAAAATCCGCCGATCAAAAACAGGAGCGTATTGAAAACAAAACCTGTTGTGAGAGCCAGCTCGGCCTCTTGCGCGGAAGCGCTTGAGGCAAAGGCCGCCGCAGCCCCAATCGCGCCAGCGGCAATCGTCGCCCGCGTCAAATTATGTCTCTGCCGCGCGCCAGTCTCCAGCGCCTTGTAACTTTCAAGTTTAAACATGAAACTCCCTCCGTTTCTTTCCGTCATTGGTCAGGCGCTGATTTGGCGTTGATTATTGCGGGCGGCGAGTCCAAATGAGGCCCTAGCGGCGCAGTTTTGCGGCGCGTCCTAATTCTGTGCGGAAATTTGATAAAAATGCCCGCTTCCTGTGCGAGTCCCAATATGAGCCCTTCGATCTACAAAATTCTCACCCAAGGCCAATGGGCGAGCCTGCAAGCGCAGGAATACTTTGGCGGAAGCGCAGATGATAAGCGCGATGGATTCATTCACTTATCCAGCGCAGGCCAGCTACAAGGCACGCTGGACAAACATTACCCGACCGAAAAAACGGGCCGCGCCGATATTATATTGGCCGCTGTAGACGCAGCGGCGCTCGGGAGCGCGCTGAAATATGAAACCTCGCGAGGGGGGCAGGCCTTCCCTCATCTTTATGCGCGCCTGCCGCTTTCGGCCGTAAGTGACCATTGGGTCTTGAAATGCAATTCCGCAAAGGGTTATCAGGTGCCAGATTGCCTTAGCCTGGACGCCCTTGATCATCATCAGCAGGACAACTCATGAGCCTATTTTATAAAACCGGTACGGCCTTGCTACGGGCCCTGCCCGCAGAAACCGCGCACAATGTCACCATCAAGGCCCTGTCCCTCGGGCTGGGCGCAGGGCTGGGCGCAAAGACGCGCGCGCCCGATGAGCTTCTAAAGACTGAGATTGGCGGACTGAGCCTGGCTAGCCCTGTCGGGCTAGCGGCGGGGTTTGACAAAAATGCGCATGTGCCGGACGCCATGCTGCGCGCCGGTTTTGGCTTTGCCGAATGCGGCACTGTTACCCCCCGCCCGCAAGCAGGCAATCCCAAACCAAGACTATTTCGACTCACCGAAGACGCCGCCGTCATAAACCGCATGGGCTTTAATAATGGCGGGCTGGAGGCCTATGCCAAAAGACTAGAGGCGCGCGCGGGGCGAGGCGGAATTGTCGGAGCGAATATCGGCGCCAATAAAGACAGCAAGGACCGCATTGGCGATTACGTCCTTGGGCTGACGCGGCTTTGGGGGACACCGGATTATATCACGGTAAACATCAGCAGCCCCAATACGCCCGGCCTGAGAGAGCTTCAAGGCGCGGGCGAGATGGATGAACTCCTAAGCCGCATTGCTGAAACGCGGCAGGCCCTGAGCACGGGCGGGATACAGACGCCTATCTTCCTAAAAGTCGCGCCAGATCTTGAGAGCGCGCAAATCGAACGCATTACCGAGCAGGCTCTGCGTTACAAAATGGACGCGCTCATCATTAGTAATACCACGCTTGCCCGCCCAGATAGCCTCGCGAGCCGGCACAAATCGGAGACAGGCGGACTATCGGGCGCGCCCCTATTTGAGGCGAGCACAAAAATATTATCAGAATTTGCAAGGGCCAGCGCAGGGCGCATTGATTTGATCGGGGTCGGCGGGATTAGTAGCGGCGCGCAGGCCTATGCCAAAATACGCGCCGGCGCCAAGGCGGTGCAGCTTTACTCCGCCCTTGTCTATAAAGGACCAAAGCTTGCTAGCGAGATTAATAAGGACTTGCGAGCGCGGCTCTCGGCGGAAGGGTTCACCTCGCTCGCGCAGGCCGTCGGGGCCAGATAGTTATTGCGGCTAGGACGGCGGAGCCGTCATAGCGCGCCGCAAGGCCGGCACATAAACGGCGAGCGCTGCGGCACGGGCTATATAATAAAAGAGAAACGCCAACCATATACCGTGTGCGCCCAAAGGTGCCGCAAGTATATAATGCATGATGATATATAAGATGAGCGAAAGAATGCCTGCATTGCGCATTTCGCGCGTTCTTGTGGTGCCGATGAAAATGCCGTCAAGCTGCCACGCCGCAAATCCAATTACAGGCGCGAACGCACAATATGGCAAAAAGCGTTTAGCACTCTCTATGACTTGGGGGTCTTTGGTCAAAAGGCTAATAAACATGGGTCCCATGACGAAAATCACCCCGCTAATTAATATGGCAAAGCCTGAGGAAAATTCACTGGTCAGGCGCACAGCGCGGTCAAAGCGCTTTTTATCCTTTGCCCCAAATGCTGCGCCGGTTACGGCCTCTGCCGTATGTGCAAAGGCATCCAGAACAAGAGCCACCATGGTTATAATCTGCATCAGAATATGATAACCTGCGAGAAAGATAACGCCCTGAGCCGCGGCGGCATTCCCGAAAAAGCTAAACCCAATCGTGAGCGTCATCGTGCGGATAAAAATATTGGTATTGGAAATACCAAGCTTTGATAGCGCGGCCGCATCCAGCAATTTGGCTTTGGTCATATAATCACGGCGCAGCCCGCCGCGCGCCTGAATTTCAGCCCGCGCAAGCCAGAGCCCTGCCCCAAGGCCAAACCATTCTGCAATAGCGCTGGCGATCCCGACCCCATAAAGGCCCCAGCCAAAGACAACCACAAATAGGGGCGAGAGCGCAATATTCACGATATTGAGTACGATCTGCATCGAGAGCGCCCGCCCCGCACGCGAGATACCGACAAACCAGCCCATGAGCGCAATTGACGCCAGAGTTGCGGGCAGACCCCAAAGCCGCGCGGTTATATAAAGGCGTGCGGAGTCTTCAATGGCCGCATTCGCGGTAAACACTTGGAAGGCGAGCGCGAGCAGCATGGTTTGCAGGGCAAAGACCGCCAGCCCGATCACCATCCCCAGCGGTACGGCGCGGGCCAAATGCGCCTGCACCTCGCCCTGATCCCCGGCCCCGTCGCTTTGCGCGGCAAGGCCGGCTGTGCTCATGCGCAAAAATCCAAAGCCCCAATAGGCTATGCCGTATATCACAGCGCCCAGACCAATGCCTGCAAGGGCGGCCGTGCCAACAAAGCGCCCAATGACAAATGTATCCACCAAGCCAACCACCGGCGCGAGCGCATTGGCCAGCATGATTGGCCAGCTTTGTGCAAAGACAGCGTGCCGCGTCAATTCGGGGGGCGCGGCGGCTAACTTTGGCGCGGGCGCCGCGCTCATGGCTGCAGAACGGGCAAAGCCGGCTTATCTCGGCAGGGATTACATGATGAGCTCATGGCGGAAACAGCCTCTTAGGAGGCGCTCCGCCGCGCCGCCAAAAAATGCCCGTGCAGCGCCGCGATGGGCCGCGCCTGATCTTCCTGCCAACAATGGACCCGCACATTTGTAACTCGCGCGCCTTTTTTAAACACGGTGGCACGAGCATAGGTCTCTATGGGTTTGCCGCGGCGCAGATAATCAATATTGATGCCAATAGGTTTCGGCAGTTCATCAGAGGGTTTGAATCCGGCCGCCGCCGTCTCAAGCACGATTTGGCATATGGCAGCCGTTTCCATAAATCCGCCAATGCAGCCCCCGTGCAGCGCCGGTAGGACAGGATTACCGATATTCTCTTGGCTGAATGGCAAAACAAAGGTGAATTCACCCTCGCTAAAACGCGACTGAATACCTAGGCTCTTGGCATAAGGGATTTTCTTCAGCGCCGCGATGATTTGGTCAGACACATATTCACGGTCGGTCATGACGGTGTTCCCGCTGTGTCTGTTTTAATATTATCACCGTCTTGGGTTTTGCTTGTGGCCATAAAGGTTGCCTGTGCCATAGCGACCGGATTGTCCTCATCTCCGTCATGGGCAATCGCGCGCACAAAAGCGACGTGCTGCGTGGCATGATGACAATGTGCGCTAGCAAAAATGGTCTCCCCGGGTTTTGCCCCGCGCATATAATCAATCGACAAATTTAGGGTCGCTGTTGCCGTTGGCTTGGTGAAACCCGCAATAGCGGCCAGCCCGCAAGCCTGATCCAGCAAGGTCGTGACAGCCCCGCCGTGCAGCACGCGCGTTTTTGCATTCCCGATCAACGCCGCATTATACGGCAGGCAAAGCGTGGCGCGGCCAATGTCGACCGAGACAAATTTTATCCCCAGCTTTGCCCCATGCGGGGTGCCCGCCGCCATCATGGGGCCAATTTGCCAAAGTTTTTCCAGCCTGTCTTTGTGAGCCTCGGTCATGGCTGTTCCCCAATTTTTTGTCCTTGATTCGCCGCTACTCTAGCGGGCTTCAAGACGCAGCGCCATATAGCGCGAACATCCCATCGGGTTTTCATAATAGCGTTCAATATCTGTAAAACCTAATCGCTCATATATGGCATTGGCATGGGTCAGGCCAGGATCTGTATCAAGATAGATTTTCTCAAAAGCGTTCTTTGCGGAATACTCAATCGCGGCGCGGGTGAGCCGCTCTCCCAGATTATGTCCGCGCCCCTGCGGCAGAACATAAAGCCGCTTAAGCTCGGAAATGCTTGGCGCAAACGTCTTAAGCCCGCAGGCCCCCACGGCCTCTCCGTCCAAACGGGCAAGAAACAATGCCCGGTACATGTCAGGGAAGGTTTCAAATTCTTCTTGGGTGTTTTGGAAATCTAGATTCTGCCCGAGGTAACCTTCGATAAATTCAAGATAGGCGAGAAATAAGGCCTTTACCTGTGCAATATCCTCGTCGGTCTGTGCCTGATTAATAATGAGTGTCATATTTACTTTTATCTCAAATCTTGGCGCAGTTCTAGGACCCAAAACGCGTGACAGGCTAGCTTTCCCTGAACCGTACATTCCCATGTGTATGATCACAGCCCGTGGGATGTGGATGGATAAGTATATCCGCCGCCTGATAGGCCGCCATCATGCGCTGCTCGGCGCTAAGGACAATTTCATGAGCATCTGAGAGTGATAAATGCTCATCAAGATTAAGCCGCATCTGGATATGGACATGGGGGCCAGAGGCGCGCGTGCGCAGGTCTTGAACGGCAATAATGCGCGGATCTTGGAGGGCAAGCTGTTTAATATGGGCGCGTTCGATCTCCGGTAACTCCCGGTCCAACAATTGACCCCATGCAAGCTGGGCGATCCGAAACGCCGTATAAAAAAGCCAAAGCGCCATCACAACGCCGACAAGGGCATCCGCCCGAGAAAAGGCCGTAAAGCTGGAGAGCGCGAGACCGGCAATAACAAACAGGCTTGAGAGGAAATCTGCAAAATAGTGCGCGCGGTCCCCGCGCACCGCAATCGAGCCTGTTGCCCGCACAGCCCAGCTTTGCGCGATCAAGAGCCACATTGTAAGTGCAGCAAAGACCAGCATGGCGGCCATGGCGAACCCTGTATGCACGATCACTTCAGGATTAAGCAGGCGTTCCCACGCTTCCTCCAATAAGTGAAAGCCGGCAAAAACAATCAGGCATACCTGAAACACGGCAGAAAAACTCTCGGCTTTACCGCGGCCAAACCTATAGCCCTTATCTGGCGGTAGAGCGGCGTAACGCACGGCGAAAAAAGTCGAGAGCGCCCCAAAAAGGTCCAGCGCGCTATGCACGAGTGACGATAAAATGCCAACGGAGCCAGACGTGCTCCAAACAAAGGCTTTCCCTATGGCAAGGCAGAGGCCAACCAATACGGCGATCAACGTAATACGCGCTGTGATTTTAGCGGAATCTTCGGGCGCCATACGGCCAGGCAGGCCGCGTGTATTCGGCGCCTCACCCGGATTTGGCGCGGTTTCCGGCTTTGCAGACTGAAACAGAGCGCCGCGAAAACGGTAACGCGCATTCATGGTCTTTCACTCAATAAAACCGCACAGACAGGCAAGGCGGGCGCGCCCAAGGCCCGGATATGCGGCGTGTGCAAAGGTGAAAGTATAGACTTCATTTGGAAAGGTTATAGCATTACATTTACAGGGCAGGCGAGTCATAATATTGAAATTTTCTGCGCAAATCAGGCGCTTACCTCTCGCCATCCTCGCCCCCGCGCCCTAGTCTATGGGCAGCGCCGCTGGCCGCGAAATGAGGAGTTATTTATAATGAAATACGGGAATTGGCCAACTCAGCTTGGGGACCGTGCCGCCGCGCGGCTCACGGCCTCGCTTGGCCCCGTCCTTGAGACCGCGATAACGCCTATGATCGGCCAGCTCGCCGCGCGTGAGCATAAATGGGGACTTTACGCAGGCCTAAGTGCCGCCGCCAGCGCAGCAGGGCTATATGCTATTTTCCGTGCTCATGCCGCACAGGGCCTTCCTGACGCCATAGGCATGGCTGCGGTCATAGGCGCGGCTATGCTTAATGGATTTACCTTCAATAAAATGCGCGTGAAAAACCGGTCGCTGAAAAAGGTGCGTGATCAGCTCGACGCTGTTGTCGGGCACGACCTATATGGTCTTGATTTTCAAAACATAGGGGCCAAGGCCTCCTCCAAAAGAGGCGGGCGTTCAGACGAGGCCTCTCCCCTTGCGATTTATGACGCCGCCGGATTTTTCGGGCGCTTTGACCGTATTCATCATTTACATGGCTATGGCCCGCAAGCGCCTGAGGCGGGCAGCCATGCCGCCCCCCAAATGCTGCACAGCCGCCTGACCCGCACAGAAACCGAGCATTACCGCGACGCGCAGGGCCGCGCACAGCAAAGGCGCCGCACGGTCGAGGTCTTTCACGGGCTTTTAATGACACTGGAGGTCCCCGGCGAAAGTGACGACAGCCGCATTATTATTGGCGCTGGCCGCGCCCCGCGTCCGCGCGGACCCTTTGAGCGGGTCAATATCATCGGCGGAAAAACGCGCCGCCAGAAATTAAACGCGATCAAGACCTCTAGCCTGAAATTCAACCGCCTTTATAAAGTCAGCGGTGATGACCAGATGGAGACACATGAATTTCTTGACCCCGACCGGATCATGCGATTTTTGAATTTGAATGATGATCTACTGCGGATTTTTAAAGGTCGTAAAAAAGTACCGCTCTTTATGTTGATGACCCGCGGAAAAGCTTATATCGCACTGCATTGCGGTCCCATGCAGCCGCTAGATGATTTCATTGGCCGCGCCGAAGATATGCCAGATCAAATTCGAATTGCCGCTGGCCAATTAACTCTGCCCCACATTATTGCCGAGCACTTGAAATTGATCCCGCCGCGCCGCTATGAGTGGGATAAAGATATAGTGAAAGAAGAGATCGTATGACGCCCATGAAATTCGCCCTGACCGCCGCAGCCTCCGCGGCTAGCCTTGGCCTAGCCGCCTGTCAACCGGACGCAACACCTACGCCTGAAAACACAGACGCGAGCACAGATGCGGGCCAATTCTCAAACGACGCCATTCCCCATGCGCAGCTACCGGGCAATGTCATTCCCGCCGCCTACCGCCTTGATATGCAGATTGATCCCGATGCGGCCGGCATGAGCGGCACGGTCAGCATTGATGTTAAGCTCACCGAGCCTTTGTCTAAAATCTGGCTTCATGGCAAAAACATGAAAGTCAGTGAAGCCTTTGCCATGGCCGGCAAGAAAACTTATCCGCTGCGTTATAACGCTGTTGACCTCGCGGACGCCCCGTCCGGCGTAGCCTATCTCACGTCCGAGACACCCCTTCCCAAGGGCAATGCTGTCCTCACGCTCCGCTACGAGACCCCGTATAATCTTGCGCTAAATTCAGCCTATAAAGTCACGCGAAAAAACGGGGATGCACAAGAGAATTATATCGTCACCCAATTTGAGCCGCTTGGTGCGCGCGAGGCCTTTCCAAGCTTTGACGAAAGTAAATATAAAGTCCCCTTCACCGTCTCCATTACAGCAAGGCCTGATGATGTCGTTTATGCCAATACGCCCGAAACGGCGGCCACTACATTGGAAGATGGATGGGTTAAACATGAATTTGCAACGACCCGCCCCCTCCCAACCTATTTGATCGCCTTTGGCGTAGGCCCCTATGACATTGTCGACTATGATCCGCTACCGCCCACAGATGTGCGCGCACGCAGCGTTCCGCTTCGCGGACTTACCGCAAAGGGCAAAGGCGCCCGAATTGAATATGGCCTGAAAAATACCGCCGGAATTCTTGAAGCGATTGAAGCCTATTTCGGCATTCCTTACCCCTATGAAAAAATCGATCTGATTGCGGCGCCGGATTATGCTTTTGGCGCCATGGAAAACCCCGGCGCAATTGTCTACCGCGAATATCTTATGCTGATGGATGAGGACGCCTCCCTGTCGCAAAAGCGCGCCTATGCCCGGGTGCATAGCCATGAACTTGCCCATCAATGGTTTGGCAATTTGGTGACTCCTGTCTGGTGGGAAGATATTTGGCTGAATGAGGCCTTTGCGACATGGATGGGTAATAAGGGTACCTCTCTGTGGCGGCCCGAAGGCAATTTTGACCGTATCACGCTCAATTCAGCGCTGGGCGCGATGAATATTGATACGCTCGCAACCACGCGCAGCGTAAGAGAGCCGCTGGAGCGCTCTGAAAACGTTATGGATCAATTTGACGGTATTACTTACCGCAAGGGCGGCGGCGTTTTATCAATGTTTGAGAGTTTCCTCGGGGAGGACACATTCCGAGACGGGGTACGGCTTCACATGAAACGCTATGCAGACGACGTAGCCACCGCCGATGATTTCTTCAAAAGTATTGCCGATGCGTCGGGAAATAAGGACGTGGTCGAAGCGATGAAGAGTTTTGTCGATCAGCCGGGCGTGCCCATCATCACGGGCGAGATTAGCCATAGCGGAGAATATAGTCAGGCAACCCTGCGCCAATCACGCTACGCTCCGCTTGGCTCCCAGACCCAGCAAGGTCAGCTATGGCAAATTCCAGTTTGCGCAAAATTTGGCTATGGGGAGGAAACTGTCAAAAGCTGCACGCTGCTAAAAACCCAAACAGGCGTTCTAAAATCCCCGCGCGAAGGCAAAGCCGATTGGGTAACGCTCAATGAAAATGGCTCGGGCTATTATCGCATGTCATTAGGCACGAATGGCTGGGAGGCCCTTATTGCCAATCTTGAGAAACTTAATACGCGCGAGCATTTGGTCATTCAGGACAGCCTCGAATCCGCTTTTCGTGCAGGTAAGGTCGACGCGGCCGTCTTTATCAAGGGTATGGAAGCCTTTGCGGTTTCGAATGAATATGACGTTGCGCGCACAGCGGGCGATTGGCTTGGGTGGATGCATGAGCACCTACCAGAGAACGCAAAAGATGACGTCGCGCGGCTTACCAATGATATGTATATAAAGCGATATGCCCAAATCGCAGGCAAAGATAGCGTGGAGGGGAATTTACTCGCCCCGACCCTCGCCTCCCGCCTTATGGCCTTTGGGAAAAATGATGGGCTTAAAGCGCAATTTGCCGAAAAAGGCCGCGCCTATATTGCCGGTGACAAAAAGGCCGCCGCGCCCAATATGCTCTCGCGCGCCCTTGGCGAGGCGATGGAAGGCGGAAATATGGCCATGGCGGCCGACCTTTTGAAAATGGCAAAAGACGGGAGCAGCGCGGAGAAAGGCGCCGCCCTTAGCGCGCTCGCCCGCACCAAAGATGCCGATATTGTCAATATGCTCTGGGATACGGCCTTGATCGACAAGGACAACCTGACGGGACGACAGGCCACCTCTCTGATTTCTGGCCTCCTTGCCTCTGACGAATTTGGCGACCAGACATGGGACTTTATCAAAGCCAATTTCCGGCCCTTTGTTACCTCCCGCGTTCCCGATGTGCGCAAAGGCGGAATGCCGGGTCTGGCCCGCAATTTCTGCACGCTTGAGCGCCGTGATGAAGCAAAGGCATTTTTCACAGACAATGCGCAGTTTATCCCCGGCTATGAGCGCTCTTTGGCGCAAACGCTGGAGTCAATCGAGCTGTGTGCGGCGCTGAAATCGGCGAAGGCGGAAGAGACGGCGGCGGCGCTAAAGGCCCGTTAAGGCGCGCCGGCGCGCACGGGGCCTAGCAGGATAACGTCCATGCGGGCATTTGATTTAAAGCTAAGATATAAAAGATAAGCAGCGAGAAATAATATGCCGCCGAACACAGCGCAAAGCCCCAAAAGAAGGCCGCCCGCTGAGAAATGATTTCGCCAGCTTACCCAAAGGCCGGAAAGCAATAGAAATCCGAAAAAATCAAAATTGAACTGCCCCGGCCAACTCATGGCTTTCATGTCCCCAAAAAATATCGGCAATAAATTAAGCCCGTGGCGGGAGATGGTGACGAGAGTATAAATCAAAAGGCTTGTGAAAATTGCCGCCAAAAAAAGTCTAAAAGCTGTCATGCTCATCTCCGCCGCTTGCGCCCGCCGCGCTGGGGCAATTCCAGCTTAGCCTCCCGAGGCCCCGTCATCAAGCAGGCTTGATTCTTGCGGCCCCTAGCGCCGCACGGCAAAAGCCCGGGCCAACCCATAAAGGCTTATCAAGAGCCATGCAGCCTCGATAATAAACGCGGAAAGATTAAACGCGTAAAATAGCGAGAGCAAAATCAAGCCCGCCCCCAAAGCATTAACACAGGAATAGCGCCAATCCTCTATGCTCAGTTTTTGCATCTGCAAAAGCAGATAGGACAATAGGATCATAACAACGCCGATATTGCCGGCAAAATCATACCAATGATAGTTCACTAGCGCCGCGCCGCATAGCTTGAGAGCGCAAGTAAAAGCCGCCCGACAATTGCGTCGGCAGGACTGCCCGCTGTTTTCACGGATTTCTCCGCCTCTAGGCTTTGGGACAGAGCGCGGCGCAGCATACCCTCAGGCCAGCGGCGCATTTGCGTAAGGAAAGATTTTTGTGCCATTCCGAAAACTGGGGGGCGCAGGGACCGAACCGCCCCTTCCGCGCTCTCGCCGCTGCGCATTTTGCTTTGCGCCTCCAAAAGACGAGAAATATGCCGCTGCAGCGAGAGCAAAATAATCGCCGTATTGATCTTGCCAGCGGCGGCGCGGCGAAACACCGAGTCCGCGCTATCCACGCGCCCTTCCATGGTGTCATTGATAATATCATCAATTGAGGCCGACTGCCCGCCCGCCGCGAGGGTTTGAATATCAGCCGGGGTTACAACCGCGCCGGCTTGCGCGCCGTATCCCTTATAAAGCGCCATTTTTTCAATCTCCCCGCGAATAAGCCCGCGGTCCCCCTCCAGCAGCGGCACCCAGAGCGCAAGCGCGTCCGGCTCTATTTTGATCCCGAGACCGTCAAATGTACCGCGCACCATATTGGCGATATCAGCGGCGCTATCAGCATAGCAGCCAACAGCGGCAAAACGGCCCGCCGCCTCAAAAGCTTTGCGCACAGCCGAGCGCGGGGTCATATTCCCGGCCTCGACAATTAACTTGGCTTCGGCGGTTTCCGGGCGCGCATCAAAACCTTTGATGATCTTAGAAATCGCCGCGCCGTTTCGCTCATGATCAAGACGCAGGCGCACCAACCGCCCATCGCCCAATAGGGACAAGGCGCTCATTTCATCGGCAAGTTTGGCTGTATCGCCCGATAAATCATCTGCCGTTATCTGGGTGACGGCAAAGGCATCATTAGGGTCTTTGATAAATTGCGCCGCCAGCGCGCTGGCCCGCTCGCGCACAAGGCCTCTGTCGGGGCCAAACAGCAGCACGCCGATCATATCATCCGGCGGGGCGGATAGAAACCGCGCGGCTCTCGCGCCTGTTATTTTCATAGCTTTTTCGTCATGACGGTAGAGACGTCCATTATAGCGGCGCTCGCTAGGGTCTTTTGCTGGCGTAATATCCCGCCAATTTTGTCAATAGCCGATCAGCCGTATCGACCGCGAGCTGCCGCGTGGTTTCCTTCTCCGCCGTCACCAGCGCATAGGGGTCGCCCGTGGCCGTAAAGGTCGAGACGGCGCTGACGGTGCCGCGGTCCAATACTTTACCGGTTTTGGCATCTGATAACTTATAGCGAATGCTCATATTCAAATCATAACGCGTCGCAATATCCTGCCCCGAAATACCAAGGCCGCGGCGGGTGGCCCGCGGCGTAATTTCCAATACCTGCTGGGCGGCGGAGGCCCCGCCGAAACGCTCCATCAGTCTTTGCTGCACCCAAAAGGCCGCCTCTTTGTCATTAACGGGGATGGTGGGCGCGAGTTCGACGCGGACCGCCTGAAAATTTGCGCCGCCGGGCGCATGAAGCGGCGTGAATCCGCAGGAGGACAGCAGAGCCGAGGCGCAAATCAAAAAACAAACGCGCAGGCGGATAAGGGTTTTAAGGCTTAATGTCATGAGGCCACTATATTGATAATCCGCTTGGGGACAACAATCACTTTGCGCACGCTCAGTCCGCTCAGTGCCTTTTGCGTCTCGGGCAAAGCCATCACAAGTGCTTCAATCGCGTCTTTATCGGCATCGGCCGGCACATTTATCTGCGCGCGGCGCTTGCCATTGACTTGAATGGGCATGGTGATTTCATCATCCACTAAAAGCGCCGGATCAGGCTCTGGCCACGGCGCATGATAGCATAAATCCTGACCGCCCATTTTCGCCCAGCATTCTTCTGCTAGGTGCGGCATAAAGGGCGCAAGGCAGCGGATGAGTATCCCAAGGGCCTCGGCGCGGGCAGCATCTTGGGATTTGTATTTTTTCAGCGCATTGGTCAGCTCATATATTTGCGCAACCGAGGTATTAAAGCGAAAGGCCTCAATGCCGGCTGTTATTTTCTCAAGCGCCTTATGAGCAAATTTGCGCAGGGCCAGCGCGTCGCCTTTCGCCTCATGCGCGGCAGCCAGGGGATCATGGTTATTGCCGCTCTCTTCCATAAGCGACCAGATTTTACCAGAAAAACGCCACGCGCCAATCACCCCAGATTCCGTCCATTCCACATCGCGCTCGGGCGGGCTGTCGGAAAGCACAAACCAGCGCGCGACATCCGCGCCGTAACCTTCAATGATGTCATTCGGGTCAACCGTGTTCTTTTTGGATTTGGACATTTTAATCACGTCGCCCTTCGTGATCGGCGCGCGGGTTTCAATATGCAGGCAGGTCCCCTCTTCCTCAATCACCTCCGACGGCACGACATAATTTCCGCTTTCGTCCGTATAGACGGCATGGGTCACCATGCCTTGAGTAAACAGCCCTGCAAAGGGTTCCCCGCCCGGAAGATCCAGCAGGCCGCAGTCAATCAACCCGCGCGTGAAAAACCTCGCATAAAGCAAATGCAGCACAGCATGCTCAACCCCCCCGACATATTGGTCCACCGGCATCCATGCGCTGGCGGCCGCTTTATCAAACGGGACATCATCGGGCAGTCCGCCGCCTTGTCCGCCGGCAAAGCGGGCGAAATACCAAGATGAATCCGCAAAGGTATCAAGCGTATCGGTCTCGCGCTCGGCCCGCTCCCCGCATTTGGGGCAAGTCACAGGATTATCATCGGGGCCCGTGCGAAATGTCGGATGACGATCAAGCGGATTACCCGGCTTATCGAAATTAATGTCCTCAGGGAGCTTGACGGGAAGATCAGCGATCGCCACGGGCTGCGGCCCGCACGCCCCGCATTTAATGACAGGGATCGGGCAACCCCAATAGCGCTGGCGCGAGACGCCCCAATCACGCAGGCGGTATTGCGTTGTGCCGCGCCCAAGGCCCATCTCTTCGATTTTATCAATGGCGGCAGAAATCCCGTCTGCTTTGTTCAGGCCGTCAAGGAAAGCTGAATTAAATAGTGTGCCTTCGCCTGTGAACGCCTCGGGGTAAACATCGGCGCTTGTATCAAATGCGCTTGTATCAAATGTCTCCGCCTTGACCCCTTCAGGTAAGACAACAGGAATGACGTCCAGATCATATTTGCGCGCAAAATCAAGATCGCGCTGATCATGAGCAGGGCACCCAAAGACCGCGCCCGTGCCGTAACCCATCAGCACGAAGTTAGCGATATAGACGGGGAGCGTTTGGCCTTCGATGAAGGGATGGTGAACTTTCAATCCAGTATCAAAACCGAGTTTGGGCGCGGTGGCAATGGCTTCTTCGGTCGTGCCGATTTTTGCGCATTCGAGGCGGAAGGCCTCAACGACGGCATTTTCTTTGGCCATGTTTTTGACCATGGGATGATCGGCAGAAAGCGCAATAAAACTCGCCCCATATATAGTATCAGGTCGCGTGGTATAAATCTCAATATCGTCGCAGCCCACGCCCTTAAACCGCATTTGAAGCCCTTCGGATTTTCCAATCCAGTTCGCTTGCATGGTGCGGACTTTTTCGGGCCAACGTTCTAGCGTCTCAAGACCGCTGAGCAAGTCCTCGGCGTAATGCGTAATTTTGAAAAACCACTGGTCCATATCGCGCTGCTCAACGAGCGCGCCGGAGCGCCAGCCTTTGCCGTCAATCACCTGCTCATTGGCCAGCACGGTATTATCAACGGGGTCCCAATTGACCTTGGCGGTCTTGCGGTAGACCAGATCTTTTTCCCAGAACTTCAGGAAGATATATTGCTGCTGCTTGTAATAAGCTTCATCGCAAGTCGCAAATTCGCGTGACCAGTCCAGCGCAAATCCCAGCCGTTTGAGCGGCGCGCGCATAGCGTCAATATTGTCATAGGTCCAGCCCTTGGGGTGGACGTTTTTTTCTATCGCCGCATTTTCAGCAGGCATGCCAAAGGCGTCCCAGCCCATAGGGTGCAACACATCAAATCCCCTCGCTTTTTTATAGCGCGCGACGACATCGCCCATAGCATAATTTCGCACATGGCCCATATGAATGCGGCCCGATGGATAGGGGAACATTTCTAGCGCGTAGAATTTTTTACCCCCGCCCAGCGCCTTGGCGTTATCGGCCTTAAAGACATCTTTTTTGGCCCAAATTTTCTGCCAGCGCGGCTCTACCTCTGCGGCATTATAACGGGCGGTTTCGTCTCTCATGTCAACACTCTTGATGGGGGGACGCGCGGCGGCCCGTTTAGAGCGCCGTGTATAACAGATAGGGCCGTTAGGGCTAGGGGCTTATTGCGCGCGGGCTGTGCTTTGGGCGGCGGCAGGCCCGTCTTCGCGCGAGGCCGCCAATGACGCACTAAAGTGCAAAACGCCATCATTGATCGGATGGGCCGCCAGCACGCGTTTATCGCGCAGATAATCCTGCGCGTGGAGCCAAGGCTCCCGGTCGCCTTGGCGCGGGAGGAAATGCTCGGCGCGGCGAATATATCCCGGCAGGAAATTAAACCATGGCCGCATCTCCATATCCTTTGGCGCGATAGGGACGGCTTTGGCGTGTTGATGGTCGGACATATAACGCAGCAGGCGGCAGACCCAATCGCTCACAATATCAAGGCGCAGCGTCCAAGAGGCATTCACATAGCCAAAGATATTGACCATATTGGGCACGCCCGAGAACATCATCCCTTCATAGGAAAAGCGCGTGCTGAAATCCACCGCGTCTCCGTCAACCTCAAAGCTCGCGCCGCCAAAAATTTGCACGTCCAGACCCGTGGCCGTGATGATTATATCGGCCGAAAGAAACTCTCCATTTTCAAGGCGAATACCGCCCGCCTCAAATTTTTCAATATGCCCTGTTTTGACGCGGGCGGCTCCGGCCTTGATCGCTTCGAAAAAATCACCATCCGGCACTAGGCAGAGCCGCTCATCCCACGGATAATAGCTGGGACTAAAATCGCGAGATAGATCATGATCCTTACCCAGCGCCTTTTGCGTGCGCCGTAGCAGGATTTTCCTCGCCAGTTTTGGTTTTGATTGGGTGAATTTATAAAGCCAGCTTTGAAACTTAACATTTTTGGCGCGGGTAATATTATAGGCCCATTGCTTTGGGATAAGCGCGCGCAGGAGGTTCGCCCCTTTATCCACAGCGGGGCGGGCGACCAAATATCCCGGAGAGCGCTGGAGCATCGTCACCGAGCGGGCCGTATCGGTCATAGCAGGTACAAGGGTCACGGCCGTCGCGCCGGAGCCAATGACAACCACGTCCTTACCCGCATATTCCGTCTTTGGGTCCCATAGCTGCGGATGTATAATTTGCCCATTAAACGCCTCGATGGCCTTAAAATTCGGTGTATAACCTGCCGCATAATTATAATAGCCCGAACACATATAAAGGAAATTGCAACTGAGCGTCTCTCCGCTCTCAAGCTTGATCGTCCAGCGTGCCTGCTCGCTTGACCAGGCGGCTCTCACCATTTTGTGGTTATAGCGAATATGGCGCTCTATATCATATTCACGCGCGGTCTCTTTAAGATAGGCGAGAATAGACGGCCCATCGGCAATGGCTTTATCAGCCTCCCATGGTTTAAAGCGAAAACCCAAAGTATGCATATCAGAATCCGAGCGCACGCCGGGGTAGTTAAATAGATCCCATGTCCCGCCAAGGCGCTCGCGCGCTTCTAAAATCGCAAGGCTTTTATCGGGGCATTCACGCCTTAAATGTACGGCCGCGCCAATGCCCGAAAGCCCCGCGCCGATAATTAAAATGTCAAAATATTTCATCACTCGCCCCTACAACAAATCAAACCGGCCGGGCAACAACCGGCGCATCACGCGCGGATAATTTTCAGGAAAGACGCGCTGTATGAGTTGTACCAGCCAAGCATCTTTTCCTACAATAATGCGTCGGCGGCGTTTGGCTGTAGCTGTAAGGATAATGCGCGCGGCGGCCTCGGGAGTCGTGATGGCGGCTTTGTCAAATTCCGCGTCCATCTCCTCGCGCGAGAGGCCATGGGCAGGCATGGCATCGACTTTGGCAGACCGGGCAATGTTAGTGGCGACGCCGCCCGGATGGACGCAGCTTACACTGACCCCATGAGGCTCCATTTCAATGGCGAGGGTTTCAGAAAATCCGCGAACGCCAAATTTGGCCGCACAATATTCAGCCTGACCCGGAAACCCAATGATCCCGAAGATGGAACTAATATTCACAAGCCCGCCGCGCGTTTGTTTTAACTGCGAGAGGAAAGCTTTGCTCATACGTACAACCCCGTAGAAATTGATATTCATCACCGTCTCAAAACTCTCTAGCGGAGTCTCCTCAAATCCGCCGACCCGGGCCACACCCGCCACGTTAAACACATAATCTGCGGGTCCCATGGCCGCACCGACATGGGCGGCATATGCGGTAATTTCATCGGCGCTGGCGACATCAAGCCTATCGGTTATCATGCGGTTTGACGGCGGCAAGCTGGCTCGGGTCTCCGCAAGGCCCTCTTCATTGATATCGGAAAGCGCAAGATGGGCACCCGCGTTGGAGAGCGTCTGCGCCAAGGCGCGGCCAATCCCAGATCCCGCGCCCGTAATCACGCAGACCTTGCCCTCAAATGTTTTGCGAAAATCCATGACTGACAGTAGCGGCCAATTCGGCCGCGTCAATCGCCTGCCGTGAATGGCGGGGCTGCAAAACCGCGCGGACAAAAAAGCCGCCTTTGGCGTAAACCAAAGGCGGCAAGAGGTGAGGAAGCTTTCGGCCCCTAGACGGCATGAACCTTCTGCGGATCCAGATCGTCTTTAATAGCTTGATCGAGAATTTTAAAAATCTCTTTGCGAGAGCGCAACTTGGTGTTTTTGAACGCCTCGGGATTGACTTGTTTAAACATTTGACCCGCCATGGGAATAGCCATCTCCCATTGTTCCTCTGGGACAACGCGGTCAAAAAATCCAGCCCGCATTGCGCCTTTGGGCGAGAAAATTTCGCCGTTAATAACGCAGCGGTTGAAATAGGATTTGGGCAAGTGATAGCGGCCCATTTCAATACCAAAATTATGCATTGTCATTCCAATAAGCGTTTCATTAAGCCCGACTTTGAAATCTCCTGCTTTGATCATAGAATAGTCGCACGCGAGGGATAAAAACGCGCCCATAGCAATCGTATGTCCCGGCGCGGCCATAATCACGGGACGCGGAAAGGCCATAAGCCGGCGGGCAAATTTTGAACCTTTGGAGGTTAGCTCAAGCGCGTCCTGCGGACCGCTCCCCATTTCCTTAAGATCAAATCCGCCGCTCATCACGCCGACCCGCCCCGTCAGAATGACAATGGCGTCTGCGGCCTCTGCCTGATCCAGTGCGGCGTTTAGGTCTGCCCACATTTGCGAACCCAGCGCATTGGCCTTGCCATCATCAAGGGTAATAAGCGCGACGCCGTCATCTATTTTCAATGTTATATTCTGGCTCATAGCCTTAGGCCTGCATTGCGAGTATTTTACCAATTGTATCGGCTTTCAGATCTTTTTCGCTGGCGTCAATTCCCATAGCATTGGCAATTTTGACCACGTCCTTTTCCAGCATTTTCTTGAGCTGCGATTCTGAATAGGCCGTAGCTTGAGGGACGCTGCGACTGAACTTCGAATAGAACGTCTCTCCAGATTTTGCCATCTCGCGGAGTAGCGCCGGCACCTCAAATTGCGGGCCGTAAAGCTTGGCAAGCTCATCTGCGCGGGCGGTAAAGGCTTTGGCCCCGATGGTATCGATAAAGCTGATCGCCCCGCCGGTATAGGGCGCAAAACCCCAGCCAAAAATGGAACCAAGATCGGCTTCACGCGGATCATGGACAATGCCTTCGGCCATGGTGCGCGCCGCCTCGATCGCTTGGGCGTACATCAGCCGATCTTTTACGTCCTCGACATTGGGCTGCGGGTCTTGCAAGCCATTAACCGCGAATTGCCCCAGCTCCGGCCAGAGATGTTTTTCGCGGCCCTCATAGACATAAAAGCCTTTGCCGTTTTTGCGGCCATAGCGTTCGGCTTTGTACATTTTCTCAATGATCACATCGCCTTTGCCCTCGGCATATTGACTGCCAAGGTCATGCTTGGTTTGCGTCATCACCTTATACGCCAAATCAATCGCGACCTCGTCTTGCAGGGAAAGCGGGCCAACCGGCATGCCGGCCATTTTCGCGCCGTTCTCAATAAGGGCGGGCTTCACGCCTTCGGACAGCAAGTTATAGCCCTCCTGAATATACCGCATCACGCAGCGATTGGCATAAAAGCCGCGCGTGTCTTCGACAACAATTGGGACTTTGCGAATTTTGGTCACAAAATCAATCGCGCGCGAAATGGCATAATCAGACGTCTTCTCGCCTTTGATAATCTCCACCAACATCATTTTATGCACGGGGCTAAAGAAATGAATACCGATGAAATTATCCGGACGAACAGAGGCCGCCGCAAGATCAGTAATTGGAATGGTCGAGGTATTGGAGCCAAAGACTGCCGTGTCGCCAATGACCTCTTCGGCCATTTTGGTAATCTTAGCTTTTAACTCTGAATTTTCAAACACCGCTTCAACGATAAGGTCAACGTCTTTGAGCTTGGCGTAATCGGTTGTGGCATCAATTCGACCCGTGATCGCGTCGGCTTTTTCTTGACTTGTTTTATTGCGCTTTACGCGTTTGGCCTGCTCATCGATAGCAAATTGCTTACCTTTATCCGCGCCCTCTTGGTCGCGGTCAATTAGGACAACGTCAAGTCCCGCCATTGCGGATACATAGGCAACGCCTGCGCCCATAAAGCCTGCGCCAATAACGCCGACTTTTTTGACTTCGCCTTTGCTCTGTCCGGCGGGGCGCGCTTCGCCTTTTTCCAATGACTGCTTTGACAAGAAGAGCGAGCGAATCATATTACCCGAGACAGGGGAGAGAAGAAGATCGCAAAAATAGCGCGACTCCACACGCAGGGCAGCATCCATTGGCAATTGAGAGCCTTCATAAACGCTGGCGAGGATATTGCGCATGGCAGGGTAATTACCAAAGCTTTCCTTGCGCAGCATGGCATTCGCACCCGCAAACATTTGATAGCCCTGCGCGGTATAAGGCGCACCGCCCGGGAATTTAAAGCGGTCCGCATCCCAAGGCTGTTTGGCTTTTGGATTTTCAAGGCACCATTTTTTTGCAGTCGCAATCAATTCAGCCTCAGGGACAACGTCATGAAAAATGCCCATGCCTTTAGCCTCTGCTGCTTTTAGCTGCTTACCTTGCAAAAGCACAGCCGAAGCCGCCATCAGGCCGGTAAGGCGCGGCAGGCGCTGCGTACCGCCGCCGCCGGGCAACAGCCCGATCAGGGCTTCGGGCAGGCCAACCTTTACGGACGGATTATCAGAGGCCGCGAAACGCCCTGGACACGCCAGCACGAGTTCAAAGCCGCCGCCAAGCGCAAGGCCATTTAGGGCGGCTGCAACAGGCTTACCGCAGGTCTCGAGCTCACGAAACATCATATTGAGCTTTGACGCGCCTTCGAAAAGATCCTTCTTAGCGCCTTCGGGATCAGTTTTCATGCGGGCTTTGACACTGGTGATTAGCCCGCCCATTTCTTCTAAGTCGGCGCCTGCACAAAAGGCTTTTTTGCCAGAGGTAATGACCGCGCCTTTAACGCTGTCATCAGTTTTGATCATTTCGACAAGGGCGGCGATATCGCCCATCGAGCCTTCATTAAGCACATTCATAGAGCGGCCCGGCATGTCAAATGTCGCAAGGACAATGCCGTCAGCATCTTTTTCAATTTTGAAATTCTTCATAGTTTTACTCTTTTTAAAATTTGGACGATTAAACGCGCTCAATAATAGTTGCGCTGCCCATGCCGCCGCCCACGCAAAGGGTGATTAGCGAAGTCTCTTTGTCAGAGCGTTCAAGTTCATCGACCATTGTGCCCAATATCATCGCGCCTGTCGCGCCCAATGGGTGACCCATGGCGATCGCCCCGCCGTTCACATTGATCTTATCATGGTCAATATTATGGGCCTGCATAAATCGCAGCACCACAGAGGCGAAGGCCTCGTTCAGTTCATAGATATCAATGTCGTTCACGCTCATGCCTGCCCGCTTTAAGGCTTTGGCCGCGACAAATTCGGGGCCGGTTAACATGATCGTTGGCTCTGAGCCGATCTCGGCAAAGGCTTTGATGCGGGCGCGGGCTTTGAGGCCAAGCGCTTCGCCCATTTCCTTTGTCCCAATCAGCACAGCCGCCGCCCCATCCACGATACCCGAGCTATTGCCCGCATGATGGACGTGTTTGATCGCTTCAAGCTCTGGATATTTTTGCAGCGCCACATAATCCATACCCGGCATAACCTTGCCAAGAGATTCGAATGCAGGGTTAAGCGCGCCAAGCGACTGCATGTCGGTTTGCGGGCGCATATGCTCGTCATGGGCAAGGATGGTCACGCCAAGCTGATCTTTGACAGGCACAATGGATTTTTCAAACCGGCCCTCATCCCACGCCCGCTTTGCGCGCTTTTGGGATTCCACCGCATAGGCATCGCAATCATCGCGGCTAAAGCCATATTTTGTCGCAATAAGGTCAGCGGAAATGCCCTGCGGGACAATCGCATGGTCAAACGCAATATCTGGATCAACGCCCATCGCGCCGCCGTCGCTGCCCATGGGCACGCGCGACATATGCTCTATGCCGCCGCCAATGGTCATATCGGCCATGCCCGCCATGACTTTGGAGGCCGCCATATTCACCGCCTCAAGACCCGAAGCGCAAAAACGGTTGATGGTCACGCCCGCCGCCGTATCGGCATAGCCCGCCGTGATCGCTGCAGAGCGCGCAATATCTGCGCCTTGGCCGGCCACAGGGGACACGCAGCCCATTATGATGTCATCAATTTTTCCCGTGTCCAGATCGTTACGATCACGAATAGCCTCAAGCTGCTGGGAGAGCAGGGAAAGCTCTGTTATCTCATGCAAGCTTCCATTTTTCTTACCTCTTCCGCGCGGACTGCGCACTGCGTCAAAAATATATGCATCTGCCATGATAGGCTCCTTTGGGTATTAATGTGTTGGGGGCATCGGCGGCTTAAAGGCTCCGCGCGATCACCATTTTCATAATCTCATTTGTGCCGCCGTAGATTTTCTGCACGCGGCTGTCCCGGTACATGCGTCCAATGCGGTATTCATTCATAAAGCCGTAGCCGCCAAAGAGTTGGAGGCAGCGGTCGATGACTTCGCATTCCTTATCTGTCACCCAGTATTTCGCCATAGAAGCAGTGACAGTATCAAGCTCGCCGCGCAAATGCTTTTCCGCGCAGTCATAGACAAAGGTTTTCGCCACTTGCACAATCGTCTTACATTCCGCGAGTTCAAATTGCGTGTTTTGAAAGGCGAGGATTGGCTTGCCAAAGGCTTTGCGCTCTTTGACATAGTCAATCGTGAGCTCCAGCGCCGCTTCCATTTGCGCCGCGCCTTGCACGGCAATGTTCAGGCGCTCCTGCGGCAGCTCTTTCATGAGCTGAATAAAGCCGTGGCCCGTCTCCGGCCCCAGCAGGCTATCGGCGGGGACCTTCATATCATCAAAGAAAAGTTCGGCAGTGTCCTGCGCGTCCATCCCGACCTTATCAAGAATGCGTCCGCGGCGGAAACCCTCCAAATCATCAGTTTCGATCACGAAGAGCGATTTGCTATGTTTGCCCTCGCCGCCCGTATCTGCAACCACGATAATGAGGTTTGCCGTCCCGCCATTGGTGATGAAGGTTTTTGATCCATTGATAATCCAGCCATTCCCGTCTTTTTTTGCATTGGTTTTCACATTTTGCAGATCAGACCCTGTGCCCGGCTCGCTCATAGCAATCGCACCGACAAGTTCGCCCGAGGCCATTTTTGGGAGCCATTTTTGCTTTTGCTCTTCTGTGCCGTAATGCAGGATATAGGGCGCAACGATGGCGTTATGCAGCGAGAGGCCAAACCCGTCGACATTGGCTTTGACCAGCTCTTCCATGATGATCATTTCGTGGCGGTAATCTCCGCCGCCGCCGCCATATTCCTCGGGAATGGCGCAGTTTAAAAGTCCCATCGCGCCGGCCTTGTTCCAATACTCGCGGTCGACCTTTTTGTTTTTACGGAATTTTTCAGAATGCGGCGCCATTTCGCGCTCATAAAAGCCGTAAACAGCTTCACGGAAAATATTGATGTCTTCCTCATTATACCAATCAGGATTTTTAAAATCTAATGCGGCCATGGGGCGCTCCTTTTTATATAATCAGTTAAAACGCGGATGCTTCTAGCGCCATGACAGGCTCGGCACCGGTTTTCAGTTTTGCCAGATGGGCGTCCATCATCGGTAACATACGCAAAACAAAATAGCGGCCTGTGATGAGTTTATTATGGTAAAAATCTTCATTGCTGCCAGCGTCAATCGCGGCTTGGGCGGTGACCGCCATCATCGCCCACATATAAGCGAGCGACGTCAGGCCCATCATATGCATATAATCCACGCTGCCCGCGCCGGCATTATCGGGATTTGTCATGCCGTTCTGCATCAGCCACATCGTGCCTTCCGTAAGCTTGGCTTTGGCCCCGCTTAGGCCCTCAATAAACTCTGAAATCTTCTCATTGCCTTCATGTTCTTTGGCAAAAGCGTCGATCTCCGCCGAGAGCGTCATCAAAGCCCGTCCGCCGTGGCGCGCAAGTTTACGCCCCACCAGATCAAGCGCCTGAATACCATTTGCGCCTTCATAAATGAGCGCGATACGTGTATCGCGGACAAATTGGCTCATGCCCCATTCTTCAATGAATCCGTGACCGCCGAAAATCTGCTGGCAATCAATCGTCGTCATCATCGCTTTGTCAGTGATATACCCCTTAATAACAGGGGTCAGCAGGCCAAGGAAGTCATCACATTTCTCGCGAAACTTTTCATCCTCATGGATCAGCTCTAAATCCTCCAGCAAGGTGGCCCAATAAATCAGCGCACGGGAGCCTTCGTTAAAGGCTTTGGTTTCCATCAGCATGCGGCGCACGTCAGGGTGCACCATAAGCGGGTCGGCTGGACCGTTATCATTTTTCGGCCCGGTAAGGCTGCGGCCTTGCAAGCGGTCATTGGCGTAAATCACCGCATTTTGATAGGCGGTCTCGGACTGCCCAAGTCCCTGCATGCCAACGCCCATGCGCGCCTCATTCATCATCACAAACATGACCTTAAGGCCTTTGTTTTCCTCGCCGATCAAATAACCCTCGGCTTCGTCATAATTCATCACGCAGGTACAATTGCCGTGAATGCCCATTTTTTCTTCAATCGCGCCGCATGACACAGCATTACGCTCGCCGGGATTGCCGTCGGCGTCGAGTTTATATTTAGGGACAATAAAGAGAGAGATACCCTTCACGCCTTCGGGCGCGCCTTCAATGCGCGCCAGCACAAGGTGAATGATATTTTCCGACATGCTATGTTCACCCGCCGAGATAAAAATCTTTTGGCCAGTGATTTTATAAGAGCCATCTGACTGCGGCACAGCTTTACTTTTCATCAAACCCAGATCGGTGCCGCAATGGGGCTCTGTCAGGTTCATCGTACCTGTCCATTCGCCAGAAATCATTTTTGGAAGATAAGTGTTTTTCTGCAGCTCTGAGCCACCAATACGGATCGCCTTAGCCGCGCTTCCGGTCAGGCCCGGATACATAGCAAAGGCCATATTCGCCGAGGTTTGCATCTCGCCCGTCGCGGTACTCCAGAGCGAGGGCATGCCCAAGCCGCCATATTCGGGAGATTCGGATAATCCCATCATCCCGCCTTCAACCACTTGTTGATAGGCCTCTTTAAATCCGGTCGGCGTCGTCACCGAGCCGTCGGGATTTCGGGTACAGCCCTCGTGATCGCCCACTGCATTTAGCGGGGTGAGGACTTCGGAGGAAAACTTGGCGCTTTGCTCCAAGATCGCGTCAAGCGTCTCCACATCAGCTTCGGAAAATTTTTCATATTTCGTCAAATCGCCAACATTGAGCATTTCCTGCATGACAAATTTGATGTCGCGAAGGGGGGGATTATAAACTGGCATGTGTCACCTCGTTAAATTAAAATATTGACCCATTAGGGCGTGTGGGCAGCGGGTTAGGGTTTAAGAATTGCCGCCTCGTCATTGTCGAGAGCAGCTTGGTTTTCAATTAGGGTCTGGGCGAACATCGCCTCATAGGCAGCGGCATGCTGAAATACACCGTCTTCGGGCGCGGTTTCCGTATAGCTATCAATACGCTTCAATAGAATTTGCAACTCCTCCACCGTACTATCAAGCATTTTTCGGCGGCGGCGCAGATCCTTCACGGCCTGCTCTATCGTGGTCTTTCGGCGCAAAAGCTCGGTCTTGCCGCGCACTTCCCCGTCAATGATTTCAAAAAGTTCGCCAATATCATCCAGTGAATAGCCCATGTCTTTCGCCCGCAATATGCGCTCCGTGCGGACATAATCTCTTGCGCCGTAAACACGGCCGCCGCTTCTCCGGTCCGGGGAGATCAGGCCTTTATCTTCATAAAACCGAAGCGTCCGGGGCGTGATTGCGAACATTTTGGCAAATTCCTGAATGCCCCATTGCGGCGTATTATCCGCGGGCGAGACGCTCTTCGCCGCGCCGCCAAGCGCGCCACTTGTTGTCAGGGTTTCAGTCAGCATACCCTCTTAAAGCAAAGCCTGACGTTAACGTCAACGTTAAATGCAAAAAATTGCATATGGCCAAAATTGAGAAAGTGAAGATAGACCGCTCCTCACATCGGCCCGGACGGGCGATGAGAACTGCCATTTTCCCGCTACGGCGCTGATGGCTATGCTTGACGCGGCTCTATGGCTATGGATAGTGCGCCCATGGCGATCAATTGCAAAAAATATGTTCCAAAAAAATTTCTGGCCGCCCTGTTATTCGGGGCTCCAATTCTCATAAATGGCGCGAGTGCCGGTGCGCAAACCTCGGCGGATGGGCCTCCGTCAACGCCGCGAGAACGGCTTGAGAATTTTATCCGCGCCCAAAGCCCGCCGCCTGCCGCGCAGCCGGCCCCGGCATTTGAGTCCTTTGCCCCCAAAGCAGCGCCGGTTATTTCGCCTGAAATTGCGCCCGCAGCCCCGGAGATTGACATTGCCGGCCCGTCCAGCCTTGCAGGCAGTGAGCCATCATTATCCGATCCAGGCATCCAGGCGCTTAAATTGCCCGCTGACATGAGCGAAGCTGAGCTTGACAGCGAAATTATCACTTCTCGCCCCCCTCCTGCCCCTTTGAACGACATTATTGCTGTTAACCCGCCGCGCGGCCTCACCCAAATAGAACGCGAAAATTCGATTGTGCGCGATTTCAGTCAGGGCGGCGCGGCCCTAGACGGACGGGATCGGCCAAAGAGTTTTGGTTTCTTCACAAGCGCTAAGCGCTATATCGCCCAGCGCGGACAAACCTCCGGCCCGCGGCTGACTTTGCGCTATGAAGTGACCAGTAAAAATGCCCTCACAGCCGTCCCTGGCCCCGCACACATGCTCGATATTATTCTAGGCGAGGATTATGCCGCGATCTCGAAATCGGCGGGGGATATCACGATTTATGATTTTAAAACCCGCCGGATTTTGAATGTCACAGAAAAAGAGGGCGGTCGCTTTACCAATGCCTCGCTCTACGCCGCTGCCTACCAAAATATACAAACCGTCGGACAGATGACGAAAAACGGCACGCAGCGAAGCCTTGATCTGGGCGAGGGAAAGACGCTGGATAGTTTTTTCCTTGAAAGCGCGCTTGGCCATTCTGCTTCCCCGCTGGGAGGACAATTACGCGTTACGCAAACGGGGCAGAAAATCAACGCCAGTTTCAAAGGGGAGCCTGTATTTAGCGCGGCGCTAAATGGTCCCAAGCTGGAGGATGTTGGTATGGCTTATAGCTTCATTGGCTTGCTCTACCACTCAGAGCCTGTCCATCCTGCGATTTTAGCAGAGCTCAAAGAGCTCGGCGCGGCGCCCAATGCCATGACCATACATAGCTATGGCCCGAAATACCCTGACGGCAGAATCTTTAGCTGGGCCCTCAAAAGCAAAATTTCAGAAACAGGGGCTTTCCCGCTCCCAAGCTCGGCCAAGTCTATCGTCGAACAAAAAAATATATCGCCCATGGGCTATGTGGTTTCCGAAGCCATCGCCGGACGGGCGCTTGGCGGCGCGCCCAATCCGAGACAAATGCTGACCGCGATTAATTTGCGGCTTAAGGCGGATGACCCGCTTTCGGCCTGGGTCTCGGCCCAGTCACTCAAAGACCGCCTCGGGGGATGCCGAGAGCTTGCCGGACTTTGTACGGCAATTTCGAAAGCGCAGGCGCGCAGTAGCGAGAGTGAAGAGTTGGGCCGGCTTGTGAATGCTTTTAAGGGGCTCGACTCCAAGGTCACGCGGCTTGGCGCGCTCATAGAGCTTAAGCCCTCTGTCGACGCCGTTGATGCGCCGTCTCTTGTTTTACGCAAAATGGCGGTAAATTTATCTAAAACCAGTAAAGCCGAGCGGGAGGCCGCGGGGCTCGGGGACATGGACCCGGCCCAAATGCTCCGCCAAGCTATCGCGCGCAATCCCTATGACCCCCTCGCCTATCAAGGACTTGCGCAAATCTTGGCGGCGCGGGGTGAATTTGTTCAAAGCTGGGATATGAATGATGCGCTGCGGGCCTTTCCCGATATTCCGGCCGCTTTGACCAGGCCAATTGAGCGCGCGGAAGCCAAACTTGCAGCTCTTGCACCGGGATATTTCCCTCCTGTCGGCGGCTAAGCCCCTCTCCAAGCCCTCTATCGGGCAAAATATCACGCAAAGTGTTAACGTCTTAACGGCTCATTAACCGTATTTGCCGAGACATAAGGCCGAGTCTCAATTGATTTGCGCCTGTCGCCTGACTGGCAAGGGCCGCAGATCCTAATGCAAGGGTTGCCCCATGGCGAAAGCCCCGTCCAAAACGGCCAAAACAGTCAAAAAAAAGGCGCCGCAAAGCGCCAAAAAACCTGCGCCAAGGTCCGTGAAACCCAAGGCCCCCGCCAAAAAAAGTCTGGCCGCTAAAAAGCCGGCGGCGCGAAAGACGTCTTTGGTTGCTGCCAAGCCTGCGCGCGCAAAAACACCTGCGGCCCGCTCCCGCACGAAATCTGCGGCGGCGCTCAAAGCCGCAACGTCCTTGAAAAAGCCGGCCTCCAAAGGAACGCTTCAAGATCAGATCAAAGCCATTGAAACCCGCCTAAAGCGCGCCAATACGCTGACCCGCAATCAGGTCAAACAGCTTGACGATGATTTCAAAGCGCTTGCCGCCCAGCTTGGCCGTACAAAGGCAAGCCAGACCAAACTGGCCCGCCGCGTGACGCTGCTCTCCAAGACGCTGACGCAAGACTTGTCGGATATGCAATCGGACATTCACCAGGACCTGTCCCGCGCGCTGGCCAATCCTTCTATGGAAGCTGTACAACAGGCCGTGAGCGCGGCCGACGAACGGCTAAGCGAATCGGAAGCGGCACAAACCGAGGCCTTTGCACGCATAAATCATCATATCTCAGAGCTGGCCACAATTGTGGAAAGCCGGCTGACCGAGGAAAGCCAAGCCCGCGAACGGGCCATGGCGGAAATGCGCGCCGCTCATGAAGCGGCCGCAGCGAGCCACGCCGCCTTTGCCAAATCCCAAGAAACGCAGGGCCATGCCATGCAGCTTCGGATGGCAGAAATGCAGAGCGAGAGTGCTGACGCTATTCGCATGATCGGCGATAAAGTCGTAGATGTAGCCGATGAAATGGGCCGCCGGCGCGACAAACTTGGCGCGGAGCTTCGCCGAGAGCTACAAGATACGCTGCACGCGCAAGATACAGAGTTGAGCCAGTTCCGCCGCGCGATGGAACGCCGGCTTGAGGCCCTTGAGAGCGATGCCCGCGCCGTAGACGACAGAATTGAGCGCGCCGTCGCCCCGATAACGTCGCGCCTTGAAGGTCTTGAATATGGGATCACAACTGCCGCGCCAATGGCCGTCGCCGCTGAGGCCGCCCCGCTGCCGCTTGCGCCCTCCCTAGGCCGGGCAGAAACGCATAATGCGAACCCAGCAGACAGCGGCAACCCTTCTTATCAAAATTCCCAGGCTGAATATACAGGCGATAGCTATGCTCCGCCGGCCGCGCCGATGCCCGCTGCAGCCGCGCAGCATGATGCCTTTAGTCCCGTTCCGGACCAAGCCGCTATTGCCGTCTCTCCGCCTGAATTTACGGATTACGCGGCAAGCGCGGCTGAAACCGCGCCAAGTCTCGCTGTGCCGTATAATCCGGCCGATTACGGCGCCGCAGCGCAGGCTGCTCCCGCGCAGATAGCGCCGCCGCCTGCGCCAAATAGGGAGTTTACGCCCCAAGCCTATGCCCCGCAGCCTTACACGCCTGAAAGCGGCGCCGCTTACGACGCCGCGCCCATGCATAGTCCAAACCCCTATGCAGCCACTGTGCCGTCTCAGGCGCAATATGGAGCCTCCGCCGAAGGCGCGGCGCCGCCCGCGCCCTACCGCGCGCCGGAACAAAGCCTGCCGCAGACTCCAGTGCCTTATCCAGCGCCCAGCGCCCATCAGGCTGATCAATTGCCGATAGCCGACGCTGAGCTTCCCTATGCCAACCCCGCCTATGCCGAAGGGGGCCACGACGCACCGCCTCTCGCGGCGACGCAGTCCCCTGAGCAATCCATGGAATCAGCCCGCCCGGGCGGCGTAGAGACTGTTAAAAAATTGGGCCGCCGAGCGAAGAAGAAAAAGACTGCCAAGGTCAAGCCGGTCGCCGCAAATGAGGCAGCTAAAAAGCCGTTAGGGTTATTGACCCCGCGCAATATAAAAATTGGCGGCGCGGTCGCCGCACTTGGCCTTGTGAGCATTATGGGTGCGCAGACGTTAATCCCCAAGACAGCCCCAAGTGACCAAAGGCCCTTCCAGATTGCTGAAAATGGCCAGATTGCTGAAAATGGTGCGATTCCGCCCGTCAATATTACCGAGAATACCGAAGTCCTGCCGCCTATCGGCCAGCGCCCAACTTTACAAGAGGGTGAACTGGGACAGCCCATGAACCATCAGGCCACGATTGGCAAATATCAAGACAATAGGCTTGCTGCGATCGCCGGCCAGCCTCAGGGCAAAACCGCCCTCTTGGCCGCCGCACAATCCGGTCATCCCGTGGCCCAATTACAACTTGGCCTGTCAAAAATGGAGGCAGGCGACCTTGAAGGCGGCGTGAAAATGATACGCGCTTCAGCGAATCAAGAGCAGCCCGCAGCGCTTTACCGGCTCGCCAAGCTCTATGAAACAGGACAAGGCGTTGGTCAGGACGCGGAAATGGCACGGGAGCTGACGGAACGCGCGGCGCGCGGGGGCAACCGCATTGCTATGCATGATCTTGCGCTTTATTTTGCGGAAGGCCGCGGCGGCGTAGAGGTGGATATGCCCACGGCTGCGAAATGGTTTGAAAAGGCCGCCGAGCGCGGGGTTGTTGACAGCCAGTTTAACCTTGGTGTTTTATTTGAAAGCGGACAAGGGCTTCCGCTTGACGAGGAAGCCGCGCTTGTCTGGTACTCTATTGCCGGAGCGCAAGGCGATCAAATGGCCGCAGGCCGCGTCAATATTTTGCGCAAGACTTTGGGTGAAGACCAGCTGGCCCGTGCCGACAAACGCATCGCCGGGTTTAATCCCGCGCGGATCGACGAGGCCGCCAATGGAATTTTTACAAATCTTCCTTGGATGAAGGACACCGCTACCCACCAGCAGGCAAAAAAGAGCGGCGCAGATAAAGACGTGCGCCAGACGCAGCTTTTGCTCGGGGATTTGGGCTATGAGGTCGGCGACGCTGACGGAGCGATTGGCCCGAAAACCCGCAATGCGATCAAAAGCTTTGAGCGCGTAAATGGACTGCCTGAAACTGGTCAAGTTAATGCCGAGCTCATCGAACGCCTCGAATTGGCGGCGGGCGCATAACCGCTCCCTCATCTGCCTAATCCGCAGCCATCAGGGGCTTTAACGCTTCGTTACCCATTCACAGGTTAGAGGAATGGCGTGCGCATTTTATTTCACTTTCCACTCGACCCCGCCTCTCGGCAGGCGCGCATTGCTATGGGTGAAGCCAAATTAAAAGTCACGCTGGAAGCGGTTAACCCCTGGGCGCCAGATGAGACCTTTCTGGGTAAAGTCGCCGAAGGTATCCCGCCCGCTCTCTCTGACGTGGTTGCAGGGGGTACCGCGATGATCGTGGGGGCCCGGGCGATTTGCGAATATATGACCGATTGCGCGCCCAAAGCGCGCCTTATGCCAAGCGATCCCCTAGAGCGCGCCGAAGCGCGGCGGATCTGTGATTGGCTGGACGGCAAGTTTTCGAACGAGGTCCATGCTTATATCCTTTATGAACGGGTGGAAAAAGTCATGCTTGCGAGCGAGGCGCCCCATCCCCCGACCCTGCGAATGGGGCGCGAGGCGCTGAATATGCATTTGGAATATTTGACATGGCTACTTGAGAAACGCAGCTATCTTGCGGGGCGGCAGTTCAGCCTTGCCGATGTGGCAGGGGCGGCGCATATCTCTTGCCTTGATTTTCTCGGCGAAATCCGCTGGCGGGACTGGCCTGAGCTTAAAGATTGGTATCAGAAGCTGAAATCGCGCCCGAGTGTACAGCCGCTCTTGAACGACAGGATTGCCGGCATCATCCCGCCGCGTCATTACCGAAATCTCGACTTTTAGCCGCGGCAAAGACGGGCCGAGACGCCGGTATGAAAACAGGCTTGCAATCAGCGCAGGCCGCGCTATAAGCCGCTCTTCCATATGGAAATGCAGCACTGCAGGCGAAAGGCATGCCTGTTTGCTCAAAAGGCAGGGCCCGGGAGGCTTCACTTCCAAAGGCCCCTTACAAGGAGACCGAAATGCCAAAAATGAAGACCAAGTCAGGCGCGAAAAAGCGCTTCAAATTGACCGCGTCAGGCAAGGTGAAAGCCGGCCAAGCGGGTAAACGCCACGGTATGATCAAGCGCACGAACGACCAGATTCGTAAGTTGCGCGGCACAACCGTCCTAAAAGATTGCGATGCCAAGCGTATCAAAAAATCTTTCATGCCCAACGGCTAGGCCCACCGCTATTTATCAAATTTGGAGTAGACTATGTCACGCGTAAAACGGGGCGTCACCAAGCACGCCCGTCACAAAAAAATCACAGATGCAGCCTCGGGCTATCGCGGCCGCCGCAAGAATACATTTCGCATTGCCAATCAGGCAGTCGAAAAAGCCGGTCAATATGCTTATATTGGCCGCAAGCTTAAAAAGCGTCAGTTCCGCGCCCTTTGGATTCAGCGTATCAATGCTGCCGCCCGCGCACATGGCATGACCTATGGCCGTTTTATGGACGGGCTAAATAAGGCCGGCATTACGCTTGATCGTAAAATTCTTGCCGATATGGCCGGCAATGAACCCGCAGCCTTTGCGGCTCTGGTGGAAACCGCCAAGAAAAACGCCAGCGCGCCGCATACGGTCAAAGCCTAAGCTTTTTTAGAAAAATTGTTTTTAAAACGCCCCTTTAATGGGGCGTTTTATGTAACCGGCTTTCGGGGCAGGGCCCTGACAGCTAGGCTTGTAAGGCACGTTCACCTTCCAGCATATAATCACGCGCCATCGGCAGAGCGCCGACAGATTTAGAAAGCTGGATTTGGAAGTTCATATGCTTTCCATGGCGGAATGAAAACTCCGAGACGATCAGGTAAAATTCCCACATGCGGGCAAATCGCGCGTCAAACATCTCTATGACTTTATCGCGGTTTTTCTGAAAGCGCTTATCCCACTCCAGCAAGGTTTCGGCGTAATGCAGGCGCAGAATTTCGCAATCTGTCACCCAGAGGCCCGCTTTCTCTATTTCGGCAAAGGTCTCGGAGAGGGCAGGAGAATACCCGCCGGGGAAAATATATTTGCGTATCCACGCTCCCGTTGTACCCGGCCCGCCTTTTCGCCCAATCGAATGCACGAGCGCGCAGCCATCATCTTTCAGCGCATCATGAATTTTGCTGAAATATTCAAGATAATGCGCAATGCCGACATGTTCAAACATGCCAACCGACACAATAGCGTCAAATTTTTCTGGCACGTCACGATAATCTTGTAGCCTTATGTCGACTTTATCCGACAAGCCCAGCGCCTTTACCCGCGCGCGGCCCAGCGCGTGCTGCTCGTCCGATAAGGTTACGCCGACGACGTTCACGCCATAATTTTGTGCCAGATAGATCGCCATCCCGCCCCAGCCGCAGCCAATATCTAAAACGCGCTGGCCCGGTTTCAGATTAAGCTTGGCCGCGATATGGGCTTTCTTGGCGCGCTGCGCCTCCTCTAGCGTTATATCCAGAGACGGCCAATAGGCGCAGCTATATTGCAAATCTTCGTCCAGAAACAATCGGTAAAATTCATTGGAAAGATCATAATGGTGCTGCACATTTTTGCGCGAGGCTACGGCGCGGTTACGCTGGTGATAGCGCCGGATTTTCTTTAGCCAGCCTTTGAGTATTTTCTGCCATGGATGCTTGCGAAGACCGTCGCGATTATGGGCAAAAACTTCCAGAAGGTCACGTATGCCCCCGCCCTCGCAAATGAGCGTTCCGTCCATATAGGCCTCGCCTGCGCGCAGCTCTGGATTGAGGAACAAAGTCCGGTAGAGCTTTTTATCGGTCAGGCGAATAACAGCGGATGGATGTCCACCCGGACCATGCACATGCTGCCCGCCATCGGCGTCAATGATGGTGAGCTGGCCTGTTTTCACAAAGCCCGCCATCATGGAATTAAGTAACTTCATAAAACCCCCTGTTTGGGGGCACATTAAAAGCGCAGGGCCCCAAAATGCAATTCACGTTTTAAGTTAGTGAGCGCTGCGGGCGGCGGCCTATCGCGCAGCCGCGATCTAATCGAGCGCGTGTGAGCAAGCTATTTTGGCGCCAAGACCATGATCATCATCCTGCCCTCTGTTTTCGGCGCAAACTCAACCTTTGCGATTTCTTCAAAATCCTCGCGTACGCGCTCCAGCAGATCAGCCCCCCGATCCATATGCGCCATTTCGCGCCCTCGGAAACGCACCGTCACCTTGACTTTATCGCCGCGGTCAAAAAATTTTTGCATAGCCCGGGTTTTGACGCCGTAGTCATGGACATCAATATTGGGCCGCATTTTGATCTCTTTAAGCGATTGCGTGCGCTGGTTTTTGCGGTTGGCTGCCTTTTTCTTCTGATTTTCAAAACGGAGTTTTCCGTAATCCAGTACTTTACAGACAGGCGTTTCGCCGGGGCCAACTTCCACCAGATCAAGGCCCGCTGTGCGAGCGGCCATCAAGGCGTCTTCAATGGAAACCACGCCCTTCTTTTCGCCGTCTTCGAGAATCAGCAATACTTTTGGATTTGTAATATCCCGATTTATACGGGGGCCTTTTGCTTTTTGCGCGGGGGCGGCAGCCATGGGACGTCTAGCGATGCTGAATTCTCCTGTGTTGTTTCAAGCGGTGCTGAATATGACGACAAATATCGCAATTTTCAAGGTCTGCAACCGCTTTCGCATGGTTATTCACCTAATAATGTCTATTCCATCAATAATTGACGATAAACCGCTAACGTCGCGGCGCACATAGCCGAATTGGTGAAAATTTGGCGGACGCGGCGTTGAGCGCGCTCGGCAAAGCGGCGGGCGGCATCGGCGTCCATTTCGCCAAGCGTCCTGATTTGCGCCCCAAGAGCAGCAATGTCACCTGGCGGCGCAATCAAGCCCAGCGGCGGGGAAGCTGTGCCGATCTGCAGGATTTCGACCGAGCCCCCATGCGCTGTTGCAATCACGGGCCGGCCCATGGCGCAAGCCTCGGCCGTTACCCGCCCAAAGGCTTCGGGTTCATTTGACGCTGAAATCACGCCAAAACTTGCGGCATAGGCGGCGGCCATATCCGAATGGGGCGGGGCGATAATAATGCGCGCGGTGCTTTTGGCGATCACCGCTTTTAGGGCCTCGACATAGGCCGTTCGGCCCTGAGGATCGCCCTGAATAACAAGCGTAAGTCCGGCGCGCGGGTCCATAGCGGCAATAGCGTCAAGCTGCCCTTTCCAGCGCGTGAGCCGTCCGGGCAATAACAAGACGCGTTCATCGGGCGCGGTTCCCCAATGGGCGCGTATGGCCTGTATCCTGTCCGCACCTACTTCCAGCGCAAAGGCCGCGAGGTCAACCCCGCGCGGGATCGCCGTGATACGGGCCGGCTTTGTGCCGTGGGTTTTAATAATATGAGCCTTGGTAAATTCGGAATTAGCAATGACATGATCGCCGCGCGCCATGATAGAGTTATAGCGCCGCTTAAGCGCGCTATTTGCATTATAAATGCCGTGATAGGTAGTGACAAATTTCACCCCGCAGGCGCGGGATGCCCAGAGCGCAGGACGCGCCGGGGCGCGAGACCTAGCATGGACAATATCAATTTTCTCGCGCGTAATAATGTCGCCGAGTGCCCTGGCGCTTTGGCGCCAGACTAGCGGGTTTTTTGACGCCAGCGGCAGGCTGTGATGCACGCCGCCGAGCGCTGTTACCGCGCTGACCTGCGCCCCGCCTGCACTTGCCACATGGGGAACAAAGCCCGCCGCGGCCAAAGCCTGCGCGATGTCAACGCTGGTGCGCTCTACGCCGCCTGCACCTAACTCGGGCAAGACTTGTAATATCTTCATGAGCACGCACTTTCCATAAGCCCGCAATAGCGGGCTAGGACGCTATTGCCTAGGCCTTATTCCTAGCCTACCTTTGGCGGAAAGGGGAAAGACATGTCAAAATCAACGCGCCGTCCACAGCAAATTTATTCTATAGTTATGTGGGGCCTATCCATCGTCTTTGCCGGGTTTTTGATCGGGCTAGGCAGCCTCATTATCAAAGATTTGCCCAAAGCCGATAAAACCATCACCGCCGAGCAGTTCATATCCGTTGACGCATTACAGGCGGCGGACACAAGGATAGCCGAAGCAGAAGAAGCCCTCAAAAATACCGCAGCCGCACGCGACATAGGCCAGCGCAATGTGAATTCCGCGCGCAGTGATTACGCCGCCGCGCAGGACTCGCTCACCAATTGGCTAAGCGCGCGCAGCGCCACGGAGTCAAGCGCGCAAAACCCCGCCGTTATTAGGCGCACGCGCGAGGTTGAAGCCCTGCGTGATAAGCAGCGCGCCGCCCTGCGCAGGCTGGAGTCCGTGCAAGGGAGCCTCCGTGCCGCCCGTACAGAATCGCGCGAGGCAAAAGCGGCGCGCACAGCCCTATTTGATCAAGCCCGCCCTGCCTAT
Source organism: uncultured Caulobacterales bacterium (assembly GCA_964410285.1). Lineage (GTDB taxonomy): Bacteria > Pseudomonadota > Alphaproteobacteria > Caulobacterales > Maricaulaceae > Fretibacter. Next base: position 154,183 of record CAYPFR010000001.1, on the reverse strand, counting down.
AGGCGCGCAAAGGACAGTCAGGCCCTGCGGGTTTTTCTTTACCGCCTTGCGCTAACTTTGCCGCTCTTGATAATCGCGGGATGGCTCACGGCCAAGCAGCGCGCGAGTAGCTATTGGCCGCTATACCGCGGCTTTGTGATTTTTGCCCTCTTTGCCTTTTTCATCGAGCTTGTGCCCTATCTGCCGTCCTACGGCGGATATGTGCGTTACGGCGTGGGCCTGATCATGGTGGTCATTATCGGTCATTTTGTCATTCGTGCTATGCGCCGCTATCTGGAGAAAAAACAAGCCGAGGAGAGCCGTTCAGAGGGGGAGCGCCGCCAGTCGATTGAATATGAAACCGCTCTAAAGAAAATCGCGGCCAAAACCTGCCCGGGCTGCGATCGTTCCATTGTGATCCGTGAGGATATTGAAACCGATTTTTGCGTACATTGCGGTATCAGGCTGAAAGAAAAATGTCGGAAGTGTAATGAGCGAAATATCTCTTTCCACCGGTTTTGCCTATGCTGCGGGGAGCCCGCACAAACACTCGAGCAAACCCAGGTGAGCGGCGCAGCGCAGGAGTCCAATCATGGCGCTTAAATTCCTTCAAACGCCGCAGGGCGAGCGCCTTGCCTATAAACAAAATCAAGGGGCCGCGAACGCGCCGGCGGTCATTTGGTGCGGCGGGCTGAAATCCGATATGGAGGGCAGCAAAGCCCTGCATCTGCATGGCTGGGCGCGGCGGCGGGATGTAAATTATGTCCGGTTTGATTATTTTGGTCATGGCCTGAGTAGCGGCGAGTTTACAGCGGGCACAATTTCGCGCTGGGCGGAGGATGTGTCGCTTATGATCGAACGTTTTGCGGCGGGTAAGGTGGTTTTAGTTGGCAGCTCAATGGGCGGCTGGGCGAGCCTGTTGGCGGCGGCCGAAAGAAATACCGCACCAAATGTCAGCGGGCTTTTACTGATTAATCCCGCGCCGGATTTTACTGAAAAATTGACCTATGCGGGATGGGACGAGGCAAGGCGCGCAAAACTTGAGACCGACGGCATTATCTATGAGCCCTCAGGCTATGAGGAACCCTATGCTTATTCCAAAGCCTTGATTGAGGACGGGCGCGCGCGGCAAATCTTGGACGCGCCAATTGTTTTTGAGGGCCCTGTCGAAATCTTGCAGGGGGAAGCCGACAGCGTCGTGCCGTGGGAATATTCACGCCGTATTATGCGCGCGATAACCTCTGAGCACGTGCGCTATACGCTGATAAAGGGCGGGGACCATAGTCTCTCGCGCGAAGCTGATCTGGCCGTATTGACGGATGCGCTTGAGCGCGTAATCGCGCAAATCTAAAGCCGCTCCCGCCGTGACCCGCAAAGACATTTTACATAGCTTTGAGCAAGCGCGCCGATCCCTTAGCTTAAAACTGGACACCGCGCAGATGCCTGATAGTGAGCTGGAGGCCCGGCTATTATTAATGCACGCCAGCGGACTCTCCCGCGCCCAGCTTATTTCCGAGAGCCGCGCGCCGATCCCCGCTGACGCGGCGGCCAGACTTGACGCGCTGGCGGCCCGCCGGCTTGCGGGGGAGCCTGTCGATCATATTTTGGGCTGGCGGATGTTTTACGGGCGGCGATTTCGGATCAGTAAAGATGTGCTCTCCCCGAGACAGGAAACGGAAGAAGTTGTGGCCAAGGCCCTGCGCCTGATTGCGGATATTCCGGCGCCGCAAATTTTGGACATTGGCACAGGCTCAGGGGCGATGATCATCACTGCGGCCTGTGAGCGCCCCAAGGCACGCGGGGTCGCCGTTGATATTTCCGCCGCCGCGCTTAAGATCGCCTGTGTAAATGCCGCCGCCCACGGAGCCGCCGAGCGGATTGAATTTTTGCGCGGAAGCTGGCTGGCACCTGTTCGCGGGACGTTTGACCTAATTATGTCAAATCCGCCCTATATTGAGCGCGCAGCGCTCGCCAGCCTTTCAAAAGAGGTCAAAGATTATGACCCCATGCCTGCGTTGGACGGGGGGGAGGACGGGCTTGACCCTTACAGGGAAATCGCAATGGCCGCCCCACCCCACATGAGTCCGCAGGGCCGCATTGTACTGGAGATTGGCTATAATCAGGGGCAGAGCGCCATGGACATTTTCAAAACCGCTGGCTTTCGGGATCTACAGCTTGAACATGACCTCGCCGGCCTGCCCCGCATTATAAGCGGGAGGCGGCCGAAATAGGCGCAAATTATCGTGATTGCGGGCAGCCAAAAAAACACTTTGATTTTGTCTCAGCCTTTGCTATCCAACTTATGCGCGCCGCAGGAAGATACCCGGCCCGCTCATGCCCAAATCGTAAGACAAAGCCGGCACAGCGTCGGTCAGGACTGTCAATTTCGTAGGGGCCTTTAAGGACTATCGCTATGAAGCGTCAACGCGGCCGTAATCGCAATAATAACAATAATAATCGTCACAATAATAATCCGAATCGTTCGCTTGATAGCAACGGGCCGGATGTGAAAGTACGCGGTAGCGCGAGCACGATTTATGAGAAATATACGCAGCTCGCCCGCGACGCACAGTCAAACGGTTCGCGCGTAAAGGCTGAAAATTACCTTCAACATGCCGAGCATTATCTCCGCCTCGTTAATAAGCTCGAAGCCGAGAAAAAGGCGCGCGAAGAAGAACGTGAAGCCCAGCAAGCCGCCCGCCGTGAGCGCGGCGAAGACGATGAGGATAATCATTCACGCCGCGGACGAGGGAAGTCCCGCCGCGAAAACTCAGCTGAGGAGCAAAAGCCCGCTGAAATGGAAGAGGGCAAACCCCGCCGCGCGCGCCGCAAATCCAAAGATACGGATGAAGACAGCAGTGCAGAATCGGCGTCGACGCCACCATCAGACGCCGCGCCAGATGGGGCGTCAGTCCCCGGTCTTAAGATCGTTGAAACCGCGCAAGGTGGCGCGAAGCCTAAACGCCGCCGCGCAGCCCCGCCGCGCAAGAAATCTGGCGAATCCATCGACGCCGCCGAATAGGCGCGCGCCTTTATACGCCCAAATGGCCACCCAAAATGGTGGCTATTTTTTTCTTCAAAGCTGGCGCAAATCAGATTAGCACGCCTTATGGCTGGCCCGTCTGATATGTACCGAAAAGAAGCGCTTGAGGCGCGCGGCAAACCCTTATCCGGGCAAGTTATTTTGCTTACTCCGCCGAGTTGGTGGCTCATCACCCTTTTGCTGGGGTTGACACTGGGGCTGATCTTGTGGGGGCTGTTGACCCTTTCCGTTTCCGGTCAGCCGCTCTGGCAGTTCATTGCCGCGCAATTTAGCCGTCCGTCATGACACAGGGCCGCTCGTGGTGAGACGCCTCCCGACTATCCTACAGGCTGAGGCGAGCGAATGCGGCCTTGCCTGTCTGACCATGATTGCGCGTTATTACGGCCATGACATCGATCTTGCGGCCCTGCGTAAGCGCCACCTTGTCTCTCTGACGGGGGCGTCCTTAAAGTCTATGATCGGGATTGCGGGCACGCTTGACCTCGCGACAAGGCCGCTTTCCCTTGATATGGAGCATCTGCCTAAACTGGCCCTGCCCGCCATATTGCATTGGGATTTCAATCACTATGTTGTGCTCTCAAAGGTGACATCAAAATATGCCGAAATCCATGATCCGGGCATTGGCAGGCGGCGGGTACCCTTATCTGAGTTTTCCAAGCACTTTACAGGTGTGGCGCTGGAGCTCTCGCCTTTAGCGCGCTTCACCCCGCAAACCGCCCGGCTGCGCCCGCATCTGGCAATGCTCTGGAGAACGCTGACGGGCCTCAAACGTGCGCTGGCACAAACGCTTTTGCTCTCATTGATTTTGCAGGCCACGATATTGGCCAGTCCATTTTTATTGCAAATCGTTGTCGACGGCGTTTTGCCAAATGGCGATCACGGGCTTCTACTGGCGCTTGCCATAGGATTTGGCGGGCTGGCAATGCTCAAAGCCGGCTCTGAAGGAGCGCGAAACTGGGCGATCCTAAGCTATGGGAATCAAATGAGCCTACAAATGCTAGGAAATGTATTTCACCACCTTATGCGCCTTCCCGTCAGCTTTTTTGAAAAACGCCATATTGGGGATTTGATCTCCCGAATGGGCAGCGCCCAGCCCATCCAAAAAGCTTTGACTCAGACCGTGGTCAGCACGGTAATTGATGGGGTCATGGCGATCTTAATGCTGATTGTCATGTTTATCTACGCCCCGCTGCTGGCCGCGATTGTCCTGCTGAGTGTCGCGCTATTGGGGGGGGCAACCCTGCTCATTTACCCGCACATTCGCGCCGCCCAGGAAGAAGAGCTTCTGGCCCGCGCCGTTGAAAACACCCATGTCATAGAGACGATACGGGCGGCGACCACGCTCAAACTCTTTGGACGGGAGGCGGAGCGCGAGGGTCATTGGCGTAATCTATATGCCGGCGCGCTCTCGGCTAATCTGAAATATGGCCGGCTGACAATTGCCCAGCGCTTTACCGAGACCGCGCTGACAGGACTTCAGCTTATTATCATCGTCTATCTCGGCGCGCGGTTGATTATGGATAGCGGGCAATTTGGCAGCGGCGGCGGCAGCGTTTCGGCGGGCGGTTTCACCCTCGGCATGTTATTTGCCTTTCTCGCTTACCGCGCCGAATTTACTCGCGCGGTCAGCGAGCTTATTCGCAAAGGCATAGAGTTTCGCCTGCTCGGCCTACATTTGGATCGGCTCTCTGATATTGTTTTTGCCGAAGTGGAAACAGGCCTTGAAACAGGGCAGCCCCTGAACGCTTCGGAGTTTAAAGGCGAGATCGTGATTGAGAACCTTTGGTTTCGCTACTCAGATCTGGGTCCTTGGGTGCTCGAAGATGTCTCGTTGAGGATTAAAGCCGGATCAATGATTACCATTACAGGGCTTTCGGGCGGCGGGAAGACCACACTGCTCAAATTGATACTCGGGCTCTATACCCCCACGCGAGGCCGCATATTAATTGACGGGCAAGACCTTCGCACGCTGAGCCTGAGAAGCTGGCGGCAAGCCATGGGTGTGGTGATGCAGGATGATCAACTGCTCTCGGGGTCTATTGCGGAAAACATCAGCCTTTTTGACCCAGATCTGGACCTGAGGCGCGTGGCGGGCGCGGCGGGCGCCGCGCGCATTCATGCGGACATTAGCGCCATTCCCATGGGTTATGACAGCTTGATCGGAAATATGGGCTCCGTGCTCTCCGGCGGACAAAAGCAGCGGGTCTTGCTAGCGAGGGCGCTCTATCATCAGCCCAAAATCCTGTTCCTTGACGAGGGCACCGCCAATCTGGATCAGCAAACAGAAGGCGAAATCGTCGATATCCTAGCAAATATGCCGCTGACCCGCATTATTATCGCCCACCGCCCTGCATTTATAAAGGCCTCTGACGCAGTTTTCAGGCTCTAACCCTTAAATTTGGAGAACAGCCGCAATAGCGCAAAATCGCGGGAATCCGGCGAAACAGCTTTAACCATTGATTAACCGCGTTTTTTAGGCTATAATTAACCTATTAAGGAGTGCGCTGGCGGCAAATTTTGCCGATCTCGCGCCTCAAAACCTAACTTGCGAGAAACACTATGAGAGATTTAACAGAATCAGAAATCGAAGTCGTTGTTGGCGGCGATCCCGTCATCATTGATTTTCAGCCTGTCTCAGCTGACCCAGTGATCATCGATTTTTAAAATAGAATAACTGGAAACATGAACCCGCCTTATGGCGGGTTTTTTTGTGATTATTTAACGAAGTTCATCTAGCCAGACTCTAGGAGAGATGTTTGGCTATGCCTGTACTGCAGCGGTTATTATTGGTTTTATGCACTGGGATTCTGATTATCGTATCAGGCATGACCACTCCGGCTCACCCACAATCCATAAATCCGGCGGCTTCTAAGTCTTTACCCTCTCAGCTTTCTCATTTGGAAAAGCTAGAGGCTCTTTCAATTAAAATTGAGCAGGCAACAAAAACATCAACCTACGGAGCAACTGAAGAAAGTGTAAATAACCAGTCAATTCCTCGCATTTTGCGGTTGCGAACCAAGATCTCAAATGCCTTCGATATTCGTTTGCAGAGGGACAGAGGGATATTGATTGATGAGCATCAGCGACTGGCAACGGACTTACAGAGCCCAGCGGATCTAGTTTTAAATCAAATGTACCGTGAACTAGATACCGCTTTATCGACCGCTAACAATTCTTCTGAAATAGAATTAAAAAATTCCATTTTGGAAAAATATATCACCAATAAAGATTGGATCGTCGCGTACAATAGCCTATCCATACAGAGTTATCTGAATTCTTTCAAAAAAAACTACAGCCTTGCTCTTCAGCAAGCCTCGGAAGCGTTCAATGTTATTCCACAAAACGAAGAGCCAGAAGCTACTTATGCCAGAATACTGTCTTATCAGTCCATAAGTCTATTTCATAATCTTCTGGGCAATACAGATTTGGCCATGGAGGTCACGGAAGACTTTCTTGATCAGGCGGCCGTTATAAATTTCGACGTTAAAGGGACCGAGCTTATTAATAATTTGATGTTTGGCTTTGGCCTGTCAAATGACATAGCTGCCTTAAACCTGCTGTCGGATTATCTGTTAAGAATCGAAAATATTTCACCATCGCCGATCATGGGATTGGTCGAATTTAGGGCGGCCAATGTATATGTTGAAACCGGTAAATTTGAGAAAGCCCTCAAAGTTATCAAAGCGGGCCTTGAGAAAACAGGAGACACAGTTATCCGGCAATATTTGGATGTTTTAAAGGTCTCTGCACTTGCAGGGGCCGGCCAAACACCAAAAGCCAAAGCCAAACTAGCGGATTTTGAAAAAAAATACCCCGCCGAAAGCCGCCAAGCCTCGGCGGTTCGGCAGCTGATATATTCCAAAGCCCTGATCGCACGGGCAGAAGGGAATGCGGCGCTGACCCATAAACTTATGCGCGAATATAATGATAGCAAAATTCAGCGCATCATGGACACAAACAAAAATAGTTCCATGTCGCTTCTTGCCAATTTGGAGAATAACAAGCAGCGCCAAGCAGAACGCGCAGCGGCTGCGGCAGAGAAAAACCGCCTTGAGCAAGCGGCCCTTAAACATAAAATCCGAAATACTAATCTCGCCCTTTTAATCGTGGGGTTGCTTTTGGTTACAGCTTTAGGCTTGGTAACCTTTTTCGCCTACCGCGCCCGGACAACGGCTGATCTGGCATCCGCAGCGGAAGCCGCCCTCGCCGGAGAAAAAGCGAAATCTCAATTTTTGGCCGTAATTAGTCACGAGCTTCGAACGCCTCTTAACGGTATCATAGGAATTGCAGACTTATTATCACGCACGGCGCCGACAGAGATTTTGCGCGGACAGATAGGGATTATCAACCGCTCGGGTCTCGATCTTCTGCGATTAGTGGAGCAAATTTTGGATATGTCACGTATAGACGCAAAAGAAATGGAGCTACTTCCCGAAGCCACGGATATTCGGACCGTCATTGCCAATACGCAAAAGCTTTGGGAACAAAAAATTTCCAGCAAAGAGGTCACCTTTACCTGCTATGTGCATCCGGACATTCCGCATAGCCTCATGCTCGACCCCATGCGTTTGCGACAATGTTTAAATAATCTGCTTTCCAACGCTGCCAAATTTACCCAACAAGGCCGCATTCATCTGCATGTCACAAGTGCGCCCAATGGCACAGGCAGCGGCGAAATCGTGACTATTAATGTCGCCGATACCGGTATGGGCATTCGCCCCGACATACAGGCCAAGCTGTTTAAGCCCTTTGTGCAGGCCGATAGTTCCATCACGCGTCAATATGGCGGCTCTGGTCTTGGTCTTGCGATTACGCGAAATCTCGCCCAGATGATGGGCGGAGACTTGACCGTAAACTCTCGCGCGGGCGCAGGCTCGGAATTTACCCTGACCTTTACGTGTGAGGCCGCAGGTGACGCAGACGTTTTCGGCGTGGTTGAGGCCGAGTTTGAAAGCCTTGATAAGGCCGCAAAAAATATCGCGGTGAGCGCGCCGGCGCGAATGCCCCCTCTTTCAGGCAGTTCCCCTACTTCGCAAAAAATGCCGGCACAAGCTTCCCTTGACGGCGTTCGCGTTTTAATCGTCGAGGACGTGATTTCAAATCAAGATGTCATGAAAGTTTTCCTGGAACCCGAGGGCTGCAAGATCATGTGCACGGCAAATGGTTATGAGGCGCTGGCGGCGCTCGCGGATCAATATTTTGACGTTGTCCTGATGGACATTCGTATGCCTGAACTTGACGGAATTGAAGCGACGCGCCTCGTCCGGCGCTCGGAAGGCAAGAACACGCATGTCCCGATTATCGCCTTGACCGCAGACGCCACCGCAGAAACAAATGCGCAATGTATGGCGGCGGGGGCGAATATTTTTCTAACCAAACCTGTGATCGCCGCAGAGTTGTTAGATGCGATTCACTTCGTGCTCGAGTCTGCGCCAATCTCCAGCCAGCCCGCGGAATCCCCAACCGAGCCAAGACTGCAAATCGCCTAGTTCGGTTCAGGCAACGCCGCAGGCCAACCCCTTGGCTTCCAATCGGGTAGATTACTGTCAATTTTTTGCCTAAGCCTCTTTAAAAATCAGCCTAGGTGTGTTTAAACGCGCCCAACAACTCCCCTTAATCAGTGAGGACTATATGTCAGGGTTTCCCGGCCATAATTTTAATGATCGTTTAAAAGAGCAACGGAATGCAAAGCTTGAGATGCTAAAGCGGGCCCAAGAGAAGCGCCTAAGCAAAGAAGAGCTGGCTAAACGGCTCGAAGAGCGCGCAAAAATAAATGCGGCGCGGGCTGAACGGGAAGCCAAAAAGGAAGTTGAACGCAAAAAGCAAGAGGCTGAAAAGCGCGCATTGGAGGCGGAAGAAGACCGCAAGAACAAGCTAGCCGCTGAAGCCGCTGAAAAGGCGAAAGCAGATCTTGCCGCTGCGCAGAAAGCCCGCCGCGATGCGCGTTACGCCGCCCGTAAGCGGCGCTAAGGGACGTTAACGTTACCTCACCATTGTCCCGTATTTTCCATCTGCGCCCAAGGCGCGGCGGCGGGAAGCGCATCGCCTTTTTGCAAGAGTTCAATAGAGATATTATCGGGCGAGCGCACAAAAGCCATATGACCATCGCGGGGCGGACGATTAATCTGCACCCCCATGTCCATTAACCGCTCACAAATACGGTATATATTATCAACACGGTAAGCCAAATGACCAAAATTTCGGGCTTCACCATAGCCCGTCTCATCCCAGTTATGGGTCAGCTCAATCATAGGCAGGCCGGGCGGCAGCGGACGCTCCGCTCCCGTCAAACCGGCCCGCGCCAAATCATCGGGACTGGCGAGGAAAATTAGGGAAAACCGTGCCTTATCATTATCATATCTGCGAACCTCTTTCAGGCCCAATCCTTCACAGTAAAACCGGAGCGAGGCCTCGACATCGCTGATGCGCACCATTGTGTGTAAAAATTCCACTATCCCAATTCCTTTTTGATTTCAGCGTCAAGCGAATGCGGGTGTCTGTCGTGATAAAGCCGAGCAAAGACATAAGCAATAAGCGCCCAAAAAGAAATGATGAGAAAGAACATTAACATAGAATGCACAATCAGACCCGGCGCAAAAACTTTATCTTTGCCGCCCAACTCCCACAAAACAAAAGTGATGCCGTAAAAAAACCCGAGAGCCGGGACAGTCAAAACCGCGATCGTCCCCAAGCAGCACGCTACAAGGGCCAAACTACGCGGTGCGTGAAACCGGCGATACGCCCGCACATATGGCTCTGCCCCCAGCCCGCGCGGCAGCATGCCTTCCCCATTTTTATAGTGAAAGTCCGCCAATGCCTCACTTTTTAGGGCGTGGTAGGCTCGCCACGCCCGAAAGCCATAGATGACCGCAAGGCACAAAATAGCTATCAACCCCCATTGCAAGGAGGTCTCATTAAAACGTTCAATAAATTTTGCCATTCCATTATAATGGGGATGAGGCCCCCCTAACGCAAGATCGCTTTACGGTTTGAAAAGTGAATTCTCTATGCCATATACGGTTTGGGGGGGGACTTGGCCAATACGCACATGATAGATTCTACGCCGCAGATCTTAATTGACCATCTTTCAAAGCTGGGCCGAGAGAAGCACGTTGGGAAAGGCGAGGTATTACTCTTCCAAGAAGAGTCCGTTTCCCATATAGGCCTCGTCATTTCTGGCTATTTCGTCGCGACATCTTGCAATGAAAACGGGACAGAGACCTGGCTAGGGCGGTTTAAAAGCGGTGATTTTTTTGGCCACTCTGCCGTTTTTCTCGGCTCAAAAATGCAATTTGAAATCAAAGCCGAAAACTCTGCAATCATACGCCTTATTCCGGTATCCGAAATCAAATCACTTATCCAAGATAATCCGGGTTTGGCTATCGCTTTCACCAAAGACCTCGCGCGAAGGTTGGAGGCGATGACGTTGCGCCTTGTCGAATCACTTACGCTTTCGGCGAAAGGCCGGATATGTGCAGAACTGATGCGCATGTCAAAACCTATCGGAATCAGCCCCGGTAAATTTGTTATCCGTCCCAATCCCGTCTTTGTCGATATGGCATTGCGGGTCAATTCAACGCGGGAGACTGTCTCGCGGACTATTAGCGATCTGCAAAAGGATGAGATAATTTCCCGTCAAGCCGGAGCGATAGTGATCGAAAACCCCAATGAGCTCAGGGCAATGATCAAGGCAGCAGGGTGATAGCGAAAAGAGGCCCTAACTATTTAGCGGCTTAGCCGCATAGGCCGCCCTCGTATCATCGACGCATCCCATAAAGCTAGTTTCCCAAACGCCGCCAGCGACAAGTGCCAAAATATTTGACATTTCCTGAGATATCAAAATGGATTCAGGCAGAGCCGCGCCCGCAAACCTTTGCGCCAAAGCGTCAAGCTCCCCTGTTGTTGCTTTTTGATATGGTCCCACATGAACACCTATTTTTTTAGGCCCTTGAGGACTATGGCGCAGTCGGTTTTGGGCATTTTCCATGGCCAATAGAGGATCATTGAATATTTGCGAGCTTTCCCCATCGCAGACAGCAAACATGACGTCAAACGGGTCATGCAGCGGACCCGATGACGCCCCGCTATGCGGCGGTTTTTTGTTCCGTGGATCAGGATAAGGGACAATGATTTGCGGCCGGTTGACGCCGCCGCTCTCATTGGCTTGGCTCCAATCGACCGCATGTTGGGCTGTCAGGGACCCGCCAATATTCTCGTCCCATATCAGAACCTGCGCGGCCTCCGAAGACAGTTCATGCGCCTGCGCAACCGCCGCCCCCATGGCGACACAGGCCGCATAATTGTTTAAAACGGGATTAGGCCAGTGCGCCTGCGTAGACACAATTCGAATAGAGGCCGCTTGGGCGCGGCAAGCGTCATAGCGCGCGCGCCAATCCTTCCCCCATGGGGTCACCGATTTCGCGATAAATACGTCCTCTGATACAGGCAGGATAATATGCAGCGCGCCGCCTTCTCGCAAAAGGCATTCCGCAAAGACAATGTCGGAGCCGGCCGCCAGTGACCCATAGCCAAAGCCAATGTCATGACGTTGAATGACATCAGATAGGCGGATAGAAAGCGCGGCCTCATCTGCGAGCCCGTTAAAAATGTGACCGGCAAAATGCGCACAGACCGGCGGGCGAAGACTGGCGAGCCAATGCGGCATGGCCGCGCCGTCATTTACCAATAGCTTAAGCTGGCGATATGTTGAGGCATGGGCATTATAATTGAGCGGATCAAAGGCCAAGGCCTTCTGAAGCGCTTTGGCGGCGCGCGGCTCATCGCCAAGCAGGCAATAGGCCTCTGCTCGCGTCGCCTCGATATAATATCGATCTTGCTGACTGGCAGCCTCGGCAGCCTCAATTCGTATAAGAACGGCCTCGGCTCTGCGGCGAACAGTGGCCTCCTCGGCCTTTGAAAGGCGCGCCATCGTTGCGCTGTTAATCCCGGAATAATAGCCGCCTGTATGTTCAAAGGCGGCCTCATAAAGCGCGGCAGATAAGGCAGCGTCACCTTGATTTTCGCTGCGAAGATAGCGGTCTTTGGCGAGGCGGCCCGCCAGCGCCATGACGTCCTCATCATCATTGACGCCGTTAAGACCGTAACGTTCATATTCAGATTGCGCAAAATCGGTCGCGCCCGCCCGCGCAAGTGCGAGGACAGCGCGATGTTTCTGGCGCAGCACCTCTGCTCCGCCCATGTCTTTTTGCCGCGCAAGCATTGTCGTGGCCTGCCGGTAGGCGGTAATATTATCGGGCGGCGCCCCATCGCCGCTCAGATGAGATATAGGGTCAGAACTCAATTTAACTCCATAAAGACCACTATGTTTAACTCATATCAGAGCCTCGCGCCATGATGGACATCACACCGCTGGGAGCGAACCTATGCGTGTATTTCATTAGAATCAATTATTATATCCACACACTAGCAGGTGAAACCTGCCTCTCGGGCCGCCATATCTGCCAAATTGAGCAATTTTATCCTTGCCTGCGCCTGCATCCCGATCAAGAAAGCTTTACTGCGGTTTAGAGAAGGAGTGTTTATTTTAATTTCCGGCTCACATTCTCATACATCTGCGCTCAGCGCGCCGCACATGCGCAAGGCCTATAATGCCGTTGGGCGAATTGGCAGAGCGCATGGTGAGCAGAGCGGCGAAGACGGCGAACTCAAGAAGACCCTTGGCTCAGCTGTTTTAATAGCGCCCAATTCTGTGCTGACCAATTACCATGTCTGGGTCAATAGCCTTGGGCACACGTCCCAAAGTGAGCTGTCTTCGCTCGGGGTTGAATTTGAAGCGCGCAGCAAGCGCAGCCAAAGCACCTTCGTCCCCTTTAAGGCCGCGCCGCCCCTGATTTTGCCTTATATGGACGGCGTTATACTTACTCTTTCATCGCCCGCGCGCCGCGCGCCGATCTTGCCCATCGACCGATGCATCGAAAATGAAACAGCTATTTTAATCGGATATCCTGCCGCGCCGCGCAGTCCGCTGGTGGGCTTTGAGAAACTGCGCGTTGAAAGCATTTACGGGGCGGCGCCCGAATGGGACGTCAAGCGCTGGTCAAAAGGGCGGGTCATTAGGCTTGGCGCGCCGCCCGCGCCAGTTGAAGGCGATAGCGGGCCCTTGAATGCAAAGGAGAGCTTTTTTTATATGGCGTCCGTGCATCAGCATACCACAGATGCAAAACGCCCTGTACTGTGCCACAGCGCCTCTAGCATAGACGGCAATTCCGGCGGGGCCCTCATCAGCGCGAAAACGGGGGAATTTATCGGGTTGCATTGCGGCGGAGACTATATTCAAGGCCGCGATATCAACTTTGCGGTTCCCGCGCGGGAGTTACGCCGCGCTTTGGCTGAGCATCTGCCCACATGTCTATCGGCGCAATAAAATTGCCCTCCCAAAGGGAAGGCAATATGGCTATTGATGGGTAAGCGCTAGCGCGGGCCTAAGGGTCTTCCCCCCAAGGCGGCCTTGGGCTGTTGCTGCCCGATGGATCAATCACGATCATAGTTGAATTATTCTTGCGGTTGATCGTCTGCAAAACATCGACATGCAAATTATATTTCAAACCCTTAGGCGCGCAGCGATTGCGGTTGGCCAGAATAAAGAGCTTTCGCTCATTAAGCGGTTGCCCATGTAGGCGCTTCTTTGGAAGGCGCGGGTCATCAAACAATCCGACCTTAACGAAATTTCTTTCGAAACCATCATGGTCACATTCTGTCGAAAATTGCGGGCCCTTTTTTGTGAATTTCCAATTGAGGTTTCCCAGCGAAAACAGAACCCAAGTCGGGTGAGTTATCCGCAAATCAAATGGCGTTTTAGGCATCGCCATATCGGCGCCGTCATGTTTTTTGAAATACTCAATATAGCGCCCAAAAATATCCTTTGGCTCGCCAAATTCAAGGGGGTTACTGTCCATATAATCAGGGAAATCGCCGATAATGCCGTCCCGTATTTTTGCCACCTCTGCGGCCGCCATACGTTTACGGTAAAACTCGCCGCTTTCTGTCATCCCAATTTCAAGCGGCAGCAACATATAGGCCGCATCCCGATTGGCCTTGACGTATTTTTCCCAATCGGTTTGATAGTCTTTGTTTTTTTGGTTTTTACTCATTCTCGTCTCCTTTATTTTATAATGGAGCAAAACATAGGGGTGCAGAGAATTTTGGGCGTGATAATGATCACGAGCGGTTATATTAATTTTGACATTGAACAATAGGCGACAAAGCGGGATGGGTGCCCGCGCCATTTTTTAAGATGGGCGAAAGAATATTTTGAGCCTTGGCGCAATCGCCCAAAATATAATGGGAATAGGCCTGATAGAAAAGCGCGTCTAATTCGTTGGTTTCCATCCCGTCAATATATTCAAGATGAGCGCTCGCTTGTGCCTTTGCGGCGGCGCCCTCCCCGAGTTCATAAAGACGTAGTGCAGTGGTCCCGAGGGAGTCGGCGGTCGAGGGGGTACGCTTTACGCGCTTTTTCGCCTCTTTAAAAGCCTCGTCCGCTAAATGCCTCGCAAGCCGTCTTGCGTCTTGTGTTCGGCCCATAAGGCTGTGTTTTTGAATATTGAGGTCTTGTAGGAACAATCTGAAACGCTTGCGATAGACGCCGTCTGCCAAAACAGACTGCGCGCGATCAATAGCCATTAGCTTTTTTTCTTTCTGGCGCGTGAGCTTTGCAGCCAAAATCAGGTGCCAATAATAGCGCTCTCGCCAAACGGCATTATCTGAATCATGTTTATAAAGCGCTTCCAGAGAGGATAAAGGCGTGAGCAATGCCGTCTCTAGCTCTTCTTGCGAGAGCAAAAGGTTATATTGCCAGACAAAGTTTGACTGCGCAGCCGCGAGCCTGCCTTTGGATTGAAAATTCCGACTATCACGCGCATGTTGTTCTTGTGCGGCGGTCAAAATATCCCGCCTATAGCGCATGGCCCGGCCATATTCACCCCGGGCCAGAGAGAGTTGCTCGGCGCCAACGATTGTGTTGAGCCGCTCCGACTGGGCAAGCTCATTGTCCGGGTCAATCGAGAGTGCCTCATCAAAAAAAGTGATAGCCTTATCATAATGGGTGCTCGCCATGTCAAAGTCGCCCTCATAACGGTAGATGATCCCCATATTATTCTCGCCAAAGGCCGCTTCCATAACCCAGTCAAAATTTTGACTATCAAAAGCATAGAGCTGCTGGGTTAAAGCGTAATATTCTTTCCAATAGGGCTTGTAACCCTCCTGCCCCTGAGTTGCGCGCAGAAAGTCCCCTTTGTAAAAAGCGCTTTGCGCATGGGCAAAGACAGCTTCCTTATCGGAGGGATATCGCATCATAACCATTTGGGTAAGCTCGTAGGATTTTTGAACACTTTCCTTGGCTTCGGCAAAACGCCGGGCCTGCATATCGACTTGGGCGAGCAAATGCAGCGCCCGCGCATAGCGCAAGATTCGATCTTGCGGCATCTCGGAAAGTGATTGCGTCTCATAATAGCTCATCACCCGGTCGCCAACGCCGTCAATAATATCAAGCCGGCCCACAGGCTCTAATTCGCCTTTAAGCTCCGTGATCATATATTCGACCAAGCCTTCGGCTTCGGCGCGGTTGGCCTCCGCCTGTTTTTGTGATTGCAGGGCGCTATAGGTTGCGGCGGCCATAAATCCGGAGAATAAAAGCGCCCCCAACGCTACCGATCCAAAAAGCCGGCGGCGGCGGCGCGCATCCCGGCGCACGAGATCATCTAGCCCTACATCCAGCAATGAAGCCGCAAGCTGCAAGACGCCTATTCGAAAGTTTTCTTTGCCGCCCGAGAGATTGGCCGCCAGCGGCTCTCGCCCGCCTTCTGTCAGCGCCTCAGGAAAAGACGTTTCAGGCGTGCCCTCAAGCAATGCACACAATATCGCGCCTTCACCGTGCAAATCTCGAAATAGGCGGATTTCGGCATTGACCCATTTTGACGTCTTGGCCGCCGGAGAGCACAGAACAATCAGCCGCCGCGAGCCTTCGACCGCTTGGCGAATTTTGGTTGAAAGCGAATGATGCGCGGTCAGCTCTTCTAGATCGCGAAAGATGGGGCGCAGTTGATTACGTTTCGCCCGCAGCGATTTTTGCGGACGATAGGCTTCCAGCCTGCGGTGAAGCTGCGCGGCCATGGCCCCGTCCTTATGGGCATAAGAAATAAACGCCGCATAACGCCAGTCCTGCGCTGCGGCCGGGACTTGCCCGCCGCCCGCATCACTGCCAGCGCCCGCGAATGCGTGTCTTTCAAAATGCTGTGGCTGCACTTAACCCTCCCCGCCTCTATAGAGCGCAGGAATATGACCTCGTCAAGCGCCTCTCAATTTCCTGTGAAAATTCCGTTTTAGCGATGCTTTTCTTGGCGTGTGCCTTTATAGCGAGTGTATGAAACATATTTTTGCTTTAATTTTGAGTGCTCTTTTTATCCTGAGTGCCAAGGCCGGTGCCTCCGAGTCCCCGCCTGTGGATACGGGCAAGGTTGTAGCTCAGCTCGTCTCCTCCCATGAGAGTGCCGCGCCCGGTCAAACGATTCAGATCGCGCTTCGCACTGTGCTTGATGATAAATGGCACACCTATTGGCGTAATCCGGGCGATAGCGGGGAGCCCGTACAAATTGATTGGCGTTTGCCGGACGGCGCGGCGGCCGGAGACATTGTCTGGCCCCTCCCCAGCGCAATTCCCACAGGCCCGATTATTAATTACGGTTTTGAAGGCATTCCCTATTTTCCTGTACCGGTCACATTGCCTGAAAATGCCCTGCCCGGCTCGGTGGTTACGATTGAGGCTGGCGTTTACTATCTCGTCTGCTACGATGTCTGCATACCAGAGAGCGCTGATCTGGCGCTGGATATTGAGATCGGACCGTCGGTTGAAAACAGCCGCTGGAGCGCAGCGATTAATCTGGCGATAAATGATGCGCCCAAGCCCGCATCTCTCCCCGCAAGCATTTCGGCGGCGAATGATCAGGTGACCATAAACATTGCAGACCTTCCAGAAGGCGATTTTTCAAATGCCTTTTTCTTTCCCTATGACCAAGGCGTCATCCGCCCGGGTGACCCGCAAGTCCTCACGGCGGGCAGCAGGGGTATTGCCCTTACGGCGGGGGCGGATTATGCTTGGAGCAATGACCTTCCCGAAGCTTTTGAGGGGGTTTTAAGATATCGTCAGAACGGGCAAGACACAGGTATTTCCCTTCGCCTTGAAGTCGGGGGCGATGTCAACATCGGGGCGGCGAGCTCCGCCCCAATTGTAAGCGAGGCGGGCGGGCCAACCTTTTGGGGCGCCGCCATTGGCGCCTTTCTCGGCGGTCTGATTCTCAATCTTATGCCCTGCGTCTTTCCGGTGATTTCTATCAAGGCCCTTAGCTTGGCGAAATCCGCCCACACCGACCGCGAAAAGATCCGGCGCGAGGGCTGGCTTTATACCGCCGGCGTGCTGGTGACGTTTTTCTTACTCGCGCTGGTCTTACTGGCGGTCAAACAAGCGGGGGCAAATATAGGCTGGGGCTTTCAGCTGCAATCCCCAAAAGTCGTTGCAATATTGGCGCTTTTACTTTTTGCAATAGGATTGAATCTTCTGGGAGTATTCGAGATCGGATCCTCTTTGCAAAATACCGGCAGCGGGCTGGCGGCGCGCGGCGGCTCTTCGGGAGCGTTTTTCACTGGCGCGCTAGCCGTCATCGTCGCCACGCCCTGCACAGCGCCCTTTATGGGAGGGGCTGTGTTTTACGCCCTTTCTCAGCCCCCAGTGATTATGATCACGGTCTTTATGGCGCTGGCGATCGGCTTTGCTCTGCCTTTCCTTTTGCTGGCCTATATGCCGGCACTTTTAGCAAGACTACCAAAACCCGGGCCATGGATGGTGCGCTTCCGTGAGTTTTTGGCCTTCCCTATGCTGGCTGCGGCGATTTGGCTTGTCTGGGTCCTCTCCCAACAATCAGGCGCGGGCGGGGTGTTGCTGGCCTTGTCGGCTATGCTCTTATTCGCCTTTGCGCTATGGCTTGGAAAGCGCGGTAGGGCCGGCAAAGTGCTGGCAGTGCTCAGCTTGATTGCCGCCTTGGCCCTGCCGCTCACCGCCGCCCGCGCTGCCCCGGTTATTGGCGCGCCGGCCATAGGCCAGCTTTCCGCTAACGCCGCGCAAAATGGCAAGATCGAAAAACGGCCTTGGTCCCCCGCTGAAGTCTCCCGCCTGCGCGCGGAAGGGAAAACCGTCTTTGTCAACTTCACCGCCGCCTGGTGCGTGTCTTGCAAAGTCAATGAGCGCGTCGTTTTAAATACGCCAAACACAAAGTCGCTTTTTGATGAAGCCAATGCCGTGTTTTTACTGGCGGACTGGACAAATAAGAATGAAGAGATTGCAGCTGAACTCTCGCGCCACGGACGGTCCGGCGTGCCGCTCTATTTGGTTTACCCTCCAGGTCACGATCCCGTGAGCCCTGCAATACTTCCTCAATTTCTGTCACAAAATGTGTTACGAGACGCCTTGATTGGGAAATAATCGCGGCTTTAGCCCCTCGGTCAAAGCCATCCTTTAAAACTGGAGACATATATGACACTTTCAACCCGCTTAAAAGCAACGACAATTGCCTCATTGGCCGTTCTGGCCCTTTGCGGCACGGCTTCGGCTAAGGTCGCAACCGGCAGCACAGTTAGCGACCTACAGGTCACAGATAGCAATGGCACAGTCCATAATTTGTCTGACTTCGCCGGCAAAAATGTGGTGCTAGAGTGGACGAACCACGGCTGCCCCTATGTCAAGAAACATTACGTAAGTAATAATATGCAAAAGCTTCAGAAGGAAGCCGTTGCGGGCGGAGATACCGTCTGGCTTAGCGTAATTTCTTCAGCCCCCGGAAAGCAAGGCTATGTCTCCGGCGAGCAGGCGAATGAACTGACCACATCAAGAGACGCAGCGCCGACGGCGGTGATCCTAGATGGTAGCGGAGATGCGGGCCGGGTTTTCTCGGCGAGAACAACGCCCCACATGTATGTCATCAACGCCGACCAGACGCTGGTCTATCAAGGTGCAATTGATGATAACCGCAGTGCAAATCCGGCCGACGCCGCCGGCGCGCGTAATTATGTCCGCGAAGCGCTAAGCGCCGTGAAGTCCGGCGGGGAAGTCGCCGTGCCGGAAACTGCGCCTTATGGATGCAGCGTAAAATACGGCAGCTAAGGCCTAAGCTCAGCCATGAAATTTCACAAACCCGCGCCAAGAGCGCGGGTTTTTTATGACCCCCCACCTGTTGCGGCTTTATTTCTCGCCCAGCGGATATAGGCAATTTTTATAGCTTTGGCGTTCCCCCCGCCCAAGGCCGATGGCCCCCTCAAAGACAGATTTCTGAAGAGCATAATCGCTCACGATAATAGAGGCTGGCCCGGCGGATTTTGGCTGCTGGCTTTTACCGAGAATAGGAATACCTGCTTGCATAAGCTGCTGCGGCAAGCCTTGCTGCTCTACGCGCCCCCCAATCCAGCCGTAAAGCTGTTTGGTTTTTACCCCAGATGCGCGGTAGGCCCTGATATCGCCAATTTTTTTTACAGGAACCGAGAGCGCCATTTTCGGTGCAAGCCGGGAGAGTTTCGCGGCCTGTCCTTTGGAATAAGCAATCAGGACAACATCGCCCTCCATGCCTTCGGCCCGGATAAGGTCAATGACCTGCTCATAATTTGCACTGGATTTAAAATCGATCTCGACATAGGCACGGCCTTTGGCAGCGCGAAGATAATCACGCAGCAAGGGCGGGCGCTCGGAGGTGACGCCGCCGCGGTTATCCTTCAAAAGGTAATTTTGGGCCTGAGAAAATGATGTTGAGGCCACCGGTCCGCGGCCCGTTGATTTATCCTCCCAGACGCCATCATGAAAAAGAATATGTTCCCCGCTACCAAGCCGCGCGACATCAATCTCGGTGACTAAAATTCCGCCCTTTTGCAGAGCCGCCAAACTTCCCAATGCATTTTCCGCAAGGCCTTCATTTTTTGACGTGCCGCGATGGGCCGCAATGAGAGCGCCCGCCTCCGGCAGGCAGTTCAAACGTTCGGCCAGCGGCGGCCATCTGTCAGAAACTTCCTTTGCGTCCGGACTTGTAAGGTCGGAGCCATCTTGGCAGCCAAGGGTAAAAACAAGCGAAAGCGCGCTCGCGGCGATAAGGATAGATTTGATCATGCGCCCGCCTAGCATATTAGGGCTTGGCAGAGTAAGGGCCCGGGCGGCATATAGTGCAGCGAGCGCAATCCAGCGCGCATAGAGGATGAGACCATGATGGCAGGCCACGGCTTTTCAGATACGATTTTTTCGCTCTCCTCCGCGCCCGGGCGCGCCGGCGTCTCCGTCTTTCGGTTGAGCGGTCAGAAGGCGGCGGATATAACGCAGAAACTGACAGGCAAAGCCTTGCCCGCGCCTCGCTACGCTGCGCTGAGCCGAGTAAAGGATAATGACGGGACGGTCATTGACGAGGGGTTGGTCATTTGGATGCCCGCTCCAAGGAGCTTTACGGGCGAGGACTGCGCAGAGTTTCAAGTTCACGGCAGTCCCGCCGTGATAGAGGCCATGGCGGGTGCCCTTTTGGGCGGCGGCGCGCGGCAGTCCGAGGCCGGAGAGTTTACACGGCGCGCTTTTGAAAACGGGCGGCTGGATTTAACCGAAGCGGAGGGGCTGGCGGACCTCATTGATGCGGAAACCGAAGGGCAGCGCGTACAGGCGCTGCGGCAAATGCAAGGCGGGCTAAAGGCGGTGTATGAGGACTGGCGCAGCCGTATTTTGGACGCGCTCGCTCAGATTGAGGGGGAGATCGATTTTCCAGATGAGGGCGATATTCCCGAGGGTCTGTCACATAAATCGGCAAAGCCGCTGCAGGATTTATCACGTGATATTTCAAAAATGCTTGGCACGGCGGCGCGCGGAGAACATATCCGGGCCGGCATAGATATAGCAGTGATAGGCCCCCCCAATGCCGGAAAATCTAGCCTAATCAATATATTAGTAGGACGGGATGCGGCCATTGTGACAGATCAAGCCGGGACGACCCGTGATGTTCTTGAAATGAACCTCGTGCTTGGAGGCCTTCCGGTGCGCCTGCTTGATACAGCAGGGCTTCGAGAGAGCGGCGACGCTATTGAGGCAGAGGGCATTCGCCGCGCACGCGCGCGCGCAAAAAATGCGCAGTTGCGGCTCGTGATTTTTGACGGACAAAAGGCAGGCGATCCGAAGACGCCAGAGAGCGGCGGGGGAAGTTATAGCCTCATGCGGGCCGGCGATTTTCTCGTGCTTAACAAAAGTGATCTTGGAGTAAGCCCAGAAACCCTCGCCCCGCCCGATAACGTCCGGCTATTTGCCGTTAGCGCGCTGACAGGCGAAGGTTTGCCGGCCCTTGTTGAAGCCCTTGAAGCGACGGTTCGCGAAAAATATAGTCCGATGGGCGATATTGGCCTGACCCGCGCGCGCCACAAAGACTGCGCGGAGCGGGCGCTGGCGGCAATTGACCGCGCCCATGGCGCGCTGGGCCGCGCGCCCGAACTTGCGGGCGATGATCTCCGAGCGGCCCTTCAAGCCCTAAGAGAACTGGCAGGGGAAACAGATATTGAGGCCGTTTTTGACAGAATTTTTTCCCGCTTTTGCGTAGGAAAGTAAATAAAAGCTTAATGAAATCCGGGTGTTGAAAGCATTTTTTGCCATAATTGGGTTTGTATAATTGCGGCGGCCTTTGAAGTGTTTCACGTGAAACATTCCGCGTGCGGGCCCAAGGCTTGCCCCCTGCAAGGCCCTCGACGGCGGGGCAAGTCTGCTTTATATAGCGGCGCATCAAACTCGAGTGAGCAAGGCCGAAACCGGCATTGGCCTTGGGGCAATAGGAGCGGACATGACCGCAGACTTAAAGAGTAACACCCCCCCAATGTCCGGCAGTACTTGGGACGTTATTGTTATTGGCGGCGGCCATGCTGGTTGCGACGCAGCCTGCGCATCCGCGCGTATCGGAGCCAAAACCCTTTTAATCACCCATAAAATCCAAACCTTGGGCGAGATGTCCTGCAATCCGGCCATTGGCGGGCTAGGTAAGGGGCATCTGGTGCGCGAAATTGATGCGCTGGGCGGTGTAATGGGACAAGCGGCTGATGCTTCGGGTATTCAATTTCGCCTCCTTAACCGTTCCAAAGGCCCTGCGGTTCGCGGACCACGCACGCAAAGTGATCGCGGGCTTTACAAGGCCGCTATGCAAGACATGTTGAAAGGCTATCCGAATTTGACCCTGCTTGCCCTGCCCGCAGAAGATCTTTGCATCCAAGATGGCCGCGTGACCGGAGTAATGACGGCCGATGGGCAGGAATTTAAGACAGAACGCGTGGTCTTGACAACGGGCACATTCCTCAAAGGCCTGATCCATATTGGCGATGAGCGCACCCCTGCGGGGCGGTTTGGCGAAGCCCCAACTGTGGCGCTGGCCGACAGGCTTTACGGGCTTGGATTTGATATGGGCCGGCTAAAGACGGGAACGCCCGCGCGGCTACGCAAAAGTTCGATTGACTGGGACTCCCTTGAACAACAAGCTGCGGATGACACTCCCCTACCCTTTAGCTTTTTGACAGATAAAATCACCGTGCCGCAGGTCACTTGCGCCGTGACCCATACAAACGCGGGCACGCACCGCATTATTGCAGATAACCTCACAAAAAGCGCGGTTTATAGCGGATCCATTGCGGGGCGGGGGCCGCGCTATTGCCCCGCTGTGGAGGATAAGGTTGTGCGTTTCGCGGATCGGACCGCTCACCAGATTTTCCTTGAGCCAGAGGGCCTGCCCGGCGGCGCGGACGGCGATACAGTCTACCCCAATGGTATTTCCACCTCCCTCCCCCGCGAGGTTCAGCGGGCTTTCATCAAAACCATTCGCGGCCTTGAAACCTGCGAAATTTTGCGCTTCGGCTACGCGATTGAATATGATTATGTCGACCCGCGCGAACTCCATGCCACGCTGGAGACAAAAAAACTCAAAGGCCTTTACCTTGCCGGTCAGATCAACGGCACAACCGGCTATGAGGAAGCGGCCGCGCAGGGGCTATATGCGGGATTTAACGCGGCGCTGGCCGCGGGCGGTAGCGAGCCATTTATTCTTGACCGCAGCCAAGCCTACATCGGGGTTATGATCGATGATTTGATTACCAAAGGCGTGACGGAGCCCTACCGCATGTTTACCAGCCGGGCAGAATATCGCTTGCTGCTGCGGGCGGACAATGCCGACGCGCGGCTGACCCCGCTGGGCGAGGACATCGGCGCCATCAGCGCGGAGCGCTCGGCTGCGTTTCACGGGAAACAAAAACGCTTAAAAGCCGCCAAGGCGCTGGCGGAGAGCCTGAAAAAAACACCAAATGACCTGATCAAGCACGGCCTTAAGGTCAATAATGACGGAACATGGCGCAGCGCCGTTGATTTGCTTGCCTATCCTAATATTGATTTCGAAGCGCTTACCAGGGTCTGGCCAGACCTTAGGGCGTTAAAAGCTGATGCGCGTGAGCATCTGGAGACAGAAGCCCTCTATTCCGGCTATATTGAGCGTCAAGCGCGCGATATTGCCGC
This sequence comes from uncultured Caulobacterales bacterium, assembly GCA_964410285.1. GTDB lineage: Bacteria > Pseudomonadota > Alphaproteobacteria > Caulobacterales > Maricaulaceae > Fretibacter. The sequence goes on along the minus strand of CAYPFR010000001.1, from coordinate 130,598 downwards.
CTTTAGGCGAGATGAGGGGCTTAGATTGCCCGCAGGGCTAGATTATAGCGCCATCGGGGGCATTTCTAATGAGGTGCGCGACCGCTTAATCGCCGCCAAACCCGCCACTTTGGGGCAGGCGTCTAGGCTTGAGGGCGTTACGCCCGGCGCGCTCACGGCCGTGCTCGCTTATATGAAACGGGCCTCATAGTGAGCCTTACCCCTCAGGCTTTTGCCGATCTCCCCGATGTTTCACGTGAAACATTTGATGATTTTAGCGCTTATGAGGCTCTGCTGGCGAAGTGGAACCGCAAAATCAATCTTGTCTCGCCAAAAGCCGCGCGAGATTTCTGGGGGCGTCACGCGCTGGATAGTTGGCAATTGGTACGGTATTTACCGGATCGGGCAGACACCTTGATTGATCTAGGCTCTGGCGCTGGCTTTCCAGCTATTCCGCTTGCGATTCACTTTAAGCAGCGCGGGCAGGGACATGTGACCCTTGTCGAGAGTGCCGGCAAAAAGGCCAATTTCCTACGAGCGGTGATCAGAGAGCTTTCCCTCCCCGCGAGTGTATGGGCAGGCCGCGCCGAGGACATGCCGCCAAGGCCCTTTGACGTCATTACCGCCCGGGCTTTTGCTCCCTTGCCAAGACTGCTGACTTATGCCCAGCCTTTTTGGCAAAACAGCAGCTTAGCGCTGCTTTTAAAGGGGCAGGGGGCAGGGGGTGAATTGACGCAAGCCTCCGAAAGGTGGATATATGACGTGGAATCAGAACCGAGTCTTTCCGATCCCACGGGCGTGATCCTGAAAATCACTGGCCTTGCGCCAAAACCCGAGAAAGGCCCGCAACCTTAAGAAAGCGCTTTGTGTCCCCAATCCCGCCTAATACCGCCGCCGGCACCCATGTCATGGCTATTGTCAATCAAAAGGGCGGGGTGGGGAAAACCACAACAACAATCAATCTGGCCGCTGGCCTTGCCCTGCGCGGCAAAAAGGTTCTGTTGATCGACGCCGACCCGCAAGGCAATGCGTCCACTGGCCTCGGCCTGCATAGCCAAAAGCGCGGCCTAACGCTTTATGAAGTCCTTGTCGACGGCATCGCCTTAGACGAGGCTGTTGATAAATCCCACGTGCCCGGGCTTTCAATTGTGCCCTCGCATATTGATTTGTCGAGCGCCGAACTTGAGATCGGGCAAAGCGATGGCCGAACCGTCCGGCTCAAAAACGCCCTCGCGCCGCATAAAGATGGCTATGACTATATTTTGATCGACTGCCCGCCTTCACTCAATCTGCTTACCGTAAATGCCTTGGCGGCCGCTGATTCCGTCGTTGTGCCTCTGCAATGCGAATTTTATGCACTGGAGGGCTTAAGCCAGCTCCTTAAAACGGTAGAAATGGCCAAAGCCAGTATAAACCCGGATCTAATTATCGAAGGGGTGATGCTCACCATGTATGACGGACGTAACCGCCTGTCTGCGCAGGTTGCCGCTGATGTGCGCGAGCATTTAGGCCGCGCTGTCTTTCAGACAATGATTCCGCGCAATGTTCGCATTGCCGAGGCTCCCAGCTTCGCCAAGCCCGTGATGATGTATGATCCGGATTGCGCTGGCTCGGCGGCCTATATGGCCCTTACAGATGAAATCCTCTCTCGTCATGCACGCCGCCAGCAAAAGTCACAAAAGGGCTAGTGCGAGAGCCGCCAAATCAAGGAGCGTAAAATGAGCAAGAGTCCCAAAAATAAGACCGAAAATAAAGCCGCGCCCCCGCGCACGCCGCCGAGCCGTTTGGGGCGTGGTCTTTCAGCTCTCATGTCGGATATCGCCCCAAGCGAAAATTCCGCGCTTGCAGGGGGACATCCGCCGCCCGCCAACACCACACCCCGCAGTGAAGCCCAAGCCGAAAATTCCGTGCCAGCAGAAAAAGCCGACAGTCCCCGAAAAGCCGTCAAAAGCAGCGCTGCCGCCGTCCAAAATAAGGGCGCGGCGCGAGGGCGCGGGGTCGCGACCCTCGCCATTGATCAGATCGTACGCAACCCCGATCAACCGCGCCGCTATTTTGACAAAACCGCCCTCGCCGAACTCACGCAATCTATCGCAGATAAAGGCGTCCTTCAGCCGATTTTGGTGCGGCCCGTTCCGTCACGTGATAAGTCGAGCTCAGGCAAACCTCTGTACCAGATAGTCGCGGGCGAACGGCGCTGGCAGGCCTCTCTGACCGCCAAACTCACATCCATGCCTGTCTTAATACGGGATTTATCAGATCGGGACGTCCTTGAAATTGGGGTCGTAGAGAATGTACAACGCGCTGACCTTAACCCCATTGAAGAAGCGCTGGCTTACCGCGCGCTTGTTGATCAATTTGGGCGCTCGCAAAACGAAATTGCCCAGGCCATTGGGAAAAGCCGCCCACATATTGCCAATATGCTGCGTCTGCTCACCCTCCCAAAGCGCGCTCAAGAGGCGCTCCAATCGGGCGAAATCACCACAGGCCATGCCCGTGCCGTTATCGCGGCCCCTGATCCGGATGCTCTGGTCGAGCAGATTATTGAAAAAGGCCTTTCCGTGCGTGACGCAGAGGGCTGGGTGCGGCGCATTAAAGCCCAGAATAACGATGATCTTAGCCGCATTCTTCCCCCCGCCGCGCCGGAGCAAAAATCCGCCGACATCAAAATGCTAGAGCAAAGCCTATCGGACAAACTCGGCCTGAAGGTTGTCTTGCGTTACAAAGGTCCCGGCGGTGAGCTTCGCATAAATTTTAGCGATGATCATCAGCTCAGCAGCTTACTAAAAACCTTGGGTCATGATTAAGCTAGGCCCGCACGCAGGGTTAAATCGAGACCAGTTCATCTAGGGCGCTACCCGCCCATCCCATCTTCATCCCGGAAGGTCAAGCGAGGGGGGGCTTGATCTTGGGAAATCGCGGCCGGCTTTTGGCCGCGTAACAAATTAAGTACGGCGCGCATACCGCCGGTCATTTTCCAGCTCGTCGAACCAAGGACCGCCTCGAGCTGTCCGCGCAAAGACGCCTCGCGCTCCCGCGCTCCGCCCAATTCAGCATCACGTTGCCCGAGCGCCGACGAAAGATCTGTAATGGAGCCCTCAAGTTCTGTCCGCAGCGCGCCGAAATTCTCCCGCATAAATTCAATCTCTGACGCGCGAGCTTCGGATTGAACCCGTGCCGCGCTGAGCTGCGTCTCAAGGTTTTCGCTTTTACGCGATAGCGCGTCAGCATGGGCTTTCAGCTGTTCATACCCTTGCTGGACATCTTCCAAATTACGTTTCATTTGAAAATTAAGTGCCTCAAGCCCTGCATTTTTTTCCGCCAAAATCGCCTGCGAGCGCTCCAGGCCTGTGATATCCTGCACATGTGCCTTCAGGCGCGCTGACAGCGTCTGGTTTTCCTCCACCTGCTCCACGCTTTTTTGAGAAACGGTCCTTAATTGGTCCGATAGAGCGACCTTCTCATTCAAAATTGTCTCGATCTCCTTGGATAGCGCGGACTTTTCCTCAGAAATCGTCTCGATCTCCTTGGATAGCGCGGACTTTTCCTCAGAAATTGTCTCGATCTGTTTCGAAAGCGCCGCCTTTTCCTCAGAAATCGTCTCGACCTGTTTCAAAACCGCCGCCTTTTCCTCAGAAATCGTCTCGACTTGTTTCGAAAGCGCCGCCTTTTCTCGCTTCGCCGCGCCAATTTGCTGCGTGAGGACTTCCATATCTTCCAAAACGGCTCCGATTTTCCCTGACAGCTTCGCCTCCTCCTTCGTCAGCAGCCCGACACGCTGGGATAATTGAGATTTTTCGCCTGACGCGGCCTGTAATTGCCCTGAGAGTGCCTTAAGCTCATTCCGAATCTTAATATTTTCGCCTTGAAGGGCTTCATGCTCCATCCCGCGTTCCTGAAATTTGGCCTCTGCGGCATGTTTTTCTTCCAAGGCGCGATGAAGCTTGGTTTCAAGGTCGGAAATAACTGCCTTTAACGTCTCCTGAAGCTTTGACATATCTTCATCCCGTCCTTGCAGCATGGCCGCTGCCGCCTCATCCCGGGAGGCTAAAAGGGACTTCGTTTTAGCCTCAAGCTCCGCCATACCGGCCTCATAGGCGGCTTGGGACTGCTCACGTTCTCCCCCATGTTCAATTTTGAGCTGGGTTATGGCTTTCTGGTGACTCTGCTTTTCAGCGTCCAAAAATTTATATAGCGGCGGGGCTGCCTCTAGAAATTCCGACCTAACGCTATCAAGCATTTTGATTGCTTTTTCAGATTTCGGGGCATCCCTTAGCAATAGCAAAGCTTCATAGGCCTGTGAGACCCAGCCGCGGCTAACCGAATTGAGTACAACATCCTCGGTTTTATATTTATGGCGTTTGAGGGCGGGTGAGACATACTCCTTGATCTGGCGGGACATTTCCTTGGCGGTATAGGGCAGGGGACAATTTAGCGCCTTCACCAATTTATCTGTCTCAACGACAGGCTTCTTTAAAAAGGCCTCATATGTGGTCATTGCGCGCTCCAGCCCCCGGCTCGCCCGCTCCGCCTCCAGCATATATGAGAGCCACAATAGTAGCCCCTCACTAAAAGAAAGGCCGTCCCGGCTCTCTAGCGATCCGGCCACCTCAAGCGGGTTGCGCACGATTATGACAGGGTGGACCGTGTGTTGGGCCTCAGAAAGGGCCTCAATATAGAGCTGTGCAAACTTGCAGACCCTCGGGTCCTTCATGACAATCACGGGCTTTGACAGATCAAATTCTTCCGCAAATTCCTGTGCAAACCCCGCTTTTAAACTTGCTTGCTTTTTGGCTGTAAATTTATCTGTGAGCAGAGGGCGCCAATCCGACCAATCTGACTTCATTTTCTTAAGCAGAGCGTCATGGGAGCTAACCAAAACATCGCTCTCCCAATGCCCGCGCTGGTTTCCATCTGTTTTACCGTACATGGACTTTGGTAATTCCGCGCCCAACAAACTAAAAACGCGGGTCAGCGCAGAGGTGCCGCTGCGGTGCATCGACAAAATAAGGAGCACGTGATTGTTCATGAAAAATATATAAACGATAGAATTAGCCTAGCAATGGCTGATTTGCACCAATTTGGCCGGATTACCGCTATTAAAAGACTGGCGAAATTCTGCGATCGCCTCTTTGACAGCGCGGGCGTTCTAAGGCATAGAGCCGCTGGGTCGCTCAAGGCTCGAAGGGGAGCAAAATACGACACAATGTTAAGCCAATCCGCACGCGCCAAATTAATGGAAAGCCTGATTCAAAAGGGCTCACATAGCCCCTTGTCCGAAGAAGAAATCGGTCTCGTCCTGGCTTTGCTGGAAGATCGGCTTGGCGACCGCGGCGGCGACTCTTCATCTCCCGAACCCGCCAAGGCGGATGCGCTAGAGCATAGGATTGCGGCGCTTGAAGGCCAAAATTCCCATTTGCGCGAAACAATTAATGCGCTTTACTCCAGCACAAGCTGGAAAATGAGCGCGCCCCTTCGCAAAACAAAAGAGAGTATTCGCCGGCTCAAAACGCCCCGCCCAAGGGCCACGCTCACCGACTCACAGCCGCCAAACACCGGCCCTGCACTTAACACGGCTTTAGCGCCCGCCGCAGGCGGAGCTCTACACGTCGGCGCAGGGCCAGAATATAAAGCCTTTACGCCCGCAAATCTGTCCGATCTTCCGGCTTCGCTCTATGCTTTTTATCTTCCGCAATTTCATCCCATCAAAGAAAATGACGAATGGTGGGGCAAGGGCTTTACCGAATGGACAAATGTCCGTCCCGCAGAGCCGCTATATGCGGGTCATTACCAGCCTCACGAGCCTGATCCGGCCGCAGATCTTGGGTATTATGACCTTCGCGACACCACGCAGGTTATGTCCCGACAGATCGCACTTGCGCGAAATTACGGCGTCGAGGGATTTTGCTTTTATTTTTACTGGTTTGCAGGCCATCGCCTTTTAGAAACGCCTTTGCTGAACCTCCTCGCCGACCCTGATCTGGATGTGCCCTTTTGTCTATGCTGGGCGAATGAAAACTGGTCGCGGCGCTGGGACGGCAATGACAATGACGTTCTGATGGCCCAAGACCATAGTCCCGAAGATGATCTGGCGTTTATCGCCTATGTTTCAAAATATCTGAAAGATCCCCGCTACCGGACAATTGACGGAAAACCCGTGCTTCTGGTTTACCGGCCTATTGAGTTGCCTGATGCCAAGGCCACCGCCAAACGATGGCGGGACTGGTGCCGCAAAAACGGAATCGGGGAGATTTATCTAGCCTATACGCAATCGTTTGAAAATAATGACCCGAGGGATTACGGATTTGACGGCGCGGTTGAGTTTCCGCCTAATAATTCCGCCCCGCCCGACCTGACGGATGACATCACGCCTTTGTCGGAAGACTTTAGCGGGAAAATCTACGATTGGGACATTTTCCCCCAACGCTCGGATAAGCTTAGCTCGCCGGACTATCCGCTCTTTCGCAGCGTCTGCCCTGCTTGGGATAACACGGCACGCCGCAAACAGGGCGGCACCGTTTTTAAAAACAGCCGGCCAGACCGATACCGCCACTGGCTCTCTAATGTCCTTGCTGACACCAAAGCGCGCATCAAAAATCCGCAAGAAAGACTCGTCTTTATCAATGCGTGGAACGAATGGGCGGAGGGCGCACATCTTGAACCGGATGCACGCTATGGGCATGCCTATCTTCATGCGACCCGCGACGCCCTCATAGAGAACGGCGCCATTGGTGCGAGCGCAAACAGTATATCCAAACAAATCCTGCTGATTAGCCATGACGGACTTCATCACGGCGCCCAAATTCTTGTCCTTAATTTGGCAAGAACTCTCAAGCAGGATTTTGGCTACCGGATTCATATCGCCGTGCTTGGCGAGGGGCCTTTGGTAGAAGAATATGCCAAAACTGCAACGGTCCATTCGCTCGCCGGTCTTGACCCCTCCGGCCCCGAAGCCAAGGCGCTGGCGAGCAAGCTATTTCAAAGCGGAGTCCGCTGCGTCATTGCAAACACAACCGTCAGCGGGATGCTTAGCCGCGTTTTGAAAGAGGCTGGATTTCATGTCACAAGCCTTGTGCACGAACTCCCGAGCGTAATTTCAAAATTTGGACTTGAGGATCACACCAAAGCGATTGCGCAAAGCTCGGATGTTGTCGTCTTTCCGGCCGAAAAGGTACAAAACGCCTTCAAACATATTTCCGGCCCGATAAACGGGCGTGATGTTCTCTGCCCACAAGGCGCTTATAAGGTAAATCGCTACCGAAGCTTGCCGGAGATCAAGGGCGCCAAAGCCCTGCTGCGCCGCGAGTTAGGTCTGAGCCCGCATGCGCGGATTGCGATAGGCGTAGGATATAAAGATCACCGTAAGGGTTTTGACTTATTCCTTAGCGTCGCTGAACAGGTGGCAGCGCAAATCGAAAAAGGCGGGCCTGATATCGTCTGCGTCTGGGCCGGACATGACGAACCTTCACCTGATCCCAGCTATGCGCGGCGCGCGGCGCCGTTAATCGCAGCCGGCCGTCTTGTCTTGCCGGGGCGCGTCGAGGATACAGATTTATTATATGCCGGGGCGGACGCCTATCTGCTCACCTCCCGTGAAGACCCATACCCCTCAACCGTTCTTGAAGCGCTGGATGTCGGCCTGCCCGTGATCGGGTTTCAGGACGCCACAGGATCAGGCGCGCTGATTACCGCCCATAGCGGGCGGCTGATTGCTCCCTTTGACGCAAAGGCCATGGGCCAAGAGCTGACCCGCACGCTTATCACGTCAGGTGAGGCCGCACGAAATTCCGTCATGACAGAATTTCGGGCCCGCCCGGATGTCTCTTTCCGCGGATATGTGCATGATCTCCTCGCGCTAAGCGGTATGACCCCAAGCCGCGTGAGCGCAATAATTCCTAATTTTAATTACGCGCACTTCCTCCCCGAGCGATTTCGCTCAGTCGCCCAGCAAAGCTATCCCTTAAGGGAAATCATTATTCTGGACGATTGCTCAGCAGACGACAGTCCCGCCGTGATAAAAAGTTTAGCAGCGCGCAGCCATATTCCCACCCGCGTTATTCTTGGCGAAAGCAATAGCGGCTCTGTCTTTGCACAGTGGCTTAAGGGGGCGGAAGCCGCGCAGGGTGAATTTATCTGGATCGCAGAGGCCGACGATCTCTGCCACCACGATTTTCTAAAAGTGGCCATGGCGGGCTTCACCGGCCCAGACATTGTTATGTCATATACCCAATCCAAACAAATGGCGGAAGACGGCCATATTCTGGATGAGAATTACCTCACATATGTCTCCGGTATAGACGCGCGAAAATGGCAAAATGATTACACTGCGAGCGGGGCAGCAGAAATTGCGCAAGGATTTTCTGTAAAAAACTCCGTGCCCAATGTCAGCGGCGTCGTGTTTCGGCGCGAAGCCCTAGTGAGGGCCTTGCGGGCACATATGGACCATATTCGTTCCTTTAGAGTCGCGGGGGACTGGGCCGCCTATGTGCATATTTTGGAGCAGGGCGGCATTGCCTATAATGCTCGCGCCCTTAACTATCATCGCCGGCATTCGCAAAGCGTGACAATTTCCAAATTCACAGAAGCCGAATATGATGAAATCCAGCGCATGCAAACTTTTGTTCAAAGCCGAACTGAGGTTCCCGCCCATCTTAAGGTCGCCGCACAAGATTACCTTGCCGAATTGCGCGCGCAATTCGGGCTTACGCCGAAGAACTCTACTGCCGCAGACACCCCACAGACAAACGGCGGCACAAAAGAGCCTGCCTCGTGACACCCAAGCCGCTAAACCCTCAAAGCCGTTTTGGCCGTTACCGCGCGCTTATTCCGCAAATGGTCAAACGCGAGATATCTGAGCGCTACCGCGGTTCTATCCTCGGTGTGCTTTGGTCTTTCATTACCCCGCTAATTCTGCTCGGGGTTTATACATTTGTCTTTGGGACCTTGTTTAACTCTCGCTGGAGCGGGGAGGCGACCACGGCCGATTTTGCCGTCATTCTATTTGCCGGGCTTTTAATGTTTCAGCTTTTTTCCGATGTGGTGAGCCGCGCGCCAAGCCTCATTTTACATAATAGCAATTTTGTCAAAAAAATTGTCTTCCCTCTCGAAGTCCTCATCCCCGTTCAGCTTGGTTCCGCCATGTTTCACGCACTCATAAGTATTATCATTTTGCTTATCGCCGTGTTTTATGTGCAGGGCTATGTCCCGCTGACGATTTTTTGGCTTCCGGTCGTGCTCGCGCCATTTGCCGTAATGATGCTGGGGTTCGGCTGGTTCTTTGCAGCCTTTGGCGTTTATGTGCGCGACGTTGATCAAATCATCGGCACGGCGCTTACGGCGCTCTTATTCCTTGCGCCGATTTTCTACCCGCCAGATGTGATCCCTGACTGGATTGCGCCTTTTATTTATCTCAACCCGATTGTCGTCCCGATAGAGCTACTGCGTGATATTGCCATTTTCGGCAAACATCCCGATCCCATGCTCTGGTCTATCTATAGTCTTTGCGCGCTCGCTGCGGCGGGATTTGGACTTTGGTTTTTCCAAAAAACACGGGGGGGGTTTGCCGATGTCCTCTGATCATCCCTCCACTGCCGTCATTTCGGCGCGCCAGCTGTCAAAGCACTACCAACTCTATGGCCGTCCCGAGGATCGGCTCAAGCAAATGATTGTACCGAGGCTGACGGGGCTGATCGGGAGGCGGCGGTCCGACTATTTCACCCTGTTCAAAGCCGTAAAAGAGGTGAGCTTTACCATTGGCCGCGGCGAAACTGTTGGCATCATTGGGCGCAATGGCTCGGGGAAGTCGACCCTCTTGCAGCTTCTTTGCGGCACGCTTCAGGCGACCTCGGGCCGCGCGGATGTAACGGGACGCATCGCGGCCCTGCTTGAGCTGGGCGCAGGGTTTAATCCCGATTTCACCGGCCGCGAAAATGTATATATGAACGGCGCTATTCTAGGGTTATCCCGCAGCGAGATTGATGGGCGCTTTGCAGAGATCGAACGCTTTGCCGGAATTGGTGAATTCATAGATCAGCCCAGTAAAACCTATTCTAGCGGCATGTATGTCCGGCTCGCATTTGCCGTGGCGATACACTCAAACCCCGATATTCTAGTGGTCGACGAGGCCTTGTCTGTTGGCGACGAAGCCTTCCAGAGAAAATGTTTTGCCCGCATTGAAGAGCTGCAAGCCCGCGGGACAACTATTTTATTTGTTTCACACGCGGCGGATACAATCATTGATCTGTGTGACCGCGCTCTTTTGCTTGATCAGGGGGAACTCCTGCTGAGCGGAAAACCCAAAATGGTCGTAAGTCACTACCAGCGCCTTATGAATCTGAGCGGCGACGCCGCTGAGACGGCCCGGGCCTCTATTCGGCGGCTCAACGCAAGCGGCGCAGGTGAGGGCAATGAGGTTAGCGCCGATGACGTTCAGCCAAGAGATGCAGCGGCCGCGACAGAACATAAAACTGATAACGCAGGCGGCGCAAAGGACGACGGGCGCGATGATCCTAGCTGGTACGATCCTGGCCTTGTCTCAAAATCCGCCCTCTCATATGAACAAAACGGGGCGGAAATCAAAGGTGTACAAATTTTAAATGCCGCCGGCGAGCGCGTTAATAATCTCGCGGTCGGGCAGCGCTACCGCTTGACATATAATGTGCATTTTTATGAGGACCGCGAAACACTTTTATATGGTTTTACCTTTAAGACCATTAACGGTGTGGATTTGGCCGGCGCAAATAATCTTCGCATTAAGCATGGCCAAATAAAATCCGCCAAGGCCGGAGAGATCATTGAGGTCGTCTTTGATTTTACCGCGCAGCTCATGCCCGGCTCTTATTTCGCCACAGCAGGAGTGATGGCCTCGGTCGGAGGAGAGCTCGCCTATGTGCACCGCCAAATGGATGTGCTCGCTGTGCGGATCATGCAGGGAACAAATCCCTCTTCATTTGATCATGGGCTTTGCAGCCTGCAAACGGGTCTTAAAACCCGGCTAAGCTCCGGCGTTAAACACGAGAAGGTCGGTTGACCCATTCCACCTATTTCCGTAAAGCGGCCTGATGAATATTACCCCCCTAGATATCCCTGATGTACACAAAATTATTTTGCGAAAATTCGCTGATGATCGTGGCTGGTTTACCGAAAGCTGGCGTCACAATGCCTTTTGCGAGGCCCTCGGGCGCGAGATTACCTTTGTACAAGATAATCATAGCTTTTCAGAGCATAAACATACGGTGCGGGGCTTGCATTTCCAAACCCCGCCCCATGCGCAGGGTAAACTCGTACGCTGTACGCGCGGGGCCGTGATGGATATTGCCGTCGATTTTCGCGCGGGCTCTCCCACATATGGAAAATCCGTCGGCGAGGTCCTGAGCGCAGAGAACCAGACCTTACTTTGGGTGCCTGAAGGGTTTCTTCATGGCTTTGCCACCTTAACGCCAAAAGCAGAGGTGCAATATAAATGCTCGGGCTATTATGCGGCTGATTGCGACGCCAATATTGCGTGGAATGACCCTGACCTTGCAATTGATTGGGGCACAGATCACGGCTTTGATCCTGCCCGCGCTGTCGTGTCAAAAAAAGATAAGATCGCCCCGGCATTTTCAAACGCCGAAAGCCCTTTCAAAGACTAGAAAACCATCCTAAACAAAGCTCAGTCGGAGCAATTGATATGAAGATATTAGTCACAGGCGGCGCAGGATTTATTGGCTCCGCCGTTATCAGGCGAGCCCTCGCGGCAGGCCATAGCATTGTCAATATAGACGTGCTTACCTATGCGGCGAATTTGGCTAATCTGGCCTCTATAAATTCCCATGAAAACTACGCGTTTGAACAGGTGGATATCTGTGATTTGGACGCTATGCGATCCGTTTTTGAGCGCCATGATCCAGACTGCGTTATGCATCTCGCCGCCGAGTCCCATGTTGACCGATCGATTGACGGGCCAGGTGCCTTTATTCAAACCAATGTGATTGGTACATTTAACCTGCTTCAAATCGCCCGCGCCCATTTTGAAAACCTTAGCGAGGACCGCAAAGACCGTTTTCGGTTCCACCATATTTCGACCGACGAAGTTTACGGCGATCTTGGCCCTGAAGATCCCGCCTTTGAGGAAACCACCGCCTATGATCCAAGTTCGCCTTATTCTGCCTCAAAGGCGGCGAGCGACCACTTGGTGCGCGCTTGGGCCCGTACATTTGGGCTACCGATTCTGATCACAAATTGTTCAAATAATTATGGTCCCTATCAATTTCCGGAAAAACTAATTCCTGTTGTCATCCTCAAAGCGGTCCACCGCCAGCCTATCCCGGTTTACGGCACGGGCGATAATATTCGCGACTGGCTTTATGTTGACGATCACGCCGATGCCCTTTTGCTTGTGCTTGAAAAAGGGAAACTGGGCGAGACCTATAATATTGGCGGAAACAATGAACGCACGAATCTGGAGCTTGTGCAAACGCTCTGCCGATTGGTTGATGAACGCCTTGATAATGGGTTTTATCACGCCAATCTTATCAGCTTTGTCAATGACCGCCCCGGCCATGATCGGCGTTACGCCGTCAATGCCAGCAAGATAAAAAGGGAGCTGGGCTGGACACCAAGCGTGACTTGGGATGAAGGTTTTAAGGCCACGCTTGATTGGTATCTTGACCATGAAAGTTGGTGGCGCCCATTGGTTGATGGTAAACAGTTTGGAAAACGCATTGGCGACAAAATTGCGGCAGCCTCCGCTAAGGCGCCTGCGGGCCCCTAGATCATGAAGCTTACAGTTATTGGCAAAAATGGGCAGCTTGCCCGCGCCTTGAGACAGCAAGGGCCGCTGCTGGGCTGCGAAATTTCGGCTTATGATCGCACGGCCTGCGATCTGAGCGCTCCGCCGGCTGTCATAGAAAAATTTGTCGAGAGTCTTGCAACCGATGGGGTGATCATCGCAGCCGCCTATACGCAGGTGGATGATGCAGAGTCCGAATATGATCTGGCCCAGCGCGTAAATGCTGCCGCGCCCGGCGCGGTCGCCAAAGCCTGCGCGCGGCGGAACCTTCCCCTTGTTCATATTTCTACCGATTACGTTTTCAGCGGCGAGGCCAAAACGCCTTATAAACCCAGTCATGATATTGACCCCATAAATGCCTATGGGCGATCAAAATATGAAGGGGAGCAAGCCGTAATGAAGGCACATGACAAAGCCGCTATCCTGCGCACGAGCTGGGTATTTGACGGGACCGGAAAAAATTTCATGACCACTATGCTGCGCCTTGCCCAAAGCCGGCGGGAACTTCGTGTTGTGTCCGACCAAATTGGGCGCCCGACCTATGCGGGGCATCTTGCCCGCGCTTCGCTGCAAACCCTCAAGGCTCTGCGCGGCGGCGATGTCGCCGCCCGAGGTATTTTCCATGCCACGGGAACCGGTGATCCCATAAGCTGGGCAGATTTCGCGCGCGCCATATTTGAGCGCGCGGCAGCAGACCTACCGCATGTGATAGAGGTCACCCCTATACCCTCAAGCGCCTATCCAACGCCCGCCAAACGGCCCGCCTATTCCGTCTTGGAAACCTCCAAATTTGACAACGCTGTCGAGGCTTTACCTGACTGGAAGACGGGGCTAGAACAAGCCTATGCCGAGTGGACGCAAGCGCATTAAGCTAGCTTTGTTTCGTTTCGGCCAAGGAAGACAATATGAGCATCATGCGTAAGGGTATTATTTTGGCGGGCGGCAGCGGCACGCGACTACACCCCAGCACCATCTCGGTCTCCAAACAGCTCATGCCGGTTTATGACAAACCCATGATTTATTACCCGCTTTGTGTTTTAATGGAGGCGGGTATCAAGGATATTTTGATCATTACCACGCCCCATGACAACCCCGCCTTTAAGACCCTACTCCAAGACGGAAGTCGCTGGGGTCTGAATATTGAATATGCAGTGCAGCCTAGTCCTGACGGGCTCGCGCAGGCACTCATTATTGCCGAAGACTTTCTTGCGGGCGCGCCCTCTGCTCTCATTTTGGGGGATAATCTCTTCTTTGGGACTGCCTTCAACCAAAGCATAAAACAAGCGGCGAAAATGAGGCCTGGCGCCAGCGTTTTCGGATATAAAGTTAAAAACCCGAGCGCTTACGGCGTTGTTGGGTTTGACGCGGATATGAATGCAATTTCTCTTGTCGAAAAACCCGAGAATCCGGATAGTAACTATGCTGTCACTGGCCTTTATTTTTACGATGAACATGCGCCCGCCTATGCCAAACAGCTCACGCCGTCAGAGCGCGGAGAGCTGGAGATCACTGCCCTCAATAAGGTCTATCTTGAACGCGGAGAACTGGCCGTTGAGATTCTTGATGATGGCACAACATGGCTAGATACGGGTACGCACCGCTCGCTCTTGCAGGCGGCGCAATTTGTGAGCGTTATTGAAGAGCGGCAAGGCCAGCGAATTTGTTGCCCCGAGGTGACGGCGTATCGCAATGGCTGGATTGATCGCGATCAGCTCGCTAAACTTGCACAGCCTCTCAAAAAAAGCGGCTATGGTGTTTACCTGCAAAAGGTTCTCGACGAAAGCGCCTAGCTAGGCCCCTAACATAGACCGCCCTAGCGAGTGGCTTCTCTGATTTTACGCAGGATTTTAGAGCTTACCCGCTGAAACCGCGTCTGGGGGTAGTCGTGATAAAGCCCCAACCAGAGCGCGCGCTTTATATCTTCAAAATTGCGCGCCGCTCTTAATTGTTCACGCCAAGGCGTGATCGGCTTTGCTCCGGTGGGTTGCGGTCCCTCGCCTTGCTTTGTCATAGCGCCCGGCGGCAAAATAAGCTCATATGGGAGAGAGGCTTCCTGCGCGGCCTGAGGATCACGGGACGCGTAGAGCGCGTCCAAACCCAAGTCAGCCTCAGCAACGCTGCGGTAATATGGCAGATATTCAGGCGAGCTATTATTCCAATCAAAATGATGTTTAAGCGTATATTGCCCGCCCAGCACATCGCGCAAAGTCTCAAGATAGGCCATGCCGTCTTTGGTATCAGGCTCAAGATGCGCGCCTTCGGCCCATTCATTCCAAGCGTTAATGAATATAAACTGCTCTTTGGGCGCAAAACGGCGGGTCGTCCATTCGCTTTGAGAGGCGAGCCAATGGGCAAAAAGCTCCGGCGTGCTGCCTGCAAAAATATTCGCCCGCCGCCCGCGGCGCGCCGTGTTATCCCATGCAGGAAACACCCCCCGATAAAGCGGATAGTCAGGGGCAGGGCGCTTGAGCGCCGTCAAAAAAGCGCTGAAATGATCAAAGACCATCCCTTCAAAATCCGGCTCTCCGGGCCTTGTATGGGTATGAACCTGCATGGTCGAAACGCCGTGGGGCGGAAATTCAACGGCCCCGTCAAGTCCATTTTTGCGCGGGTCTAGCTGCTGCCCGGGCGCGACGAATGTTTCGGTCCCAAGAACCAGCGCCCCCTTGTGACCGCAATCTATGGCCTTCTGCCTAATCACATCCGCGAGGCGTCCCAGCTCGGGAATTTCATCCGGGCGATAAATTAAAAACAAAGCCTTGCCGCCGCTGGTAATATAACGCGGGTCAGAAAAATAGGGCGCAAGGTCTTCGGCCAATTTATGATAGTTTTCTGGATCATAGTCCTGCGGGATCAAAATATCGGTATCCCCCCCGTCCCATCGCCGGGACCAATTTTCATTTGCCCATGACAGGCAGAAAGGCATGTCAACCTCGGGACTGCGGAGCATAAGCTCGGTCGGCTTTTCCAATACCCGTTTTCCGCCAAACCAGTAAAAATAGTGACAGAAGCCGTGCACCCCATGGGCTTTGGCCATTTTTGCCTGCGCGGCTAATGTCGCCACGTCGGTTTGGTTATGAAAACCCAAATCATTAGGCCCCGTCGGCGGAAGCTGCGGTTGATGGTGACCGGGGAATAACGGCTCTGCACGGCGCGCAGAGGTCCACTCGGTAAAGCCCTTTCCCCACCATTCATCATTGTAAGGCGTGGCATAAAATTGCGGGAGATAAAAGGCGATCGGCTTTACGCTGGATAAATCCGTCATGCGGGACTCCCGAGTATTATATGCTGCGGCGACTTCCCAGCTATGCGCGAGAGATCGCCGGCAACCTCCATCTCGAGCTTAACGGTCGTGAAATGCCAGCCCCAAGACCCTAAGGTCTCAAGCTGCTTGGGCGGCATTTTTTCGCGGGCCGCAAGGCGCAAGTCCCTAAAACTTAAACCGCGCCCTTGCGTATCCCTAAGCGCGCTAACAATCGCGCGATGAACACAGTCATACTTCCAAGCAGGTATATTTGTAACGCCCTTTGCATTCGGGGTACGGCACGTTTTTTTTGTCTCGGCGATCGAGGTCATTTTGATGGTTTAGGCGGGTTTCACAGCGGATTCAACCGCCGTGACAGCCTGCGATCCTTCCTTTAAGGTGAAGCCTTACCAAAGCGGAGGTTTTATGGGGTTTTATTCAAAATACATCCTACCCTGCGGCCTCGATATGGCGTGCAGTATTGGCCCCATTACCAAACAACGCGAGAAAATCATTCCGCGCGCCACAGGCAATGTTTTGGAGATCGGTATTGGCTCAGGCCTTAACCTTCCCCATTATGACGCCTCCCGCGTGACCAAAATTATTGGCGTTGATCCTGACGCGCATATCTGGAAGCGCTCGGCGGCAAAGCGGGCGGCCTGCCCGATTACGGTTGAGCGTATTGGCCTCTCGGGGGAGCAAATTCCGCTAGAAGACAATCTAATGGATACGGTCGTGGTCACCTATTCACTTTGCACTATCCCCGATCCCGTCAAAGCCCTGAAAGAAATGCGCCGGCTGCTAAAACCTGGCGGAGACATTCTATTTTGCGAGCACGGACAAGCGCCCAGCCCCAAGGTCGCGAAATGGCAGAAACGCATAGATCCGCTCTGGAGCCGTCTCGCGGGGGGCTGTCACAGCGGTCGGGATATTCCCGCACTAATAAGCGAAGCTGGGCTAAAAATTAAAGACATGGACGAGATGTATATCCCGGGGCCTAAGGTGCTGGCATATAATTACTGGGGCGCAGCGCATTAATAAGACCTTGTGACTATGAAAAGCCGCCTTGCGGGGCAAGGCGGCTCGGTATTTATCGGTAAGGCTGATCCTTAGGTTTTCACCTCAGGGTAAGTGATCGCGCTAGAGAGGTTTTCCAAAACCTCACGCGCGTTAAAGGCATTTTCTGCCTCTGGCGCGCCGCCGCGTCCAAACTTCACCTCGGCAGAGGCACGGTATTTTGTGATTTCGCGCACATCGTAATCGTTGAAGAAGGGATCATAATAGCTCCCGCCAAGGCGTCCGCCAAAGCCAAAGCCGCCATAGCCGCCGCGGCCGCGAAAACGCGCGGACCTCAGGCCGTGAAAACGCGAGAAACGGTGCGCGCGGCTCCAGCCGTAGCGCGGACGAAAGAAATTGTAATTGAAATAGGGATCATAAAGCCCAAAACCTGCGCCGCCGATACCGGGGGTCACAGATACGCGGGTTTTTTCTTCTGTATCACGCTGCTGCAAGGTAAAGTGATCAAAACCGCGCTCAACCGCGAGTTCCGCCGCCCGGTAAAGTAGATAATTTTCAACGGTCTCCCGATCGGTTAGCGAGTTCCCGCCAAATGAAACGCGGGCGCGGTCATTTTCGATCATTGTCTGGGAAAATCCATCAAAAGCGCCCAATTTAGAGGCTGGCTGATAGGGGGTTGCGGTGGCACATGCCGCCAGAATCGCAGCCGATACGGACAGTGCAAGAACACGAAGGGTCTTTGTCATAGTGATATCCTTTATCTCAATATCACGCTCCGTCCCTGAGCGCTTACTCTAGACATAGGGCGAAAAAGGACAATTTTCAATGAAACAGCGGTTAAACGACTGTAATGAACGGTCACAATGCCTTGAGTTTAGCGGGCGTTCATCAAGGGGCCCTAAGCCTACGGAGGCGAAAAAACGCCCAAATCGTCCACGAAATAGAGATAAACAGCGCAAAAACGCCGTATAAAAGCGGCATTGCACTCCCAAAACACAGCAGCAACGAGAGCGCAAGCCATGGCAGGGCCATCATTAAAACGGCGATATAGCTTCCCGCCCGCGCCGTTCCGCGCAGAGCGCGCCGCGCACTGATAGCAATCACGATTGCTGGCCCAAAGGCCATCGACCCAACCCCAAAACATAAGGCAGCAGAATTCAGCAACGTCAGAACGCCCTTATCTGTCTCCCAAAACCCATAGAAAAAATACGCGGAGAGACCAAAACTGAGGATCGCGGCCAAAATCGAAAGGCCATAAATCGCCCCGTCGATATCGCGCAAAAGCGAGCGCTTTGCCCGCGTAGGAGCGCCTCCATGACCGCCAAGCGGGGTCAGAATATCCTTGTCAAAATTTGGATCAACCATAGGGACAGTTAAGGCCAAGATGGAAAATAAAGCCTTAACAGCCGCCAATGATCAGAACGGCCTTGTCGGGCGAGATTAAACTGGCAAAGAAAAACCCGCCGCCAGAGGACTGGCGGCGGGCAAGACGTAAAGCTTAGCTGTGCTTAATGCGCAAGAACAGCCAATAGCAAAAGCGCGATGATATTGGTAATCTTAATCATCGGGTTAACCGCAGGACCGGCTGTGTCCTTGTAGGGATCGCCAACCGTATCACCGGTCACAGAGGCTTTATGGGCTTCGGAGCCCTTACCGCCGTGATGACCATCTTCGATATATTTCTTGGCATTATCCCAAGCGCCGCCCCCCGCTGTCATAGACAGCGCCACGAAAAGGCCCGTGACAATCACGCCAAGGAGCATAGCGCCCAGCGCGGAAACAGCCGCCGCATTACCCGCTGTCATCTTAACAGCAAAGAAAAGCGCAACAGGTGCCAAGATCGGCAGGAGTGATGGCTTGATCATTTCCTTGATCGCCGCGCCGGTCAGAAGGTCAACCGCCTTGGCGTAATCGGGACGGGATGTCCCCGCCATAATGCCGGGGTCCGCTCTGAATTGGCGGCGGACTTCTTCGACAATCGCGCCGGCCGCCCGGCCAACAGATTGCATCGCCCAAGCGCCAAAGAGGTAAGGCAGCAAACCCCCAATAAATAGACCGACAATCACATAAGGGTCCGTCAAGCTAAAGGTTAACGAGCCAAGGCCGTCAAAGAAGGAACCCGGTTTCGCGATAGAGGCAAAATACTCAACGTCCTTATAATAGGCCGCAAAGAGCACGAGCGCACCAAGACCTGCAGAGGCAATGGCGTAGCCTTTTGTTACGGCCTTTGTGGTATTACCCACGGCATCGAGCGCATCAGTTGTATTGCGGACTTCCGGCGGAAGCTCAGCCATCTCGGCGATGCCGCCCGCATTATCAGTGACAGGGCCAAAAGCGTCGAGGGCCACAATCATGCCGGCCACGCCCAGCATAGCTGTTACAGCAATCGCAATGCCGTAAAGACCCGCAAGGCTAAAGGTAGAGATAATACCCAGCACAATAATCAACACGGGAATGGCGGTGGCTTCCATAGACACAGCAAGGCCTTGGATAACATTTGTGCCGTGACCAGACTCAGAGGCGGCGGCAACAGATTTAACAGGGCGGTAATTCACCCCTGTGTAATATTCCGTCACAACGACAATCGCGCCTGTAATCACAAGCCCGATAAGCGCGCACAAGAACAGGGCTTTGCCTGTCATGCCTGTACCTGCAATTTCGCCAAAACCAACCATGTGGTGGGTCACGGCAAGAATGGCGAGCGCTGAGAGAACGCCTGTCGCGATGAGGCCCTTATATAGCGCGCCCATAACATTTTCCGAGCCCTTAGAAAGACGCACAAAAAACGTACCCGCAATCGATGTGATAATACACACCGCCGCAATCGCCATAGGGAAGAGCGCCAATGATCCAACGGCGCCAAAAAGGATAGAGCCCAAAACCATCGTCGCGGCAATTGTCACAACATAGGTCTCGAACAAATCCGCGGCCATGCCCGCGCAGTCACCCACATTATCACCCACATTATCGGCGATCGTCGCCGGATTACGTGGATCATCTTCGGGAATACCGGCTTCGACTTTACCAACCAAATCACCGCCCACGTCAGCACCTTTTGTAAAGATGCCGCCGCCAAGACGCGCAAAGACCGAAATCAAGGACGCGCCAAGAGAGAGCGAAACAAGCCCGTCAATCACGCCGCGCGCATCCGCGCCCATCGGGCCCGTCAGCACAGCGTAATATCCGGCAAGGCCAAGCAGAGCAAAACCGGCAACCAGCATACCTGTGATAGCGCCCGCTTTAAACGCAATATTTAGCCCTGCGCCCAAAGAGCCGCGTGAAGCCTCTGTTGTGCGCACATTGGCCTGAACGGAAACAAGCATGCCAACATAGCCGGCAATACCTGACAGCACTGCGCCAATAACAAAGCCAACTGGCGCAATCATATTGCGAAACAGGATAAAGAGTAAAATCGTGACGAAAACCCCAACAATGGCAATCGTCTTATATTGCTTATTAAGATAGGCTTTCGCGCCTTCTTGAATCGCGCCTGCGATTTCATTCATGCGTTCATTGCCTGTGGGCGCTTTCATCAAGCTTGCCCGGGCCCCCAGCCCGTAGATCACAGCGAGGATCCCCGCCGCTATAATTAACATTAAAGTAAGTCCCATTTTGAACTCCTCCATAAATTGAGCCATTGTTCGGCATCTGTGTCATGAAGTTGGCCGTCATATTGTGCCCGTTAACAGGCCTCCGCTGACGCTTCCCCTCGCTAAAGTGAAGTTGGCCGCGGCATATTTGCCAGCGCTTCCCCTCGCGGTAATGCGTTATCTTTGCCAAAGACAGGCAAGTGGGTCAAGGCAGGAATAGATAGGTGCCATCAAGGCAAAGCAAAAATTATTCCAGAGTGCTTTCAATATCCTTGAGCAAAACCTCAAGCGAGCTTTCCCGGGGAACAAACGGCGCAAATTCAGCGGGAGGTTTTTGCGAAACCGGAATATATGCCCGCGCCATATCCCGCGTCACCTCGGCCATGGTATCGCGCCAGACTCGCGCGGGGATAGAGCCGCCAGTGACCCTCGTCATCGGCGTAAAATCATCGGCCCCAACCCAGACGGCCGTCACGCGGTCAGGTACAAAACCTACAAACCAAGCATCGCGAAAATCATTCGTCGTGCCTGTCTTTCCGCCTAAGTCGCGGCCCGGTAGCTGGGCCTGCTGCCCGGTCCCCGACGTAACGGTATCCACCAGCACGCGGTTGATATGGCCAAGGGCCTGATCTTCAATTTTGCGGGTGAGCACGGCAGGCGGGCGGTCATAAAGCGGCGTGCCGTCCGCCGTTGAGATGGACAAAATTCCGTGGGCCGGCGCGCTATTACCGGAATTTGAAAAAGGCTGATAGGCTTGGGTGATTTGCAAAGGCGTAGTGATTTGCGCGCCCAGAGCAAGGCTGCGCAGCGGCGCTTGCTCCCCCATACCTAGCGCTTTGGCGGTTTTGATCACGCGCTCCCGCCCGACGTGCTCGGCTAATTTTACCGCGACGGTATTGACCGAAGTTATAAAGGCGCGGCGCAGAGACATCGTCCCGTCAAATTCTTCTTTAAAATTGCGCGGCTCCCAATCCCCGATTTTAACAGGGGCATCTTCAAACTCGCTCCACGGGGTAAGCCCCGCCTCAAACCCCGCGAGATAGACAAAGGCTTTATAGGCCGAGCCGGGTTGGCGCTCGGCCTGCGCAGCGCGGTTAAACTGGCTATCAGCATAGGACGCCCCGCCGACCATCACGCGCACGCCGCCCGTCCCGTCAAGGGTGACAACGGCGCCTTGATGGGCATTCCTCTTAGGCTCCAAGTGCCGGATCAGCGCCGCCGCCGCTGCGTCTTGCGCCTCCTTATTCAGCGTGGTTTGCACAATAATATCTTGGGTGGGCACGCCAATCGCGTGTTCCATCTCATCCCAAATCCAGTCGGCGAAATAATTTGCGCTATTATCCGCGGCGGGGCGGCGAATAGAGACAGGCGCCTTTAGGGCCTGCGCGCGCGCGCGGCGCGATAAATATCCGGCCGCATCCATCGCGCTTAGGACGGTGGCTGTCCGCAGGCCTGCCCGCTCTGGATGGACTGAGGGATTATAACGGCTTGGCGCCTTAAGCAGCCCCGCAAGAACCGCCGCCTCCGCCACTGAAAGCTCCGCGCCCGGCTTGCCAAAATACGTCTCGCTCGCCGCCTCAAGGCCCCAAGCGCCCGCGCCGAAATAAACGCGCGAGAGATAGGTTTCTAAAACTTCGTCTTTGGTGAATTTATACTCTAGCCAGATCGCGAGCATCATTTCCTGTATTTTGCGGCGATAGGTTTGCTCCGAAGTCAAAAAGACATTTTTAACAAGCTGCTGGGAGAGGGTAGACCCGCCTTGTACCACGCGGCCCGCCTGAAAATTGCGCTTCGCCGCCCGCACAAGACCTATGGGGTCAACGCCAGAATGGCTATAAAAGCGGCGGTCTTCGACTGCAATAATGGACTGGGCAACATGCTGCGGCAAGGCCGAGAGTTTGGCCCGCTTCATTTCCGCCGCGCCGCGCACAATCAGATCACGGCCATGACGATCCACGAGCTGAACACTCACCGGACGGTTAGGCGTATAAAACGTTTCCCCGCTTGGCATATCGCGAGAGGCCTGAGCGGTGATCGCAAGCGCTGCCATTCCGGCAAAATAGCCCAGCAAGGTAGCGGCAGCTGCGCCGCGTTTGGCCCAGCGGCCAAAGGCTCGCAGCGGAAATTGCACAAGCGGGGCCGGGTGCGGCGCGCCGTACGCCAGCGGCGTAAATCCCTTAACCTCAGGCGGTGTCGTACTGGAGGCTATGCCGCGCGCTTTGTGCGGGGCGGGCGCACCCGTCCTAAGTGCCTTGCGTTTACGGGCGGCAGGCCGCGCTATAACAGGGGCAATAATGTCATCATGGGATGCCACGGCGAGTCCATAGGGTTAATAAAGCCTATATTTTGCCGTGAAGGTGTTAAGCGAGGGTGAATTTCACCTCAATTCACGCCGGATTAAGCCCGCCCGCCTAACCCGGAATCGGACTGGATGGCCCCGCCAAACCGGAAGCGGGGGAGGCATTGCGCCTCCCAGCACTATCGGGTTTTGCACTAAAGCTTAGCACCGTTCCTTTTTCGATCCGGCTTGTGCCGCCTGGCTGCACAAATTCGAGGCCACCCTCAGGCTTTTTGACAAGAAAAATATCCAAATCTGTCCCGCGCGACTTGAAAAATTCTTCCATCGTATAACCGTCCGAAATTCGCGTGGCCGAGAAACGCCAGCCGCTCCACCAATCTCGGGTTAACGCATCAAAGCTGCGCCCGCG
Source organism: uncultured Caulobacterales bacterium (assembly GCA_964410285.1). Taxonomy (GTDB): domain Bacteria; phylum Pseudomonadota; class Alphaproteobacteria; order Caulobacterales; family Maricaulaceae; genus Fretibacter. Next base: position 107,288 of record CAYPFR010000001.1, on the reverse strand, counting down.
AGAGGATAATGTGCGTCCGCGAGAGGTAAAGGCAATGCTATCTCCGTCATCACTTTCTTTTTCATCGGCGCTGACTTGGAAAACGCGGTGACGGCCAAGCTCTGGCGCAAATTCAACACAGACGAGCGCATTATAGGCATCATTGGGCGTGGCTGCGATGATGTGATTAAAGGCAGAGTGATCTAGGCGCATATCGGCGTTCTCTGACAAAACCTCGCCGTAAAATGTCGCATGGCCCTCAAGGCGTGCGCCGCGCAAACGCCGCCAATTTGTATCAGCCACAATAACGCCAACGCCCATATCCTTAAGCGCCTTGGCCAGCGCAAGACTCCACGGATTTGCGCCGACTATCATGACGCCGTCACCCCCGCCTGCACTTTGCTTTAACAATTTGGAAACCGGACCAATCGTAAAGCCCGCCGCCAGAACCGTCGCAAAGACCAAGGCAAAGGCCAGCGGCACGAAAATCGTGCCGTCCGGTCGGCCAATGGCTTGTAGCTCAGCGGCAAACAGCCCCGCCACCGCCACAGCAACAACGCCGCGCGGCTGTATCCAGCCAACAAGCAAAGCCTCGCGCCATGTCAGCCCGGACCAAAGCGTAGAGAACATAACCGCCGCTGGACGAATAACGAACATCATTGCAATAACAAAAGCGAATATCCGCCAATCCACAATTTTTAGCTGGCTTAGGTCGCCAGAAAAGGCTTGTTTCAGCCCCTCAACTTTAGGCGTAATATCGGAAAGCACGTCCGGCGTTAAAGTCGCCGTCAGAACAACAAATACGCCCGAAACCAGTATAATCGCGATATTTTCTTTAAAGCGGGTAAGCTCAACCATAGAGGCAAATTTGGTATTTGCCATCGTCATCCCCAAAGCCGTCACCGCAAGGAGCCCCGTCTCATCGCCCAGCATATTTGCCATAACATAGATGAACAACACCCAGGCTATAACAATAGGAGCTTTGAGATATTCAGGAACATGGCCCTGGCGGAAAGCCCAAGCCAGACCAATTCCCGAAACGATACCAATAACCGTACCAAAAATAGCGGCAAACAGGAGCGTCCCAAAAGCAAGCCCCATTGAGGTTCCCTCGGCCGTAAGGCGGATATATTCATAGCCTCCCACCGCAAACAATGCTCCCAAGGGGTCATTCACAATACCTTCCCATTTCAGCACATTTGCGGGCCGCGTTTTAAGGTGGGCTTGGCGCAGAAGCGGCATAATCACAGTTGGGCCGGTGACCACGAACAGCCCGCCAACCATCACGGCAATATCCCACGGAATACCCACAATGAAATGCGCGGCGGCCGCGCCCGCGACCCACACAATCGGCGCCGCCACAAATACCATGCGCCGGACAGCTGCCGATGCGTCGCCAAGATCCTTAAACCGAAGGGTTAGCCCTCCCTCAAATAGGATGATGGCCACCGCAAGCCCAATCATAGGGCGGTAGACATCGCCAAAATCTGAAATCGGATTAAGCCGAATAATATTTAGAAAGTCATGTCCGGCTTCTGGCATGGCGGGCAAGGTCATCAACCAACCCACAAGCGGGCCGAAAATCAGGCCTGCTATTGCCATTAAAACGATAGCCGGACGCTGTAGGCGCCACGCTAGCCACTGCGCGCCAATTCCCAGAAAGCCAATCAGGGCAATTTTGACCGGCAGCATATTGACTGCGTGATGCGCTATTTCTGCTGAGGCTGCCATAAATCTCTCTAATGATGTCTGTCAATTTTAAATGCGGGCGGCCCGCAAGGCGCGTTAGACCGCGTTAATCGCTCTTTGTATATCAAAGCCAATATCGGTAGAGCCGTAATCGCCATGGTCGTAATTTTCTACGCGGTCGGTAAACCAATGCAGCAAATGCTCATAGAGCGTTTCGTAAATCGCGGTTAAACCCGCCTCTGCGGCTGGTAAGTCAAGCGACAGCATTTTTCCATTGTCGAGCGAGAGGAACATCCGCTCGCCTTCTTTGCGTGCGGTAAGCACAAGACGCATAAAATCATCATCGGCGGAAATTTTTACCGCAAGGCCAAAAGAAATCGGCTCCAAAGGCAAAAACCCTTTACCCGCAACCGAAAATGCCGCTGACCCGTAATTTTCGGATTTAAAGGGGCCTTGGGGCGGGACAAGAAAAACGCACTGATGTTCATTATCCAGCCAAGCGCATAGCCCATCACGAATGGTCTCGGCGATCGAGCGGGCCTGAGCATAATTATCAAAACTGCGCTGCCCATAAATATCGGCAGCTTTCGTCAGGGTTTGCAGGCGCGTCTCGGTCATAAATATCTTTCAGAGTTTGGCGTTTCTATCGCGATTTGACGGGCGCAACAAACCCTATTTTCAGCCAATTTTAAATATGCGTCCCCAAACTCGCAGGCCCTTATAGTCTGCCTTCCGCCAAAGCCGGCGCTTCTCGCAAGAGGGGAGAATGGCACAGTCTTTGCACCTTCCCGCCCGAGTGTCCCTTTTTGGCGGGGCAACGCAGCAAAGCGGAGACAGATATGACCTTAAGTGTAAAAAACGCAAAGTTAAAACATACAGCCGCTGCCGTAATCGCTGCCTCCTTTCTTGGCGCGTGCTCCAGCTTTCATCAAAACAGCTTTGCCCCAGATTTCCAGGCCTATGGCCTGTCACAACAGTCAATGCCTGTAGTAAAACAGACAGACCTCTGGTCAATTCTCACGAGAAAAACAGGCCCGCGCACGCTTCGGCGCTCTGATAAAAATCCGGGGTCCTATCCTATCGATGGGCAAAACGCGGCCGGGCCCCTCTGGTCTGATATTTACAGCGGTCAATTACGCGCCGCGCCGCAGCCAAATTATAATTTCGCCGCACATGATAGCGCGGTCCGCGGGTCCGTTCAGCCTGTTTTGAATACTCTCAGCCGCCGCACGAAAACCGCCATGATAACGCCGCGCTTCAAACATTTCCTTGATAGCAGCGCGCCGCACATCGCCGCCCGGCCCGCTGTTGAGCCCGCCCTTAACGCGCAATATGGGGCAAAAGGTTTTGAAAGCCCGCCCGCCCACATCCCTGCCGCCGCAGCGCCTATGCACAGCAGCGAGCCTCAGAGCTTGTCCTATGTTAAAATGGGTGGAGGGTCACAAATTGCCGACTGGCAGGCCTGCGAAACTCAGGCCGGAGGCTACTTTATCACCTCGCCAAATGGGTTTTCGGTAGAGCCCGGCTTTGATAGTTGCATGCGGGCCAAGGGCTATAAACCCGAAGCCGAAGCGCAAGCAGAGCTGGACCTTGCCAGCGGCGGCGCGCCTTAACCCGCTACAAATTATGAAATTATTCGCTGACGCTAAACCACGCTAAAACTTAACGGCCCCTTCGACAAATAGGGCTGTGCCTTTTTCTTCGCGCGCCGCCGAAAGGCCGTTTGTAACGTCCGTGACGCTGCGCTCTATATATTGCACCCCCGTCCCAAGAGTAAAGCGCTCAAAGTCATAGACAAATCCGAGCGTGGCCTGATCGGACTTCAGATTGACATTGTCATCCTCGGCATGGCCATAAGCTAGCGATACGCCCCAGCGCGCAGGCTTCCATGTCAGCCCGACGTCAAAGGCCTTATAATCACCGTCAATGAGGCCATTATTGCTGTTTAAGTAAGATCCGCCCAGCGTCCAAGCCCCATATTTTCCTTCAAGCCCCAATCCAAAGCTGGAAAGATCATCAAAGCCGGCAATACCGCTTGCCTCGCTTGCACGGGCATAGCTGGCGGTGGCCTCTAATGAGACGCCATTCCTAAATTTACGGTCAATGGCGAGGCCAAATTCAGCGACGTCCTTAAGATCAGGCGAGACCGCAGTAGAGATATCACGGCCATTCCGGCGTACGCAATAATCAACCCCGCAGGCCCGTGCATTCGGCGCATAAGAGGCCCCGATCTGCACACCGACACCAATTTGATCACCCAAAAGGCGCGGGCTGACATAGGCGATTTTTTCGGCAAAACCAGACGCCTCATTGACAGTTTTCACGCTATCAAGGCCCGTGTAATCTACGGGGCTATTGGAAGCATTCACGGCCATTAAGGTCGGCGCGCCCAGCGAGAAGAGATAGGCGGCTCCATCATCGCGGCCGGCTGTAATGTCCCCATAAGCCGAACGCAGAAAAAGATAAGCCCCTTCCAGCGCAAATTCAGAGGCCTTGGCATTATTGACGCCGGCGCTATAAAATTGCGAGGTATGCCCGCGCAGCGGGCGCACAGCCCCGTCAATCAACACCGCATTACAGCCCTGCACCCCGAGCGAAATACCCGTACCGCAATTGCCAACCAATCCCCCAAAACCGCGGCGGAACTCGTCATATTGGCCGCGGACTTCCGCCCCAATGCCGTATTCTAGCCCGCCTTGCGTAATGGCGCTCACCTCGCCGCCAATCATAGCATCGGCAATAAAGGCTTCGCCCCAGCCTTCATCTAAGTTGGGGGCGTCGGGCGTATTTTTCCGGTTAAGCGCCGCCGCGCCCAGCTTCAAAAACCCGCGCAGGCTTGTGGCCAAATTACCTAGGCCCAAACGCTCCTTCCAGCCGCGCTTTGTTGGCGCGCTGTAAGGGTTTTGTGTCTTTTGATACGCTTGGCCTTGATAGTTCTGGCCTTGATAGTTCTGGCCTTGGTAATTTTGCGGCGCAGGCCGATTGCCATATGTCCCCGCATTATTTTGGCTATATTGAGGGGGCGCTGAATAGGTTTGTTGCGGCTGAGGCGCGCTATAACCGCCCGGCGCTTGCGCAGCGCGCGGCGCGCGGGCCGCCACACTAAAGCCGCCTTTATCGGCGCGGCCCGGATAATACGCTCCGGCAGGCGCGGGGCGATAACCCGGCAAAAGCTCTTGCGGCACTGCGTCAGGCACGGCCCTCGGCGCAGCTGTCGGGGCTGGATGATATATACCCCCATTTTGCGCGGGCGCGCTATTATAGCTTTGCTGAGAATAGTTTTGTTGGGGCGCAGACTGCGCTGGGTTTTGGGGCGCTGGATAAGAACCATAGCGCGGCGCGGCCGCCGGTGCAGACGCGGATTGACTGGGCCGAGGGGCCGCTTGAGCAGGCTGAACAGCGCTGAGCGGCGAAGAATAATTAGAGCCCCCTGAACTTAAAGCCGAAGGGGGCGGGGCGGGCGGGACAGCGGCGCTTGGCGCGCCTACAGCGGGCTGATAGCTTTGAACGGCGGCTGGGGCCGATGTTGGCGGCTGCCCATAGGCGGGCGGCGGTGTATAGCGCGGGGCTTGATAAGTGGGCGCTTGATAAGTGGGGGCTTGATAAGTGGGCGCTGTTGGCGCTGGACGCGCCGCGTCCGTTTCCCAAGCTTGCTTTTTCTTTTTGTTTGCAAAAGGCGAGCTTGTTTGCGCGACAGCCGCAACTGAAATGACAGCCATAGTTGCAAGGGATGCGCTAAGGAGCCGGTTAGCTTTTATAAATGAAGGCACGGCGCTCCCCGAGGCGTTTGCTTTTGCAGAACAAGCTGCAAATCAGCATTAAGGATTTCCTGACAATGTCTAAATAATGATTAACAAAAGGTTAAATACCCAATAATAGCGGGGTTTTTGGCCCTTCATTCTCGCCCTAGAATTACATGAAAGACTAGCGCCGCGCGCCGTCTCTGCTATAAAGCCTCAAATCACCCCGTTTTTCGGAGACAGACATGTCGAGTTTTTCGCCCATTTCCCGCCTTTTGCTAACAGCAGGGCTCAGCGCTGCCCTTTTGGGGGGATGCGGTAGTATTGGCGGCAAAAACGCCCAAAAACAGGCCGCAAAAATTCAAGCTCCAAATATGGGCGTAAACAGCTATCTTTGGAGAGCCTCGCTCGAAACCCTCGAATTTATGCCCATCAGCAGCGCAGACCCATTTGGCGGCGTGATTACAACCGATTGGTATGCCAGCCCCGAGGCCCCACAAGAACGCTTTAAAGCCAATGTTTATATTCTGGACTCAAACCTGCGCGCTGACGCGCTCAAGGCTTCAATTTTCAAGCAAGTCAGCAATGGCGGTGCCTGGACAGATGCAGCAGTTGACGCAGATACGGGCCGACAAATTGAAAATGCGATCTTAACCCGCGCGCGCCAACTCTATATCGCCACGGTTGATAGCAATTAGCCCCTAATAGGCTGAAAAATTGGCCCGCCGCTGAAACTTCAATGATGAAAATTCAACTATGAAGTCTCAAGGCGGTTTTTATGCCGAAAATATCAAGAGCTTAGGTATTCATACTGTCAAAGAAATCAGAATTGTTCTTTGTGTCTTTAAGCTTGGAAATAAGAAATTCGATGGCGTCCATCGTACCCATAGGATTCAAAATACGGCGCAAAACATAGGTCTTTTGCAGGTCCACAGGATCAAGTAAGAGTTCCTCTTTTCGCGTTCCAGATTTTGTGACGTCAATCGCCGGGAAGACGCGCTTATCAGCAACTTTACGGTCAAGCACAATCTCGCTATTGCCCGTGCCTTTAAATTCCTCAAAGATTACCTCGTCCATGCGTGACCCTGTATCGATCAGCGCCGTCGCAATAATGGTCAGCGAGCCGCCGTCCTCTATGTTACGCGCCGCGCCAAAGAAACGCTTGGGACGCTGCAGGGCATTGGCATCAACCCCGCCGGTCAACACCTTACCGGAGCTTGGAACTACGGTATTATAAGCGCGGCCAAGGCGCGTAATCGAATCAAGTAAAATCACAACATCTTTGCCGTGTTCAACAAGGCGTTTGGCTTTTTGAATAACCATTTCCGCGACTTGCACGTGCCGGGTTGCCGGTTCATCAAATGTCGAGCTTACAACTTCGCCCTTCACGCTACGCTGCATGTCGGTAACCTCTTCAGGACGCTCGTCAATCAAAAGCACGATGACGTAACATTCTGGATGATTGGCCTCAATCGAGTGCGCAATATTTTGCAAAAGCACCGTTTTACCCGTGCGCGGCGGCGCCACGATCAACGCCCGCTGACCTTTACCCAGCGGAGACACGATATCAATAATACGGCCTGAACGATCTTTACGTGTTGGGTCTTCTATTTCCATCTTAAAGCGCTGATCGGGATAAAGCGGCGTCAAATTATCGAAATGAGCCTTATTTCGCGCGCGCTCTGGACCCTCAAAGTTAAGGGCTTCGACTTTGGTCAGCGCAAAATAGCGCTCCCCATCGCGGGGGCTTCGAATTTCACCAGAGACCGTATCTCCCGTTTTAAGCCCCATTTGGCGAATTTGCTGCGGAGTCACATAAATATCATCGGGGCCCGGTAGATAGTTAGCCTCAGGGGCCCGCAAAAACCCAAATCCGTCATGCAGAACCTCTAAAACTCCGCTGCCGTTAATTTGAACATCATTTTCTGCAAGGTCTTTCAGAACCTTGAAAAAAATTTCTTGTTTACGCAATGTCCCCGCATTCTCAACGCCGACAGCTTCGGCGAATTTAATCAACTCTGGCGGCTTTTTTTGTTTAAGATCTTCAAGGCTAATCGACGTGATGTTATCGATGTTTTCGGGGGTTATATCTTGCTGTGTCATGAAAGGTCTTTGGATAGCATATATTTGAATGGGAGAGGATGCTCATAAATGATGAGTCGGGCTCGCGAGAACTGCGGCGTGTCGAACGACACCTTCCAATACCCTATATGCCAATTTGGTCAAGTCTTTTTAAAACGGCTCAATAACCGCCAAAATGACAATAAAAATCGCGGCTATAGAGGGAATTTCGTTTATCACCCGGAAATATTTTTCCGATTTTGGTCTCTCGCCGGATTCAAACTTTTTGCGCATGGATGATAAATATCCATGATATCCAATGAGGCCAAATACGAAAATAAGCTTAAGCGGCAGCCAAAACCCATTTCCCAGCGCCTCGATCCTTAACCCAATCAAAGCCATTCCAAAAAGGACAGCCGCAATCATAGATGGGGCCATGATAATCTTAAGGAGGTTGCGTTCCTGAATCAAAAGTGCCGCGTCTAGCTCACCTCCCGGCTCTGCTTTACTGTGATAGACATAAAGCCGCGGAAGATAAAGCAACCCTGCCATCCAAAAAATTACGGCTATTATGTGCAAAGCGCGAAACCATTCATAAAAACTAGACATATTCACCCCGGCCGCTGCGTATATGGGAAATCACTGCATGAACATTTTCAATCTTTACATCAGGCGATACGCCGTGACCAAGATTAAATATATATGGACCCTTGGCTAGGGCCGCATCTTCAAGAACTTGATCAACGGCTTTCTCGAGGGCCCGCCCCCCAATTCTAAGGGCCAGCGGATCAAGGTTACCTTGCAACGCCCGGCGATCCCCCAACAGTCCTCGCATCTCTACGAGCGGGCTATCTGTTCCGGCCGCAACCCCTTGCGTGTCTACATGATCAATATAGGCCTTCGTATTAAGTCCTGCTGCCCGCGGAAAGCCGATGATAGGCACATCAATACCCGTATTACGCAAACGAGAAATCATGATCTGGGTTGGCTTTATCACAAGCTCTGCAAATAGCGGCGCTGACATAGCCTGTGCCCAGCTTTCAAATATCTTTAGCACTTGCGCCCCCGCTTTAGCCTGACCAATTAAGTAATCTGCCGACGATATTGCAATGGCCTCAAGTAGGTCTGCCATGGCATTTGGATGCTCATAGGCAAATCGAAAAGCTTTTTCCTTGTCCGGACTTCCGCGTCCTTCGATCATATAGGTCGCGACCGTCCACGCCCCGCCGCAAAATCCGATCAATGTTTTCTCTTTTGGTAAATCTGCTTTGACCCGTTCAACCGTCTCAAAAACAGAGCTAATCCGCTCAGCCGCGCCGTTGACCGTTAAGCCTGTAATCTCCATTGGATTAATGGGATCAAGGATAGGTCCGATTCCTTTTTCAAACCGGACCTCACGTCCAAGTCCAATCGGGATCAAAAGTATATCGGCAAAGAGGATAGCTGCGTCCATATCATAACGGCTGATAGGTTGCAGAGTGACCTCTGCCGCCTTTTTTGGCGTGAAGCAAAAATCAATAAACCCTGTGGTCGAGGCACGGACCTTTCTATATTCAGGTAAATGACGACCCGCCTGACGCATCATCCAAATTGGGGGAATTTCAAGGGTTTCACCGCTCAGGACTTTTTCTATATTTGTTGGGTTCATTTGGCGGTTATCCTCAAGCCCTTAAGGGAAAATTTTTAATCTTCTAAGCTTTAAATAAAAGGAGTGATAGTAGTAAGGGGTGTGGCAATGTGCACAATCTTAACCTTTAGGTAAGAATTATGAATAATTTTTTAAACCACGCTTTTTTCTTTACAGGAATAAAAAGTCTGTGGATTTTACGAATTAGGCACACAATCTGGAAATCAGCATTATTAGAGCCTCCTTATAGTTGAATGGATCTGGGGATAATCTGTGGGTGAAATTTAATCCCCGATAGTCCTAAAATTTAATATCAACGGCTCATCCCTGTTTAAAAAAGACCCAAGGACCTAGGTTTCGTCCTTATCTTTCACCTACCCCCGCCAAATTTGAACCTCTTTTGTGGACAAATTGGATAAGGGGCGGCAATACATCACAATGGCTCGAAACCCTAATATTGCGATATATTTTCACGTCCATCTTGTTTCCGATAGCACCGGGGAGACGTTGGTTGCGATGATGAAAGCCTCCACGGCGCAATTTGGCAAAGCAACTGCGCTGGAGCATTTACATTCTTTGGTACGCTCCGAAGAGCAAATGCGCCGCACATTAATTGATATTCAGGACCGCCCGGGCGTTGTGCTTTATACGCTCGTTAATCCTGAACGCCGGCGGATGCTTGAAGATTTCTGTGGTTCGCTAAATATACCGGCAATTTCGATACTTGACCCCACTCTGGCAATACTCGGCCGTTATCTTGGCGCGCCCGTTATGGCCGAAATTGGCGCGCAGCGTACGCTAGACGCAGATTATTATGACCGTATTGAAGCGCTTGATTTTGCTATGGCGCATGATGACGGACAAAATGTTATGGGGTTGCGTGAAGCTGATATTATCTTGCTCGGGGTGAGCCGTACATCAAAAACGCCGACCTCGATTTACCTTGCCAACCGCGGCTACCGAACGGGAAATATTCCCCTTGTTCCTACCGCGCCTTGGCCCAAAGTCATCGAAAGCTTTGAGAAACCGTTTATCGTTGGCCTTTTCGCCTCTCCCAGCCGTATTGTACAAATCCGTCAGCAAAGGCTGGAAAACCTTCGCGCGGGCGAGACGGATTATACAGACGAGGACCGCGTGCGCCAAGAAATGCGCGAAGCTAAGCGTATGTTCGTCAAGCTTGGTTACCCTGTTGTGGATGTAACCCGCCGGTCAATCGAAGAAACCTCTGCCCAGATTATCAACCTATATCAGGACCACAAACATAAAATGGGATTGGTTTAATGAGCCAGCCTCCTATCATTCTTGCCTCTGGCAGCGCAATTCGGCGCGACGTGTTATCAAGTGCGGGCGTGCCTTTTGAGGTCGTAACAAAGCCAGTGGACGAAGCGGCAATTAAGTCGGCCATGCTAGCGGCGGGCGCGCGTCTTCGCGATATTGCTGATGCCCTCGCGGAAGCCAAATCCGTTCGCGTGTCCAAATTCACACCGGGTCTTGTAATTGGCGCGGATCAAATCATGGTGATGGATAATACGCTTTTTGATAAACCCAAAGATTTGGAAGAGGCCAGGGCGAGACTTTGGTCTATGCGCGGCAAAACACATAAGCTTATGGGCGCATTGGTAATAAGTGAGGGCGGGGCGCCTGTCTGGCGGCACTTGTCGACGGTCTCCCTCAAAGTACGAGACTTTAGTCACGGCTTCCTAGACCATTATATAGAGGCCGAAGGCGAGAGTCTTTTACACTCTGTCGGGGCTTATAAATTTGAAGGCCGAGGCGCGCAAATTTTTGAAAGTGTTGAAGGGGATATGTTCTCAATTTTGGGATTGTCCTTGCTGCCTTTGCTGGATTACCTGCGCCTTCGCGGTGCGATTGAAACATGAGTCGCCCTATTCCAAAAATGGCAGGCGTTTGCGGTTGGCCGATACACCATTCTTTATCGCCGCTCCTGCATAGCTATTGGCTCAGGGAGATGGGCATTGCGGGTGCCTATGTGCATTTTGCTGTGCGCCCGGATGAGGCGGTTTATGCCTTCAAAAGCTTGAAGCGTACTTCGATTGTGGGGGTGAATGTTACCCTTCCGCTTAAAAACTTGGCGTTTAAAGCGGCAGATGCAGCCACTGCGGACGCGCAAAAGCTCGGCGTTGCAAATTGTCTTTATAAGCGCAGCGGCAATTTAATTGCCCATAATACGGATCTGGAAGGGTTTGCCGCGCCTCTCATTAAGGCCATGGGCCCAAGCTTGATTGCGCGCACGCCTGCTGTGGTTTACGGCACAGGCGGGGCGGCGCGAGCGGTTATCGGAGCCTTATTGGCACTTGGCAGCGCTGAGATTCGGCTCTGTGGGCGCACAGATATTCGCGCCGAATCAATGGTCAAAGATATTGGTGTTCCCAGCCTTTACGCCGTGCCCTGGGCAATGCGCAATGATGCCATGTCGGGCGCAGGGCTTATTGTAAATGCGAGCGCGGCCGGAATGAAAGGCCGTTCGGGTCTTGATGTTGATCTTTCCGCGGCGAGCGCAGGGACAACCATTTACGATCTTGTCTACACACCGCTTAAGACGCCTCTTCTCATCGAAGCGGAGCGTTTCGGCCTGCAAACACTTGGCGGACTATCGATGCTCATAGAGCAAGCGCGCCCCAGTTTCCGGCTGTTTTTTGGCAAGGCCCCGCCCGAAGACCTTGATCCCTCGCCCATTCTAATAAAGGCCTTAGGTGAATAATTTGCGGCCAGAGATCGGAATATGATTATCCTCGGGCTGACAGGCTCTATTGGCATGGGCAAAACAACGACGGCGCAAATGTTCCAAGAGGCCGGCTGCCCTGTCTTTGATGCGGATGCCGCGGTTCATAGTCTTTATGATGAGGGGGGCAAGGCTGTGCCGCTTATCCGCGCGGTTTTCCCTGACGCTGTTGAAGGCGGGCGGGTCAATCGGCAGCGTCTGGGCGCACATATGCGGCGCGACCCACTAAACCTGACTGTGCTTGAAAGTTTCATCCATCCCATGGTCGAGGAGCTTCGGGAGCAATTTTTAGAAAAGGCGCGGCGCGGCGGCGCGGGTATTGTGGTTTTTGATGTTCCGCTCTTATTTGAAACGGGGGGCGATAAACAGGTTGATAAAGTCGTGGTTGTTACCGCGCCTAAGCCTGTGCAGCGCAAGCGCGTATTAGCCCGCCCTGGCATGAGCAAAAGTTTATTTGAATCGCTCCTTTCACGGCAAATGCCCGACCGGGAGAAACGAAAGCGCGCAGATTTCCTCATCTTTACTGATAGGGGGCTTTCATTTGCCCGCGAACGCGTGCAAAAAATAATCGAAGAATTAAGAGGCCATACCCAAAAGCCCGCCCAAAAATAAGAGAAATTATGCGTCCTGATAGCGGCCTGAGAGAAATAGTCTTTGATACAGAAACCACGGGCTTTCATGCGCGCGGTGATGACCGCATTACTGAAATTGGCGCGATCGAAATTATCGACTTTATGCCCACAGGGCGTCACTTTCATGCCTATGTTGATCCGCAGCGTGAGGTGCCAGAAAAGGTCGTGGAAATCACAGGCCTCACCACAGAGTTTCTGCGCGGCAAACCTCTATTCAAAGAAGTGGCGGCGGATTTTATCGCCTTCATCGGGGATGCTCCGCTCGTGGCGCACAATTCCGATTTTGATATGGGCTTTATAAACGCTGAGTTATCACGGGCAGGGTTTGAGGAAATCCCGCGAGCGCGCTTCATTGATACGGTGAAAATGGCGCGCGCGCAGTTTCCGGGCTCACCTGCTTCGCTGGACGCGCTTTGTAAACGGTTTAACATCTCGCTTGCCTCGCGCGATAAACATGGGGCGATTGTTGATAGTGAACTTTTGGCGCAGGTTTACCTTGAGCTTAACGGAGGCAAAGAGCGGAGCTTTGGTTTTGGCGCGGCGGCAGAAGGGGCGGCTGACTTTACTGTCCCCGCTGCCCCGCCCCGCCCCCGACCGCTTGCCCCGCTGTCAACCGATGAGGAACGGGCTGCCCATAAAGCCTTTGTCCATTCGCTCGGTGATGAGATGATATGGTACCGCTATGACATAGAGCGCCCCGCGGCATAATCTACTTCGGCACAGGCTGGGCGCGGCAGGCGCGATAATGCCCTATTGCAAAATCTCGCCACTGCCCTAGATACTCGCTCTATGAGTAAAACATCCTCCATATCCCCTTTGCCGCCTATCGGCAGCGCCGATTACCAGGCGCGGATTCGAAATTTTTCGATTGTCGCCCATATTGATCACGGCAAATCAACTCTGGCAGACCGGCTTATCCAATATACGGGCGGGCTAAGTGACCGAGAAATGAGCGAGCAAGTGCTCGATAATATGGATATTGAAAAAGAACGGGGTATCACCATTAAGGCGCAAACCGTGCGGCTGGAATATCCGGCAGATGACGGAAAGACCTATATCCTAAATTTGATGGACACGCCGGGTCATGTGGACTTCGCCTATGAAGTCTCGCGCAGCCTGTCTGCCTGCGAAGGCTCTCTCTTGGTTGTTGATGCCTCCCAAGGGGTGGAGGCTCAGACGCTCGCGAATGTGTATCAGGCGATTGAGCATGATCATGAAATCGTGCCGGTCTTGAATAAGATTGATCTTCCTGCCGCAGAGCCAGAACGTATCCGTGCGCAGATTGAAGACGTGATTGGGCTGGATGCGTCTGATGCCATTCTTGCGTCTGCCAAATCAGGCCTTGGCATTAAAGAAACGCTAGAGGCTATCGTGACCCGTTTGCCGCCGCCAGAAATCGGTAATCCTGATGCGGCGCTAAAAGCCATGCTCGTGGATGCTTGGTATGATACCTATATGGGCGTGGTTGTGCTTTTTCGCGTGATCGAAGGCACGCTCAAAAAAGGCATGCGCATTCGCACGATGAGTACGGGCGCAAGCTATGTGGTTGATAAGGCCGGCGTGTTTTTACCAAAACCCACAGACGCCGCCAGCATTGGCCCCGGAGAGGTTGGCTTTTTTACCGGCTCGATTAAAGAGGTTGCGGACGCAGCCGTTGGCGATACCATCACCGAGGATAAACGCCCGACCGAAACGCCGCTGGACGGGTTTAAGCCGGCGCAGCCCGTCGTCTTTTGCGGGATTTTTCCCGTCGATGCTGCTGATTTCGAAGACTTGCGCGCCGCCATGGGACGGCTTCGGCTTAATGATGCAAGCTTTAGTTTTGAGATGGAAACCTCCGCCGCGCTGGGCTTTGGTTTTCGCTGCGGTTTCCTTGGGCTTTTGCACCTTGAGATCATCCAAGAGCGTCTCGAGCGCGAATTTAATCTTGATTTAATCACCACCGCCCCGTCCGTTGTCTATACACTGATGATGAATGATGGCTCTGAGCTACATTTACATAACCCCGCAGACATGCCTGATATTATGTCAATTGCACATATCGAAGAGCCGTGGATAAAGTGCCAGATTATGACGCCTGATGATTATCTGGGCGGTATTTTAAAGCTCTGTCAGGACCGGCGCGGAATACAAACCAATCTGTCCTATGTGGCGGGCCGCGCCATGGTGGAATATGAGTTACCGCTCAATGAAGTTGTTTTTGATTTTTATGACCGGCTTAAGTCGGTCTCGAAAGGCTATGCCAGTTTTGATTATCAGGCGATTGGCACGCGCGAAGGTAATCTGGTGAAGATGAGTATTCTTGTGAATGCCGATCCGGTTGATGCGCTTTCGATGCTTGTGCACCGCGATAGGGCGGAATCACGCGGGCGGCAAATGTGCGAGCGCCTAAAAGACCTCATCCCGCGCCATCTTTTTAAGATTCCGATTCAGGCCGCGATTGGCGGGCGTATTATTGCGCGCGAAACGATTGCCGCTATGCGTAAGGATGTGACGGCGAAGTGTTACGGCGGGGACGCATCGCGCAAGCGCAAGCTTCTGGACAAGCAGAAAAAGGGTAAAAAGCGCATGCGCCAATTCGGCAGCGTCGAAATCCCGCAAGAGGCCTTTATCGCGGCGCTGAAGATGGATGATTAGGACGGTTTCCTGCGGCCCGATACCCTCTAGGCTTCATGGCTCATGCATATTAGAACTGCAGTTGCAAAAGCAATTTCCCGCCGCTATAGAGCGCGTCTTGACGCCCTTCAGAGGTGAGGTGGCCGAGTGGTTTAAGGCGCACGCTTGGAAAGCGTGTTTAGGTTAATAGCCTAACGTGGGTTCGAATCCCATCCTCACCTCCAGGGGCTTTCGCGCCTATTAAAAAAGCCCGCCCCGAGAGAGGCGAGCCTTATTAGCAAAATTTACGCGCGCCTATTTAATTGTGTAAACTACACCAACGCGGGTGATCGTGTCTGTTTTCTCGCGGCCAACCGGTACATTTGAATGGTTGTCAATGCGGAAAGACGCGCGGGCAGCAAGGTTGCCCATAAGCTGCGCTGTAATGCCGGTCTCGTTCCAGATGTAAGTATCTGACGCGGAATAAAGAAGTTCTGTGTTATTATAGAGCGATACATTGTCGTTAAAAATATAGTCGATATTTGACGCGCCGCGGAAAGCAAGTTCGTTTTCTGTTACGGAAATCGGTCCCTGCGTTTCTTGTGAACGGTAACCTAGGCCGCCTTCCACATCCCATTTAAGTGGGTCGGGCAATACAAGCTTATAGCCTAGGCCGCCGCCAGCGAAATATCCGGTTTGAAAGGCGCCAAAATCGTCTTGGAAATAATCGGCATTCGCATAGGCATAAAGACGCTCATTGATGTCGCGGTCAATCTGGTAGCCAAGAACAAAGCGTTGCTTGTTTTTAATATCAGCGCTTTCGCCGTAATCAGCGCTGGCCTTGAATTTATGACGCCAGACATCAGCGGACTTTTCAAGATTAAGGCCAAGACCCACATCCGTGGTATCCGTGTTACCTGTTGTCTTGGAACCGGTAAGAGCTGCCTCGCCTGTCCAGCCATCTGTAATGCCCGCAAAAGCAGATGTCGTCATCAAGCCGGTGAGAGCGACTGAGAGGGTAAGAAGTTTGCGCATGGTACTATTCCT
The DNA here is from genome assembly GCA_964410285.1 of uncultured Caulobacterales bacterium. Classification (GTDB taxonomy): domain Bacteria; phylum Pseudomonadota; class Alphaproteobacteria; order Caulobacterales; family Maricaulaceae; genus Fretibacter. The sequence goes on along the minus strand of CAYPFR010000001.1, from coordinate 91,175 downwards.
TAAGGTTGTCCATTAATAAAAGAGGGGGGATTGCACGCTTTATATTGACAGAAGATGAACGGGGGCTGTCTCGGGGCTGCGGATGGCAAGATTTCAAGAGGCCCGAAAGGCGGCATAAATAAGGTTTGTTGTAAGGGGCCGTTGGTCAAATGCCCATTTAACTTCCCAATCGCATTAAGGCAGGCTAAGGCAGGCCATGGCGAAAACAGTACCTTTCATATAGCATGAATTATGACGTTGTGATTATTGGCGCGGGCGCGGCGGGATTGATGTGCGCCTCCAAAACGGGGCAGCGCGGGCGGCGCACGCTTTTGATTGATCACGCGGATAAAGCTGGCGAGAAAATTCGTATCTCAGGCGGCGGGCGCTGTAACTTTACAAATATCCATTGTGGGCCCGATAATTTCATCAGCCAAAATCTGCATTTTTGTAAGTCAGCACTCTCGCGTTATAGCCCCTTCGATTTCATTGACTTGGTCGAACGTTACAGCATTCGCTGGCATGAGAAAACCAAGGGACAACTTTTTTGTGATGGCAAAAGCCAAGAGATTATAGATATGCTGCTCGCCGAGTGCACACAGGCCGGTGTGGACCTCTGGCTAGGGATGGGGGTGAAGACTATCACCAAATCCGGCGAGGATTTCAAAGTACAAACCGACCATCACCGCATAACGGCGAAATCTGTAGTGATCGCCACGGGCGGGCCGTCAATTCCGAAAATGGGGGCAAGCCGTTTTGGCTATGAGATCGCTGCGCAGTTCGGTCTCCCCCTCATTGAGCCCGTCCCCGCTTTGGTTCCGCTAACCTTTACAGATCAGCTAAAAGCCCCGCTGAAAACGCTTTCGGGAGTAAGCCTTGAGGCGGCCGTCTCTCATCATGAGGCGGCGTTTGACGAGGCGGTGCTATTCACGCACCGCGGGTTATCCGGCCCTGCCATTTTGCAGATCAGTAGCTATTGGAAACCGGGCGATTTCATTACGCTGAACATGGCGCCCGGTTATGATATCGCCGCCGCCATGCGCCGCGATAAAACCACTCGCCCGCGCATCAGCCCCTCTGTGTGGCTCTCGCAATTTATTCCCGCACGCCTTGCCGATTATATCGCGGGTCATGTCAAAGCCGTTAGGCTCGCGGACCTTCCCGATAAGGCGATTTTAAACCTAGCGCTTATGGTACAAAATTGGCGGGTAAAACCCGCAGGCAGCGAAGGGTTTCGCACCGCCGAGGTAACCAAGGGCGGGGTTGATACCGCCGCGCTGTCTTCAAAAACGATGGAATGTAAATCTGTCAAGGGACTCTATTTTATCGGAGAAGTTGTGGACGTAACCGGTCATTTGGGCGGGCATAATTTCCAATGGGCTTGGGCGAGCGCCGCCGCCGCCGGAGACGTCTGCTAAGCCCATCTGTGACTAATTTGACTTTCCGACTATCTCGCGCTTTTCAAATGCGCCGCGACTGCTAAGCTGGGCTATGATGGTAATTGATCTAAATGCTGATATTGGCGAGGCGGAAGAGGCCGCGGGCATTGCGGCGGAAACTTCTATTCTCTGCGCGATAAGCTCGGCAAATATTGCCTGCGGCGGGCATCGGGGGGATCACGCCAGTATGACCCGCCTTGTTCGGGCGGCCAAAGACGGCGGGGTGCAGATCGGGGCGCATCCATCCTATGTCGATAGGGAGAATTTTGGCAGACGATCTGATCTTCAGTGGGAATATACAGATCCTGCGTCGCTTAGAATTGCCCTGAGGGGTCAAATCACAGCCCTAAAAAACATTACCCGCGCCGAGGGTGCAGAGCTGCGCTATGTAAAGCCGCATGGCGCGCTTTATAATGATGCTGTCAAAAGCGCCCCCCATGCAGAGCTTATCGCGCAGGTTATATATGACATTGATCCCGCCTTGGGGTTTATGGGCGCGCCAAATTCCGCCATGCACCGGGCCGCGAGGACGTTCGGGCTGCGCTTTATCGCGGAAGGCTTCATTGACCGGCTTTACACTGATGAGGGTCATTTACAGCCGCGCGCCTTTGAGGGGGCCGTTATTAAAGATCACGCCGCCCGCATGTCGCAGGCCCGCGCGCTAGCCTCGGGTGCGCCTGTCATCACGGCCACTGGCAAAAGGCTCGTCATTACATGCCAGAGCTTATGTCTTCACGGGGATAGCGCGGGCGCGGCTTCGACGGCCCGCGCGGCTCGCCGCGAAATTGAAAAACTGGGTATGAAAATTGAAGCTTTCGGCCCCCCTATGGTAGCTGCGCGCCCTGCGCAGGAGACGTCTTCATGAGCACCCGCGCACCCTCAATAGAGCCTTATGGCGATTTTGCCTTTTACCTGCACTTTCCGGGCGGGGGGTATGATGCAAAGGTGAGCGCCTACGTACTTGCGCTCGCGGCCCGCCTTCGCGCAGGCGGGATCTGGCGCGACGTGATCGCGGGCTATGATAGCCTTCTGGCTAGCTTTGACCCTGCCTTGCTGAATTCACGCAATGCGCTAGAGCGGCTGCATGCGGCGCTGGAGCTTGAAGACGCGGCCCTTGCGGCCCGCTCTAAAATGGCGGACGAGGCCTCACCGGTAGAGGATCAGGACATTGTGGAAATTCCTGTTTATTACGGCGGCGAGAGCGGACCGGATATGGAAAATATTATGGCGCGCAGCGGGCTTGGCGAAGATGAGGTCATAAGCCGTCACTGCGCCCCGATTTACCGTGTCTGCATGATGGGCTTTGTCCCCGGATTTACCTTTTTATCCGAAGCGCCCAAAGCGCTGCACCATCCGCGCCATCATAAACCGCGCCTGATTGTACCCTGTGGCTCGGTTGGGATTGGCGGCTGGCAAACGGGTATTTATAGCCTGCCAAGCCCCGGCGGCTGGCAAATCATCGGACGCACATCCCTTGATATATTTGACGCCAATCGCCCAGAGCCTTTCTTGCTTAAAGCGGGGGACCGCCTGCGCTTTATCCCGCAAAACGGCGCTTTTCCCCAAGCCCCAGATGATGAGATCTCTCATGATTAGAGTCCTTCAAGGCGGCACGCGCACAACTATTCAGGACGGCGGACGGGCAGGGTATCGCCATTTGGGAATTCCGGGTTCGGGCGCCGCAGACAAACTCTCCTTTGCGCTCGCCAATTTTTTAGCAGGCAATCCGTGGAATATGCCGGCGTTGGAATGTACGCTAGGCGGGCTACATGTCCGGTTTTTATCCGACACAGTGATAGGAATTGCGGGGGCTGAGGTTTGGGCGCAGATCAATGGTCAGAATTTGCCCAATTTTACCGCCGTGCCTGTGAAGGCTGGCGATATCCTTACCTTGTCTTTTGCGCGCCAAGGCGCCCGCAGCTATATCGCTGTGGCGGGCGGGCTAAGGGGGACAGAATTTCTTGGCAGTGTTTCCACCTATCTTCCGGCAAAGCTCGGCGGTCTTTCAGGCCGCGCGCTCAAGGCGGGGGACGAGCTGCCGCTATCGGCCCCGCTCGGGGAGCGCCGCACATTGCCTAAGGGTTACGGGCCATATCTGTCGACCCATGTCATTCTGCGCGCGCGGGCGGCGCCGGAATTTAAGGACCTTACCGCCGAAAGCAAGCGCCACCTATTTGTCAGCGCATATGTCGCAACGCCTCAGACTGATAGAATGGGTTCGCGCCTGCGGGGCAATAAGCTGGAGATTAATCCGGTCTCGCCTTCGCGTCAACATATGACAAGCAGCCCGCTATTGCCCGGCACATTGCAATTGCCGCCCGACGGGCAGCCTATTTTGGCGTTAGTGGACGGGCATTGCACGGGCGGCTATCCGCGCTGCCTTCAGATTATTCGCGCCGACCTTTGGCAGCTCGGGCAGATCGGGCCGGGATCACGGGTAAGTTTTCGCCGCTGTTTGGACGGGGAAGCCTCTGCGGCCTTGTCTCGCCGAAATGAGTTTTACGGCGGGCTTATGCCGGGCTTTACTTTCTAGGACTATTTAACGCCGGTGCTGCCAAAGCCGCCCGCGCCGCGTTTTGTCTCCGGTAGGCTTTCAGTGGATATGAAGCGAGGTTGGGTGATAGGCGCGATAACCATTTGCGCAATGCGCTCGCCGCGGTTGATGGTAAAGCTTTCTTGCCCGTGATTTATCAATAGGACTTTGATCTCGCCGCGGTAATCGGCATCTATCGTGCCGGGTGTGTTTAGGCAGGTGATCCCATATTTATAGGCAAGACCCGAGCGGGGCCGAATTTGCGCTTCATATCCGGCCGGCAGGGCCATAGCAAATCCGGTCGGCACGAGGGCCCGCGCCCCGGGGGCTAGGGTCATAGGGGCCTCTATCGGCAGCGCCGCGCGCAGGTCCGCGCCCGCCGCAAGCGGCGTTTCATATTGCGGCAGTTCCAGATCGCCAAAGTGGGGCAGGGGCTGAATATCGACTGTTAGCGTCATGGATAGCCTCTATTGCTTCGCGAGTTTTTGCAGGTTGAAAATTTCGAGCCTGTCGCGAAGCTCATCTTCAAGGGCTGGGGAAAGCTTTGGGCCGCTATAGTCTGCTCGAAATTCAGCTCCCGTATCATAAACAGTCAAAAGCCCCGCATTGGGGTCGTCGAAATTTTCAGATAAGGATAAGGGCAGACCTGTATTCAAGATTGGAAAATCACGCATGGTCGGTATCAGCCGTGCGCGCGGGCAAATCACGGCGCGGATGGGCTTATTTTGCGCCGTTTTTTTTGGCGTCTGACTTCCGTCATAGACGCGCCCTAAAAAATCGGCGGCGTCGATATATTCGGCTTTGTTTTGCGCGGCAGAACTGGGCAGTAGCATGAGCTGACACGTGCTGCTTTGGGCGCCCGCAGGCGCAGCGGCGATGAATGCGGCGGCAACGGCTATCCAGAGGGCAAGAGATATATTTTTGGAAAACATCATATATGACTCCGTTTTGGGCACTGTTCTGCTTGACGCATTTTTGCTGATTTGCCTAGAGCCTAAGCACCACCAAAATGGGCAGCGACTTCCCCCGCGAGCTGCCGCGCGGCCTGATCTTTGCTTTGACGCGGCCAGTTCTCTTCTCTGTCTTTTCTGACCAATATCATAGCATTATGGTCCCCGCCCATAACATCGCCAGAAACATCATTGGCAATAATCCAATCGCATTTTTTGCGGGCAAGCTTGGCTTTTGCGTTTTTAAGAACGTCATGAGTTTCCGCCGCAAAACCAATGACAAGCTTTGGCCGCTTTTCATGCCGTGAAAGCGCGGCGAGAATATCCGGGTTTTCCGCTAGCGCTAAATTCGGCAAGCCGTCTTTGTCCTTTTTGAGTTTAGTCTCCCCTGCGCCTTTGACATGCCAATCCGCCACGGCGGCAACGGAGATAAAAATATCGGCCGGCAATGCCGCCTCGCAGGCGCTATGCATTTGCCGCGCGGTTTCAACTTCAACCACCGTTAGGCCGGCTGGGGCGGGCAGGCTGACAGGCCCTGAAACTAAGGTCACCTGCGCGCCCATCGCTCTGAGGGCGCGGGCAATCGCATAGCCCTGCTTACCGGAGCTATGATTAGAAAGATAGCGTACAGGGTCAATCGGCTCGCGCGTAGGGCCCGCTGTAATTAGCGCGCGGCGACCCGATAAGGGTTGGGGCGCATCAAGACTTTGAGGGTCCCCCAGCAAATTTTCAATCGCCTCGGCAATTGCCTCTGGTTCGCTCATGCGGCCATAACCATATTCTCCGCAGGCCATATCGCCCTCATCAGGGCCGAGTATATATTGCCCGTCGGCCTTTAAGCGGGCGATATTTCTTTGAGTGGCCGGAGCTTCCCACATGCGTACATTCATGGCGGGTACGAATAAAACGCGCTTATCTGTGGCCAGCAGCGTCGTACTTGCCAAATCACCCGCGATGCCGTGCGCCGCCTTGGCCATCAAGTCTGCCGTAGCGGGGGCAACAACAATGAGGTCAGCTGATCGCGAGAGCTCAATATGGCCCATCTCAGCTTCTGCCGTCAGGTCCCATAGATCGCTAAAGACGCGCTCGCCCGAGAGCGAGCCTGCCGAAAGAGGGGTCACAAATTCGGCGCCGCCGCGAGTTAAAATCACCCGCGCGGCAATACCGCGCTTGGCAAGCAGGCGTATTAAAAACAAGGATTTATAGGCCGCAATCCCGCCGCCAATAATAAGTAAAACACGCTTATCCATAAGGCCTTATAGGCGCAGGGCGTGCGAAACGCCAAAGGGAAAATATCCGAAGATGTTTTCCCTTTGGGCTAAAGCCTAAAATTTACGAACAAATGTCGCAGACACTGAATCGAAATTTCTAAGGTCATTCTCATAACGCGTATAATCGACGCGAATGGCATCTCGCGGATTGACGCTATATTGCGCGCCGACGCCGTAAGCAAAGCCGTCAAGATCAACAGAATCGGAGATTGCCGTTGTGCCATCTGTAATTTCAGCGTCAAACTTGCGGAAATCATATCCCCCGCGTGCATGGACTGAGAGCGCATTTGTGACGGGCAGACGCGCAAGGGCGAACGCCGCAATATTATAATCAACCCCGCTTGAGGCAGAGAGCGTTGTCGTGCCGTCCGTAAGGGTGCCTTCTTGATTTTTCACATTCAAGGACCCTTCAGCTTCTGCCGCAAAGAAAGAATTGAAGGCATATCCGAGGCGTCCCAAAATTCCGAAATTCGCGTCATCAACATCATAGATGACCCCGCCAAGGTTGCCATATGTATGACTATTGGAAAGTCCGCGTAATCCAAGCGCGCCAATGGGGGCTGGATAATAGGCGCTAGGAGCGCCAGCGCCATATTGTTGTCCGGCATATTGCGTCCCGTGACCATGCGTATGGCCTTGGGCATATACGACTTGAGAAAAGTCTTGCGCGTAACCTTGAGAGCAGGCCGGCGCGCAATCGCCTGGGCTTCCGAAGGTTACGGCTTCGCCCGGACCAATGCTTAAGGACGTGTTTGGCGAATAGCCTTCGGGCGCGGGAATGACGTTTTGATGGCCAGCGAATTGATAGCTCGGCGCGCTTGCAACCGAATAGCCACCCGCATCTGAGCAAGGGTCAAAAGACACGCAGCCCGCGCTTTGCCCATATTGACCAGAAAGCGCATGGTGGCCCGAATTTATAACATCATATCCAGAGTGATGCACGGCAGGCTGTTCGAAAATTGAACAGGCAGATAAGCTGACAGATGCTGCCAATAAAAGAAGATAACGCATAATAACCCCACAGTTTTATAAGATCTTTTTGATCTCTTAATCAGGGGCGCTTTTAGCGAAAAATACTTAAATTCACGTAATTGCAGCGTTAGTCAAATACTAACTATAAACCTTAAAACTTTGCGGCAGCGAACACGCCCGAAATCGCCAGCGCAGCGCCAAATGCCGCAAATAGCCATGGACGCGCCGAAAGAGGTTTCCTCCGCTCAGTTTGAACGGAGGCGGCTTGCGCCGCCGGGGATAAATCGATCTCTCCCTGCGCCCAGGCCTGAGCAAGCTTTGCAATATTTTCGGCTGCATCCGGTAAGGTTTCAAGGGTTCGCCGCGCGCGGTCCATATTATCAAGAAAGTCGCCAATGCGTCCCTCAAGTCCGAGTTCGCGGCGCATGCTAGCCTCCACAATGGGGCGGGCCGTTTCCCACATATCAAATTCAGGATCGAGCCGCCGGCAAACACCTTCGGCTTGCATCATGGTTTTTTGTAGCATGATAAGCTGCGGCTGCATTTTCATGTCAAAGATTTCGGTGATCTCAAAAAGCTGTAAGAGGACTTTACTCATGGGGACATCATTGGCGCGCTTGCCAAAGATTGGCTCCCCTACCGCGCGTAGCGCGCCTGCAAAATCATCGACTGAGTGGTTTTTTGGGACATAGCCCGCCTCAAAATGAACTTCTGCAATGCGGCGATAGTCGCGGCGTAGGAAGCCATAAAGAATTTCTGCGTGGAAGCGCTGCTCATGTGGCTCCAGACGTCCCAATATCCCAAAATCAATGAGGGTCAGCCTGCCGGCATTAATGTCTGCGTCTCTGGGCGTGGCAATCATATTACCCTCATGCATATCGGCGTGGAAAACACCGTAATCGAAAGAGCATGCAAGAAAGCTCTGCATGACTTGGCGGGCAATGTCTTTGGGATCAAACCGCGGATCGGTGAGAATGCGTTCATCAGACAGCGCCATTCCGTCTACCCATTCGGTCACAAGCACATGTTTGCCGCCAAGGTCCCAATAAATATTCGGCACGCGGAAATACCCTGTCTCAAATGCAGGTTCCGAGAGCTCGGAGCAGGCAGCCGCCTCAAGGCGCAAATCAAGCTCAAGCATAACAGCGCGGCGCGCCGTAGCGATAAATTCAACGGGGCCAAGACGGCGAGTGCCGGGGACAAACCGCTCCGCTAGCCCTGCTACCATTGACAAAACGTCCATGTCTTTGCTCATGCGGCGGCCAATATCGGGACGCAGAATTTTTACCGCGACCTCGTCCCCCGAAGCGCCGTCTTTGTTTTTCAAAACCCCCTTGTGGACCTGCGCGACAGAGGCGGCCGCGATTGGCGCGCTCAGGCTGATAAGGTGCTCTCGCCACGGTGCGCCCCATTCAGCGGCAAGCATTTCTTCTGCTGTTTCCATGGAAAAGGGCGGGACTTTATCTTTGAGGCGCGAGAGCCCTTTGACAAATTCTGGGTCGAGCATATCGCCGCGCGTTGACAGGATTTGGCCAAATTTTATATAGGCCGGCCCAAGGGCCTCAAGCGCGGCGGCAAAACGCTCGCCGGGATTTTTGGCGCGGCCCTTAAGGGCAAAAATGCGCGAGACGCTGCCGATAACCCGAATAGGCGCGGGTACGCTGGCCGCATATTCTTTGGGCACAAGGGCGTCATGGCGCGAGAGCACCCAGCCCGTGCGTATCATACGAAAAAATGTACCTATCTGGCCCATGCTTCGCCTATAAACTTAAAACGCCAGAAAAGCGATAGGAGGATTGCCGCAGTCTTTGGCGTGTGCGTCTGGGCTTGTGCGTCTGGGCGCGTGCGCTTGGTCTCAGCGGCCTTGGTGCTTTACGCAGACGGGTCCTCATGGCCCCGCAATTTCCCATGTTTCATCATGAAGGGAATTTGGCTTAAGGTGAAAATAAAGGTCAGCGGCATAAAGCCGACGATTTTAAAATTCACCCAGAATTCTTCGCTCTGTGTGCGCCAGACAAATTCATTCAGGCCCGCACAAAAAAAGAAAAATATCCCCCAACGAACAGCTAAGTTATTCCAAGCCTTTTCCGGCAAGGCCACGGCATCGCCCATAAATAGTTTGAACACATTTTTCTTCAAAACCACGCCGCCTAATATTCCAATGCCAAAAAGCATATTCACTATGGTTGGCTTCATGTAAAATATCGTTTTATTCCCCGAGAATATCGCAAGCCCGGCCGTGACGCAAATAATCGCCGTCGTCAGCAAAAGCACGCCGGAAAACTTGCCGGTTTTGGCGCGCGAATATATCAAAGCCGCGACGGCCACGACCATGAAAATTCCCGCCGCGGTCAACATCGCCCCGTCAGGGTCACTGCGCCGCAGGTAATGATAACAGGCCACAAAAATCGCCACAGGGCAAAAATCAACCAAGATATTACTGGGCTTGGCGGGCGCGTCTTTTTCGCCTTCAATCAGCGGATCACGAATAGGGTCGGTCATTTTACTCTCCTGCGGTCAGCTCATTTGCATGAGGATTAACCCAAAGGCAAGGGCACAGGAGAGCGCAATACGGCGCGCCAATATCTCGCCCTCATGCTAAACCCTTTACGGCTAACCCGCCTCCAGCACGGCATCTGCGACGCCGCTAATGGCAGCGGCAAAAACGGGGGCGGAGAAGTTTTCTAAATCCTCAATACGCTCGCCAATGCCGATGGCGTGGATGGGCAATTTGAATTTATCCGAGAGCGCGACCAAAACCCCGCCCTTTGCTGTTCCGTCCAGCTTGGTCATAACAAGACCAGTGACGCCCGCAACATCGCGAAAAACCTCGGTTTGCGAGAGCGCATTTTGCCCGACGGTCGCATCGAGCACGAGAATGCAATGATGCGGGGCCTCGGGGATTTGCTTTTTGATGACGCGCACCACTTTGGACAGCTCGTCCATAAGCTCGCTGCGGTTTTGCAGCCGCCCCGCCGTGTCGATCATTAAAATATCAACGTCTTGGTCTTTGGCCTGCTGCACGGCGTCAAAGACGAGGCCGGCGGCATCCGCGCCCAGCTTGCCGGAAATCACGGGGGCGTCGGCGCGCTCCCCCCAAATAGTGAGCTGCTCTACGGCGGCGGCGCGGAATGTGTCGCCCGCCGCCAGCATGACCTTTTTGCCTTGATCGCGGTAACGCTTGGCCATCTTCCCTAGTGTCGTCGTTTTGCCCGACCCATTTACACCGACAAAGAGCATGATTTGCGGCTTTGCAGGGCTCAGGACAATCGGTTTTTCCAGTGGCGTGAGAATTTCGGAAATCACATCGGCAAGCGCGATTTTGATTTCCATGGGCGTAACCTGTTTATCAAAACGGTCCTTGGCCAGAAGATCGGTGACCTTTGTGGCTGGCCCCACACCCAGATCAGCGGCAATGAGCAAATCTTGAAGCTCCTCAATCGCCTCATCATCCAGCTTTCTTTTGGTAAAGGCGCTGGCCATATTATCGGCCATTTGCGATGTGGATTTCTTGAGTCCGCTGGAAATCCGCGCGAGGAATCCGCCCTCAGTCTCAAGGCGCTCTGCCGCGGCGGCTTGCTCGCGGGCAAGGCGGGCGGCGGTTTCTTTATCGGCCTCAAGCTGGGCAAGGCGGGCCGCCTCTGCCTCTGCGGCGTCCTCTGCCGCCCGCGCTTTGGCGGCTTCCAGCGCGGCGAGCCGTTCGGCCTCGCGGGCTTTGGCGTCGGCTTCCTCGCGCGCTTTGGCCTCGGCCTCGGCCCTTTGCGCGGCGATCTCGGCCTCGCGCGCGCGCGCGGCGGCTTCTGCCTCTTGGCGGGCTTTCAGGGCGGCAGCCTGCGCTTCGCCTTGTTCTTTGCGCGCTTTTTCCAGCGCCTCTTTTTCGGCGGCTAAGCGCTTTTTCTCGGCCGCGGCTTTTTCTTTGGCGTCTTGTTCGGCGCGGGCTTTGGCGGCCGCCTTTTCCTGCGCGGCTTTTGCGGCGCGCTCGGCTTCGCGCTTGGCAAGGGCGGCTTCTTCTTCGGCAAGGCGTTTGGCCTCGGCTTCTTTGGCGCGTTTTTCGACTGCGAGCCGTTTTGCCGCTTCGACGTCTTTTTGAGCTTGGGCTTCGGCGCGCGCCCGTTCTTCCTCGGCAATGCGGGCTTCTTCGTCCTCACCTAGGGCTGTGCCCGTTGCGGCATGATCTTGTTGGCGGGCAGAGGCCAGGGCGGCGGCGTTGATGGCCGCCATGCGCTCGGCCATATCCGCGTCAATTTTTTCTTGCGCCGCCGCGCGCGCCGCCGCTTCTTCGGCGAGCTTTTCGTCTTTCGATTTAAAGCCGAGCTTACTTAGAAAGCCGCGCTTTTTCTTTTTCTTCTCTTCGGCCATTTAATACTTCCCTGCCGCGCTCTGCGTTCTGCGCCTCTTGATAAATTTCCTGACGCGCTATGCGATCCGCGCCCGTATGCGTCATCCTCAGCTTTCGTGCCTAGATCATATGAGCTGCCCGATCGCGATCTCGCCGTCATGGGCGGCTAATTTGACCTTTGCAAATTGGCCCGCTTTGGGCGGCTTGTCCACCTTCACCCGCGTAAAATCGGGACAGCGGCCCGTGCCATCTTCTTCAAATAAAGCAATGTCTATTTGCCCTATGCGGCTTGCCAGATGAAGGCTGCGCATGCGTGCCCCTTCGTTCCGCAGCGCCTTGGCGCGGGCTTTGATGATCTTGCCATTAACCGGCGGCATATTAGCGGCAGGCGTGCCGCCGCGGGGCGAATAGGGAAAAACATGCAGCCAAGGAATCCCGATCTCGCTGATAATCGTTTTACCGTTTTCAAACATCTCGTCTGTTTCCGTCGGAAAACCTGCGATCATGTCTGCGCCAAAGGTAATCTCTGGCCGCGCCGATTTCAGGCGTTTGCAGAGCGCGCCTACCTCAGCGCGTAGGTGACGGCGTTTCATACGTTTTAAAATCATATCATCTCCCGCCTGCAAGGAAAGATGTAGATAGGGCGTCATGCGCGGCTCTGTTGTCAGAGCCTCAAACAGGGCCGCGTCGACCTCGGCGGGATCGATGGATGACAGCCGCAGGCGAGGCAGTTCCGGAACCAGCTTTAAGACGCGCCGTACCAGATCGCCAAGGGGCGGACGCCCCGGTAAATCCCCGCCCCAGCTTGACAAGTCCACCCCTGTTAAAACCACCTCGCCGAAACCTTGCGCGGCCAGGTCTCTGACATGGGCGACCACTTCACCCGCTGGTACAGAGCGCGCGGGGCCGCGGCCATAGGGAATAATACAAAATGTGCAGCGGTGATCACAACCGTTTTGCACTTGTAAAAAAGCACGCGTACGGTCTTGGGATTTTACTGCGAGCCTATTGCCGCCCGAAATAAGCTGCGGCGCGGTTTGCCAAGCAGCCATAATGTCATTCACCAGAATTTTTGGCGCATCCGCAAGAGACTCGGGTTCAAAGGTCCCGGCAAGCATTTTTTCCTGATTGCCAATCACGCGTGAAACTTCTGGCATATCGGCAAAAGCTCCGGGATCGATTTGCGCCGCGCAGCCGGTGACAATGATCTGGGCATCCGGATTGTCTTTATGGGCGCGGCGAATGGTTTGGCGTGATTGGCGTACGGCCTCGCCTGTGACCGCGCATGTGTTTATAATCACGCAGTCCGTAAGCTGCGCGTCGCGGGCATGGCCTTGGATAATATCTGATTCATAAGCGTTTAGCCGGCAGCCCAGAGTGATGACTTTGGGGGCGCTCATAGAGCCCCGTCTTTCTCAAGTTCCACGGGGCCAGTCATGATAACGTGATCGTCTTGCTCTCGCCATTCGATCTCAAGCACGCCGCCGTCGACTGTCACGCGCATTTTGCGCTCGGCGCGGCTTTGGCGCACGGCAGCGACAACGGCAGCGCAGGCGCCTGTGCCGCAGGCCAGCGTCATGCCCACGCCGCGCTCCCAGACTTTCAGCCGCATATTATGAGGGCCGTCAATACGGGCAAAGCCGACATTGGCTTGCTCGGGGAAGAGGGGGTGAAATTCGACCATGGGTCCAACCAGATGGGGTTTGGCGGTCTCAAAATCGTCAACGAAAAACACGCAATGCGGGTTGCCCATATTCACCGCGCCGGGATTGGAAAGCACGGGATTATCAATCGGCCCGATTTTTACGTCAATATGATGCGTATGCATGACCTCTTCGAGCGGGATTTGCGTCCAATCCAGCTTTGGCCTTCCCATATCGACAGCGATCAAATTCTCGCCCGCATGCGTGCAGTGCAAGAGCCCAGCATTGGTCTGAACGCAGCATTTGGCATTGCCGGTTTCTTCAAGGACCAACCAAGCAATGCAGCGCGTGGCATTGCCGCAGGCATCGACTTCAAACCCCTTTTGGTTCCAGATTTCCATAAAGACATCGGCGGTGTCGTCTTTGGGCGCGCGCATAATAATGAGCTGATCTGCGCCAGCTGCGCCCATTGCCGCGCTGCCGGGCGCGCATAGCGCTTTGACCTTTTCTGCGCTCAGGGCAAACCTCTCGTCCGCGCGGGCATCAAAGACCGCAAAGCGGTTACCCGCCCCATTCATGATTAAAAACCGCATGTGCCGTATCCTTAACTCTCAGCGGGCAAAACGCCAATGCAATGACGCCGTTGATGGCATATAGGTCTTTATCCGGCGTTTGCAAAGCGGTGAGCGCGGGCGCCGCTTGGCGCGCCGCAAGCTATGCCAAAATTTTTGGCCAGCGCCTAATTTTTAGGCTCAGGAAAGCCGCGGTCGCGCATAAGGGGTCCAATATCGGCGTCGCGTCCGCGAAAGGCGCGATAGGCCTCGGCTGGATCAATGGAATTGCGCGGCGCAAACAGATGATCGACGAGTTTTTTCGCCACACCTTTGTCGTAAAACCCGCCGGGCGCTTCTTTGAAGGCTTCTGCGGCGTCCGAGGTCAGCACATCCGCCCACATATATCCGTAATAACCGGCGCTATAGCCTTCGCCGCTGAAGATATGGGCAAAATGCGGACTGCGGTGGCGCATTACGATCTCACTTGGCATGCCAAGGTCCTCCAGTGTCTTCTTCTCAAAGGCATCGGGATCAATGCCCGCTGGGTCGGTTGTATGATAACGCATATCAACAAGGGCTGAGGCAAGATATTCCGTCGTGGCAAAGCCTTGGTTAAAGGTCGCGGCCTTTTGGATTTTGTCAAATAATGCCTGCGGCATAGGCTCGCCGGTTTCATAATGCGTCAAAAAACGATTAATGACTTCTGGCGTGCTGACCCAGCGTTCCAAAAGCTGGCTTTGGAATTCTGTATAATCACGCACCCCGCCGTTTAGCGATGGGTAAGCAACGCGTGAAGACAGGCTATGCAGCGCGTGACCAAATTCGTGAAAGAAGGTATTGGCATCATCCCAAGAGACAAGGACGGGCTCGCCTTCTGCGCCCTTGACGAAATTGGAATTATTCGCCGAGAGCACAGTTTTGGGCCCGTCAAATGTTGTGTGGCTACGGTAGCTCGTTGCCCAAGCGCCAGAACGTTTACCTTGGCGGGCAAAGGGGTCCAGATACCAAAGCCCGACAAGATCGCCGCTGCCCCCGTCAGTGACCTTCCAGACCTTCACGTCAGGATGAAAGACGGGGACCGTGTTTTCGGCGACGGGTTCGAATTTGAAATTAAATAGCTCCCCCGCGACATAGAACATGCCTTCGCGGAGTTTGTCGAGCTGAAGATAGGCTTTCACCTCATCGCTATCCAGATCATAACGATCCTTGCGCACTTTCTCGGCGTAGAAACGGTAATCCCACGGCGCGATTTTAATATCCGCGCCTTCGGATTGGGCGAGGGCCTGCATATCGGCGACCTCCTCGCGCGCGCGCGCTGTGGCCGCAGGCCAGACGGCTTCCATTAGCTTAATCGCATTTTCAGGCGAGCCAGCCATGCGGTTCTCCAGCCGCCATTGGGCGTAATTATCATATCCAAGCAGGCCCACGCGCTCATCGCGCAATTGTAATATTTCCGCAATGATGGCGTTATTATCAAAGGCATCGCCATTGTCGCCGCGCGAGTAATAGGTGCGCCAAACGGTTTCGCGCAAATCCCGCTGCGTAGAATAAGTCAAAAAGGGCGACATAGAGCTACGCGTATTTGTGATCGCATATTGACCGTCTTTGCCACGCTGGGTGGCCGCGGCGGCGGCAGATTTAATAAAGCTCTCAGAAAGTCCCCCTAGCTGGTCTTCGGTCAGATATGTGACGTAACTTTCTTCGTCATTGAGGACATTATTGCTGAATTTTGTATGTAGCTCGGATAAGCGTTTGTTGATCGCGGCGTATCGGGCTTTATCCGCTGCGTTCAATGTCGCGCCATTGCGGGCAAAATTATCATAGGTGAGCTGAACGAGGCGCTGTTGATCGGGGCGAAGGGATTTCACGTCTTCTGAATCGTAAACCGCCTTGACCCGCGCAAAAAGCTTTTCGTTCTGGGTGATTTTGGAGCTAAATTCCGAGAGCTTTGGCGCCATTTCGCCTTGAATAGCGCGAAATTCGGGGCTGTTCATATTGCTGCTCCAAATGCCGTAATGGGGGAAGATACGGTCAAGGTCTTCGCCTGTGGCCTCCATGGCGACAATTGTATTGGCAAATGTCGGCGGCTCGGGGTTATCGGCAATGGCCTGCACCTCTATCAGGGAGCGCTCCATGCCATATTCCAGCGCGGGCTTCAGGTCCTCAAGTTTAACGCTTTCAAAGGCGGGCAGCCCGCCATAAGCGCCTTCCCATTTCGCCAACAGCGTATTGCTCTTTAGCGCGTCTGGCAGCTCTGCTCTTGGCAGATCAAATGTCATTTCGCTAGCGGCCATATCTTTTGCATTAGTATTAGATTTTGGCGGCTGGGCGTCTGTGCAGCCCGACAATAAGGCGGCCGCAGCGGCGGCGAGTAATAATTTGCGCATATGATTATCCTTCATCTCATTTTTAAAACCGCCGCGTCGTATATTTATGTGCCAGCGTTTATTTGGCGCTAATCTGCCTGTGCATTCTACGAATGACAAGGGCGGATTAACGGGTTAGAATTTCTCCATGAGCCAGATGAATGAAGATCAGATCAAAGCCGCATTAGAGGCGGATATTATCACAGAGAAACAGGCCGAAGCCATGCGCTCGCTAAGACGTAGTGCTGCTACCAATAAGGGCACCAGCTCCAATAATGAGGGCGCGGTCATTGGTAATGAGGATGATATGCGCTTTGTGCGCAGTTTCTCGGATGTGTTTATTGCGATCGGGATTGGATTGTTTGCACTTGGCCTTGGCGGAGTTGCGGGCCTGTTGGGCGGCGGGACGAGCTATATTTTGGCGGCGGGCGTAACTGCGCTGATGGCGGCCTATTTTGGCAAGAAGAAACGTCAGCACCTGCCCACGCTGATTACGGCGCTCGCCTTTTTGCTGTTTATGCATAAGGGGCTGGGCGGGCTTATTGGCGCGGACGGCAGCGGCATTATGGCCGCACTGCTGACTCTGGGAGCCATGCTGGCTTACTATGCCTTTATCCGACTGCCCTTTTGCATTGCTTTGATTGCGATCTCTCTGATTTTCTTATTCTTCGCCCTTGCTGAGCAATTTATGCCGGGGCTGCTGGCGGGTAATCGTAGTTGGTTCTTTGTGATTGCCGGCCTTGCCACGCTGACGGCGGCGATTGGCTATGATATGCGCGACTTGCACCGCACCACGCGTTTTGCCGATAATGCTTTTTGGCTGCACTTTACCGCGGCTCCGCTGATTGTGCACGGCCTGGCCTTTAACGCCGCCGCCGCCAAGACGGAGCTTAAGTTTGGCCTGCTCCCCCTGCCCGATGTTGGCAGCGGGGATATGGTGTTTTTACTCGGGGTTGTCTGCGTCCTAGGCGTATTGGCATTGGCGTTAAATCGGCGCGCGCTATTAGTGTCCTCTCTTGGCTATGCGGGCTTTGCGATTATCTTTTTATTCTCCTCTAGCGGCGTCGGCTTTGGCGCGAGCATTATTTTCGCGCTACTCATATTGGGCGCGGCGGTCATGTTCCTGGGCACAGGCTGGCACGCGGCGCGTAATCAGCTGATAAAAATCCTGCCCAAATGGAAGATATTTCCTCCACCCTATATTGAGAATTTCAAGGGCTAGCGGGCCTATATCCATTCTGTGCCTTGAAAGCTGGCGCGCTTTGCCCATTTAAGGCCTATGACTGATATTTCCTCCGCCGCACATCTCACCCCCCGCGAAATCGTCTCGGAGCTAGACCGCCATATTGTCGCCCAAAGCGGGGCGAAGCGGGCCGTGGCTATCGCGCTAAGAAACCGCTGGCGGCGAAAACGCGTGCCCGGCGCATTATCCTCCGAGATCACGCCTAAAAATATCCTCATGATTGGACCCACGGGCGTTGGCAAGACTGAGATTTCCCGCCGCCTCGCGCGGCTCGCAAGCGCGCCTTTCATCAAGATCGAGGCGACAAAGTTCACAGAGGTCGGTTATGTCGGACGCGACGTAGAGCAGATCGTTCGTGATCTTGTCGATGCCTCTATTGCGCTTTTGCGCGCCCGCCGCCGCGAGGACGTGCAGGCGCAGGCCGAGCTGGCCGCAGAAGCGCGTATATTGGACGCGCTTGTCGGGGCGGAGGCGGGCGAGGCCACGCGCAAAAAATTTCGCGAAAAATTGCTGAGCGGAGAATTGGACGAAACCGAGGTGGAGCTGGAGCTGGCCGATAACAGCTCACCCTTAAAGGGGCTTGATATTCCCGGGCAGCCGGGCGGCGGTTCTGTGGGCATGCTCAATTTAGGGTCAATCTTTGGCAAGGGCCGCACCAAAACCGTCAAGATGAAAATCAAGGACGCACATGCGCCGCTCCTCGCGGAGGAAGCAGATAAACTGCTTGATGACGAGAGCCTGACCCGCGAGGCGGTAAAAATCGCCGAGGAAGACGGCATTGTCTTCCTTGACGAAATTGACAAGATTACGGCGCGCTCGAATGCGCGCGGGGCGGATGTCTCCCGCGAGGGCGTGCAGCGCGACCTCCTTCCCCTCATTGAAGGGACAACCGTGTCGACCAAACACGGGCCGGTGAAAACCGATCATATTCTATTTATCGCAAGCGGCGCGTTCCATGTCGCAAGGCCGTCCGACATGCTGCCAGAGCTTCAAGGCCGCTTGCCAATCCGCGTGGAACTTCGCGCTCTCACAGAGGAGGATTTTGTCCGCATCCTCACAGAGCCAGAGGCGAGCCTGATCAAGCAATATACGGCGCTGATGGCGACAGAAAATGTGACGCTGGAATTTACAAAAAATGGTATAGCCGAAATCGCCCGCGTCTCCGCAGAGGTCAATGCCAAGGTTGAAAACATCGGCGCGCGCCGCCTGCAAACGGTGATGGAACGCCTGCTTGATGACATCAGTTTTACCGCCACAGACAAAGCTGGCCAAACCCTAAAAATCGACAAAGCTTATGTGCAAAAAAACGTCTCGGAACTCGCCAAAGATCAGGATTTGAGCAAGTTTATTTTGTAGGCGCGGCAAACGACGAGGGCGGCGATATAAATTGACTTGATCAGTGTTGCCAATAATGCCAACCGATTGGTTAAGGCCTGCTTTGGGCGGCAAGTAGGTTGAGAGGCGGAGCCTAATAAGGAGAAGTCCATCCCCCAAAAGAGACGTTAGCTCAGTGTCTTACTTGAGACGATTTTAAGCCGCACGATGTTTATAATCACGATGTTTATAATCACGATGTTTATAATAAAGAGTCTAAAGAGCTGCATTTTCCCCATCACAGACCAAAATTTTGAAATCAGCCAAGGGCCAAGCAGTTGACTTTCTTCAACAAAGTTACAGACTGGTTGTAGAAAACCAGAACTAAACTTCCTGAGAGTAGGTTTGTGCAGCTTTACAGAATTCTATCGTGGGCAGCGTATATCTGCGCCGGTATCTTTTTAGGGTTCATTGCAGCTCTAACGGCGGGTTATAAATTCTGGGGTCTTCCACCGGAAACTGGGGAGGGATTAGACCAATATTTATACATCTGTGGGTTCATATTATTTGCTTCACAGTTTTTCAAATTCACGCGCGTTATAATTTGGTGGGCTCTGCCGATCATGGGATGTTTAACATTCGTTTTTTCGACCCAAAAAACAATTACGGGGAATTACTGTACAAAATTCCGATTGCTGCATTCATGAGTTACCTCGCATTCCTTCTCACTTACAAATGGAAGCCTCGACCTTAAAGTATAACGGTAAGTTACTTCCTCATCCAGAAGACTTTGCAAGTGTCCTATTTTGGGCGCCCTAAGCTTCTCACCTAACGTCCGCTGCGCCCCCTCAGTTAGCATTCCGTCAATATTTCGGGATGTCCGCTTTTAGGGGAGTAGAGAAATTCCCACCCCTTCAAAACACTTACCACGATCTCTTGCCGCTGTGCTTTATCTGGGCAAGGTAATTATTCCGCCTGCATTTCTGTATTTGCGATAACGCTTTTCATCCACGCGATTGTGTCCTCGGTGATTCGCGGGTTCACAAGGGTTGACACATAATCTCCGGTCCAGTCGTTTGAAAAACGTTTGGCTTTATACGCGTCAAAGCTCCCATCAAAATAAGCAAAGTTATGATCGGTTTTTTCCAAAATAACGGCTTTGGCATGTCCGGAGTGATGGAAATTCACAGCTCGCGCAATCCGCTCGGCCCCCTCAGCCGAGATAGAGGCGATATCATATTCTCCGTATAAAGCTAGAACCTGTCCCTCATACTCGCTCCAAGCCTTGACAAAATTCTCGTCGTTAAGAGACGCCCAGAAGGTATAGTCACGTCCATTTATATACCGGCCCTTGGCGGGCATGACCCCGCCGCTGAGCGCTTTGGCGTGCCGCGCCGACAGGGTTGCCCAGTCTTGTTTGCTGACCATAAGGTCATAGAGAAACGGAATCATCATGGCCGTTTCTTCTTGTAATTGAACTGGATCCATTCCTAGGCGTTCGCCCTGATCGCGGCTGATGTCGATCATAAATTCAAACCAGGGTTTGGCATGTATGCCGTAGGTAATAATGCCGGCGACCTTATGCTGTTTGGCGATTAATGGGGCTGTCTGCCCGCCCATGGAATGACCGAATAGGAAAATCTGATCGCGCCTTACATCCGGATTGTTTTCAAGGCCTGAAAACGCCGCCGAAAATGCGGCAACTTCTTCCGGATAGGTTAAATCTTTGCAAGGTTTTGATGTCTCTGCCGTCTCCGACAGCTCGCCCATACCCGGCTTTTCAGCCATGAATACCAGAAACCCGGCCTGGACATAGGCGT
Organism: uncultured Caulobacterales bacterium; assembly: GCA_964410285.1. Taxonomy (GTDB): domain Bacteria; phylum Pseudomonadota; class Alphaproteobacteria; order Caulobacterales; family Maricaulaceae; genus Fretibacter. The sequence goes on along the minus strand of CAYPFR010000001.1, from coordinate 70,752 downwards.
TAATCAGGCGCGTTCTCACCCGAGATTTTTCATGATCCGGGTTAATTGTGCGGCAGGGATAGCCTTGCAGAAAATAGATAGCGGGAAAAGGCCCCTCTCCAGCCGGGCGGTAGCTATGGGTTTCTGTTGTGCCAGCGGGAATTGAGGCCAGTCCAATAGTCGGCGCCAGGGCGGGGAGTTTTTCCTGCGCGGCGGGTGTGTTTTGCTCGGCCTTTTTTGTACATCCCGCGCATATTAAGGCCGCGAGACAGGCCGTAATTATCAAAGAGAGCGTCTTTTTCATGCGCCCTCCTACAATGGCGCGCGGATCAAATCAATATTCCGCGCCCGCCGATCACCGGTGACGTTTCAGACAAAGCGCCTATCCCTTTAAAAATACATACCACGCGCCAGCGCCGCCGTGTTTTATATGGGCTTGGGCATAGGTCGCAATGAGCGGACGGATGGGGGCTTGGGAAATCCATTCGGGAAAATTGCGGCGCAGCACGCCCTCAAGGCGCGGGCCTTTGCCCGTAATCACCAACACGCATTTTATATTTTGGTTTGACGCGCGAATGATGGCTTTCACAAGAGCGGCGCGTGCGCGGTCCCTGTCAAGATCGTGTAGATCAATTGTGGCTTCAATCTCAACGCGCCCGCGCCGCACGCGCTTGTCCTGATTTACATCAAGGCTTTGGGGCATGGCCCGCACGGCCTTTTTGGCGGTTGGCGGGACGCGCAACATCGCAGCAAATTCATCTTTGCCCGACGGAGGCGGGAGAGGCTTTGCGGCTTTGGGTCCTACCGCGCGGCGGCGCGGGGAGACGGTTTTGGAGACCTTGTCCCAAACCTTTTTTTCCTCGGGCTTGATTTTGCGCGGCGGCTTCATGTGCTGGCTAGCTCACATTGTTTTGGCGATCTTTCAGCCGCGCAGCTAAGGCTTTGGGAAGAAGGGTTGTCCAGACGGCTCGATGTTTCATGACCCCCGCCAGATCGCCCGCCGCCGTGCCTGATCCAAAATATAAATCCCCGCGCAGCGCCCCGCGTATGGCTTTCCCCGTATCTTGCGCGGCAAGTAAATGCCCGCTGGGCGACCCTTTATAGTCGCCTTTGTTTTGCGGTATCTTCACCTGCAGCCAGATGAGGCTACCATAGGGATGGTAGCGCGGGTCCACCGCCATAGAGCCCATCGCCGTGAGCGGTACGCCCATGGCGCCATTTGGTCCCTCGCCCTCATTTATTTTCTGCTCAACAAAATAAATATAACGCGGGTTTTCATTCATCAGCGCGCGGGATTTTTCGGGTCCGTTTTCGGCCATCCAGCGCTCTATATCGGCCTTGGAGGAGCGGTCTTTGCTGATCTCCCCGCGCTCAATAAGGACCTTCCCGATCGAGCGGTAGGGCTGTCCGTTATTGCCAGCATAGGCGGCTCTGATAGTGGGGCCATCCTCATAGCGCAAATGCCCGCTGCCTTGGATTTGCATGAAAAAGACATCAAGCGGGCGGCCATAGGCAATCACGCGCGACGCACCGGCGGAGAGGGCGGCGCGCGGTAGATTTTGTACGGCCTTATCTTTGGGCACCGCCAAGACGGGTTCATTGTAATAGGCATCGGCGCGTCGCCGAACCTTGATTTCGGGCTGGTAATAACCGGTCATTAGCCCGCTTTCATTATTGCGCGGCGTCAAGGTGACGGGGGTGAACTCTTGTTCAAAAAAATCTTTGGAGGCGGCATAGGTGAGGGGCGTTATTATAGCCTTGGCACAAGGCGCGGCCCAATCCCCATAGCGGCCATATTCAGGCAAAGCCTCATTGAGCATCGCGCTGTGGGCCTTCTTCTCCCAGTGCTGACAGCTGCGTTGAAACGCGGCAAGGGCAGGTGCTGTGTCACTGGCTGTCCAATAGGGCAGGGCGGCAACAAGATTAGGGTTTGGCGCGATTTCGGGCGGAAAGCCCGGAAGGCTTTCCTTCGGCAATGCTTCCCCCGCCTGCGTTTCATGACTGGGCGTGTCAGGGCCAGCGATGTTGGGGGTCGTTGATTCGGGCTCATATATTTCAGCAATTGGCGGCGGAGCCTCGGGGGGCGGCATCGGGCGTAAAGGATCCGAGGCCGCTGGAGGGGTGTTCGGGATTGGCGAAATAACGGGCGGCAGGTTTTCGCCTTGCGGGAGGGTTTGGGTTTTCGGTGCGGGCGCCACGCTGGCGCAGGCACTTAGCGTGAGCAAGCCTAGCAGGATAAGTGGTTTTTTATATATCTTCCCAAGCGCCGCTAAAGGAGGGGTGATTGAAAATATTTGTCTCGGCATCTTACGCCGTTGTATCAGGCGTCGGATCAGCTTCCAGCTTATCACCTTCTGATGGGGCCACATCGGATAGCTTCCAATTTGGGTCCGTATCTCCGGCTTTGCGGGTAAAGGTCCAAAGCTCTGAAACAACCGAAAGCGTATCGGCGTCGCCCTCAACTGTCTCGCCCGCCGCGTCCACGAGAGCGGAGGTAAGTTCGGCTTTGTAACGCACAGAAATATGCATGATCTTGCCTACGGTCTCCGCGCTAACGACCTCATGCTCGATCAGCCGAGCAAGATCCGTAATCTGTCGAAGGCCCTTGGCCTCGCGTGCGTCAATGGCTTGCACATAAACGTCATAGACGTCGGGCATAAGCAGAGATTGAAGCTGCTCTTTATCTCCATCGGCAAAGGCATCAAGAATCATCGGATAGGCCATGCGCGCGCCATTTAAAAATTGGCCAAGTGAAAACCCGCCGTCCAATTTCATAATGCCGGCAATCCCCGGCGGGGCTGCGCCGTCAAATACGGGGGCGACCACTTTGGGCGTCTGCGCAGGTTCCCCGGCCAGAAAGCCCGGCAAATTTCCATCATCATCTGGCCCGCGCCCAACAGACTTCCCCAGCACGCTATATAGCATAACGCAGATCACCGTGGCGATGGCCGCAAATAAGATAACCTCATGCATATCGAAATCCTTGATGAGTCTTACCGCCAAGCTCGGGGCGGACTTGGCCTGAATTGGCCCTATAACTACTGTTTTTCGCGGGCATGGCAATCTCTGTTTTAATGGCGCGGCTGAAAACCGCAGCTACCAAGCCTGCGCGGTGGGTCTTGCGCGAAAGGTGGTTGCTCCGCTGCTGTCATCATGTTAGCCCGCAAGCTCAATATTTCCAAGGAGGTCCTTATGGCGAAAGCGCCTAAGAAAGAGACAAAAGCGGCCAAGAAAGCCGCCAAAAAGCCTGCCAAAAAAGCGGCGGCTACCGCGCCCGCCCCCGAGAGCGCAGAGCCGGCGGTAGATCCAAACGCGGGTCCAATGCTGCAAGTCCTTGCGCAATATACTAAGGACCAGAGTTTTGAAAATCCCAATGCCCCCGAGAGCCTACGTTCCGGTCTTGAGGCACCGCAAATTTCAATCAATATTGAGATTGGCCGGCAGATGTTGGCCGATGATACGGTCGAGGTTGTGCTTATGCTGCGGGCTGATGCGCGGCGCGGCGATCAAGTCGCCTTTATCGCCGAGTTGGAATATGCTGGGCTTTTTGCCTTTGCGAATGTCGACATTGAGACGATTCAGCCGATGATCCTGATCGAATGTCCTCGATTACTCTTCCCTTTTGCGCGCCAGATTATGGCGCAAATGACGCAAAACGGTGGCTACCCACCTATCATGCTTGAGCCGCCGGATTTTGCGGCCATGTTCCGCGATGAAATGATGCGCCGCGCTGAGGCCGAAGGCATTAACTAGCCCGCTTAATCAGAAGTTTAAACGAGCAGCCGTTGCCGATTACCGGCTGCGGCCTTATGTTGCGAGAAGCTATTGGCCTAAAATTCTGCGCCAACCGCATGCAGGAGAGCGCCGTTTTTATTTAGCCATTTTTTTGCAGGCTTTACATCATCTGAAATACGCGCACAGACCGCCCAGAAATTGGCGCTGTGGTTAGCCTCGATCATATGGGCACATTCATGGGCGCAAACATATTCCAGCACAAAGGGCGGCGCAGAAATCAGCCGCCAGCTATAGCTGATCTGCCCTTCGCCGCCGCGCGTGATGCAGCTTCCCCAGCGCGAGCTTTGATCTCGCACCGAGACTTTGGAGACGCGCCTTCCGAGTTTGTCGGCATAATAATGGGTGGCCGCCTCAAGTTCTTCGCGGGCCTCACGTATCAAAAGCCGGCGGGCACGCCCCGGCAGGCTTTGGGCGTCGGGGGAAGGCACGATGACTTCGCGTTTAAGATGGTCAATCCGCGGGCGGCCGCGTCCGTCGGGGCTGATGAGGCGATAGGCAAGTCCGCGTATCATAATCTCTCCGCCGCTGCGAAATGGCATGGGCGGGGGCAGGCTTTCGAGCTGAACATCAATCCATTCCTGATTTTCACGAGCAAAGGCCTGCGCTTTTTTCAGGGCACGGACGCTTGGCACGATAACAGCAACTTCGCGCTCGCTCGTCCGCACTTTTAGGGAAATGCGACTTGCGCGTTTTGACAGACGGTAAAGAATTCGCGGATCATCGGGATCACGAAATTCCCCCGCTGCGCCAAAGGGGCCGTTATCAACGGCTGCGGGCGGGGCTGGTTTTTTTAGCTGTGAGAAAAATCCGCTCATGCCCCATCATGACGTGCTTTGGCTTGGCTGACAATAGCCGCAAGCGGCGCAGGCACCGGACGGACGTTCTAAAAATTGCGCTCGAAGGGAGGGACGTCGACAATATAATTTTGCGCCGCATCGCCGACCTTAAAGGTCACCAAATCGGGCGTATTCTGATCCGGCAAAAATCCGGAGTTTTTAATTGCGACGCCAAAGAGTGACTTGAGCTGTCGATGGGCAAGTCCGGCGTTTCGGTAGCTGGACTTTATGCCAAAGCGGTGACGCAAAGTGGCATTTGCGACCATACAATTATTTTTTATCCGGCTCTCTAGCGAGCTATATTCCGTGGTCACAGAAACGCAAAATGTGCGGTTATCAACGCGGTGCGGCGAATTTAGCGGCCAGCTAATCGCTTGCCCTTCCTTTAGGTCGTAAAATTTTGCGGCCTCATCAAATTCGGCCTTATAAGGTAAATCATCGTCAAGATAGTGCAGCATCTTGGCCTCATAAGCCTGATCAGGAATGAATTTTTCAGTTTCTGGATAGATGTAAATGCGTTTCTTTCCGCGGACATGCCACAAAATGATATGTGTCTTGTCAAAGTGATAAGGCACTTGAGCAATGGGGGAGGAAATTAAAATGCCGCCCCGCGCATCATAGGGCTTTTTCCCATTGGCCGCGCTAAGCTCTCCATACATACCGTCCAAGATTTCCTTATATTCGGCATGAATATTCATGCCTTTGCGGACATTGATCCAGATTTTCCCAGCTTTAGCCGCTTCAATCAAATCCAGACCTGAGGCGCCGCGAAAATCACCTGTTCTAAACTTATTTGGATACTCCGGATGGTCGGCCCCGCCCATTGTGCAGACGTCTAGCATGTGTGAGGGGTGCTTTTCCAGCAGAGCGATCAATGCGTCATCGGAAAATAACCCTGTGGCTTCAAGTTTGTGATCAAAAGTAACAATGTCTTTTTCAAATTTCTGAGTGTGCGCCTCACTCCAGTCTTCTATAAAATTCTTCATATCGCTTCAATAATAGATCATCAGGGCGCAAGATTGCGTATCCATACTCAATAACTCGAATGTATTGATAAATTATTGCCAGATGCGCACAGAAAGGCGCAGCGAACACGACAAAATCAGCCGATCGCTTTCCCGTAAAGATGGGGCGTAAATCTATTCTGCCAGAATATTTTTCCAAGGGCCCGCGCTGTTAGGGCAAGATATTTGGACCGCGCCGGGCGGCCTGCGGCGGTTTGAAACGCCAATATGGGCGCATAGCATAGAAACTGGATTGTCCCAGTCATCATGAAATACAAAATTTTGGGCACGCCCGAGGCTCCGCGGCTTGCATGGATACGCGCGGGTCCTTGGCCATAGCCAAAGTTGCGTTTCCAGATATAACCGGGGGTTACCCGAGAAACCGGCACCATTTCATATGAGGTGGCCTTTGCAGACCAGACAACGCGCGTGCCTGTCTGTTTCAAGTGGTCAAAGAAAATGTCGTCTTCTCCGCCGATCTGATTATATGCAGGGTTAAAGGGGGGGGTGGGCAATTGGCAATGCTCTAGGTCAATCAGGCATCCGCCCGTGCCCAGTGTCTCTTCAATGTAGCCGTCATTCTCCATAGTGAGCCTGCGTTCAAAAAACGGCTCCATGTACATATTGCCAGGATCATCGACATTGGGCATGACCGCATAGGTTGGGCCAAAGACAAGGCCGGCTTTAAGCGCTTTGGAGGTTGCCAATAATGAGGACAGCCAATCAGGACTTACAATCATATCATCGTCCAAAAAGGCGATAAAGCGGCTGCTCGTCGCCGTTTTCATCGCGGCGTTTCTGGCATTAGAGACCCCTGCATTGGGTTCATGTATATATTCAATGGGGTGATTGAACTTGGCCGATAATACGGCGACGGCGGTCTTTTCTACCGGCAGTGCATTATTGTCCACTACTAACACGCGGATGCCCTGCGCCATGATGGACTGCCCGAATAAACTCTCAATTGCGACTCTTAAGCCCTCCGCGCGTTTATAAGTGGGAATAACGACACAAACGTCCAGTTTTTCTGGAAAGGCTTGAGACGTATTCATGAGGGTCTTGCTCTGCGGGATGTCAGCGGCGTGCGAAACCGCTGGCTTTATCGTATAACGCGCGGGGCCGCCGTTTCCTTTGGCAGGAAGGTTCCGTTTTAGGTAAAAGTTTGACGAACTCTGCATAGTTCCCTCTCCTGCGGCCTCGCCGCCCTTTCGGGCCGCGGGTTATGGTGCGCCGAGCACCGCGCTGAGCTATGCAATAACAGCGCCAAAAACGCGCATTAGCGATGTCTAGGGTCACCTTAGACTGTATTTAGTTAAAATTACCTGTATTTAAGAGAGGGGTGCCCGCCGCACTTAACCTTCTTTATTACGCAGAAGCCTAATGCGGCCCGCGATTTCCGGCACAGAGTTGTTATGCGTGAAGATATCTTCAAATGCGCCCTGAGAATTCATCAGTAAAATCAGGTCGGAATGATCAAATGTAAATTCGGCAGCGCTTTCGTGGTCCGTAACCTTTTGCGCATATACGCGGTATGCGGCCACCGCAGCGTCAATTTGCGCTTGCGTGCCCGACAGTCCAATAAGCCCGCTTGGGAACCCGCGTGAGCCAACATATGGCGCGAGGCTTTCTGGCGTATCACGCTCTGCATCGATAGAGATAAAGATGTAATTAACGCCGACTCCTGCGTCCCCAAGTGCAGCCTGCACGGCCCCCATTTTTTGTAGCGCTGTCGGACAGACATCCGGGCAGTAGCTAAAGCCGAAATAAATCAGGTTGGGCGTACCTTTAAGGTTAACTTCGGTAAAAACGGCGCCCGTTTGATCTACCAAAGTAAACGGCCCTCCAATATCGGCTGTGCCGCTTGCGATCACCGTGCCAGAGCTTGCAACTCCGCCTGCGCTATCCTTCCCGCAGCCCATAAGTCCTGCGCCAAATCCCACAGAAAGGATAATGGCTAGCGTGGGGCGGCTAAGCCGGTCTTGGATAAAATTACGCATGGTCAGCAGGCTCCGCTCTGTATAGAGTTGGGCAGGCGGCACTCTAGACTTCAAGCCGCTGCTTTTCGACTATCTTAAAGACGAGCTTGATGATGTCCAATGACGAAACGCGAAACGCGACTATTTTACGCGACAAGGCGCCCTTGCAGACCGAACAGCCGGAGATGTCTTATTCCGATGACGGCGCGGTGCGCGGCAGTACGGATGCCGCCGGTCAGGACAGGCTTCGGCTTTCCCATCTCTCGCGCCGCACATCAGGGCGTTTGCGGCGCTCCGCCCTCGTCACCCTGCGCTGGATTGCCGTGGGCGGACAAGCCATTACATTACTGATCATCGCAAAAGGATTTGGTTATAGCTATCCCTACGTTCTTGCCGCCATCATGGTACTTACCAGCGCCGCGCTTAATCTTGCGGTAAGCCTGTGGCTCCCGCTTGACCGGCGGGTGGGGTCACGCGAAGCCATTTTGCAGCTCGGCTTTGACACGCTGCAGCTCACGGGGCTTCTCTGGCTCACCGGGGGGATGAACAATCCCTTCTCGCTTTTGTATATCGCGCCTGTTGTGACGGGGGCCACGACGCTCTCAAAGCGCGTGCTGTTTTCTATTGGCACGCTTGGGGCCTGCGCGTCTTTGTTTCTTTTGTTCAATCATTTGCCCTTGCCTTGGTCGCCCGCCGGTAGCTTTGTGCTGCCGCAAAAATTCATGGTAGGTATGTGGCTGGCCTTGATCACGGGGATGATTTTTACCTCGGTTTACACATGGCAAGCCGCGCGTGAGGGCCGGCGCATGAGTGAAGCGCTCGCCGCTACCGAGGCCGTGCTCGCGCATGAGCAAAAGCTCACAGCACTTGGCGGGCTGGCCGCAGCAGCAGCTCATGAACTGGGCACGCCGCTCGCGACAATTCAATTGGTCGCGAAGGAAATGGCGCGGGAGCTTGACGCGAAAACTGCGCTGGGCGAGGACGCGCAGCTTTTGGTGCAGCAGACCCAGCGCTGCCGCGAAATTCTCAAGCAGCTTGCCGCGCGCGGAGACGCCGCGGAACCAATGCATGATTTGATGACGCTGGACGCTTTATTATCAGAGGCCGCGCAGCCCTATATCGGGCTTGGCAGCGACATCGAGATTATCACCCAAGGCAAAGGTGAGGAGCCCGATATTCGCCGCCAAGCTGAAATCCTGTTTGGACTCAAAAATTTTGTTGAAAACGCCGTAGAATTTGCCAAAGGCCATGTCATTCTGACGGGGCGATGGACAAAAAATAGCCTGACAATTATCATCGAAGATGACGGGCCTGGCTTTGACCCAACCGTGCGGGCGCGCCTCGGAGAACCCTATGTTTCTGTGCGGGGGGAAACGAATGAGATGGCGGGCGGTTTGGGCCTTGGCTTTTTTATCGCCAAGACCTTAATTGAGCGTACCGGCGGTCATGTTAGCTTTGATAACCGAGGCGTGGGGGGCGGCGCCTGCGTGAAACTTGCCTGGCCGCTTGAGAAAATCGCGGCTTAATGCGAGAGATGAGGGCCTCGCCCTAGGCCCGGTCTTCCAGCGACTCCAGCGTTAAGTTATTATTGGTGAAGACGCACACGCGGTCAGCAATTTCCATGGCTTTGCGCGCCAGCCTTTCGGCGTCTTCCTCATAAGGATCCATCGCCAGCGCCGCAGAGAGCGCATAGTTTCCGCCGCTGCCAATGGCGGCAATCTCGCCCCCGCCCGAGAGCCGGTCCGGTTCGACGACATCGCCATTACCCGTCAATACATATGTGGATTTACTATCTGCGACGATCATCATAGCTTGAAGCTGGCGCAAATATTTATCTGTGCGCCAGTCCTTGGCCAGTTCAACGCAGGCCCGGGCAAGCTGGGTCGGGTACTGCTCAAGCTTGGCTTCGAGCCGCTCCAAGAGGGCAAAGGCATCGGCAGTCGCCCCGGCAAATCCGGTGATCACCTTACCCCCTGCCAGCGTGCGTACTTTTCGGGCATTGGCTTTCATGACGGTATTGCCCATACTTACCTGTCCGTCGCCGGCGATGACAACGCGTCCACCTTTGCGGACCGACAAAATAGTTGTTCCCCGCCATTTTGAGGCATCTGCATAATCATGTGTCATATGATCTAAATGGGAAGGCTGATACATAAGGTCAAGATATAAGGGTGTTGGCGCAGTGCTTAGCGATTTAACTTGCGGGCATTCAAAGCGGCGAGCTGCTCCGGCGTTGCGGGCAGCTGATGATGAGCTTTCCATGCGCTATAGGGCATGCCGTAAATGCGCTCCCGTGCTGTCTCCATATCTACTGGATGCCCCAAATCCTCGGCGGCTTTCAGATACCATTTAGACAGACAGTTACGGCAGAAATCCGCCAGGATCATAAGGTCAATATTTTGAACCTCTTTATGGTCATCCAGATGTTTTAACAGCCGGCGAAAGGCGGCCGCATCAATTGCATCTAGGTCTTGTTGGGACAGGTCGGTCATAATTTCGTTCATGTGGAAGGCGGGTGTTGAGCGGTAAATCGTCAGGCGTTTACGGCAGCGGCTTAGCTTCTTCGATAAGCATAATCGGCACGCCCTCGCGGATAGGATAGGCGAGCTTGGCTTTTTTCGAAATCAGCACATTGGCCTGCCGATCATAGCGCAGCGGACCGCGCGTCTTTGGGCAAACAAGCGCCGAGAGAAGCTTGGGGTCAATGCCTGCGGCCGGCTCAGATTTTGCTTTAGACTTTGCTGTAGATTTTGGTTTTGCCATATAGGCCTCAATTCATTAGCTGGTCGGGCGTGTCCCCGCCAGTGGTGGCATAAAGATGCAGCAGACCCGTCAAAAGCCGGCGGCGATCATCCGGTGTCTCCGCCTCAAGAAGAGATTGTTTGTCAGAGGGCTTAAACGGGCTGATCATGGCCGCCTGATTTACGAGCTGCGGTAGCGGAATTTCGGCAAGTCCGTCCCAATCAACGGAGACGCGTAGTGCTTTAGCAAGGCTTTTCATCGCGACCGTAAGCGCTGCGCGGTCCGAACCGCCAACATCGGACATGGCCTCTGGAATGGCTTTTGGATCGTGAATATCAGCGTCGCTGGCAAATTTTGAAAAATCAATGCGGGCTTGGCGGTAAGGCGTTTTCGCCTCTATGTCTTTCACATAGGCAAAGCGCTTTAGCCCCTTAAGGACAATCAGGTAACGCCCGTCATCTTGCTCGGAAAATTGGGTGATACGGCCCAGCCCGCCAATTTTGGACAGGCCGGATTTTGCGTCCTCCGCAGTTTGGATCATACCAATCAGCCGCTCTGTTTTGAGCGCATCATCCACCATGTTAAGATAGCGCGGTTCAAAAATATTGAGCGGCAACTCGCATCCGGGCAAAAGCACAGTCCCGTTCAGCGGAAAAATCGCGACGGTCTCGGGATTAGTTCGGCGGGCAAGTGATTTGTAATGAGCGCTCATGGGGTGTCTTGGTTTTGATTCTGGTGCTGGGTATGGCTTGCGTTGCTAGGCAAATAAAATAGAGGAAAGTCGGCGGCGTCCATCAATTGAAACCTCGCTCTCAACGCCTTCGGCTTCAAAAATCGTCAAAAGAAATTTGCGAGCCGCCTCGTCGTTATGGGCGCGATTTTTACCGACCGAGTAGAGTAAGTGATCAACCGCCTGCGCGTTGCGCCCGCTCCCGGCGAAGGCCTTGGCCAGCGCTAGGCGCGCGTCAAGATCATCGGGCTTGGCCTCTACGGCGGCGAGTAGCGCGGCCGCGGGGTCTTCTTCGGGCTCACCGCTGCTTGGGTCTGCGCCGCGGTTTTGGGGCGCTTCTTGCTGCAAGCTGAGGATGGCGCGAATAGCGCTGACCTCGGGATGATCTTTGATGGCCTCTGGCGCCGCCATAAGGATTTGGGCGGCCTGCGCCTCATTGCCGCTATCAATATAAATTCGGGCCAGTCCCGCCAGCGCCGCCGCATTTTCAGGATGCAATTGCAATGCCTGCGCATAGTCCTGCGCGGCCCCGCCGGGGTCCCCCGCAGCAAGGCTGTCTTTGGCGCGCGCCGCCAACTCTTCTGCCTCGGCGGCCGGGTCACTCTCGCCGGTAAGCCGGCCAATAAATTTCTTCAGCTCGCTCTCTGGCTGCGCGCCCATAAAGCCGTCAACGGGCTGCCCATCTTTAAAGGCGAAAACTGCTGGAATGGATTTCACGCCAAGCTGACCGGCCACGCCGGGATTTTCATCAATATTGATTTTTACCAGCCGCACGGCGCCTTTGCTCGCTAATACGGCGCGCTCCAATGCGGGCATAAGCTGCTTACACGGCCCGCACCACGGCGCCCAAAAATCAACCACTACAGGCACGTGTCCCGAGGCCTGTATCACATCATCCATAAACCCCATATCCGAGCCATTTTTGACGACATCTGCGGGATCAAAATCGGTCTTGGGCGCAGCGCCGTGCGGGCTTGCTGCGCCATGTGGGTCTGGGGATGTGTCAAAATCTGTCATAATGCGTCCTGTTTACTCTCATTAGATAGGCCTTGATTGTCTGCGTTCAAGGCGGAAAGGTCCAAGATAACAGGACTATGATCTACGGCCTCGCAAAAGCGCAGCATGTCCACGCTTGAAATTGCGGTGGTCGCTGTATTCAGCATGGGATGAAAATTAACAATCTCATGCTCCATCAAGGTTTTATCGAGCAGGAGCGTCACCTCATTTTCCCTGTCATTTAGCACTGAAAATAGTGTCACAGAGCCCGGGGTCACGCCCAATTTTTCAAACATGAGCTCAGCCTGACCAAAAGATAGGCGCTTACAGCCCAGCATGCGGTGCAGCCGGTTGATCTTGATTTGTGTATCGCCTAGGGCGCAAAGCAAAAAAAGTGCACCGGCCTTGTCTTTTAAAAACAGGTTTTTCGTATGTCCGCCGGGCAATTTGGCTTTGATCTTTGCACCTTCCTCCACGGTGAATATTGGGGCATGCGCATGGGTTTTGTGCGCAATGCCCAGCGCCGTCAATTTTTCCAAAAGCGCATCCGGTGAAGTCGGGAGTGTCGTCATGCGCTAACTTTACCTGCCCAGCGGCGAGTGGCAAGCGGGATATAGGCTAATTTCACGCGGCGCGGGCCTTTGGATGGACTATTAGCTGGCGATGAAAAACCCGAAAAAAGGACACGATTCTCGCTTGATTTGCGCAAAATTCTGCGCCATAAGCCGCCTCTCGCGCAGGTTAGCCTGCGAATACGTCTTGAGCGGGCGTAGCTCAGTGGTAGAGCACAACCTTGCCAAGGTTGGGGTCGTGAGTTCGAATCTCATCGCCCGCTCCAGATACGCTCAGGCCAATTAAGCCTCTGTGTGGCCGCCGAGAAATTTAGGAAAATTCACGGCTGTCTATAGCCGATATTTACAAATAAGCTTCCGAACGGGAACGCCTAAGCCCAAGGCAGCGCGTGAATATTTCGCCCGCTTTAAAATCCGTTTTATCCAACGGCTGCGTGGGCGGGCGAACGACAGGGGCTGCGCTCGCGTTCCGAGTGACCTTATGGGCAATAGGCTGCGGCGATCATAGGGCCAAAAAGGTCATCCAATCACCCTTTTGGGTGATATAATTCTCTTTTTATCTTTGTTAATGGCTAGCCCGTGGGGCCTCCGCGGTGGACGTCCCCAAAGATAGGGGTGGCCATCATTCAAATTTACCAATTTGGGTCTCGTATAGGCGATGCCCGGACATTTCTCGTCGGCTGCCCCTGTGTTTAAGACTGCGCCAGTTTTGTCTTGAGACCGCCATGCGGCGGCGCCCCCTTTAAAATCAACCCATTAAACAGACCCAAAACCTGTGAGGATAATATGCCAGCATCTTTAAATTCCAGAAAATTCCAGTCCATCCTGAGTGCAAGCGCGATCGCCCTGACCCTGAGCCTCGCGGCCCCCTCTTTCACCGACTCGGGCTTAGCCTTCGCCAGTGAATGTATATTGGATACAGATGGCGATGACGTTTCAAGCGCGGGCGACACAACCGGCGGCGCGGCGTCGACAGGACTTAGGTCCACGGCCTGCGGCGTGGATAGTACCGCCTCCGCCGATATGAGCTCGGCCTTTGGTGACGGGAGCTCAGCAACGGGTGTGAGTAGCACGGCCGTCGGCGCAGGCAGCCAAGCCACGGGCATTAGCAGCACAGCGATTGGTGCGCGTAGCCAAGCCACTGCAAATGGCGCGCTGGCCATTGGCGTGGCGGCCGCTGCATCACAGGTCAACGCAATAGCGATTGGCAATGGGAGTGCAGCAAGTGGTTTAAACGGAAGCCTGGCTATTGGCAATGGGAGTGATGCGAGTGGTGAAGTGAGCACAGCCATTGGCGCGGATAGCGTGGCGAGCGGTTTTACGAGCACGGCGTTAGGCGCGAATAGCCAAGCCAGCGGTAGTAATAGTACAGCACTTGGAAGAAATAGCCAGGCGACGAATGGTGTCAGCACGGCCGTAGGATCGAATGCCATTGCAAGCGGTTTTTTAGCGACAGCGGTTGGGTCCAGTAGCAGTGCGAGCGGTTCGGGCAGCGCGGCGTTCGGCGCCTTTAGTAATGCAAGCGGTCCGAACGGCACAGCGCTGGGGAGACTTAGCGCTGCCAGCGGAAATAACAGTACCGCGGTTGGGTTCAGTAGCACGGCGAGCAGTTCGGGCAGCACGTCGCTTGGCAATACCAGCCAAGCGAGCGGAGTAGCCAGTACAGCGGTTGGGCAAGGCAGCAGGGCAAGCGGCGGCACGAGCACAGCGATTGGAACGCAAAGTAGCGCGACCAATTCAGCTAGCACCGCGCTTGGCTTCGATAGTGATGCGGATGGTGAGGGTAGCACCGCGCTGGGGGCTCAAAGCCTGGCGAGCGCATTGAACACAACGGCGATTGGGCAAGACAGCGAGGCGACCGGTGAGAGCAGCACAGCGCTGGGTGTGGCGTCCCTCGCGACTGGTGACATTAGCACCGCGCTCGGCGTGGGGAGCTCAGCGAGCGCTAATTTCAGCACAGCCATTGGCGCGAATGCCAACGCGAGCGATCAAAACAGTGTTGCGCTTGGCGGGTTAAGTATCGCCAGCGGTTTCGGAAGCACAGCACTGGGCGTGGGGAGCAGAGCCAGCAGTAGCTCAGCCACGGCGCTGGGCACCTCCAGTGAAGCCCGCGCTAATAACAGCACCGCGCTTGGCGGGCGGAGCCGAGCTGTGGGTGATTCAAGTAGCGCGCTTGGATTTGACAGCGTAGCGAGCGGGGCCAGCAGCACCGCGCTTGGCGGGCGGAGCCAGGCCACAGCTACGCGCAGCATCGCACTTGGCGCGGATAGCATAGCGAGTAGTAATAATAGTATCTCGATTGGCGTGCTCAGCGTCGCCAGCGGTTTCGCGAGCGTCGCGCTGGGTTCGTCGAGCCTTGCGAGCGGCGCGAGTAGCGCGGCCGTTGGCGCCTCGAGCCAATCTAGGGGCGCAAATAGCGCGGCCTTTGGCGCCGCGAGCCAATCAGGGGGCGCAAATAGTCTTGCGATTGGTTCAGGCGCGAGAGCCGATTTTGCGAACTCCGGCGCATTCGGGCGGAATGTTAGAACCACAAGAGACAATCAATTTGTCATAGGTTCCGCGAGCACAAATTACACGTTAAGCGGTATTCCTTCGGCCTCATCCCGCGCGGTGCAGGGCACTGTGACAGGATTAGTCACAACGGATGCAAATGGGAATTTGGCCTCTGATGGCGGCGCCCTTCAAACGTCCGTGACGGGTAATACGTCTGGTATCACGCGCAATGCGTCTGGCGTGTCGGCGAACGCATCTGGAATCACGCGCAATGCCTCTGGCGTGTCGGCGAATGCGTCTGGAATTACGCGCAATGCCTCTGGCGTCTCAGCGAATGCCTCTGGCGTAAGGACGAATGCTGGAAATATCGCCGCAAATCGTAGCGCGATTACCTCGCTGGATGGGCAAGTGGCAGCACAAGCTGCAACTCTGCTCATAAATGCCGATAATATCGCTATGAACGGGACGGCTATCACGACAAATGCTGGCGCGATTACAACATTGGATGATCGGGTCACCGATAATGAGGGTGCCATTACCGGGCTTGATGGCCGCGTGATCACTAATTCCGCAGCGATCACTGGAAATACAAATTCGATTTCCGCAAATACGACAAATATAGCGGGTAATACGACATCCATCTCCAACAATGCCGGAAATATTAGCTCTAATACGGGGAATATAACCGCAAATAGGGCTGCGATTGCGACAAATAGTTCTGCTATTACGTCTCTCTCGGCCAATGTGTCTGCGAATACGGCATCGATTATGGCGAATCAGACGAGCATTGCCTCAAACACGCAGGGGATTGCGACGAATGCAGCCGCTGCGGCGACCAATGCGGCGGAGATTGTCTCAGTGGGAGCAACGGCAACGACAAATGCCAATAATATTGCTGCCAATGCTGGAAATATTGCGGCCAATAGCACCAATATCGCAACAAATACTTCGGGGGTCGCGACCAATGCGAATAACATTTCGGTCAATGCTGGGAATATCTCGACCAATAGCGTGAATATTGCCAATAGCGCGGCCGATATTGGTGACGTGAATGATATTAATAATCTCAGTGACATTCAGGACGGTGTTCAAAAGGAAACCAGACGGACAGTTGTTGCCGGCATTAACCGCAATACAGACATGATTGAGGCCAGCGCGGTCGACATCCTCAATAATTCAAATGGGATTGCTCAAAATGCCTTGGGTATTCAAGCTAATACGGGGCTGATTGCTTTAAATAGTGCAGCCATATCTGGGCTGCGTGAGGGCAATGCAGGGATTGCAGCCATTCCGGACCTCTACTTAACGCGCGATGAAACATGGACCCTCGCCGGCGGGATCAGCCTTTATGATGATGGCTTTGGCGGGAGCGAGACCGGTTTTGGCGGCGGGCTGCAAATGCGCAGCTCGACAGAAGACCCATGGTCTGTAGGTTTCGCAGGCGCGGTCACGCCCAATACCTATACACTCCGTGTACAGGCTAGAATTGGGGGATAACCCAAGCCGAATTCGCCGCAAAATACCAAAATCAGGCACCGGGCAAACAGCGGGTGCCTGAAGTCTCCAAGGCGGGAGTGATCACGTAAAGGAGGAATACCCCAAACACATGACCTGGCAGCCCATTTAAAACCTGCATAGGGTGCCAAAGCTATAGACTCGGGGCAAGGGATTGCATATAGGGATATAAAGATTTCTTTATATGAGCGGCAGAGATTTATGTTCTGCCCGGAACAGGACAATTATGACCCGCACGATACTTGCCTCACAGACCAAAGAAGTGGTCATTGGATTTGATCAGCCTTTTGTGATGATTGGGGAGCGGATTAACCCCACGGGACGGAAGCTTTTCTCCAAAGAGCTTAAGGAGAAAAATTATTGGCGCGTGAAAAAGGAAGTGCTCGCCCAAGTCGAGGCCGGCGCGCAAGTCCTTGATGTGAATGTCGGTGTGCCCCTTGCCGATGAACCCGGCATCATGGGAGAGGTCATTCCGCTTATCCAAGGCCTGACCGATGTCCCGCTGTGTATTGATAGCTCGATCATTGAAGCGCTGGAGAGCGGGCTAGCGGCCTATAAGGGACGGCCTTTGCTTAACTCCACAACGGCTGAAGAAGAGGTCATGGAACGGATCCTGCCTTTGGTCGCCAAATATGATTGCGCCGTGGTTGCGATTTCAAATGATGATACGGGCATATCCGAAGATCCAGATGTGCGGTTTGAAATCGCCAAGCGGATTGTCAACCGCGCATCAGATTACGGGATCAAACCCGAGGATGTCGTTGTGGACCCGCTGGTCATGCCGGTTGGCGCGGTCAATAGCGCGGGCAAAGATGTCTTTCGCCTGCTGCATCGTCTCCGCAATGAGCTGGGCGTGAACACGACTTGCGGGGCGTCTAATGTGGCCTTTGGCCTGCCTAATCGCCACACAATCAATAATGCCTTTTTGCCAATGCTGGCGGCCTCTGGCATGACGTCGGCGATTGTGAACCCGCTGGATGACGGACTCGTGCCTGCAGTGCGCGCGGCGGATGTGCTTAACGGCAATGACCCGAGCTGCGGTAATTGGATTTCCCATTATCGTCCCAAGCCCGCAGAAGGCGAAGGCGCGGGCCGAGGCGGCAGGCGAGGCGGGCGCGCGGGTCGGCGCCGGCGCGGCTAGTGACTACCCATACCCTTATTTTCACCCCGAGCGGCGTTCAGACCACAGGGGAGACTGGAGAAACGGTCTATGACGCGGCGCTGCGGGCGGGCGTTGATATGCGCTCGATTTGCGGCGGCAAGGGACTGTGCAAGCGGTGCCAGATCGAGGTCGAGCCGGGCGAATTTGCCAAGTTCAAGCTGAGCGTTAAAGAGAGCGATATTCCCAAGCTCTCCCCGACAGAGAAAAAGGCGCGCCATGACGGCGAGCTCTCAGAGCATCGCCGGCTCGCTTGCCGTGCCAAGCTTTGCGGGGATATGGTCATTGAGGTGCCAAGCGATAGCCGTGAGGGCGAGACGTCTATTCAAAAGAAAAGCACACATATCGAGACCGAGCTTAACCCCGCCGTGCGCCTTTATATGATAAAACTGGAGGTCCCGACCCTTGCCGATAATCCCAGCGACGGCGAAGCCATCTGCCGCGCGCTAAAAGCGCAGCACGGCGTAAGCGCAGAGCTAAGCCATAGGGCGATGACCAAATTGCAACCCATTTTGCTCGCCCATGACAATACTGCCGTGGCCGTGGTCCGGCGCCATAAAGGCGGGCGGGAGAGCGCGGGCTCTCATCAGGCGGCTTTAGGCAGCATTATTGATGTTTGGCCGCCCTCATCCGATGAGCCTTACGGCGCGGCGATTGACATTGGTTCGACGTCTGTTGCGCTTTATGTCTATAATCTGGCGAGCGGCGTGCCTGCCTATGAAAAGGCAGCGATGAACCCGCAAATCCGTTACGGCGAAGACCTGATGAGCCGCGTGTCCTATATTATGATGAACAAGGGCGGGGAAACCAAGTTGACCGCCGCCATTCGCGGCCAAATCAAGACGATGTTGGCGGGGGCGGTAGAGGCCCTCGGAATTCGCATAGAGCAAATGGTTGAGGTTATCTGCGTGGGCAATCCGATCATGCACCATCTCTTTATTGGCGCTAACCCGACGGAACTTGGTCAAGCGCCGTTTCGCTTGACAGTAAAGGACTGGATTGACCTACCCGCGTCCGCGCTTGAAATCGGGCTTAGCGCCTGCGCCTCTGTTTCCTTATTTCCGCTTATCGGCGGTCATGTTGGGGCGGATACCACCGCCGCTTATTTGACCCAGATGCAGACGATGGCGGGCCGCTCGGCCTTGCTGGTCGATATTGGCACCAATGCCGAGATTGTGCTCTCCCACGGCGGGAAAGTCGCGGCGGCTTCATCTCCGACAGGGCCTGCCCTTGAGGGGGCAGAGATCAGCTCTGGCGTGCGCGCAAGCCTTGGCGCGATTGAACGCGTGCGTATTGATCCCGTGACCAAAAACGGACGGGTTAAAATCATAGGCTGCGAGGACTGGCTCTCTGATACTGACCAAAGCGCGGATGCCCATAATATTACGGGGATATGCGGCTCAGGTATTTTCGAGGTCATGGTAGAACTCGCGAATGCGGGGCTGCTGGATAAAAGCGGATTGTTCATTCCCACCGCTGCGCCGGAGCGCTTTGAGCAGGTCAATAATGTCTGGCAATATGTCTTGCTGCGCCGCAGGGGCGCGGGCGAGAGCGGCGGGGGCGATATTATTATCAAGCAAACCGATATTCGCTCCGTGCAGCTCGCCAAGGCGGCGCTCTATGCGGGCGCGCAGCTTCTGGCCGAGCAGCTTGGCTGTTCGCGCTTTGACGAAGTGCTCTTGGCGGGGGCGTTTGGGACGCATTTGGACCCGCGCTACGTCGCCGATATAGGCATTGTGCCCTTTGCGGGGGCGAAAGAGATCCGCTCCATCGGCAATGCCGCCGGCATGGGCGCGGCGACAGCGCTGCTCAATACACAGGCCCGCAATGAGATTATTGCGGCAGTCGCCAAGATCGAAAAAGTCGAAACCGCCCTAGAGCCAAAATTTCAGGACTATTTCGTCGGCTCGATGGGCTTTCCCACCGCTCCCGCCCCCACGGGAGACGGCGCCAGAGGCGGGCGCAAGCGGGGCGGGCGCAGAAACCGAAATCGAAATTAGGTAGCACTGCCAATATCTCAGGGGACCATTGCATCTAAGGGTGTCATTGCAGATGAAATCGCGTAAAGAGGCGAGGCGGGCATAGGCCTGCGGCGGCAGGGACGCCGATGTCATGAGGTCTTTATGCGCGTTGCGATGATTGGAACCGGTTATGTCGGCCTTGTTTCCGGGGCCTGTTTTGCCGATTTTGGCCATGAGGTGATCTGCGCCGATACGGATCCGGGTAAAATACAGGCATTGCAAAAAGGCGAAATTCCGATTTTTGAACCCGGACTTGAAGCGCTGGTGGCGAAAAATGTCCGCGAGCGGCGCTTGTCTTTTACCACCCAAACGCAGGAGGCCGTGCGCAGCGCCGAGGCTGTGTTTATCGCTGTGGGAACGCCGTCGCGGCGCGGGGACGGGCACGCCGACCTCACCTATGTTTATGCGGCGGCTGAAGACATCGCAGGCATGATCGACGGCTTTACCGTTATTGTCACAAAATCCACGGTTCCAGTGGGCACAGGGGATGAGATCGAGGCGATTATCCGCAAAATTCGCCCCGAAGCTGATTTTTGCGTGGTCTCCAACCCTGAATTTCTGCGCGAGGGCGCGGCGATTAACGATTTTAAGCGCCCGGACCGCGTGGTCGTCGGCCTTGAAGATGAGCGCGCCATAGAGGTCATGCGGCAGCTCTACCGGCCGCTCTATCTCAATGAAACACCGATGATTTTTACCAATCGGCGCACTTCGGAGATGATCAAATATGCCGCCAATGCGTTTCTGGCGACTAAAATTTCCTTTATTAATGAAATGGCGGACCTCTGCGAGAAGGTTGGGGCTGATGTGCAGCAAATCTCGCGCGGAATCGGGCTGGATGGGCGTATTGGCTCGAAATTTCTGAACGCGGGGCCGGGTTATGGCGGGTCCTGCTTTCCCAAAGATACGCTTGCGATCACGAAAACGGCGCAGGATTACGGCGCGCCTGTGACAATTATAGAGGCGGCGGCCAAAGCGAATGAAGCGCGAAAGCGCGCCATGGCAAAAAAAGTGATCAAGGCTTGCGGCGGTTCGGTATCAGGCCTGAAAATCGCTGTGCTGGGTCTGTCCTTTAAGCCCAATACAGACGATGTGCGCGATGCGCCCAGCCTAGAGATTATACCCGCTTTGCAGGCCGCCGGCGCGCATATCACCGCTTTTGATCCCGAGGCCATGGCGGAGGCGCAGACGATTTTGTCAGGCGTTGACTATGCCAAAGGGCCCTATGACTGCGCGAAAGAGGCCGATGCCTTGGTAATTATTACGGAATGGGACCCGTTCCGCGCGCTGGATTTACAGCGGATAAAGACGGTGATGCGGGGGCAAATCGTTATAGATTTACGAAATATCTACCGCGCGGAGGAGATGTCGCGCCTTGGATTCACTTATCACAGCGTTGGACGGCCCAATTCTTGATGGCCGTCTTTAAAAACTGCCCAAATTGGCCCGTAAAACGGCGCGGGGCCGCGTAAGACACATAAAATTAACCTTATTTGTCTTTAAACTGGGTAAATCCGGTGTTTTGATGCTATAGATTTTCTCAAAATAGCAGTTTTTCAGGATTCAATTATTGCACGGCGCTTATGCGCATGATATGTGACCCCCAAGTTTTAAAAAGGATGTGGACAATGAAACTCACAAAATCAATCATCGCTGCGGTTGCTCTTGCAACGTTTGCGCTACCGACGACTGCCCAAGCGCAGATCAACCCATCCGACGTTGTCGGACATCTTGACTCCGTTTCTGGCGAAGTCATCATCCAGCGCGCTGGCCAGTATCTGCGGGCTCAAAACATGAGCGCGATCATGGCTGGAGACACAGTTTTCGCAAAAACAGGCTCAGCTATGGCCCGCTTGAACGGCTGTAATGGTAAATTCACCCCCTGTGATCAGCTTGTCACAACAGGTAATAAAGTGGCTCTTGGTAACGGAAACTTCTGTTCTAACCTCGCCTCTGTCCTGCCAATCGGTGCTGGCGACGCTGTCCTGACAGCCGGCCAAGCTGTTGGCGCGGTTCCAACGATTCCAGGCGGAATTTCGACTGGCGGCGGCATCTTGGGTACAGCGCCTGCGATTTCTCCTGCACTTCTCGCAATCGCGGGTGCAGGCGTCGCATTTGGTGCTTTCCAAATTCTTGATGGTGACGATGACGACGACAACAATGTCGACGTTCCAACGTCGCCGTAACGCACGCGAAATTAGCTAATTTAGAAGACCGCCCGAAAGGGCGGTTTTTTTATGCGCGAACTATTTTCTCGCATCCGGCAAGGGAGTTGCCTGCCTGTTATCTGGCTCACGGTTTACATGGCGCCTGACACGCCGGCTGCCTATCTTGCGGGCGGTTCTTGAAAATAGGCTGTAAGCTGTTAATCGCCCAGCGGTTCGGAGGTCAAAAAGCTGACCTTTCCGCCGGCAAGGCAGACGGCAGTAAGCGGGCCGCCCTTATGCGCGCCCGTATCGACAGGAATACGGTTGCTTAGCTGCTCTGCGGTCTCTACGACCGTATGCCCGTGGACAACCATAACTTCATGGGGTTTTTTATAGCTAATGAATTTCTCCCGTATCCACCGCATATCTTGGCTGGTTTGCGCCTCAAGCGGGACTTTGGGCATGATCCCCGCATGCACCATCAGATAATCCCCGAAGCGAAAGGAATCCTCAAAGCTGTCAATAAAATCCATATGGGACTTGGGAATTTTTTTCTGTAGGGACATCATTATGTTTTCTGGACTGATTTCGAGTTGCCCTAGATTATCCACCCCATAGCTGCGTGCGCAGGATTTTCCGCCAAAGCCAAGCCAAGAGCGCATGGCTTTTAGATTGCCTTCCATGACGGTCAGCATGACTTCCTCATGATTGCCTTTTAGCAAGACAATATCGGCCCAAGGCGGATCATAGTCGCGTAGGAATTCTATCACCTGCCGAGAGGCCGGCCCCCGATCAATCAAATCACCGAGAAAGACGAGCGTGGCTTTGGCTTCAGGCCGCGCGGCGCGGTCCAGCTCGATTTTATCGAGCAAGTTGAGCATAGCATTAAAGCAGCCATGCACATCCCCAATCCCGTAGGCTATCTCGCCTTCCGGCATAGCGTAAACCTGCGGCGTTTTTTCTTTTTTTGAGAAAACCTTTAACATTACTGGCCCGTATCATAACTCTTTCGCGCTGACTATCCTGCATTGCAGATCAGGGCAGAATGTTAGCCCGGCCCTTGCAGCGGCGCGGAAACTCGCGCGTATTATGGCGTTATGCCGCTCGCGGCCTTCCTTTGTAAACCTCTGGACGCGGGGCGGCGCTCCCGTTAGCTTAGGCGCAAAGATAGACGCTCTCGGGCGCAATGGGGAGGGGACTTTGCAAGAGGTTTCAAGTGAGACAGGCGCGCCGCGTGATCCCGCCGGATATTGGCGCGCGACGCTGCGGCTGACGATCACGCTTTTGCTGATCTGGTTTCTGGTCTCCTTTGGGGCCGGGATTTTATTTCGTGAGGCGCTGGATAGTTTTTCGATTGGCGGGGCGCCGCTCGGCTTTTGGTTTGCGCAAAATGGCGCGATCTACGTCTTCCTTGTTTTGATCGTGATCTATTGCCGGAAAATGACCCAATATGAAGCCAAGTTCGGCATTAAGGCCTGATGATGGATCAAACATTTTGGACCTATTTTTTCGTTATCGTGACCTTTGGGCTTTATATCGGCATTGCGATCTACTCACGGGCCGGTTCGACCGAGGAATTCTATGTCGCGGGCCATGATGTCCACCCCACGGTGAACGGCATGGCCACGGCGGCAGATTGGATGAGCGCGGCTTCATTTCTGTCCATGGCAGGGCTGATTGCCTTTTTAGGTTATGGCGGCTCGGTCTATCTCATGGGCTGGACGGGCGGTTATGTTTTGCTAGCGCTATTGCTGGCACCTTACTTGCGTGAATTTGGCAAATTTACAGTGCCCGATTTCGTCGGCGACCGCTATTATTCAGGGGCCGCCCGCGTCATTGCCGTCATCTGCGCTCTCTTTGTTTCCTTTACTTATATTGCGGGGCAAATGAAGGGCGTTGGCGTGGCGTTCTCCGGCTTTCTCGGCGTGCCTTATAATGTCGGGATTATGATCGGCATGGCGATTGTCTTTATCTATGCGGTGATGGGTGGGATGAAGGGCATAACCTATACGCAGGTTGCGCAATATGTCGTACTGATATTTGCCTATACCGTGCCGGCGATATTCATGTCGATCATTATTACGGGTAATCCTGTGCCGCAGCTCGGCTTTATTGGCAATGCCGTGGGCACAGAGCTGAGTATGCTCGAAAAGCTCAATAATGTTGTCACCGACCTCGGGTTTACCGAATACACCCAGACCACAAAATCAAAAATGGACGTGTTTTGCATTACGGCTGCTTTGATGTTTGGCACAGCAGGATTGCCCCATGTGATCATCCGTTTCTTTACGGTTAATTCCGCGCGGGCGGCGCGGAAATCAGCGGGCTGGGCGCTTTTGTTTATTGCGTTGTTATATACGGCCGCGCCTGCTGTTGGCGCGTTTGCGCGGATGAATTTCGTCGATACCGTCAATAACGCCGTCTATATAAAAGACAGCGAAAATTACGCGCAGCGCGCCGCAGAGATTATCGCGGGCGGCGGAAAGCCTGTACCCATCTGGTATAAGGATTGGGAAAAAACAGGGCTGTTAAAATATGAGGATTTGAACGGCGACGGCCTCATGCAATACCGCGGCCCGAACGCGCCGGACGGGATCAAAAATGAGGTCGATCCAAGCCGCGATATTTTCGTGCTCGCCAATCCGCAAATCGCGCAGCTTCCGGGCTGGGTGGTGGGTCTTGTTGTGGCGGGCGGTCTGGCGGCAGCGCTTTCCACGGCGGCGGGCCTTTTAATGGTGATAAGTTCTGCGGTCTCCCATGACCTGATGAAAAAAACCTTCCGTCCTGATATGAGCGAGAAACAGGAAATGTTCACCGCGCGCATTGCAGCCGCTGCGGCGGTGATCTGCGCGGGGCTGCTTGGCATATTTGCCTCCTCTCTGCCATTTGTCGCCCAAGTTGTCGCGTTTGCCTTTGGGCTTGCGGCGGCTTCACTTTTCCCGATTATTGTCCTTGGGATATTTTGGAAACGGATGAATAAAGAGGGTGCCATCACCGCGATGCTGACGGGGCTGGTAACGACTTTTGGCTATATCTATTATTTCAAATTTGGCAGCGGAACGCCGGATCAATGGCTATGGGGCGTATCGCCGGAAGGGATTGGATTTGTCTTTATGTGGCTGGCGGGCGCGGCGGGGGTGATTACGGCGGGGCTAACGCCCGCCCCGCCGCAGCACATCCAAGACCTCGTGCAAGACATTCGTATTCCCGGGCAGCGCGCCGCTGCATTGCCTCGCGCCGCGTCTGCCTCAGCCTCTGCCTCTGCCAAATAATAAGCGACCGGTCTGCCAGAATTGCAGCCCTCTTCTGAATATGTATAAGCTCATATACCCTGCGGGCATAAGCTCGCTCTAACCCAAGGACCCTTCATGCCCAAGACATTTGAAATCAGCCGCCGCCGCCTCATGATGGGCGCCTCCGTAACCGCCGCTGCCTATGCGGCCTCCGCTTGCAGCGAGGCCCCCTCTGCCGCAGTGCCGGCCCCGAGTAAAGGCACGGATAGCGGCGCGAGTAAAGCGTCCGCAAAGGCCGAGAGACCGAGCAAACCGCTCGCAGACGCCAAAGATTTATCCGGCCTCTCGATTTTGATCACCGGCTGTTCCTCGGGGTTTGGCCGCCTTGGGGCTGAGCACTATGCGCGGCTTGGCGCCAAGGTCTTTGCGACTATGCGTAATCTCCCGCGCCCCGAAGCTACAGAGCTAAAGGCGCTCGCCCTAAAAGACGGGCTGGATATTACTGTCCTCGAAATTGACATCACCAAAGATGATCAGGTCCAGGCAGGCGTACAGGCAGCAATCGCGGCGGCGGGCGGAAAGCTTGACGTGCTGATTAATAATGCCGGCATGTCTATTGCCGGCCCGATCGAAGCGCAAGATATGGAGGCAACCCAGCTGATCTTTGATACCAATGTTTACGGCGCGCACCGTATGGCCCGCGCAGCTTTGCCCTCTATGCGCGCCAATGGCAGCGGCTATATTTTCAATGTCTCCTCTCAGCTTGGCCGGGTGATCATTCCAGGTTTCGGGCAATATTCACCGACAAAATTCGCGCTGGAGGCTATGAGTGAGCAGCTTGCATATGAAGTCGCCTCCCACGGCGTTGACGTCACCCTCATTCAGCCAGGCGGCTATCCGACCAAAATTTGGTATAATCAAAATATTCCGTCGGCCGCGCTCAAGGCACGGCTAAGCAGCGATATGCTCTCCGCCTATCCGCAGCTTACCGCCGGTATGGGTAAACGCGAGGCCGGCGGCGGCGAGGCGGATCCGATGGATATCCCCCGCGCTATTGCGGCGGCTATTGCCGCCAAAAAAGAAGACCGCCCTTTGCGGATAGCGCTCCACCCGATCGCCCGCCCGCAAGAGGCGATCAATAAAGTCTCGGCGAAAATGCAGCTCGCCGTGCTTGGCGACTCGCCCTTTGGCCCAATTGTCAAAAGCGTTCTGGATTAAATGCCGGCTTGCTGGCGCGGGCGAAATCATAAAGCAAGCCAAAGATAAGTGCGCTGGCAATACACCAAAGCGGCCAGTCCGGCGGTTGCCAAATGCCCTGTGAAAGCCAGTCGTTTAGCACAATATACCCGAGCGGCGCGGCGCTCACCCATGCCAGAATAGCGGCGCTGGGCCGCAATGCAGCGAGGGGCACAAGTACGGATAAATACCACGGAAAGACAACAGGGCTAAGCAGGAGCGGAGCCGCAAAGGTGATTATAAGCGCAAAGACGATCTGGCCTTTTCGCGCGAGATAGGCGGAAAATGCAAACATTGAAATCGCAATTATCCCAATCACCCAGATCAGGCTCTCGGGACTCAAGGCATATTCTAGAGCGTTATAAAAAGGCGCGCCGTTTCTCCATTTTTCAAAAAAGACGGGCAGAATACCAATTGCTTGAAAACCGGAGGCGATGGCAAGCACGTAGATAGAGATAAAACCGGTGAGCGAGCTGAGAAATAGCCTGAGCGCGGCCTTTGGGCGAAGGTAAAAAATCAGTGGACCAGCCATGACTGCGGGGAGAAATTTCAGGCTTGCGCTCCAGCCAATAATAAGACCCGCTAGAACGAATTTCTCCCTGTCACAGAGCGCGAGCGCGGCGACAACTGCAAGCACGCAAAAGGCGTCCAAATGTGCACCAACGCCCGTCTCTAGCAATAACAGGGGGGAAAGCGCGAGGAGGGGCAAGTGCCGCAACATTCCTCTGCGTTTTAAAAGATCATAGCCGATCAAAAGGCTCAGCAGTCCCGCTAGCGAAACCAGAGCTTTCCAGAGCCAGACGCCCTTGACGGGGCCCGCCAGCGCCGAGAGCGCAAATAATGCCAAAGCCCCGGGCGGATAAAGCGTGGGATATGCGCTATGCTCTTCTGGCGTTGGCCAGAGCGTGCGTAGATCTGCGGCCTCGGCCATATTGGGGGCGGTGATATAGGGGTCAAGTCCCGCCAGAACCACTGCGCCGTCCCACAGATAACGCTCGCTATCATTGGAGCTAAAAATCGGGGCCGGAATTAAAATGACTCGAAGACACAGCCCCGCCATCAGCACCATTTTCATATCAACGTCTTCCGCTCGCCAGAGTGCAAACATCAGCCCCGTTAGCGCGAGATGAATAACAATGTAAGAGCTTCCGCTGAGGGCCGCCGGCAAAGCGGGAAGGAGAAAAACCGCCCCGACCACGAGCGTAGCGAGACACAGGATGACCCTTTGCCCCATCAGGCGAGGCATTAGGCTGTCACGTTCATCAGCGGCTTGGAGGCCTCATGAGTCTGCGGCGCGGCGGACGAGTGGGGGCGGTCCGTGCCTTGGCCTAGGGCGTCTCCTGCGGGAGTATGATGCGCGCTGGCGGCGCTGGGCGTACGTGCCTTGCCCGCCAAAAGGCTCATCAGCCCAGTGTACAGAAACCCGCTCGTAAATAACGCGAGGAAAGGCACAACGACCCAATAACCTTTGGAGACCGCCCAAACGAGATTCCCTGCGTAAAAGAGCGCCAGCATGATTTCGATATAATCAAAGCTGCGCGTGCTTAGGGCCTCGTATTGACTGGCTAGTGTGCTCGCGGGTTTATCGGATTGCCCGCCCATCTCGCCGACTTTGGGCGTGCGCTCAAAACCCGTGACATGACCTATTAGGGCCTCAAGAACGGCGCGGCCATTATTCACGCCCAGACCGATCGACGTCGCTAGCAATACGGGCATGATCAAGAGTTTATCCAGCAGTCTCCCGTACAGCAGTTTTTGACTGTAAAGGAAAAACCAAGCGTGGCTCGCG
Source organism: uncultured Caulobacterales bacterium (assembly GCA_964410285.1). Lineage (GTDB taxonomy): Bacteria > Pseudomonadota > Alphaproteobacteria > Caulobacterales > Maricaulaceae > Fretibacter. The sequence goes on along the minus strand of CAYPFR010000001.1, from coordinate 42,532 downwards.
CTGGCAAGAATAAAGAGCGGAATATCTAGCCATCCCAATAGGCTGAAATCCAGACTTTGGCGAATGTGCACGGAGGGGATTAGGAAAAAGACGCTATCGATAAACATCAACATGTAACAAAAATTGCCCGTCAAATGGAAGCTTGCTTCGATTTTTGCGTGCAGGGAAATCTTGCTTCTCCAAATCGGAAGCAATAGCTTTTTCATCACCTGAATCGCGCCCTTAGCCCATCGGTGCTGCTGTACTTTAAATGCGCCCATATCTGTTGGGATTTCGGACGGGCTTTCGAGATCTTTGAGATAGACAAATTTCCAGCCCGCCATTTGCGCGCGGTAACTCAGATCAATATCCTCGGTCAATGTATCTGCCCGCCAGCCGCCCGATTCAATAATGGTTGCCTTTCGCCAAATTCCTGCCGTGCCATTAAAATTAAACATGGCATCTGTCTCATATCTTGCGACTTGCTCAACGCCGAAATGCGCATCGAGCATAATGCCCTGTACACGGGTCAGGACATTGGACTCGCGGTTTAAATAGGTCCAGCGCGACTGCACCACGCCGACTTTGGGGTCACGAAAATGCGGGATCGCTTTCAGCAGAAAATCAGGCTTTGGGATAAAGTCTGCATCAAAGATCGCGATCAACTCGCCGCGAACTTGATCCATGGCTTCGGCCAGCGCGCCGGCCTTATAGCCTTGGCGGTTCGTCCTATGAAGGTGCTGAATATCAAAGCCGAGGTCTTTGTAATGGGCAACCTTGCGGGCAATGAGCTCCACACTATCATCGGTCGAATCGTCAATGACCTGGATTTGCAATTTCTCTTTGGGATAATCGAGCGCGGTGAGGGCATCTATGATCCGCTCGGCGACAAATTTTTCATTGAACATCGGCGCCTGCACGGTCACAAATGGCCGATCATCGCTCGGCGGTAGGGCGGCCGTTTTGCGCGTCCTTCGCGCCAGCCATGTATGATAAATTCGGTGCGAGCCATAGATACATAAGATCGCGACCAAGACATAATGGCAGGCTAGCACGACCGCAGAAATTGAAAACATGGCGGCGCTTAAAATTGCGAGACAATGGCAAATTGCACATTTGTCCCTTTGAGCGTGTTATCACCGTAAATATTGGTCGTGCCTGTGATTTCAGCGGCAAGCCCCGACTGGAATTTATACCCCAGCGTATATTCAAGCTTACCTAAATCAAAATCGATCGGCAGGCTCGCGTTAAGCGTATTTGCCGCCGCCGCTGCGTCGTCCGCGCTGCCGAGACCGACAATCCCGTCAAGTTTTGTGCGGAAATACGTCTCTTCGCTCAGGTCTACGCCATATTCAATGAGATACCGAAACTCATCAACGGGTGCTTCTGCGCGGTAGCGGTAGCCTGCCTCTAGGCCGACATAGCCGGCGGGACCAAAGGATTTGCCCACGAGCACTTTGCCTTCCAGATCAATTTGCCCATTACCCAATGGCAAGTCTGCGGTTTCGCTATAAAGGAAGGGCAATTTCGCAAGGCCCTGAATGGATACAACTGCGCCGTCATTGGTCAAATTATAGCGCAGGCCAAGATCGACATCTCCAATGCCGCTATTACTCACGGTTTCGCCGGCAACGGTTTGCTCAATGTCCTTAAAGGCGCTGGTGGCGAAGAATGTCAAATCGTCACGCAGGCCATGCTCAAGGTAGATATTGAAATTTATGTCCCGAAAATTTTCAAAATCCGGCAGTTGATCGCCAAAACGGCTGTTTGTATCGAAATAGTTTATGGCGCCTTTAAGGTAGGTATCACCTTGTTTGGCGGTCCAAGCGCCTGCATGGGCGGCGGCGGGTAATAGGGCGAAGCTGGTGAATAGGCCAAGGGCTTTTAGATAGGGGGTCAATGTACTGTCTCTCTCTTTTTACGTTATTTTTGGGGCTACGCCGCCGCCTCCCAGCGGGTTTGCAAAGCCTCCAAATCCATAACGTCAAAATTTCGAGTTTCATTACACGTTCGATCTCCTGGCGATCACGTTTTAGATAAAGCGATGTGAAAATGCCGTGTGCGAGAGCGCGTCCCCAGCGCTAGGCGCGGATTAAAAATTCGCGCTAAGATCTTCATAGAGAATGCGATCCCCTCCAGCGGGCAAATGAAGAACGGTTCCGTCCTTGCTGACTGTAATTTTGCCGTCAAATTCCGCGTCCATACCTTTTGTAAAAACCGGAAGGAGCAAATCCGAGGGCAGCATAGGTACGATGTGATATAAAACGAGCGCTCGCGCATTTGCCATTTGTGCCGTCTTGGCCGCATCCACGGGGGAGGTATGATAATCCCGAATATCAAACAGAATTTTCTCCAGCCCCTTTGCGCCATTGGCTTTGGCAGCGGCCTCCATGGTTTTCACCATCTCCATATTAAGGGCTTCGTGAAACAGGACATCCACGCCTTCGGAGGCCGCCGCAATATTCGGGTCAAAGGCCGTATCCCCTGAAATAGAGATGGACCTGCCCTTATAATCGATGCGGTATCCAAGAGCGCCTGATACAGGCGCGTGGCTGACTTGATAGGCCGTGATTTTGACGCGGCCTTTTTCATATACAGTTTCACTAAGGCCCGTAAAAGCGATCTCTTGGGCGCGCGCGCCAAATGACGCCGGGTTGGCAATGTCCGGGCCATGATGCGCTGTTCGATAGGCGCTGTCGATTTGATACGCCCTGTTAAAGCCGCTGACAACCTGCGCGGTTCCGGCGGGGCCGTAAACCTTAGTAGGCTCTGCACGAGGGCTATTCACCCAGCTCCCGAGCAAAATTTGACCAAGGCCGTCAATATGGTCCGAGTGCAGATGGGTCAGGAAGATTGCCTGAACGCGTGGTAGCGGAAACCCCATTGGGCCCAAATTTTGTGAGCCAGACGCGCCAGCGTCAAAAACAAAGGCCTGATCCCCAGCTATAACTGCGATACAAGGGCCGCTGCGTTTCGGGTCAAACAGGGGGGAGCCTGCACCGCAAATATAGACGTGCAAGCCGTCTTGCAAATTGGCCGCCGGATCCGCGCCGATGCGATCTGACACCAGTCTCTCAAACCCACCTTCGGCGATTTTTGGGACCAAAATCTGACGCCCCATGAAAAGCAGGGCCAGGAAGGCAAGGGCGATAATGACAGTTTTTTTCATGAGCTAAGCCTCCGGTTTTGACAGTTTAAGCGCAGCGGCCAACATAGTGACGAGAATCAATTCGATAATAATAGGCTGCAAAGCGCCGCTGCCAATGCCCGAAGACGACAGTTCAAACAATCGACCGACAACAGTTAAGCCAAATAGGCAAATCGGCACCCATAGCAATTTTGATTTACCTTTAAACAAGGCAAGAGCTGCCGCGCCTGCGCCGGTTAAAAAGAAGGCGCCAAAATCGCCGCTAATTGCGCCGCGTCCAGCGGCACTATCCGCCGAAACACCTAATATGCCGCCAATTATATCCGGCGACATAAACGCCAAACCCCCCATATACAGGCCAAAGGCCATCGGAATGAATATCAAAATGTTCCTAAGCATATACGACTCCTAATCGGCCAATTTTTGTAGTGCATGTTCAATCACCCAGAGCCTGTCCTGTCCCCAAGTGATTGTATCGCCGACCCGAAAGCTGGGAACCCCCCAAATGCCGCGTTCCATCATTTCTAGGCGGTTGGCCTCTGCCTCGCCGCGCCAATCGTCATTACCCAAAAACTCTTTGGCCTTGTTCCAGTCGAGCCCTGCCCGCCTTACAATTTTTTCAAGGCCGGAATTGGAGCCTGCATTTATGCCTTGGGCCCAGACGCCCTTCAGCCAGCTCTGTGCATAGTCATAATCGCGCCCCTGGCGCGCGGCCCAAGGCAAAAGGGAATAGCCAAGCTCGACGGGTCGGCCCACCGGATCAAGCACTTTCCCGAAATCCACGCCGAGCCTGCGCGCTTCACGCGCCGTATCCAGCGGGATATATTTTTTCTTGGCGGGCGGTACGGGAAGGCCGCGCATCACCATGGGCAAAACGAAATGAAGTTTTAGGCGGGCCCCGTAAGCGTCCGCCATGACCTTGACCCGATCGCGCACAACGGCAGAGTAAGGGGACCGGAATGAAAAATACCAATGCAAAACCGCGTCCGTCTTGCCAGACCCCACAGGCCGGGTCGGCGGCTCATAAATAGGGGCCACGCTACTGTCCTTGCAAAGACCTAAACCAGAGAGCCGCGCTTCAAGATAATGCAAGCGGTCCAGCCCCCAATACCACTCCCCGCCGTAATATAGCGTTGCGCCCAGATAATGCCCGAGCCTTTTACGCCGGGCGTCACCGGCCAAGGTGCCCGCTGCGGGCGGCCTGCTGACTATTTTAAAATCAATACCCGCCGCCTTAGCAAGTCGCAGTGCGTCGATTTTGGAATACTCTGTCAGCTTTTCGCGTTCGGGGGCTGCGCTGTCATCAGGCGGGCCGACCAGATGCGTAATCACATTAACATCATAATTTTCGTCAAATCGCGGCATTATCTTTTCAAGGAGCTGCGAATAAGGATCAGACGGGTCGTGGAAAAATTCGACCAGATGTTCCCCGCCAGTTTGTCGCCGCCGCTTTTCCGCTTTGCTCCGCTCTCTTTGCAAGGTCTTCTCACTCAGCATTTTTGCGGTAAGGCGCGGGACGATAAGGGACTTGAGCGACATTTTTCTACTCTATTAGATTTTCTTCATGGAAAGAAAGCGAATTTTGGATCGCTACAAATTGATAGGCAATTTGGCCTTAGCCGCAATAACAAAATAGGAGTCTGCCTTATTCTGTTGTTTCAGGAATTTGCGTGTTGTCAGCTTACTGAGCCGGGTAAAGGAGAAAAAAATTCTCGGAGTGAATTCGTATTTAAAGCCGCTTTGCTGTATGTTCGCGCATCTATGTGGGCATGGGGTTTGGGAATTCTACGGAAGTAATACCAGCGTTCGCCGCGCCTTACGAGATAGCGATTGCGAGTTGTCGTCATGACCAAATATTACCCAGTTATCGGGGTAAATTTACTTGGTAGAAATGGCGAACCGGGGATGCGGCTTGTGAGGTCCAATACCCCATAATTATCAATAGCTTATGGTGCCTTCAGGTTCGAAAAATAGCACAATGTGAGAGCAATTTGTAGCACAAATATTTAGTCACACGGCTCCGTTTGCCACGACGTGGTTTCAACGACTGGAGCGCAGCGAATGCGTGCGCCCCAGTCCCGGATCTGCGCCCCGTTGGAAGATCCGTTTGTAAGAATAGCGATATCATATTCAGGTAAATCTACATTTAAGCCTGGTGAAAGCTGAACAGATAAGAGCTTTACCCCAGGCGTTGTAGTAATATCTATACCCATTGATGCCATGCCAGAATAGGCACCTTTCACTTTTTGCCTTGCTTCAGCGAGATTATCGGTTTGGGTCAGATTAACAAAAGACATGAGCTCTTTACTATATTGGGTCATTTGCATTTTTTCAGGCGGAAGCATTCTACATATTGTTCCACGGCAGCTCTGTAATTGGCGTTCAAAATCATAAGTTGCTTGGCCGTCTGATTGAATGTCTTGGCGTGAGCTTTGAGATGGAACGAGCTCGGACGGATTAGTTTCGGCTCGACCTTCATACGTTTTATCAGCTGAGATATCAGACTGACAGGCTATCAAAGATAGGCAAGCTAATACATAGCAAGTCACGCGGCCAAGTCCTGCAATTTTTTCGTAATTGATCATTTTTTGCCTGTCACGATATTTCGAATTACAATTTAATTAGAACCAAATAGTCTCGCCATCACATGATCATGGATGACAGTGCAGATTTAGATTGGTATTGACAGACCATGGGCAAAGAACGCAAATGAGAATGGTGATCGGGTTTCCAAGGCGGCAGGTCGTACTCTCATTTGGCTCGGCTATCATGATAGCGATCTTCTCTTTGAGCGGTCTTTACGCCCTTAGCCCGCGCTATGCTGAGCTTGAGCCATATCGTGTTGCGGCCACAGATATAGAGGTACTTCCGCTTGTCGGGATACATCCAACGCGGCGTAAACGGGTGGGTGAAACAGAATATAACCTTCTTACCGCACATAAATTGCCACGAAACGTAAAACATCAGTTTCGTCTTACAACACAGCTCGAACGGCCGCCGACTAGGCCAAGTCATATCTTTTTACCTATCACGGGGGGGGCACTTGTTCTTTATATGAATGGAGTGCGTATTACGAGTGATAGAGGCAAAGGCCTACATATTGCAGGGATGTCAAACCGTTATATGCTGGCTACAATACCGGTTAAGAATTATCAGACGGGGATCAATCGGCTGACTATAGTCATGACTCCCGAACATAACCATGTTGGCATTCCCCGTTTTTACCTCTTTGAGAATGACGACATGATCGAAACGCTGTCGGTTTTATCAGGCTTGCAAACAAAGAGAGCCGCGCATTTGGAGCGCGTCACAATAATTGGCGCGAGTCTAGTTATTATCATTGCTCTCATTGGCGGTTTTTTACGTGTAAGACCGAAGTTTTATGCTACGCTTGGGGCGATTGGAGGCAGTATCCTCGCCTTACGCGGCTTTGCACACGGAGCAGCAGAACGATCTGTTTTTTTAGATTATATTCCAGCGCTCATACTCTATTGTGTTGTTTCTCTCTGTCTAATTAATTTATGGCGATACTTGGAGATAAGAAAAAAGCCCGTCTTGTTTGGGCTTTGGATGGTCGCTTTTGTCGCTGTGAGTATCTGTATTTTATTTTTGCTCCCTGTAGTAAAACCATTTTTTTACACATCGCTCATGCCAATTGCTCTGCTCGGCTACCTGCCTATTGCGCTTGCGGCGGGAGGGAGTGCCTTGATACGCGATCACCGACGCTATGGCGACTTTCAACGCGCTTTAAGCCAAAAAATTGCTGACCAGAAAAATCTGATTGAGGCGCAACAATTAGCGATTGAAGAAGGCCTGAAGACAAAAGGCCGGCTGGAGGAACGGCAACGCCTGACGCGTGATATACATGACGGTATTGGCGGGCATCTTCTCTCTATGCTTTTACGCGTTCGAGATGGGGATATCAGTTCGGAAGAAATTGAAGGCGATTTGGAATATGGACTCAACGACCTTCGCCTTATCGTAGACTCTATGGATCATTCTGATGGTACGCTTGAGGCTGCTTTGGTGACGTTTCGCTCACGCGCGGAAGCTCAGTTGCGGGCCGCAAATATTAGACTTCACTGGCACCAAACAGATGTTTTATCCGAGGTTCATTTTGGGCCAGAGACAGTATTAAATATCTATCGTTTGCTGCAAGAGGCCATTACAAATGCAATTCGTCATGCGAATTGTGAGAACGTAGCTATCTCTATAACGCAAGAAGCCTCCAATTTACTTATCTCGGTTACAGATGATGGTGTCGGCATAGGGCTGAAAGCTCCACGAAAAGCCGGACAAGGTATGAGAAATATGGAATTTCGCGCAAAGCAACTCGGCTCAGTCTTGGATATCACCGACCACGAGGATGGCGGGACACGGGTTACATTATCCGTCCTGATATAACGGTTTAGCTATTTTACCGAAATCCAGCCTTGTTGCAGGGCTTCAAAGATTGCCTCATTACGGGAATGGACGCTTAGCTTACGGTAAATCGATTTGGTATATTCGCGGACAGTATTAATTGTAATACCCAAAACATCAGCTGTTTCCTGATAAGATAGCCCTCTTGAGAACATAGTCAGCACATCACGCTCGCGCTCGGTGATTAAGATCTCGCTTTTGTTAGGTTCTGTTGTGGGCTCCATATCCAGAAGTCCAAGCAAATGTGTCGCAGCTTGCGGGCTAATCGGGTTTGCCCCGCTCATCACTGAAATAACGGCTTGTTCAATCTGCGCGGATGGTGTGTCTTTTAGCAGGTAACCTTGAGCGCCCGCTTGCAGTGCTGCCAAAACGCTCACTTTATCTCCCAGCACCGTTAATATCATTGCGTGGGTGTTAGGATTCTCTTGCAAATCAGTGACGAACTCCACACCATTGCCGTCTGGCAATTGAAGATCAACAAGGCAGACGTCGCAGGCTTTCCCTTGTGCTTTCCGCTCTGCAAACATTGCGCGGGCTTCAGACAGGGTTTCCGCCGCAAAGCAGAGCGAAAGCCTGTCTGAACGCTCAATAACACGCATGAAATGCTCACGCATACGTAGATTGTCCTCTAGGAGACCAACACTAAAGACGGGCTGTTCCTCTTGATGGCTCATGGGGTCGCCTTTGCCGTTTGGGCTGAGGATGTGGCGGGCCGCGCCCAACATGTCCCTGCAGGTTGGTCACGAATATCAATCCAAAAACGGCCCTTGGGATTCGTTTTAGATGCGTAGGTTACAACATTTTTTTCACCCCCATCATGAAAATCCAGAACGCGCCAGCCCTCCCCAAATCTGCGTTCGCAGAGTGCATTGGCATCATTCAGTGTCTCAAAGCTATCGCCGCGCACAGGCTCGGTATATTCCAAATCGCCACCGCCCCAGAAATCCATGATATCAAGGCCGCTTGCGATGTTCAGAGCCGATAATTCCTCGAGTTTTGGCGCAGGGCGTTGACGGTCGTGATAGCAAGCAAGGGCCTTAGACGCGCTGCATGGGGTATCGCCATAATAGGGGTTGCATACGTAATCTATGATGTTCGAATGGCATCCAACCGCCTGAACCGTGTCGGTTAGCTTTTGAATACCCTTTGCCTGCACGAATGTTAAACCCTGAGGTTCTGTTGGACCTGTACAGAGTGCCATGCCGATGAAATCAACGGCCGTGTCATCTGCTATAAGGATGTCAAATCTGGGTGGCTCTGGTTGATCAGCGAGATAGGGCACCAGGTGAGTCCACTTTCGCGCTTTTGTTACCGGCTTCGGGTGATTTTTTTTGAACTTTATATCTTTAAGACGTACGGAATAAAGACCTCTCCCGTGATAGCTCCAGCCTTGGTGACCTTTCAGATCTCTGAGTTTTGCATTATATGCATAAACAGGCCCTGGACTTTCATCAAATTCGATGACGGAAAAATCCCCCAAAGCGATAGTGTCGTTGCCATAATCTTCGCGATCGTCAATTCGCAGGACAAGTTTACCGCTCACAATATTTTTTGGTAGAGTAATTGTATCTGTGAATACCCTGTCTGGTCCGCTTTCATCATACTCGCGCTGGTATGGACTATTCGCTGGAAGACCTGGATAGGCGCTGATCTTGTCTATATCGCGTGTCAACTCTGGTGTGCCAAAGGCGAAATCATCATCTTCACCGCGAATACGCAAATGTTTTTCCTCGCCAAAACGGCAATGAAAATCTTGGAGTTGCTGATAGCCTGTTCCTGAGACGATACTGGGGCCTGAAGTTTTCATGAGTCCAGGATGTGTCATGAGAACCCAAATGAGAACGGCTGCTACGATTGCGCCGCCAATCACGGCACTGAATAGGCCAAGCGTAACACTGCTGAGTTTAGACATGAATACCCTTTTAGCCATAATACTAGCTGGGCAAATATAAATGTCACCCGCTAATGAGCTGGCCGCGTCACCGCGTCCAGCATGTGGCACGGGGGTGGTCTTTGATATCGACCCATACCGATTGTTGTTTTTGCGGCAGGGCTCCAAACCCAATTAACGTCTCACCGCCTCCATCTCGGAATCTCGCAAGCCGCCAGCCGTCGCCAAATGTCTTGGCACAGACTGCATCCGCATCAGCAATTGTGGCTACGCTGTCACCACGTATCAAGGGCCCAAGTGATAGCAATGCTCCCGTCCAATGCGCATCACGCTTCAATGTTTTTGGAACGGGTGCATCTAAATCGCGCAGGCACAATGTAGCCAAAGTATGGCTACACGGCGTATCTCCGCGGTAAGGGTTGCAGGTGGCATCGATATCTGTGGCGCATGTTGCTTTGAACAGGCCTGGTGTTGTCTCTGCATGTGACGTTATCAAAGTCAGCCCTTTAAAGTCGCCCGATTGTGCAAAGACAGACGCTGAGAAACCAGACAATATTGCAAGCCCAAAGAGAAAGGAAAAAAACTTTGACCTAATTAAATTTGACAGATGGTCAACAGGCCTACTTGGAGAGGATAGGAATGCGATCTCCGATAAGTTTGTCTTTTGATGGAACAACACTCTAGCCGCCAATTCTGCCTTGCAGGCGAACAATAGCGGATTTTCCTGAAACCGCGCCGGAGGCTCCAATTGACCATCTATTGGAAGATTTAGCGCGCCATTGCACGCCGCCCCCAAAACCTGTTTCCGCTCCGCCATATCCATCATTATAATTAGAAAAGCCGCCTGCAATTGTCCAAGTCTCATCATTCATCAAATACAGGTCAGGGATGGACGCTATAGCTGCCGCTCCGCCGCGCAGCGCTTCAATACCTTCAGCATTTATGGCGATGCCGGCCCTATTGCCTAAAATGTTTGCCGTGTTGGCAGAAATTTGAGTTGTGTTGGCTAAGATATTTCCGGCGTTAAGACTGATAGCTGATGTATTAGAGGCAATTGCGTTTCTGTTTGTGTCAATTGATCTGGTATTGGTCCCGATGGCAGTGGAGTTGGATGTGATAGACGCGCGCTGGGTTGTTAAGGTTTGCGCGTTGACCGCTATTGCGTTTCCGTTGCTAGAGATTGCAGAGCCGTTCGCGGAAATAGATGCGGAATTCCCAGCTATGGTGGTGACATTATTCGCAATGTCGGATGTATTGGTCGCAATGGCCGTGCCTTGTGTCGTGATGACTTGAGTATTCCCAGCTATGTTGGTCGCATTTGTCGCGATGCCATTTGTGTTCGTCGCAATTGACGCCCCTTGCGTCGTCAGAGTTTGTGTATTGGTTGCGATATTTGTCGTATTTGTTGCGATTCCTGCTGCACTTGCCGTAATTGCGTTTCCATTATTGGCAATCGCGGCGGCATTGCTTGTAATCGCCGATGCGTTCGTGGAAATTCCAGCAGCATTATTCGCAATATCCGTCGTATTTGTAGAAATAGCCGCACTATTTCCAGCAATTGCAGCCGAGTTCACGCCAATCGCATTGGCATTCGCTGCGACACCGCTTGAATTATTGGCAATCGCCGCAGCATTTGAACTCACGCCTGCCGCATTGGTCGCTATGCCATTCGCATTCGTAGCAATTGCGCCAGAGTTGGCATTGATGGCGGATGTATTATTTGCGACAGAACCGCTTACGTTTGTTATCGCATTTGCATTATTTGTCGTGGCATTTGTATTCGTAGTTATTGCAGATGTATTGTTTCCGATTGCGGCAGCATTTGTATTGATACTGGTTGTATTGGCAGTAATTGCGGCGCCATTCATGGCTACGCCGTTTGCGTTGGACGCGACACCATTAGCATTCGTATTTATGGCAGCCGTGTTACCCGTAATATTCGCCGCGTTTGTATTGATAGCGCTTGTGTTGCCTGCAATCCCTGCTGAGTTTAACCCAATGGCGGCGCTATTGGCGGCGGTTGCTGTGGTATTTGCGCCAACCTGTGTGTTTAGCCCGGCTATATCCGTTGTATTTGTCGATACCTGAGTGCCCAGGGTATTGATTGCAGTCGTATTGTTACCCACTGTTGTTGTCAGGCTGATGATTTGACCTGTATTGGCGGTAATGCGTCCGTCGAGCGCCGTCGCAATCGTAAAGAGTTGATGCCCGTTCACGGCATCTGCAGACCCTAAGGCCAGTCGGCCATCTGCGACACCTGTCAGCAAACGATTACCGATGTTCATTTCACCGCCTGTTGCGTCTGTCCCTTCCGTTAGGGGGGAACCGCCAAGGGTTAGCCCAGAATAGGCCGCTTGAGCGGCAGCGATATTAAGTGTCGCGCTGGCCCCAGACCCAATGGCCACGGCATTGTCCACCACCGAGCTCGCGCCGGCTCCTATGACGACATTGTCGTCACCTGTAATACTCGCGCCTGCCATGTCGTTACCGCCTGCCGCGAAATTGCCTGTGCCCTCTACAGTCGCGTTGTGACCCGTAATCGTGTTGCGCCCAGAGCCCGCACCGTTAATTGTGTTGTCGGAGCCAAGGACGCTGATGTTGCTTCCAGCTGTGCGCTGGGCGTTGAGCGTATTGTTCGCTCCAAGAACATGCACGTTACTTTGAAATTGTGAGCCAATTCCGCCGAGCAAGGAGTTATTCTCACCGATGATTGAGCTGGAGCGGACGGCATCACCGATAGAATTATCTCTACCCATGACAGTAGTTGTGCGGCTGCCTGCGCCGACGGTATTATCTAACCCGCTAACAAAACTTTGGAGTCCCGCTGAGCCTATCTGGTGACCCCTGCCAACAAACACACTGTCGCGGGCTCCGATGCCGGATAGTGAAATGTTAAATCCGGCAATCAAATTTCGTTCACCCAATACGGTTAAGCTACTCCCAGAAACGAGATTGCTAAAGCCGTCTATAGCATTTAGGCTCCCGAACACTGTATTGCTATTGCCATCTACTGTGTTTTGAAAACCCGAAATAGTGTTGTAGAAAAGGCCATCTTCAAGAGAGTTTTCTCTACCAAATACTACGTTGTAGCGAGCGGCATTGCCGAATGTGTGATCCCGCCCGCCGACAATGTTATATTCGCCACTGGTTCCGATAGCGTGTCCAGAGCCGAATACCGCATTATCATGAAACGCCCCACCTGCCAAGATATCCTCGCCAATTATTATGCTGTTGGCTGAGGTGCCGAGTGATATATTCGAGCCATGAACGAGCAGTTCGCGTGAGCCACCGGCAATAGAATTATTAGACCCTGAGATCATAAGATTTTCTGCAGCGCTACCGATTAGATTCTGCGTGCCGGAAATTTGGCTGTGACTGACATTCGCGCCTAGCGAGTTGAACGAGCCGCTAACCATATTCTGCGAGCTATCCTCGCCCAGCACGTTGAATACCCCTCCGACGATGTTGGCGTCGCCGCCGACGCCGTCGGTCCCGCTGTCGGTTCCAAGTGTGATGACGTCGTCAATCGTGCCCAGGACACCGTCCGCACCGGCGGCGCGGCCATAGCCGAGGAAGTTGAACGAGCCGCTGACCGCATTATTAAAACTTTCACTGCCTAGCAGGATATTTTGACCCGTTACCAAATTGCCCCGACTGTCATCTCCGATAAGTGAATTGTCACTGAAGACAGCATTGGCGACCGTGCGGTCACCCAGTGTATTGTCGCCGCCCCCTATGATGTTGTATCGCGCAGAATCGCCAAGTGTGTGGTTACGGCCAGAAACCGAATTGTTGAAATTTAAAATCCCGAGCGTATTGTTAGAGCCCGTCACGATATTACTATCGGATGTAGAACCGATCGTATTTCTAAAGCCCCCAACAATGTTGTTTCTATTCTGTGTCCCATCAATACAGTGTTGCGAACCACTGACGTCGTTACCAGAGTTGTTGGTCACAACGGCGGAGGTAATTGCGGGCTGCGTGCATCCCGGCGTCGTCTGACCGTCATACCCATTTACATCATTGCTCTGCGCCCATACGCTTGCAGGTGCAAAAAGCGCGATAGATGCCACGGAGCATAGAGCTGCCTGCTTCACATGATGAAAAAATGATTGGTGCGAAAGTGTTGACGTAAACATATGTATCTCCTTGAAATCCGTGACTCGTCTCGGGTCACGTAAAAGCGGAGTCCCAAACCCCGTTGAAATCCAACTAATAGACTGCAAGAGGGGTTTGTATCACATGATGATGGGGTAGGGTGGGGTTCTAGTGGTAGCAGATCATCGCCATTGGCTGACATACAAATGATATGGGTCTACCAATGATGTGGGTCTGCATGTAACAGGAAGCCCGATCTTTCGAACCAACAGCTATAATTAAAATCATGCTGCGACAACTTAGGCCATGATTGACGAGACAGCCTAATTCTTTTCAGGTTTCGCGAAATCGCCAATCTGCTTCATCGTTTTTCCTACGTGCATTTTGCGTGGTTTCGCGACATCTGCTGTTGTATTACTTAATGTTCTATTGAAGAAAGTTGCGCCGCCATCCCAGTGAATGGGGCCACTCAATGCATCGATTGCATCAACGACGTCGCCATCGCCAGACTTAAATTCTGACTCTTCAAAACTACCATCTGAGCGACTGGTTTTGGTTCGAATAATCAGACCATTTTGCGGATGACGGTAACGTAGAGCGAGGTCTGCAGAACGACCTGTATCATAGTGTCCCGATAAAATTTGAAGGTCGTCAACCATGGCACCATCGCCTAATGTAACCTCTTTCGGTGTGTAGCGTCCATCTCCATTGGATTGCTTGATCTTCAAGATCAAACCCTTGTCTTTATCTCTAACACGCATCACGATGTCAGAACGACGATCACCATTAACATCGGCAATGATCGTTTCCATAACATCGACGTCTGGACCATCCGGGAATTTTTCAATGATGCGATCATATTGACCATTAGCTTTGAAGAAAAAAGTATGTGCTTCCAGACCATTCCGGCCACGTTCCAGCACGATTATATCAGATTTTCGATCTCGGTTCACATCTGCGACAAAAGACTGGATATTTTTCATATTTGTATATTGTAATGGCTGCGTTTTATGAAACCCGTAAGTTCCGTCGCCGTTGGATGGGCGCGTTCGGATTTCCAACTTTTTGTCAGAGCTTCGCTGATATAGATAAATCAGGTCTGTTTTTTTATCACCGTTAACATCGCCAACATGGGACCTTTGCGTTTTCCCGAGGTTGCCATCTCCAGCGATGAAACTTGTTGACCTAAAAGTGCCATCACCCTTTGAAAACTTAGTTCTAATTTGTAGACCTTGTGATGGGTGTTGATTCCGCAAAATAACATCCGACAAGCCATCTCCATCAACATCCCCTACGAACAGTGGAAACTCATTCACGCTTGCGCCATCTCCAGAGGCAAATGATTTAGCGGCAAATGTCCCATCTCCATTTGAGAGTTTAAGACGCAATTTCAAACCTTGCGTCGGGTGCTGATATGGCACGAGAATATCTGTATTGTTATCTCGGTTAAAGTAACCAGAATGAAGCCCCCAATCCCTGATACCCATACCGTCGCCAGCGACATATTCTTTCGCAGTGTAAGTCCCATCGCCATTGGATAGCTTTGACCGGATTTTCAGACCCTGCTGTGGATGGCGATAGGCGAGAACAATATCACTTTTTTTATCGCCGTTAATATCCACAGGGTGACGAGGCGTGGCCCGGAAGTTTGTAGGTCGAGGGTGACCAAGTTCATATTTCGAAAAATCGTAGATGTAACCATAACCAACATCCCCAATATCCTGAATAGCCTTGGCAGTATTACCGTCATTCTCATAGAGATAGCCCCCCATATAATTATGTTCGTAATTGACCCATTTTTGTTTCCACCACCCTAGGTCAACATCCTGCGCTTTCCATGTAAAGGCTCGAATCGTATCGAAACCCGCGACTTTGCCGCCAGCGTGTATATTTAGGAGCTTAAGGGTTTCACGCATTTCGGGTGGAAAGGCCTTCCCCATATCAACGAGAAAGGATTTTTTAGAGCTATCGTAAGGATTGTTGACCGTACCATTTCCACCGTGAGGGAGTTCGAAATATCTGTCCGTAACAGCGTCTGTCTTACAGACCGCATCGTATCCTTGAACAATCAAAGGAATATCTGCATATCTTGACGTGTGTCTCATACGTCGACCGAGGCGAAAAGCTAAGCATCCGCCTCGGCTCTGGCCCGCTAAGACCATAAGCTCAATATTCTTCGCATCAAACTTTGAGGTTAGAAAGTCCCAATAGGCATCCTCCCGCGCTTGTAATTGTTCAGGGGTTCTTAAATACCCGAACTTTGCATCTAGTACTGATATATAAAGTGTTTCATTATCATCGAACTCCCCACTTGCTCTGAGGCGAGCGACAAGAGACTTTGGATGAATAGATCGACTACAGCTAGGGGTTCTATCCGTGCAGTTTTTTTTATAGGCTTTGGTTTGCCCTGTAAGCGCATTTGGGAAACCCTTATTTATTTGTTGTCCTGCAGATATAAACACAACACGTTTGACTTTTTCTCGATCAGGTTGGTTGATAATAGAAATGTAAGTTTCTTTTTGTTCCTGCCGCTCAACACCATATTTTTCCCAATCGGAAAATTTAGGATTTAACGCACTATTCGCACATATATTCTGAGCTGCTGCAGAAGTGCAATATCGAACGCGCTCAACGAGCATATTCCCAGCAGAGGCTTGCATTGCAAAAGTAGATATAAGTGCAGTGGAGATAAGGATGCGATGTTTCATAGTTACTTGGCTTGTGTTTGATGTTTTTGATACACTTTAATAGTTGATGGTGAGCTGAGTTTTGCAGGGCTAAACCCCTGTGGGTTTGAATGTGATCTTGTAAGGTGCTCTAAATGCTATTTCTTGGGTTTCGGCTTGCCGAATTTTATTTTTATGCCAAATTCAACTGTGCAGCAGTCACTTATTGACAGTATCCCGACTGAGTCACCCTCCGCACCTTCTGGCAGTTTCTGGATAGATGACAGTATTTTCACGGCCATTTTTTCTGCAGCCGTATCTGCACCAATAATCGGTTTGTCTGCATAATTTTTTTGAATGCGATCGCGGACATATGCCTCCTTATCGCGAGCATCCATATTCACAAGTTTTTGCAAATCAATAACGACAGGCTCGCCAGGACAAGGCGCAAAAGGATTAACACAAGGCGGGGTTATCTGTTTCGAGACGATGCTGTTCTTCAAGTTATCCTTTTGCACACCGCTTTTCCGAGCATCTTGCGCAGTGCTGGGCGTACACAGGGCTAATGTTGCAAAGATGATAGCGAAACCTTGAACAGGTTTTAGAATTGAATGTGTCATTGTGTACTCCATGATTGAACATGACCTTACCTTAAGCTCTATAGAAGAGTTGCGCAGTCACATGATCATGGGGTCTGTCCAAATCGCTAAATGAGCACCAAAAGTAGCACAATTTGTAGCACAAAATTCGGCCAAACACTCGAGAGCGCAGGATTTCGGGATGAGAAATTGAAGGAGATTACAGGTAAGCACAAATAATCAAGAGAAAATAATGGCGCACCGGGGATGCGAGTAATGAAGTCCAATAAGTTAATGATATCAGTTAGTTAGAAGCTTGGCAATTATAAAAGTAGCACAGTCTGAGTGTTTTTTGTAGCACAGTTTAGTTTAGCTCGCGCAAAGGCCGTTGTCAGGTTTTATCCATAGCAGACATAAGTCTTTCCCAAGCTGATTTCCGCCATGGGGCTTAGCTGACCTTAGATGCAGATCAGTAACTGACTAGTAAGTGAGGAAATCACCCATAAATTTGGTATGTAGAATTGAGTGTCTTAGGCATAAAATTAAACGAAAGAGACAGTCTGTCGCGAGTTTGGTTGTTGTCATATCTATGTAATAAATATTACGGCCAAAACAAACAATCTCCATTGCTGACTGACAGCTCTATATCTTGAAAGTGACAATCTAAACCATAAGCATTCTGAGAGAAGTCAGGCTGATCATGTAGCTCTGATGTATTTGAAAAATATGTCCGCGGGCTTGTGAATCGAATTTTATTATTTCTATCTGTGTTTAAGTAAACGGTTCCACTTAACAGACAATTGGCATGATTATGACGTTTTTGGATTCCACCCACGTCGCATAAGTTTCCCCAAGACCCGGAGAGTGCCATTTCCCCAGATTTTTTATGATTGAGAAGGTCTTTATATGTGAACTTCTGCGGCGTTAATGATTTCATCTCTTAAGCTATGCAATTCAGGCAGTGTATTTAAGATATTTTCGCCGGAGCCTAAGTGGCGAAGATTAGTTGATTTCGCAGGTGCTAAAGGCGAGGTCTGGTTTCGAACCATCTCTGTCAATAAAAAGTCTCGATATTGATTTGTGTTTTCAAGCTATATTTTAACGAGGGGGACAGCGAATAACCTTTTAATTTTCCAGTCGAAATTTGAATTTTTCATGGTTGAAGCCCTAAATGTTTATAGCTTTGGCCGCCCATCTAGATGTGATGCGCGTGAACTATTGCGGTAATGTGGAACGACGTCTATAGCTATTCAAAAAAAGTGGGAAAGCCATATGTCAAAGGACAGAACAGATAATAGGAGTGCCGCAAAGGATGCGGCCGTTACTTCAGCTGAACAACCAGCTGCTCAAGCTGATACTGTGAGTAATGCTTATTTATCTAATCAACCTGCTTTAGGCCGATATGTCCGCAGACTGTTAGGGTCACGATATAAAGCCGAAGATGTAGATGATTTTACGCAAGAGGTTTTTGTTCGAGCCTTTGCGGCAAAAAAATCTGAGCCTCTCGACTATCCGAAAGCCTATCTTTATCGCATTGCGCGAAATTTGGTTGTTAAATCGGGTATGAAAAAACACAGTCCTTTGGAAATGCTTATAGAGGATTTTGAGATTGATGGCATTATAGATAGTAGACCCCCGCAAGATGTGGTGGTACATGAAAAGAGTAGGTTGGAGGCATTTTACAGAGCCGCTAACCGTCTCCCGCCGCAATGCCGAAAGGCGTTACTATTAAGACAGCTAGAAGGCCTGTCGCACAAACAGATATCGAAGAGAATGGAAATTTCTACAAGCACAGTCGAAAAACACTTAGCGAAAGGTTTACGTCTTTGTATTAAGTATATGAATGAAGATGGCTATGATGCTGGGAATGTCATTAAAGTCGAAGGCCCTAACTTAAAAAAGGGGGAAAATTAATTTATGTCGCCCGTATATAACATACCAGACAAAGATGATATTGAAGCTGAAGCTAGTGCTTGGGTTGTCCAAGTTGACAGTGGCTCAATCTCCAAAGGTGATATTGAGGACTTGAAAGAGTGGATTAGTCGTAGTCCACAACATAAGCATTCGTTCCAAAAAATGGCGTCAGGCTTTCTAGAGATTGGAACGTTATTGGACCACAGTGACGTCGCCCTAAATACCCAAAAGCAAAAACCCAAGAGAGCCTTTTTTTCAGCCCCAGTGATATTGTCAATGGCGGCGACTGTGATGGCTGGGTTCTTTATATTTGCGGGACAAGGACCAGAGTCTCTACCTACAGCAGAGCCCACTGCGCAATATATTGCAAGCCTTGGTGAGCAAAAAGAAGTTACCTTGCCGGATGGGTCTATTATTACCTTAAATACTAAGTCAAAGATTGACGTTAGTTTCACTAACACAGAAAGGTCTATCAACCTCGTCTATGGGGAAGCCCTTTTTGATGTTGCTAAGGACACCAACCGTCCCTTTATTGTTCAAACAGATCAAGGGTCGGTGAGGGCTGTAGGCACAATTTTTTCAGTGAGGTTGATGAATAGCGAGGTTGCTGTTCTTGTTGAAGAAGGTATTGTTGAACTTATGGCGCCCCCAGAGGTCAGCCAGAAGTCATCTGATTCTGAAGATATGATTGTGTTGGCCCGGTTGGCGATGGGTGAAGAGGCCAATTTCGATGGTGTTCGCAAACATATTAAATCTGTCGAGCTTCAGGACGTGACAAACAGGCATGCCTGGAAAAATGGCATGCTCATTTTTGAGGGTAATTCTCTTGATCACGTTGTCGATGAAGTAACGCGCTATACAGATATGAAAATCGTGATAGCGGACCCAGAAATGCAAGACTTGAAAATTGGCGGAACATTTAAGGCTGGTGAAACGGATGCGTTTCTAGATGCTATGGCGCTGGGATTTGGCCTAAATGTAAAGCGGGTGTCAGGTAATACTGTCTATTTGTCTCAGCAAAATTAGCCATTAGTCTTCTTTCTTATACTTTCACAATTTGGTAGCTTCTACAGGTAAATATGATCTCTTACGTTAATGGGTGTGCGGCATAAATGTAGCGGTTCGGAGATAAAAATAACTCTACAAGAAAAACATTACGAACGACACGCGGGTTTTTTCGCTCCCTCGACTTCCTGTTTAACAGGGGTGGGCTCTATTGACCTGACTTCTCGTAAAAGCGGGAGGAAAATGCGAAAATTGTCGATTCCAATTACAGTTGGAATCTTTCTGGTATGTTCAAATATTGCTGTGGCTCAAGAATTCACGTCAAACTCTGGTAATAGTCAATATATGTTTGATATTGGAGTCGTGGAGGGCGCTAAAGCTTTATCCAAAATTTCAGACATCACAGGACGATCTCTCATTTTTTCCCATAAATTAGTCGAGGGTGTTCAAACTAACAAACTCTCGGGGAAGTATTCGGTCGAAGGGGCTCTCAAGCTAATGCTTGAGGGTACTGGTTTGGTCGCAAGGATTACCGATTATGGTGTGATCGTCGTGACCAAAGCCGAAGTCAAAAATATGACTGAAGAGTCATATGTGAAGACGAATAAAAAAAACAGGCTATTAAGCGGCGCGGCCTCGGTCTTCGCGACCGTCTCAGCGCCTGCATTTGCGCAAACTGCAAATACTGTTGACGATGAAATCGTCGTAACGGGTATTAAGAAAAGTCTTAAGGATGCGCGCAATCAAAAACGTAATTCATCTGGTGTTGTTGATGCTATTGCAGCCAAAGAAATTGGCCAACTACCAGATACAAACTTGGCCGAATCTCTACAGCGTATCACGGGTGTGTCGATCGACAGATCTGGTGGTGAGGGCCAATTTATTACAGTGCGCGGCTTTGGTCCTCAATTTAACACCGTTCTCGTAAATGGACGGCAAATCGCTTCGGAAGACCTCTCTAGAGCTTTCGCATTTGATACAATTGCCTCTGAATTGGTTTCCAATATTCAGGTCAACAAGACATCAACAGCCGTCCTCCAGTCAGGTGGTATTGGTTCTACGGTAAATATTGCAACAGCACGCCCATTAGACAGTCAGGGATTCCGAGTCGCAGGTTCTATCGGCGGGACGTATGATGGCAATGCAGAAGATATTTCACCTAATATCTCAGGCGTTGTTAGCAATATAAGTGATGACGGACGTTTTGGGATATTGGCTGCTTTGTCATATTCTAAGCGCGATACGCGTCTTAACCAGGTTCAATCTGATGGCTGGCTAGAAAATGTTGGTATTCCCCAAGCGGAAATCAACAATGGAGCTGGTTTTGCAGGTAATATTTTCAGCCCACGAAATCTTGATAATAAGGTTACATTTGAAGAGCGTGAGCGTTTAAATGGTAACTTGGTTCTTCAGTTTGCTCCAAATGATGATTTAGAAGTGACTGTCGATGCTCTTTATTCTGATTTCGATATTGAAACGGATGCGACATCATTTGGTCATTGGTTTACAGCTCCAAATGTGACGGATGTAACCCTTGATTCAAACGGTACTGTGATTGATTTGTACCAAGAGATTGGTCTCGCAACAGACTTCCATTCTAAGACATTTGACCGTCTTACAGAAACGATTTCACTTGGTTTGAATTTTAAAAAGAACTTTTCAGATAATCTTACAGGGTCATTTGATGCGAGCTTTTCTAAAGCAGAACGCGAAGCTAATAATGGCGGCGGAAACCAGTTATCTCTCATCGGTTACGCCAACAGAGTTCGGTTCCAATCTGACAATGCAATTCTGCCATGGGTTTCAAACTTTGCTGAAGCCAATGCTAATATCTTTAGCGGTCAGCAAGAGATTGACGGAGTTGCATATCAGGCGGGAACAACAGCAACAGGTGTAGGTGATTATCTTGATGTCGCAAATAGCCGCGCTCACGTTATGTTGCGCCGCGGCTGGGCTGTTGAGGATGAAGTCAAGCAATTGCGGGGTGATCTCGCATGGGATGGCGGTAGTGATACTGGACTTATTGCTTTAAAAGGCGGATTGCAATATTCTGACGAAAAGAAAGACCTCGTGCGTTGGGACAATGAAGGTCAAGGTTTGCATTGTGCATTCTGTGGCTATCCAGACTCTCCGCCCGTTACGATTGCGCAAACTGTTTTTGATGCAGGAAGTGACTTCCTTAGCGGCGTTAGCGGTAGCGACCGTTTGGTTACGAGTTGGTTGCGCCATGACGGAGAAGCACAATTTGCGTCTCTAGAGGCCTTTGGCGGCATCAATCTTGATGCAGAGCAACGCGGAAACTCATTCGTTGTTAATGAAAGCATTCGTTCTGCTTATATTGAAAGTGATTGGGCTGGTGAAATTGGTAATATGCCAATCAGCGCTGTCGTCGGTGCGCGTCTTGAAGATACAAGCGTTACGATTGACGGTACAGCTGAAGACATCATTGACCTTCAGATTGTTGACCAAACTGAAATGACCTTGACCAGAGGCCAAACGAATGATGTGTCCTTTAAGAATAGCTATACGACACTTCTGCCAAATATGTCTTTGAAGTTAGATGCGAATGATAATTTGGTTTTCCGCTTAGCGGCATCGCAAACAATCACGCGGCCAACTCTGACAAGCCTGTCACCTGTGCTAAATATCACAACGACACGTCAAGGTGGAGACCTTCGAGCGAATGGTGGTAACCCCAGCTTGAAGCCGTTTAAGTCAGATAACATCGACCTTTCAGCGGAATATTATTATGGGGATTCTAACTATATCTCAGTTGGTTTGTTCCATAAAGAAGTCAGCGACTTTATTGTAACGGGCCAAGCGTCTGAAACCATTACAACGGCTGACGGATCATTGTTAACAGATCCATCCGCTGCCGATGCCGTTGCCAACTTTACTGTTGCACGCCCTATTAATGGGGATGATGCATCCGTAACAGGTATTGAAGCTGCTATTCAGCATAACTTCGGCGACTCAGGGTTTGGTGTTCAGCTTAATGGTACCCTCGTTGATGGGTCTGTTGAACTTGACCCTGGTGATGTTTCGCAGATTTTTGCGCTTACAGGCTTAAGTAATTCAGCGAATGCTGTGGCTTATTATGACAAAGGGCCTATCGAGGTTCGTGTCGCCTATAACTGGCGTGATAAGTTCCTTCAATCTTTGACACAGACAGCCGGTAACGGCGTAACAAATGTCAGAGCTTTTGATCAAATTGATCTTAGCGCTCGGTACAGAATTACCGATAATTTTGATATTTACGTAGAGGGTCTTAATCTAGGGAATGAAAAATTATTGAAATATGGTCGTTTTGATAACCATTTCCTATATGCTGAAGATAGCGGACGTCGGATTAATTTCGGCACAAGATTTAACTTTTAGTGTACCACTGATACAGTACGGGCTGATGGCCCGCCCTGAACTTTTGCGAAAAGAATGAAACCAATAAGAGACATTGTTATAGTTGGGGGCGGTTCCGCAGGTTGGATAACTGCTGGGTTAATCGCGGCTCAATATAACCACTCGAATTCGGAAGAGTTGAAAATCACTCTGATTGAGTCTCCGACCCATAAGCCTATTGGTGTGGGTGAAGGTACATGGCCGACTCTCAGAACGACATTATTGAAAATAGGCATCACCGAAACAGAATTTTTTCGAGAATGTGATGCAAGTTTTAAGCAGGGCGCTAAATTTGCTAAATGGGTAACTGGCGCGGATGACGATTATTATTACCACCCCCTTATGTTGCCGCAAAATTTCGGAAAGGTAGATTTACCTTTATATTGGAATAATGCGATGCATGCAGGTGACCTGCAAACTTCTTTTTCAGATGCTGTCTGTATCCAAGAGGCGATTTGCGAAGCTGGATTAGCTCCCAAAAAAATTACGACGGCCGAATATGGTTCAATAGCTAATTATGCTTATCATGTGGATTCAGCTAAGCTAGGAATAATGCTCCAAAAACATTGCGTTGAAAAACTTAGAGTTAATCACATTTTGGATGATGTGACGGACATAAATGTCCATGAAAACGGGGATATTGCGAGCCTATCAACGAAGACGGGCAATACTCTTTCTGGGGACTTATTTGTAGATTGTACGGGCTTTTCTTCATTATTATTAGGCAAACATTATGGCGTGCCATTTATAGATAAAAGTGATGTGCTTTTCATCGATACGGCCTTGGCCACCCATGTTCCTTATGAGGAACAAAATGCACCCATTGCTTCTCATACAATTTCAACAGCACAAAAAGCTGGCTGGATATGGGACATTGGCTTACCGACACGGCGCGGTGTTGGATATGTTTACTCAAGCCAATATACGACTGAAGGTTTAGCCGTGGCTGAGTATGAAAAATACATTGGGGAAAGCTTCTCTGGGCTTGATGTTCGCAAGATTCCAATAACCTCAGGACACCACGAAAAATTCTGGGTGAATAACTGTGTTGCTGTTGGTCTCTCTGCTGGATTTTTAGAACCCCTTGAAGCGTCAGCTCTAGTTCTCGTTGAACTTTCAGCTCAGTTTATTGCCGCGCAATTACCAGCGTCTCGGGCCGTTATGGATATTACTGCCCGCAGGTTCAATACAGTATTTCAATATCGCTGGGATAGAATAATTGATTTTCTTAAACTCCATTATATTTTGACCAAACGTACGGATAGTGATTTCTGGATTGATAATTGCCGCTCTGAATCTATTCCGCAAAGCCTTCAGGATCAGATGGAGTTATGGAAGTACCGCACACCTAATGACTCTGATTTTGATAGTAATAATGAAGTCTTCCCCGCAGCAAGTTATCAATATGTTCTCTATGGTATGGGGTTTTTGACAAAGCCTGCCTTTAACAATTGCAAGGATGATGCAGAGACGCTCGCAAGAACAACATTCTCAAAAGTAGATGCATTAAAACAAAAAATATTATCCGACCTTCCGACGAATAGGGATCTTATCGAAAAGATTCAAAAATACGGAATGCAGAGAGTCTAAAGTGCCAAGAATGACAGCCATAGATAGGACTGCTCACAGGCATATTCTTATAGACCCCCTTAAAGTCGAAGCCTTGGGGGCCGATACGAATATGGTTCCCATTGTCATGGCTGAGTTTTTAAAGACGGCAACGCGGTTTCCTATCGTCTTTACAAAAAATGCTGAAACGGGCCAGTTTTCTGTGATTGCACTTTGTGGTTTTGAAACTGGCGAAAATCTTTTCTACCGCACAGGTAAGTGGGATAGCTTATATATTCCTCTCAATATTTTACGCCAACCCTTCTTTTTAGGCTCAGATAATACCGCCGGAGAGGCACAACCCGTCATATGTTTGGATCTCGATAGCCCCTGCATCTCAGATGAAGGAAAACCATTGTTTAGTGAGGAGGGTGAACCTGAAAAATATTTAAAAGATATGCAGTCTATGTTGGCGAGCCTTTATCATGGTGAGCAGACTACACGGCAATTTATAGATACCGTTAATGAATTGAACCTTATCCAGAAAATGTCTTTGGATATAAAGTTTGAAAATGGCGAAGCGATTAAGGTTGAAGGTATATACACGATTGATGAGAGCAAATTAAACGCTCTACCCTTGGAACAATTTTCTAATCTACGGCAAGGCGGCCTACTTTTCCCAATCTATTCCATGATACAATCCTTGGGCCATATTCATTGGATGGTAAACCAACGTAATATACGCAATGAAGAGGCCAAAGCTTGGTTCTCAGAGACTTCATAATTATGGGATCGACTCTGAAACATGAAAGCTTGCCTGAGACAATTGGCGTGAATCCAGCGTGCAAAATTTCTACAGTGAGCATTGGCCAAGAAGGCAATACCATTATTCTCGTTGATGATTTTTTATCAACGCCAGAAAGACTCATTAACTTGGCTAAAAATGCCGGAAAATTTATCGATGAGGGCGATAACTATTACCCAGGTCAAAGAGTGGATGTTCCGCAAGTCTATAGTCAGTTATTGGAAAATTATTTTAGCGGTAATATAGCCGCATTACTTAATGCCCCTCATGAAGCGTCTCCCAAAGTCGTGGAAAGTAAGTTTTGTATAGCTACTAAAACGCCAGCGGAGTTAGTGCCTATCCAATCCATCCCTCACTTTGATACATCTGATGTAAATCAAATAGCCGCTGTGCACTATTTGTGTGACTCCCCGTTTCAGGGCACTTCATTCTATCAACACCGCACATCTGGTTTTGAGTCCATTTCTCCAGAACGCTCTAAAGCCTATTTCAAATGGTTAAGTCGAGAAGCCATTACGACAGGTTTGCCCAAGTCGGGTTATATAATGGGCGATACCGAGCTTTTTAAAAGAGTTAAAAAAGTTGATTGCAAATTTAATCGTATAATTTTCTACAAGAGCAATATGCTCCATGCTGGTGATATAGACGCTGAAACTGATTTGAGTGAAGACCCGTTGAGCGGTCGCTTAACGGCAAATAGTTTCATCAGGTTATCACCCGATACGGCCCAAACTAACTGAAGACTAGGCATGTATTGAACCTTAATCGATATAAGCGTTCAATCCGGCTGTCTTTATCGCTCTCTATGTAATTTTCTGTAGGGTATTTCAGGCGGGGTCATACGTAGATGGATTCGAATAGTCTTATATTGGCGGGACATCGTGGCCCACAAATTTCAGTTAGTGTGACTTAAATGCAACATAATGAAATAATAAAAATAATCTAAATTTTTATGTGGGGGATTTCCGTGCCCCGAGACTTTTATTTTATGAGTTGGATGATTGTAAGTCGTCTAATTCGGATAAAAAAGCGGAAATCAACGGCGCTACCTGCTGTTGGAAAAGCCGTAATGTTTGAGGAGGTTGTGTGAGCACAGCAGAATTCTGTCGATAATGAAGCCATTTTTCGGTTTTAGATTGGCAAGTCTAGTGCGTCATCAGCTTTAAATAAACCCTCGGACATTACGGGTCGATTTCTGATTTTTTCGAAAGCAGTTGTGGAGGGTGTTCAGGCGAGTGCTCTTCAGGGGAATACTCGATTGGTTCAGCTCTGGAAGAGCTATTTTCCAGATATGGGCTTCAGGCCACGATCGCCAATTACGGTGTTATCGTTGTCAGAAAGGTCGAGCAAAAAAATTGAGACCGAGGAGTCACAAGAAATGAAAACTAAACTAAAACTATTAACGGGGACAGCCGCATTGTTGGCGACGCTTGGCAGTCCAGCCTATGCGCAGATTGCACCAGAAGACGAGGTCATTGCGACCGGTGTTCGGAGCAGTTTGAAGAACGCCATGGATGTTAAGCGCCAAAATAGTGGTGTTGTTGATGCGATTTCCGCAGAAGATATCGGTAAATTTCCGGACACTAACCTAGCAGAATCACTGCAGCGTATTACAGGTGTTTCAATTGATCGAGAAAACGGTGAAGGTGCTCAGGTTACGGTTCGCGGTTTCGGCGGCCAATTCAATCAGGTCACGTTAAATGGGCGTCAAATGCCGACGGCTAACGTTGGTGCTGTTAACGGAACCGATCGCGCTATTGGTGCGCAAGGAAATTCGCGGTCTTTTGATTTCTCTAATTTGGCCTCGGAAGGCGTTTCTGGTATTCAGGTATATAAAACCGGTCGCGGCGATGTAGTCAGCGGTGGTATTGGTGCGACAATCAATATTGAGACGATTAAGCCACTTTCTAGCCCCAATCGGGTCGTTCTTGGTGCAAAGGGCGTTTACGAAAACAATGGTGAGGATCAGATTTCACCTGAATTTAGTGGCCTGGCCAGTTGGACTAATGATGAAGGAAACTTTGGTGTTTCCGGTTTTGCGTCTTTCCAGGAACGTAACTCTACATCGCGGTCATCTGAAGTCGCGGGCTATTCCTTTTTTAATTATGACCCGTCATTGAGCTTCCTACAGAATGCGACCGTTACCAATGCTCCGGCAAATGGGGCCTTGATGGCGCTTCCGTTCAATATTACCTATAACTCTGCTGATATTGACCGGCAACGTACAAATGGTATGGTCACCATGCAGTGGGCTCCTTCTGAGCGGACCCTTGTTACGGCTGACGCTTTGTACACATCAAATGAGCTCAGCCAGACAAATATCGCGCCTGGAATATGGTATTCTCGCCAGTTTACTAGCATTGAATTTGACGGCAGTGATGTCGTTGCTACGCCTCGGCGGCTAACCGAATTGATTGCGGCTCCGGATGGTCGTGGTAAAGACATTTTCTATGCGTCTTACGACGCTGCGGTTGAGGATGAAACGCTTGCGTTTGGATTGAATATTGACCACGAGTTAAATGACAGATGGTCAATTGAAGCAGATGCCTCTATTGCGCGTGCCAAGTCAGGCGGCAATGGGCCAGAAGGTCTAAGCAGTGTTCGTTTTAACGTCGCGGCTGCTGGCGCTGGTTTCCAATCTGCCGATTACACGGGTGAGGTGCCTCGCGCATCCATCGGTATTGTAGAGAATGCCGGCCCTGCAGGTGGTAACGGCAATGGTCAACTAGATGTTGGTGATCTCGCCACGCAAACATTTATCACCGATCGTTCTAATCAAAAGCACGACCTGAATCAATTCCGTCTCGGTGGTAGTTGGAATGCTGCCGAAGGTATCGATGTTGATTTTGGAGTTGGCTACTCTGCTTCAGAAATGCGTCAATCTAATGCTCAGACGCTAGATTTTCTTGGCGGATGGGGTGTTGGCTTTAGAGATATTCCAGATACGAGTTTCTTGAGAACTGTTGATGTGGCTTCAGAATTCCGCGATTTCGACGTGTCTGGTGTTCCAGGTGTCCCTTCAGATTATCCTGTGGTGAGTCTTGGTAGCCCGGCCTTCCAAAGTGATCCATATGAGTTTGTTCGCTCTCTCTCGCCTTACACACGCGCTGACGGGTCAGTTTTTGACTTCAATAACCGTTCGGCTAATGGGTCGAATGACCGTCTTATTAAAGAAGACATTGCATCTATTTATTTGTCAGCAAATTTTGATGGTGAAATCGCCGGATTTAATACTCAGACATTGGTTGGTCTTCGTTATGAAGACACGAGCGTCACCTCGAGTACGCTTCAGTCGGTTCCGACGGGCATAACTTGGACATCTGACAATGACTTCCGAGTTAATTTCAGCGATCAGCCTCAAGAGATTGTTGAAGATCATAGCTACAGTAATATACTCCCAAGTATCGACTTTGCCGTTGATGCTACAGAGGATCTAAAATTACGTGTTTCTATGAGCCAAACAATCGCGCGCCCAGAATATGGTGACATGTTTGTCAATACCAGTGTTTCGGGTCCGAATACGTTGACCGCGCTTGGCGGAATTTCGAACGCTTCCAGAGGTTCGGCGAGGCTGGATCCGCTTGAATCGACAAACTTTGACGTTTCTGCGGAATGGTATTACGGAGAGTCTAGTTACATCTCAGGTGGATACTTCCGGAAATCCGTCAACAACTTCGTGGGTACGGAGGTCGTTTCTCAGCCATTGTTTGATCTCAGAGATCCGACGTCTGGCGCTGCAGGAACACTGTCTGGCAATGCGATTGCCGAATTGGGCAATCTCGGCTTTACAGCGAATGAGCAAAACATTTACACGATGGCGGCCATTCTGAATAACCCTGCAGACTTCCCGAATGGCGCGGCGGATTATATTGATCCATCACAGCCAGGCGGCGCGCAGCAGGCTTTGGACATTATCGCCCTGTACAATATTAATGCCTCGAGCACTGATCCATTCTTCAATTTTGATACGTCTCAGCCGGTCAATAATGAAACGGCATTGGTCGACGGTATCGAGATGGCATGGCAGCATTTCTTCGGAGACAGCGGGTTTGGTTTCCAAGCTAATGCGACGCTCGTGAACGGCGATATTGCTTATGATGTCGCTGCGGATCCTTCAGTTTCGCAATTTGCTCTCGAAGGTCTGTCAGATTCTGCCAACCTCGTCGGTATTTACGAAAAAGGTCCAATCTCAGCACGGCTCGCATATAACTTCCGTGAGTCCTTCCTGACGGATACAGCCTTTGGCGGTCAAGGACAGCCAGCGTTTGTTGATGACTATCAGCAGGTCGACTTCAATATCACCTATAACGTCAATGACCGCTTATCGGTCAGTTTGGATGGTATTAATGTGACTGAAGAAAGTCAGAAAATATTTGGCCGTACTGAAAACATGTTATGGCTGAATACTGAAGGTGACTCGCGTTACGTTCTTTCAGGTCGTTATACATTCTAATGTAGAATAGATGATACCCCCGTCGCCTCGTGCGGCGGGGTTGTTGTTTGCAGAATTTTCTGCAAATATTATTTTTTCAAAACGTGGAAACTATCTTTATGGAAGCTGTAGACTTGTCAATTGAGCGTCATCAGGACGTCATGGTAAATGTCGAAGCGCGAAAAGAGTTTGGAGACCATGTAAATCGCGCTGTACTATTGTCTTCAGAGTTTGGTGCCGCACAAAAAGAATTTCCAATTTTAATTAGTAAAAATACTGCTTCTGGGCAGTTGGAAGCCCACGCTATTCTGGGGTTGGAAAAGGATGAAAACCTTTTCATTGATGGCACAGCCTGGCTAAGTAATTATATGCCTGCCGTTTTTGCGCGAGGGCCTTTTTCTTTAGGTTATGTTAAAGATCCCGATGGTGGTAAGAGCAGCGATGTTCGGATAATGATTGATGAAAAAAATGCTAGGGTCGGGGAAGGCGGAAAAGCAATTTTTTCAGAATTGGGTGGTGAAACGCCTTATTTGGAAAAAATAAAACGGGTTCTGCAACTCGTTGATATTGGGCTAAATTTTGATCCAAACTTTTACAATAAAATTACTAATCTAGAACTGCTTGAGCAGGTTAAAATCAGTATTCGACTCAGTTCAGAGGTCGAATATACTTTCTCTGATTATTACACAATCAACCAACAAAAATTCGCGGCACTTGCCCCCGAAGCGCTCCATGATTTACATGCTACCGGAGCTCTGGGACCAATTTTTTATCTAATGTCATCGCTGGATAATTTTCAAAAGCTGATTGATATCAAGAACAAACGTAACGGAACAGTTTAGGAGCGATTATGCCGAAAACAGTTCGCGTACTTTCAAATGTTTCAATGGATGCGGTGCCTTTTGACGCGCTTTTTGCTGGAAATGAACCTGTGATATTAAAGGGACTTGCATCCCAGTGGCCGATGGTCTTGGCAGGGCAGAAATCCGCGCAGACCCTCATTAATATGTTGATTAAGAACTATGATGGCAAGCCAGTACTTGTCTATGAGGGTGAGCCCGAAATGCGGGGCCGGTATACCTATAACGAAACGGTTTCAGGATTTAATTTTAACGCCGTCCGACGCGACCTTTCAGAGGTTTTGCATGAAATTAATGCACTGCCGGAAAAGGATCATCCTTTTTATTACTACATGAATTCGATTACTTTTGATCAAACATTTGCAGGATTGGATAAAGCCAATACGTTGAACTTTAATCACTCGGAATTTGAAAGCTATCCCCGCACGTCAAAAATCTGGATTGGCAATCAATCCCGTGCCAGCGCCCATTATGACATGCCCAAAAATATCGCCTGCTGTGTATATGGGAAACGCCGCTTTACTTTATTTCCCCCGACGCAGACGCCTAATCTTTACCCGGGTCCCTTGTTTCCGACTCCGGGCGGTCAGGTCGTAACCCTGGCAGATCTGAAAGAACCAGATTTTGATCGGTTTCCAAATATTCGTGAGGCCTTACAGGAAGCTGTGATCGCTGATCTCGAGCCCGGAGATGTGCTTTATTATCCCAGCATGTGGTGGCACGAGGTCGAGGCCTTCGACCACTTTAATGTCATGGTCAATTACTGGTGGACACCGGCACCCAGCTATATGGGTAATCCGATGGATGTACTCATGCATGCCATGCTCAATATCCGGGATCGCTCGGAAGCGGACAAGCGGGCGTGGCGCGAATTGTTTGACTATTATATATTCGGAGATGTCGATATTCCGCGTCGGCACCTTCCGGAAAAAGTACAAGGCGCACTCGCCGAAATGGACCTTGCGAATGCCCGCCGCATTCGCGCTGCCGTTCATCAAAGCCTAAAGCGATAAGGGGAATTACGGCATGGAAGATAAAAAACCAAAAGTCGTTATCGCTGGAGGGGGCACTACCGGATGGGTTACCGCCTATGCTCTGGCGAAACGGCTTGGGCCGCTTCTGGACATCAAATTAGTTGAATCAGAGAAGATCGGAACCGTCGGTGTTGGCGAAGCAACTGTCCCAACCATGCGCAGCTTCCATGCACTGCTTGAGATCGATGAACAGGAATTTATGTCGGCCACGCAGGGTACTTTTAAGCTCGGCATCCAGTTTGAAAACTGGGCAAATATTGGCGACAGTTATATCCACTCATTCGGACGTGTCGGACAAACGACATGGATGACCGAATTTCACGCCTTCTGGCTAGAAGCACACGCGCATGGGCTCGGCGGAGAACTTTCGGATTACTGTCTGGAATGGAAGGCCGCCGCGATGGGCAAGTGTGCGCTCAAAGCACGCGATACAGAGGTAAATGCCGCCTATCATATTAATGCTACCTCTTACGCCCAATATTTACGTGCGAAAGCCGAAGACCTTGGTGTGAAACGTCAGGAAGGACTGATAACCGATGTGGTACTTTGCCCAGAGTCAGGAAATATCACCGAGCTCAAAATGGACAGCGGCGAGGTAGTTGAAGGCGACTTCTTTGTTGACTGTACGGGATTTAGCTCGGTTCTGCTCGGCAAGGGGTTGGGTGTGGAATTTGAAGATTGGGGTCACTGGCTGGCTGCGGACCGTGCTTGGGCAACCCAGTCTAAGACGGCCGGTGCCGGCCCACCTTTTACGCGGGCGAGAGCTCATCCGATCGGTTGGCAGTGGCAGATTCCCGTGCAGCAGCGTACGGGCGAAGGCATTGTTTACAGCAGCCAGTTCTGTTCTGATGATGAAGCGCGCTCGGTTCTGGTCAATAATCTCGCAGGTCCGCAAGCGCAGGAGCCTTATCTGTTAAAGTTCAGGACTGGCCGCCGCCGCGAGGCATGGAAAAATAATTGTGTTGCCATAGGCTTGGCCAGCGGATTTCTTGAACCTTTGGAATCGACCAGTATTCATTTAATCACGACGGCAGTTACCCGGTTGATGCGGTTATTTCCAACCTCAGAGGATATGGCAGAACTAGCATCAAGGTATAATGCGGAATCGAAATTCGAAATGGAGGAGGTTCGCAATTTCCTCATTCTCCACTACAATCTAACGGAGCGGGGCGACACGGATTTTTGGCGTTTTTATCGTGATATGGATATACCCGAAGATCTGCGCCACCGAATGGATGTGTTCAAACGTAACGGATATATCTGGCCTGATGGTGTCAATTTGTTTCGCGTAGACTCGTGGCTTCAGGTAATGATCGGACAAGGCCTTTTCCCCAAGCATTACCATCTTGCTGGCGGTATCCTTGGGGCGGAACGATTGGAACAGCAGTTGAAGGTTATGCGTGAGAAAGTTGCACGCGACCTCGAAACTATGCCCGGGCACACGGAGTTTGTGGAGCAATATTGTCCCGCGGATATGTATGCAGGAGGCAAAATGCAGGCATCGGCGTCATAGCGGTGGCAAGGATGATCGACGCTAAAGAGCAGTTCAAAATCTGGAACCTGAAAAAGTGGGAAGCCAAAAACAAGGTCATGTATGAGGTCAATGCCGAGAATAAATGGCCATGGTATCACGACACGCTCGATCCGGAGATTGAAGCCTATGTGATCGGGGCTGGCACCGATATCATGGATATTTTGGATTTGGGGACTTGCAGCGGTTCGCAGGCCATTGAGATTGCAAAACTTGGTCATCGGGTTGTTGGAACTGATGTTGCCCGATCGGCGTTACTGAAAGCCGTGAAGGCCTTGGAGCCATACCCGGACCTATCGATACGTTTCATACTTGATGACATCACCGCGTCAAAACTTGAATCAAACAGCTTTGATCTGATTTTCGACCGGGGCTGTTATCATTCGATTTGCTGTTTTCAGCACCGTGAGTTTATTTTGAATATAAAACGGATTTTGCGCCCAAACGGTGTTTTGCTGCTGAAGGTCATGAGTAGCGACGAAGAACGTTACGTGACGTATGAAAGGGTGGGAGACTCCGCCGTTCAAATGCCATTCCATTTTACCGAGCAGGAAATTCACGATGTGATGTCACCGCATTTCACCGTGTGTTCGGTTTCAGACAGCTTCTTTTACAGTTCGGTTATCGACCCTCCGGCGCGGGCGCGCTTTTCAATACTTCGCAATGATAAATAGGGACGCGATCATAGGCGTCAGAGAGAGATAATTTGGGTTGTTCAACGTGCCCAAGAACAGCTTTCTTCTCGGTGGCATCCGTGCGGATATCATCAGACGTTGCTTTCTAATAGCTCTGAATCGTCCAAACGAGCGGTTGTTTTAAGTTCAAGCCCATGAATGCGGTTGGTTTCAGCTGCTGCCGCGTAACGCTCTACCGCCGAAGATAGCATTTTTACTTAACACTTAATCTAAACAGGAATATTCATCATGACACAAGCAACAGTAATGCTGCCCCCAAAACGCTTTGAAGTTTACAAAGATGAGAATGATAAATGGCGGTGGCGTTTAATATCTAAGGCTCAAATTCGAACAGAATCTCCCCAAGGATACGTTAGTAAGCAGGGATGTTTGAATGCGCTTAAGGTTGTGAAAAATTTGATGCGGGAAGCGGTCTTGGTAGAATTGTAAAATTTTTAAATATTTTACAAACGAGCCTGGAGATTTGGGCGAGAATTCCTTGCCCGTCAAAATATATCAATTGTCTCACTAGGGGACTGTTATCTAATAATAATTTATCATTAGATCGCATATAATAGCTTTTATTTTTAGGATAACACACCCATTTTAGTGGGGATTATAAGTGGGCTCGTTTTCACTTCGAATTTCAGTTTGTGTTACATAAATGCAACATATTGATAAAATTCAAAAAAAATACGTTTTTATATGGGGGGTTTCCGTTCCCTGAGGCTTTCATATTGTGAGTCAGATGATTTTTAGACGTCTAACGGCGAATAGCTTTATTCGTATTTAGGTCACAGCGTATCATACGCTCTTGCGTAATTGAATTCAGTGGACTCCCTCCACTGGCAACTTCCACCGTTTCTCTTTTGAGGGCGGTGGCTTTTTTTGGCCAGAGTCAGCTCTAGTCCTTATGATTTATAGAGGCGGGGTATATCTTTTACTTGGAGTAGTAAACGAGTAATTTAACGAAAAATCCAATCAATTTTTTAAAAGTGTGAAAAACTGATAATTATGTCAGATTTACCCTGCGGGCTTAGTGGGTCGTTGCAGCACTTTAACATTATGAGTTAAGGATGGAGCGATTATATGGCGACACGGTCTGCACACGCCCCAATTGTTAGCAATGTTGTTATGGTGTGCATATCGCATTATATTGCAATGCTTGATGTTAATAACCCACAAACCCGACAAACTGCTCTTCAAGAACGTCTTAATTTAGAAACACCTCTCGTATTATCCCTATTCTCAGAGGCAAGTATCGAGGTTTTCTATGCTTAAGACGACCAAACATCCCTTAGATCAAGCCAAACGCAAATCGTTGTGGTTATATAATCAGTGGCGAGCCGTCGTCTTTGCCTTTGCGCTAAACGGTCTGTTATTTGGCGCTTGGGCTGCTCGAATTCCGGCCTTCAAGCACCGCTTCGACCTTGATCCGGGGGCCCTTGGCGTACTGCTTTTAGCTTTAGCTGGGGGAGCGATTGTTTCGTTTCCGGTGGCAGGTTTTTTATCTGAACGGTGGGGTGCCGATCGCCTTACGGTTAGGTGCGCATGGGTTTATACACCTGCGTTGCTAGCGCTTGCATTCGCGCAGACGCCGCTTGTGCTTGGGCTTCTTTTGTTTGTATTCGGTGTGCTCCATGGAGCAATAGACGTCGCGATGAATGGATGGGGCGCGCGGGTAGAAGCAAAAGTTAAACGAAGCAGCATGTCTATCTTCCATGCAATGTTCAGTCTCGGGGCCGGTATAGGGGCCGCAAGCGGTTACTTCGCTGTGAATTTTGGTTTGGAACCCATATCGCACTTTCTCCTCGTTAGCATCATCGGAGGCGCATTGGCGTTAATTGTCATGATTCCAGCTCAAGATCTAATAGTAACCGCTCAAACTCCGTTCGAAAGAAAACCATTTATTGTCCTACCTTCTGGCTCATTGCTCTTCGTTGGATTGATCGCTTTTACGGTATCGATGGGCGAGGGAGCGATGGCTGATTGGAGCGCCTTATTTCTAACCTTAGTCGCGCATGCAAATGAAGCACAGGCCGCACTTGGTTACGCAATCTTTAGCATAATGATGGTTCTAATGCGGCTTTTTGGCGGGGTGATGGTTGAACGACTCGGTCCTATAGCAACGACCCGAATTAGCGCATCGGTAGCTTTCTTCGGGCTAGTAATGGCAATTTCAGGAAAATCGCTTATTCTCGTTCTATTCGGCTTCGCCTTAATGGGCGTCGGCTATGCCGTCGTTATGCCTCTTGTATTTTCGCGAGCAGCACGCGATCCAAATGTTGCCCCTGGGCACGCTATTGCAAGCGTAGCGACGCTTGGCTATGGCGGAATGTTGCTAGGCCCGCCTATTATTGGATTCGTGGCGCAAATCACAGGAATGCGCTTGTCGTTCGTGGTCCTAGCGGGACTGGTGCTGCTCACATTCATGTTGGCGCCACGGTTGCGAGTAGAGAATAATAGCCATTGAATTTTGAGCTAGAGGTTCGTTGTAGTTTATCGGAAATAAGAAATAGAATTATTTACCTCAGGCTTTCTAATGTCTACTTTTGGGGGAGAAGCGCGGACTTATTTAGCAAATGCAGGAAATGGATGAGTCTACCCAAGAGCTAGTTACCTAAGTCCCTCGCTGGAGGGTGGACATTGAAATTTTTATTAGATTGGCTTGCTAGCCTCTGCATATTCTTTAGCTTCTTTTTGCAGGTCGTCAGTATAATACCTAAATTGAAGTTTTTTCTCTTTCACAAGGGAAAGGTTAGAGTAGGGATGTCCGTTATCATCACAACTCATTGTAATCTTAATGCTTTTTGTGTTGCGGCGACCCATTGAACCCGCAAACTAAAGTAAGTCACTGGGCTAAGTTACTATGGTGATATATTTACTGAGTGGTTTACATAAGATGTTAAGGTTCGAATCCCAACAGTGCGCCATAGTAGCTCATTTTGTAGCACAAAATGTAGCCCAAGAGTGAGGTAAGCAGGGATACCAACACAGACTATTGCAGTAAAGCACAGGCTTTTAGAAGTTTTTACAGTGAATTACTGGCGCACCGGGGATGCGGCGAAATACAAGTATATTATACTTGTATTTCAATAGCATAGAAGATTTTCATTTGTCAAATGTTTACCAGAAATTAGAATTTTTGTTTACCATTCTGCTACTTAGTTTTTTGTCGCGATATGATGAAAAATTATTTGCAGCTTCGGTTTCTGTCCAGACCAGAGGATAGTCCTCTGACCAATATAACGGGTCTCCATCGTTGAGTCTGATTTCGAGATATGGCTGTTCCAGAGCGCCCGGGCGATCCAAATATGTGATATCGTCACCGCAATAGCGGAAGGACATTGCTCGTCTCATGCGGTCCTTACTGATATTTCCTCTTGATCCATGAATGGTCATGACATCGTGTATCAGCACGTCACCTGGCTCAACATCGAAAGATACGATATCGTAACACTCACGATTGGCTTCGATATCTTCAAGTTTTTCAAAGGGCGAAAATGGATGGATTGACTGGGCAAATAAAATATTAGGTGCGTATTTTTTACTCCAGAGATGTGACCCGCAATATATTCCATTCCGCCGCTCTGCGCGTCTACAGAGTCCGGTGGAATCCAGACAACGGCGCATTTTCGGTCTTCTATCTGGAAGTAACCAAAATCTTAGGGGTCTTGAGCCGCTGGAGACCAAGGGTGCGGCTATCTTCTTTGGCCGAGATGCCGAGATTACGCAAGGGTTGGACCTGTTGCGCGGGCTTGCGAGTAAGAACTCGCCGCGTGAGCTGGCCGTACGGTTTACAGATACCAAAGGCTATTTTGTGTCTGAAAGTTCTGTCTACAGCTTGTTAAAGGCCCATGATCTGATCTCCAGCCCTGTGTTTATCGGGATGAAAGCGGCTAGCGCGTCCCTTGATAAAACCACGGCGATAAACCAGCTCTGGCAGACTGACTTCACGTACTTCAAGATAATCGGTTCGGGTTGGATGTGCCTGTCGACCGTGCTGGATGACTTCTCGCGCTATATCATCAGTTGGAAGCTGTGCACCACACTGAAGACGAGAGACGTTACTGACACATTTAATATTTGAAGCTTCAGATTGTGACCTAGCTCATGCAGTTCATAAACCGCTTTAATCATCCCCTTGTTGCAAATACTGAACTTTAGGCGACTGACATACCTCACAGTTTATCCGTGAATTGCTTATGCGGACTGGAAATAATCTAAACAATATCTTCGACGCTATAATAATCAAAAAAGTTTACCCATGGCTAGTTTAGATTATCTTTTTCGCCTGATCATAGTGGGTTTGATTAGCTTCAATTTCTGTCCTGTTTTGCAGGCTCCAATGCAGCAAGTTCTCAAGGGCCTCCAAATAGGCATTGCCCAGCTTGGTAATGCTGTAATCCACGCGCGGAGGCACGGATGGCGTGACCTTTCGCGTGACCATTCCGTCCCGCTCAAGAGATCGCAAAGACTGAGTGAGCATGCGCTGAGATATATCGGGAATCGCCGCTAAAACTTCTGAAAACCTATGTGTCCCAAAATGAAGATGGGTGAGAATGAGTAGGCTCCATTTACTGGACAGCCTCGATAAGACTGATCGAATAGGGCAGAAGTCTAAATCATAGAATATATCGGGAGCGATTTGGGGCGTTTTTCGGCGCATTGAATTACCCTTACGGTTACTTTGCAATACGCCCTGTCTGAAAGCTACACTCAAAAGGTAACTAATAGGTAAACCGTATATTTTAGCTAGGTATATGGACGCTTAGTTTTGCCAAGAGACTGTTTCTATCGTCTTTCCTAATCATTTCAACGGCATGGACTTTTAAAAAGAGTGTGAATGGCTCTCAAAGTGTAACTCACTTTAAAAGTGTAACTTTTAAATAAAATTTGAGCTTTTCAAGCCGCCAAATCTTATAAGGTTAACAAATTTTTTGAGATACTATTATTTTTAATTAAAAATCAGCTAGTTAAGAGCAGTTCATTTCCTGCAAGTTAACTATTCTAAACTGAAAATGAACAAAAGTAGCCTAAAACTCTGCATTTTGTTAATATTATGCATTTTAAAGTTTTATTCACCATATCGCTTCATCAAGTGTTAGAGGGCGCGTCGATTTACAACAGGTGGATATATCCATGTTGACCTCTACGCATAAATTTTTGATCTTGATGCTTAAAGCTACGTGCAACCGCTTATTTGCTGGGTGTCGACTTTGGTTATCTCAGCTTTTATCAATAAGTTTTATTGTACTGGCGACCCTATTTGTGGCGTTCCCAGCTCAGGCAACAACCTTTACCGAGACAGTCCCTAATGGTCACGGGCCGATTCCAAACACATATCCGCCCGTTGGTGGAACGATGTTTGTTCTTGTTGGGGCGAACGGAAATTTATATTATCAGTTTGTGAATCCTTCCACGCAATTCCAAGGGTTTGCGGGAACCGGAGTCCCTGTGGCGTTCCAAGGTATCCCTGTATTTCAGCTCGGCCCAGAGCAGACTCTCAATTGCGGCTCTGTATCGTGCTCGGCATATTTTGGCGGTTCAATTGCTGAAGGTTACGCGCGCTTGACGGTTCGCGATGCAGATGCGTGTCCAGGAAACTTTGACTATCAAGATGTGGCTTTTGAGGTAAACGGACTTCCTGTTTCTAGTCTTTCAGATCTAGGCCCTAATGATGTTCAGCGGACAAACCTTACGGGTACGACGCAAATCGCTAGTACAGAAAACTGTTTCCGTAACCAAGGCACATCCGAAACCAGTACGGGTTGGTTCGACCTTCCTAATAATGTCTTGTCAAATATTTTGTCTGTTGGTGGCACAACCCCGTATATTCGTGATGATGATACGGGTTCAAATACATCACGCGGCGATAAT
Source organism: uncultured Caulobacterales bacterium (assembly GCA_964410285.1). GTDB lineage: Bacteria > Pseudomonadota > Alphaproteobacteria > Caulobacterales > Maricaulaceae > Fretibacter. The sequence goes on along the minus strand of CAYPFR010000001.1, from coordinate 2,671 downwards.
GCATGGTTTTTCCAAGATGGTGTTGACGCCACAGGAACACCGGAAGTCGCGCCAGGTATTGAAATTGTTAAAACCGCAGATGCTACGGAGTATACAGCGGTCGGCGACATTATAAATTATTCCTTCGAAGTCACGAATATTGGCTCCGTTCAATTGACGAATGTCGTCGTGAACGACAGTTTTATTACAGGGGCTGTCTCTTGTCCTCAAACGACATTGTCACCTGGCAATATTAGTGGAACCCCGCCAGGCGAGTCGATGATCTGTACGGGACAACATGTTGTGACCCAGCAGAATATCGATGACGATATTGTCTTCATAAATACAGCCGAAGTGACGGCGACACCTAGTGAAGGAACTCTCGGCAATGTATCGGGCACGTTGACCATTCCAGGTCCGGACGCCAATAACTCTATTACACTGACGAAAGTGGCGTCCAAAGACACAAATGTCGAGCTTGGCGACGTGATCACGTATACTTACACTGTTCAAAACACGGGTAATATTACTTTAGATAACGTCAATATCACGGATGCCCACGGGGGGGCAGGCACTTTATCGGCTATGTCTCCAGCCAGTGTAGATGACTTGGCGCCAGGCGATACGCAGGTGTTTACAGCGACCTATACAGTGACCCAAGGGGACCTTGATGCGGGTCCAACAATTGAGAATACGGCGACAGCTAATTCCACGCCTAAGCGTGGCCCGATTACCGCCCCGACAGCTGACGAATCTATCTCCTTAACAGCGCCGCAGCCAGAAGCACTCTTCTCAAAAATCGCTTCTCCTAATGCAGACGCCGATGTCGGTGATACTGTCACCTATACATATACTGTTGAAAACACAGGAACTGTAACGCTGAATAATGTTTCAGTTTCGGATGTTCATAGTGGTAGCGGTGCATTATCGGCGATTTCGCCTGCAAGCGCGTCAATTGCGCCAGGCGATAGTTTGGATTTCACCGCCACATATGTTGTTACGCAGGCCGACGTTGATGCGGCCGTCGATATTGAAAATACAGCCACAATGACAGCAACCCCTGCGCAGGGGACTTTAGCTGATTTGACGGCCACTGAAACAGTGGGCGTTATATATGTCCCAGCAGCTGATTTGGTTACTGTTAAAACGCTGGCCTCGGGTGATACGACCCCTGATATAGGCGATACTGTGTCGTTTGATATTACGATTACAAATAATGGGCCAGATGCGGCGCCCAATGTTACCCTTCAAGACCTTCTGCCCGCGGGCCTCAATGCGACAGCTAATAACGGTGCTGTCACCGTAGGCTCATATAGTCAAATATCTGGAGATTGGACGATAGCTAGCCTTGCAAGCGGCGCGACGGCGACGCTCACGCTTGAGGGCATAGTAGATTTGTCAGCTGCAGGCACCACCATCACAAATATCACATCAGCGGCAACATCTGACATTCCCGACACGAATAGTTCGGGTGATACGCTCCAAGCCAGTGTTGATGTCTTAGCGCCTGCGCCGGATAGCACGCTGACCAAGACGGCGTCCGATGATACGGATGTGGCTGTTGGGGATGTGATTACTTATACTTACGTGTTTACGAATACGGGTAATGTGAGCCTGTCTGACGTCTCTATTACGGATGTTCATAGCGGCACAGGGACATTGGGCGCTGTGAGTCCTGGTCTTGTGAGCGTTGTGGCGGTTGGCGATAGCGCCAGCTTCACGGCAGATTACACGGTGACGCAGGCTGACATTGATGCGGGGGCTGCGATTACGAATACAGCGACGGCGTCTGCCACGCCTGCGGGCGGGACATATGTGCCGGCCACGGCGGATGAGAGCATTAGTCCTGAAGTCTTTGCGCCTGCGAGTACGCTGAGCAAGACGGCGTCCGATGATACGGATGTGGCTGTGGGTGATGTGATCACTTATACCTATGTGTTTACGAATACGGGTAATACGACGATGAGCGATGTGTCTGTCTCTGACGCCCATAGCGGCACAGGCACATTGGGCGCGATTACGCCGGCGACTGTTGCGACAGTTGCCCCTGGCGAAACAGCGACCTTCACGGCGGATTATGCGGTGACGCAAGCGGATATAGATGGGGAAGTCGCGATTACGAATACGGCGACGTCTGACGCCACGACGCCTGGCGGGTTTACGCCTGTTACGGCCTCTGAGAGCGTGATCCCGGAGGCGGCGATGCCTGCGGCGGATATGGTCAAGACGGCGTCGAGCACGGTTGATGCGGCTGTGGGTGATGTGATTACCTATACCTATGTTGTGACCAATACGGGTAATGTGAGCCTGTCTGATGTCACGGTCTCTGACGTGCATAGCGGGACGGGGACTTTGGGCGCGATTAGCCCTGTGTCAGTGGCGAGCCTTGCGGTTGGCGACAGCGCGACCTTTACAGCGGATTATACGGTGACGCAGGCGGATGTGGATGCGGGTGATGATATCACCAATACGGCGACCATGTCTGCGGTGCCGCCGACAGGTACGCCTGTAACGGCGGACGAGTCTGTCTCGGTTGAGGCGGTTGCGCCTGCGCCGGATAGCACGCTGACCAAGACGGCGTCCGATGATACGGATGTGGCTGTTGGGGATGTGATTACTTATACTTACGTGTTTACGAATACGGGTAATGTGAGCCTGTCTGACGTCTCTATTACGGATGTTCATAGCGGCA